>CAVYDP010000006.1:0-285511 GCA_963767405.1 uncultured Solirubrobacteraceae bacterium | reverse complement strand
TTAGGCGCCGTAGTCGATCGCGAGGATCCGCGGGTAGTCCGTGGCCGCGAGTTCGAACACGCCGCGGGTGCCTTCGCGAGATACCAGCCGAGCCGGAGTGGTCGCGTCGCGGAGCGGATCGTAGGCGCTGACGGTGGGCGTCCGCGAGGATTCCGGCAGGTTGCCGAGCGTGATCTGGAATCGCTCGTCCGGAAGGTCGTAACGGGTGACGTCGGTGGGGTCCGCGCTCGGGCGGTAGAGGGTCATCAGGTCCCTGGTCATCACGTACACGGGTATGACGAAGCGGGTGGGGGAGGACTGGAAGGGCAGGACCGCCAGGACGTCGCGGTCATAGAGGGCGGGATGGGCCGCCGTTTCGTCGCCGGCGAACTGGGCGTGGTTGCCCTGCTGGACGATCGAGAGAAGCTGCAGCTGCCGTGCCGGGCCGCCCGGGCCCGGGCCCTGGAAGCGGCCGAGCATGTTCTTGAAGCCCGTCATCGTCTCACCGCCGGCCGAATCGCCGGGGTAGCTTTCGGGATGGGCTTCGAGAGCCGCCAGGAAGTCCTGGCCGATCACGTCGAGGGCGCCCCCCCGCAGGCCCGCGTGGAAGAAGTAGTCGCGCGAGATGCCCTTGCCCACCATCGCAACCAGGTCGCGCAGGAGCGCCTTGGCCTGGAAGTGGGCCCTGTCGGCCTGGCTGCGGGTGGCTCCGGGAACCGGGGTGACCCCGTCCGGGCTCATCGGCACCCCCCGCCACGGGCTCATGTTGAACTCGGTGATCCACTTCTGCACCGGTTCGCCGCCGGGAGGGGCGACGTAGCGTCCGTGGGGATAGCCGTAGACGTAGGTGGTGAAGGGGGCGACGTCCCGGATCAGGGACTCCGTCCAGACTCCGGAGATGGTGTACTCGGGGAACATCGACTGGTAGCTGGGGATGAAGGCCGGGGTGAACACGTGCCTCGGCGCGTCGCGGTTGCCGAGGGCGTCGATCGGGCTGTTGCGGTGTTGCTGGAATGCTGCGGGCAGGATCTTGGCCCCGGTATACGGGTGCTTGCTGAGCGCCGTCAGCCCGCTGGGGGCGTTCGCTCCGCTGGCAAACGGGGACTCGCTCGCGAAGCCGTCGGTGATCCCGACGGCGCGGGAGATGCCGTTGGCGGGGTTGCGGACGTAGGCCACGGTTTCCCTCAGCAGCGCCCGGCGGATCGCCTTGTTGACCGCGTGTTTGTGGGCCTTGTTGGCGGAGAAGGCGGCTTCGTAGTGTTCGATGTTCAGGAACTCCGAGCCGAAGGAGAGCTCGTTCCAGATCTCGAGGTCGAACCCGCCTGGGCCCACCACGCCGGCGGCCTCGCGGCACACGGCCCCCACGTAGCTCAGCCAGCCGTTCATGGTTTCCCGGAAGGCGGGGTTCGGTTCGCCGTTGGGTAGGACCGGGTTCGAGAACGGGGCGAAGCGCAGGGTCGCGCCGGGATGGGCTCCGGCCGGCAGCGCCCTCGGCAGGGCCCGGGAGAGGGTGGCCGTCCCGTCGGGCAGGACCGAGGTCACGAGGATGTCAGGGCTGCCGCCGAAGGCCAGGTTGCTGAAGCCCGTCTTTCCCGGGACGACGAGCGCTGCGCTGGCGTGGCTGAGCTTCACCGTTCTGGAGCCTTCCAGAGCGTTCGCGAGCGTTTCGAGCTTCACGTTGCGAAGGGGGGTGGGGGCAGTGCTGTTGGCGTCCAGCACGATCAGCGGCCGCAGCCCGTGACGGTGCAGGATGGCGAGGGCCGCCCCGATCTTGGAGGGGCTGCGCAGCGAGGTCGGATCGGTATAGGACATTGCGTCCCAGGGGATCCCCTTGCGGGCGAGCCTGAAGCCGCTGTCCTGCAGCAGCTGGGCGACCGCATCGGCTCCCGTCCCGTTGCCCGAGAAGTTGATGCCGACGGCGCCCAGCAGCCGCGAGGCGGGCCACGTGTCCATGTACGCCCGCCAGTGCTGGATCCAGAATGAGATGGTCCCGAAGGGGACGTAGCCGAGGAAGCGGGGGTCGATCGGGTCGGTGACCGTTTCGCCCGAGTCGGAGGGGAGTTCGCCGGCGTATTTGCGCTGCCCGCTGGGGATTTCTTCGCCCGGTTCGGGGCCTTCGCCCGATTCGCTCGCGCCTTCTTCGCCTTCTTCGCCTTCTTCGGCCCCTTCACCCGAGGGTTCCCCTTCCAGTTCGGATGGCTGGTTGGCCGCTTCGGTGGCCGGTTCTTCGGCGCCTTCCACCGGCGGTTCGCCGAAGGCTTCCCCGCCGCCGTAAGAGCCCTTCCCCGAGCCGCCGCCGGGCGGGGCCGGCGTGGGGCGCCGCGGGGAGGTCGTCGCAGCGGGGAGCGCGGAGGCGAGGGACACGGCCAGCGCGGTGGCGGAGGCGGACCGGGCCGAGCGGGCAGGAGCGCTGCGACAGATCTTGCGGGATTTCACCGAACAGCCGAGCCGACCGATGCTCCTGCGCGCAGCGTGATGAGCGCGGTGTCCGTGGGCGGCCTGCACCGAAGGTGCGAGCAGGGCCGGGCTCGCGGCGAGCGCCAGTGCGCAGAAGAGCCGTGCCGCCCGAGGCAGTCGGGTGAGCATGATGCCCCTTGATGTCTGGGGGTGGGCGCCTTCGTGCGCCCCTCTGTCAAGGCGTGGATCGGAGCCGGGCAGACGCTGCTTGAGCACTCCCGACGCGGGCGGACATTCATCGCCGCTCCCGGCCTCCGCTCCCCACTTGACAGGTGTGCGGGCGGCTCGTCGCGCTCGTGTCCCGTCTTGACAAGCGCCGTGGTCCTCCTAAAGTGTTCACAACCTCAGGGGGAAGAGAAGCAAAGCTCCTGGCAACCGCACGGATGCCCACCACCTATCACCTAACGCACCTGCGCACGCTCGAGTCCGAGGCGATTCAGGTCATGCGCGAGGCGGTCGCCGAATTCGAGCGGCCCGTCCTGCTGTTCAGCGGCGGCAAGGACTCGATCGTTCTCCTGCGGCTCGCCGAGAAGGCCTTCCGGCCTGCCCCGTTCCCCTTCCCGGTGATGCACGTCGACACCGGCCACAACTTCCCCGAGGCGATCGAGTTCCGGGACCGGCGCATGAGAGAGCTGTCAGAGCGCCTGATCGTGGCGTCGGTCGAGGAGTCGATCCGGACCGGGCGGGTGGTCGAGGAGACCGGGCCGCGAGCCTCGCGCAACGCCCTGCAGACCGTCACCCTGCTCGATGCGATCGCCGAGCATGGCTTCGATGCCGCCTTCGGCGGAGCTCGCCGCGACGAGGAGCGGGCGCGGGCCAAGGAGCGGATCCTCTCCTTCCGCGACCAGTTCGGCCAGTGGGAGCCCCAGCGCCAACGACCGGAGGTCTGGAGCCTCTACAATGGGCGCATTCGCAAGGGGGAGCACGCCCGCGTATTTCCGATCTCCAACTGGACGGAGCTCGACGTGTGGCAGTACATCGCGGAGGAGGGTCTTGAGGTGCCGTCGATCTATTTCGCACACGAGCGCGAGGTGTTCGCCCGCGACGGCATGCTCTACGCCGTGAGCCCGTTCGTGGAGATGATGGACGGGGAGGAGGCCTTCTCGGCGATGGTGCGCTACCGGACCGTGGGGGACATGAGCTGTACCGGCGCCGTCGAGTCCGATGCCGCCACCCTCGAGCAGGTGGTGGTCGAGATCGCCGCGACCGAGATCACCGAGCGGGGCCAGACACGGGCCGACGATCGGGTGACCGAGGCGGCGATGGAGGACCGCAAGCGGCAGGGGTATTTCTGATGGACGCTCCGGGTACCAGGCTGGGTATGGCGGGCAACGGCAACGGGAACGGCAAGGTCCATGTCGCCGAGCCCGCGGTCGAGACCGCCGAGGAGGTCTTCCGCAGGCTCACCGAGCGCCCCGCCGAGCTGCTGCGGTTCGCCACGGCGGGCTCCGTGGACGACGGCAAGAGCACCCTGATCGGGCGGCTGCTCTACGACTCCAAGCAGGTGCTCGCCGATCAGCTCGAGCACGTCGAGCGGGCGAGCGAGCGCAAGGGGGAGGGCTTCCTCGACCTATCCCTGCTGACCGACGGGCTTCGCGCCGAGCGTGAGCAGGGCATCACGATCGACGTCGCCTACCGCTACTTCGCCACCGCCCAGCGCCGGTTCATCATCGCCGACACCCCCGGGCACGAGCAGTACACGCGGAACATGGTCACGGGCGCCTCGACCGCCGACCTGGCGATCGTGCTCGTGGACGCCCGCAAGGGGGTCGTGGCGCAGTCCAAGCGTCACGCCTTCATCAGCTCCCTGCTCGGGATCCCGCATCTGGTCGTGTGCGTCAACAAGATGGACCTGGTCGACTTCGACGAGGCGGTCTTCGACGCGATCGTCGAGGACTTCGACGGCTTCGCCGCGCGCCTGGAGGTCCCGGACGTGACCTTCATCCCGATCTCCGCCCTGCTCGGGGACAACGTGGTCGAGCGCTCGGAGTCGACGCCGTGGTACCAGGGGCCGCCGCTGCTCTACCACCTGGAGCACGTGCACATCGCCTCCGACCGCAACCTGATCGACGTGCGCTTCCCGGTGCAGTGGGTGATACGCCCCCCGTCTACGAGCGTGGCCGACTACCGCGCCTACGCCGGCCAGGTGGCCGGCGGGGTGATGCGCCCGGGCGACGAAGTGATGGTCCTGCCGAGCGGACAGCGCAGCACCATCGCCGGCATCGACACCTTCGACGGCCCCGTCGAGGAGGCCTTCCCGCCGATGTCGGTGGCGGTCCGGCTCAAGGACGACGTCGACGTGGGCAGGGGCAGCATGATCGTGCGCGCCCACAATCAGCCGACGCTCTCCAACCGCTTCGAGTGCCTGGTCTGCTGGATGTCAGAGCGCCCGCTGGACCCCCGTCGCCGCTACCTGGTAAAGCACACCACCAGGACCGCGATGGTCGGCGGGGTGGACGTCCGCTACCGGATCGAGGTCGAGACGCTGCACCGCGACGAGAGCGCGACGACCCTCGAGCTCAACGACCTCGGACGGGTCCATCTCGAAGTCAGCGCCCCGCTGGCCTTCGACTCCTACCGGCGCAACCGGGTCACGGGAAGCCTGATCATGATCGACGAGGCGACCAACGAAACCGTCGCGGCCGGCGTGATCCTCGACGCCGAGGTGGACGAGGACCAGGCCGTCAAGCAGGCCAAGAGCGAGCGCAGCCCGAACGTCAGATGGCAGGGCTCGCGGATGACCCGCGACCGTCGCTGGTCGACCCTTGGCCACAACGGGGCCACTGTCTGGTTCACCGGGCTTCCCGGTGCCGGCAAGTCGACCGTTGCAGCCGCGGTCGAGGAGCGCCTGATCGAGGCGGGACTGCCCGCCTTCCTGCTCGACGGGGACAATCTCCGCCACGGGCTCAACGGCGATCTCGGCTTCGACGAGGAGGCCCGCCGGGAGAACGTCAGGCGCACCGCCCATGTGGCGAGGCTGCTCGCCGAGTCGGGGACGATCGCGCTGGTCAGCCTCGTCAGCCCCTATGCGGCCGACCGCGAGGCCGCCGCCGAGCTGCACGCGGCCGAGGACCTGCATTTCCTGGAGGTCTTCGTCGACGCCCCCCTGGAGGTCTGCGAGGAGCGCGACCCGAAGGGCCTGTACGCACGGGCCCGGGCCGGGGAGCTGGCCGGCCTGACCGGGGTCGGCGCCCCCTACGAGGCGCCCACGGACCCTGACCTGGTGCTCGGCCGGGGCGGGGCGAGCGTGGAGGCCGGGGTGGAGCAGGTCATCGCGGCTCTCGTCGCCCGCGGCCTGGCCCCGGGCATCGCCTGAGCGACAGCCCGCGCTTCACGGCGCCCCGGCGGGGGCGGCCTCGATCTACGCTTTCTTGCGCTTCGCCTTGCGCTTTTTGGTGGCCGGGCGGGCGTGCAGCGTCACGGTCGAGCTGTAGCCGGAGGCGAGCGGTCCGCGGCGCAGTTCGACGTAGGCGCGGTAGTGGCCGGTCTTCTTGATCGTCACGACCTTGCTGAAGCGGGAGAGCGTGCGTGTGGCCCGCTTGACCACGGAGACGAACACGCTGGCGAAGGGCGGTCCCTTTTCTTCGGCCTTTTCTTCGGCCTTTTCGGATTTGAAGATGCGTTCCTTCTTGGGCGTCTTCTGGATCTGGAACACGACCCTTGCGCCGACCTCGGCCGGCGAGACGGTCCCGTACAGGCGCACGATCCCCTTGCGCTTGGAGGTGCGCACATGCAGGGTCACCCGCACGCCTGACGGGCACGACGACGACCTGGCTGATGACCGGACGGGGATCCACCGTGACCACGCGGTACTGGGCGGTCTGCAGCAGGTTGAAGATGTGGAACGAGAACCTGCCGGCGCGAGTCGGTGAGGATCGGGGTGCCGACGTTCGTGAAGACGCCGAACGGGTAGGGGTTGGCCTGCAGGGCGATCCGGTGGTTGCCGGCCCCCGGTACCGGTGAGGGACCCCGGCCACGACGAGAGCGCCGCCGATCACGTGCTGCCCGCGTGGGCTTGGTGATGGAGAACTTCAGCCGCGTCGCCTTTGGCGTGTAGACGCGGTCCTTGCCCTTTTCTTCGGCCTTGGAGTTGTTGCTGGCCACGAGCCGGTAGTGGTAGCCCGGCAGGATGCCCGTCACGGTCTGGCTGACTTTCACCGGCGTGTTGCCCCGCCGGCAGCGAGCCGGTCGGGGTCTGCGAGCCGTAGGTCGTCGTCGGGCCGTACTGGAAGAAGTAGATGGTCGCCCTCTCCGTGGGGGTTGATCGATCCCGTGAGGGTGCCGGTGGTGCCGCGTACGTGCGTGACCGGTCCGGTCGAGACGAGCGGCTTGCCAGTCGTGCTTTTCGCGGAGGCTGCGGCGGGCAGCGACAGGGCCGCGACCGCCAGGAGCTGCGCCGCGACGGCAAGTCTCATGCTCGATCTCCTCATCTGGCGTCCTCTCCCTGTCAGCTTGGTCGATTTGCTCGCGCGAGTCGGGCCCGCGGGTGCGCGGGCTGAGCTCTTAAACCCTCCCAGGCCTCTTCGATGCGGTGCGCATGGAGTGTCCCGTGGGCCGCTTAGGAGACGGTAAAGGCATGTGCGAGAACACATAGCCCATCCCCAATAAAGCTGATGAGTGTGATGAGCAATTCCCGTTCCGACGATCGTAGCCCCGGAGCTGGTGATGATCCTTCTCGCCGTTTGCGCTTGGATACTGCTCGTGACGCTTGTCGCCGGTCTGTGCGCCGTCGCCAGGGATGGCGATCGCCGTCCCGGTCTGGGTGCCCCCGAGGCGGCGGCCCCCCAGCCCTCGCAGCCGGAGATGGCTGCCCCCTCGCTGCTCGGCAGTGATCGCGTGGCCGGATAGCCCGGCCGCGCCTCGACCCCGCATTCACAAAATCATCACCTCGGGAGGGCCTTCCGGCTCGACCATAGGCTGAGCCGCGCGGCGTCCGTCCGGACGCACCAGTCCGCGTGCCCATCCGACCGAGGAAGCCACCCTGTCCACCGAATCGATCGCCAGCTCCGCCCTCCCCCGGCCGACAGGCGCAGGAGAGCTGCGCAGCCTGCGGATCCCCGCTCGCGGCCGACCAGCGGTACTGCCTGGAGTGCGGGGAGCGCAGGATGCCCGTCAGCGCCTTCCTCCTTGCGGGAACCCCGACGGCACCGCCGGCGCGCCGGAGGCGCTCCGCCCGGACCTCCGGACTCCGGGCGCGCGCATGCGGGCGGCGCCCGCGGCGGCACGCCGACACTGCTCGCCGGCATCGGCGTTCTTCTGCTGGCGATGGGGGTGGGCGTCCTGATCGGTCGCTCGGGAGGCGGGCAGGCGGCCGGCCCCGCGCCGGTCGTCAGCATCGCCTCGACGCCCTCGGGAGCCGCCTCGGGAGCGAGCTCGGAAGCGGCCTTCACCGGCGACTGGCCGGCCGGTACCGACGGCTACACGGTGCAGCTGCAGACGCTCCCCCAGGAAGGCACCTCGGTCGCCGCGGTTCAGTCCGCCAAGTCGGCCGCGCAGGCAAAGGGGGCCAAGGAAGTCGGGGCCCTGAAGTCCGAAGAATTCAGCAGCCTGCCGTCCGGCAGCTACGTCATCTACTCGGGCGTCGACCACAAGAAGGCCGACGCCCAGAAGGCCCTGCAGCCCTCAAGGGCAAGTTCCCCGGGGCCAAGGTCGTGGCGGTCTCCAACGGGGGCTCCTCGGGCGCCGGCGGGTCGGGTGGGAAGACCGGATCGGGCGGCTCGGGCGGCTCGGGCGGGTCCTCGAGCCCCAGCCACCCTGCGCCGCCGTCCGTGCTCGAAGGCGTGAACAAGAGCAAGGGCAAAAGCTATGTGGAAAAGTCCAAGAACCTTCCCGACGTGGTCTCAACGGGGTAGCCGGATGGGGATCCTTCCAGATGGCCTGAGGGGCGCGGCGCCGGGACCGTCGCCTGCACCTCCGCCGGGCCCCCGGTCGACGCCCCCAGCCGATCCGGGCGTCAGAGCTGCGGCGCAGGCGGGATGCGCTGGCCGAGCAGGTGACGGAGCTGCACTGGGACCTCGGCGGGCTCGCCTACGAGATGGCGATCCGAGACCACTTCCGCCTGGACGTCCTCGTGCGCCGAGCGGCGATCCTCCAGGAACGCGACGCCGAGCTGGCGGAGGTGGAGCGGCTGCTGCGGATGGAGCAGGAGGGGGCGGCCGGGGCCTGTCCACACTGCGGCGCCCCCCACAGCCGCGGGGCACTGTTCTGCTGGCAGTGCGGGACCGCGCTGATGGAGCGGCTTCCGAGCGGCGACGCGCGGTGACCGGGCGACGGCCGTGATGGACGCCCTGCTCGCTCCATCGGCGGCGGACCCCCGTCCCGACGCGGCCGAGTAGCCCGGGATGAGCGGGCGGACGCCGAGCCCTGCGCGGCCTGTGGCTCGCCGCTGGCCGGCGACCAGCGCTACTGCCTGGTGTGCGGCGAGCGGGCGGGCGGGCGCGGGCAGCTGCTGACCGAGCTGCTTCGCCGCCTCCCGGAGCGCCTCGCATCACCGCCGGCGCAGGTCGCCGCCGAGCGCCCCCGCGGACAGACCCCAGGGCCAGCGCCTGCCCTCGCCCCGGGTCGGGCTCATGCTCGTGCTCGTCTTCCTTGGCTTCGGGCGCTGCTGGGAAGCGCCGCCGGCTCCGGCGGCGGCACGCTCGCGGCCAGTGCCAGGCCGCATCTGAAGGTGGTGCTTCCCTCCAGCCACCGCCGGGACGGGCACCGCCCCGCAGCACCGCAGCCGAACCGCCCGCATCCGAAGCCGAACCCACCCCGGCCCCGGCCGAAGAAGAAACCGCCGCCGCGACGACGAGCACCGCAGCCGCGCCGGCTCCGGCGAGGGAACGCTCCAGCGGATCCACGTCGAGCGGGAGCGGGGAAGAAGAGAAGAAAGGCGGATCCTCGGGTCGTCCTCCGGGCCGGCCAAGCCCCCTGCCGTCAAGCACGTGTTCGTGATCATGCTCTCCGACGAGCCCTACGCGGCCATGTTCGGCCCCGAATCGAAGGCTCCCTACCTGTCGCAGACGCTGGAGTCGCAAAGGCGAGCTGCTCCTCCGCTACGACGCGGTCGCCCACGAGCAGCTCGCGAACGAGATCGCCCTGATCAGCGGTCAGGGCCCGACCGCGCAGACGGCCGCCAACTGCCCCACCTACGCGGCGGTGTCCCCGGCGACCCTCGGCTCCGAAGAACAGGTGCTGGGCGAAGGCTGCGTCTACCCGGCCGAGCACCCAGACGCTGCCCGGGCAGCTGACCGCAAAGCACCTGACCTGGCGGGCCTACATCCAGGGGCAGGACGAACCCGGCGGGCCAGACCGGCCCCTGCGCTCACCCGGCCCTCGGCGCAGCCCGATCCCGGCTCCGGGGCGGCCCCTATGCGACCTTCCGCAACCCCTTCATGTACTTCGAAGCGATCGCCTCCTCCCCGGCCTGCGCCGCGCGAGGACGTCGGGCTGGGCAGCGCTGAGGACGGACCTGGAGCGCCGCCCACGCCCCCGACCCTCGCCTACATCGCGCCCGACCTCTGCCATGACGGCGCCCCGGACGCCCTGCCGCCGGGAGCACCGGCTGGACCGGCGCAGGCCGACGGCTTCTTGAAGACCGTTCGTGCCCGAGATCACCTCCTCCCGGGCCTACAAGGATGGCGGCCTGCTCGTGATCACGGTCGACGAGGCTCCCTCGAGCGGTGAATTCGCCGACTCGAGCTCGTGCTGCGGGCAGCCCCCTTCCCGAACCTCCCGGCCCCCGCCGCGGGCCTCTCCCCGCGCGGCGGCGGCTGGTGGGTGCGCTGCTGCTCTCCCCGTTCATCAAGGGCGGACGACCAGCCAGCTACCCTACAACCACTTCTCGCTGCTGCGGACGATCGAGGACCTGTTCGGCCTCGGCCACATCGGCTACGCGCGGCTGGCCGCCGTCAAGCCGCTCGCAGCGGCCCTGCTGGGAGGCGGCTGACCAGCGAGCGGCTGCGGCTCGGGCCGGCCCAGCCCCGACGAGCTCGGGGTAGGTGACCGCCCGCCGCGGGCGAGCCCGTTGAGGACCCACTCGAGCGCCAGCATGTGGCGGGGGTGGCTGAGGTCGGCGGGGTGCAGGTCGAGGCGCAGCGTGCCGTCGGAGCAGCGCGCCGGCCCGGCACGGATCACGGCGGGCGAGACGCGCCGCCGAACGGCCCGCCGCCGAGGCCAGGCTCAAGGCCGGCGCCAGCGGAGCGTCCAGGCGCTCGTCCGGGTGCCGGCGTCGGTGCGGTGCACGCGCAGCAGTCCCGGCCCACCAGCGGAAGCGCTGCCGCAGCGCCGCGCGCAGCGCGGCGCGTGTAGGCGTAGGCGGGCGCGACGAAGCCGTCCGGCTCGATGCCGGCGAGCTTCAGCACGCGCCAGCCGGCGTTGACGGCGCGCCTGGTCTCGTCGTCGTCGAGCCCGAGGAACTCGCCGGGGCGATGCCCCTGGGCGCGGGCGATCGTCGCCGGTCGAGCGGCCCGCGCCGGTGGCAGACGTGCTGGAAGCCGTGCTGGGCGATCGCGTCGCCCGCGGCGCGGCGCTCGCGCGAGCCAGCTCATCATCTCCGGGGAGCGCTCGCCGACCGGATGCAGGTCGCGGGCGGGGATCACCAGCAGCGTCACGCGGTCGACGCCGTGGTCGTCGAGCCAGTCGCGGATCAGCGCGCAGCGCTCGAACGTCGCCGGCTCGATGCCGTGGAGCGCGACGGCGATCGTTCGCGTGGTGGGCCTGGGGGTGTAGGGAAGCATGGACGTTTCGGCCTAGGCGGCTCGACGGCCGGGGGGCTCGGAGGCGGCGGGAGCCTGGGCGCCGCTCAGCGCTCGGCGGTAGCCGTCGGCGAGCCGCTCGAGCGCGCGCTCCCAGGTCCGCGCGCGCACCGCGCGCAGCGCCGCCGCGGCGAGGCGCTCGCGCAGCAGCGGCGAGCGCGGCGAGCTCGAGCAGCGCCTCGGCCAGCGCGGCCGGCGTCGGCCTGGCAGCAGCAGCCCGTCGACGCCGTGCTCGATCAGCGACAGCGGGCCGCCGCTCGGCGACCGCGACGACCGGCAGGCCGCTCGCCTGCGCCTCGAGGACGACCTGGCCGAAGGTGTCGGTCGCGCTGGGGAACAGGAAGATGTCGGCGCTCGCGTAGGCGCGCGCGAGCTCGTCGCCCTCGAGCCAGCCGAGGAAGGTCGCGTGCGCGCCGAGGCGCTCGCGCGAGGCGCTCCTGCTCGGGGCCGCCGCCGGCGAGCACGAGGTGCAGGCGCGGGTCGCTGCTGCGCGCGCCTCGAGGAACGCGTCGGCGAGCAGGTCGACGCCCTTCTCGCGCGTGATCCGGCCCGGCGTAGAGGACGTTGACGCCTCCCGGCAGCAGCGGCCGCGTCGCGCAGCGCCGGGTCGAAGCGGGCCGTGTCGACGCCGCGGTCCCAGCGCAGCGACGCGCTCGCGCGGCGATGCCGATCGCCGGCCAGCGCCTCGTCGGCGGCGGCGCTCGGCGAGAGCACGAGCTCGCATGCGCCGTAGAAGGCGGCGACGGCCGCGCGCCATCGCCTCCGCGACGCGCCGGCTCGCCGGAGCGCAGGCCGGCGTAGGCGGTCGAGCTCGGTGTGGTAGCTGCCGAGCAGCGGCAGCCCCAGCGCGCGCGCGACGAGCGCGCCGGCGACGCCCGCCGGGCCCGGCGAGCAGACGTGGATCGCGTCGTAGCGGCCGTCGGCGAGCGCCTGGACGGCCGCCGGGCAGGCTCGGCACGCCGATCCGCAGTCCCGGGTAGTAGGGGACCTCGACCTCGGCGACGGCGGCGAGCCGGCGGTCGACGCTCGGGTCGGTGCCCGACGACCTCGATCTCGAAGCCCGGCACGCCGCGCTCGCGGATCTCCTCGATCGTGCGGTCACGCCGTGCGTCGCGCCGATGCCGTCGGCGACGATCGCCACGCGCGGCGTCTCGCCGTCCTCGCGCCTGCCGGGACGGCCCTGCGGCGGAGATCGCGCGCAGCTTGGCCTGCTCGCGGGCGAGGAACGCCGCCGCGGGCGCGTAGGGGATCGCGGCGATGCAGGCCGTCGAACAGGCCGACCGCGGCCGGCCCGACGTCCGACTCGCCGCTGCGCCGCCGCCGAGCGCCGCTGCGACGGCCGCGCGCAGCCGCGCTCGTGCGCGCGGCAGGCGCGCCGGTAGAGGTCGGCGTGGCTGAAGCGCTCGTCCTGCATGTGGGCGATCAGCTCGCGCCGTCGAGGTGGTCGAGGCCGACCGCGCGCAGCCAGGCCGCGCAGCAGGCAGCGCGCGTCGTCGGGCGAGAGCTCGCCGCCGGCGGCGCCCTCGCGCGCGTCGCCCTCGCGCAGCAGCCGCGCGGCCATCCTCAGCACGCGGCGCGGGTCGGGCCGCCCGCCGCCGCGCCCGCCGTCGCGGCCCGAGCGCGCGGACCGCCAGCGCGATCGCGGCGTGGGCCCACTTCGCGGCGCTGCCCTGCTCGCCGCCGGCCGCTGACGCGCCCGGCGCGCACGTGCGCGAGGAACTCCGCCGGGGTGCGCGCCGCGCGGCGTCTCGCGTGAGGTGCGGCCGATGTCGACGCCGGCGTGGTCGTCGCTGCCGCCGATGCCGATGCCGTCCCGCGTCGCGACGTAGATCGCGGCCGGCCTGTTGAGCTCGGGCGCGCGGGCGCCGTTGCGGACCTCCCAGACCGCGAACAGCTCGGCCAGGCGGCGGCGGTGGCGGCCGGTCAGCGGCGCGGCGACGGTGTAGTAGGGGTGGGCGAGCGCGCAGGCGATCTCGCGCTCGTGCATGTAGGCGGCGCACAGCTCGACGTCGCCGCGGTGGGCCTGCAGCCACTCGTGGTCGTCGGGCGTGATCCCGTAGCAGAGCACGTGCACGGCCTGCGGCTCGCCGCGGAAGCTGGCGGTCAGCTCCTCGGAGATGAACACGTCGGGGCGGTCGGCGATCGCGAGCACGCCGTCGATCGTGTCGTGGTCGGTGATCGTCACGAAGTCCATGCCGCGCCGCTTGGCCAGCTCGTAGACCTCCTCGGGCGGCGTCGCGCACTCGGGCAGGCCGAGCGGCGCGCTGCACCCCGAGCCGCGAGCGCTCCGAGGCGGTCGGAGTGGCAGTGCATGTCGGCCCGGCTGGCCGACTCGCTCCCGGCTGGCTGTCCGCTAGAGCATCTCATTCATCATGACATGAGATTCGCCTGCAAAGCGCAGGTTTTCTGTGACCAAGCGGGAACGATCGTGTGAAGCGACACGTGAAGCGGTCGCGGGCGCGTGACCCCAGGCTCCCTCGCTAAGCTGCCCCGCCATGATCCACGCCGCTGCCGCTCGCGCCACCCTGATCAGCTACTTCCAGGCTGTCATCCTCGGCCTCACCCAGGGCGTCGCCGAGCCGTTCCCGATCTCGAGCCTCGGCCACGGGGTCGTGCTGCCGCGTCTGTTCGGCTGGCACATCCACCAGAACGACAAGTTCTTCCTGACGTTCCTGGTCGCCACCCACCTCGCGCACCGCGTCGTGCTGCTGCTCTTCTTCCTCAAGGACTGGGTGCGGATCGTCAAGGGGCTCGTGCGCTCGCTGGCGATGCGGGAGATCCGGGCGGACGACACGTACGCGCCGGCTCGGCTGGCTGCTCGTCGCGGGCACCATCCCGGTCGGGCATCATCGGGCTGGTGCTCCAGGACGCCGATCCGCAAACTGTTCGCCTCGCCTGCGATCGCCGCCGCCTTCCTGATCGTCAACGGCATCGCGCTGCTGCTGTTCGAGCGCCTGCGCCGGCGCCCGCCGCGCCCGGGGGACTACCTGGGCGACGTCCGACGGGCGGATCGCGAAGCTCAGCTGGCGCCAGGCGATCGGCGTCGGCACCTCGCAGGCCTTCGCGCTTGATCCCGGGCATCTCCCGCTCCGGCTTCACGATGGGAGGCGGGCTGCTGGCGGGCCTGTCCAACGAGGACGCCGCCCGCTTCGCCTTCCTGCTGGCGACGCCGGTGATCCTCGCCGCCGCCGCCCTGAAGCTGCCCGAACTGCTCGGGTCGGAAGGCGACGGGGTACGCGGACCGGCGCTCGTCGCCGGCCGTCTGCGCGGCGGCGACCACCTTCTTGGCTGTCAAGTTCCTGCTCCGCTACTTCCAGACCAACCGGCTGACGCCGTTCGGCTACTACTGCATCGCCCTCGGGTCGGTCTCCACGCTCGTCTTCGCCATCGGCGGCTAGCGACGCCGGCGCCTAGGCCTGCGGCGCGGCCGAGGACGTTTTCGGGCCGGTCTGAAACCAGGCGAAGGCGAAGCAGGCGAGGGCCACGATCAGCGCGGCGATGCCGTGCTTGGTGTGGTGGTGGTTGGCTTCCGGGTCGCTCGCCGAGCTGTGGCCCGGGAAGAAGGACGGCAGGGAGTGCTGGGGCTCCACGAAGTAGATGACGGCGACCACGATCAGGACGATGCCGAGGATCACCGCGGGAATGACGAGCTTGCGAAGGTTCGGGTTCATGGCCACGGAAGGGTAGTGCAAGGCCTGGCGCCCGACCGGGGGATCGCCGTCGATCGCGCCATCATGTGAGGCCATGCCGATCCCGAGAACCCCTCCGAAGATGTTCGAGACCCGCAGCCAGGCCTGGAAGGAGGTCGGTCTGCTGCGCCAGATCAGCCCGCGGGTGGTCAAGCGCGCGCGCCTGGAGGCGCTGGTCCTGATGCCGATCTTCGTGGCCGTGGTGATCCTCTACGACAACCGCGTCGACCTGTTCGGCACCCAGGTCCGGACCTATCGGAACGCCAGGGGCGTCCTCGTCCCCGCCCACAAGCACCTCGAACAGGCCGCTCGAAACGCCCGATCACCGTGGTGACGGTGCTCGTGCTGATGATCCTCGGCTGGGCGATCGCCCGGGACATCGGCCGCGGGCTCGGCCCGGCGCTGTTCAGGCGCCTGGATCCGGCGACGGCCGGGACGGTCGGCTTCCTGATCCGCCTGGTCACGATCGTGGTGGCCCTGCTCGTGGCCCTGCGCGTCGCCGGCATCCAAGCCAGAACACTCGCCCTCGGCGGCGCCTTCACGGCGGTGATCGTCGGCCTCGCCGCCCAGCAGACGCTCGGCAACCTGATCGCCGGGACCGTTCTGCTCAGCGCCCGTCCCTTCCGGGTCGGCGAGCGGGTGCGCCTTCAGGGCGGGCCTCTCGCCGGCCAGATCGAGGGGACCGTCAGCTCGCTGGGCCTGCTCTACACGACCTTCGCGACCGGGGAAGACTCGGTGATGGTGCCCAACAGCGCCGTGCTCAGCGTCGCGGTGCAGCCCCTGCGCGAGCCCGAGGCCGTCAACCTCCGGGCGCAGGCTGCGGGCTGGGATGACCCCGGGCGACCTGCAGGAGATCCTCGAGAAGTCCGCTGCAGACGCCGCTGCGGGACTCACCGCGGATCACCCTCGAGGAAGTCGACGGGGACGCGGTCGTGGTGCGCATATCGGCGACCCCGCGGGTGGCCGCGCAGGGCCGTCATCTGGCCAGCGAGCTGCTGGACGTCGTGTCCCGCGAGACGCGCTCGCGGGCCGAGACCCCGTAGCGGAGGAACAGGTAGGAGTCGCTGTGCAGGACCCCGAGGAGCTCGAGCTCCTGCAGGGGGTCGAGCTCGGGCCCCTCGACGATGCGCAGGGCCTCGCCGCCGGCCGGTTCCCCGCCGGCGAGCCGGGGAGAGACGGTCAGCAGCAGCTCGTCGACGAGGCCGGCCGCCAGCAGCTGGCCGGCGAGGTGGGGTCCGCCCTCGCAGAGGATCATGGACACCGAGAAGCGCTCGGCCAGCTCCCTCGAGGGCGGCCTCGAGGTCGAGACGGCCGGAGCGGCCGGCCCGCACGTAGCTGATCCTGGCCCTCCGCTCGGCCAGGCTCGCGGACGAGGAGGTCACGATGGCAACCTCGGCCGAGGGCTGGTCCAGAAGGGGGATCTCCGCTTCGAGGTCCAGGCGTCCGGAGACGATGGCCGCCAGGGGCTCCTCGCGCAGGCCCCGCTCGACGCGCAGGCGTTTGATCGACTCGTCGCGGAGCATCGGGCCGTAGCGCTCCATGCGCACCGTGCCGGCCCCGACCAGGACGCAGTCCACGGCGGCCCGCAGGGCGTGGAACAGCTGCCGGTCGGCTGGACCGCTGATACGGCCCGAGACCCCGCCGAGGTCGCCTGCCCGTCCACGCTGCAGACCATGTTGAGCAGCAGCCGCGGCCGGGCCGGGGGCGACTGGGGACGCTCCCAGAGGCCCATCTCCGAGACCACCTGCGCCACCGTGGCGGCGCCTCCGGGCGGGAGCAGCTGCTCGAGCGCCGGCGCGTCCTGCGCGCCTGCCGGGCCGGAGTCGCTCGCTGACGTCATGGGCGAACCCTACCCGCGTCTCGGGGATGCTCCTCAGGGGCGGTGGTCAGGGCGGAAACATCTGGACAACACGGCATCCATCCGACCTGCTACGGTCGTCCGGAATGGCCGGCGATAGACCGGTGAAAGCAGTGCAAGCGCTCGCAGGTCGAAGCTCTGAGCAGCATCCTCCGCGGAGCAGCACGCACATACTGTGGAGGAGTTCGCACAATGCCTACTGGCACCGTAAAGTGGTTCAGCGACGACAAGGGATTCGGGTTCATCACGCCCGATGACGGCGACAAGGACCTCTTCGTCCATCACACGGGCATCAACGGCGAGGGCTACCGCTCGCTGCAGGAGGGCGCCAAGGTCTCCTACGACCCCGAGCAGGGCGACAAGGGCCCCAAGGCGGTGAACGTCAGCACGCTGTGAGCGTGGGGGGATAGCAGGATCCTTCAGAGGGCCCGCTCCGGCGGGCCCTTCGCGTTCGGGGACGGATATCGTGGCGGCGCGCGGCATGTCTCCAGACGCCACAACCATTCCCCTCCGCGACGACTCCTTCGGAGCGGGCGGCCGGGGAGGCTGGCCGGCGCGTGCGAGGGCGGCGGTGCGGGCGCGGGCGCCCAGCGAGACACTGCTCGCCTCGCTGTGCCTCGCCACGATCGTGATCCTCAGCCTGCTCGTGGTGGTGATGGCCGCCAACCGGCCGAGCCTGCTCTCGCCGACCACCCACACGGCCTTCTATCCCGCGCTGGATGGCGGGCCCGCTCGGCGGGCTGTGGCCGGGCCTGACGGGCAACGGCACGACCCTGAAGTACCTGTTCAGCGGGGCGATCGTGGCTGATGTACGTGGCCTACGTCTGCCTGCTGATGTGCCGGCGCGCGGCTGCAGGCGAGGTGGATGATCGCGGCGATCCTGGCGGTGCACGTCGATCTTCATCCTCTCCCCGCCCCTGGCCCTCACGGACGTCTTCAACTACATCAACTACGGGCGCATGGAGGTGGTGCACCACCTCAACCCCTACACGACGATCCCGATCGTCGAGCCGCACGACGATCCCGAGCTTCGTCGCTGAGCAACTGGCACCAGCTGCTCAGCCCCTACGGCCCCCTCTTCACGATGCTCACCTTCGCGGTGGTGCCGCTCGGGGTGGCCGGCGTCCTTCTGGGCGCTGAAGACCATCCTCGCGCTGGCGAGCCTGGCGACGATCTCTCTCGTCTGGAGGTGCGCCCTGCTGCTCGGCCGCGACCCGAAGAAGGCGGTCGCTCTTCGTCGGCCTGAACCCGATCGTGCTCGTGTGGGGGCTGGGCGGGCGACCACAACGACTTCCTGATGCTGCTCTGCATCATGCTCGGGCTTCTACCTGCTGCTCGTGGCCCGATCGCGCCGGGCGGCGGGCGACCCTCCGCGCGGCGGCCGGCGCGATCACGGCGCCCTGCCTCGGGGCGGGTGCGGCCTTCGTGGCCGCGGCAGCGCTGAAGGCCTCGGGAGCGGTGCTGATCCCGGTCGTGCTGGCGGGATCTGCTAGTCGACCGCCGGGCGCTGCTGCGGGTGCTGGCGGGGATGGTGGCGGCGGGGATCCTCCTGGGAGCCCTGAGCCTGATCGCCTTCGGGCTGCACATCCCCGACCTGAGCACCCAGAGCCGGCTCGTCACCAACGAGAGCGTGCCCAACCTCATCGGCCTCGCCGTCGGGGCCGGTGGCGAGACGCAAGCCCTTCACCGCGTTATGAGCGCCGCCCTGCTGGTCTCCGTCCTGCTGTGCTGCCGGATGGCGTGGATGGGGTCCCGGCGCGGGGCGGCGGTCGCGGGGGAGCGCATGATCACCGCCTCCGGCTGGGCGAGCGTGGCGCTGCTCGTGACGCTGAGCTGGGTCCTGCCCTGGTATGTCCTGTGGGTGCTGCCGCTCGCGGCCCTGTCGGTCTCGGATCGCCTGCGACGGGTCTCGGTGGTCCTGGGGGCCTACCTGATCATCGCCTGGGCCCCGGTCTCGGGCCTGCTGTGGAACGCCATCGGCTTCCACCCCGAAAAGACCCCGCTGGGGCGGCTGCATCAGCGCTACGTGCGGGAGCTGCTGAACTAGCTGTAGTTCCTGAGTAGGTTGGTCCATCCGGGCCCCCTTGGAGGCTGAGAGCTGCCAAGCAACTCAGTCCCAAGGAGGACACCGGATGAATCTTCACGCTAACGCGGCGCTCAGTCTGAATCGAGCGCCGGTTGTCTCTGCCGGCGGGTCGTCGATGAGCGGTGGACGCTGACGAAGGCGGCCGAGGCCGCCGAAGTCAGCGTCCGCTGTGCTCGCAAGTGGGTGGGGCGCTACCGCGCCGAGGGCGAGCTCGGGCTGCTGGATCGCTCCTCGGCGCCGGCTCGATCCCGCATCGCACCAGCGAGGAGCGCGTGCAGGCGATCGCGGCGCTGCGGCGGCTGCGGTTCACCGGCCCGGAGATCGCCGAGACGCTCGGGATGGCGCTCTCGACGGTCTCGGGGATCCTCACGCGGATCGGGATGGGCAAGCTCGGCCGCCTCGGGCTCGAGCCCGCGCAGCGCTATGAGCGCGAGCGCCCGGGCGAGCTGATCCATATCGACGTCAAGAAGCTCGGGCGGATCCAGGGCGGCGCCGGGAAGCGCATCACGCGGCAGCGCGCACTCGCACTACAACCCTCAGCGACCAGATGCTGGCGGGGTCACGGCGCAACAGGTCGGCTGGGAGTACGTGCACATCGCGATCGATGACTGCACCCGCCTGGCCTACGCCGAGGTGCTCAGCGACGAGAAGGCCACGACCGTGGTCGCGTTCCTCAGGCGCGCGATCGGGTTCTTCGCGCGCCACGGCATGACCGTCGAGCAGCTGCTCACCGATAACGGCTCCGGCTACCGCTCGATCGTGCACGCGATCGCCTGCCGCGCGCTCGGCATCCGCCACCTACGCACCCGCCCCTACCGGCCCCAGACCAACGGCAAGGCAGAGCGCTTCATCCGCACCATGCTCGGCGGCTGGGCCTACGGCGCGATCTACCGCAACAGCAGCGAGCGCACCGCAGCCCTTGACGGATGGCTCTGGCACTACAACCATCACCGAAAACACTCAGCCCTCGGCCACAAGCCCCCGATCGCTCGCCTCAACGAGCGAACCAACCTCTCGGTACCTACAACTAGCCCTCCCCAGTGTTCGGGGGCCTGCGCTCGAGCTTGCGCCGGGCCGTCTGGCGCTTCTCGGTCAGGCGGCGTTCGCGGGAGGCGGCGGTGGGGCGCGTCGGGCGACGGGTCGCCGGGACGGCGAGGGCACCCGCGAGGCGTTCGGCCAGGCGCCGCAGGGCGAGCTCGCGGTTGCGCGTCTGCGAGCGCTCGTCCTGGGCCACGGCGACGATCCGCGGGCCGGCCCGCGAGAGCAGCAGCTCGCGCTGGGCCTCGCTGAGCGATCGGGAGGCCTCCACGTCGAAGACCGCTTCGACCCGCGAGGAGGTCACGTTGGCGTGCTGGCCGCCGGGTCCCGAGGAGCGGCTGGTGCGCAGCGTGACCTCCGACAGGGGGATCGCAAGGTGGCGATCGACCTGCAGGAAACGGCCGGGATCCTCAGCCGGGCTCACTGCTGTCGCCGATCCGGTGGACACGCTGCTCGGCTCCAGGAGGGGTGCGGCCGTCGCGGCCGATGTACCCGTCCTTGCCCCCCGCGCACAGGTAGACGGCCTCCACGTCACCGGCATTGCGGATCTTGCGGACGGTGGCTGGGTCGACGCGGGCGAAGCTCCCCTCGACGAGCCGCTGCGCGGTCCCGTCACCGAACTCCATCTCGATCGTCCCGCGGTGGACGAAGTAGAGCTCCTCCTGGACGTCGTGAAAGTGAAAGCCCGTTTCGATGCCCGCCGGCAGGACGATCGCGTTGACGCCGAAGGCCGTGACCCCGAGGCCCTTGCGGACCTTGCGGAATCCCGGGCCCTCGCCAAGGTCGTCCAGATGTCCTACGGCGTAGCCCTCGCCGATGGTCACCTTGGGGTAGTCGGTCGAAGCCTCCATCGATGTCTCCTCTCGTCGTCGGCGACCCGTGGGCCACGATCCGGGGCGGTGGCTGTGGCCTGCGCCCGGGCGAGGCCGCGACCCTGGAGTATGCCTGCAAGGGCCCGCGCACGGCCGCTGCGCCCGTCACGAGGCGGGCGAGGCCGGGCCGAGCTCCCAGAACACCTCGAAGCGATGGATCTCGGGGTCGGCGAGCAGATCCCTCGCCCCGTAGCTGAGGCTCGGGAACTGGGTGCGGTAGCAGCGCATCGCCTCGAGCTTGGCCGACGCGGCCGCATCGTCCAGCCGCTTCACGTTGGCGGAGCGCAGGGGCGGCATCTCCGGCACGTCCTGCAGGAACGTCATCCAGAAGGCATCGACGTTGCGATAGGGGTCGGGCTCGCGGCCGTCCACCCAGGCGGGCCAGCCGTGCAGCACGCAGTAGGGCAGATCGGCATACAGGGTGACCGGGAAGCCGGCCCGCAGCAGCATCCGGGCATAGCGCCGGGCCAGCTGATGATCTGGATGGCCGCCGATGGCGGCCGGGACGTAGATGCGCGACGCCCCGTCCAGGGTCGCGGCGAGGGCTCGATCGAGATCGGCGACCTCCAGGGCGGAGGGGCGGGCGCGGTACTGGGCGTCGAGCAGCGGGAGGTTCACCGGCGTCCGGCCGGCGCGGGCGAGCGCCAGGGCATCCTCGGCGATGCGCTCCCGTGTGCGGGCGGCCGAGTCCCGCGCTCCCGTGATCGCATCCCAGGGGGTGGGCCTCGACCTGCTCGGCACCCCGGCGAAGACGTTGCGCACCTCAAGCCGGCGCTCGCCGCTCAGCACGCTCCAGCAGTCCAGCACCGCGTCATCGAAGTGAGGGGAGAGCAGCAGGTCCGGGCCCGAGGGGTCGTGGATGAGCTGCAGGTGCAGGCGGCTCTCGCGGTAGCCGCGGCGGAGGTCCCTCGACCGCCGGTAGAGCCCGCGGAGGATGTCGGTTGCATTGGCCATGTGCGGACTCGCCCGGCGGAACCCTAGTCGGCGAGAACCTCGCCCCGGTATGCCGCCTCGATCGCCTGCCCGAGCGCGTCTGGGTCGCCGGTCGGGACGACCAGGCCGTTGCGGCCCCGGTCGATCAGCTCCTTCATGCCGGTGTCCTCGGTCACGATCACCGGGAGGCCGGTCGCCATCGCCTCGGCGGCGGCGTAGCCGAACCCGTCGTCGTAGCTCGGGTGCACGCAGAGCCGGGCCCCGTGCAGATAGGGCAGAGGGTCGCCGCGGCAGACCCTGATGCGAGCATCGTCGGCGCAGGTCGCCTCGATGAAGCGGCGCATTCCCCTGGAGCCCCACCCGCCGACGAGCAGGAGGCGCAGGTCGGGGGCGGAGAGCCTGCGCACGCAGTCCACCAGCAGCGGCACCCCCTTGGCGACGGACAGGCTGCCGACGTAGACGACGTCGAAGGTCGTCGAGCGGGAGGCCGCGGGGTCGGGCCCGAACCGCGGATCCGGCGTCAGCGGGAACAGCGACAGCCTGTCCTCGGCGAAGCCCTCGGCGAGGAACGAGGCCCTGATGTGCTCGGTGGAGACGAGGATCCGCTCGGCGCGCTCATACTCGGCGAGGTTGCGGGCGAGCACCCGTCCCGCCCACGGGCGCTCGAGCGGATACCGCCGGTGGGCGCGCTCGTGCTGGCGTGCGACGTGGCTCATGTGCGGCGTCGCGGAGACGAGCGAGAGGGAGGCGTAGCCCGCTGCCCGGGCGGCGCGGAGCTGAGCGAGAGCCTGGCCGTTGAAGGCGAGCAGGTGCTCGCCCTCGGGGAGGTTGGCAGCGGCGACGCGATCGAAGCTGACCGCCGCCTTCCAGGTGCTCCAGGCGGGCGAGAAGCGGAACAGGGGATCCAGCGCCCTCGCCAGGGGGCCGGCCTCCAGCTCCGTGCGCGCGGGCGGGGGCGCCGCCGAAGGCGTCCGGCCGCACAGCACCGAGGCCGGGCTGCCGGCCCTGTCGAAGGCTCCCGAGATCTCCTGCAGGTGACGTCCGAGGCCGCCCGTGGCGAAGGGGGCCGAGCAGGACAGGACCACCCGCCCCCTGGGCAGGGCCGCCTCCTGGACGCCTTCGCGCTCCGCACGCCAACGGCGGCCGAAGGGCTCCATGGACGTCTCCTCGCTAGTGGTCGGCGACTTGCCCGCCCTCCGGCGTCAGGGGCCTGCCCTCGCTCGCCCACCGAGCGAGGCCGCCGGCCATGGAGTAGGCCTCGAATCCGGCCGCCCGGAAGGCCTGGGCGGCCATCGTCGAACGGGCTCCGACGCGGCAGTAGAAGACAACCGGACGATCCCGCTCGAGGGTGTCGGCGCGGGCGGAGAGCTCCACGAGCTCGATGTGGAGGGTGCCGTCGATGTGCCCGGCCTCCCGCTCGTAGGTCTCGCGCACGTCGATGACCTGTGGGCCCTCCTCGCCGTCCAGCCACTCCGGCACACGGGAGGGATCGACGTCAGATCCCGGGGTCCTGGCTCATGGCTTGAGCCTAGCTGCGCCGAACGCCACGTGCCCCGGCGCACCGGCGCCGGGGCAAGCTCACTCTCAGTAGACCGGAGGCTCCCGGTAGGGGTCGTGTTCCACGACCCGCTCGCGGACGGCTCCGTGGCGGGGGCTCCAGGGAGCATGTAGAGCAGCGACAGCACCAGCCCGACGATGCCGACGATCATGAGAATCAGCCCCACCGTGTGAAGGTCGATCCCGGATACGCGTCGCCGTCACCGCATAGCGCAGGATCGCCCCGCCGCGATGAGGAAGATGGACGTTCCAAGAGGCACGCCTCCTCAGTCACCCGTAGCCCGCTGGCGCAAAACGGTCCCGCCGCCGCCGGCGCCACGGCGCGACGGCAGGCGCCCATCACTAGGATCAGCGGACATGCAGGCCGTCGGCGACGTCTACACGATCCCGCAGGAGCACCTCGACTTCTGCGCCACGATCCGCCAGATCGCCCGCGAGCGGATCGCCCCGCGCGCGGCGGAGATCGACGAGCAGGCCGAATACCCGTAGGACATCCGCAAGCTGCTCGCCGAGCAGGACATCCTCGGCCTGCCGTTCCCGAGCGAGTACGGCGGCACCGGCACCGGCACGCTGATGCTGAACATGGCGGTCGAGGAGATCGCCAAGGTCGACGCCTCGTGCGCGCTGATCCTGATGGTCCAGGAGCTCGGCACGCTGCCGATCCAGCTGTTCGGCTCCGACGAGCTCAAGGAGCGCTTCCTGCCGCGGTGCGCGAGCGGCGAGTGGTCGCCGGCGTTCGCGCTGTCCGAGCCCGAGGCCGGCTCGGACCCGGCCGGCATGAAGACGACCGCCGTCGCGGACGGCGACGAGTGGGTGATCAACGGCACCAAGAACTGGATCACCAACCTCGGCGTCGCCGACTTCTACGTCGTCTTCGCCGTCACCGACCGCGAGAACCGCGCGGATCACCGCGTTCGTCGTCGAGGCCGACCGCCCGGGCTTCAGCGTCGGCAAGCTCGAGCACAAGCTCGGCATCCGCGGCTCGCCGACCGGCCAGCCGATCTTCGAGGACGTGCGGGTGCCCGCAGGAGAACGTGATCGGCGAGGTCGGCAAGGGCCTCTCGGTCGCGCTCGGCACGCTCGAGCGCACGCGCCTCGGCGCCGCCGCGCAGGCGGTCGGGATCGCCCAGGGCGCGACCGACTACGCCGTCGCCTACGCGCGCGAGCGCCGGCAGTTCGGCAAGCCGATCAACGAGTTCCAGGGGATCCAGTTCAAGCTCGCCGACATGGAGACCCGCACCGCGGCGGCCCGCGAGCTGCTCTACAAGGCCTGCGCGATGGCCGACCAGGGCCACCCGACAGCGGCCAAGTACTCCTCGATGGCGAAGCTGTTCTGCTCGGACACGGCGATGGCGGTGACCGTCGAGGCGGTGCAGGTGCTCGGCGGCTACGGCTACGTCAAGGAGTACCCGGTCGAGCGGATGATGCGCGACGCCAAGATCACCCAGATCTACGAGGGCACGAACGAGATCCAGCGGCTCGTGATCGCCCGCACGCTGAAGTAGCGCACCGGTCGACCGCCACGCGCACCGGCGATGAGCCGGCCTCGAAGCCTGCCCGCGAGCCTGCGAGTCGCCTGTCGGCGGGTCGGCGCTGGCCGCGCCTGGTCGCGCGATGCTCGCGTCGGGCTCGTCGTGCTCGTCGTCGGCCAGGGCTTCAGCTCGATCGGCGTCGGTCAGGGCGCTCGAGGACGTCGCGCTCGGCGTGGTCGTGG
Organism: uncultured Solirubrobacteraceae bacterium; assembly: GCA_963767405.1. Classification (GTDB taxonomy): domain Bacteria; phylum Actinomycetota; class Thermoleophilia; order Solirubrobacterales; family Solirubrobacteraceae; genus Palsa-744. The sequence continues at coordinate 260,590 of CAVYDP010000006.1, read as the reverse complement.
CGGCGCCGCTGATGGGCGGCGTCGCCTTCGTCGCCGTGCGCATGGCCGGCTGGCGCGACCCGGAGTCCGAGAGCGAGTTCGAGGAGATCGTGCGGCACGCCGAGCGGCTGGCCCGCGAAGGGCTCGCGGTCGACCCCGACGAAAGCGAGTTCATGGAGCTCGACCCGCTCGACGACGAGGACTTCGAGGAGCTCGTCCGCGACGCGCTCGACGACCTGCCCGACCTGCTGCGCAACGCGCTCGCCCACGTCGCCGTGGTGATCTCCGACGGCGGGCGCGCGCGCCGGCGCCTACGGCCTCTACCAGGGCGACGGCGCCACCCGCGACGACTCCCACGACCGGATCGTGATCTTCCGCGACACGCTGCGCCGCGACTTCGGCCACGACGCCGACCTGCTGCGCGACCAGGTCGACGCGCACCGTCCGCCACGAGCTCGCCCACCACGTCGGCTTCGACGAGCTGGGCGTCTGCCGCCTGGACTCTGATAGGGGATCGCGTACGGATCCCTGCGCCCCGACGGCGGCTGAAGCTCGTCTAGGATGCCCACGCGCCGGCGCCGTCCACCGACCAAGGAGAGAGAGCCCCAGATGCCCGAAGCAGTGATCGTCGATGCCGTCCGCACGCCCATCGGGCGGGCGGTCAAGGGGTCGCTGAAATCGGTCCGCGCCGACGACCTGGCGGCGGTGCCGCTGAAGGCGCTGATCGAGCGCAACCCGCAGCTCGAGACTCGCGGCTCGATCGTCGACGTGATGATGGGCTGCGGCTTCGCCGAGGGCGAGTCGGGCTACAACGTCGGCCGCAACGCGACGCTGCTGGCGGGCATCGACCACCACGTGCCCGGCACGCACCGTCAACCGCTTCTGCGCCTCCTCGCTGCAGACGACGCGCATGGCCTTCCACGCGATCAAGGCCGGCGAGGGCGACACCTACGTCGCGGCCGGCGTCGAGGCCGTCTCGCGCGCCGGCAAAGGGCGCCGACTTCGAGTTCCACCCGCAGCTCGACGGCTCGGAGAACTCGCTCTACAACGTCTACATCCCGATGGGCCTGACGGCCGAGAACGTCGCCGAGCGCTGCAAGGTCAGCCGCGAGGCGCAGGACGAGTGGGCGGCGATCTCCCAGCCGCGCGCCGTGGCCGCCCAGGAGTCGGGCCACTTCGACGCGGAGATCGTCCCCGTGACCGCGCCCGCCCACACGGACAACGGACAAGGAGGGCAACGAGGTCGAGGTCCCCGAGCAGCGTCGTCACCAAGGACGACGGGCCCGCGCCGGGCACGACGGTCGAGAAGCTCGCGGCGCTGCAAGCCCGCCTTCAAGCCCGACGGCACCGTCACGGCCGGCAACGCCTGCCCGCTCAACGACGGCGCGGCGGCGCTGCTGATCACCTCCGAGGAGCGCGCCGAGGAGCTCGGGCTGAAGCCGAAAGTCCGGATCATCGCCTCGACCGTCGCGGCGATCCGCCCGGAGATCATGGGCCTCGGCCCGATCCCGGCGATCCAGCCGCTGCTCGAAGGACACCGGCATGAAGATCGAGCGACATCGACGTCGTCGAGATCAACGAGGCGTTCGCCGCGCAGATCGTGCCCTGCAAGGAAGAGCTCGGGATCGACGACGAGAAGCTCAACCCGTTCGGCGGCGCGATCGCGCTCGGCCACCCCTTCGGGATGACCGGCGCGCGGATCATGACGACGCTGATCAACGACCTCGAGACGCTCGACGGGACCTACGGGATCGAGTCGATGTGCGTCGCCGGCGGCATGGGCATGGCGATGCTGGTCGAACGGCTGGAGTAGGCCTGGGCGTCCGCGGGAGCCCTCAGCGGGGCGGCATCCGCAGCGCGCCGTCGAGCCGGATCGTCTCGCCGTTGAGCATCCGGTTCTCGACGATCTGGCAGGCCAGCTGCGGCGTACTCCGCGGGCTGGCCCAGTCGCTGCGGGAAGGGCACGCCGGCGCCGAGCTTCGGCGGGCCTCCTCGGGCAGGGCGGCCAGCAGCGGCGTGTCGAACAGCCCGGGCGCGATCGTGTTGACGCGGATCCCGTACTGGGCGAGGTCGCGCGCGGCGGGCAGGGTCATCCCGACGACGCCGCCCTTCGAGGCCGAGTAGGCGATCTGCCCGATCTGGCCGTCGAAGGCGGCGATCGAGGCGGTGTTGACGCAGACGCCGCGTTCGCCGTCCTGCAGCGGCTCGTTGGCGATCATCGCGGCGGCGGCGAAGCGCAGCACGTTGAAGGTGCCGATCAGGTTGATCGAGATGATCGTCTCGAACGGCAGCAGCGGATGCGGGCCCTTCGAGCCGGCGACCTTCTGCGGCCCAGCCGGTGCCGGCGCAGCAGACCGCGATCCGCAGCCCGCCGGGCGCCGCGGCGGCCGTGCCGACGGCCTCCTCGACCTGGCCCTCCTCGCGCACGTCGCAGGCGAGCGAACTCGAGCCCGAGCTCGTCCGCCAGCGCCTGCGCCCTTCTCGGCGTTGACGTCGGCGATCGTCACCGCGCGCGCCGCGCTCGTGCAGCGCGCGCACGGTCGCCTCGCCGAGGCCGGAGGCCCCGCCGACGACGATCGCTGCTGCGCCCTCGATCTCCATCGCGCGGGCAGCCTACCGGGCCGCGCGTCGGGACAGCGTGAGCGCGAACAGGTCCGTCGGGGTCGGTCATCCAGTGGCCAGCTCGAGCCCGGCGGCTGCGAGGTCGCCGTCGAGCCGCTCGGGCGTGAACTTCGCGCTGATCTCGGTGCGCAGCTCCTCGCCCGCGTCGAAGTGCACGTGCAGGTCGAGGTCCCGGACGTAGCCGGTGAGCTCGCGCCGGGCGCGCAGGCGCATCTCGATCCACTCGTGCTCGCGGTCGAACAGCGCGACGTGATCGAAGTCCTCCGGGTCGAAGTCGGCGTCGAGCTCGCGGTTGAGCACGCGCAGGACGTTGCGGTTGAACTCGGCGGTGACGCCCTGCGAGTCGTCGTAGGCGGCCTCCAGCACGCGCGGGTCCTTGACGAGGTCGGTGCCCATCAGCAGGTGGTCCTCGGGCCCGAGCAGGCGCGGCGATCTGGCGCAGGAAGCGCCGGCGGCTGCCCGGCGGGAAGTTGCCGATCGTGCCGCCCAGGAAGGCGACGATCCGCGGTCCCTCGGCGGCGGGCACGCGGTCGAGGTGGCGCTCGAAGTCGCCGATCACGCCGTGCACCCGCAGGCCGGGGTACTCGTGCGGTCAGCTCCCGGGCGCATTCGCGCACCATCGCTCTCGGTGACGTCGAACGGCACGTAGCGGCGAGCGTGCCGGCCGCGTGCAGCGCGTCGAGCAGCACGCGCGTCTTCGCCGCCGTGCCCGGAGCCGAGCTCGACGAGCTCGACGGCGCCGGTGATCTCGCGCCAGCTCGCCGGCGGAGCTCCTCGAGGATCGCCCGCTCGGCGCGGGTCGGGTAGTACTCGGGCAGCTCGCAGATCCGGTCGAACAGCTCGGCGCCGCGGGCGTCGTAGAAGTGCTTGGGGGCAGCTCCTTGAAGGGGCGGGTGAGCCCGTCGAGGACGTCGTCGGCGAGCGAGCGCTCCTGGCTGCCGTCGAGGTGCGAGTCGATCCGGATCGCCGTCCTCGGCGAGGGCCTGGGCGGGCAGCGGCCATCAGCAGCGCCTCCCGGGCCAGGCGCAGGCCGGCGAAGATCTGACGGCGCTGGGGCAGGTCCCAGTTGCGGAAGGTGCGGGTGGCGACGCGCGGATGGGTCGCCCAGGAGCCGCCGCGCAGGACGCGGTAGTCCTCGCCGAAGAACACCTCCGAGTACTCGCGGTAGGGGTAGGCGCGGAAGCCCGGGTAGGGGAGGAAGTGGGAGCTCGTCCACTCCCACACCGGACCGATCCCCGCCAGGGCTGCTCCTCGCCCTGGTCCGAGCTGTCCGCCGCCCTCTCCCACTCCTGCCTCGGTGGGCAGGCGCGCCCCGTGCGCGCGGGCGAAGGCGTCGGCCTCGAACCAGCTGACGTGGCAGACGGCAGCCTCCGGATCACCCGTCGCCGACGCCGGATGGTGGCCGATGTCGTACTCCTCCTTCCACGCCCAGCCCTCGTCCGACCACCACTCCCGCCGCTCATAGCCGCCGCCCTCGCTGAAGCCATCCAGCCGGCGTTCGTGACCGGCAGGCGCGAGATCTGGAAGGAGCCCAGCTCGACCTCGTGGCGGGGGCGCTCGTTGTCGTAGGCGAAGCCGTCCGCCGGGGCGCCGAGCTGGAAGCGCCCGCCGGGATCGCAGCCAGCCACTCCGGGCCCCGGGGCAGCGGGCCTCAGCGCCGGCTCGCCGTCGGGCGAGCAGGCCGGCGATCGCCATCGTCTGGCGCATCGTCTCGGTGTGCTGGAGCTCGTGGCGCAGCACCATCTCGACAGATCACCCCGTCGCCGATGCCCCGCGTCGGCGAGCCACCTCGAGGCTGCGCGCGCGCACCTGCGCAGGTACTCGCGCGCGCCATCGGGGCCGAGCGGCCTCGATCTCGCCGCGCACCGCCCGCGGCGTCTCGAAGGCGTCGTACAGGCGCCGCGAGCTCCCCGCGCAGCAGCGGCAGGCCGCCATGGCGGTGGGCGAGCCACAGGTCCTCGTAGGCGGCGATGTGCGCGAGGTCCCAGACGAGCGGGCTCATGATCGGCGAGTGCACCCGCTCGAGGTCGTCGTCGCCGAGCCCGGCGACGAGCGCGAGCGTCCGCTCGCGAACCGCGTCCATCGCCTCGAGCATCGGCACGCCGTCGTCGGAGCGTGGCTGGTCGGGGCACGTGGACTGCCATGGCCAGGCTGTGCTGCGTCACTCTAGCGTCGGTTGCTCGCCACCAATCCGACCCGGCAGGGTCGCTCGGACGGCGGGCGGCCCGGCTCAGCGGGGCAGGTTCCAGCCGGCGAGGATCCGCCGTCCGTGCTCGTGGCCGAGCCTGCAGATCGACCCCGCCGAGAGGCCGAGACGACCTCCGCAGGCCGGGTCGAGATCGATCCAGCGCGCGCCCAGCACGCGCAGCATGTGTCCGTGCGAGAACAGGATCGCCGTTCCCTCCAGCGTCAGCGAGCTCGGCGATCACACGGTCGGCGCGGGCGCCCACGTCGGGGGCGCTCTCGCCGCCGGGGCAGCCGTCGCGCCACAGGCCCCAGCCCGGCCGCTCGGCGAGGATCTGCGCGCGTGGTCAGGCCCTCGTACTGCGCCGTAGTCCCACTCCCGCAGCTCATCTCGAACCTCGGCCTCGCCCGCGAGCCCCGCGAGCTCGCAGGTTTCGCGAGCGCGTCTGGAGGGGCTCGTCGCCACCAGCTCGTAGCGGCGTCCGCCGAGCACGGAGGCCAGGGCCGCGGCGTGGGCGCGCCCGGCCTCGGTCAGCGGTATGTCGCGTGCGGCCGGTGTGGCGCCCGTCGCGGCTCCATTCCGTCTCGGCGTGGCGGACGAGGACGACCTCATCCGGCCCGTCCCGGCTCACGTCCTCGGCCCGTCCGGCGCGGCGGCGTCGTCGACCATCACCGTCAGGCGCTCCCTGGCGAGCAGGCTCGCCGGCACGTGGCGGCGTCGGCTCGCCGAGCATCGCGTTGACGGCGTCGGCCTTCCCCGGCCCGGTCGCGAGCAGCAGGCAGCCCCGCGCCGCCCGCAGCATCGCCAGGCTCAGGGTGATCCGCTCCGGAGGGGGCTTGGGCGAGTCCGCGTCACCGGCAGGCAGACCGCCTCGTCGCCGGCCTTCAGCGTCGGTGCGCCGGGAAACAGGGAGGCGACATGCCCATCCGGGCCGATGCCGAGCACGACCAGGTCCAGGACGGGCAGTCCGCCGGACCCGGCCGCGGGCACCCTTTCGCACAGCTGCCTGGCGTAGCGGCTCGAGCCCTCCTCGGGGCCCAGCTCGCCCTCCATGCGGTGGGTCGACTCGGGCGGGATGTCCGTCCCGTCCAGGAGCGTCTCGGCCACGAGCCGGTAGTTGCTCTGCTCGTCCTGCGGCGGCACGCAGCGCTCGTCGGCGAACCACAGCTCCACCGCGGCCAGCTCTGGGGCGTGATCGCGCAGCAGCTCGTAGGTGCGTCCCGGGGTGGTGCCTCCGCTGAGGGCGACGTGGGCGACGCCGCGCTCGCTGCGGGCCCGCTCGACCTGGCGCAGGATGTGCGCGGCCGCCCGCCGCGGCGACCGTCTCGGCGTCGGGGCATGTGGTCAGGCGGGTCACGAGAGCATCGCCCGCGCGGCGCTCAGAGCTGGGACGTAGGTGGGATCGCGCAGCAGCGCCTGTCGGATTCCCTCGCCCAGCACGCCGGTCTCGCCGCGCGAGGCTCCCGGGATCGTCCATTCCCGCTCCGGCTCGCGCGGCCCCTGGGCGCGGGCCCGCAGTCCGCCCGGGCCGCGGTCCAGGCTCAGCCGCCGTCCGGAGGCCGTCTGCAGCGTCAGGCCCTCCAGGCCCGGCACCTGCAGCTCGGGTGCGGCCTCCAGCCGAAGGGTCACGTCCTGGCGGCTCGCGCGCGCCCTGCCCACGAGGGCATCCTCGACGGCGACCAGCGGAGCGGTGCGCCACTGCAGCCGGGATGCCAGCCATCCGACCATCAGCACCGCGGCCACGGTGGAGGTCGGGTGGTGGCGGACGGTGATCTCGGAGATCAGACTCAGCTCGCGTCGCATGTGGGGCGGATCGAATATGGCCGCCACCCGCTCGCGCCACGGGGTGGACCGCAGCCAGGCCAGGTCGACGACGTAGGCCTGGGCGGTCAGTTCCCAGGCCCTGTCGAGGGCCTCCCGGGCGATCGGCTCGTCGACCGAGTCCAGCAGCACGGCCTGGGCCAGCGGCAGCAGCTCGGAGACGATCTCGTGGTGGCCGTGGGGGGACCAGAGCAGCGTGGGGAGGTCGGTCACCACGAGCGGGTCGGCGATCGTTACGAGGTCGTCGAGGTGGCGGTCTCCCAGCTCGACGATGACGGTCTCGCGCAGGAGGGCGAGCTCCCCCGGCCTCGGCTCATCGTCGGAGGCGATCGTCACGCGGGCGTCCAGCCGCTCCCGCTTGGGCTCGTAGGCGAGCACCACCAGGCGGGAGGCGTGGTAGCGGCCAACGCCCCGCAGCCGGTTGGCGATCTCCCCGCTCCATTCGCGGTCGACGAAGGCGATCATGTTCAGGACCCGGGCCGGGACGTAGCTCTCGTTCTGGGAGTGGACCTCCACGAGGAGGTTGCGCAGAGCCGCTTCGATCGCGTCCGGGGTGGTGCCCTGCTCGCTCCAGACGGCGTCGCTGACCGTCATCAGATCGCGCGCCAGCGATCGCCCTCGCGCAGCAGCGAATCCGCCTCCCGAGGCCCCTGAGAGCCGGCCGGGTACGTCGGCAGCGGCCCGGGGGTGTGCGCCCAGTAGGACACGATCGGGTCGCAGATGCGCCACTGCGCCTCGACCTCGTCGTTGCGGGTGAAGAGGGTGGCGTCCCCGCGCATCGCGTCGGTGATCAGCCGCTCGTATGCCTCCGGGGACTGGGAGAGGAAGGCGGTCCCGTAGAGGAACTCCATGTTGACGGGTCGGATGATCATGCGGGTGCCGGGGATCTTGGCTCCGAGCCGCAGGGAGACGCCCTCGTTGGGCTGCAGGGTCAGCACGAGCTGGTTGGGTTGCACACCCAGGGAGCCGGCCTGGCTGAAGGCGAGATGGGGAACGGGCTTGAGCGTCACGGCGATCTCGGTGACCTTCCGTGCAAGCCTCTTGCCGGTCCGCAGGTAGAAGGGCACACCGGCCCAGCGCCAGTTGTCGACTTCCAGTCGCAGGGCCGCGTAGGTCTCGGTGGTCGAGCTCTCTGGAACCCCCTCCTCTTCCAGGTAGCCCGGCACGTCCTCGCCGCCGGCGTGCCCGGGCCCGTACTGGGCGCGGACCGCCATGCGGGGATCTCGGCCGGGGTCGGCTCGGGGATCGCGTGCAGCACCTTGACCTTCTCGTTGCGGACCTCTTCGGCGGTGAAGCTCACCGGAGGCTCCATCGCCACATGACAGAGCAGCTGCAGCATGTGGTTCTGGATCAGGTCCCTCAGAGCGCCGGAGCGGTCGTAGTAGTCGGCCCGCGAGCCGATGCCGATGTCCTCGGCCGCGGTGATCTGGACGCAGTCGATGTAGTTGCGGTTCCACAGCGGCTCGAACATGCCGTTCGCGAACCGGAAGGCCATCATGTTCTGGACGGTCTCCTTGCCCAGGTAATGGTCGATCCGGAAGACCTGGGTCTCGTCGAAGATCGACAGCACGCGGCGGTTGAGCTCGCGCGCCTCCTCCAGGGTGGTGCCGAAGGGCTTCTCGATGATCACCCGCACCTGCGCCCCCTCGTGCGTGGCCAGCTTGGAGGTGCCGAGCTCCTCGACGATGACGGGGAAGAAGGCCGGGGCGGTGGACAGGTAGAAGGCGCGATTGAGCGGCTCGCCCACCTCCTGCTCGAAGCCGTCGAGCATCCTGCCCAGCTCGGCGTAGACGGCGTCGTCGTCGAACGTGCCCGGCACGTACTTGACGTTTTCGAGCAGCCCGCGGAGAACGTCCTCGTCGGGGGTTCGCCTGGAGAAGCGCCGGATCGCCTCCTCGCACTCCTTGCGGTAATCCTCGTGCGCTTTCTCTTTGCGCGAGACCCCGACCAGGCAGAAGTGGCCGGGCAGGGCGCCCTCGTGGGCGAGGTTGTAGATGGCGGGAAGCAGTTTGCGCCGGGCGAGGTCGCCGGTGGCCCCGAAGATGACCAGCGTCGTGGGGGGGACCGGCAGCCGCTCCAGGCCGACCGTGAGGGGGTTCTCGACCTCGCCGAGCTCGCCCGAGCGGGAGGTCGTGACGGCCATCTCAGCGCCCTCCGCCACGCCGGGCCGTGCGCGACCGCGGGCGTCCCCTGCTGCGCCCGCCGTTCGCCGGCGGGGGCGCTGCGGGCGCGCTCTTGACTGCATGCCCGCCGAACTGGTTGCGAAGGGCCGCGAGCACGCGGTCGGCGAAGTCGCCGTTGCCGCGGGAGCGGAACCTCGAGTACAGGGAGGCGGTGATGACCGGGGTGGGGACGTCATGGGCGGTGGCGTCCTCGATCGTCCAGCGACCCTCGCCGGAGTCCTCGGTGTAGCCCTCGATCGCACCCAGGTCGTTGCCGTCCGCCTCGAACGCGCGGGCGGCGAGCTCGCACAGCCACGAGCGCACGACGGAACCCTGTCCCCAGAGATGGGCGATCTTGGCGTTGTCGAGCTCGTACTCGCACTTGTCGAAGACGTCGAAGCCCTCGGCGTAGGCCTGCATGAGCCCGTACTCGACCCCGTTGTGGACCATCTTCACGTAGTGACCGGCCCCCGACGGCCCGAACCTCAGCCACCCTCGGGGCCCGATCGCCGAGCGGCTCTGCTCGTTGGTCTCCGGGGCCAGGACGTCGAGGATCGGGGCCAGCCGGCGGACCGCCTTCTGGGGTCCCCCCACCATCATGCAGTAGCCCACCTCGAGGCCCCAGACCCCGCCCGAGACGCCCACGTCGACGTATTCGATCCCGAGTCCTTTGAGCTGCTCGGAGCGCCGCTTGTCGTCGGTCCACTTGGAGTTGCCCCCGTCGACGATCATGTCCCCGCGCTCGAGCAGCCGGGAGAGCTTGTCGACGGTGCCCTGGGTGGCCTGCCCGGCCGGGACCATGATCCAGACCATCCGCGGGGGCGCGAGCTTCTTGACCAGGTCCCGCAGGGAGGAGGCGCCGGCGGCGCCGTTCTTGACCGCCCGCCCGACGGCCTTCTCGTCGAAGTCGAAGGCCACGACCTCGTGCTCGGAGTCGCGGCGGATGCGATGCACCATGTTCCCGCCCATCTTTCCCAGCCCGACGAAACCGATCTGAGTCATGCCTGCTCCTTGATCATCGTGGTCAGAGCGCTCACCGCGCTCGCGGGATCCCCGCCCTGCAGTCGCAGGCGCTCGGCCGGCCGCCCGATCTCGCGCAGGGTCTGCAGGTCGCCAATGGCCTGGGCTTCCTTGAGGGTGGTGAAGGTGTAGGGGGCGCCCGGGATCTCCACGTCGCTGGGCCCGTCGTGGAGCAGCTGCAGGAAGCGGCCGGTCGGCGGCCCTCCCTTGTGGAACTGCCCGGTGGAGTGCAAAAACCGCGGCCCGTATCCGAAGGTCGTCGTCACGCCGGTCGCCGCGCGGATGCTCCGGCGCAGCTCGGCCACCGCCAGGTCGAGCTCGGGCGTCGGCTGCGCGTAGGCCATCAGGGCCACGTACTCCGGCGGCCTGGCGTCCAGGAGCAGCGAGCGCAGCGAGGCCTCGTCGGCGTCCGGGAGGACCGGGAGGCGTCCCTGCGCCTCGTACTCCTCGAGGACCTTCCCGGTCGCATCCTTGGCCTGCTGGACGTTGGGCTGGTCGAAGGGGTTGATCGAGAGTCCCCATCCGGCGACGGCGACGGCGAGCTCGGACAGCTGGAAGACCCGGCCGAGGTCGGCGGGGCCGCCCGTGGGAATCGTGACCAGGGGATGGCCCGCCTCGGCCAGGGCGAGCGCCCGGGCCTCCAGCTCGCCGCCGGGGGCCGTCGTGTCGGGCAGGTAGGCGAAGACCCGGTCGGGCCCGTATTCGCCGGGGTCTCCCACCGGCTCCTCGGCGACGGGCAGGATCCCTGTGGAATGCTTGCCGGTGGACTCGGCCACGAGCTGCTCCAGCCACAGCCCCAGCCCGGGGAGCGAGTCCCCGATCAGGAAGGTGAGCTTGTCGCGCCCCGAGCGCGCGAGGGCGGCCAGAGCGGCCCCGAGCCACACGGCGCCGGGCAGGGGGCTGCCCCCGGCGGCGGCCTCGACATGGCGTACGTCCGTCTCCCAGGCGGCGCCGGCGCCCGCGAGGAGCCCCCTCACGTCCACTCCCATCAGCGCCCCGGGGACGATGCCGAAGGGGGAGAGGGCGCTGTAGCGCCCGCCGATGTCGGGATCCCCGAGGAAGGTTCGCCGGAAGCCGTGCTCGGCGGCGAGCCGCTCCAGCCCGGATCTGGGATCGGTGATGGCGATGAAGCGCTCCCGGGCGGGGGCGAGCGACCAGAAGTGGGCGAAGAGGGAGAGCGGCTCGATCGTGCCCCCGGACTTCGAGGACACGATGAACAGGGTCCGCTGGGGGTCCACCGCCTCCTGCACCGACAGGATCGTCGCGGCGTCGGTCGAGTCGAGGACGTGCAGTCGGGGATGCCCCGGCGCTCCCGGGAAGGAGCGGCGCAGGACCTCGGGGGCGAGGGAGGAGCCCCCCATGCCGAGCAGCACCACGTCGGCGATCCCCCCCGCCGCGACCTCGCCGGCGAATCCCTCGATCGAGTCGACCTGGGCGAGCATGCGCTCCGCGATCGTCAGCCAGCCCAGCCGGTTGGCGACCTCCGGGGTCTGCGGCCCGCCCCACAGGCCCGGGTCGGCCTGCGCAAGCCGCTCGGCCACCCGCTCGCGCTCGGCCGCCCGCTCGGTCTCCTCGATCTCGCGCCGCAGGGTCTCCGGGATGCGGGTCTCCATGGGCGGCGGCCGATCGCTCACGCCACGATCGTAGTGGCCTGTGCCCTGGTATAGGTTTTGCGTCGCCTTGGAGTCCCACGCCGCACACCAGCTGCCGGATCGCAACCTCGCCCTCGAGCTCGTGCGGGTGACCGAGGCGGCGGCTCTCGCCGCCGCCCCCCTGGTGGGCATGGGGAACAAGGAGGCCGCCGACCAGGCCGCCGTCGATGGCATGCGCTACATGCTCCACTCGATCAGCATGGACGGCGTCGTGGTGATCGGAGAGGGGGAGAAGGACGAGGCTCCGATGCTCTACAACGGCGAGCACATCGGGGACGGCTCGCCGCCCCAGGTCGACATCGCCGTCGATCCCCTCGAGGGCACCACCCTCGCCGCCAACGGGATGCCCAGCGCTATCGCGGTGATCGCCCTCTCGGCGCGCGGGACCATGTTCGACCCCGGCCCGTGCGTGTACATGGAGAAGATGGCCGGCGCCCCGGAGATCGCCGACCTGCTCGACCTGGACCGCCCTCTCGGGGAGACCGTCAGGATGGTCGCCGAGCGCAAGGGCACGCCGGTCAGCGACGTGATGGTGGTGGTCCTCGACCGGCCCCGCCACGCCGAGGGCATCGCGGCGATTCGCGAGGCGGGCGGCCGGGTGAGGCTGATCGCCCACGGCGACGTCTCGGCAGCGCTTCTGGCGGTCACCGAGCGATCTCCCGTCGACCTGCTGTGGGGGATCGGGGGGACGCCGGAGGGGGTCATCTCCGCGGCGGCAGTGAAGTGCCTGGGGGGACAGCTGCTCGGGCGGCTGTGGCCGCGCGACGACGCCGAGCGACAGGCCGCGCTGGACGCCGGCTACGACCTCGGCCGGATCCTCGACCGCGACGAGCTCGTGTCCGGCAACGACGTCTTCTTCTCCGCCACCGGGATCACGGACGGTGACGTCCTGGAGGGGGTGCGCTACCCGAGCGCCGGCGGGGCCACCACCGAATCGCTCGTGACCCGCTCGCGATCCAACACGATCAGGCGCATCCGGGCCACCCACGACCGCGCGAAGCTACGGGCGGTCGGCGGCGAGCGTTACTGAGGGAGGGCGGCCGAAGCAGGTCCCCGCCTCAGCTCGCCCGCAAGCGCCCGACGCGTGACTCGGCGAGGTCGAGCCGGGCGAGCGATCGAAGGAAGCCGTACGTGATGATCACGTGGATCCGCGACTGGGTGGCGTTGTACAGACGCAGGCTCAGGCCCGAGGCGATCGCCGGATAGAAGTTGACGACCGCCACCTCCACGTGCAGCCGGGTCCGACCGTCCTCCGCGACGGGTTCGCGGCGAACCTCGATCTGCAGGTAGCCGCCTCCGTCGCGCCCGCGCCGGGCCACGAGCAGACCGCGGGCGATACGCCACCGCACAACCCCCCGCGTCGGGTCCAGCTCGTATTCCGGGGCCTGGAAGCTGAGGAGCCGCAGGGGCGGGATCAGCAGTACCACCGTCCGGCCCGTCTCGGTGTAACGGACGCGGATGAGACCGAGCGTGACCCTCGTCAAGAAGCGCCAATAGGTGCGTGCCAGGCGCTCGAGGTGGGCCGGGGTCCAGATCTCCTCCAGCGCCGCGGGATCGATCAGCAGGTTCGCCCGCTGCACCGAGCGCACGGCGCCGGTCTCCATGTCGACGGACGTCGAGTCGCTCAGGTCCCTGAGCAGGGCGCGGGCCGGTCGCCTGCTCCTGGCGATGGCCGCCAGCAGGCCCGCCGCCAGGAGGGCCACGCCGACGGCGACCCACACGACGATCATTTCGTCTCCGGGCCGGGCACGGTGGTGAGGCTACCCCGGCGCCCATCGACACCGCGATGACGTCCCCGGTTGCTGCTATTCAACGTCCATGCCCCGGCCGCGTCCGCCGATCGCCCCGACCCGCTCTCGTCCGGTGGCCGATCTCTCGCTCGAGGGGCTGCTCGGGCGCTCGGAGGAGCTGGCCAGGCGCTGGGCGATAGCGCTGGTGGTCGCCCGGCCCCTCCAGGAGCTGGGGGCCATCCCGCTGGAGGACATCGCTCGCGACGCCCCCGCCCTGTGCGAGGGCGTGTTGCGGGCGCTTGTCTCCGAAGAGGAGCTCGAGCGGCTCGCCGGCCCGCAAGGGGCGGGTGAGGGCGCAGGATCTCCCGAGATCGGCCTGCTGGGAACGCTGGCCGGGGTGACCGAGCCGGCGGCTGTCGTCGGTGCGATGGAGGCGCTGCGGGAGGCGATCTGGGAGATGCTGATCGAGGAGCTGCCCGCCGCGGAACGCTCGAGCGGTCGCCGCGTGGCGGACCTCGCCGACCGGCTGGCTCACGTCTGTGCGGTCGGTCTGGCCGCGGCCCTCGCGGCGACGCCGGCAGGCGCGTCGCAGGCGCCCCCCGGCGAGCCCGCGCCGCGTGCCGCGGGAGCCCGGATGCAGGCCGTCGGGCGGGACATCCTCATCGTCGACGAGCGGTCCGGACCGTCCGGCGGCGCCCGGCCCGGGCAGGCGCCCTCATCGGGGACCGCCGGGGACCTCGCGGCGCGTGGGGAGATCGAGATTCGCGACGAGCGCGGCTGGGACGGACCCGCCGCCTGGATCGGGTCGATCGGAGGCCGGCTGCGCCTGTTCGAACGCGACCGCGTGCCGTTCGCGGTGATGCTGGTGGAGCTCCTCGAGCTGGATAGCCTCGGCCGTGAGTCACCGCAGGAGCTCGCCCGCATCTCCGACCAGATCGAGCAGACCCTTCAAGCGGAGATCGCCGTGGCCCAGCCGTGGCGGGCCTCGGCACCCGGCTCGCTGACGCGAGAGCGCCCCGGCAGGTATTGGCTGCTCGTCGGAGCGACGGACCGCGGCGAGGCGTCCAGGCTGGCCGAGCGCCTGGGCCGTGCCGTGGAAGGGCGTGTGCTGCGCAGGGTGGTGATCGGGACGGCGGTGTGCCCGGACGACGGGGAGGGCGCGCCGGCCCTTGCCGCCCATGCGGACGTGGGGCTGTACGCGGCGCGGGCCGACGCTCGCACGGCGGCGGGCGAATAGGCGCTCCCGCGGGTGGGAAGGGGCCGGTCGGGGCCTGGCGTTGGCTGTATCGTTTGCCCGTGGCCGCCGGCCGACCGTTCGACCTGATGTCGCCCCTCGGGCCGTCCGCAAGGTGAGCCCGGAACGTCTCTGGCTGCTCTCGATCGCCCTCAACAAGCGGGGTCTTCGCCGCCTTGCCCTGTGGGTCAAGAAACTCAACGCGCTGCTCTACCACAACTCGCTGCCGATCAACGCGTCCGTGAGCCCCGACGTCAAGTTCGGGCATCACGGGTTCGGGACGATCATCCACGACAACGCGGTGATCGGGCAGCGGGTGAAAATCTGGCACCAAGTCACCCTTGCCGTGCGCGGGGGAGGCACCGGGGCGCGGTGCGAGCTGATCGTGGAGGACGACGTCTCGATCGGGGCGGGAGCCGTGGTCATCACCCCGCGCGAGCAGGGTCTGCGGATCGGCCGCGGGGCGCGGATCGGAGCCGGGGTGGTCGTGACGAGCGACGTACCCCCGGGGGCCACGGTCGTCAGCGAGCACCCGAGGGTGCTCCTCGACCGCTCCGAGCAGCGGCTGGAACGCCTGGCGCGGAGGTTCGACGCGGGCTCCGACGCCCCGGCGCCTGAGGACGATCGGGAGCGGTTGTGAGCCCGGAGCGTCTATGGAAGATCTCCGCGGCGCTGCGGCGCCGGGGGTTTCGCCGGCTGTCCCGGCTGGTCAAGAAAGTGAACTCGGCGATCTACCACAACTCGCTTGCGACGGACGTCGTCTTCAGCCCCGACGTCAAATTCGGGCATCACGGCTTCGGGACGGTCATCCACAGCAACGTGACGATCGGGCGCAACGTGAAAATCTGGCACAACGTCACGATCGCCGTTCGAGCCAACACCGGGGCGCCGGACGGGATCGTGATCGAGGACCGGGTGAGGATCGGAGCGGGGGCGATCATCCTCGCCCCGGCCGGACGGAGCCTGCGGATCGGCGAGGGCGCGCGGATCGGGGCCGGCGCCCTGGTGGTGCACGACGTGCCCCCCGGGGCCACCGTCATCAGCGAGCCCTCGCGGATCCTGGCCCGAGAGGCCGCCGAGGAGCAGCCCCACGAAGAGGCGGTCGAGCAGGACTGAGAAGTGCGCGCCGGGGCTAGCCGGCGACGGCGCCGCCGGCGATGGTGGCGCCGGGGGAGGGGGCCGGCGCACCGAGCGACGGGGTGTTGGGAGCGCTGCCCACGACCCGTGTGTGGATCCGCACGGTGTCGGAGATCCCGAGCGCCTGAGCCGCTCCGGCGGTGAGGTCCCAGTCGGCGCCGATGTGGCTGTAGGGGCCACGGTCGAGCACGGGGAGCACGATGGCGCGGGACCTGTAGACGACCTTCACCAGGGTTCCGCAGGGCAGGGTCCGGTTGGCCACGCCGACGACGGCCGGGGTCAGTGTCTGCCCGCACGCCGTCTTGTTGCCGTAGAAGCCGGGTCCGAACCAGGTCGCGATCGCCGTCGGTTTGACCTTCGCCTGGGTGGCCGGCCTGGCCGGGCTCGAGCCGCTCGGGGCGCTCTCGCCCCCCGTGCTGGAGGCGAAGGCGCTCGCGACCGGGGCACAGGCTGAGCCTGCGAGCAGGGCGAGTGCGATCGTGGCTGTTCTGCGTGCGTATCCCATCGTTGCGACGCCTACGGGGTGAGCTGACGGGCTCGCGCGGCGCATCGGCGCTGCGCTACGGCCCACATGGACCGATTCGCCCCAGCGGATCCACTTCGATCCGCGTTGGGTCCCCCGTCTGCCCTGACCTGAGCCAGGGCAGCTCGGCGTGGCCGCCAGTATACATATCCCGCCCGCCGTCCCGCCCGCCGGCGTCGGCGTCAGGTGCCCCGGATGCCGGGCCAGCAGATCAGGTGCCGGGAAGCCGGGCCAGAAGATCTTTGAGCAGGCGCTCCCCGCCGGACAGCCCGACCTTCGCAACCTCGGCGAGGGCCTCGGCGGCGGTGGCGATCAGCTCGGGGGTGCCGGGAGGCTGCACCGACCCGGTGACGCGCTCCCCTTCGGTCTCATAGCCCTGCCGCGGGACCGCCTCCGACGAGCCGGCCGGCCGGGCTTTCCCTGCCGGCTTGCGGGCCGGTTTGGCGGGCCGCGAGGCCGTCGCGGAGGAGCCCTTGGTCGTCGTGGAGCGGCGGCGTTTTGCCGCGGGGGGCCGTTTCGCCGGCGGGGAGCCCGCGTCGGGCTCGGAGGCGGCCGCGGCGACGCGGGCGGCGGCGCGACGGGGGCTCGACCGCTGCGGTCTGGTCCGCGGAAGGTTCTCCAGCACCCCCCGCGCATCCTCGGGAAGGCCCGTGCTGCCGTTGCTCTCGCCGGGGTCGCTCACATCCACATCATTGCTTAAGGGCGGTCGCTCGGAGTTTGCGAGCACGGCGTGCAATTGGATCGGCAAGCGGTCCGGAAACGGCATCGACGCGTTAGCATGGGTGCCTGGAGAGCCGATAGGGCTGTAACGTCGGGACGGCTGTGGCCGTATGTCCGGCGAAGCAACAGTCAACGGCCAGGATCTCGGAGCCTGCAGGGCACCTTCGGTTGTCGATCGACGGAAGAAATGGAAACACGAATGTCAGTAGTCGAGCTTCAGGAGCTGGATGAGGTCAAGGGCCTTCTGGCCAAGGGCCAGCAGGTGGGGGTTCTCTCCTATTCGGAGATAACCAAGGCGATGTCCGAGCTCGATCTCGACGAGTCTGACGTCGAAGAGCTGCACGGATTCCTCGAGCGCTCCGAGATCGAGCTCGTCGAGGACATCGACCCGGCGACCGCGGCCTCGGCCCAGGTCGAGAGGGCGCCCGACAAGCGGGGACGGCGCAAAGCGAAAACGTCGCTGGACCTCAAGCCGGACATGACGACCGACTCGCTGCAGCTGTTCCTCAAGGACATCGGCAAGGTGCGGCTGCTGACCGCCCAGGAGGAGGTGGACCTCGCGAAGCGGATCGAGCGGGGCGACCTCGACGCCAAGCAGAAGATGGTCGAGTCCAACCTGCGCCTCGTCGTCTCGATCGCCAAGAACTACCGCAACCAGGGCCTTCCCTTCCTCGACCTGATCCAGGAGGGCACGCTGGGCCTGGTTCGGGCGGCCGAGAAGTTCGACTACCGCAAGGGCTTCAAGTTCTCCACCTACGCCACCTGGTGGATCCGCCAGGCGATCGCCCGGGCCCTCGCCGACAAGGCCAGGACGATCCGCATCCCCGTGCACGTGGTGGAGAAGCTCAACAAGATCGGCAGGGCCGAGCGCAAGCTCGTCACCGAGCTCGGCCGTGAGCCGACCGCCGACGAGATCGCCGAGGTCACCGGCATCGACCCCGAGGAGGTCGACTCGATCAAGCGCTCCGCCCAGGCCCCGGTCTCGCTGGAGAAGCCGGTCGGGGACGAGGAGGAGTCCGAGTTCGGCCAGTTCATCGCCGACGAGCGGGCCGAGTCGCCCTACGAGCGTGCCGCCGAGATCCTCACCAAGGAGGCGCTGCGGGAGGCCCTGGAGAACCTCTCCTACCGCGAACGCCGTGTCCTCGAGCTTCGCTACGGGCTCGGCGGCGAGCACCCCCGCACGCTCGACGAGGTCGGCCGCACGTTCAACGTCACCCGCGAGCGGATCCGCCAGATCGAGAACCAGTCGCTGAAGAAGCTGCAGAGCCTGGCTGAGGCACAAAAGCTCCGCGACGTCGCCTGAGCGCGCCTCGGCGCGCGGTCTGTCGCCCCACGCGGGGCAGCGTGCACATCCGCCCTTGTCGTGTCCACGCTGCCAGGCGGGGCTCAAGGCCGTGGGCCCGGATGCCGATCAACCCCTCATGTTCGAGGTCAAGGCCGCGCTGCGGGAGCTCGTGGAGAAAGAGGGCTCCGATCTGCATCTGAAGGTCGGCTCCGCGCCCCTGTACCGGGTCAACGGAGAGCTGTCCCTCGACGCCGGGGTCCAGTCCGCTGTCGGGTGACGGACACCGAGCGCGCTCTGAGGGACCTGCTCAGCGACGAGGTCAAGCTCGAGGAGTTCGCCCAGGAGCACGAGGTCGACTTCTCCTACGAAATCCCCGAGGTGGCCCGCTTCCGGGTCAACGCCTTCCTGCAGCGGGGGCACGATCTCGATCGTCTGCCGGGCGATCCCCCACCACATCAGCACGATCGAAGAGCTCTCCCTGCCCGCGGTCATCCGCGAACTGGCCGAGGAGGAGCGGGGGATCATCCTGCTCACCGGCACCACCGGCTCGGGCAAGTCGACGACCCTCGCGGCGATGATCGACCACATGAACCACACGATGAGCAAGCACATCGTCACGATCGAGGACCCGATCGAGTTCGTGCACCAGGACAAGCGCTCGGCGATCAACCAGCGCGAGGTCGGGATGGACACCGCCTCCTTCAAGCGCGCCCTGCGCCGGGTCCTGCGCCAGGACCCCGACGTGATCCTGGTCGGCGAGATGCGCGACGAGGAGACCGTGCAGACGGCCCTGTCGGCCGCCGAGACCGGCCACCTCGTGCTCTCCACGATCCACACCGTCGACGCGACCGAGTCGATCAACCGCATGCTCGACTTCTTCCCGCCCCACCAGCACCAGCAGGCCCGCAGCATGATCGCCGGCACCGTCAAGGGCGTCATCTCCCAGCGGCTCGTCCCCGGCGCCGACGGCGGCCGCGTCGCCGTCTGCGAGATCCTGCGCATGACCGGCCGGGTGCGGGACATGATCCTCGACCCCGACCAGACGGGCAAACTCGTCGAGGTCATCACCAGCGGCGCCTACTACGGCATGCAGACCTTCGATCAGGCGCTCTTCGGCCACGTCAAGGCCGGCCGGGTCACCTTCGAGGACGCGATGCGGGTCGCCTCGAGCCCGCACGACTTCAAGCTGCTGATGCAGGCCGAAGGCCGCCGGGGCACGACGATGGAGGACGTCGCCTCGGCCGAGAGCCGCCGCGAAGGCATCTCGAGCTCCAGCTCCCCGCTCGCCGCGTCGGCGTCAGCGCGCCCGGCGGCTCCGTTACTTCATTTGGTAAAGTAAAGGCCGAGATGGCCGTCGATGAGACATGTCCTGTATGCATGACCGCTGAGATCGTCTGCAGCAAGTGGACGTTGCTGCTCGTCCGGGACCTCTCCGAGGGCCGCTCGCGCTTCTGCGAGCTCGAACGCTCGCTGCCGGGGATCAGCCCGCGAACCCTCTCCCTGCGCCTGCGGGCGCTCGAGGAGGAGGGGATCGTCGAGCGCCACACCTTCCCCGAGGTGCCGCCGCGGGTCGAGTACGCGCTGACCGAGAAGGGCCGCGCCCTGCTGCCGATCATCGACGACATGCGGGCCTACGGCGAAGACTGGCTCGGCGTCGGCTGCGCCGAGCGCGCCGCCGTCGAGGCCGCTCGCGGTCGCCTAGGCACTCCGGCCCGTCGGCCTGCAAGGTGGCCGCTGCGCCCGGAAGCGCCGGCAGGAGCGCGCCGGCGAGCGCGAAGTCAGCGCACCATGCGCTCGCGTGCAGCTCCAGACGGCTCTGACGCGAGCTATCTCGCAGGCCGCCGCCGAGCTCCTCGCAGGCGACCTCGCCGCCGGCGCCGAGATCCCCTTCGAGCTCGAGCAGCAGGCCGCGCCGCCGCGGCGGCGGCCCGGCCCTGTACTGCTACCGGCCGCTGACGGGCCAGTTCATCGCCGAGCGCCGGGCGGAGCTCGAGGCGCTCCCGGCCTACGAGCGAGGCGCGAGCGCTGCTGGCGGGCTTCGACGGGCCTCGATCGCTACCTCGTCAGCGTGGGCGTCGACCCCGCGCGGCATGGCCCGGCCGGCCCGCGTGCGAGCCGCCATCGCAGCCCTGCTCGGCGAGGTCTTCGCCGACCAGTCCGACTTCGAGCTGCGCCCCGAGCGCGTGCGCGACGGCCCTCGAGCGCCTGGAGCGCTCCTCGCTGGCGAGCACGAGCGACGTGACCCTCGTCGCCACCCTGCAGGGCATGACGATCACCATCGCCCGAGCTGCCGCTCACCGCCGGCCTGACGATCGCCCAGCCCCACGCTCTCGAGGGCTGCCCGCCGGGCTGACCGCGCGTCCGAGCGAGGAGCCCGGGGGGCATCTGGTGGTCGTGCTGGCGGCCGAGGACGAGGACCCCCTCCAGGCCATCGCCCGCGGGCGCGAGGTCCTTGCGGACCTGCTGCGGGCGCTGCGGCTGTTCGGAGACGGCCGCGTGACCCTCGGTCCGCTCGCCTGGGCGCGGATCGGCGGCGGGGCAGCTGGACGCCCGCTGCCCCTCGGTTCCGGCGGACGCCCACACGGCATGCTCGTCGTCACGGCCGAGCAGGAGGACGAGCTGCGCGCCTTCTGCAACCTCGTCTCGCGGCGGGCCCCGCACGGCAACGAGCTCGCCTGGGCCCTGCGGCGATTCGAGCTCGGCTGCGAGCGCGACAGTCCCTCACGAGGCCCTCACCGACAACCTGCTGGCGCTGCGGGCCCTGCTCGAGCCCGAGGGTCCCGCGAGCGGCCTGCTGCCAGGACGCCTGGCGGCCCTCTGCGCCACCCCCGAGCGACGCATGCAGCTGACCGAGCGGGCCATCCAGGCGATCGCCCTCGAGCGTTCGGTGATCGCCGGCACCGCCACCCCCCACGCAGCGCTCGGAGACCCTCGCGGGCGACATCGCCGACCACCTGCGCGCCCTCCTGCGTGACGTGATCTGCGGCCACCTCGACCCGGATCTGGTCGGGCTGGCCGACGAGCTGCTGCTCTCCCCGCAGCAGGAGCGAGCCGCCGGCGCCAGGGCTCAGCCGAAGAGGTGCCCGGCGATCCTCTCCAGGCCGAGGAGATCCTGGACCTCTTCATCTAGGTGGGGGACGAGGATCGGCTCGCGCTCCCCGACCCGCGCCCTCAGCTGCTCGATCGTCGTCGCGGTCGCGCCTCGCCAGCACGTCGAAGTCGGCGAGGTTGCGGGCGATCCGCCCGGCCAGGCTCTCGCCCAGCTGCGCCGGACAGCATCCCGGCGAGCTCCTCGGTGGAGTGCTCGCCCAGCCCGTCGAGGTGCACGCGATTGACGATCAGGTCGGCCGCTGGCCATGCCCGAGCTCGCGCAGGCGGTCGGCCAGGAAGGCCGCCTCGTCGGCCGCCTCGACCTCTGGAGAGGTCACGATCAGGAAGGCGGTCTCGCGGTGCCCGCAGCAGGGCGGCGACGCTGCGGGTCCGTTCGCCGAAGCCGTCGATGACATCCGCTCAGCGAGCGAAAGAAGCGGGAGAGCTCGGCCAGCATGTCCACACCCGTCACCCGGGCGAAGATCGAGAAGACCAGCGCCGTCCCGCGGCCGAACAGGCGGGCCGTGAGGCCTCCCGGGGCGAGGAACACCTGCAGCGCCCTTCCTTCGAGGAAGCCGAGCAGGCGCCCGGGGGCGTCGAGGAAGTCCAGGGCGTTGCGCGACGGCGGGGTGTCGAGCACGATCACGTCGAAGTCGTGCTCCTCGTACAGCTCGTAGAGCTTGGCGATGGCGCTCAGCTCATGGGATCCCGCCACGGCCGTCGAGAGCTCCCGGTAGACGGGGTTGGCGAGGATCTCCTCCCGGGCCTGCTCGTCTGGAGCCAGCCGTCCGATGATCTCGTCGAAGGTCCGCTTGGCGTCGAGCATCATCGCCCACAGCTCCCCGCTCGTCGGCCCCGCCGTCCCGATCGTCGATCGGCCTGGGCTCTCCGGAGAGCTCGCGAAGGCCGAGCGCCGAGGCCAGGCGCCGGGCGGGGTCGATCGTGACGACGGCCACCTTCTGGCCCCGCGCCGCAAGCCCCAGGGCGAGCGCCGCCGATGTGGTCGTCTTGCCCACCCCTCCGGCACCGAGGCAGATGACGATGCGCTTGCCCTCCAGGCGCTCCCGCAATCCTTGCTGGCCGGGAGTCATGCCGGGATCGTAGTTGGCATGCAGGAATCGACCATCCCCATGCGAATACCGACCGGAAGGCTTTCCATCAATCGAGCAATCGGAGCCACCGTGGAAGGAAAGGCCAAGGTCATCGCGTTCGCCAACCAGAAGGGCGGGGTGGCAAAGACGACGACGACGCTGAACCTCGCCGCCGCCTTCGCGGAGGAGGGCCACCGCGTTCTCTGCGTCGACATGGACCCCCAGGGCAACCTCACGATGTCCCAGGGCATCGACCCGGACACGCTCGAGAAATCGATGTACGACGTGCTCGTGCACAAGGTCTCGATCCGCGAGGTCATCCGCAAGCGCGAGATCGACATCGCCTGCGCCTCGATCGACCTCGCCGGGGCGGAGATCGCGATGTCGACGATGATCGGCCGCGAGCGCTCCCTGCAGAAGGCCTTCGAACCGATCCTCGAGGACTACGACTTCATCTGCATCGACACCCCGCCGAGCCTCGGGCTGCTGACGATCAACGCGCTGACGGCGGCCGACAAGGTGATCGTCCCCGTGCAGTGCGAGTATCTGTCGATGCGCGGCCTCATCCAGCTGCAGAACACGCTCGCGATGATCCGCGAGAATCTCAACCCGGGCGTCGACATCGAGGGTATCCTTCCGACGTTGGTGGATTCGCGAACGATCCACGCCAAGGAGGCCATCGAGATCCTCGAGGAAAACTTCGGCGACCGCGTCTTCGCCTCGCGCATCCGCAAGACCGTCCGTTTCGCGGAGGCGCCCGTGAAGGGCATGTCGGTGCTCAAGTACGAGCCCGACGGCGTGGCCGCTCAGTCCTACCGGCAACTCGCGCAGGAGGTTCTCACCCATGGCCAACGCTAAGCGCGCGAGCATGCGCGAAGGTCCGCTCGCCGCCCTTTTCCGCAAGACCGAAGAGGCCGAGGACGGCGCAGGCCCGGCCGCCTCTGCCAGCGCCGCAGGCGGAGCCGGTCCACGGCTCCTCCCGCGCAGAGCGACCTGCCGCATCCCGCCCTGAGCCCCTCGCCGCAGGTCGAGCGAGCCGCGAGGCCCACATCCCCTCTCCCCAGGAGCGCCTGCGCCACGCCTTCTCCTCGGAGATCCCCGACAGCCTCATGGACCGTCCCGCACACGCTCCGAGCCCGCCCCCCAGCCGGCACGAGCAGCCGCTGCCGGCGGGCCGGCCGGCGGTCCCGGACAGCCGATCATCCGCGTCGTTGGCGTCGGCGGCGCGGGCGTGAACGCCGTCAACCGGATGGTCGAGGCCGAGGTCGAGGGCATCGAGTTCCTCGCGGTCAACACCGACCTGCAGTCGCTGCAGCAGTCGACCGCCGACCTCACCCTGCACATCGGCGCCGAGCTCACGCGCGGGCTCGGATCCGGCTCGGACGCCAAGATCGGCCGCGCAGGCGGCGATGGAGGACTACGACCGCATGAAGGCCCTGCTGAAGGGCTCGGACATGGTCTTCATCGCCGCCGGAGCCGGCGGCGGGACCGGCACCGGCGCGGCGCCGATCGTCGCGCGCATCGCACGCGAAGTCGGCGCCCTCACGGTCGGCATCGTCACGAAGCCGTTCGGCTTCGAGGGCATCGCGGCGCAGGCGAGCAGGCCGAGCGCGGCGTCGCCGCCCTGGCCGAGGAGGTCGACACGCTGATCGTCGTCCCCAACGACCGCCTGCTCGCCGTGCTCGACAAGCAGACCTCGATGGTCGAGGCCTTCCGCGTCGCCGACGACGTGCTGCGCCAGGGCGTGCAGGGGATCTCCGACCTCGTCACGCTCCCCGGCCTGATCAACCTCGACTTCGCCGACGTCCGCACGATCATGAGCGAGGCCGGCAACGCCCTGCTCGGGATCGGCATGGGCGTCGGCGAGAACCGGGCCACCGAGGCCGCCATGCAGGCGGTCTCCTCGCCGCTGCTCGAAACCTCGATGGAGGGGGCCCGCTCGATCCTGCTCTCGATCACGGGCGGGACGAACCTCTCGCTGTGGGAGGTCAACGAGGCGGCCAAGTCCGTCTCCGAGGCCGCCCACCCCGACGCCAACATCATCTTCGGGGCGATGGTCGACGAGAAGCTCGACGACCAGGTGTGGGTCACCGTCGTCGCCACCGGCTACGGCGACGAGGGCCGGCGCAAGAGCGCTCAGACCGCCTGCGCGAGCCGCGCCGGGCGGCGGAGGTCAAGCGTGGCGAGCGACGCTCGGCCGCCCGAGCGAGCCCGGCGCGCCGGCGCGCCTGCCTCGCGTGCGACGAGCTCGACGTTCCCGAGTTCCTCCCCAACCACTGATCGTGCACTCGCGTCGCGCCGCGCGTCGCGCGCCGCCGGGCCGGCGCTGTGCTATCGCTCTGCCATGAGCGTCAGCTGAGAAGGGTGTCGTCGCCGCCGGGCATCCGCTGACGGCGGAGGCGGGGGCGCGCGTGCTGCGGGAGGGCGGCAACGCGGTCGACGCGGCCGTCGCGGCGATGCTCACCTCGTTCGTGACCGAGCCGCTGCTGACGGGGCTCGGCGCGGGCGGCTACATGCTCGTGGCGGGCGGCGGGATGGAGCCCGCGCTGCTCGACTTCTTCGTCCAGGCGCCCAGCCGCGTCGGGCGACGGCACCGAGGCCGAGCTGCTCGCGATCGACGTCTCCTTCGGCGACGCCGAGCAGGTCTTCCACATCGGGCCGGCCTCGTGCGGCGTCTACGGCAGCGCCGGCCGGCGTCTGCGAGGCCATGCGCCGGTGGGGCACCATCCCGCTCGAGCGAGCTCGCGGCGCCCGCGGCGCGGCTCGCGCGGGAGGGCGTGCGCGCTGAACGCCGGCCAGGCCTACGTGGCCGAGATCCTCGCCGACCTGCTGACCTCGACGCCCGAGTGCGCCGCGCTGTGGGCGCCGCGAGGGCCGGGTCCTGCGCGAGGGCGAGCTGCTGCGCAACGCCGGAGCTCGGCGACGCCCTCGATGCGGCTGGCGCGCGAGGGCGCCGAGCCGTTCTACCGCGGCGACATCGCGGCGGCGGTCTGCGACTGGCTGCGGCGCGCGCGGCGGCTCGCTCACGCCGCGAGGACCTCGCCGGCTACCGCGCCGTCGAGCGCGAGCCGGTGCGGATCGGCTACCGCGACCGCGAGATCCTCACCAACCCGCCCCCCTCGGCCGGCGGCACGCTGCTCGCCTACTCCCTCGGGCTGCTCGACCGCGGGCCGGCGCCGCCCGACGCTGCGCGGGCATCGTCGCGGCGATGCACGCCGCGCAGGCCGAGCGCACCGCCGAGTTCCTCGAGGGCCTCGACGAGCGAGGGCTTCCTCGAGCGCTTCCTCTCATCCCGGCTCGGCTCGACCACCCACATCTCGGTGATCGACGCCGACGGACTGGCCTGCAGCGCCACGTGCACGAACGGCGAGGGCTCGGGCGTGGTCGTGCCGGGCACCGGGCATCCACCTCAACAACGTGATGGGCGAGGAGGACCTCAACCCGCTCGGCTTCCACCTGCACCCGGCCGGGCGGCGGATGCCGAGCATGATGGCCCCGTCGGTCGTGATGCGCGAGGGCGAGGTCGAGCTGGTGCTCGGCAGCGCCGGCTCGAACCGCATCCGCTCGGCGCTGCTGCAGACGATCGTCGGCGTCGTCGACCACGGCCTCGGGCGCGCGCGAGGCGGTCGAGGCGCCGCGCGTGCACTTCGAGGACGGCGTCGTCTTCGCCGAGCCGGGGATCGACCTGTCGGGCTCTGCGGGCGAGCTGCGGATCGTGCGCTTCGGCGCGCTCAACCTGTTCTTCGGCGGCGTCCAGGCGGTCCTGCGCCGCGACGGCGCGCTCAGCGGCGCCGGCGACCCGCGCCGCGGCGGCGTCGCGGTGCAGCGCGTGAGGCGCGGTCGGCGCTCGCGGCGGCGCTGGCTCGTGCCGCCTCGCGCTGGCGGCTGCGGCGGCAGTCAAGGCGCCGGACCTGTTCCTCGTCAAGCGCAGCGGCGTCGACCCCGCACGCCGGGCTGACGCTGCTCGTCAACGAAGAAGGCGGCGTGCGCTGCAACGGCGGCACCGACGCTGAAGCTGAGCGACCCGCAGCTCGTCAAGGCGCGGGCGATCCAGGAAGACCTGCACGACCCGGCCTCCCGCACATCTGCGCTGCGCCGCGCACCCGGGCTCGGTGCTGCGCTACCACGTGCGCGACGTCGACGGCACCGTCAGCTTCGCCGACAACTCCGCCGGCCAGCCCACGGTCCTGCGCCAGCTGGCGCTGTTCGTGCTGCAGACCGCCCAGCAGGTCTGCCACCTGCCGGAATAGGACCCCCCGGGCTAGCCGAAGCGGACCTTGCCGTTGGAGCGCGCGCGCGCCTGGGCGCGCTCGACCAGCTCGAGGCGCTCGATCGCCGCGCCAGCAGCGTGCGCGAGCAGGCGCAGGCGCGCGTTCTCCGAGCGCAGCTCGAGCAGCTCCTGCTTGGCGTCGACGTCGAACTCGACGGTGGCGGCCATCCGGTAGGCGTCCAGCCGCTGCAGCTCCTCGTCGCTGCAGCTCGCGGTCGGTCGCCTGCATGACGAGCTCGCGGTAGAGCTCGCGCGCCGGTCGCGCCGGCCTCGCTCGTCGGGCTCCTCGTCGCTCGTCGCTCGAGGAACTCGACCACGCCGGCCGGGTAGGGGAGGTCGTCCTGGCGCTCGAGCAGCGCGAAACGGGCGCGTGCCGCGGGCGAGGATGTTCAGGCGCCCGTCCTCCATGCGCTCGAGCACCTGCTCGATCTCGCACGCGCAGCCGATCGGCTTGAGCTCCTCGTCGGACAGCCAGACGATCCCGAACTCGCCTCGAGGAGCCCGGCTCGGCCTGCAGGCAGTGCTCGATCATCGTCCGGTAGCGGTCCTCGAAGATGTGCAGCGGGACGCTCTCGCTCGGCAGCGCGACGATGCCCGAGCGGGAACAGCGGGAAGTCCCGGATCGGTGGCTCGGGCATCGGCGTGAGTCTAGGGCGCGCCTCCGCGGCCGCGCTCCGCGGTGGCGCTAGGTCGGCTTGCGCGCGGTGAGCATCAGGTTGTAGAAGATCGCCGGCGGCAGGCGCCGCTCGAGCAGCCGGCGGTCGAGCTCCTGCAGCAGCAGGTAGCCGCGGTAGGCGTACTGCCGCCAGGCCCACGGCACCTCCTCGGGGTCGGCGGTCGCCTCGAGCGTGCGGTTGGTCCAGCCGAACCAGTTGGCCAGCAGCTCCTCGCCGCTCACGCGCACGTCGCTCGAGCCCGGCGCCGCGCGCGGCGCGCGGCGAGCTCGCGCGGGCGCGAAGGCGTGGACGTCGACGACCCGCTCGAGCGCCTCGTCGGGCTCGCTCGCGCCCGCTGGCGGCCGCGGGCGCGCGCCGATCGCGCGGCGCCACAGCGGGCGCGACCGCGCCGGCGAGGCGCTTGGGCACGCGCGCCAGGCGGTCGCCGTAGCGCGAGGGCTCGCCGGCGAACAGGACCGTGCCGCCCGGGCGCGAGCACGCGCTCGAACTCGGCGAACGCGCGGGGCAGGTCGGGGATGTGGTGCAGCACGGCGTGGCCGAGCACGAGGTCGAAGCTCTCGTCCGCGAACGGCAGCCGCTCGGCGTCGGCCGGCGCTGCGTCGCGCACGCTCGAGCCCCAGCCGCTCGCGTTGGCCGGCGAGCGTCGCGAGCATGCCCGGCGAGATGTCGGTGCAGGTCGCCTCGCCGATCAGCCCGGCGCGCAGCAGGTTCAGCGTGAAGTAGCCGGTGCCGGCGCCGATCTCCAGCGAGCGCGTCGTAGCGGGCGGGCTCGCGGCCGAGCGCCTTGCGCACCTTCGCCGAGCACCTGCGCGCGGCCGATCTCGCCGAAGTCGATGCCCCACTTGGAGTCGTAGTGGTCCGCCGCCACGTCGTGGTAGCGGGTGTTCGCGTCGCGGATCTGCTCGGCGCTGAGGGCGGGCGGCACGGGGCGGCACCATATACTCGCGCGCCGTGCTCGGGCGCCGCCATCCGCGCCTGACCCGTCACGACCGAGGGCATCTCTTGACGACAACCTAGACCAGCAGCTCGTACCTGCAGCGCGACCAGCCCGACGGGCGTCCCGCCGCTGGCGCTGACCGGCGAGCGCACGCTGCCCGACGTGCCCGAGGAGAACTACTGGTTCCGCCGCCACCTCGTCGTCTACGAGTGGATCGCCGCGCGGCTGGCGGGGCGCGCGCGTGATCGACATGGCCTGCGGCGAGGGCTACGGCTCGGACGTGCTCGCCGGCGCGGCCGCGCAGGTGGTCGGCGTCGACGCCAACCCCGAGGCCTACGAGCACGCCCGGCTGCGCTACGCCCGGCCGAACCTGCGCTTCGAGCGCGACCTCGTCGAGACCTTCGCCGAGCCCGCCGACGCGGTCGTGTTCCTGCAGACGATCGAGCACCTGCAGGACCCCGGCGCGGCGCTCGAGCACTTCCGCTCGCTCGTGGGGCGCGGCCGGCACGGTGTTCGTCTCGACGCCCAACGTGCTCACGCTCGCGCCCAAGGGTGCCGCGCGCTCGGACAACCCGTGGCACGTGCACGAGTACCGCCCCGAGGAGTTCGAGCGCGCTGTGCCGCGGCGCACTTCGCCGGCGTCGAGATGTACGGGCTCTTCCACGCGCGCAAGCTGCGCGCTGCACGAGCTCGCGCTGCGCGCTCGGCTGGGACCGGCGTGCACCCGGCGCTGCGGCTCACCGGGCCGTTCTACGACTGGTTCACGCCCGCGATCGCCGTGCCGGGACTTCGCGCCTGCGCCACGCCGGCGAGGCGCGATCTGGACCGCGCGCTCGACTTCTCGCGGTGTGCCGGCCGTGAGCGAGCGGCCGCGCGACGCGGCGCCCTGGCGATCGTCCTGCACACGCACATGCCCTACGTCGAGGGCTTCGGCACCTGGCCGTTCGGCGAGGAGTGGCTGTGGGAGGCGATCGCCGGCTGCTACCTGCCGCTGCTCGACCTGCTCGACGAGGGGCGCGCCGCTGACGCTGTCGCTGACGCCGGTGCTGTGCGACCAGCTCGAGGCGCCGGGGCTGGCCGAGCGCTTCGAGACGTTCGTCGAGGAGGTGCGCCGCGACACCCACGAGGAGCGACGCGGCGGGCCTGCGCGCCGGCGGCCACGAGCAGCTCGCGCGCGAGCTCGAGCGCTCCTGGGGCGACTACGAGCGGGCGCTCGAGAGCCTCGACCGCCGCGGCGGGGACCTGCTCGGCGGCGCTCGCGCCGCCACGCGCAGTGGACCTCCTCGGCGACCCACGCGATCCTGCCGCTGCTGGCCACCGACGCCGGCGTGCGCCTGCAGGTCCACACCGGCGTCGAGCTCGCACCGCCGGCGCTTCGGCGAGGGCTGGCGCGGCGGCTTCTGGCTGCCCGAGTGCGCCTACGCGCCGTGGCTCGAGCCGCGTGCTCGAGGAGGCCGGCGTGCAGCGCCGTCTGCGTCGAGCTGACGGGCGCGCTCGGCCTCGGCGCCCGCGAGCACCTGCGCCCGCTGCGCGACCGACGTCGGGCGTGGTGCTCGTGCCGATCGACCGCGCGACGATCTCGCTGGTGTGGAGCGAGCGACGGCTACCCGGCGCGCGGGCGCCTACCGCGACTACCACCACCACACCGTCCACCACCACAACCCGTGGAGCAACGACGGCGAGCGCCTACGACCACGACGCGCGCGCTCGCGCTCGCGCGCGAGCACGCCGCCGACTTCGTGGCGCGCACGCTCGCGCGCCTGCGCGAGCGCGCGACGGGCCGGGCGGCCTGCCCGGCGGCGGGCTGGTCGTGTGCGCGCTCGACACCGAGCTGCTCGGCCACTGGTGGTACGAGGGCTCGCCTGGCTGCGCGGCGGTCGTCGAGGAGTGCTCGCGCCAGGGCCTCGAGCTGCTGCGCCTCGACGACGCGCTCGAGACGCTCGAGCCGGCGGCCGCTCCCGGGAGGCGCTCGGGCTGGCGCGGCGCAGCAGCTGGGGCGCAGGACGGCGACCTGTCGACCTGGTCGGGGCCCGCCGGTCGCCGACATGGCCTTCGCGGCGCGCGCGGCCGAGCTCGACGTGCTCGCGCGCCGGCGCGACGCGGGCTCCGCCGCGGCGTCCGCGAGCTGCTCGCGCTGCAGGCCAGCGACTGGGCGTTCATGGTCACGCGCGGGCTCGCCGTGCCCTACGCGCGCGAGCGCTTCGAGGGGCACCGGCGCGGCGCTGCAGCGGGCGCCTGGCGGCGGGCGCCGGGCGCGGAGTCCGAGCGGGACCTGCGCAACCTCGCCGTCGACGCCGACCCGCCGCGCCTGCTCGGCGGCCTGTCGAGCCGCTCGAGCCGTCTACTCCCAGCGCATCGTGCGCGGGCGCGTCGCGCATGCGGATCACGCGCGCCGGCACGCCGGCGACGACCGCGTTCGCCGGGAACGAGCGGGTGACGACGGCGCTCGTGCCGACGATCGCAGTTGTCGCCGACGGTGACGCCGCGCAGGATGCAGGCGCCGTAGCCGATCCAGACGTTGTGGCCGACGCGCACGTCGCGCTTGTAGATGCCCTGCAGGCGGATCGGGCGCTCGACCTCGGCGACGCCGTGGTCGAAGTCGATCAGCATCACGCGGTCGGCGATGATGCACTCGCGGCCGATCGAGACGTGCTGGTAGGCGGAGATCGTGCACTCCTGGCCGATCACCGTCTTCGCGCCGATGCTCACCTCGCCCTCGTGCACGCGGATCTTGCAGCCGTGCCCGATCCACGCCCAGCGGCCGATCCGCAGCGTCGCGCCGCGGCCGATCTCGAGCTTCACGCCCGGGCAGATGAAGCAGAGCCCGTCGGTCTGCAGGCGCCTGCCGTAGCGCAGCTTCAGCAGCGCCAGCCGCGCGAGCAGGCACGCGTAGCCGCGGCGTGAGCATGCGGTTGCGCGCGCATGAAGCGCAGCAGCGCCAGCGGGCCGCCGCGCAGCGGGCGCGGGCGCGCCCGCGCGCGCCGGCGGCCCTGCTCGGCGGCATCGGCGCTCGGGCGGGTCGGCGAGCAGCTCCATCGCGGCGGAATCGTAAGTGGACGGCCGCGTCGCCGATGCGCGCCCTGCGATGATGCCCGCTCGATGACCGAGCCGACGCCTCGCCCAGCGCCTGCTCGACGGCGACCGCCGCGCGCTCGCGCGCGCGATCACGCTCGTCGAGGACGACCGCCCCGAGGGCTGGGAGCTCGTCCGCGAGGTCTACCCGCACACCGGCCGAGGCCGAGGTGGTCGGCTTCACCGGGCCGCCCGGCGTGGGCAAGTCGACGCTGATCGGCGCGCTCACGAAGGCCCGCCGCGAAGCCGGGCGCACGCGTCGGCGTGCTCTCGATCGACCCCTCCTCGCCGTTCACCCACGGCGCGCTGCTCGGCGACCGCATCCGCCTCACCGAGCACTTCCTCGACCAGGGCGTGTTCATCCGCTCGATGGCCAACCGCGGCGCGCTCGGCGGGCTCTCCGAGGCGGCGCTGCAGGCGGCGCTGCTGCTCGACGCGGCCGGGCGCCAGGACGTGTTCGTGGAGACCGTCGGCGTCGGGCCAGGCCGAGATCGACATCATCGACCACGCCGACACGATCGTGCTCGTGCTGATGCCGGGCTCGGGCGACTCGATCCAGGCGCTGAAGGCCGGCGTGATGGAGATCCCCGACGTGATCGTGATCAACAAGGCCGACCATCCGCTGACCGACACGATGGTGCGCGAGATCCGCGGCGTGCTGTCGCTGGCCAACCTCGACCGCTCGCCGGAGGAGGTGCGGGCGAGCTGGCGCGTGCCGATCGTCAAGACCGAGGCCAGCCGCGGCGAGGGCGTCGACGAGCTCGTGCGAGCGCCTCGACGAGCACCGCGCGCACATCCTCGCCGCCGGCCAGCTCGCCGAGCGGCGCGCGGCGCAACCTGCGCAACGAGGTGCTCGCGATCGCCACGGCGCGCATGCGCCGGCGCCTGGAGGAGGAGCTGCGCGAGGACCCGAGCTTCCAGCGCGCTGCTCGAGGAGGTCGTCGCAGCGGCGGCTGGACCCGGCGAGCGCGGCGAGCGCGCTGCTCGAGCGCGGCGGCCGCGCTGTCGAGCGCGCGGCGCGCGAGTAGGGTCGGGCCGGCGCGGATGGACGTATCCTCGACCTCGCCGATCGCAGCTGGCCGCTGCTGCGGCGGCTGATGGGCGGCCACACCGCCGTCTACCGCGCGACGCACGGCGCTGATCGGCCACCGCTTCCCCGGGCGCGCCGCCGATGCTGCTGCTCGACCACGTCGGCGCGAAGAGCGGCACGCAGGCGCACGAGCCCGCTGGTCTACGGCCGCGACGGCGAGAACCTCATCCTGGTCGCCTCCAAGGGCGGGCTATCCGAAGAACCCGGCCTGGTTTCACAACCTGATGGCCAATCCCGACACGACGGTCCAGGTCGGCTCCGCAGCGCTAGACCGGTGCACGCGCGCGTCGCGAGCGGCGCAGGAGCGCGAGCGGCTGTGGCCGCTGGTGGTCGGCGTCTACGGCGGCTACGAGGACTACCAGCGGCGCACCGAGCGCGAGATCCCGCTGGTCGTGCTCGAGCCGCGCTAGACCGCGTAGGGCGTCGGGCGCTCAGGATCGCGGTCTAGGCGCCGAGCGCGCGGGCGATCACCATCTGCTGGACCTCGTCGGTGCCCTCGCCGATCGTGAGGATCTTCGCGTCGCGGTAGAAGCGGCAGACGGGGTACTCCTCGATGTAGCCGTAGCCGCCGTGGATCTGCACGGCCTCCTCCGCGCAGCGCACGGCCAGGCGGCCGGTCTTGAGCTTCGCCTGGGCGGCCGTCAGCGTGAAGTTGCGCCCGGCGTCCTTCTCGCGCGCGGCCTTGTAGACGAGCAGGCGCGCCGCCGCGATCTCGGTCGACATGTCGGCGAGCTTGCCCTGGATCGCCTGGAACTTCGAGATCGGCTTGCCGAAGGCCCGGCGCTCGCGTGGCGTAGCGCAAGCGCCTCGTCGAGCGCGCCCTGGGCGAGCCCGACGCCCATCGCGGCCACGCCGATGCGGCCGATGTCGAGGATGTGCAGGAACTGCTTGAAGCCGGCGCCGCGGGGCCCGAGCAGGTTCTCCTCGGGCACGCGGCAGTCGCTGAACGTCAGCGGGCGCGTGTCGGAGGCGTTCCAGCCCATCTTGCGGTAGGGCTCGCCCTGCTCGTAGCCGGGCGTGCCGTTGGGGACGATGAGGTTCGAGATCTCCTTGGGGCCGTCGGGATCCGTCCGCCCTCGCCGGTGACGGCGGTGATGCAGACGAGCCCCGAGATGCTCGGTGCCGGCGTTGGTGATGAACTGCTTGGCGCCGTCGATCACCCATTCGCCGTCCTCCAGGCGCGCGCGCGTGCGGGTGTTGCCGGCGTCCGAGCCGGCCTCGGGCTCGGTCAGGCCGAACGCGCCGAGCCGCTCGCCCGAGCACAGCTGCGGCAGCCACTCGCGCTTCTGCTCCTCGCTGCCGAACAGGTAGATCGGCTGGGTGCCGAGCGAGGTGTGCGCGCACAGCGTGATCGCGACCGAGGAGTCGACGCGCGTCAGCTCCTCGACGGCGAGCGCGTAGGCGAGCGTGTCGCCGCCGCCGCCGCCGTACTCCTCGGGGAAGGGGATCCCCATCAGGTTCAGCTCGCCCAGCTTCGCGACGATCTCGTAGGGGAAGGACTTGGTGCGGTCGAGCTCCTCGGCGACCGGGGCGACCTCGCCCTCGGCGAATTCGCGGACGGTGCGCCGGATCAGCTCGTGGTCGGGGGAGAGGTCGAAGTCCATCGTCGCGGCATTCTCACACGTCCGCTGATCTAGCATGGCCGCGAGTGACGCGGCGCGCGCCTGATCCTCGACTTCCTCGCGCGCGGGCGGACCCATCGCTACGGCTCCCATCGCTCGCAGCGGGCCGACCTGCACCTGCCCGCCGGCGCCGGTCCCGCACCCCGTGATGGTCCTGATCCACGGCGGCTCCTGGCACGCGCGCTACGGGCGGATCGTGATGCGCGGGCTCGGCGGCGACCTCGTGCGGCGCGGCTGGGCGGTGTGGAACATCGAGTACCGGCGCCTCGGCGACGGCGGCGGCTGGCCGGCGACGTTCGAGGACGTGGCCGCGGCGATCGACCACCTCGAGCGGGTGCCGGCCCCGCTGGACCTCGACCGCGTCAGCGTGCTCGGGCACTCCGCCGGCGGCCACCTGGCGCTGTGGGCGGCCGGTCGCGGCGACGCCTCGCGCCCGGGGCCCCCGGTGCGCCGCCGGCGGCCGTCGTGCCCCTACGGCGGGCGATCGGGCAGGCCGGCGTGTGCGACCTCGCAGGCGCCTACCGGCTGTGGCGCGGCGGCGCGGTGCGGGCGCTGATGGGAGGCGGGCCCGAGGAGCTGCCCGAGCGCTACGCGGTCGCGCGACCCGATGCGCAGGTGCCCCTCCAGATGCCGGCGCTGCTCGTCCACGGCGTCGGCGGACGAGACCGTCTCGGTCGAGCTGAGCCGCGGTACGCGCGCAGCGGCGCGTGGCGGCGGGAGGCGAGGTCGGAGCTGGTCGAGATCGAGGGCGAGGCAGGGCAGCCACCGGGCCCACATCGATCCGCGCGGGCGGGCGTGGGCGGCGGTGACCGACTGGCTGGCCCGGCCCGCGCGGCTAGGCGGAGTACGACCGCGCCAGCTCCACGAGCAGGCGCACGCCGTAGCCCGAGGCGCCCTTGCCGACGTAGGCCCGTTCGAGATCCCAGGCCGAGCCGGCGATGTCGAGGTGCGCCCATGGCACCTCGCCGACGAAGTTCGAGAGGAAGGTCCCGCCGACGATCGTCCCCGCCTTGCGGCCTTCGGGGGCGTTGTCGAGGTCGGCGTAGGTGCCCTTGATGAGCTCGTCGTACTCCTCGTGCAGGGGCAGCCGCCAGACGATCTCGCCGGTCCGCTCGGCCGGCGTGCGGCGATGCGCCCGGCGAGCTCCTCGTCGTTGCTCATCAGGCCGGCGTGGGTCGACCCGAGGGCGACGATCACCGCCCCGGTCAGCGTCGCCAGGTCGACGATCCGCTCGGCGCCCTCGGCGACGGCGTGGCAGAGGCAGTCGGCCAGCACCAGGCGCCCCTCGGCGTCGGTGTTGTTGATCTCGATCGTCCTGCCGTTGGCCGCCGTGACGATGTCCCCGGGCTTGATCGCGTGACCGCTGGGCAGGTTCTCGGTGGCGCCGACGACGGTGATGAGCCGGACGGGCATCCCCAGGCGCGCGATCGCGGCGGTCGCCTCGATCGCGGCGGCGCCGCCGGACATGTCGAACTTCATCTCCGACATCTTCGCGCCCGGGCTTCAGCGAGATGCCGCCGCTGTCGAACGTGACGGCCTTGCCGACGAAGCGCGAGGAGCGGACCGGCCGCGCCCGGCCTCGCCGTAGCGCATCGTGATCAGCGCCGGCTCCTCGTCGGAGCCCTGGGCGACGGCGGAGAAGGCGCCCATGCCCGCGCTCGCGGATGCCCGCGCGCCGGTCGACCTCGACCGACAGCCCCGGCAGCTCCTCGGCCAGCGAGCGCGGCGTAGTCGGCCAGGGCGCCGGGTGTGAGGTCGTTGCCCGGCCGGTTCTGCAGGTCGCGGGCGCGGTTGACCCGGCCTGCCACCAGGCCGCGTCGGCGACCTCCTCCTCGGCTCCGGCCGCTCCCGCGACGACCAGGCTCTCGAGCTGCGGCGGTCCCTCCTCGGCCGCTCGCTGCCTTGTCCGCTCGGACTTGAAGAGCTCGAAGCGGTAGTCGCCGAGCACAGTGCCCTCGACGAGCGCCGCCGGCGAGCCCCGCCGGGACGCCCTGCGGCAGCTGCCAGCACAGCGTACGGGTCGACAGCTCACGCGCGCGAGCGCCGGCGACCGATGCCGCTACCCGTCGCCCGCTCGGGGGTCAGGCCCTCACGCCCGCCGAGGCCCACCGTCAGCCAGCGTCGCCCCCCGGCGTGCGCGACGGCCAGGGACTTATAAGAGGCGCGCGCCTCGCCCGACTCGATCATGCTCGGCGACCTCGCCAGGGGAGCCCGCAGGCGCCCCCTCACCCTCGAAGAGGCCGATCGCCGACCGTGTCGGCGTCGCTGTCGGGAGCGTGATCGGGAATCGCCACCACGTACATGGCGGCGCACGATATCCGCCATGCGCCGCGGGCGTCGGGGCGGCCCCGCCGGGGCTGGCCCGCCCGGCCGCAGATGGGCCGTCCACTACCATTCTCGGTCGTCTGACATCCAACGATCCAGGAGAGGCCAGCCCCAATGCCCAAGACCGTGATCCTCGGCGCCGCGCGCACCCCGATCGGCAAGATGGGTGGCGGCCTGTCCACGCTGGACGCGACGGAGCTCGGCGCCCGGGCGATCGAGGCCGCCCTGGAGCGCGCCTCCGTGGAGCCCGGGCAGGTCGAGCACGTCGTGATGGGCCAGGTTCTGCAGGCGGGGCAGGGCCAGATCCCCTCACGTCAGGCCCAGATCAAGGCGGGCATCCCCAAGGAGGTCTCCTCCGAGACGATCAACAAGGTCTGCGCCTCGGGGCTGCGGGCCTCGGTGATCCTCGATCAGGCGATTCGCGCCGGCGACCTCGAGGTCGGGGTCGGCGGGGGCATGGAGTCGATGTCGCAGGCCCCCTACCTGCTGCCGCAGGCCCGCTTCGGCTACCGCATGGGCGACGCCAAGATGCTCGACGCGATGGTCCACGACGGGCTGACCAACCCCTTCTCCGGCAAGCAGATGTTCGTCGAGGCGACCGAGATCGGCGAGGAGCTCGAGATGACGCGCGCCGACCTCGACCGCTGGGCGCTGCGCTCGCACGAGCTCGCCCTCAAGGCGACCGACGAGGGGCGGATGGCCGAGGAGATCGTCAGTGTCACGATCAAGGGCCGCAAGGGGGACACCGTCGTGGAGGTCGACGAGGGCCCGCGGCGCGACACCTCGCTGGAGAGGCTCGCCGCCCTCCCGGGCCTGGTCGACAAGGAGGGCTCTCACACCGCCGGCAACTCTCCCGGCGTCAACGACGGCGGGGGGGCGCTGGTCCTCGCCTCCGAGGAGTGGGCGGCCGCCAACGGCAAGGAGGCGCTCGCCGAGATCGTCGCCCACGCCCAGAGCGCAAACGACTTCGCCTACCTGGCCACCACCCCGGCGAGCGCCGCCCGAAGGCGCTGGAGAAGGCCGGCCTGCAGCCGGGTGACATCGACGTGTGGGAGATCAACGAGGCCTTCGCCTCGGTCACCCTCAACTCGATCCGCATGCTCGGGATCGACGAGGAGAGGGTCAACGTGAACGGCGGTGCCGTGGCCCTGGGCCACCCCATCGGCGCCTCCGGCGCCCGCATCCTCGGCAGCCTCGTGATGGAGCTGCGCCGGCGCGGCGGGGGTCTCGGCTGCGCGGCCATCTGCTCGGGCGGCGGCCAGGGCGACGCGGTGATCCTCAAGGTCTAGTGCGGGGCGAGGAGAACGGCGGCTGGCCCTCCGGGCTCGGTTCCCAGCGCGGGGGCCGCATTCTTCGATCTCGACAAGACCCTGATGGCCGGGTCCTCGGGGATCTTCTTCGCCAGGGCGGCATATGAGACGGGCATGATCTCGCGGTCGCGCCTGGCGCGGGACGCCTACGAAAACCTCCGCTTCCGGCTGCTCGGCTCGACCGACGACCGAGCGGACGACGTGCGTCGCAGGGTGGGGGAGATGATCGCGGGGGTGCGCGTCCGCGATCTCGAGCGCCTCTCCCCCCGGGTCCTCGCCGGCGTGCTGCCCCGGCTCTACCCGCAGATGCTCGACCGTGCCTATGCCCATCAGGACGAGGGCCTGCCCGTGTACATCCTCACCGCCGCCTCCCAGGAGATGGCGGACCTGCTGGCGCGGGTCCTCGCCTTCGACGGCGGCCTCGGCTCGCGCTCGGAGATCGTCGACGGCCACTACACGGGCCGGCCTGCCGGACCGTTCAACTACCGGGAGGGCAAGGTCCTGTCGATGCGGGAGGTGGCCGAGCGGGACGGGATCGACCTGACCGCCTCCTTCGCCTACTCGGACTCGGAGTCCGACCTGCCGATGCTGCGCGCCGTCGGCCGCGCCGTCGTCGTCAATCCCGACGCGGTGCTGCGGCGGATCGCCCTCGAGGAGGGCTGGGAGGTGATAGAGCTCGACCGGCTCGGGCGGCGGCTGAAGATGCTCGCGGCGCTGGGGGCGGGGACGGCCATGGCATCGGTCGGCCGCATCGTCCTCGAACGGGGGGATCGCCTCCGTGCTCGGACCGCCACGCGCGATCCGCGCCGCGGTCGGGTCCCCGGCCGCGGCCCCGAGCGGCGGCGCAGGTGAGCGCCGGAGAACGCCGCGGCGCCCTCTCCGCGCCGGTCCGCGGCGAGCAAATAGAGTATTCGCCGATGTCCTCCCCGACCTCCAGCACCGCGAGCAAGATCCGCGTGGTCGTCGCCAAGCCCGGCCTGGACGGGCACGATCGCGGCGCCAAGATCATCGCCCGCGCGCTTCGGGATGCGGGGATGGAGGTGATCTACACGGGCCTGCATCAGACGCCCGAGCAGATCGTCGAGACCGTGATCCAGGAGGATGCCGACGCCGTCGGGCTGTCGATCCTCTCCGGTGCCCACATGACGCTCGTGCCCCGCGTGGTGGAGCTGCTGCGGGATCAGGGGGTCGAAGATGTCGTCATCACGGTCGGCGGGACCATCCCGGCGGAAGACATTCCGGAGCTGAAGCGTCTCGGCGTCGCCGAGGTCTTCACCCCGGGCGCCCCCACCCAGGCGATCGTCGATTTCATCCGCGGCGCTGCCACGGGGCGCACGGCTGACTGACTCGTCAGTCAACCGCCCGACACGGTAGGATCGCAGCCAACAGACCCCAAGGAGAACCCCCGGCAATGAAGATATGCGTCCTGGTGAAGGAGGTCCCGGACGCCGCCGTCGAGAAGAGGATCGACACCTCGACGGGGCGCATGGACCGCAGCGGCGAGAAGAACCTCAACCCGTATGACACGCACGCCATCGAGGCGGCGATGCAGATCAAGGAGGGCGGCGCGGTCCCCGTCGAGGAGATCGTCGCCGTGACGATGGGCCCCGAGAGCGCCGTCCGTGCGCTGCACAAGGCCGTCTCCCTCGGAGCCGACCGCTCGGTGCACCTCAGCGACCAGGTGGTCGCCGGCTCGGACGTGGCCGCCACCGGCTACGCCCTGGCCAAGACCCTGCAGAGGGAGAGCCCGGACCTGGTGCTGCTCGGCCAGCAGTCCGACGACGGCGAGTGCTACACGATCGGGGCGGTCGTGGCCGAGCATCTGGGCATGCCCTCCCTGACGCAGGTGATCAAGATGGACGTGGAGCCCGACAGCCTGCGCTGCGAGCGCCAGGCCGAGTACGGCT
Organism: uncultured Solirubrobacteraceae bacterium; assembly: GCA_963767405.1. Taxonomy (GTDB): domain Bacteria; phylum Actinomycetota; class Thermoleophilia; order Solirubrobacterales; family Solirubrobacteraceae; genus Palsa-744. The sequence continues at coordinate 221,129 of CAVYDP010000006.1, read as the reverse complement.
ACGACACGGTCCAGGTCAGGCTCCCCGCCGTGATCTCGGTCGGGGACGCGATCAACGAGCCCCGCTACCCGTCCCTGAAGGCGATCATGGGGGCCAAGAAGAAGCCGCTCGACACGGTCAGCGCCTCCGACGTCGACATCGACGCCTCGAAAGTCGGCGGAGACAACTCTGCTGCCCAGTGGTTCTCGGCCAAGGCGCCGCCGGCGAAGGCGGCGGGCGAGATCATCGAGGACGAGGACACCGGCGAGACGGTCGAGAAGATCGTCGCCTGGCTCGACGAGCGCAAGCTCATCTAAGGAGGAGCGCAACCGAAATGGCAAACATCCTGGTCTACGCGCTGCACTACGAGGGCGCGATCAACAAGAACTCACTCGGAGCCGTCTCCGAGGGCGCCAAGCTCGCCGCCGAGCTCGGCGGCGAGGCGCACGCGATCCTCCTCGGCGAGAACGTCCCCCAGGACCTCGCCGCGTCGCTCGGCAAGTACGGGGCGAAGAAGGTGCTCGTCGCCGAGGGGCCTGAAGGCCTCGCCCAGCCGCTCGTCGACGCGATGGCGAAGGCGATCACCGACGGGGGCTACTCCTACGCCCTGTTCGGCGGCGGCCTGCTCGGCTTCGAGATCGGCGCCGGCCTGGCCGCGCGCCTGGGAGCGGGCGTGGCGATGGAGGTCACCAACGTGCGGGCGGAGGGCGGCGAGCTGATCGCCGAGCGCCCGATCCTGGGCGACTCCGCCATCTCCGAGATCAAATACCGCTCCGACGTGGGCATCATCATCGGGCGTCTGAACGCGTTCGAGATCCGCGAGAGCGGAGACGGGGACGCCCCGGTGGAGAGCCTCAGCTACGAGCTGAGCCCCCACGCCTCCCAGGCGACGATGGTCACCCGCGGAGAGCAGCGGGGAGCCGACGTCGACATCGAGGGGGCGGACATCCTCATCGCGGGCGGACGTGGCCTCGGCAAGGCAGAGGGCTTCGAGCTCTGCGAACAGCTGGCTGCGGCATTCGGAGGCAACAGCGCCGTCGCCGCCACCAGGGCGGTGGTCGACGCCGGCTGGTACCCCTACGCCGCGCAGATCGGCCAGACCGGCAAGACGGTCGCGCCCAAGCTGTACCTGGCCGCGGGCATCTCGGGGGCGATCCAGCACAAGGTGGGGATGCAGGCCTCGGAGAACATCGTGGCGATCAACAAGGACGCCAACGCGCCGATCTTCGAGTTCTCCGACCTGGGGATCGTCGGCGACCTCAACAAGATCCTGCCCAAGCTCACCGAAGCGGTGAAGGCCAAGAAGGGCGCCTGAGATGTCATCCAACGGATCCGTCGCCCCGGCGGCCTTTCCGCCGCCGGTGGACTCCCGCAAGGAGTTCATCAAGCGGGGGCTGGACCCCGAGGACGAGCTGATCGAGGTCGGCGTCGCCATCGTCGGCGGCGGCACGGCCGGGCTGGCATGCGCCAACCGGCTGCTGCAACTGCTCTCGGAGGATCCGGAGACGATGGAGCGGCTGGGCGAAGTGCCCGTCGCGGTCATCGAGAAGGCCAAGACCTGCGGCGGGCACAACCTCTCCGGGGCGGTCATGCGCCCCGGGCCGCTGCAGGAGCTGTTCCCTGACATGACGCGGGAGGACTGGCGCAAGGAGGGCTTCGCCTTCGGCGAAGTCGACAAGGAGGCGGTCTACATGCTCCCCAACGGGCGCACCAAGCTCCGCATCCCGCCGCCTCCGCCCTTCAAGAACCACGGCAACGAGGTCGTCTCGGTCTCGGCCATGGCCCGCTTCCAGCAGCGCCAGGCCGAAGAGGGGGGCGCCTACGTCCTGACCGAGACGGCGGCGACGCAGCTGGTCGTGGAGGACGGCCGCGTGGTCGGGGTGCGCTCGGGGGACAAGGGTCGCGGCAAGGACGGCGAGCCGCTCGGCAACTTCGAGCCCGGCACCGACATGAAGGCCCAGGCCACCGTGCTCGCCGAGGGTTGCTGGGGTCATCTCACCGGAGCCGCGATCAAGGAGTTCGACCTTGCCGAGGGACGCGAGCCGCAGGTCTGGGAGCTCGGGGTCAAGGAGGTCTGGAAGGTCCCCAAGCCGCTCGACCGCCTGATCCACACGATCGGCCCCTGGCCCCTGAAGCTGTCGGCGAAGTACGGCCAGATCGGCGGCACCTGGATCTACCCGATGAAGGACGAGAAGACCGGCGAGGACCTCGTCTGCATCGGCTTCGTGGTCGACCTCGAGTACGCGGACGCCACGACCTCCGCCCACGACCTGCTGCAGCAGTTCAAGCTGCACCCGCTCGTGAAGGGCATCCTCGAGGGCGGCGAGCGCGTCGCCTGGGGCGCCAAGGCGCTCCCCGGCGGCGGGTACTGGTCGATGCCGAAGCTCTCGATGCCGGGCGCCGTGCTGGTCGGCGACGCCGGCGGGATGGTCGACACGGTCGCGCTGAAGGGCGTCCACCACTGCCTGATGTCCGGCAAACTCGCCGCCGAGTCGATCTACGCCGCGCTGGTGCGGGGCGAGTCCTCGTTCGAGTCCTACGAGCAGACGATCGAGGATTCGCTGGTGGGCAGTGAGCTCTACGAGGTCCGCAACACCCGCCAGCCCTTCCAGCGGGGGTTCCTCAAGGGAGGGCCCCTGGTCAACCTCGCGATCGCCACCAAGGGCCGCCTGCCCGCCGGGCGCCTCTCCTGGCACCGCAACGACGCCAAGCCGATGTTCATCGGCAAGACCAAGGACAGCTACCCCAAGCCGGACGGCAAGTACACCTTCGACAAGCTCTCCTCGGTCTTCATCACCGGCAACGCCACCCGCGACGACGCCCCCAACCACATCCGCGTCCAGAAACAGGTGCCGCGGGAGATCGCCGAAACGTGGCGCTGGATGTGCCCGGCGGGGGTCTATGAGATCCCCGAGGACGCCCCCGAGAAGGGCGAGGTGGACGTGATCGTCAACTACACGAACTGCGTCCAGTGCGGGGCGATCACCGCCAAGGGCGGGCGCCTGACGACGCCCGAGGGCGGCGACGGGCCGCTGTACCAGGTGACCTGAGCGCCGACGGGCCGCGCATCGCCCCGCTCCGCGCACCGCGGCGGGACGCGAAACCTGCGCGTCGTTCGGGGTGTTAGGGGGGATGAGTCGAGCCAGCACGCACGCCACGAACGGCGGCGCGGCTTGCGAGCGCCGCGGCGCTCTCGCATCGCCCTCGCGCGGCTCGGCCCGCTGCTGACGGTGCCCTCCAGCGGCTGCGCAGTCCCAGCCGGCGAGCGCCACGCGACCACCAAGCAGGTCGCCACGGCGACGCTGCAGCAGTGCGTCGACCGCCGCTTCGCAGGCCGAACGGTCCGCCACGTTCGCCGGCGAAATGACCGCGATCCCGGGCACGCGCGAAGATGGAGATGCGGATCGACGTGCTGCGAGCGGCTGCCGAAGGACGCCAGCTTCCACTCGGTCGAGCGCCCCGGGCCTCGGCGTCTGGCGCGTCTCGGCGCCCGGGGTCAAGGTCTACAAGTACCTCCAGGCAGGTCACGAACCTCGCCGCGCCGGCCTTCTACCGCGGCCGTCGTGCGCTTCCGCTGGCTGAACGCCAAGGGGCACATGCTGACAGTCGCTCGAACTGCGCACCGCCCGGTGTCAGCAGCCGGTTCTCACCGTGCACCGGGGAAGGCCGACGCGCCGCCGGCCGCCTGAGCGGAGCGCTCGGCGTGGGCCGGGCGCGGCCCGCTAGAATCACCTGACGATGAAGGCCAAGATCCACCCCAACTACGTGCAGGCCCACGTTCGCTGCACCTGCGGCAACGAGTTCATCACCCGCGCCACGCACGAGGAGCTGCACGTCGAGGTCTGCTCGAACTGCCACCCGTTCTACACGGGCCGGCAGAAGCTGATGGACACCGGCGGCCGCGTCGAGCGCTTCCAGCGCAGGGTCGCCAAGGGCCGCCTGCGACGCCAAGCCCGGTCCGCCAAGTAGCTCCGATGTCCGCGCGTGCCGGCCGCGGGTTCGCCGACCGAGCCGGCCGCTGCGACGACGTCGGCCCAGGCCGATCGCCGCGCCGCGTCCGACGACCGCCCTGCCGCGGCCGTCGAGCTGGCGCCGGCCCGAGCGCGACGGCGAGCTCGAGGCCGTGCGCGACGCGCCCGCTCGGCGGCCAGGCGGTGCTCGAGGGCGTGATGATGCGGGGCGTCTCCAACTGGGCGGTCGCCGTGCGCAAGCCGAGCGCCGAGCAGCTCGCAGCGAGCGGCGAGCGCTCGCCCGAGGAGGCGGCGCTGGGCGAGATCGAGGTCACGACCTTCCCGCTCGACTCGGCGCTGCAAGCGCCACCGCGCTGCTGCGGCTGCCGATCATGCGCGGCGTCGTCGCGCTCGGCGGCTCGCTGGCGATCGGCTTCCGCGCGCTCGAGGTCTCGGCCAACGCGCAGCTCCCGCCGGAGGAGGACGAGCAGGCAGAGCAGCAGGAGATCCCCGCGGCGGTGTGGGTCGGCACGGTCGTGCTCGCGCTCGCCCTCGCGATCGTCCTGTTCTTCCTGATCCCCGTCGGCCTGACGAGCCTGATCAAGGACCAGCTCGGCTCCTCGTTGCTGTTCTGGCTGGTCGAGGGGCTCGTGCGCACGGCGCCTGTTCCTCGGCTACATGCTGCTGCTCTCGCGCCTGCGCGACCTGCGGCGGGTGTTCGAGTACCACGGCGCCGAGCACAAGACGATCTCCTGCTTCGAGGCCGGCCTGCCGCTCACGCCCGCCAACGCGCAGCGCTTCTCGCGCCTGCACCCGCGCTGCGGCACGAGCTTCCTGCTCGTCGTGATGATCGTCGCGATCTTCGTGTTCGCGCCGATCGGGCTGCCCGCCTGGTACTGGCTGGTGGCGACGCGCATCCTCGGCGTGCCGCTGATCGCCGGGCATCTCCTTCGAGCTGATCAAGTTCGCCGGGCGCAACCGCAGCCGGCGGCTGGGTGCGGGCGGTGATGTGGCCCGGGACTGAAGCTGCAGCTGCTGACCACGCGCGAGCCCGACCTCGACCAGCTCGCCGTGGCGATCGCCGCGCTCGAGGCGGTGCTCGAGCGTCGAGACGCCCGGCGAGCTGATCGGCGGCCGACCTCGTCGGCGTCGAGGTCGTCGCCTAGACCGGGCCGGGCGGCGCTTCGCGGCCGCGCCAGCGACCCGCTCGACCAGCTCGCACGCCAGCCGGTCCTTGCAGCCGCTCGAGCGGGACATCTCGCGCACCTCGCGCAGGTAGAGGAACAGTCGGCCCCGAGGCACGGCCAGCAGCGGCCTCGGCGAGCAGCTCGGCGTCGCAGTCCGGGTCGGCCTCGCGCAGCAGCAGCGTGACGTGCAGGCGGTAGACGCGCGTAGGGGGGCGAGGCGAAGCGCGCGCCGCCGACCTCGGCCGCCGCGAGCAGCTCGGCGTGGGCGTCGAGCAGGTCGAGCACCGCCTCGCCGAAGGCGACCAGCCGCTCGCGCGGGGGCGCGCCCGGGCCGAGCGGCGGCTCGCCGCGGATGAACTCTTCCTGAAGCGCGCGCTCGCGCTCGCTGAGCACGGCGCGGGCCAGCGCCGCGCGCGAGCCGAAGCGGCGGAACAGCGTGCCCTTGCCGACGCCCGCCGCCTCGGCGATCTCGTCCATCGAGACGCAGCCCGCGCCGCGCTCGGCGAACAGCCGCTGCGCGGCGCACAGGATCCGCTCGCGGTTGCGCGCCGCGTCGGCGCGTCTCGGCCGGTTCGGCCTCGATCAACGGGGCAGCTCGGGGAAGCGTCGCTCCATGCGCACAATCCTACTAAACGGACCACGGTCCGGTTCTGTGCTACGCTGTATCACAGTCAAAGCGGACTGCGGTCCGCAACCTCCCAGAACGAAAGGAGCAGCCAGATGAGCACCGCAACCACTCAGCGCGATCGCCACCGGCAGACCTGGACGATCGACACCGTCCACTCGCACGTCGGCTTCGCCGTCAAGCACATGGTCGTCGCGACCTTCCGCGGCCGCTTCGACGAGCTACGACGGCGCGCTCACCGCCGGCGAGGACGGCACGCCCGCGCCTCGAGGGCTCGGTCGACGTCGACTCGATCGTCGTCAAGGACGAGAACCTCGCCGGCCACCTCAAGTCCCCGGACTTCTTCGACAGCGCGCAGCCACCCCCGAGATCAGCTTCGCCTCCAGCGCGGTTCGCGCTCGACGAGCGGCGGCGAGCTCGAGGTCGAGGGCGAGCTGACGATCAAGGGCCACACCCACCGCGTCACCGCGCGCGGCAGCATCAGCGGCCCGCACGTGGACATCGCCGGCAACGACAAGCTCGGCGTCGAGCTCGAGGCCATCATCGACCGCCGCGAGTACGGCCTGGAGTGGAACGCGCCGCTGCCCAAGGGCGGCTTCGCGCTCGACAACGACGTCAAGCTCGAGGTCTCGCTCGAGCTCGTGAGGGAGGCCTAGCCGCCATGCGGATCCTCGGACTGTCGGGCAGCCTGCGGCGCGACTCGCACAACACGCGGCTGCTGCGCGGAGCCGCGCAGCTGCTGCCGGCCGGGCGTCGAGCTGGTGCGTGTTCGACCGGCTCGGCGAGATCCCGCCGTACAGCGAGGACGACGAGCATCGCGTCCCGCCGGCGGTCGCCGCCCTGAAGGCGGCGATCGCCGGCGCGGACGCCGTGCTGGTCGCCACGCCCGAGTACAACGCGCTCGATCCCGGGCAGCTCAAGAACGCGCTCGACTGGGTCTCGCGCCCGATCGCCGAGACGCCGCTGCGGGGCAAGCCCGCGGCGGTGATCGGGCGCCAGCACGGGCCTGTTCGGCGCCGTCTGGGCGCAGGCGGAGACGCGCAAGGTGCTCGAGCACGATCGGCGCCCGGGTGCGTCGACCGCGAGCTGCCGATCGCGCCAGGCCGACGAGGCGCTCGGCGCAGGACGGGCTGCCGCTCGAGCGCGGACGCCGCGCGAGGCAGCTGTCGGCGACGCTCGACGAGCTGCTCGAGCCGGCGAGCACCCATGCCGCTCGCGGCCTGAGCTCCCCGCAGGCGCGGGCACCGCGCCTAGACTGGACCGACGATGATCGAAGAGCTCGTCAGCCAGATCGAGACCCGCTTCGCCGAGCTCGGCGACGCAGATGACCGACCCCGAGGTGATCTCCGACCGCGAGCGCTACGCGGAGGTCGGCCGCGCCTACAGCCAGCTCGAGCCGGCGGCGAAGCTCGCGGCGCGAATGGCGCCGGGCCCAGGACGACGCGGCCGGCGCCGAGGAGCTGCTCGCCGAGATGGGCGAGGACGTCGGAGATGCGCGAGGAGCTCGGCCGACGCGCGCCGGCGGATCGAGCAGCTCGAGGAGGAGATCCGCCTGGCGATGGTCGAGCGCGACCCCAACGACGAGAAGAGCGTGATCGTCGAAATCCAGGGCGGCGCCGGCGGCGAGGAGGCCGGGCTGTGGGCCGGCGACCTGTACCGGATGCTCGTGCGCTACGCCGAGCGGCGCGGCTGGCAGACCGAGCCGATGGAGATCGGCGAGGGCAAGTACACGTTCGCGATCAAGGGCGACGGGCGCCTACTCGGTGTTCAAGTTCGAGGGCGGCACCCACCGCGTGCAGCGCGTGCCCGGCAGACCGAGTCCCAGGGCCGGATCCACACCTCGACGGCGACCGTCGCGGTGCTGCCCGAGGCCGAGGACGTCGACGTGCAGATCGACCCGAACGACCTGCAGATCGACGTCTACCGCTCCTCCGGGCCCGGCGGGCAGTCGGTCAACACGACCGACTCGGCCGTGCGCGTCACGCACAAGCCGTCCGGGATCGTGGTCTCGATGCAGGACGAGAAGTCCCAGCTGCAGAACCGCGAGAAGGCGCTGCGCGTGCTGCGCGCGCGCCTGTACGAGCGGGCGCTGGCCGAGCAGCAGGCCGAGCTGGCCGCCGACCGCCGCTCGCAGGTCGGCACCGGCGACCGCGCCGAGAAGATCCGCACCTACAACTACGGCGAGCGGCGCGTCACCGACCACCGCATCAAGCTCACCGTGCACAACCTCGACCAGGTGCTCGAAGGCGAGCTCGACGAGCTGACCGCCGCGCTGCAGGCCGACGAGAAGCGCCGGCGCCTGGAGGCGCAGGCGGCCGCATGAGCGACGCGCGGGTCGCTGCTCGCAGGCACCCCCGCCGTCGGACGCGCTCGACGGGCGCGCTCACGGCGATCGCCGCCGCCGGCTGCGAAACGCCGCGGCTGGACGCCGAACTGCTGCTCGCCGCACGTGCTCGGGGTGCCGCCGCGAGCGGCTGCTCACCGACCGCGACCTGATCGTCGCAGGGCCCGGCCGTGCGCGCGCTCCAGGACGCCGTGCGCCGCCGCGCGTCGAGCGCGAGCCGGTCGCCTACATCGTCGGCCGCCGCGGCTTTCGCCGACTCGAGCTGGCCGTCGACCGCCGCGCGCTGGTGCCGCGGCCGGAGACCGAGCTGCTGGTCGAGGCTGCGCTCGGGCTGCCCGTCGGCGCGCGCGTGCTCGACCTCGGCACGGGCAGCGGCGCGGTGGCGCTGGCGCTCAAGCACGAGCGCCCCGACCTCGACGTCGCGGGCAGCGACATCAGCGAGCAGCGCGCTCGCGCTGGCGCGCGAGAACGGCGAGCGCCTCGGGCTCGAGGTGCGCTGGCTGCGCGCCGACCTGCTCGACGGGGCTCGGGCGACGAGTTCGACGCGGTCCTCGCCAACCCGCCCTACGTGGCGGAGTCCGAGCGCGCCGACGCTGGCGCCGGAGATCGTGCGCCACGAGCCGCCGGGGGCGCTGTTCGCCGGGCCCGGACGGGCTCGACGGTGATCCGCGCGCTGCTCGCCCAGCTGGCAACGCACGAGCGCGTCGGACTGGTCGCGCTCGAGGTCGGGCGCCGGCCAGGCGCAGCGCGGTCGCGCGAGCTGATCCGCGCGGCGGGCTTCAGGGACTGCGCTTCGAGCGGGACCTCGCCGGTATCGAGCGGGTGGTGGTGGGGGAGGGCCGGCCGGGATGAGCGCGACCCTGCAGCCGAGGACGCCAGGCGCCTGCAGGAGTGCGTCGCCGGCGGCGGCGTGGCGGTGTTCCCGACCGACACCGTCTACGGCGTCTGCTGCGACCCCGACGACGAGCCGGCCGCCCAGCGCCTGTACGAGCTCAAGGGCCGGCCCGCCGCGCGCGCCTGCGCGGTCATGTTCTTCGCGCTCGAGCCGGCGCTGAGACGCTCGGCGGAGCTGCACGACGCCGAGCGCGCGCGCTCGCAGCGCTGCTGCCCGGCCCGGTGACGGTGCTGCTGGCCAACCGCGCGCCGGCGCTTCGCGGCGGCGTGCCGGACGGACCCCGCCACGCTCGGGCTGCGCGTGCCCGCTCCTGCCGGACGCGCCTGCGCGGCGCTCGGCGCGGTGCCGTGCGCCGGTGATGCAGTCGAGCGCCAACCTCTCCGGCGAGCCCGACGCGCGCGCGCTGGCAGAGGTGCCGCGCAGGATCCTGCGACGGCGCCGACCTCGTGCTCGACGGCGGCGAGCTGCCGGGCACGCCCTCGACGGTGATCGACCTGCGCGACTTCGACGCCGAGCGGCGCTGGCACGTCCTGCGCGAGGGCGCGCTCTCGGCGGATGCCGTCGGGCGGCTGCTGCGCCGCGTGACGCTGTAGGGCGCGCGATCCTGCGCCTCCTGCTAGCCTCGTGGCGCTGCCGCGACTGGCGCCGGAGGTGGAATCGACCACCGGGAAGCGGTCAGCGAACACGCCGCGCGCCTGGGCACCAGAATCCTCGTCGCCTGTCAAGGAGAGCGCCGTGTCCGAGCTGAGCCCCGACTACTTCAACCGTCCCCTCGCCGAGGTCGACCCGGAGATCGCCGAGGCGCTGCGCGGCGAGCTCGAGCGCCAGCAGGGCACGCTCGAGATGATCGCCTCGGAGAACTTCGTCCCGCGGGCGGTGCTCGAGTGCCAGGGCTCGGTGCTGACCAACAAGTACGCCGAGGGCTACCCCGGCCGCCGCTACTACGGCGGCTGCGAGTGGGTCGACGTCTCCGAGCAGCTCGCGATCGACCGCGCCAAGGCGCTGTTCGGGGCCGAGCACGCCAACGTGCAGCCGCACTCCGGCTCGCAGGCCAACGCGGCCGTCTACCACGCGCTGCTCCAGCCCGGCGACACGATCATGGGCCTGTCGCTCGCCCACGGCGGCCACCTCACCCACGGCATGAAGATCAACGTCTCCGGCCGCCTGTACGACATCGCCGCCTACGAGGTCGACCGCGAGAGCGGCCTGATCGACATGGACGAGGTCGCCCGGATCGCTCGCGAGCGCCGGCCGAAGATGCTGCTGGCCGGCTGGTCGGCCTACCCGCGCCAGCTCGACTTCGCGCGCTTCCGCGAGATCGCCGACGAGGTCGGCGCGCTGCTGATGGTCGACATGGCCCACTTCGCCGGGCTCGTCGCCGCGGGGCTTCACCCGAACCCGGTCGAGCACGCCGACGTCGTCACGACGACCACCCACAAGACGCTCGGCGGCCCCCGCGCGGGCGTGATCCTGTGCAAGGAGGAGTACGCCAAGAAGATCGACTCGGCCGTCTTCCCCGGCCAGCAGGGCGGCCCGCTCGAGCACGTGATCGCGGCCAAGGCGGTGGCGCTGAAGATCGCCGCCAGCGAGCTGTTCGCCGAGCGCCAGCGCCGCACGGTCGCAGGGCGCGCAGGCGCTCGCGCGGGAGCTGCTGCAGGCCGGCCACGGCGTCAACGTGCTGACGGGCGGCACCGACGTGCACCTGGTGCTCGTCGACCTGCGCGACGCCGACCCGGAGCTGACCGGCAAGCAGGCCGAGGATCGCCTGCACGAGATCCAGATCACGGTCAACCGCAACGCCGTGCCCGTTCGACCCGCGCCCGCCGATGGAGGCCTCGGGCCTGCGCATCGGCACGCCCGCGCTCGCCACGCGCGGCCTGCAGGAGGAGGACTTCACCGAGGTGGGGCGCATCCTCGCGATCGCGCTGACGCCCGAGTACGAGTCCCGCGCGGGCGAGCTGGGCGAGCGCGTGGCGGCGATCGTCGAGCGCTACCCGCTGTACGAGGGCCTGGGGGCCGCCGCCCCGGTCTGAGGCATCCTCCGCGGACGGGGATGCCTGCGACCTCCCCGCCTGCGATGCTGTGGCAAGCAGATGGCGCATCCGACCGAGCTCGAAGCGCTTTACGCGTTCCTTGCCGCAGCGGTCGTCACCGCGCTGCTGACGCCGCTCACGATGCGCTTCGCGAGGGCGGTCGGCGCGATCGACGAGCCGCGCGAGCGGGGCCTCTCCGACCGGCCCACGCCGCTGCTCGGCGGCCTGGCGATCTTCGCCGGGACGCTCGTCGCCGGGCTGATCTGGCTGCCGGCCGGCTACGGCAGGGAAGGTCAGCTGTGGCACGGCGTGCTGCTCGCGGCCGCGGTGATCACGCTCGTCGGCGCGCTCGACGACCGCTTCGACCTGCCCCCGGCGGTCAAGCTCGCCGGCCAGGTGCTCGCGGCGGTGATCGTCGTGCACTTCGGCGTGGCGGTGAAGGCGATCACGCTCCCGTTCATCGGCAAACTGCACTTCCCCAACGCCGGCGTCACCAACGCCGGCCCGATCCTCACCGTGCTCGGCCTCGTGGTGATGATGAACGTCGTCAACTTCTCCGACGGCGTCGACGGGCTGGCGGCGGGCGTCTGCGCGATCATCGCCGCGACGATGGCCGTGATCGCCTTCGACCTCGGCCGCCACCAGCCGGGCGTGCTGGCCGCGATCACGGCGGGCGCGGCGCTCGGCTTCCTGCTCTTCAACTTCCCGCCCGCCTCGAGCTTCATGGGCGACTGCGGCGCGAACCTGCTCGGCCTGCTGATGGGCGTGATCACCGTCGAGGCGGCCGTCAAGACGGCCGCCGTCGTCTCCTTCGTGCTGCCCCTGATCCTGCTCGCGGTGCCGTTCCTGGACACCACCTTCGTGGTGCTCAAGCGGCTGAAGTACAAGCAGCCCATCTACCGGCCCGACAGCGAGCACTTCCACCATCGCATGGCCCGCATCGGCTTCTCCAGCCGGCGCACGATCGCCTACCTGTACGCCTGGACGCTGATGCTCGCGGGTCTCGCGCTGGCGCTGCGGTTCGTCCCCTACAGCGACCACAAAGGCCACCTGCGACACCGGCTGGACGCTGGTCGTGATGGCGCATCGGGCTGCTCGTGGTCGCCGCCAGCGTCTACCTCGTCTACGTGCTCGAGATCCTCAAGTTCCGGCGCCTGGACGCGATGCGCCTGCGGCGCCTGCGCCCGGAGGCCTCACCAGCGGAGATCGACCTGGACGTCGTGAAGCACTTCGAGACCGGCGAATTCCAGGCGGTCGCTGAGGCCGGGGATGGGGACGCCGGGATGGTGGGCGACGGGGTGGGACCTGGGGCTGAGCAGCGGGTCGGCCAGCGGCAGGTGGATCAGGACGGCGTAGGCGCAGACAACGAGCGCGGCGGCGCGCAGGCGCCGATCGCCGCAGACGGCCGCTAGGGGCAGCGGCCAGATCGCATACCAGGGCAGCAGCCAGGCGGTGGAGAGCAGCAGCGCGAGCGTCGCCCATCCGGCGCACACCCGCCAGTCGGCCCCCCGCGCGGTGCGCCACAGGGCGCACGGCCACGACCACGCCAGCCCGGCCAGGAACAGGTGGCGCCACCAGGCGCGGGGTCCCGTGCAGGCCCACCAGGCGGGCGGTCTCGGCGGGGATGCTGTGGGTGGCGACGAGCTGCTGCTGCTCGCCGACCGCTCCGAGGAAGCCGAGCGCGTGCGGGCCGAAGCCGATCAGCCCCGATCGCGGCCAGGCCGAGCAGGCCGAGGACGGCGGCTAGCGGCGACGCGCAGGCGCTCCCGCCGCTCGCGCGGAGGCCGAGCACCAGGAACGGCAGCACCAGCCCGGCGGTCAGCTTGACGCCGACGCCCGCGACCGCGAGCGCGCCCTGCCGCCGGCGCGCAGCGCGGGCTTGCTCCCGCGCGTCAGGACCAGCGCGCGCAGGCGAGCGCGAGCAGGATCAGCAGCGTGTCGTTGTGCGCGCCGCCGACCGCCAGCACCAGCAGCACCGGGTTCAGGCCGAGGAAGGCCGCCGCCAACGCGGGCGAGCGGCCGAGCCGCCCGGCGGCGCGGGCGGTCAGCGCAGACCGCGCCGAGGCTGCGAGCGCCGGCGAGCGCCTTCAGCGCCCACAGCCCGCCCGCCAGCCCGAGCGGCGCCAGCGCGTAGCTGGCGAGCGTGAACAGCGGTCCGTAGGGGGAGTGCTGGAACGGCCAGCCGATGAACCCGAACACCGGGTCGGCGGACGCTTCGGCCGGCACGTGCGTGTAGGGGTCCAGGCCGTGCAGCGCGCCCATGCGCGCGAAGGCCGAGGTAGCCGAACACGTCCTGGGAGATCAGCGGCGGCCCGAGCAGCAGGATCACGTGCGCCGCCACGATCGCGGCCGCGAGCGGCGCCAGCGGGCAGCGCTGCGGGCGCCCGCGAGCACCACCAGGTAGCTCGCGCACATGACGAGCATCAGCGCCTGGAAGCCGGCGCTGCCGAGGCTCGCGCCGAGGCCCCGCAGCGGGCCCGCCAGCCAGCCCGGCCAGCCGCCGCTGTGGGCGGGCACGTAGCGCGAGGGTGCGCCGGCGGCCCCGGCGGCGATCAGGAGACCGTCACGAGCACGCCCCGCAGCGCCGAGCAGCCGCCGAGGGCTCGCCGGCGAGCCGCCCGCGCCAGGCGCCGGCGCCGCCGCGCCGGGGCCGCGTCGGCGCCTCCGGCGACCATGCCGGCGGCGTGCTGTGGGAGGCGCGGCCTGCATGCGGCCATTCTCACGGCTGGCGGCCGGCAGGCGTCCATCCGGCCCGCGTACGCTGTCTCTCAGACCGCGCCCTCCGGGGGTCGCCCGTACGGCTGCCTGCGCTCCGCGCTTGTAACCGCCCGCGGGCGGGCGTGCTAATTCCACCTATGCGACGGCCAACGCAAACGCAGTCTGCGCCGAGGTGCCGGGCCGCGCCGCGTCCTGATCCTCTCCGCCGACGTCGGCGAGGGTCACGCCGCCGCCGCGCGCGCCCTGGCCGCAGCAGATCGAGGCCTCGCCCGCAGCCGCCGAGGTCACGGTGATCGACGGCCTCGCCGCGATGGGCCGCGTGCTGCGCCCGGTCGTCGAGGACGGCTACCGCGTGCAGCTGCGCTTCTTCCCGTGGACCTACACGATCGTCTACTGGCTGCTCGAGCACGTGCTGCCCGTCCGGGCCCTCGCGCGCCGGCTGCTGTGCCTGTTCGGCTCGCGGCCGCTGGCGCGAACGATCGCCGAGCACGACCCCGACGTGGTCGTCTCCACCTACCCCGCCGTGACGGTCGTGCTCGCGCGGCTGCGCCGGACCGGCGAGGTGGACTGCACGACGGTCGCGACGATCACCGACCTGACCGGCCTGTTCTTCTGGGCCCAGCCGGGCATCGACATGCACCTGGTGATGTACGGCGAGTCGATGCGCTCGGTCGAGCGCATCGCCGGGCGCGGGCAGCGTCCAGCTCGTGCGCCCGCTGATCTCCGCCGAGTTCCTCGAGCCGCGCTGCCCGACCGAGGCGCGCCGCGCGCTCGGACTGCCCGAGGACGGGCGCATGGTCGTCGTCTCCGGCGGCGGCTGGGGCGTGGGCGACATCGCCGGGCGCCGTCGGCGAGTTCGTGCGGTCGCCCGAGGTCACGAGCATCGTCTGCCTGGCGGGGCGCAACGAGCAGCTCGAGGAGAAGCTCAGCGCCGCCTTCGCCGACGAGCCGCGCGTGCACGTCTACGGCTTCACCGACAAGATGCCCGAGCTGCTGGCCGCCGCCGACGTGCTCGTGCACTCGACCGGCGGCGTCACCTGCCTCGAGGCGCGGGCCGCCGGCACCCCGGTCGTCTCCTACGGCCTGCCGGTCGGCCACGCGCGCCTGAACACGCGGGCGATGGCCGCGCTCGACCTGCTGCGCCTGGCCAACGACACCGACGAGCTGCGCGAGCACGTGCGGGCGAGCTTCGCCGAGCTCGGACCCGCGAGCGCGAGGCCGACGGACCGCCGCGCGCGGACCCGGCCGCGGCGTCGACGTCGTGCTGCACGGCGCCCCGGCGCGTGCGGCCGATCCCGCGCTGGCGGCTGCGGCTCGTCGCGCTCGCGACGCAGCTCGCGCTGCTTGTCGGGCTCGGCTCGTGGATGATGTCCACCGACGAGGTCACGGCCTCGCGGCGAAGGTGCTGCGCGTGCACCCGCTCGCGCACGTCGACGACCGACCAGCCGCGACGTGGCCTGGTCGTGCACGCGCCCGCCCGGCGACATCCCGTGCTGGCCTCCCAGCTCGCCGAACGGGGCATCCACGTCTCCTTCGCCGACGACGCCGGCGTGCCGAGCCCGCGAGCGGATCGCCGAGCTCCACGACGCTCGGCGACGAGCTGCTGCCGGAAGTGCCCGAGCTCCTCGCCGCTGCGCTGGGTCAAGCACGCGCGGCGCTCCTGCACTCGCAGGCGCGCGCGCTGGGCCTGCACCACCGCTTCTACTACCTGGAGCCGCGCGGGCGGGCTGTCGCGTCGGCCAGCTCGTGCTCGCCCGCACCGACGGGCGCGACGCCCGGTCAGCGGCGCGATGCGGATCAGCGCCGACCGGCCGCTGCCTCAGCGCCCGATCCGCGCCGGCGACGTGCTCGTCGTCGAACTCGACGGATCGGCGACCTCGGTGGCGCGGGCTCGAACGGATCGTCTCGCGGCTCGCCTCCGAGGGGCTCGGCGCCGAGCCGCTCGACTGCGCTGACGCGCTCGAGCGTCCATCAGCGCGAGCAGCAGCGGCGAGCGCGCCAGCATCGCCGCGCCGGCCACCAGCAGCAGCCAGCGACAGCGCCAGCGGCACGCCGCCGAGCGGCGTGTCGGCGAAGCTCTCGCCGAGCAGCAGCGGCGCGAGCACCACCGGCACCACGCGTCTGCGTGACGAACACCACCGGCGCGACCTGGATCGCCGGGCGCGACTGCAGGGCGCTCATCTCGCTGAGCACGCCGACGCCCGAGGCGACCGCCGTCGACAGCGCCCCAGGCGGCGGCGACGCCGACAGGTGCCCCCCGGAGAGGTCGTCGGAGGCGAGCTTGGTCGCCACGCCGCTCCAGCCGAAGGCGAGCCCGGCGCAGACCATCGTCAGCTCGGCGCGGGGACGGCCGATCAGCGCGCAGCACGTAGGGGAGCAGGCTCGCGAGCGCCGAGCACCACGCAGCACGACGGTGATCGTCAGCTCCTCGCGAGCTGTGGGTCGACGCTGCGCGGCGGGGCGCACAGCGCCGGCGCCGACGACGCCGACGACGATCGCGGCCATCGCGAGTACTCGTAGCGGCCCGGCGTGCTCGCCGAGCATGCGCTCGCCGACGAACATCAGCACCAGCAGGCCGGCGGCGAGCGCCGGCTGCACGACCACCAGCGGCGCGAGCATCAGCGCGACGCACCTGCAGCGGCCAGCCGAGGATCGACAGGCCGGTCCCGAGCAGCCAGCGCGCACGCCGCACGAGGCCCACGGCGAGCGCGAGCCGCAGGTGCTCCTCGCTGAGGCGCCTCGCTTGGCGTCCATCGCCTGGAAGGCGACCCCTAGGCTGTAGAGGGTCGAGGCGCCGACGGCCGCGAGGATTCCCAGCACGAGATCGACCATGTCCACCGACGATCATCGCATCCGCGACGACACCGATCGCCGGGGCGCTCGCCGGCCGGCGCTGGCCGGCTACGCTGCTGCCGGCCCTCGCCGGCGGCCTGGCCGGCGCTGCGCGCGCCCGCTCGGCGTCGAGGACCGCACGGCCGGCGGCCGGGGCTACGCGCTGACGTTCGACGACGGCCCGCACGCGCAGGGGCACGCCGGCGGTGCTCGAGCTCCTCGCGCGCGAGCGGGTGCCGCGCCACGTTCTTCCTCGTCGGCGAGCAGATCCGCCGCAACCCCTCCCTGCCGCGGGAGATCGCCGAGGCCGGACACGAGATCGCCCTGCACTGCGACCGCCACCGCAACCTGCTGCGCCTCGCGCCCTGGCAGGTCCGCGAGGACATCGCTCGCGCCGAGGACGCGATCGACGACGCGCACCGGGCCGCGCCCCGCGGCTCTACCGGCCCGCCCTACGGCGTGCTCAACGCGCGCCGCGCTGCGGCTCGCCCGCGCGCGCGGCTGGCGCACGCTGCTGTGGAGCCACTGGGGGCGCGACTGGGAGGCGCGGGCGACGCCGAGTCGATCGCCGCGCGCGTCACCGCGCGGCGCCGGGGAGGGCTCGGTGCTGCTGCTGCACGACGCCGACGACTACTCCGCGCCCGGCTCCTGGCGGCGCACGGTGGCGGCGCTGCCGCGCGGTGATCGAGACGCTGCGCGCGCGCGGGCTCGAGCCGGTCCTTCCCTGACGCCGCACGGGCCCGGGCGGTCCGAGACGTCCGGCATCTCCCGCGGCTAAGATCGACGGCTTGTCGACCGCCGTCTCGACGATCGATCGACGCTGGCGCCCCTGCAGCTGCTCGCCCGCAGTCCCCGTCGGCAGGGGCGTCGCCCCGAGCGCTGCGCCGCGCAGGCCTGGCGCGCGCCGCGCACGCGCTGGTGGGTCGAGGCGCTGGCGATCGTCTGGCTGGCTGGGTGTACGACGCCGTCACCAACCTCGCGCCGCTGCGGCTCGGGCCGCGCGCTCGCCCACGGGCGGCGCGATCCTCGGCACTCGAGCGCTCGCTGGGCATCGCCCCCGAGCAGCGCCCTCGACCGCTGGCTCGCCGGCGCACCACACGCTCGGGCTCGTCGATCTCCGACTACTACGACAACGCCCACTTCGTCGTCACGCTCGGCCTGCTCGGCTGGCTGTGGTGGCGGCGCGCGGACCTCTACCGGCCGCTGCGCAACTCGCTCGTGCTCGATCAACCTGCTCGGCTTCGTCGTCTTCTGGCGCTACCCCGTCGCGCCGCCGCGGATGCTCGACGGCTTCACCGACGTCGTCGCCTCCACGCACGCGCTCGGCTCCTGGCACACGGGCGCGCTCGCCTCGCAGGCCAACCAGCTCGCGGCGATGCCCTCGCTGCACATCGCCTGGGCGGTGTGGTGCAGCGTCGCGCTCTGGCGGATCACGCGCAGCGGCCGTGGGCTGCGGGTGCTCGCGCGTCGTCTACCCGTGCACTGACCGGCTTCGCCGTGCTCGCCACGGGCAACCACTACGTGCTCGACATCCTCGGCGGGCGTGCTGCGTCGCTCCGTGCGTCGCCGTCGCGGCGCGTGGCGGCGCTGCGCCGCGAGCGCCGCGCGGCGCGCCGCCGCGCCCGGCTGGCGGCGCCCGGCTCCGGCCGGCTGCGGGCCGCGCCGAGCGGCAGAGCCTCCGGGGCGCGCGACCCCCGCGTGGCGCATGTCACAAAGTTGTTACGAAGTCCAAGTTCGGTTACAGTGGCCGGCGCCGCCGCAGACTGTTGAGGGACACCTCGACGGCTCCGCCGCTGCAGAGCGCGAGCGACTTCCGCGTCTGTAGGGTGGCCCCACGCACATGCCAGACTTCGACGCCAACGAGGACCTCGACGCGCCTGCCCGGCACCGGCGGAGCCCGGAGGAGCCGCCGAGATCCAGCCTGCCGCCCCGCTCGCGGCGCGGGCCGCGGCGCCGCCGCCGTGACTCGAGGCCCGCGGCGGACCCGTCGCGGGCACGCTGAGGGCGCGACGCCGCGCCTCGCGCCTGCCTGCGGCCGCGCTCGCTGGGCGCTGGCGCCCCGCGGCCGGCGCCGCGCCTCGTGCCGGCGCGCGGCCGGCCCCCGGATCGCTGAGCTGACGTGGTCCTCCTGCGCTACCTCGACGTGTGCCTGGTGCTCGCGACGGCCCCGTTCGTGCTGATCGCGGGGCTGCCGCTGCCCGGCTACCTGATCGCCGCCGTCGCCTGGCTGCTGACCGCGCCGGCACCGCCTTCATGCACGAGCGCGCCCTGCGGGTCGGCGACCCCAAGCTCCGCGCCGGCCTGCAGGTCGGCAGCATGATGGGCCGCATCTGGATCGTCGCGCTGGCCGTGATCCTCGTCGCGCGCTTCGCGGGCGGCAAGGACGACGGGATCATGGCCGCCGCGCTGCTGCTGGCCGCCTTCACCGTCTACTTCGTGATCTCCTTCTTCGACCCGCAACCCGCTCGCGGGCCGCCCCGCGCCGCGGCGCCCAGGGGAGCCCGAGCACGTCATGAGCGCGACCGCGACGGGGGGAGTCCCGGCCACCGAGCGCCCGTCAGGCACCGCCGCGCCCGATGGGCGCGACCCGGCCGGCGAAGCCGAGCACCAAGGCGAGCATGAAGAAACTGCTGCTGATCCTGCGGCGGCGTCTGGATCGGCGGCGTGATCGTGCTGCTCGTGATCTTCGGCTTCCACGGCCACGCGCAACAAAGCCTTCGAAGCCGCAGAACGAGTTCAAACTCGACAACTGGGTGAACCTCGGGCGTCTTCTCGATCAACAAGGCCGTGCTCTACCTCGTTCCTCGCCGCGATCGCGACCTGCGTGACGATGATCTACGTCGCCAGCCGCATGCAGGCGCGGCCCGAACAAGGTGCAGACGGCCGTCGAGGCGCTCTACCAGCTGATGCGCGACAACATCACCGGCAGCGCGACTCGACGAGAAGATGGCCGCCAAGTGGTTCCCGTTCATCGGCACGCTGTTCCTGTTCATCATGTTCTCGAACCTCATCGGCTACATCCCGCTGCCGACCAACACCGAGCACGAGATCACCGTCTTCGGCCTGCACATCCCGTCCTTCTCGCTGTACGCGGCCACCGCCAACCTCTCGATCCCGCTCGTGCTGGCGCTGGTCGTGTTCGTCTCCTACACCGTCGAAGGCATCCGCGCGAAGGGGCCGATCGGCTACCTGAAAGGCCTCGTCCCCGGCGGCGTCGACGGCGGCATGGCCGTCGTTCGATCTTCTTCCTCGAGGTGCTCTCGAACCTGATGCGGATCCTCTCGCTGTCGATCCGTCTGTTCGCCAACATCCTCGCCGGGCCACCTGATCATCCTGTTCATGGCGGGCGCGCTCGCCGTGATCCTCGGCGTCGCCGGCTCGGCTGGTTCACGCTCCCGTTCGGGCATCGCTGCTGTTCGCCTTCGAGGTCGGCCTGGTGGCCGCCCTGCAGGCGTTCATCTTTGCCACCCTCACCGCTATCTACCTCGGCGGCGCGGTCGCCGAAGACCACTAAAGGAGCCAATCGCCGTGCACATAGCCCTCATCACCATCCTCGCCGTGGCCGAAGAAACGGCCAAGGCCGGCAAGTCGATCGGCCTCGGAGTCGGCGGCGGTCTCGGCGCCGTGGGCGCCGGCGTCGGCATCGGCATCATCTTCGGCAAGGCGATCGAAGCGATCACCCGCCAGCCCGAGATGCGCGACGAGATCACCCAGCTGCAGTGGCTCGGCTTCGCCCTGACCGAGGCGTGCTTCTTCTACGGGCTCGTGGCCGGCCTGCTCGCCGCGTTCATCGTCTGACGCGATGCCGACCCTGCTCGCCAGCCATCCCGCGCCCGGTGCTAGGCCGCCTCGCAGGGCGAGCTTCCTGATCAAGCCCGGCATCGGGCTGATGATCTGGACGCTGCTCGTCTTCGGCCTGACGATGCTGCTGCTGGCCCGGCTCGCCTTCCCCCGCATCAGCGAAGCGCTCGACCGCCGCCAGAAAGCGATCGAAGACTCGATCGACACGGCCGAGCGCACGCGCGAGGAAGCCGACGAGATGCTGGCCGAATACCGCGAGCGGCTGAAGGAGGCCCGCGCCCAGGCCGAAGAGATCGTCCAGCGCGCGCGCCAGGCCGCCGAGACGCACGAGCACGAGGCCAAGAGCCGCGGCCAGGAGATCCTCGCCGAGGCGGCCAGGCGGGCCGAGCGCGACATCGAGGCGGCGACCAAGCGCGCGCTGGACGACATCCGCCGCGAGGTCGCCGACCTGACGGTCCTGGCCACCGAGAAGGTCACACGCAAGACGCTCACGCCGACGCCGACCAGCGCCGCCTGGTCGAGGAGGCGCTCGCGCGAGCTCGACTTCTCCAGCGATCTCGACGGGGGCGTCCAGCAACTGATGGAGGAGCTCGCCCAGGTATACGCGCGCTCGCTGTTCGAGGTCGCCCTCGAGCAGGGCAAGCTGGACGTGCTGCGCGAGCAGCTCGGCCAGTTCGCCGACGCGCTCGACCGAGCACCGCGAGCTGGCGATGTTCTTCTTCTCCCCCTACTTCTCCACCAAGGAGAAGCAGGAAGGACTCGATCGCGTCCTGGAGGAGGCCGACGAGATCCTGCTGAACTTCCTCGCCCTGCTGATCGAAAACCACCGCATGCCGGTGATCTTCCGCATCCGCCAGGAGTACGAGCGGCTGTGGGAGGAGGAGAACAGGATGCTCCCGGTCGAGATCACCAGCGCGATCGAGCTCGACCAGGCAGACCACCGAGAACCTCGGCCGCGACGATCGGCGAGCGCACCGGGCGCAAGGTGCACGCTGGCCGCGCACGTGGACCCCGACATCCTCGGCGGCATCGTCGTCAGGGTGGGCAACTCGATTCTCGATGCCTCAATTCGCAACCGACTGGAGCAGCTGCGCAGGCAAGTTGCCCAAGGAGCCTCTTGAGGAGCACAAGACATGCAGATCAACCCAGACGAGATCACAAGCATCCTCAAGAGCCGCATCGAGGGGCTCGACGCGGGCAGGGCCGAGCTGACCGAGGTGGGCACGGTGCTGTCCGTCGCCGACGGCATCGCCCGCATGCACGGCCTCGAGAACTGCATGTCGTTCGAGATGCTCGAGCTTCCCCACGGCGTCACCGGGCTGGCCCTCAACCTCGAGTCCGACAACGTCGGCGCCGTGCTGTTCGGCGAGTGGGAGCAGGATCTCCGAGGGCGACACGGTCAAGCGGACCGGGGCCCTGCTGGAGATCCCCGTCGGCGAGCAGCTGCTGGGCCGCATCGTGGACCCGCTCGGGCGGCCGCTGGACGGCAAGGGCGACATCGCCGTGGACCAGACCCGCCCGGCCGAGTTCAAGGCTCCCGGCGTGGTCCAGCGCCAGCCGGTCAACGAACCGATGCAGACCGGCCTGAAGGCGATCGACGCGATGATCCCGATCGGCCGCGGACAGCGAGAGCTGATCATCGGCGACCGCCAGACGGGCAAGACGGCGATCGCGATCGACACGATCATCAACAACAAGGACACCGGCGTCGTGTCCGTCTACGTGGCCATCGGGCAGCGCATGTCCACGGTCGTCGCCCTCGCCCAGACGCTTGACGAAAACGGCGCCCTGGACAACACGATCATCGTCGCCGCCCCTGCCGACGAGGCCGCCCCGATCAAGTTCATGGCGCCCTACGCCGGTTGCGCGATGGGGGAGCACTTCCTCTACAGCGGCAGGCACGCCCTGTGCGTGTACGACGACCTCACCAAGCACGCCTACGCCTACCGGCAGATGTCGCTGCTGCTGCGCCGTCCGCCGGGTCGCGAGGCCTACCCCGGGCGACGTCTTCTACCTGCACTCCCGCCTGCTCGAGCGGGCCGTCAAGCTCAACGACGAGCTCGGCGGCGGCTCGCTGACGGCCCTGCCGATCATCGAGACGCAGGCCGGGGACGTGTCCGCCTACATCCCCACGAACGTGATCTCGATCACCGACGGGCAGATCTTCCTCGAGTCGAAACTCTTCAACTCGGGGGTGCGGCCGGCCATCAACGTCGGCATCTCGGTCTCCCGGGTCGGAGGAAACGCCCAGATCGGCCCGATGAAGAAGGTCGCGGGGCGGATCAAGCTCGAGCTCTCCCAGTACCGCGACCTCGAGGCCTTCGCCCAGTTCGGCTCGGACCTCGACGTCGACACCCAGCGCACGCTGGCCCGCGGGGAGCGCCTCGTGGCGACGCTCAACCAGGGCGAGCGGGCCCCGCTCGCCGTCGAGGACCAGACGGTCCAGATCTACGCCGCCACCACCGGCTTCCTGGACCGGCTCCGTGTGGAGCGGGTGCCCGAGTTCCTGCGCGAGCTGAGCGAACGGATGCACGCCCAGCACGGGGACATCCGCGAGAAGATCGCCGGAGGGGACTGGTCCGAGGAGACCCAGAAGGCTGTCCACGATGCCGTCGAGGCCTTCGCCCAGGACTTCGGCTACGACCTCGACGAGGAGGGCCAGCCGCTCGAGGAGGCCACGGCGGCGGCCTAGCGCCGTCGAGCGGGAGAAGCCATGGCCAGCCAGCGTGACGTCAAGAACAAGATCGCCTCGGTCAAGAACATCCAGAAGATCACCCGGGCGATGGAGATGGTGGCGGCCGCACGGCTGCGCCGGGCCGAGCAGCGCATCGAGGCGCTGCGTCCCTACGCCGACGCGATCCGGCGCATGACGCGTCAGGCCGCCGAGGCGGCCGGGCGCCGAGGCCACCCGCCTGCCGCTGCTCAGCGCGCACGAGTCCGAGAGCACCGTCGGCCTGCTGCTGGTCACCGGAGACCGCGGCCTGGCCGGCGGATTCAACTCCCAGATCATCCGCGCCGGCGTGCGCATCGGCTCGGAGCTCGCCGACGAGGGCCTGACCAGCGCCTGGTTCGCGACCGGGCGCCGGGGGGTCTCCTCGCTCACCTTCCGCGGGCTGGAGCTGAGCGGCAGCTACACGGGCTTCGCCGACCGCCCCGCCTACGCCGACGCCCGCACGATCGCCGACGATCTGATCCAGGGCTACGTCGACGGGAAGCTCGACCGGGTGGAGATCGTCTACAACGCCTACGTCTCGCCGTTGACCCAGAGGGTCACCCGCGAACGTCTGCTGCCGCTCTCGCAGGCGACCATCGCCGGCGAGGAGGAGGCGCAGGAGGAGGACGCGGAGCAGACGGGGCCGCGGGCGCTCGTCGCCTACGAGCCCGACCCCGAGGAGATCCTCAAGCGGCTCGTCCCCGACTACGTGGAGATCTCGATCTACCGGGCTCTCGTGGAGTCCACGGCAGGGTTCTTCGGCGCCCAGATGACCGCGATGCGCAGCGCATCCGACAACGCCGGGGAAATCATCACCGACTACACGCTGCAGATGAACCGTGCCCGCCAGGCCGAGATCACCCAGGAGATCATGGAGGTCGTCGCAGGCGCAGAGGGGCTGACCTAGGCCGCCCGCCAGCCGGCCGAGCCCCCGACGACCAACTGACAAGACAGGAGACAGCAAAGACAATGGACGCCAGCACAGCCACCGAGCCGACGGGCACCCCGCAGCAGTCACCCAACGGGACCTCCGCCGGACGCAACCTCGGACGCATCGAGGAGATCCAGGGCGTCGTGATCGAGGCTGTCTTCCCCGACCGCCTGCCCGAGATCAACCACGCGATCACGATCGCCCGCCCCGCGGCCGCCGCCGGCGAGGAGGCGCCGGGGATCAGCACCATCGCCGGCCAGGGGGTGCTCGTCTGCGAGGTCCAGCAGCACCTCGGCGACGAGCGCGTGCGGGCGGTGGCCATGGACACGACCGACGGCCTGTCCCGCGGAGCGGAGGTCGTCGACACCGGAGCACCGATCACCGTCCCCGTCGGCGAGGCCACCCTGGGACGCATCTTCAACCTGCTCGGGGAGCCGATCGACCTCGGCGAGGACCTTCCCGAAGGGGTGCAGCGCAGGAGCATCCACCAGCCGGCGCCCCGGGTCGAGGACCTGACCCCGACCACCGAGATGTTCGAGACGGGCATCAAGGTGATCGACCTCCTGGCGCCCTACGCCAAGGGCGGCAAGGTTGGCCTGTTCGGCGGCGCCGGAGTCGGCAAGACGGTGCTGATCCAGGAGCTCATCCACAACCTCGCCAAGGAGCACGGAGGCCTGTCTGCCTTCTGCGGCGTGGGAGAGCGTTCGCGCGAGGGCAACGACCTGTGGCTGGAGATGAAGGAGTCCGGCGTGCTGGACAAGACCATGCTGGTCTTCGGCCAGATGAACGAGCCTCCCGGAGCCCGCATGCGGGTCGCCCTCTCGGGCCTGACGATGGCCGAATACTTCCGCGACCAGGGTCAGGACGTGCTGCTGTTCGTCGACAACATCTTCCGCTTCGTACAGGCGGGCTCCGAGGTCTCGGCCCTGCTCGGGCGCATGCCCTCCCAGGTCGGCTACCAGCCGACGCTCGAGACCGAGATGGGCGGCCTGCAGGAGCGGATCACCTCCACCAAGCAGGGCTCGGTCACCTCGATCCAGGCGATCTACGTGCCCGCGGACGACTACACCGACCCCGCGCCGGCCTCGGTGTTCGCCCACCTCAACGCGACCACCGCGCTGTCACGGGCGATCTCCGAAAAAGGCATCTACCCGGCGGTCGATCCGCTGGAGTCGAACTCCACGATCCTCAAGGCGGACATCCTCGGCGATGACCACTTCCGCGTGGCCAACCGCGTCAAGGAGATCCTGCAGCGCTACAAGGAGCTCCAGGACATCATCGCCATCCTCGGCATCGACGAGCTCTCCGACGAGGACAAGCTCACGGTCCAGCGCGCCCGCAAGATCGAGCGGTTCCTCTCCCAGCCCTTCTTCGTGGCCGAGCAGTTCACGGGCACCCCGGGGGCCTACGTGCCGATCGCCGAGACGATCCGGGGCTTCGACGAGATCATCGACGGCAAGCACGACGAGGTTCCCGAGAGCGCCTTCTTCCTCAAGGGCACGATCGAGGAAGTCGTCGAGGCGGCCAAGCAATGAGGACGAAGTTCCAGGCCGACGTGCTGACCCCCGAGGGGGAGGTGTTCTCGGAGGAGATCGAGATGCTCTCGACGCGCACGGCCGTGGGCTCGATCGGCGTGCTCGCGGGGCACGAGCCGGTGCTCGCCATGCTCGAGCCGACGGAGCTCAGGCTCTACCGCTCCGAGGACGAGATCGTGCGCTTCGCCCAGGCGGAGGGCTATCTGCAGTTCGCCGACAACCGCGCCCTCGTGCTCGTGGAGGAGGCGATCGAGCCCGGGGCTCTGGACCGCCAGCTGTTCGAAAGCAGGCTCTCGGAGTCGCGCGCGCTCGCCGAGCGGGCCGAGGAGGGCAGCGAGGAAGAGGCCCGGGCCCTGCGGGACATCCGTCGCTACGAGGCCTTCCTGTCGGTCGGGCAGTAGCCTCGCCGGCCGACCTCCGCACCGACTAGCCTTCCCCGCCTGATGAGCGCCGCCCGCGAGCCCATCGGAGTGATCGGCACCGGCTACGTCGGGCTGGTGACGGCGGCCGGCTTCGCCGAGCTCGGCAGCGAGGTGTGGTGCGTTGACATCGACGCCGAGAAGATCGACCGGCTGCGGCGTGGAGAGGTGCCGATCTACGAGCCGGGCCTGGAGGAGATGCTGGCCCGCAACTCCGCCCGCATGCACTTCTCCACCGACATGGCCGACGCCCTCGCCCGCGCCCGGCTGCTGTTCGTCGCCGTCGGCACGCCCCCGACCTACTCCGGCGACGCCGACCTCTCGGCCGTGCACGCCGTCGTCGGGGCGATCCCCGCCTCTCGGGACCACGCCCTGGTGATGAAGTCGACCGTTCCCTGCGGCACCGGGGCCTCCCTGGTGCGCATCTTCGGCGAGCAGGGCAAGGGCGGCCTGGCCTACGTCTCCTGCCCCGAGTTCCTCAAGGAGGGGTCGGCGGTCAACGACTTCATGCACCCCGACCGGGTCGTGGTGGGCGACGACGGGGGCTGGGCGGGGGATGCGGTGGTCGAGCTGTACGCCCCGCTGCAGGCCCCCCTCGTGCGCACTGACATCGCCAGCGCAGAGATGGTCAAGCTGGCCTCCAACGCCTTCCTGGCGACCAAGATCTCCTTCATCAACGAGATCGCCAACGTGTGTGAGGAGACCGGGGCCGACGTCGTCGAGGTGGCCCGGGGGATGGGACTGGACGACCGCATCGGAGGCAAGTTCCTGCAGGCCGGGATCGGCTTCGGGGGCAGCTGCTTCCCCAAGGACGTGGACGCGCTGAAGCAGCTCGCGGGCAACTCCGGCTACCACTTCCAGCTGCTGACGGCCGTGATCGAGGTCAACGACCTGCAGAAGCGCAGGGTGATAGGCAAGCTGCAGAAGCACCTCGGCGGCATCGCCGGGAAGCGCGTCGCCCTGCTCGGGCTGGCCTTCAAGCCCAACACCGACGACATGAGGGAGGCCTCCTCCCTCGTCCTCTGCGCCCGCCTGCAGGCCGACGGGGCCACGATCAGCGCCTACGACCCGGTGGCCGAGGAGCAGGCTCGCCACCTCGTCAGCGGGGTCGCATTCGCGCAGACCCCCCTGGCGGCGCTCGAGGAGGCCGATGCGGCCGTGCTCGTGACCGAGTGGAGCGAGCTGGTGGCGCTCGACTGGGCCCAGGTCGCCCGGGCGATGAGCGGAGACCTGGTGATCGACGGGCGCAACGCCCTGGACCCGGCGGCCGTGCGCGCGGCGGGGCTCACCTACGAGGGGATCGGAAGGCGGTGAGCCCATTCAGGCAGTGATCCTGGTCGGCGGGCAGGGGACCCGCCTGCGCCCGCTGACGGCCACCGTGCCCAAGCCGATCGTCCAGCTGGTCGATCGCCCCTTCATCTCCTTCATGCTCGAGTGGCTGCGCAGCCACGGGGTGCAGGAGGTGATCATGTCCTGCGGGTTCCTCGCCGACAGCGTGCGCGAGGTGCTCGGGGACGGCTCCGGCCTCGGTCTGGCCCTGCACTTCGTGGACGAGCCCGAGCCGCGAGGCACCGCCGGGGCCCTGAAGCTGGCCGAGCCGATGCTGCAGGAGCGCTTCCTGATGCTCAACGGGGACGTCCTGACCGACATCGACCTGACCGCCCAGATCGCCCAGCACGACGCGACCGGAGCCCGGGCGACCCTCGCCCTGGTGGGGGTGCCGGATCCCAGCGCCTACGGCCTGGTGACCCTCGAGGAGAACCGGGCGGTGAAGGAATTCATCGAGAAGCCGAGCGGGGACAGCCTCCCCTCGAACCTGATCAGCGCCGGGGCCTACGTGCTCGAGCGGGACATCCTCGACCTGGTGCCCGCGGATCGGAACGTCTCGATCGAGCGCGAGGTGTGGCCGCTGCTGGTCGGCAAGGGCCTCTACGGCTTCCCCTCCGAGAGCTACTGGCTGGACATCGGCACCCCGGCCCGCTATCTGCAGGGGACCTTCGACATCATCGAGGGCAACGTCCACACCGCCGTCAGCGAGCGCATGGGAGAGGGCTGGCTCGCCGTGGACGCGGGGGCGCAGGTGCAGGGCAGGGTGATCCCCCCGGCCCTCCTCGAGGGCGGGGCGAAGGTCGCCGAGGGGGCCCACGTCGGCAGCCTGGTGGTCCTCGGAGAGGACGTTTCGGTCGCCGCGGGCAGCACCGTCGAGAGGGCCGTCATCCTCAAGGGCAGCCAGATCGGGCCCGGTTGCCACCTGCGCGACTGCATCGTCGCGCCGGGCTGCACGGTCGGGGCGGGCACGAGCATCACAGGCGGCTCGGTGATCGGCGAAGGGGCGAGCATCGGGGCTGACAACGTGATCACGCGCGGGGCGCGTATCTTCCCTGGTGTGCAACTGCCCGACCGGGCGATCGAGTTCTAGCGCCGCCGGCGCGATTCAAGCCGACATGGCCACCCCAAGACCAGCACCACAGGAGGCGACCAGCTGATGAGCGAAGGCGGCACGACCGCTACACCCGCCGCGCAGGAGATCTCACGCGAGCTGATCGCGGCCGTCGACAGCTCCGGACAGCTGGCGGACGTGCTCGCCCTGCCCGAGCACCTTCGCGACGCCGTCTGGAGGGTCGAGTCCGCCATCATGCAGGACTGGGACACCCCCGCCGGCCTGGTCGTGGCGGGCATGGGGGGGTCGGCGATCGGCGGGGCGCTGGCGCGCGCCGCCCTCGGCGACCACGCCTCCCGGCCCATCTTCGTCACCAGGGCCTACGGACTTCCGACCTGGACGACCCCGGAGACGATGGTGCTCTGCGCCAGCTACTCGGGCAACACCGAGGAGACCCTCGCCTGCTACGAGTCCGCGGGCGCCCTCGGGGCCAAGCGCACGGTGGTGACCACCGGCGGGCGCCTGGCCGAGATGGCGCGTGCCGACGGCGTCCCCGTGATCCCCATTCCCGGAGGCTTCCAGCCCCGCGCGGCGGTGGCCTACATGATCGTGGCGGCGCTGGAGGTGGCGGCCCTGTGTGGCGTCGGGCCGCGGCTGACCCCTGAGATCGACGTCGCCGCCTCGCACGTCGAGCAGCTCGTGGCCGAGTGGGGCCCCGACGCCCCCGAGGACTCGCTGGCCAAGGAGATCGCCCGCGGCCTGCTGGGCACCACGCCGGTCGTCGCCGGGGCCGGGCTGACGACGGCGGTCGCCTACCGCTGGAAGACGCAGATCAACGAGAACGCCAAGCAGCCCTGCTTCTTCAACGAGCTTCCGGAGCTGGACCACAACGAGCTGGCCGGCTGGGAGGGGGCCCGCGACGTCGGGCGCTTCTCCGCCGTCTTCCTGGACGACTCCGACGCCCACCCGCGGGTGAAGCAGAGGATGGAGATAACCGAGCGGCTGATCGCCGGCAACGCCGCGGCGAGCTTCCGCCTGGAGACCCGGGGGGAGACGGCCATCGAGCGCGTCATATCCCTCGTCCTGCTCGGGGACCTCGTGTCGATCTACCTCGCCGCCCTGCGCGGCGTGGACCCGGGACCCGTTCGCGTGCTGGACGAGCTCAAGGAAGCCCTCGCCAAGCTCTAGAGTGGGCGGGCACTCAAGTAAATTGGAGATTCGATAGATGACACCAGCCGCAACGCTCACCCACACCGACTTCAAGGTCGCCGACCTCTCGCTCGCGGACTTCGGGCGCAAGGAGATCACGCTCGCCGAGCATGAGATGCCCGGCCTGATGGCGATCCGCCGCGAGTTTGCCGCCAGCCAGCCGCTGAAGGGAGCGAGGATCACCGGCTCCCTGCACATGACCATCCAGACGGCCGTGCTGATCGAGACGCTGACGGCGCTGGGTGCCGAGGTCCGCTGGTGCAGCTGCAACATCTTCTCCACCCAGGACCACGCCGCCGCGGCGGTCGCCGTGGGGCCCGAGGGAACCGTCGACGACCCCCGCGGGGTCCCCGTGTACGCCTGGAAGGGGGAGACCCTCGAGGAGTACTGGTGGTGCACCGAACAGGTCCTGCGCTGGCCCGAGGGCGAGGACGGTGCGAGCGGCCCGAACATGATCCTCGACGACGGCGGGGACGCCACCCTGCTCGTCCACAAGGGCACCGAGTACGAGAAGGCCGGCGCCGTGCCGGAGGTGGGCGGGCCCGGAACATCCGACTCGGAGGAGTTCCAGGTGATCCTCTCCCTGCTGACCCGCTCCATCGGCGAGGACCCGCAGCGCTGGACCAGGATCGGCGAGGGCATCAAAGGCGTCACCGAGGAGACGACGACGGGCGTCCACCGGCTCTACCAGATGGTCGAGGCCGGGGAGCTCCTGTTCCCGGCGATCAACGTCAACGACTCCGTCACGAAGTCCAAGTTCGACAACCTCTACGGCTGCCGGCACTCCCTGATCGACGGCATCAACAGGGCAACCGACGTGATGATCGGCGGCAAGGTCGCCGTCGTGTGCGGCTTCGGCGACGTCGGCAAGGGCTGCTCCGAATCGCTGCGGGGACAGGGGGCGCGCGTGGTCATCACCGAGATCGACCCGATCTGCGCCCTGCAGGCGTCGATGCAGGGCTACGAGGTGCGGACGCTCGACGAAGTGGTCGAGACGGCGGACATCTTCATCACGGCCACCGGCAACAAGGACATCATCACCGCCGCGGACATGCAGCGGATGAAGCACCAGGCGATCGTGGGCAACATCGGCCACTTCGACAACGAGATCGACGTGGCGGGTCTCTCCTCGGTAGACGGGATCGAGCGGGTCAACATCAAGCCCCAGGTGGACAAGTGGGTCTTCCCGGACGGGCACGCCGTGATCCTGCTGTCCGAGGGACGACTCCTGAACCTCGGCAACGCCACCGGCCACCCGAGCTTCGTGATGAGCAACTCCTTCACCAACCAGACGATCGCCCAGATCGAGCTGTTCACGAAGAACGACGAGTACGACAAGCGGGTCTACGTGCTGCCCAAGCACCTCGACGAGAAGGTGGCCCGCCTGCACCTCGACGCCCTGGGAGTGAAGCTCACCGCCCTGACGGCCGAGCAGGCGGCCTACATCGGGGTGCCGGCCGAGGGCCCCTACAAGCCCGACCACTACAGGTACTGACCCCTGACCCCTCGGACGTCCTGAGTCGATGGAGTCTGCAGCGGTGACGGCTCTCTCGAGCGTTCGCCCCGCGAAGCGCGCGAACGCTCGAGAGAGATGGCGCCGCAGATGAGAGCGATGGTCCTCGCGGCGGGGCTGGGCACCCGCCTGCGCCCCCTGACGTATGAGATCACCAAGCCGATGGTGCCGGTTCTCGACCGGCCGGTGATGGAGCACATCCTCGATCTCCTCGATCGCCACGGCTTCGGGCAGGTGATCGCCAACCTGCACTACTTCCCGGACACGATCCGGGAGTACTTCGGCGAGCGCATCTCCTACCACTACGAGGAGGAGCTTCTCGGCACGGCCGGCGGCGTGCGGGCGTGCGCGGAGTTCTTCGCCGGAGAGCCCTTCCTGGTGATCTCGGGAGATGCCCTGACCGACATCGACCTCACCGCGCTGGTGACCAGGCACCGCGAGAGCGGGGGCATCGCCACGCTCGCCGTCAAGCAGGTGCCCGACACGCGGGAGTACGGGGTCGTTCTCCACGGCAGGGAGGGTCGGATCACGGGCTTCCAGGAGAAGCCGGCTCCCGAGGAGGCGCTCTCGAACCTCGGCAACTGCGGCATCTACGTGTTCGACCCGCGCATCTTCGACTACTTCCCGCCGCGGCCCTTCGTGGACTGGGCCAAGGACGTCTTCCCGGTGCTGCTCGAGAACGACGTCCCCTTCCACATCCACGAGGTCACGGAGTACTGGAACGACGTGGGCTCCCTGGCCGAGCTGCGCCAGGGCACCTTCGACGCCCTCTGCGGCCAGCTGCAGCTACAGGTCGAGGGAGAGGAGGTCAGCCCCGGCGTGATCGTCGCAGGTGAAACCTCGATACCCGCCGACACCGAGGTCGAGGGGCCGGCCTGGATCGGCCGGGACGTGCAGATAGGCCGCGGAGTGCGTCTGACCGGGCCGATGGTGCTGGGAGACGGGACCAGGGTCGGGGATGGCGCTCAGCTGCGCTCCAGCATCGTCTTCCCCGGCACGGAGATCGCGGCCGAGGCGATCCTGATCGGGGCGATCGCGGGCCACGGGGGGATCCTGCAGAGCATGCGGCGCGCCAGAGCTCAGGCCAGTTCGTAGCGCTCCCGCCGCTGCTGGGCGCGCTCGGACTCGGTCAGGGCCCGAATGAACAGGGTGACCAGGGCGATGCCCATCACCAGTGACTGCTCCACGGCCATGATCAGGCCGGCGATCGCCTGATCGTCAAGGGCCGAGATGCCCCATACGCGGGCATGGTGGGCGTAGTAGGGGTACAGGGCAGAGGGGGCGAAGGCCAGGCCCATCCCGAGCGCCCCCACGAACACCTTGGTGGCGGCCATGTAGACCACCGGGCCCATCCCGTCGAGGCGCAGCCGCGCCCGGATCGGGGAGAGCAGATGCCACCAGTACAGGGTCCCGGCCAGGAGGAAGGTGAGGTGCTCGAGGACGTGCACGAGGGGGTGGCGGACCGCGAGATCGTAGGCCGCGGGGACATGCCAGGCCCAGATCACCCCCACGTAGAGGATCACGGCGAAGGCCGGGTGGGCGAGCACGCCCGCGCGCCGCTCCAGCTCGTGGACGGCACGGGTCACCGGGCGCAGCAGGACCTTCGTGAGGCCGAGGATTGCGAGAATCGGGGCCACGTCCAGCAGCAGCATGTGCTGGATCATGTGGGCGAAGAAGAGCTGGTCGGCCAGAGAGTCCAGCGGGGAGACCAGGGCCCCCACCACGACGAGGACGGCGCCCATGAAGCAGCACAGCCGCCAGACCGGGGCCCGGCCCGAGGGCTGGTCGGCGGGTCCGCTGCGAACCGCCCGCCAGCGCCTGGCGTAGAGCCCCGCGAGGATCGCCCCACCGAGGAGCACGCCGGGGCTGAGCGTCCACGAGAGGTCAGGGCTCATCCGCGACCGATTCTGCCACGCGATCGGGGAATGATCCATCCCGGCCGGCTGCGGGGCGCTCTCGGGCCATCCGTCGAGAGGCATTTACATCCGCCGCGCACGGGCGTAGCATCGTGCTTCCGCGACATACAAGGCCGACCGAAGGAGCCTAGGATGCAGATCGACATCAAGGGTCGAAACGTCCCGGTCACCGAGGACCTGCGCACGCACGCCGAGCGCCGTCTCACCAAGGTCACACGGCAGGTATCCGACCTGGCCCGCCTGGAGATCGAGATCTTCAGGGAGCGCAACCCACGCGTTGCCGACTGCCAGATCGCCGAGGGGACGTTGTACCTGAAGGGCACCACCCTGAGGGCACGCGACGCCTCCCCCGAGATGATCCACTCGATGAACCTGATGGTCGACGAGCTCGCTCGCCAGGTCAAGCGCCACCGCGACAAGCTTCGGCGCCGGCGCGAGGCCCACGCCGCAGCCGCCAGGGCCGCAAGGTCGGCGGCGCGGGGGGTGACACTGCCCTCGATGTAGGGCTCCGGCGCAGGTGATCGCGGCGCCGGTCCACGGCGCCGCGCTCACCGTTTGGAGGATCGCGCCCCGCGCTCGGGCGGGACGCCGGCAGCTATCCTTGGCCCATGCCCTCCCTGCTTGACCGCGCCCTGAACGTGGGCGAGGCGAAGAAGTTCAAGACCTACCAGAGACGGGTCGCCCTGATCAACGCCTACGAGGGCGAGCTCGAGCACGACACCGACGCCGAGCTGCGCGAGCGGATGGACGTCCTGCGCGAGCGGGCCAGGGAGGGCGAGCCGCTCGACGATCTCCTGCCGGAGTGCTTCGCGATCGTCAGGGAGACGGGCAGGCGCCAGATGGGCATGCGCCACTTCGACGTCCAGCTGATCGGCGGCATGGCCATGCACGAGGGGCAGATCGCGGAGATGAAGACGGGAGAGGGCAAGACCCTCACGGCCACCCTGGCCGTGGTCCTCAACTCGCTCGCCGTGCGCGAGGGCGACAACGCCGCCGAGGGGGCCGAGCCCGAGCGCAAGGGCGTCCACGTTGTGACCGTCAACGACTACCTGGCCCGGCGCGACGCGGAATGGATGGGACCGATCTACGAGGCCCTGGGCGTATCCGTGGGGATCCTCGAGAACATGCAGCCATACGAGGAGAAGCAGGCCGCCTACGCCTGCGACGTGGTCTACGGCACCAACTCGGAGTTCGGCTTCGACTACCTGCGGGACAACATGGCCAAGGACCTCGCCGAAAAGGTCCAGCGAGGGCATCCCTTCGCGATCGTGGATGAGGTCGACAACATCCTCATCGATGAGGCCCGGACGCCGCTGATCATCTCGGGAGCCCCCGAACAGGCGGCCGACCTGTACGTGAAGTTCGCCCGCCTGGCGCCGCAGATGAAGGTCGGCGAGACCCCCGAAGGCATGGACCCGCGCACGAAGAAGAACTTCATCGCGGACTTCGACTACGAGGTGGACGAGAAGCACAAGACGGTCTCGATAACCGAGCAGGGCGTGGCGAAGGCCGAGCGCTTCCTCGGCATCGACCATCTCTACCGCGCCGAGAACGGCCACCTGGTCAACCATCTGATCCAGGCCCTGCGGGCCGAGTCCCTGTACAGGAAGGACGTCGACTACGCGGTGATCGACGGCGAGGTCAAGATCATCGACGAGTTCACCGGCCGCATCCTCGAGGGCAGGCGCTGGTCGGAAGGGCTCCACCAGGCGGTCGAGGCCAAGGAGCGGGTCCCGATCCAGGAGGAGAACCAGACCCTCGCCACGATCACCTACCAGAACTACTTCCGCCTCTACGACAAGCTCGCCGGCATGACCGGTACGGCGCTGACGGAGGCCACCGAGTTCATGAAGATCTACCACCTGCCGGTCGTCCAGATCCCGACCAACATGGAGATGGTCCGGGCCGACCGCAACGATCAGGTCTACAAGACCAAGGAGGGCAAGTGGGCCGCGGTCGTCAGGGAGATCGCCGCCCGCCACGAGAACGGCCAGCCGGTGCTCGTGGGGACGATCTCGGTGGAGGTCTCCGAGCTGCTCTCCGAGCGCCTCACCAAGCGCGGGATCAAGCACACGGTCCTCAACGCCAAGCCCGAGCATGCGGCCCGGGAGGCCGACATCGTGGCCGAGGCGGGCCAGCCCGGGGCGGTGACGATCGCGACCAACATGGCCGGCCGTGGGGTGGACATCAAGCTCGGGGGCAACCCGGAGCACCTCGCCCACCAGGAGCTCGCCCGCCAGGACGTCGATCCCTCCGACGAGGAGACCTACGCGCGGCGGATGAAGGAGATCGTGCCGGACCTGGAGCGCAGGGTGCAGGAGAGGCGCGAGCAGGTGATGGCCGCCGGGGGCCTGTTCATCTGCGGCACCGAGCGCCACGAGTCACGGCGGATCGACAACCAGCTGCGGGGTCGCGCGGGAAGGCAGGGGGACCCCGGCGAGTCGCGCTTCTTCCTCTCCGCCGAGGACGATCTCGTGCGGCTGTTCGCCGGCGATCGCATCTACAAGATCCTCGATCGCCTCGGTGGCGTGGACGAGGAGGGCAACGAGGAACCGATCGAGGCGGGCATGCTCTCCAAACAGATCGAGAAAGCCCAGAAGAAGGTCGAGGAGCAGAACTTCCTGATCCGCAAACGGGTGCTCGAGTACGACGACGTGATGAACGAGCAGCGTCGCGTGATCTACGCCTACCG
The DNA here is from genome assembly GCA_963767405.1 of uncultured Solirubrobacteraceae bacterium. Lineage (GTDB taxonomy): Bacteria > Actinomycetota > Thermoleophilia > Solirubrobacterales > Solirubrobacteraceae > Palsa-744. The sequence goes on along the minus strand of CAVYDP010000006.1, from coordinate 185,457 downwards.
GGACGAGGTGCTCGAGGGCAAGAGCATCGGCGAGGAGGCCAGGCGCGAGGTCGGCAACGTGATCGAGCGGACGATCGACCAGTACACCCCCGGGGAGTTCGTCGAGGACTGGGACCTGGCCGGACTCTTCACCGCCCTCGGCCAGTTCTTCCCCGTCGATCTGACGAGCGAGGAGCTGAGGTCCCGTACGCCGGATCGCAACGCCCTCGTGGAAGGGATCGTCGACGCCGCGATGGAGCTCTACGACGCCCGCGAACAGGCGCTCGGGGAGGAGCTGATGGGGGCGCTCGAGCGCTTCCTGCTGCTGCAGACGATCGACGAGCGCTGGCGCGAGCACCTCTTCGACATGGACTACCTGCGCGAGGGCATCCACCTGCGCGGGTTCGCCCAGGTCGACCCGCTGGTGGCCTACAAGAACGAGGCCTTCACCCTCTTCGGCGACCTCATGAACAGCGTCTGGGCCGACTACGCCCGCATGATCTTCAACGTCCAGGTCAACGTGGAGGGGGAGAACGGCGGCGGAGCGCCGGTGCCCGCCTTCTCGGCCGCGGGGAGCTCCACCAGAGCCGGTCGCGTCTCCTACTCGGGAGGCCACAGCGCGGCTGGCGCCGGGGCCCTGGCCGCGGCCGCCGCGGCCGCCGGCGGGGCCGCTGGTGTGGGCTTCGACGAGGAGGGCGGCGAGGTCGAAGCGATGCCGGTGGTGGAGCAGCGGGTGCTCGACGACGAGCATCAGGTCGGCCGCAACGATCCCTGCTGGTGCGGGAGCGGCAAGAAGTTCAAGAAGTGCCATGGCGCCTAGCCGGTGCCGGTCGACGTCACCGACATGGTGCCCAGCGCCCACCGCAACAGCATCGAGACGATCCTTCCGCGCCTGGGGCGGCTGGACAGCACCGAGGCGATCCTCGCCGCCCTGTAGCCGCGCGGGTGCGAGCCCCCGCGCTGATAGCGTTGGGACCATGGCAAGCACCGTCCCCAGCGAGTCGACACCGCAGCGGCTCGCCGCCATCCGTGGGCAGATGAAGCTGCTCGCGGACTATCTTTGACCCGGCTGGGCTGGCGGAGCGGCTGAGCGCCCTCGAGGGCGAGATGGGCGCGGAGGGGTTCTGGGAGGACTCCGAGCGGGCGGCCGCCGTCTCGGCCGAGCACGCCCGCTCCAGCCGTCGGCTGGAGGGGTTCACCGCGCTGAGCGCCGACGTCGAGGATCTGGACGGGCTGGTCGAGATGGCTGGCGAGGAGCCATCCCTGCAGGAGGAGGTCGAGGAGCAGATCGCCTCGGTCGAGCGCCGGCTCGCCGAGCTGGAGGAGCAGCGGCTGTTCTCCGGCCCCTACGACGCCGGGGACGCCCTCGTCACCGTCAACGCGGGGGCCGGCGGCACCGACGCCCAGGACTGGGCCGAGATGGTGCTGCGCATGCTCATGCGCTGGGCCGAGCGCCGTGGCTTCCAGGTCGAGCTGCTCGAGGTCAGCGAGGGGGAGGAAGCGGGCATCAAGTCCGCCACCTTCCGTGCCCGGGGCGAGAACGCCTACGGCCTGTTCGGGGCCGAGCGCGGGGTGCACCGCCTGGTGCGGCTGTCCCCGTTCGACGCGGCCCACCGCCGCCAGACCAGCTTCGCGGGCGTCGAGGTCTCACCGGTCGTGCAGGACGCCGGGGAGGTGGAGATCAACGAGGACGACCTGCAGGTGGACACCTACCGCGCCTCGGGGGCGGGGGGCCAGCACGTCAACAAGACCGACTCGGCGGTGCGGATCACCCACCGTCCCTCGGGGATCGTCGTCCAGTGCCAGAACGAGCGCTCGCAGTCGTCCAACCGGGCAACGGCGATGGCGATGCTGCGGGCGAAGCTGCTCGAGCGCAAGGAGCGCGAACGCCAGGAGGAGATCGCTCGCGAGAAGGGGGAGGCTCAGGACGTCAACTTCGGCTCCCAGATCCGCTCCTACGTCCTGCATCCATACACGATGGTCAAGGACCATCGCACCGGCCGCGAGATGGGTGACGTGCAGCGGGTGCTGGATGGCGACCTCGACGGGTTCGTGCGCGCCTTCCTGCTCGCCTCCGCGGCCGCCGGGAGCAAGGCTTGACCGACCTCGCGGCCCTGGTCCGGGACGCCCTCCAGGAGGACGTCGGGACGGGGGATGTCACCACGCGGGCCACCGTCGACCCCCAGACGAGGGCTCGGGCCCTGATAACGCAGAAGGCTCCTGGGGTCATCTACGGGCTGGAGGCGGCCGAGGCCGTCTTCTCCCAGCTCGATCCCGAGGCTCAGATGGAGCGGCTGGTCGAGGAGGGCCTGTGGCGGGAGGGGGGGCCCGTCATGAGCGTGGTGGGCGGGGCAGCTGCGCTGCTGACAGCCGAGCGCACGGCGCTGAACTTCCTCGCCCACCTGTCCGGCGTGGCCACGATGGCGGCACGGGCCGCGCGGGAGGTGGCGGGGACCGGGGCGAGGGTCCTGGATACCCGCAAGACGACCCCCGGCATGCGGGCCCTGGAGAAGGCCGCCGTGGCGGCAGGGGGTGCGGTCAACCACCGCGTCGGCCTCTACGACGCGATCCTGCTCAAGGAGAACCACATCGCTGCGGCCGGAGGGATCGCCGAGGCCGTGCGCAGGGCCCGGGCGGCCGAGCCGGCCCTCGCGAGCACCCTCGAGGTCGAGGTGCGCAACCCTTCGGAGATCGAGGAGGCGCTGCAGGCGGGCGCTCCCCGCCTGCTCTTGGACAACATGGACGTGCAGCAGCTCCGGGCTGCCGTGGAGCAGGTGGCCGGCCGGGCGCAGCTCGAGGCCAGCGGCGGGGTCAGCCTCCAGGCGCTCAGGGGCATCGCAGAGACCGGGGTAGAATGGATTTCGATGGGTGCGCTGACACACTCGGCGCCCGCCCTCGACCTGTCCCTCACACTGGAGGCGCTGCCATGAACCTGCCCATGGCTCCCACCCAGGCACCCCCGAGCACCCTCTCTCCCGACGCGATCGCAGCGATGCAGGCGGAGGTCCGCGCGCTGGCGGCCGAGCGCGGGGCCGTGATCCTGGCCCACAACTACCAGGTCCCCGAGATCCAGGATGTGGCCGACTACGTGGGAGATTCCCTCGGCCTGTCCCGCAAGGCGGCCGCCGCGGAGGGAGAGGTCATCGTCTTCTGCGGGGTTCACTTCATGGCCGAGACCGCCTCGATCCTGTGCCCGGAGAAGACCGTCCTGATCCCCGACCTGGACGCGGGCTGCTCACTGGCCGCCTCGATCGACGCCGATCAGCTCGGCGAGTGGCGCGAGCGCTATCCGCAGGGGGTGGTGGTGATGTACGTCAACACCACCGCCGAGGTGAAGGCCCTCACCGACTACTGCTGCACCTCCGCCAACGCAGTGGAAGTCGTCCGCCACATCTACGAGACCCACGGCCCTGACACCGAGATCCTGTTCGGACCGGACATGTGGCTCGGAGCCTACGTCGAGAAGGAGCTGGGACGGCGCATGCACGTCTGGGACGGGGAGTGCCACGTGCACGCCGGGATCAGGCCGGCCGACATCGAAGCGATGCGGGCCGCCCACCCCGGTGCCGACTTCCTGATCCATCCCGAGTGCGGCTGCTCGACGAGCATCATGGAGTTCGTCGCGGCCGGCGACGTGTCGGCAGAGGGCGTGCACATGCTCTCGACCGGCGGGATGCTCAGGTTCGCCGAGTCCGCCACCCATCGCGGCCCGGAGAGCGACGGGGGTGGTCAGGTGAGCGAACCCGGCCTGCACGACTCGTCGGAGCCCCCCGCCGCGGATCTCGCCACCCACAGGGTCCGCGAGGCCATCGTCGCCACCGAGACGGGGATGCTCTATCCCCTGCGGATGGCGGCTCCCGACGTCGAGTTCATCCCGGCGAACGCCGAGGCCTCCTGCAAGTACATGAAGATGATCACCCTGCCGAAGCTGCGTGACTCGCTGCGGGAGATGAAGTTCGAGGTGCGCGTGCCCGAGGAGATCGCCGACCGCGCCCGGGTGCCGATCGATCGCATGGTCGCGATCGGCTGACGCATGTTGGTCTGCGCAGACGCCAACTGTGTGGGCGGCCCGAGAGGGAGCTAGAACTCCTCGGCGCTGTGGGGGCCCACGCAGGCGATTGCGAGCCTGTCCACGACGTTCTCGGCGACGGCCTGGACCTCGTCGAAGGTGACGGCATCGAGGGCGGCGATCGCCCGGTCGGGGTCGATGTCCTCCCCGAAGACGATCTGCTGGTTGGCGGCATACCTGGCCACGGCGTTGGTGTTCTCGAAGGCCAGCACCAATCGTCCGGCCGCATAGGCCCTGGCCCTCTGGACCTCCTCCTCGGTGGGGCCCTGCTCGCGCAGCTCCCCCACGATCTCGCGCATCCGCGTGTAGGCCTCGATGCACTTCGCCGAGTCCAGGCCCGACCCAAGCTGGAGGATTGGCACGTCGGCGAAGGCGTGATCGAGGGCGTAGACGGAGTAGCAGAGGCCTCGTTTCTCCCTGATCTCGTCGAACAGCCTGGAGCCCATCGAGCCCCCCAGCAGGGTGGAGTAGATCGACAGGGCGGCTCGCTGGCGGACATCCGTGACGGCGACATCCGGCCTGTAGATCATCCGCAGGTGGGACTGGTTGGTGTCCCTTTCCTCGACGAGCGTCTGAGGATCGAAGGAGGGGGCCGGTTCGTAGGGTTCGGGCTCGGGCAGGGAGGGGAAGCGGCCGAAGGCCTCGTGCAGGTCCTGCTCGGCGGGGAGGTGGTCGAGGTTGCCGACCAGGAAGGCCCCGCCGCGCCTGCCGCTCCAGCGGCGCTCGCGGAAGGCGACTATCCCCTCGCGGGTGAACGCCCGCAGGTTCTCCTCCGGCCCCAGGACGGTGCGCCCGAGCGGGTGCTCCCCGAAGGCGGCACGGTCGATCAGGTACTCGGCCACCATCGAGGGCTGGTCGTAGGCCCTGTTGATCTCCTGGATCACCACGCCGCGCTCGCGGTCGAGCTCCTCTGGGTCGATCCGCGGACGGCCCACGAAGTCGCTGAGCAGGTCGATGGCGGCCGGAGCGCTCTCGGCCCGCACCGTGATGTGGAAGGCCACCAGGTCATGGCTGGTGTAGGCGTTGAGGACGCCGCCGAGACGCTCGGCGGTCTCGTTCACATCCCGGTAGGTGGGGTACTTCTCCCCGCCCTTGAACACGAGGTGCTCGAGGAAGTGGGCCATCCCGTTCTCCTCGGGACGCTCGTTGCGGGCACCCGCGTCGAAGGCCACGAGGACGGTCAGGGCCCGTGTCCCCGGCAGCTCGACCCTGTGCAGCGGCAGCCCGTTGTCGGGCACGGTGCTGGTGGTCACGCTTGTCATGCCCTGCACCCTAGAGGGTCGTCGCCTGCACCCCGGGACGGGGTCCCGCCTCGACTACCCTTGCCCAACGATCATGCCACCCCCGACCCCCCGCAAGAACCTCCTCGCGACGGTCCTGGCCGCCCTGCTGCCCGTCCTGCTCGTCGCCGGGCTGTGGCTCGGCGGGCATCCCGAAGAGCTGCCCCGGTTCATTCGAAGCGCCTTCGTGGCAGATCACCAGACGCGGGTCGTCGACGAAGCCATCGACCGCATCGCCCGCGACTACTACCGGCCGATCCCGACCAGCAGGCTGGCCGGAGCATCGATCACGGGCCTGGTGGCCAGCCTCGGGGATCGCTTCTCCCACTACCTCACCCCGAGCCAGTTTCGCGAATTCAACGCCCCGCCCCACTTCACCGGCATCGGGGTCGCGGTGGGACCGCACCGCCGCGGACTGCTGATCGCCAGGGTGTTCGACTCCTCGCCCGCTGCGCGGGCGGGCCTGAAGCCCGGCGACGTGATCGTCGCGGTCAACGGTCGCAAGCTCGAAGGCCTCTCGGCCGATGCCGCCACGGCCCTCATCAAGGGGGTCCCGGGCACCGACGTGCGGCTGCAGGTGGAAGGCCCCGCCGCCGGCCCCGCCTCCCACCAGCGCCTTCGCACCCTGAAGATCACCCGGGCCACCATCTCCCAGCCCGTCGTCGCCTCCCTGGCGAAGACCGTCCACAAGGTCAAGCTCGGGGTGGTGGCCCTGGCCACCTTCTCCCCGGGCGCCCACGGGGAAGTCCGCCAGGCCGTCGAACAGCAGCTGCACCGCGGGGCCAAGGGCATCGTGCTCGACCTGCGGGCCAACGGGGGCGGCCTCGTCGAGGAGGCCCAGCTGATCGCGAGCATCTTCATCTCCAAGGGGACGATCGTCACAACGCGTGGACGCAGCCAGCCGACCCAGACGCTGGTGGCCCTCGGCGACGCGATCCCGGCATCGATCCCGATGGTGGTGCTGGTGGACGGCAACACGGCCTCCGCGGCGGAGATCGTGACGGCGGCCCTGCAGGACCACAGGCGGGCGACGGTGGTCGGCACCCACACCTTCGGAAAGGGCGTCTTCCAGGAGGAGGAGCCGCTGTCCAACGGCGGCGCCCTCGACATCACCGTCGGCGAGTACTTCACCCCGAACGGACGCAACCTGGGCGGCGGAGGGGTCAAGCAGGGGGCCGGGATCACGCCTGAAGTGCTCGTGCCCAGGGGCGTGGACGGCTCCCACGGTCTCGACGTGGCCATGAGCACTCTCGCCGCCAAGGTGAAGTGAGCGCCGAGGGTGCTCCGGCGCCGCGAGGCGCCCTCGTGGCCGTCCTGACACGTCGGGGGCGCTTCCTGGTGGCAGAGCGGCTGTTCCCGCCGCGGGACGCCCCGGCGGCTCCCCCGCGGCGGGGTCGATCGGGCGGGATGGTGGTCGGCTCCCCCCGCTCGGCCGGTGCCCGCGAGGGCGATCTGGTCCTGGTGGGACAGGCTCGTCGCGGCTCGGGAGCCCGGGTGCTGCGCAGGATCGGGCGGCCGGAGGTGGCCCGGGACCTGATCGAGGGGCTGATGCTGGATCGCGGCCTGAGTCGAGCCTTCCCCGCGGCGGTGGAGTCGGAGGCCGCGGCGGCGGCCGAGCGTGTCAGGAGCTCGGGCGAGGATCGGCGGGACCTGCGCGAGCTGCCCACCTTCACGATCGACCCGGTCAGCGCCCGGGACTTCGACGATGCCCTCTCGGCACGGCAGGAGGGGCCGGAGACGGTTCGCATCTGGGTCCACATCGCCGACGTGTCCGCCCACGTCCGGGAGGGCTCGGTCCTTGACCGGGAGGCCCGCAGGCGGGGGACGAGCGTGTACGTGCCCGGGGCGGTCGAGCCGATGCTCCCGCACGGCCTCTCCAGCGAGGCCTGCTCGCTGATGCCCGGGGTCGACCGGCCCGCCGTGACGGTCGAGCTCGAGCTGCGGGGCGACCGCGTCGCGGGAGCCTCCTTCTACCGCTCGACGATCCGCTCCGACGAGCGCCTGGACTACGACCGGGTGGACCGCATCTTCGCCGGGAGCGAGCCGGCCCGCGAACCGTGGGGAACCCCGCTGGATGCCGCCCGTCGCGCCGCAGCCGCCCTGCAGCACAAGCGCGAGCGCAGCGGGGCGCTCACCCTCGACTCACCCGAGCCCGAGGTCGCCTTCGACGAGCAGGGCAACGTGATCGAGATCCACGGGTCGGTGCAGACCGAGTCCCACCGCCTGGTCGAGCACCTGATGATCGCCGCCAACGAGGCCGTTGCCGAGCTGCTCTCCCGGCGCGGGATCCCGACGCTGTACCGGGTTCACGAGCGCCCGGACCCGGAGCGGGTGCAGCGGCTCGTCGATCAGCTGGCCTCCCTGGACGTTCCCACCCCGCCCGTGCCCGAGCGGATGTCCTCCACGCAGGCGGCGGAGCTGATGGGGGCGATCTCGGTGCGCCTGGAGGAGCACCTGCGGCGCTCCGCAGGACGCGGACGGATCGGCCTGACCTCGCTGCTGTTGCGGTCCCTCAAGCAGGCCTACTACTCGCCGCAGAACATCGGCCACGCCGGGCTGCACTCCGAGGCCTACTGTCACTTCACCTCCCCGATCCGCCGTTACCCCGACATCGTCTGCCACCGCGCCCTGATGTCGGCCATCGGCACCGGCGAGCCGGCCCCTCGCCGGGGAGAGCTGGCCGACCTGGGCGTCTGGACCTCCGAACGGGAGCGGGAGGCGGCGGGCCTGGAGAGGGACGCGGACGACATCGCCAGCTGCTTCGCCCTGGAGCGCATCCTCTACCGGGAGGGGTCCGAGACGGTGCTCGCGGGGGAGGTCGCCGGCCTCATCTCCGCCGGGGCCTTCATCGCCTTCTCCACGGGCAGGGAGACGGCGGGGCAGGCCCCGCCCCCCTTCGAGGGGATGCTCCCGGTCCGGATGCTCACGCTCCCGCAGAGCGAGGCGGGGCGCCGCCGGCGTCCCGACAGTCGGGGGCGCGGCCGTCCCCATGAGCCCCAGCAGCGGGAGTGGTGGGAGCTCAACGAGGAGGGGACGATCCTGCGCGGGGAGCGCACGGGAGCCGTCCTGCGCCTCGGCGATCCGATCGAGGTCCGCGTCGGCCGTGTGGACACGGTCCGTGGCCGGGTCGATCTGCTCCCGGCAGGCTAGGCTCGCGATATGGCCAAGGGCAAGGGAAAGCGCAAGGTGGCGGCAGGGGACGTGGCGTCCAACCGCTACGCATCCCATCGCTATGAGCTGATCGAGCGCCTGGAGTGCGGGATCGCCCTGGAGGGGACCGAGGTGAAGGCTCTGCGCACCTCCGGGGCGCAGCTCAAGGACGGGTACGCCTCGATCAGCGACGGGGAGCTGTGGCTGCACTCGGTGCACATCCCCCCCTACGGGCCGGCCTCGCGTGAAAACCACGATCCTGAGCGTCCGCGCAAGCTGCTGCTGCACCGACGGGAGCTCGACCGGCTCGCCGCCAGGGTGGCGGAGCGGGGGCTGACCCTCGTCCCCACCCGCATCTACTTCTCCGGTCCTCGCGCGAAGGTGGAGATCGCCCTGGCTCGCGGCAAGGACCTCTACGACAAGCGCCAGGCGATCCGCGAGCGGGAGACCCGCCGGGACATGGAACGGGCCGTGCGGGAAGCCAGGCGCTAGCCCAGCAGCTGCCGACGCGGCTTACAGGTGGGCGAAGCTGTGGCCGCCGGAGCTGAGGATGTGGCTCTCGTACATGCCGATGGCCAGCAGCACGATCAGTCCGATGTAGACGGAGCCCACCAGCAGGCGGTGACGGGGGGCGACGCGGTAGTAGGCCGCCTGCTCCAGCGAGCGGGTCTTGCGCTGCTGCCAGCGCCGCCAGGTCTCCAGGGCTCCGAACAGGACGATGATCAGCAGGATCGGATTCGGGGAACTTCACCGCCAGCGCCACGAGCACCCCGAGCCCGAGGAACCACATCCAGGGGGCCATGGCAGCCATCGCCCGCCCTCCGTCGAGGGGGACGACGGGCAGCAGGTTGAAGAGGTTCAGGAAGAAGCCGATGTAGGCCAGGGCGCGGAAGAGGTCGCTGTTGGTCGCCTCCGCGATGACGAGGCAGACAGCCGATCCGAGGGTGCCGAGGACCGGTCCTGCCAGCCCGACCCGCGCCTCGGCCAGGGCGTTCTCGCCAAGGGACTTGGCGCTGATGAAGGCGCCCAGGAAGGGGATGAAGGTGGGCGCGGAGGCCTTGACCCCCTCGCGGCGCAGCTGGATCACGTGTCCCATCTCGTGGACGAAGAGCAGCACCACGAAGCCCACGGCGAAGGTCCACCCCCAGAAGAGGGCGTAGGCGGCAACCGACACCAGGGCGGTGCCGGCCGTGGTGAGCAGCTTCAGCTTCGGGAGCAGCAGAACGGCGCCCTTGATGGCGGCGAAGAACTTGGCCACGACGGCCACCACGGCCGCGGCGGCGCTTCCGAGCCGCTTGCGCAGGCGTCCGGTCGTCTCCCCGAGGCCCTGGCGAGGCTCGCCGAAGGGGTTGTCCGCCGCGGGCCCGACGGGGGCGGCGGGGGCGCCGCCCAGCACGGCCGGCGGGCCCGGCGTGTAGAGCTCACCGTTGTCCATGCATCCCATTGTGGCACCGCGGATAAGCAGCGCCTAACGGGCCATATCGAGCCGTCCCCGGGTCCAGGCGGGGCTGCCGGGCGATTTTTTCGGAAGGTGCGGAAAGTCCCCTTTCGCGGACTTGCATTCCCCGCCGGGAGAGGCTACTTTGAATCCAGACGCGGAACCGAGCCGCAAAGAGCGAGGCCAATGAGGTGTGAGGCCGCGCCACCCGCAAGGAGAAGGCTCTCGGGCCTGATCCAAACCGGGTTCCTCGAGCGGCTTGGGACCGCGTCGTTTTTTGTCCCATGCCGGGTTCTGCAGGGCGGCCCGGCTAGACTTCAGGCTGTAGGACATCCCCCGGGGACGACAGGCTTCGACGTGGTCGGTCTCGTGGGGATGGTTGCGAGTCGAGGTCCCGGGCGGCCTCGTAAAACACCCGGGAAAACCATAAGTGCGGACTCTCACGAGTACGCCCTCGCCGCTTAGTCAATAGCTAAGCCGTGAGGTCTCGGGCCCCGCTCGCCTGTGGCGGGGAAGGCCGGGATCAGAAAGCAGGCTCACCCGGGGCGGCCCGCCTCCGCCAACCCGGGGACACCACAGGAGGCTGGTCCCCCACAACCCCGCCGGCGAGGCGAGTGGGGGACGAGATCAGAGCGCCGGCTACGCTCGTAGAAGCCATCCACACGCGATCACGGACGTGGGTTCGATTCCCACCGTCTCCATTTCTGCCGAGACTAGGTTCGATGTGTAAACCTCGGCGTCGAGAGACGTCGGCGGCCGCAAGCCCCACATCATCGGCACGGCCCGGAAGCTGGCGAAGCAGGTCAGAAGGTGAGCGTGCTCTCGGCCCAGAGGGTCCAGTCGGTGAGCTCTTCCAGCGTCGAGCGCCGTGCCCCGTCGATCAGCTGCTCCTCGCTGAGCCCGCGGGCGTCGAGGCAGGTGCCGCAGCAGCCGACCTCTCCGTTTCGGACGAGCGGCTTCAGCATGCGATCGAGGTGGTAGTGGCCGTCCGGCAGCTGCTGTCCGGCGATGGCACACGCCACGGCATCGCCCAGCAGGAACACCCGAAGATCGACGTCCTCGCGCTTGGCCAGCGAGCCCGCGAGACGCAGTGCGTTGTATGGGCGCTCGCTGCCGTACGGCTGGTCGTTGACGATCACCAGGATGCGCACCCCTCAGATCCTGGGGACGGCGGTACGACGCCTCATCGGTAGGAACCGCCCGACCGCATCCGCGAACCACCGCATGGGTCTGAGCTCGCTCGCGCGGGGTGCCCAGCGGTAGGGCGGAGACCGCCAGGCAATCGCGAACGTCGCACTACGCTTGAAGCGATGGCGAGAGCAACGGAGGACGCGCGGCCGGACGATGGGGCCCAAGCAGTGACCGAGCGCCAGGCAGTCGCCCGGCACGCCCTTGAGGAGGTCTGCTCGAACGCGGACCCGGCCGCTGCCGCTCGGCGTATACAGCCGCGACTTCCTCGACCATGTCAATGCGCGCGACTACCGCGGCCATGCGGGCATCAGGGAGTCGCTCGCCCTCTACCAGCTGCTGTTCGCGGACGGCGACCTTCGGATTCGCGTGGTCGACCAGATCGGCGAGGGCGACGAGGGCGACGGGGTTGTCTCGCGCTGGGTCGCCGAAGGGCACAACCGGGGCCGGCGGCTGCGGCTATGGGGCATCACGATCAGCCATTTCGCCGGCCAGGAGATCGTCGAGGACTGGTCCGCCTCCGACAACCTTGACGTCCTGCGCCAGCTGGGCCCGTGGCGAGCGCTTCTGCTCGGCCTCGACTGGTTGCGAGCTCGGCGCAGTGCCTCCTCGTAGGCAGCCGCTCGCGCTTCTCGCCACGACGGTAAGGCAGGAACGCTCAGGGAGGATCGGCGTCAGTTGACGACGGTCGCGGATCCGCTGGAGCGGGGGTTCTCGCGCGGCGGCACCCCGTCCCGAGCGCCGTCGGCGGGATCGACCCCCGGATGGCCGCGGCGTCGATCGCGGGGCATGTCGCGCAGCACCCATAGGCCTGAGCCGGCCGTCAGGGCGGCCACGATCGCGATCGCGCCGCCGTAGCCGAGCGCGTCGGCGACGGCGCCGGCGATCAGTGCGCCGAGTGCATAGCCCATGTCGCGCCAGAAGCGATAGACCCCCACCACAGGAGCGCGCGAGACTGGCGAGACCGCGTCGGAGATCGCGGCTATCAGCGTCGGGTAGACGAGGGCCGTGCCCAGGCCCAGCAGCACGGCGGCCCCGGTGGCGGTTGCGACGTCCCCGCCGCTGAGCGCGAGCAGCGCGAGCGCCGCGGCCTGCAGCAGCATGCCGGCGACGATGAGCGGCTTGCGTCCCACCGTGTCTGACCAGTGGCCGGTCGCGATCTGCGCTGTCGCCCAGACGCCCGGATACACCGCGGCGACCAGCCCTACCTGCGCGACGCTGGCGCCGTGGGCGGCCAGGAACAGCGGCACGAGCCCCCACGCCAGACCGTCGTTCAGGTTGTTGACCAGGCCCGCCTGCGAGCAGGAGCGCAGCGCAGGCACGCGGTAGCTCGCCCTCGCAAACGCCTCGCGCAGCCGCAGGGGTGTGCCGTCTGAGCCGGAATGGTGGAGGGACTGCTCGAGCGCGACGTGCGCGGCGGTGTCGCGGACGAACAGGACGGAGAGCACGAACCCGATCAGCGCGATGCCGGCGCCGGCGACGACGACCACGTCACGCGCCGCGAACTGCGAGGCGAGCAGGCCGCTCAATCCGGCGGCTAGCGCGACGCCGCCGTAGCCGGCGGCCTCGTTGAGCCCTAGCGCCAAGCCACGCCTGCGTGGTCCGACGAGGTCGATCTTCATCACCACCGTCATGGACCAGGCCAAGCCCTGGTTGATCCCGAGCAGCACGTTGGCAGCCACCACCCACGCCCAGCTCGGCGCGGTCGCGATCAACACAGGCACGGGGAGCGCAGCCGCCCAGCCGGCGATCAGCAGGCGCCGGCGCCCGACGCGCTGGGCGAGCGCCCCGGCGCCGAGGTTCGTCAGCGCCTTCGAGAGCCCGAAGGCCACGATGAACGACAGCACCGCGGCGCTCGAAGCGAGGTGGAAGCTGTCGCGTCCGACGAGCGGCAGCGTCGAGCGCTCGAGGCCGACCATCGCGCCGACGAACGCGTTGATCGCGACGAGCAGAGCGAACTGCGCACGGTTCTCGCGCAGCCCGAGGCGGACCGTCGGCGCGGTCACGCCACCTCGGCGAGCGGCCGGCCGCTGCGGTTGGCGGCGACGATCGCGGCCTGGCCCTCGGGAGCAGGCGGGATGTCGCGCAGCAGCGCCTGCACGAACTCCTCCTCGGAGTCGAAGCCCAGCGCCGAGTTGTGGCGGCGCTCGAAGCCGACGGTCGAGATGGGGTTGGCCGAGAGGCCGCGGCCACACACCGACCCGGAGTAGTGGGAGGGGTAGAGCACGAGGTGATCGGGAAGCGTCAGCAGCCGCTCGGTGAGCGACCGGTACAGCGTGCGCGCCATCTCCTCGGCGGTGTGCTCGCCGTGTGCGTGAAGGTCCGGTCGGCCGGCGTCGCCCACGAGCAATGCGTCTCCGGTTAGCACGAGCCATGGCTCGTCGCCGCGAGTGTGGTCGGTGACGAGGTAGGCGTGGTGTGCGAGCGCGTGCCCGGGCGTCGCGATCGCCTGGATCTCGGTGTTGCCCAGCTTGACGACCTCCTCGTCCCGGAGCTGGTGATGGTCGAACTCGACGCCCGCGCCCGCCGGCAGATATGCGGTCGCGCCGGTGCGGGCGACCAGGGCGGGCAGCCCTGAGACGTGATCTGCCTGCACGTGCGTGTCGAGCACCGCCACGATCGAGGCCCCCTGTGCCTCTGCAAGCGCGAGGTAGTCCTCGACCAGGTCTATGTGCGGGTCGACGACCGCAAAGGCGCTGTGCGTCTTGCACCCGAGCAAGTAGGAGGCGCACGCCGTCTGGTCGTTCAGCAGCTGTCGAAGGTACATGGCCCCCTCCCGGAGAGTTGAGAACAAAAGCCCTTGACAAATTATCAATAGATCTATTGAATAGCAAACAAGATGAGTTCGCGCCGTGAGAAGGAAGCGCTCTTCGAGGCCATCGCACTGATGGGCAAGGCCTTCACGAGCCCGCGCCGCCTGGAGCTGCTGGACCTGCTCGCGCAGGCGCCACGCACGGTGGACGAGCTCGCATCCGCGAGCGGCCAGTCGAAGGCCAACGCCTCCCAGCATCTGCAGGCGCTGCACGCAGCGGGGATGGTGAGCCGGACGCGCGAGGGCACCAGGGTCCGCTACGCGATCGCGGGAGACGAGGCCCTCGCGCTGTGGCTGATGCTGCGCGACGTCTCGGCCGCCCGGCTCGCGGAGGTCGAGCGGGCCGCGCGCGACTACCTCGGGGACGACGTGGACAAGATCGGGCGGGCCGAGCTGATCGAACGCCTGCGCGACGGTCAGGCCGTGCTGATCGACGTCCGCCCGAGCGAGGAGTTCGAGGCGGGCCACATCGAGGGTGCCCGCTCGATCCCGCTCGAGGAGCTCGAGCAGCGTCTGGCCGAGCTGCCCGCCGACCGCGAGATCGTCGCGTACTGCCGCGGACCCTTCTGCGCGTACGCCCCCGAGGCCGTGCGGCGGCTGACGACCGCCGGCAGGACTGCGCGACGCCTCGAGGAGGGCTGGCCCGAATGGCGGCTCGCCGAGACCCACACCAAAAGGACAAAGACCCGGAGGAGAGCGGCATGACCACGACGACATCCCGACTCGACACCGCCGAGCTCGAGCAGCGCGTCAAGCAGATGTACCAAGAGGTGGCGCTCGAGCCCGAGCGGGAGTTTCACTTCGAGACCGGCCGCCCACTCGCTGAGCGCCTCGGCTATCCCCCCGCTCAGCTCGACCAGATCCCTGCCAAGGCGATCGACTCGTTCGCCGGCGTCGGCTACTTCCTCGACCTCGCCGCCCTCCGACCAGGCGAGGCGGTGCTCGACCTCGGCAGCGGCTCCGGCACCGACAGCTTCCTAGCAGCGTTGACCGCCGGCAGCGTCGTCGGCGTGGACATGACCGACGAGCAGCTCGCCAAGGCGCGAGGACTGGCAGATCAGCACCGCGTTGCCAACGTCGAGTTCCGCCGCGGCTACATCGAGTCTCCACCGGTTGCCGAGGCCGCATTTGACTGTGTCATCTCCAACGGAGTCATCAACCTGTCCGCCGACAAGCCGGCGGTGTTTGCAGCCGCGGCCGGCGCGCTGCGCCCCGGCGGGCGGCTCGCGCTCGCCGACATCGTCACCGCCCAGCAGTTGCCCGAGGGCGTCACCTGCGACGCGGCGCTCTGGGCCGCCTGCATCGGTGGAGCAATGCAGCGCGATGGCTACCGGAACGCCATCGAGGCAGCCCACTTCGCGATCGAGGCCTGGCACGAGAACGAGGAGTATCGCTTCATCTCCGCGCAAGCCGACAACGCAACGCAGAAGTACGGCGTCACGAGCATCTCGCTTCTTGCCCGCCGCCTGTAACCAATCCAGACCAGTAGAGGGGGAGGACGACATGCCAGCGATCGACAGCACTACCGGACGTGGTCTGGTGCCCATCCGAAGTGAAGTGGCCGACCCAGGCCTCGGTGCCTGGATGCGCGCCAACCTCACGACGCAGGGCTACTGCCTCACCGACCAGGAACGCCGCGAGCTCTCGCTAGCCCTGCGCTTCTCGACCGGGACCTGCCTGCTGCTCGTGGCGACGGGGCTGGCGATCGAGTCGCCGGCCATGATCTTCGCGCTTTCGGGCGTCGGCCTGGTGGCCGGGTTCGCCGTCCGCCATCCCTTCGACCTTCTGTGGAACCACGGTGTTCGGCGACTGACCGGTGGCCCGGCGCTGCCGCCCAACCCAACCCGGCGTCGCCACGCGTTCAAGATCGCGACCGTCTGGCTGCTGCTCCTCGGCGGCCTACTCACGGCCGGCGCGACAACCGCTGCCCTGGCTCTAGGCGGCCTGCTACTCGCAGCATGCGGCACCGTGACCGCCACCAACCTCTGCCTGCCCTCGGAGATGTTCGCGTGGTGGGATCGCCACGGCATCCGTAGCAGAGCCCCCGTCACCTAACCCGGCCCGGCCTCGGGGCGGTGCTCCCGGGCCGACCGGCGGCGGCGCCGACCATCGGTCGAGGGTCGCGATCCACCCGAGGCTTGAATCGCCACGAGCAATCGAGGCGCCCCAGTACCGCCTGTCCCGTTTCAACCACAACCAGAGGCCGGGTCGCTCCGGCCGGAGGAGGCAAGCACCATGGCAAACAACAGCAAGGTAGTCGTCAACCTGACCACCGGACACGAGGACGCCGACAAGGTGACCGTCGCCTTCCTGGTCGCCACCGCCGCGCTCGCCAAGGAGCATCCCGTGGTGATGTTCCTGACCAAGGAGGCGGTCCGACTCGGGCTGCCCGGCTACGCCGAGGCCATCGAAACCGCGGGGGCACCTCCGGTGAGCAAGCTGTTTGACCAGTTCGCGCAGGGCGGAGGCGAGCTCTACGTGTGCCCGATCTGCTTCGAGTCGCGCAAGCTCGACGGCGAGGCGCTCGTGGCCAACGCGAAGCTCGCAGGAGCGACCCCGCTGTGGGAGTACATTGGCGAGGGTGCCACCGTCTTCTCCTACTAAGGATCGTTCGTGGCAATCACACGCATGGCCTGCAACCGCAGGGGCGCCTTGATCCGCTGGACGTGAACGCGCAGCCCCGAGCATCCGCGTCTGCGAGCGGCTCGGAGGCCGCCGAACGCGAGTTCGGTCTGCAGTCCCGGCGGCTCAGGCGCGTGACCGCTCCGCGCAGGCTTCCTCGCTGAAGACGGTGATGGAGGTGGTCAGGACCGCTGCCGTGAGGGCGATGACGATGGTCACCGCGAGCAACAGGGCGTGGGCGGTCGTGAGAAGCTGACGGCGGCCGCGAACGCCGCCCCGGCTCCGGCGGCGGGCGCCCGCAGCGGTCGGGGTGCGGCGATCACTGCGGACAGCGCGAGTCCCATCGCTGCCGTGGAGTGGCCGCTCGGCCAGGATGCGGCCGGAACCGTGTAGGAGCCGACGCTCGCCCCGTGATGGGGGTCGGACGCGAGCGGCTTCAGCAGCTCGGTTGAGAAGGTGGCGCCCAGCAGCAGGACGGCCACCGCCGCGGCCACGCGCGGACCTCGAAAGACGAGGGCGGCGACGGTGAGCGCGAGACCGAGGATGAGGCAGTCGCGGACGCTCACGAGTCGGGCCACGCGCAGTGCGAGCGGTTCGATGCTCTCACTGCGCAGCGCGACGTATCTCGCCGGGGCGGACGCGTCACGGTGCCGCCCGGCCGTGACCAGGGTCGAGAGCAGCCACGACGCGGCGAGCGCGAGGAGGCAGAGCACAGCGACGGCTCGCATAGGCGTCCTGGGCCGGTTTCTGCCCGGCGAGGACGGCGGATTGGCTTGGTGCGCTTGCATGGGCTACGCCGAGGAGGTGCGGTATGGCGGGCATCACGGGGCTGGGCTTGAACGCGATTCGCTGCTCGCGCTCGACCCGGAATCCGGTCGAGCGGATCGCGGCGCCGGTGTCGCGGGCGCAGTGGCAGCCACCGGCGAGGGGTGGGTAGATCGTGGCGTCAAGCGCTCGTTGGACGCGAGCTGCTGCTGGACGGTGGGAGATGACGTGCTCGTAGTAGCGCAGCTGTCCCGCGGGTGCCAGCACGCGCATGATCTCACCGAGGGCGGCCATCTGGTCTGTGACCGAGCAGAGCACGAGCGAGGCGATGGCGGCGTCGTACTCGCCGTCCCGCGCGGGAAGCGCTTCAGCGATGCCATCCACCACCTGGATGGGCACGCGCGCGCTGGCGCTCGCCTTCTCGGCGAGGGAGCGTAGGTGCGGCTCCGGCTCCACCGCCAGGACCCGCGTGACGGTGGAGGGGTAGTAGGGGAAGTTTAGGCCGTGCCCGGCGCCGACCTCGATGACTGTGCCTTGAAGCCCGTCGAGGAGGCTTCTGCGGTGCTGGGTGCCGCCGCGCACCTCGGAGCCTTGGCTGATGTGCGGGTAGAGGCGCGCGAACAGCGGGTGGCGAACGCTCGGCATGGGCATGTTCTGTCAGCCGGGTGCGCCGGCTGGCCGGGCAGGCGGGGATGGCTGGCCGCCGGGTGGGGACTCCTCGCCGATCGTCTCTCGCAGCTGCTTGTACTGCTCGATGGTCAGCTCGCCCTTGGCGAGGCGGCGGTCGAGGATCTCGCGAGCGGAGCCCTCGGTCGTTGAGCTCTGCTGGCTAGTGGTTTTGCCGGTGAGGCTCGCGACCAGCCAGTACAAGGCCCCCGCGATCAGGCCGACGATGATCACCATCCAGAGGATCGCGAGGATCCATCCGCCGGTCGTCATGTGTCCGTCCCAGTCCATCATGGCTGGCTCACTTTCCTTGCTGGTTGCCGCCGGACATCATGTTCATCATCATCGCCATCATCACGGTGCACATGACCGCTACGACGATGAAGCCGGAGCCGACGACTCCTGTGGCGACGAGGACGATCGCGAGCACGAGCATCGGGATGCAGCAGGCGATCATCATCAGGCCGTGACCTGTGTGGCCGCGGCGCCGAGCGCCCTCGTCGGTTTGGTCTGTCTGTGGGAGTGTCATGTCGTCCTCCTGTGTGAACGTGCGAGCAGGCCGACGACTATCTGCATCAGCGTGCTCTTGCCGGAGCCGTTCTCGCCGACGAGCCCGACGAGCTCGCCTTTGCAGACCATGAGGCTCGCACCCTTGAGCACCGCCACATTGCGCCGTTGCGGCCACACGCCGCGGTGAAAGCTCTTGTGGAGGCCCTCCACCCGCAGCACGCAGTGCTCGACGGTCCGCCCGCTTGGGTGGGAGCCGGTGTGGGGGTTCTGGGGCGCGCTGGTGCTCATCTCGACCTCAGCGCACAACGACCTTGCCGCGTAGCATGCCCATCCCGCAGGTGAACTCGTACTCACCCGGATTTTCGGGGGTGAAGTCGACGGGTATCAGCTCTCCCTCGGGCAGCTGGGAGCGGCGTCCGAAGTCGGGGAGGAGCACTTCCTCCGAGCAGGCGGCGGTCTCTTGACGCAGGAAGCTGAGCCGGACGGGTTTGCCGCGCTCTACGAGGATGACGTCGGGGTTGTAGACACCCTTGACGACGATCGTCGCCTCCTGGCGGCCGGAGGGTGTCAGCGCGGCGCTTACGCCTGCCCGGCGCTGGCCCCAGAAGAACCATGCGACGCCCGCGATCGCGAGCATCCCGGCGGCCGTCACGAGGATCTCGTCGGGGGGCATCTCTCAGCCCTCCTTCGGCTGGTAATGGCGCAGCCGGTTGGCGTTGGAGACGACGGTGACCGAGCTGAACGCCATCGCGGCGGAGGCGATCAGCGGCGAGAGCAGCACGCCGAACAGCGGGTAGAAGACCCCGGCGGCGATCGGCAGCCCGGCGCTGTTGTAGATGAAGGCGCCGAGGAGGTTCTGTTTGATGTTGCGCATCGTGGCGTGGGAGATCTCGATCGCTGTGGCGACGCTGCTGAGGCTGCCTCCGACGAGCGTCACGTCGGAGGCCTCGATCGCGACGTCGGTGCCGGTGCCGATCGCGAATCCCACGTCGGCCTGGGTGAGGGCGGGGGCGTCGTTGATGCCGTCCCCGACCATCCCGATGCGCTTGCCCTCGAGCTGAAGCTTGTGCACCTCGTGTGCCTTGTCCTCGGGCAGCACTTCGGCGAGGACACGGTCGACGCCGACCTGGCGGGCGACGGCGTGCGCGGTGGCGGGGTTGTCGCCGGTGATCATCGCCACCTGGATCCCGAGCTGCTTGAGCCGTGCGATCGCGGCGGCAGAGTCTGGCTTGACCGTGTCGGCGACCGCCACCAGCCCCGCGAAGTCTTGGTCGATCGCGAGGTACATCGGCGTCTTGCCCTGCGTGGCGAGGGACTGGGCCTGGGTCTCGAGGCTGTCCACGGCGATGGTGCGGTCTTTCATCAGCTTGAGGTTTCCGAGCAGCACGCTGCGTCCTTCCAGGTGGGCTTCGACGCCGTGGCCTGGGATCGCGTGGAACCGTTCGGGCTCGCCGGGGTGAAGGTTCTGGTCGCTGGCACCTTGGACGATCGCCTGAGCGAGCGGGTGCTCGGAGCTTTGCTCGACCGCGGCGGCCGCGGCCAGGACTTGCTCTCTTTGGAAGCCGGGGGCGGCTATCACGTCGGTGAGGGCTGGCTTGCCGTGGGTGATGGTGCCGGTCTTGTCGAGCACGAGGGTGTCGAGCTGGCGGGCGGCCTGCAGCGCCTCGCCGCCGCGGAAGAGGACTCCGCTCTCTGCGCCCTTTCCCATCCCGACGGTCAGCGAGGTCGGTGTGGCGAGCCCGAGCGCGCAGGGGCAGGCGATGATCAGCACGGTGACGGCGACGATCACCGCGTAGGAGAAGGCCGGCGTGGGGCCGACGTCGTACCAGACGACGAATGCGGCGAGGGCGATGATGATCACGGCGGGCACGAACACGCCTGCGACCTGGTCGACCAGGCGCTGGATCGGCAGCTTCGTCGCCTGGGCGTCGCCGACCATCCGCACGATGCTTGCCAGCGCGGTGTCCTTGCCGACCTTGGTGGCGCGGAAGCGGAACGCGCCTGTGGTGTTGAGAGTCGCGCCGATGACCTCATCGCCGGAGGTCTTGTCGACGGGCAGCGACTCGCCGGTGATCATCGACTCGTCGAGGCTTGACTGCCCGGAGACGATGGTTCC
This sequence comes from uncultured Solirubrobacteraceae bacterium, assembly GCA_963767405.1. Classification (GTDB taxonomy): domain Bacteria; phylum Actinomycetota; class Thermoleophilia; order Solirubrobacterales; family Solirubrobacteraceae; genus Palsa-744. The sequence continues at coordinate 164,862 of CAVYDP010000006.1, read as the reverse complement.
GTCGACGGGGACCTTCTCGCCGGGGCGGACCGCCACCAAGTCTCCCTCGCTGACGTCCTGGACGGGGATCTCGATCTCGCTGCCGTCCCGGATCACCCGTGCGGTCTTGGCCTGCAGGCCGACGAGCTTTCGGATCGCCTCCGAGGAGCGTCCCTTGGCCTTGATTTCAAGCGCCATCCCGAGGGTGACGAGGGCGGTGACGACGGCCACGACGTCGAAGTACACGTCGGCGTACTTGTCGGCGGGGAAGATCCCGGGGTCGATGACTGCGATCAGGGAGTAGGCGTAGGCCGCGGTGATCCCGGTAGCGATCAGGGTGTGCATGTTGGCGCCGCGGTGGCGTAGCCCCTGCCAGGCGCTCGAGTAGAACTGGCTAGCGGCCCAGAACAGGACTGGCAGTGTCAGCAGCGCCAGTCCCCGCCAGACCCAGTACAGCCCGTCGCTGCCGCGTGCGAGCCAGGAGATGTCCTTGAGCCCTGGGATCATCCAGGCGTTTGAGAACAGAAGCACCGGCACGGCCACGGCGGCGGAGAACCAGAACTTGCGCATCAGCATCCGGTGCTCGCTCGCGCGGTCGTGCTCCTGGCGGTCGAGGTCGTCGGCTGCCGGCTGCTGGGTCTTGGGGTGCGCGGTGTAGCCTGCTTGCTGTACCGAGCGTTCGAGCTGGCCGGGGTCCACGGCGGCTTCGGCGTAGGTGACTCGCGCCTCTTCGGCGGTCAGGTTCACGCTGGCGTCGAGGACGCCGGGGACGCTGCGGAGCTCTTTCTCTACTCGGGCGGCGCAGCTTGCGCAGTGCATTCCTTTGACGGCGAGCAGCGCAGAGGAGGTGCCTCGGGGCTGCCCGGTGGCCGGCGGGGCGTGTGGGCTTGTGGTGGGGCTCATGGCGTTGGTTTCATCGCTTCAGCAGCCTTCCGACCGCGCCCATGAGCTCCTGGACGCGCTCGTCGGGGTCGGCCGGGGCGCCGCCGTCCGGTGCCATGCATACGCGGACGTGGCCGTCTACGAGGCCGAGCGCGATCTTCTCGAGCGCTGCTTGCACGGCGGAGATCTGGGTGAGGACGTCGATGCAGTAGCGGTCCTCCTCGACCATCCGGGTGAGGCCGCGCACCTGGCCTTCGACGCGGGCTAGGCGGTTGAGCAGCTGCTGCTTTGAGGCGGTGTATCCGCGGGTGGGTGTGGGATCCATGGCCCCAAAGTTACCATACCCCCGGGGGGTATTTTCCCACATACTTGGGGCCGTAGTAGCTACGGGAGCGCGCGGGCCTCACTGAGTCGGCGCCGGTTGACTGGCCTGGTTGCGTGTGCGGGTGCGGGAAACCCCGCGGGTCAGAACTCAGAAATCCCGTCGTCGATGCAGCACGTGGCGGACGTCTTTCCCATCAAGCACCTGTTCGAGGCACTCCTGCGGGACTTCGATCCCGCCACCACGGGCTCAGGCCTCCAGTGGGGTCACCTGGCGATCATCGCTGGCTGGGGAGCAGCGGGCGCCCTGGTTGCGCTGTGGCGCTTTCGCTGGTCCCCCAGAAACCAATAGTCACCTGGCCTGCGCTGCACTGACCGGCGGGAGGCGGCGCCCTGAAGCGGGCGCCCCGCTGCCCATATGATCGCCTCCGATGGCCGAGCGATCTCTCAACCCGAGGGTGCGCCCTGCGGTGACCGGAGATGGCGAGGCCTGTGCGGCGATCTATGCCCCCTACGTCACAGGGACGGCCATCACCTTCGAGATCGAGCCACCGTCCCCGGCCGAGATGGCCGAGCGGATCGCGGCGGCGTCGGACAGCCACGCGTGGGTGGTTCTCGAGGAGGAGGGACGCGTCGCGGGCTATGCCTACGGCGGCCCCTTCGGGTCGCGTGCCGCCTACCGGTGGTCCTGCGAGGTGAGCGTGTACGTAGAGCTCGGACGGCAGCGCAGGGGGGCCGGTCGGGCGCTCTACGAAACGCTGTTCGCCCTGCTCGCCCACCGCGGCTACCGCATGGCCGTCGCCGGCATGACCCTCCCGAACGAGGCGAGCGTCGGATTGCACCGTGCGATGGGGTTCGAGCCCGTCGGTGTCTTCCGGATGATCGGCTACAAGCACGGGGCATGGCACGACGTCGCCTGGGCCCAGCGGGCCCTGGCCGAGGGACCCGATCCTCCGCGGGAGATCGAGTAGCCGCCCGCCCGCGCAGATCACCCGCCGGCCGCGGCGTGACCGACCTCCTGCACCAGCCAGCCGTTGCCGTCGGGGTCCTCGAAGGAGAGGAACGAGCCGTAGTCGGCACGCTCGGGGTGGGGCCCGGCGACCTGCCTGCCCTCCTCGAAGTGGAACGGGTCGCCGACCTCGCCGCCCCGCCGCAGGATCTCGGCTCGCGCGGCCTCGATGTCGGTGACGGGGACGACGATCAGTTCGAGCTTCCAGTCCATAGGGGCCTCCGCCTGGTCGTGATTGCACTCGCCGGGAGGTAGGACCCCCGTGCGAGCGGGTTCTCATCTGTGCACGGACCGCAATACTGCCCCCGTGGCCTTCGCTCCGCCCGCCCGGCATCTCCTGCGCTCCCGCGACCTCGTCGACGTGCGCTACTTCGAGCCTCTCGACGTGGATGACATGGCCAGGGCCGCCGGGCTGTCCCGCGCCCACTTCAGCCGCGAGTTCCGCCGCGCCTTCGGGGAGTCCCCGCATGCCTACCTGCTCACCCGCCGGCTCGAGCGGGCGGCGGCGCTGCTGAGGAACACCGACCGGACGGTCGCCGACATCTGCCTCTCGGTGGGGCTTCGCAGCATCGGCTCCTTCACCACGAGCTTCACCCGCACCTATGGAATCTCGCCGGCGGCCTACCGCGCCGCACACCCTCCCGCGGCCCATCTGGCGCCGATCCCGGCCTGCATCGAACTGATGTACGGGCGCCCCCAACACAGCACGTTTCGAGAAGACGGGGCGGCCGGGCGCCAGTAGCCTGGCCGACGGCCGTCCATCGACCCGGGAGAACGAGATGATCAGGATCACCGCTGCGCAGGTCCTCGTCCATGACCAGGACGAGGCGGTCGCCTTCTACACCGAGAAGCTCGGGATGGAGGTACGGGTCGATGCCACCGTGCCCGGGACGGATGGCTTTCGCTGGCTGACCGTCGGTCCGGTCGGCCAGCCCGACATGTCGCTCGTCCTGACGGCCATCCCCGGTCCGCCCTTCATGGACCTCGAGACGGCCGAGCAGGTGCGGAGCCTGATGGCCAAGGGCTCGGCGGCCACGATCTTCCTGAGCACGGATGACCTCCATGCCCTGTATGAGGAGCTCACCGGCCGCGGCGTGGAGTTCGTGCAGCCGCCCGAAGAGCGACCCTACGGCATCGAATCGGGGCTCCGAGACCCCTCGGGCAACTTCATCCGGCTCACGCAGGATCGCGCCCGGGGCTGAGCGCCGCCAGGCTCGCTCGCCGCGACCAGAGCGGCGGCGTCGTGGTCGGTTAACCTCGACTGCGCCATCCTGGTGGCGTCTGATCACAGCCCACGACTCAGCGAGGTGCACTGACATGGCCCAAGCCGACGACGACCTTTTCGGAGACGAGCATGTTCGGGTCTACCGGGAGACGGGCGGCGAGCGCGGCTACCACTGGCGCGGAACCACGATCCTCCTGCTGACGACGAAGGGGCGCAACTCGGGTCAGGAGCGGACCAACCCCCTGATCCATCGCGTCGACGGGGACCGCTGGGTCGTGGTCGCCTCCAAGGGCGGAGCGCCCGAGCACCCGGGCTGGTATCAGAACCTGCTCGCCGATCCCGATGTCGAGATCGAGGTGCAGGGCGAGCGCATACCCGTGCGCGCCTCCACCGCCGAGGGCGATGAGCGGCGGCGGCTGTGGTCGCTCATGAGCGAGGTCTGGCCCGCGTACGACGACTACCAGGCCAAGACCGACCGGGAGATCCCGGTCGTCGTGCTCTCCCGACGCTAGCCGCCCGAGGCGGAGACCCTCAGCATCCCCTGCTGGGGCTGGCCAGCCCGGTCGCTGCCTCCCGCGAGGATCACCGACCGGCCGCTCTCGGCGGCGGCCATGTCAGAGAGGGGGGAGGGCAGAGCCCCGACCATCCTGACCTGGCCGGTCGCGGAGATCGCGAGGATGCCCGTTCGCTGTGTGCCGGCTTCGGCTTCCCGTCCGCCGATCACGAGCATCCATCCGTCGAGGGAGGCCCCCGCCGCGTGCGTGACGGGGTATGGCAGGCGGGCGATCTCTCGCACGCCTGCGCTCTGAGGGTCGAAGCTGTACACGTCGCGGCTGGCGGTCACCCCGCTCGTGCCCCCGGCGATGACGATCCGCCCCGCGATCTGGCCGACGGCCGCATAGCGCAGCGGCTTGGGAAGGGTTCCGGCGAGGCCCGGAGCCGTGCCCGGGCGCCAGGAGAGGATCGTGCGCAGGGGTTCCTGCCCGGTGTATCCCCCGACTATGTAGATGCTCCCCCCGGCGGTCGTGCAGGCGACGTCGGAGGCGGGGGTGGGCAGCGAGCCGACGACCTGGGCGGTACCGGAGGCGGGGATGCGGAGGATCTGGGAGAAGGAGGTCTGCTCGCCGCCGCCGAAGGCGTAGATGGCCCCTCCCAGCGCGCTCGCGCAGGCATCGTGAAGTGGGGTGGGGAGGGTCGCGACCCGCCTCGCCCCGCTCCCTTCGATCCTCAGGACGTCCGCGGTCGAGACTTCCCCGCTTTCCAGGCCGCCGATCAGCAGCCCGCCGCCCGCCGCGCTGTCCTGCATCGCGACAGGTAGCCGGCCGATGCTCGAGACGACCAGGCGGGGAGGCGCGAGCGTGGTCGACCCATTGTGTCGTGGGCGCCCGGAGCGCGCGCTCTGGCCGGCTCCCCCGCCGCCGCTGGCCGCCAGCACCACCACCAGCGCGGCGAGGGCGGCGACCGCGATGCCCGCTGCGGTCCGGCGGCGCCGGATCGCTCGCCGACGCTCGGCGGTTCGCCGGCGCGGTGGGGGAGAGCCCATGGCCGGCCTGCCTAGGGGTGCACCACGGCGGCGTAGTCCGGTGTCCCGTTCGACGCGGCCGGCACGAAATCCATCCCGTCCGGGGTGTTGACATGGCCGGGAGCGGTCCCGGGCCTGTCGGTGTGCCCGTATTTCCACACGATCCGGCTCGTGCGGGGGTCGATGATCAGGATGCGATGCCTGTAGTCGTCGTTGACGGCGACGTCCCCGTTGGGCAGCGCCATCGCCAGCGAGGGGTGGTCCAGGCGTCCGTAGCCCGCCGCCGGGCCGTAGCGCCACAGGATCGATCCCTTCCGGTTCATGATCAGGATGTGGCCCGGGCTCGTGTAGTCGGCCAGCAGGATCCGGCCGCCGGGAAGCGGCTGCGGATCGGACGGGTAGCTCACCGGCGCCTGGATGGACCAGCGAAGCTTGCCTTCCGGCCCGATTTCGTCGATCCAGTTGCCTTCGATCTCGCTCACCATCACCCCGCCCCCGGGCACCGGGGTGTCCCCGTTGACGGAGGTGAACGTGTGGGGAGGGTTGTGGTGGCAGACCCCGGCCCGGCCGTAGTGGCGCACGATGCGATGGGCTTTGATGAAGAGGATCCGGCAGTTGGATGCGTCTGCGACGGTGAAGGAGCCGTCGGGAAGCATGTAGGCGTCATCTGGCGTGTTGACGTGGGTGAAGTCCGAGCCAGGTTCGCCGGGATGGCCGAAGAGGACCTGGAAGCTGCTGTCCCGCAGGCTGATCTGGACGATCGCGTGGTTGTCCTCCTCGTTGGCGATCACGTATTCGCCTCCCGGCTCGATGAAGGTGTCGTCGTCGAAGAACAGGGGGTGGTCGTGCGGCCCGGGGTACCTCCACACGACGTGGCCGGCCGGGTCGACCACGAGGATCCGGTTGTTTCCGCGGTCGGCGATCATCAGGTAGCCGGGCAGCCCGGTGCGCCTGGCCGCCCCTTCGTATGCGGCCGCCGTCCCCGGCTGAGCCCCGACGACGTTCTGCGGTGCCCACAGGGCCGCCAGGCCGCCGGTCCAGGCCGGGGCGAGCGGACCGCCGGAGGGCAGCGGGGTGGCCGGCGTGGAGCGCTGTCCCGCGGCCCTGCTGGTCCCGCTTCGCGGGCCCGAGGAGTCGCTGAGCGCGAGGATGAGGATGAGGATCGCCACAGCCGCCAGGGCGCCCGCCCCGCCGATCAGGCGCCAGCGCCGGCGCTGCTGGCGGGCATGGGCCCGACGTGCCAGGCGTTCGTCCTGGCCGAGGACCGCCGGCCCCTGCTGGCTTTGGTCTTGCTCGCTCATCTCTTCTGGCGCGAGCCCCGCGGGTCCGCCCGGCCCAGTCTGTCAGAGCGCGCGGATCGGAACGCCGCTCGGATGCGGCGGTCCTGAGATCGGGCCGGCCCGTCAGCGCTCCTGAAGGACCGAGAGCACGTTCCCGGCGGGATCCTTGAACCAGACTCATCGCTGCTCAGTGGCTGGGTGCGGCGCGGTGGCGTCGCTAGGGAGTCCGGGGGGACCCGCGCGAGAAGAGGAAGGGGACCGCGAGCCCCGCCACCCCGAGGATGAGGAGCACCAGCGGCCAGCCGGCGAGGCTGTGGGTGGGCTGCCTGCCGCTTCCCAGCCGGGTGACCTGGGCTCCCACGCTGATCGTGAAGGCGAGCAGGCCGAGCCCTCCGGCGTAGCCGAGCCCGCGGACCCTGGCGCGTGAGCCGAACGCCACGAGCGCCACCGAGACGATCAGCAGGAAGATGTCCCAGCCAAGATGCTGGGTTCCACTGAGGTGGACGGGCAACGCCCTGAGGGGGACCAGGGCGACAGCCTGCACCGCCGCGACGACGATCCCGAAGATCCCGGCCAGGACGGCGGTGAGGCCGCCGGCCGTGGCCAGGTCGCTCGCGCCGCGGGCGCCCGCCAGCGCCACGGCGCCCGCCGCGAGCATCAGCAGCACGGCGGCGACGACGAGCAGCCAGCGGAAGGTGTCCGCCGAGGGGTGGTCGAGGATCTTGTCCCAGACGAGCAGCCATGCCACCAGGGCGGCCAGCCCGGAGAGCAACAGGGCGTAGCGCGCCCCGGAGCGGCGGGCCCCGTAGCCGGCGAGCAGGGCGGTGGCCGCGAAGACGGCGGCGTCGTAGAGCACGTGGTGCGTGCTCGCCCCAACCCATTTCAGGAACAGGAACAGGACCACCGGCCACAGCAGCACGGCCGTCACCATCGCCACCGACCGCCATGCCATGGGCGGGGCGGCGCCCGCCCGCCGGGGACCGCCCAGAGCCATGCCGTAGAGGATGCAGGCGGGAACGAGGACCACCAGCAGGAGCTCGAAGTCGGTCCATCCGTGCAGGCCCGACTTGCGCACGAGCAGAGCGACCGCGCCTACCCCGATCAGCACGCTCCCCCCGCCCCGCAGAACGTCTGTCAGGTCGCGCCTGGACGGTTCCACGCCGCATACGATATTTCCGGCTCGGACGGCACCGGCGGGCGGCGCGGGCCTACAGGACGATCTGGGTGCAGCCGAAGTTCGCCGCCAGGCGCTCGGCGCGGAAGACCTGCACCTGCCACACCTGGGTGCGCGAGCCGACGTGCAGCGGTTCGCCGACTGCGGTCAGCTCATCCCCCTCGGTGGCCGACGCGAGGACGTTGATCTTCAGCTCGACGGTCGTGAACCCGCGGCCCTCGGGCAGGTGCCGCAGGGTGCCCCAGGCCGCGAGGGTGTCCGCGAAGGCGACCCAGGCGCCGCCGTGGACATAGCCCATCGGGTGCAGGTGGCGCCGGTCCACCGGCATGCGCCCGTGCACCGCCTCATCTGTGATCTCGGTCAACTCGATGCCGAGGTTCCCGGGGAAGGTCCCCGTCAGGCGCTCCGCGCTCAGCTGGGGGGTGATCGCCTTGTTGGTCGGGCTCACGGGCCCGGCAGTCTTTCGATGCGAGCAGGAAGGCCTCCAGAACCTTGTTGTAGGCAGCCCCGGTCCCGGGAATCGAGTGCCCGCGTCCCGGGACGATCTCCCGACGGGCACCGATCCTGCTCGCGACCGCATCGCAGACGGCCTCGAACACGGGCGAGTGGCCGCCGGAGATGACGAGCTTCGGGAAGGTGGCCTCGCGCAGGACCTCCCATTGCGGATCGGCCTCCCAGGGAGGGCGTTCCCGCATCAGCAGCCGGACCCCCCGCAGCAGGTCCCCCGTCAGCTCATCCGGCGTGTGGTGGGTCGAGCCGGCGCCGCCTCGAAAGGCATGCAGGAAGTCCATCGGGCTCATCTGCGCGGCGTGACCGTAGAGGGCTTCGCCGCCGCTTATCTGGAGGTCGACGAGAGGGTCACCCGGCCGCGACCCGCAGGCACCCCGGCTCCGACACGGTCAGCGACCGCACCGCCTGGGGTCGCAGGGCGGCGGCATACAGGGCGATCACGGCCCCGTATGAGTGCCCGACCAGATGGGCTCCCTCGCCGAGGAGCTCCGCGAAGATGGGCGCCTCGGCCTCGAAGTCCCCCCGCGCCGAGGGCGGGCTCCCCCCGAAGCCGGGCCGGTTTGCAAGCAGCAGCGACCATCGCTCGGCGAGGACGAGCTGATGGCGCCAGGTCTGCGCGGCTCCGAGCACGCTCCCGTGGACCAGCAGCACGGCCGGCCCGGACCCGGCCCGCTTGAGGTCGGGGCCGGCCGACCCGGAGAGCGTGGCGTCGCTGGGCGAATCTGCGCGCTCGTCGATCATCGTCTCCCGGACACTTGCACGACCGGGCACAGCTTGGCCTTCAGGCATCCTGCGGTGCCCATGCGGGCGGCTACGATCGGGCCGGTGGCACCGGGCCAGACAGCGACAGGGGAGCAGCTTCTGGCGCGGGTCCCCTCCGGGGGCCTCGTCCTGGGGGCCATCGCCTCGATCCAGTTCGGAGCGGCTCTTGCCACGACCCTGTTCGACCGCCTCGGTCCCGGCGGCACCGCTCTGCTTCGCATGGCCTTCGCGGCCGCGGTGCTGCTGGCGGTCTCGCGACCACGCCTGAGGGGGCGCACCCGAGGACAGCTGGTGCTGGCGGCGGTCTTCGGGCTGGTCCTGGCGGGGATGAACCTGAGCTTCTACGAGGCTCTGGACCGGATACCTCTCGGCATCGCGGTGGCCCTGGAGTTCACGGGGCCCCTGGCGGTGGCCCTGGCGGGCTCGCGCAGTCGTGTCGATCTGCTGTGGGTGGCTCTGGCCGCCGCGGGCATCCTCGCCCTGACCCATCCCGGCGGGCAGGGTCTCGACGGGGCCGGCGTCGCCCTGGCGCTGCTGGCGGGAGTCCTCTGGGGTGCCTACATCCTGCTCAACGCGCGCCTCGGCCGGTCCTTCGAGGGCTCCAGCGGGCTCGCCCTGGGCATGTGCGTGGCCACCGTCGCGGTCCTTCCCTCCGGTGTCCTGGACGGTGGCGGCCACCTCCTGGAGCCAGAAGCCCTCGCCCTGGGGGCGGCGGTCGGGATCCTCTCCTCGGCGATCCCCTACTCCCTCGAGGTGGAGGCGCTGCGGAGGATCGCCCCCGCGATCTTCGGTGTGCTGATGAGCCTGGAGCCGGCGGTGGGGGCGCTCGCCGGGCTGCTCGTCCTCGGGCAGCACCTCGGGGCCCGCGCCCTGGTCGGGATCGCCCTCGTCGTGATCGCCTCCATCGGCGCCTCGCGCAGGAGCACCGACGCGCCGGTTGCCGTCTGAGGGACCCTCCGGGCAGCCTCCCGCGGCTCAGCCAAGCAGGTGGCGGCGCAGGAACTCGAGCTGGTCGGCCACCAGGAGCTCGTGCTGGGGACCGTCGTAGATGTCGAAATGGTCGACGCCCGGGTACGTGCGCAGCTCCCCGAGCGGAGCCCGCCGGGCGGCGGCGATGGCCGGTCCCGGCCTCGCCACCCTGTCCGCCTCGCCCACGCACACCAGCCAGGGGCAGTGCAGGCGGCGGGCATGGCGGGCGGGACGGTAGGGGGCTCGCAGGATCCATCGGCTGGACACTCTGTCGCGCCAGCGGGAGTCCTCTCCCATCGCGACCACCCGCCGCCATCCGGCCTCACCGCCCGGGGCGTTGATGAGGGCGGCCTCGTGCGGCTGGCCGACAACCCGGATGTGGCGGCCGCGGAGGGCATTGCCCCCGCCCTCGAGCTGCATCCGGGGGTGAAACAGGTCCGGCTCGCCGCCGCTGTCCCCGAATCCGCGGTGGTCGAACACGAGCACGGCGAGACCCGCCCGGGCGAATCGGGTCGCGAAGGCCCCGAGCCGGTCCCGGCGCGTTCCCGACAGGCCGTGGGCCATCACGACGATCGGCGAACGGGGCGGGGCGCCGGCGGCGGGATAGAACCACGCGGCGCACCGATCCGTCCCCGAGCTGAAGAGCACCTCACGACGTTCCATGCCCTCCAGAACGCGGGGGTCACGCAGAACGTGAGATCGCTCCTGGCCGCGGTCGGGCAGCTGCTGGACCGACCACCGGTTCCCGTCCGGGTTACTGACGTAGATGAAGGAGCCTCAGCCCGGGGCGTCGGGCACCACCCGCTCCATCAGATCCCAGGCCGGTCGGCCCTCGAGCTCCCCCCGCAGGTCGAGTCGGTAGCTGAGCAGGGCCAGGCTCGGCGCGATCGTGAGGTCGGCGGCGTTGAGCTTCGCTGCCCCGAGCACGCCCTCGGCGATCCAGGCGTCGACCCGGTCGAGCATCGGGGGAAGCTGGGCCAGCATCCTCTGCTCCCTGTCGGGGTCGGCCCGGAAGGTCCTCGCGGCCATGTTGTTGGCGATCCGCCTGCCGATCGCCCGCCGCGAGAGAAGCGGTCCCAGGCGTCCGTGCGCTCCGCGGTTCTGCAGGGCATCCGGATCGCGGGCGCCGGCGGCCAGCACGATCCTGCGGGCGGCCATCTGGAGTGCCTCGTCACCCCAGCCCTCGGCCTCCTGCACCGAGGCCAGGCGTTCGGGATCGGTCGGGAACAGGGGCGGCTCGGGCCGCACCCGCTCGAGGAATCGGGCGATCTCGCGATTTCGCTGCACCCGCTCCTCGCCGTAGCGCAGCGCCGGTACCGTGCCCAGCCGGTCCAGGATCGCCAGCATGCGGTGGGTGTGGCCGTCGACGCTGCGGATCGGCGTGCGGTTGCCGGGGAACCCCCGCAGGCGCACGCCGAGGCCGTGCGGGCCGGTCATCAGCTCGACCGTCCTGTAGGGGATGCCCTTGTGCTCGAGCATCAGCATCCCGGTGCGGCAGGCGTGGGAGCCCGGGATCACATAGAGCGTCGCCTCGGGCATTAGTCCAGCGGCGTCGTGTATGCCCCGCTCAGCCCCCCGTCGACGAGGAAGGTCGAGGCTGTCACGTAGCTCGAGTCCTCGCTTGCGAGGAAGAGCGAGGCCTTGGCGATCTCCTCGGCCCGGGCGAAGCGGCCCATCGGGATGTGGACGAGCCGGCGGGCGGCCTTCTCGGGGTCCTTCGCGAACAGCTCCTGCAGCAGGGGCGTGTCCACGGGTCCGGGGCAGAGGGCGTTCACCCTCACCCCGCGCCTGGCGAACTCCACCCCCAGCTCGCGGGAGAGAGCCAGCACGGCTCCCTTGGAGGAGGTGTAGGAGATCTGCGACGTGGCGGCCCCCATGACCGCGACGAAGGAGGCGGTGTTGATGACCGACCCGCGCGCGGGCCCTTCGTTCTCCAGCAGATGGGGGATGCCGTGCTTGCAGCACAAGAAGACGCTTCGCAGGTTCACTGCCTGGACGCGCTCCCAGGCCTCGAGCGAGGTCTCCAGCACCGAGCCGTCGTCGTTGGGGGAGATGCCGGCGTTGTTGAAGAGGACGTCGATGCGCCCGAAGTGCTCCCGCACGCGAGCGAGGGCCTCGCGGACCTGCTCCTCGCTTGTGAGGTCCGCCTCGACGGCCAGGTCTCCCGGAGAGTCGGCCAGCAGGTCCACGCCGGCCACCCTGGCCCCCTCCCGCTGGAAGGCCTCGACGCTCGCGGCGCCGATCCCGCCCCGTGCCCCGGTGACCACGCAAACACGTCCTGCGAGCCTGCCCGATGCGGCCATCATCCCTCCGTCGCGTAGAAGATCGTCTTGACCTCGGTGTATGCGTCGAGGGCGTGGGGGCCCAGCTCGCGCCCGTACCCGGACTGCTTGAAGCCCCCGAAGGGGGTCGTCACCCGCACCGAGCTGTTCGAGTTGATCGACAGCACCCCCGTCTCGACCGCTCGGGCGACCCTCAGCGCCCGCGCCCCGTCCCGGGTCCAGATCGATCCCGACAGGCCGTAGATCGTGTCGTTGGCCAGCCGCACGGCCTCCTGCTCGTCGGAGAAGCCGATCACGGCCGCGATCGGCCCGAAGACCTCCTCGCGCGCGACACGATCCGCGGGATCCACAGGGGCCAGCACCGTCGGGGGGAACCAGAACCCGGGGCCCTCCGGAGCGCTGCCGCGGAAGGCGACGTTCGCCTCCCCGTCCAGGAAGGAGGCGACGCTCTCGCGCTGGGCGGCGGAGATCAGGGGGCCCATCTGGGTGCTCTCCTGCAGGGGGTCGCCCACCCGCAGCGACTTGACGCTCTGCTCGAGCAGCTCCAGGAAGGGCTCGAGCGCCTGCTCCTGCACGAGGATCCGCGAGCGGGCGCAGCAGTCCTGGCCGGCGTTGCCGAAGACCGCCAGCGGCGCCGCCGCGGCGGCGGCCTCGAGGTCGGCGTCGGCGAAGACGATGTTGGCCGACTTGCCCCCGAGCTCGAGCGTCACCCGCTTGATCGACTCGGCCGCCCCCTGGGCGATCGACCGCCCCACCTCGGTGGAGCCGGTGAAGGCGATCTTGGCCACGTCGGGGTGCTCCACCAGGCGCCGCCCGCAGGTTCTCCCGGGGCCCACGACCACGTTCAGCACCCCCTCGGGCAGGCCGGCGGCCACGGCCAGCTCGGCGAATCGCAAGGCGCTCAGCGGGGTCAGCTCGGCGGGCTTGAGCACGATCGTGTTGCCGGCGGCCAGGGCCGGGGCCATCTTCCAGGAGGCGATCGTCAGGGGGAAGTTCCACGGCGTGATCAGCCCCACGACCCCCACCGGCTCGCGCACCGTGAAGGCCTGTCCGCCGGCCACGGGGATCGTCTCCCCGAGCAGGCGCTCGGGGGCGCCCGCGTAGTAGCGGAAGGTGTCGCGCACCATCCCCATCTCGCCCCGGGCGTCGACGATCGCCTTGCCGGCGTTGCGCGCCTCCAGCACCGCCAGCTCCTCAAGGTGCTCGGAGACGGCATCCGCCAGGGCGTGCAGGACGAGGGCTCGCTCGCCGGGGGGCAGGGCGCGCCACGCGGGCAGCGCCGCCCGCGCCGCCGAGACGGCCTCGTCCACCTCACCGGCGCCTGCCCGCGGGACCTCGGCGAGCACGCCCTCGGTGGCGGGCTCGAGGACTGCCAGGCGCTCGCTCAGCGTTCAGCCGTCCTTTCTCTGCAGGGCACCGGGGCGCGGGGTGGGGGAGCGCAACGCTCCCCCTATGGGGCCTGTGCGATGTCGGGCAGAGCCTCTGCCGCGTTCAGCTCGTCGATCGTGCGGATCGGCCCGGTGAAGGTCCGTTTCGCCGAGACCACGTACCAGATCGTGACCGCGGCCATCACGCCGATCGTCACGAGCGGAGCGTAGTTGACCGCAGACCAGTTGAAGCCGGATTTGAAGAACACGCCTTCCGGCACGAACGGCAGGCAGAAGATGACGACGCAGATCGCCACCCACACGAACGCCACGGGGTTGACCCATTTGTACCTCGAGCCGAGCGTCCAGGGTCCTCTCTGGAACCCGTCGCCCATCCTCCAGCGCAGGAACACGGGGATCGTGTAGGCGATGTAGAGGCCGATCACCGAGATCGAGGTGACCGCGAGGAAGGCGACCGGCGTTCCCAGCGAGTTCGGGAAGTAGGCGGGGAACGTCACGATCAGCGCGAACAGCACGACGAACAGCACCGACCAGGTGGGGGTGCGGTTCTTGCCCAGCCGCCGCCACAGGTTGTGGCCCGGCACCGCTCCGTCGCGAGAGAAGGCGAAGGTCATCCGCGAGGCGCTGGTCACGCAGGCCATGCCGCAGAACAGCTGACCGATCGTGGAGATCAGGATGACCGCCTTCGCGCCCGCCGAGCTCAACGCGGTCGTGAAGATCGTCAGCGCCGGGAAGCCGGCCTTGATGATTTCCGCTTCGTGGCTCTTCTGGACGGCGAAGGTGATCGCCAGCAGCACGATCCAGCCGATCACCGCCGAGTAGAACACCGAGCGCCAGACCCCTTTCGGCGCGGACTCGGCCGCGCCGTGAGTCTCCTCGGAGACGTGTGCCGAGGCGTCGTAGCCGGTGATCGTATACATCGTCAACAGGAACCCGAGCGGCAGGACGTAGAACCAGTACATGTGTTGGCTGAAGCCGGAGGCGTTGATCCGGTGACCGAAGACGTAGGAGAGGCTCGCGTGATGGCTGGGAACGGCGATCAGGATCACGACGATCACGGCAACGCCGATCACGTGCCACCAGACCGAGATGCCGTTGAAGATCGACACGAGATGGCTGGAGAAGACGTTGATGAGCCCGTGGAGGATCAGGATCGCCGCGAACAGCGCGAAGTTGACGTGGGCGCTGTAGTGGACATCCGTGGCGGCCGCCGCCTTGCTGAAGTTGAAGATGAAATGCACGTTGTAGAGGCCGAGCAGGTTCATCAGGAACGTCGCGCAGACGTAGTCCACCGAGGCGACCACCGCCACCAGGCCGATCAGGTTGAACCAGCCGGTGAACCAGCCCCAGCCGGCTCCCCCGAGCTTGGAGGCCCAGTAGTAGATCCCGCCCGCGGTGGGCATCGCCGAGGCGAGCTCTGACATCGAGACCGCGACGGCGAGGATCAGGATGCTGATCAGCGGCCAGGCGATCGAGATCGCGATCGGCCCCCCGTTCTTGAACGCCTGCCCGTAGGTCGTGAAGCAGCCGGCGAGGACGGAGATGATCGAGAACGAGATCGCGAAATTGGAGAACCCGCTCCAGCCGCGCCTCAGCTCCTGTTTGTAGCCGAGCTCGGCAAGGCGCTGTTCGTCGCTGCTCATGCTCCCCGCTGTGCTCATCGGCGCACTCCCCCTGTCGGATCAAGAAAAGGTTTGGTCTTCCTTCCTTCGATCGTGACGATACGCTCGATCCCGGACGGAAGTCAAGAGGACAGCCGTTCAGATTCTCGCTCCGTGCGTGGGACAGGCGGCCGAAGGCCGGTCGGGCGATGGCCGGCTCACCCGGGCAGCAGCCCGGCGAGGACGTGCTCGGTGCCCTCGAGGTGTTCGGCCATGACGCACATCGCCCTCACCCCGTCGCCCTCCCGCACGGCGGCCAGCAGGCGGCGATGCTGGGCGTTGGAGGAGGAGAGCACCTCCGGAGGGTGGGCGATGTAGGAGATCAGGCCGCTCATCGCCCCCTGCACCTCGGTCATGGCCCGCACCAGGCTGGCCGACCGTGTCGCCTCGGCCAGCCCGACGTGCAGGCGGATGTCCGCCTGGCGGTAGACCGCGAAGTCCTCGAGCGCCTGCTCGAGGGAGGCGAGCACCTCGTAGAGCGCGTCGACGTCGGCCGGCTGCGCCCGCTGGGCGGCGAGCATCGCCACCCCCAGCTCGACGGCCATGCGCTGGTCGCAGGTCTCCCGCCAGCGGGCGAGGGTCTGCACGGAGGGGGGGTCGGCCGGGGGTGGGGCGTCTGACACGAACGTGCCCCCGCCGCGGCCCCGGATCGCGTGCACGTGGCCGCTCTGGCTCAGCGCGGTCAGGGCCTGGCGCAGGGTTGAGCGGGCGATGCCGAGCCGCCCGCAGAGCTCCCGCTCGGCCGGCAGCCGGGAGCCCGGCGGCAGCAGGCCGAGCTTGATCGCCGTCCCGAGCCGCTCGACCGTCTCCTCGAAGGCCGTCTGCGAGCGCACGGGGGCGAACACCGCCTCGGGTGCCGCCATCGTGCCCGCCACGGCGGTCGGATGCTCAGGGGCGCCCGCCACGGTTCCCCGGCCTCCGCGGTCTCACAGCCGCTCGAACCCCCGTACCCTCTCCCAGTCGGTCACGGCCGACTGAAAGGTCTCCAGCTCGACGTCGGCGGCGTTCAGATAGTGGGCCACGACCTCCCCCCCGAAGGCCTCCCTCGCCACCTCGCTGGCGGCGAACAGATCCCTCGCGTCGCGCAGGGTCTGCGGCAGGCGGGGACGGTCCACGGCCGCGTAGGCGTTGCCCTCCAGCGCCGGCTCCAGCTCCAGGCCGGCGTCGACCCCGTGCAGGCCCGAGGCGATGATCGCGCTGAGAGCCATGTACGGGTTCAGGTCTGCGCCCCCCACACGGTTCTCCAGGCGCAGCGAGGGTCCGTGCCCGACCACCCGCAGGGAGCAGGTCCGGTTGTCGTGGCCCCAGGCCACGGTGGTCGGCGCGAAGCTGCCCTTGGCGTAGCGCTTGTAGGAGTTGATGTGCGGCGCGAGCAGCAGGGTCATCTCGCGCAGGCACGCGAGCTGCCCGGCCAGGAAGGAGTCGAAGATGGCCTCGTGGCGGGCGAACAGGGGGCCGTCGTCGTCGGCGAGGGAGAAGTGGATGTGGCACGAGTTGCCCTCGCGCTCGTCGAACTTGGCCATGAAGGTGATCGCCATCCCCTCGGCGGCGGCGATCTCCTTGGCGCCGTTCTTGTAGATCGAGTGCTGGTCGGTCGTGCGCAGCGCCTCGGCGTAGTGGAAGTTGATCTCGTGCTGGCCCCAGTTGCACTCGCCCTTGGAGTCCTCCACCTCCATGCCGGCCGCCACCATGCTGTTGCGTATGTGCCGGATCAGGGGCTCCACGCGGGCCGTGCCCAGGAGGGAGTAGTCGACGTTGTAGAGGTTCGCTTGGGCCAGCTCGCGGTAGCCCTTGTGCCACGCCTCCTCGTAGGTGTCCCTGAAGACCAGGAACTCCAGCTCGGTGCCGGCGTGGGCCTTCCATCCCCGCTCGGCGAGCCGCCCGAGCTGGCGGCGGAGGATCTGACGTGGCGATGCCACGACTTCCGAGCCGTCGGGCCAGGCGACGTCGGCCAGGCACATCACCGTTCCCTCCTGCCACGGCACCGGATGCAGCGTGGCGAGATCGGGCACCAGCAGCATGTCGCCGTAGCCCCGCTCCCAGGAGGACATCTCGTAGCCCTCGACGGTCCTCATGTCGACGTCCACCGCGAGCAGGTAGTTGCAGCTCTCGGCCCCGTGCTCGGCGACCTCCTGCAGGAAGTGGGTGGCGGTGAGGCGCTTGCCCTGCAGGCGCCCCTGCATGTCGGTCATCGCGAGCAGGACCGTGTCCACGCTCCCGCGGGAGACCGCCTCCCTCAGTTCCTCGAGTGTCACCCGCGTGAAGGTACTGGACTCGGACCTTCCGCGCACGAGGAATGCGGGCCGCCGGCGCCGGCCCGTCGACCGCCTGTACGGTTCGGCCGATGGGCCTGCTCTCCCAAGCCGTGCCGATGACCCCGGTGCTGGAGCGCCCCCACGGCCTCCTGGAGGGGCCGCGCCTGAGCGCCGACGGCGATGTCGTCTACAGCGACGTGCTCGCCGGGGGCCTGTGGGCGTGCTCGAAAGAGGGCCCGCCGCGGGAGCTGCTGCCCCGCCGGCGCGGCATCGGAGGGATCGCGCCCCATGTCGACGGCGGCTGGGTCATCAGCGGCAGGACCGTCCTTCACGTCGCGCCCGGCGGCGAGCAGCGGGAGCTGCTGGCCGAACCCGAGGCGCGCGGCTACAACGATCTGGGGAGCACCCCCGCGGGCGGGCTGCTGGCCGGCGCCCTGCACTACCTCCCGTTCGCCGGGGAGGAGCCGTGCGAGGGCCGCTTGGTGCTGCTGGAGGCCGGCCAGGGGCCGCGCGTGCTGTGCGAGCAGCTGACCTGGCCGAACGGGATCGGCGTGACCCCCGACGGCCGCACCGTCTACATCAGCGACTACGCTCGCCGGCTGGTGCTGGCCGTGCCCATCGAGGGGGGAGAGGCCGATACCTTCGCCGTCGTGCCCGAGGGCTCGGCCGACGGCCTCGCCCTCGACGCCGAGGGCGGGGTGTGGGTCGCGCTGGGGGAGGCCGGGGCGGTGGCGCGGTTTCACCCGGACGGGAGCCTCGACGAGGTCGCCCCGATGCCCGCCGGCTTCGTCTCGAGCATCTCCTTCGGCGGTCCGGACATGCGCGACGTCCTGATCTCGACCGCGGACAACGAGGTCACCCCCGAGCTGGGGGGCACGATCCTGAGGGCCCGCAGCGAGGTCGCGGGCCTGCCCGTGACCCCCGTCAGCGTGTGAGTGCGCCCGCGGAGGCCGGCGCGGGCTCGGCTGCCCGATCTCCGGGACCGACGAAGACGGCGATCGTGGGAGCCAGCTGAACGCCGGCCTGGGCGGCGGCCGGGCCGGACGCTGCGGGCGGCGTCCGCCTCCGTGAGAGCCGTGCCACACCGTCTGTCCGGCGACGCGGTAGAAGCCCATCAGCTCGTCGAGGCTGCGCCCGGCCCGCGCCTGGGCGCGCCCGAGGCTCACGTGGAGATCGTCGGAGTCGACGGGGGCGTCGGGGTCGAACCAGCGGTCGACGGCGTACGCCGCGTCTCAGGCCGCGGACCAGGAACTAGCCGCGCCGCCGACTAGCTCCTGGTGTGCGCCGTCCCATCCCGCGGCCCATGTTCCGACGAGGTCCAGACCGATCAGGCCGTCGTAGCCAGCCGGTGCCGTGCGCGGCAGCCCCTCCAGCCGGGCAATGAAGCCTTGGTGGTAGACCCGCAGCAGCATCCCCTCATCCCTCTCCTGCTGCTGTGTTTCGCTCCGTCGAAACATGGCTGGAAGACCATAACCGGGGTTGTTCCCTCCGATCAACCCTTGGGGACGATGCTGTGATGATTCACATTTCCTACAGGGGTCAACTACGGATGAGCCCCGCCGTGCGCCGGTCGACCATTCATCCGCGATGGATGAGGACTGGATCTGCGCTCACTGCGGCGATGTCATCGGCGTCTATGAGCCCGTGGCGGTCCTTGAAGGCGACGAGACGCGCCTAACGTCGATGCTCAACGAGCCGCCGTTCAGCGCGCCCACGGGCTCCCGGTTTCACGCGGAGTGCTGGGAGCGGGCCGCTACGGATACCTAAAGCCGAGAAGCCCGCCGAATCCGGTGACGGGCTCCTCGGGCGGCAGTGACGACTGCCCTATTCGGTTGCTACAGCCCGGCCGACGGCAATCTCCCCGGCTGCCTCGCAAGCGTACACCGAGTTATGTCCCCCCGGCCCGGCGGGTCGCTAGTACAGCCGATGTGCCCGAATGGTCGGGTGCCGTCCGACGCTTACCTGGTAGCAGCAGTAAGCCGCGATCAGATGTGGCGAACTACTCGCCACGGCCGCACGTCAGGGGGTTGGGTTTGTCAGCGCACACATCACCGAAATTAGAGTCGGCCCGTGGTTGAGGAGCCGGCGCCCGGATGCCAGGCGGTGGCGGGAATCGCCGGGTGTCGTTTCGGCCCCGGCTCGAGCATGAAGATCCTCGTGGCGGGGTTCTCGCAGGGCGTCCACGTGGTCGGCGACACGATCGAAAACCTCACGAACAACAACGACAGCTCGCTCTCTCACATCTACGGGGTCGCCCTGTACGGGGATCCCCGCTTCAGCAAGGACGACCACGCGACGGCCCGCGGCAACTACAGCCCCGAACACCGGGGCATCCTGACCGAGCGAGGGAACTACTCCTCGAAAATCAACAACCGACTCGGCGACTGGTGCCGGCTCAAAGACGTCCGGCGCCGCCACCCGCAGCCGTCACCGGGTGCTCGCGAGGCGTCCCTCGCCCGCCCGGGCACAGCAGGCGCGGATCACCGCCGCCGCCGCGCCCGGGTCGTCGTAGAACGGGACGTGGCCCGCGCCGAGCGTGACGTGGCGTCGCCCAGGGCATCATCGCCCGCGCCCGCGGCGCCTGCAGCCGGTAGGGCAGCAGCCGGTCGCGGTTGCCCCAGGCGATCGTCACCGGCGTGTTGCGCAGCTGCTCGGGGCGCTGGAAGCTGTAGTCGTCGAAAGCCTCCAGGGCTCCCATCAGGGCGGGGGATGCCCACGCGTCCCGCAGCGTGGCGACGGCCTCCTCGGCGGGCAGCCGGGCGGGATAGCCGAAGGTCTGGGAGAACAGGGCGATGCGCCCCGCCCGCGTGCGGGCGAGGGCCTCCACGACCGGCCTTGCGGCGGGGGGCACCCTGCCGAGAAGCCCGAGGGAGAGCTGGCAGAAGCGCCGCTCGGGGGCGGTCCAGAAGCCGGCGGGGGAGAACGCGGTGGCCGAGCTCGACCGCCCGGCGGCGGGCCAGCTCGAGCGCGATCGCGCCGCCCATCGAGTTGCCCGCGACGTGCGGGCGTTGGAGCCCCAGCTCGGCGAAGAACCACTCGAAGGCGTCGGCGTAGGAGGTGACGGTCGGCTCGATCCCCGGCGGCAGCGGCGGCGAGCGGCCGAAGCCGGGCGAGTCGCAGGCGATCACGTCGAACTCGCCGCGCGAGCAGGTCGATCACCGGTCGCCATGCCTGCCAGTGGTGGCCGACCCCGTGCAGCAGCACCAGCGGCGGGCCCTCTCCCTCGCGGTGGTAGTTGATCGAGATGCTCACAGCCGTCCGCGGATCAGGTCCGCCCCGCGCTCGGCGATCATGATCGTCGGCGCGTTCGTGTTTCCGCCGACGATCGTCGGCATGATCGACGCGTCGATCACGCGCAGGCCCTGCAGGCCGTGGACGCGCAGCCGCGAGTCGACCACCGCCTGCTCGTGGGTGTCGCTCATCCGCGCCGTGCCGACCGGGTGGTAGATCAGCATCAGCCGCCGCCGCAGGTCGGCTTCGAGCTCCGCGCGGTCGCCGCTCTCGGGCCCCGGCTTGAGCTCCTTGACGACGATCTCGCTCAGCGGGCCCTGCGCGGCGATCTCGCGTGCCAGCTCCATCCCGGCGACCATCGACTCGACGTCGTCGGGCTCGGACAGCGAGTTGGTGATGATCCGCGGCTTGGCCGCCGGGTCCGCCGAGCGCAGCCACACCTGGCCGCGCGCCTTCGGCGAGACGAGCACCGGCGCGATCACCATGCAGTGCCCGTCGTAGGTCTCGGCGCCGTGGTCTTCGAAGTAGGCGGCGCCCATGTGGAACTGGATGTCCGCCGCCGGCAGCCCGCCGCGCGTGCGGGTGAAGGCGACGACCTCGGCGACGGTCGAGCTGAGCTTGCCCGACCTGCGCAGCAGCCACTCGGCGAGCGGCTTCGGGCTTGTCGGCTCCGTAGAGCGTGTCGCTGGTCGGAGACCTCCCAGATCACCGTCACGAACGGGTGGTCCTGGAGGTTGCGCCCGACGCCGGGCAGGTCGTGGCGGACCTCGACGCCGGCCGCGCGCAGCTCGTCCGCGCGGACCGATGCCCGACAGCAGCAGCAGCTGCGGCGAGCCGATCGCCCCGGCGCGAGAGCAGCACCTCGCGCTCGGCGCGCACGACCTCGCTGCCGCTGCGGCCCCGTGCGCACGCGCACGCCGACGGCGCGGTCGCCCTCGAGCTCGACCCCCAGCACGGTCACGTTGGTGCGCACCTCGAGGTTGGGGCGGGTCATCGCCGGGCGCAGGTAGGCGTCGGCGGCGCTGAAGCGCCGGCCGTTCCTCTGGGTGACCTGGAACATCGAGGCGCCGTCCTGCTCGGGCCCGTTGTAGTCGGCGATCCGCGGGATGCCCGCGGCCTCGCTCGCGGCGAGCAGGCGCCGGTTCATCGGGCGCGGCGAGCGCTGCTCGCTGACGCGCAGCGGGCCGCCCGCGCCGTGGTACTCCGACGCGCCGCGGACGTTGTCCTCGGAGCGGATGAAGTAGGGCAGCACGTCGCGGTAGCCCCAGCCCGGGCGCGCCCTGCGCCTCCCAGCCGTCGTAGTCGAGCGGGCGCCCGCGGACGTAGAGCATCGCGTTCATCGAGCTCGAGCCGCCGAGCGCCTTGCCCGCGCGGCACGAACAGCGAGCGCCCGTCGACGTGCGGCTCGGGCTCGGTCGCGAAGTCCCAGTCGAGCTTGGTGTGGAACTGCTGCGGGAACGCGGCCGGGATCTTGATCTTCAGCGAGCGGTCCTTGCCGCCCGCCTCGAGCAGCAGCACGCGCACCGACGGGTCCTCCGAGAGGCGGTTCGCGAGCACGCAGCCGGCCGAGCCGGCGCCGACGATCACGTAGTCGTGCATGGCCGCCCTCCTAGGCGCTCGCGCGACCGCCGCTCGGTCGGGCAGCGGCGCGAAGCGGTACTCGCCGGCGTCCAGCTCGCGGCGTCTGCTCGAGGTACTCCCGCATGTAGCCCGGGCCAGTTGGCGACGATCCGCCCCTGCTCGTCGCGGTACCAGGAGTCGCACTGCGTCCACGCGGTGCCGGCGAAGCGGGCCTGCAGCGCGCGGTCGCTGGCCGCCTCGACCTCGGCGCGGACCTCGATCGCGCCGCCGCCGCCGGTCGCGCAGCTGCTCGAGCGCCTGGCGCATGTAGGCCGCCTGCGCCTCCAGGTAGAAGATGATCGAGCCGCCCGAGGTGTTCGTGTTCGGCCCGTACATCACGAACATGTTCGGGAAGCCGGGCACGCGCCATCCCGAGGTGCGCGTGCGCGCCGCCCGACCACGCCTCGCGCAGGGCTGCGCCCCTCGCGGCCGGTGATCTCCATCGGGAACATGAAGTCGTTCGTGCTGGAAGCCCGTCGCCCAGATCATGCAGTCGAGCTCGTGCAGCGCGCCGTCGGCGGTGACGCAGCCCTCGGGCGACGATGCCGGTGATCGCGTCGGTGACGAGCTCGACGTTCGGGCGCTGCAGCGCCGGCAGGAAGTAGGAGCTGAACAGGATCCGCTTGCAGCCGAACGTGTAGTCGGGCCAGACCTTCGCGCGCAGCTCGGGGTCCTTCAGCTGCGAGCGCATGAAGGCGGCCGAGCGCGCCGCCGCCGAGGCGCCCGAGCGTGCGCGGGTGGCGGATCGCGCAGCGTCAGCGACTCGCCGTACTCGAAGACGAACCGGCGCCGGAACTCCTGCAGGCCCGGGCACCCGTTCGATGGCCGCCCTCGACGAGCGCCGGGTAGGGGCGGTTCTTGCGCGGCAGGAACCAGTTGCCGGTGCGCTGGAAGACCGTCAGGCGGCGACCTCGCGGGCGATCTCGGGCACGAACTGGACGGCGCTCGCGCCGGTGCCGACGACGGCCACGCGCTTGCCCGCGAGCGGGTAGTCGTGGTCCCATTCGGCGGAGTGGAAGCTGTGGCCGGCGAACTCGCTCGGCCCCCTCGATCGCGGGCACGCTGCGGCTGGTGCAGCTGCCCGGTGGCGAGGACCAGCGCGTCGGCCTCGTGGCGCTCGCCCTCGGCGGTCTCCGACCGTCCAGCGGCAGCGCGCTCGTCCCACGCGCACGAGGTGACGGTCGTGTCCGTGTCGCACCAGCCGTCGACGCCGTGGGCGCGCGCGACCTCGTGCAGGTAGTCGTGGATCTCCGCCTGCGGCGAGCACAGGCGCGACCAGTCGCGCCGCTGGGCGAAGGAGAACGAGTAGAGGTGGCTCGGGCACGTCGCAGGCCGCGCCCGGGTAGCTGTTGTAGAACCAGGTGCCGCCGAGGTCGGGCGCGTTCTCGAGGATCGTGACGTCCGTGATCCCGTGGCGGCGCAGCTCGATCGCGGCGGCGATCCCGCCGAAGCCCGCGCCGACGATCAGCACCTCGAGGCTGCGCTTCGGGACCCGGCTTGGACGCTGATGGCTGCGGCGGACACACGACTCCCCCTCCGGTCGATGCCTGCTGCCGCGCCAACCTTATGCGCTTGCGCGCGGCCGCTGCTCAGGGCAGCTCGGCGCGAGCGGCCCGCGATCGCGAGCTCCAGCCACGCCGCCGCCGCGGGGAGCTGCGGCGGGGTCGATGTGGTGGCCGGCGTCGGACTCGGGTACTCGACGGCGAGCCCGCCGTCGGCTGCAGCGTCTCGGCGGCGCTGCGCCCGAACTCGACGGCGATCACCGGGTCGGCGCGGCCGTGGGCGATGAACGACCGGCAGGCCCTGGCGGTCGGCGAGGTCCGGCTCCCAGCCCGCGACCGTCGGGATGAAGCCGGAGAAGGCGAGGATGCCCGCCGGGCACGGGCGGTCGGCATCGAGGCCGAGCGCGTAGCTCATCACGGCGCCCATCGAGAAGCCGCCGAGCACCGTCCGCTCCGGGCCGATGCCGGTGCGCTGCCAGAGCTCGTCGTGCAGCTCCGCGAGCCCGCGCGGGCGGCCCGGAACGTCTCGGGGTCGGGGTAGCCGACGCGCGGCACGAGGTACCAGTGGTAGCCGGGCGAGCCCGGCAGGCGTCAGCGGCGCGCGCGGCGTGACGACGTGCAGCCGGCGCGCGGGGTCGAGCACGTCGGCGAGCGCCGAGCAGGTCCATGCTCGTCGGTGCCGCGGCCGTGGTGGAGCACGAGCAGCCCGGCGGGCTCGCCGGCGGCCGGCGCGCTCTGCGCGTAGCAGGCGGGCTCACGGCGTGCTCGCCAGCAGCCGCAGCGGCGACGCCTTCGATCGTCTGCTTCGCCGTAGGCCTTCGACGGGTCGCCGTCGGTGAACACGGCGACGGTGAACGTGACGCCCGCGCCGCTCCAGGCGCGCGACCTCGTTGAACAGGCCCTGCGAGGGCAGCGCGCCGGTCTTGAAGAAGACCTGCCAGCGCGGCCGCGCGACCGGCGGGACGCCCCAGCTCTGCGACGGCTCGATCGCCGACATCAGGCACGCGGGCGTAGCCGTAGAACTGCGCCGGGATCAGGCGTGCGAGCTCGGAGAAGAAGCGCGCCTGGTCGGCCGCCGAGGTCTGGGTGAAGGCCCACCAGCCGACGCCCGGCGCGTAGTCGCTGCATGCCCGCTTCGCGCGCCACGCGCGCGACCGCCGCGCCGCCCGACGATCGCGAGCACCGCCGAGGCGGCGTCGTTGTCGGATTCGTGGATCATCGGATACAGCAGCGACGCGTGTCGTCGCGCGTCGAGCGCGCGATGGTGCGCGCTCGAGCATCTGCAGGTAGGCCATCAGGAACATCACCTTGACGACGCTCGCGCGTCTCGAAGTGCTCGCGCAGTGTTCAGCCCCGCGAGGCGTCCCGGCGCTGTCGACGACGGCGAACGATGTGCGCCCGGCGCGCGCCGGCAGGAAGCGCGCGGGCGGAGGCGATCGCCGCCGGCCGAGGGGATACGGCGGCGGCGGGATGCCGCGGCCTTCCCCGCGTACTCGAGACGCGGCCACCGCCGGTGCGAGCAGCAGCACGGCGAGCAGGAGGGCGATCGGCGCCGCGCGCGGCTGCATGCGCTCAACCGGCATGGTCGGCGAGCCGGAAGCCTCGGCGTGGACAGGGACCGTGCGTCGGCGGGCGGGCCCATCGCCGGCTTCCCATGGGGGGTTCAGGCAGACGCGGTAGGCTGAAGCGCCGCGAGGGCGGGTCGACGATCGCGCTCGCGTAGGTGACCGACCGGGCGAGGCCTCGCGCGTGCCGGCGTCCCGGCGGCGAGGTGGTAGACCGTGCTGCCGCGCGCGGCCAGGTACCACCAGGCGGTGAGGCTCCCGGTGGGCGGCTCGGGCGTGTGCCGATGCGCATGCTCAGGCGTGTGCTGCCCGGCCCGAGGCTGGCCGAGCGTCGAGACCATGCGGGATCGACCAGGACGCGAAAGGGTGGAGCCGCTCGCGGCGGGCGACCGCTTCCGCAACGACCCGCAGCCGCGCGTTGCGATCCGGCCCGCAGCGGGCGTGAAGGCGAAGCTGCCGTCGGCGGCGCTGACGGTGTGGGCGACGGCCGAGAATCCCGCATAGGGGTAGGGATCCTCTTCGAGCGCCAGTGGCAGCCCGGCCAGGGATCGGCCCCCTTGCGAGACATGGCCCGTGACCGGCAGGCGGGCGCCGAAGGTGCAGCCTCCGCCGGGCACCGGAGCGGACGCTATTTCCACCCCTGCCGCGCGCGCCGAGGCGGCACCGTAGGCGAGCGCGCCAGCGCGCGACCGCCAACCCCGCGGCACGACCGGTGCATCTGAACGATGCGCCCTGGCACCGCGGGCAACGGTAGCAGCAAGGGCCAGTCGATTCGGTCGCAGGCTAGTGCCTGAAGGCGACCTTCGCGCTGGCCGAGGTGGAAGTTCGCTTGCGCGCTCGGGGCGAAGCCGACCCGCACCTTCAGCTTCAGCCGGCGATGGTGGCGCCTCTGGCGCCCGAGCGCCCTTAGGCCGTCTCGCGACAGCGGCACCTTGATCGTGAACGTCGCCGGCTTGCGGACCTTGCGGAATCGGTGTGCAGATCCTTGGCGACTTACGCCAGGACGCGTCCGGCCGCGAAGGCCTGCACCCGCAGGATCAGCTTGTGCCCTCGGACCTGCGCCAGCAGAGGATCTTGCAGCTGCCGATCCGGCGACCGCGATGCGGGTGCTCTGTTTGATCACGGCGCCGCTCTGGGCGGTGATCGTCGTCGGCATCAGCAGCGGCTTCGATGCACAGGCTGCCGAACGGCGCCGAGCGCCGAGTTCGGGCCGGTCGGCAGGTCGAGCACGAAGCTCGACACCGGCACGTCGGGGACCGAGGCGAACGTCGAGGTCGTGATCCCGCTTTTGATGTCGCGTGTTGCCCTCGAGGATCACGTTGACGCCGTGGTCGCCTTCGAGGATCAGGTCGAGGTCGGGGAAGGCGGCGCCGCCGTGGGAGACCAGGTAGGCGGGCCCGGTCAGCTTGTTCCGGCAGCACCGGCGTCGCCGACCGTCGCGCTGCCGACTTTCGAGCCGGCCGGGCAGCTCGTAGGGGCTGGCGCCGCGAACGTCGCTTCCGGGCAGGCCTTCTGCAGCGTCGTCAGGCGCGAGGGCAGCTCCTTCGGCAGCGAGGCGACGACCGAGTGGATGTTCGCCTCGTGGGCGCTCTGCGTGAGGTTGACCGCGAGGCTCGCCCCGTTCGCTTTCGAGGTGCGCCGTCGGGCTCGTCGCGGCCGCGAAGGCCGGTTTGAACGGCAGGGCTCTGCAGTTGGCCGACCGCGAACGGGCTCGAGCCGTGCGCGTGGCGCCGAGCTGGACGCGTCGAGCAGCGAGTCGGTCGACAGCGGCCCGCAGTTGGTCGGGTTGAAGAGGAAGTTGGCCTCGGTTGACCGCGACGCTGATGCTGCGCAGGCGCAGCGGCACGCCCCCGACGATCGTCGGCAGGTCGCTCGTCGTGGCGATCACGCGGCCGGTGTGCTGATCGACGCCGATCGCCGACCCGCGTGACGCACGCGTGCCGAGGTCGAACGGCCCGGCCGCCGCCTGATCGGGATCGACAGCCCGTAGGGAGCGCCGTTCGTAGGGGCCGGTCAGGTAGACGGGGCCGGTGAAGGCAGTACGGTTCGGTGCCGGCCCCGCCGAGCGCGGTGGCGGTGCCGATCTGGCTCGCCGGCGGCGCAGGTGCCGGCCTGCGCCTGCGGTTCGCCGCACAGCGTGCACCGAGGGGATCAGCGCCGACCAGCCCGGCGGCAGCACCGTCGTGCAGCTGCCCGAGAGTACTGGTTGCCGTCGCCGCGGCGCGAGGTTGAACGTGAAGGCGGTGTAGGCGCCGGCGTTCTTGGTGGACTGTCGCCGTGCTCTGGGCGAGCGAGAACGGCATCGAGGCGGGGCAGCCGCTGGCGGTCGAACGGGCGTCGAGCTGAGCGATCCGGCGTGCCCGTGTAGGGGGTGAAGTGGAACTCGTGCTCGCGGCGCTGCCGCAGGCGAGCGGGTTGGCCAGCGGCGCGCGCGGCCCGCCGTTCAGCTTCAGGGTCAGGTCGCTGAAGGGCAGCTGCGGGTTGTCGAGGAAGCTCACCGTGAGCCGCCGGTGTTCGGGTCCGGGATCGCCTGCCCTTCGAGCCGCACCGACACGCCGTAGACGCTCTCGGCGTCGATGAAGATCAGGTACGGGGGCGCCGTGATCGGGACGTGCCGTCGGCGCTGCCCAGGTACACGTTGCCCGGCGAGGCTGCCGGGCGGCAGGTCGGTTTCGATGTCGACCGTGCCGATCTTCGAGGCGGCCGGGCAGGTCGACCGGCGCTGCGTCGTCCCGATGCCGAGCTGGCTCCGAGGTGCACGCCTCCAGGCCGTGCGCCGCCGAGGGGTTCAGCGTCAGCCCTTCGGGCAGCGTCACGTGGGCGTCGTGGATGTCGGCCGTGTTGATTTCGTTCGATTTTTCGTTCTGCGGCACCGTGCACGTCGGTCGTCGCCCCGTCGGGCGTGTCGTAGCTGCGAGGTTTCGGGCGTGATCCGTCGTGGATCGGTGCGAACGGCACTTTGTCGCACCCTTCGATCGCCGACCGGCGGCGTGGTCGGCGGGCTCGTCGTTTTCGCCGGCGGTAGGTTTCGAGTTCGAGGTAGGAGGTCGGCGGCGCGCCGCAGCGCTGGGCAGCGTGAGGAAGTTTTCTTTGCCTCCTTGCCGGCGTGGCCGTCGAAGAACAGCTTCGATTTGAGCGTCTTCAGGGGCGCTTTGACGTCGAGATCCCGAGCGGTCGACTTCCGACTTCGGTCGGGACGTTGTCGATTTCGAAGTACTCGTGGAAGTCGCCCGAGGGCACGCCGCGGCGGCGAGCGCCGGTTCGTGGGCGTAGCTGACATGGCCTTCGAGCAGCAGGTGTACGTCTTTGACACGAGCGGTTCAGCGGCCTTCGACGTCGATGCCGAAGAGCAGCGGCAGTCCGGGTTCCTGGGGCAGGTTGTAGACGTTGCCGTTCGAGCGGCGGGGCGAGCACCGGGAGCCCCAGCATTCGACGTAGGCCTTCAGTTCGACGAAGCCGGCTTTGGTGTTCGCCGGGCAGGCTTTGGCTTCTGAACTGTTCGCGCGAGCAGACGGCCAGCGCCTGCGGGTCGGCCGCGAGCCCGGGCGGGACGTCGACGCGCATCCGCTTGACGGGCGCGCCTTCGGGGCTGCGTGATCCCGAGGCTGTGGTTCAGTTCGAAGCCGGTCAGCCCCCACGGCGGGTGGCCGGCGGCCTGCGTGTAGAAGGCGCTGTGCGGGCTCGAGTATTTGCAGTCCTTCACCTGGGCTTCGGTGCCGTCGCAGGTTCCGGCTTCCCACTTGGCGATGCCGAAGCCCGGCGTGCGCGGCCGGCGCCGCGCACGGCGCGGCGAGCAGGCAGCTCGCCAGCGTCACAGCGGGTGCGTCGACACTGCCTCATGCGATCCGCTCTCTCGATCCTCTCTCCGTGATTCCCTGCGCTCGGCGCGTTGGACCCTCCTCGTCCCGCCGACCGGGACATACCCCGTTTTCCCGGGCGTTACGCAGCCGAACCGTCGAGGCGGATCGCAAGCCCCGGCGGAGCGGGGCGACCCCGGCGCCCCGCGCGGCAGCTCTCGCGGGGGACGTACGGCGCCAGCTCGCGCCGGGCGATCGACAGCTTGTGGACCTCGTCGGGCCCGTCGGCGAGCCGCAGCGTGCGCAGGTGGGCGTAGGCGGAGGCGAGGAAGAAGTCGTCGGACACGCCGCCGCCGCCGTGCACCTGGATCGCGCGGTCGAGCGACCCTCAGCGCGACGTTCGGCGCGGCGACCTTGATCGCCGAGATCTCGGTGCGCGCGTGGCGGTTGCCGACGGTGTCCATCAGCCAGGCCGCCTTCAGCGTCAGCAGCCGGGCCATCTCGATTTCGATGCGCGACTCGGCGATCCAGTCCTGGACGTTGCCGCGCATCGCCAGCGGCTGACCGAAGGTGACGCGCGAGACGGCGCGCGCTGCACATCGCCTCGAGCGCCCGCTCGGCGGCGCCGATCGCGCGCATGCAGTGGTGGATCCGGCCCGGGCCCGAGCCGGGCCTGGGCGATCATGAAGCCGTCGCCCTCGCCGGCGATCAGGTTCGAGGCGGGCACGCGCACGTCCTCGAAGTCGACTTCGGCGTGGCCCTCCTGGTCGTCGTAGCCGAACACGGACAGGTTGCGCATCACGGTCACGCCGGGCGTGTCGAGCGGGACGAGGATCTGGCTCTGCTGCTTGTGGGTCGGACCGTCGGGCTGGGTCTTGCCCATCACGATCATGATCCGGCAGTTCGGGTGCAGGGCGTTCGAGGTCCACCACTTGCGCCCGTTGAGCACGTACTCCTCGCCGTCGCGCTCGATGCGCATCGCGATGTTCGTCGCGTCGGAGCTGGCGACGTCGGGCTCGGTCATCGCGAAGGCCGAGCGGATCTCGCCGTCGAGCAGCGGTCGCAGCCAGCGCTCCTTCTGCTCGGGCGTGCCGAACTGGTGCAGCACCTCCATGTTGCCCGTGTCGGGCGCCGAGCAGTTGCATGCCTCCGAGGCGATGTGCGAGCGACCGAGGATCTCGGCGAGCGGCGCGTAGTCGCTGTTGGAGAGCCCGGCGCCGCTGCTCGGGGTCGGGCAGGAACATGTTCCACAGCCCGGCCTCGCGTGCGCGGCGCCTTGAGCTCCTCCATCACCGCCGGGTGGTGGTGCGGGTTGCCGGACTCGGCGCGCTGGCGCTCGTAGACCTCCTCGGCCGGGTAGACGTGCTCGTCCATGAACGCGCTCAGGCGCTCCTTGAACTCGGAACAGCGCTCGCTCGGCTGGAAGTCCATCGTCCTCCTCGTTGGCTGCAAGGGCTTAGGATCATCCCCGATGAGCGGACGAGGCGCCAGCTACCGCGCGGCGGGCGTCGACTACGAGGCGCTCGACGCGGCAAGCGCTCTGGCGATGGCCAAGGCCCTGGCGACCTCGCCGCTGCTCGCCGCCCGCGGCGGACGAGCCCTGGACGCCTCGCGTGGGGAGCCCGCCTTCGTCTTCGAGCTCGGCGGCCAGACGCTGGCGTTCGTGGTCGAGGGGCTCGGCACGAAGTCGATGATCGCCCGCGCAGGTGCTCGAGGCGCAGGGCGCTCAACCGCTTCGCCGACGTCGCCTACGACACGGTCGCGGCGATCGTCAACGACCTCGTGCTGCGTGGGGGCGCTGCCGCTGGTCGTCAACGCCTACTTCGCCACCGGCTCCTCGGAGTGGTACGCCGAGGCCGACCGCTCGCGAGGCGCTCCTCGAGGGCTGGCGCCGGGGCTGCGCCGACGCCGGCTGCGTGTGGGGGGAGGGGAGTCCCCGTCGCTTCCCGGGCCTGCTCGCCGAGGCCGACATCGAGCTCGCGGGGGCGGCCGTCGGCGCGATGCCCGCAGGGGCGCCGTCCGCTGCTCGGCGAGGAGCTCGCGCGGGGGATGAGATCGTGCTCGTGGCCTCCAGCGGCCTGCACGCCAACGGCGCCTCGCTCGCCCGCCTGATCGCCGGGCGCCTGCCGAGCACGGCTACGCGACCCGGCTTCCCGACGGCACCACCCTTCGGCGAGGCGCTGCTCGCGCCGTCGGTGATCTACGTGCCGCTGCGTCGCGGCCCTGCTCGCGCGACGAGGCTCCGCTCACCTACCTCAGCCACGTCACCGGACACGGCCTGCTGAAGCTGATGCGCCCTCCCCGGGAGCTGACCTACCGCATCGAGGCGCTTCCCGAGGTCCCTCCCGTGCTCGCCTTCCTCGTCGAGCAGGCGGGGATGGACGCGTCGGCCGCCTACTCGACCTTCAACATGGGATCGGGCCTGGCCGTCTACTGCAGCCCGGGGGCGGGCGCGGCCGTTGTCGCCCAGGCAGAGCGGCTCGGCCTGAAGGCCCTGCTCGCCGGGACGGTGGAGAAGGGGCCGCAGGCGCGTGTTTCTCGACCCTGTCGGCGTTGCCTTCACCGGAGAGCAGCTCGAGCTCTCCGCCTGACCTCACCCTGGGGTCGAGCCTTAGAGTTCGAACGGGTGAATGGGAAGTTCGAACGGGTGAATGGGAAGGCCGAATCCCTCAGCCCCATCCCGACGTGCACCCCGGTGAGGGCGACTCAGGTGGGCGATTCGTTGCAACTTGAACGCTCTGCAACGGCCATATAAGGTTGTGCCCCAAGTCGCCACTGTTCCCCGGCACCCTCGTCCGGGGATCTCGATGTCGCCGGACCGGCATGGCTCCGGAGCTACCCGGATCGAGGCGGACCTGTCCATCAAAGGAGGAGAGAACTGATGCGCAGAGCATCCACCTGTCTTGCCGTTCTCGGCGCTCGCCGCTGCGCTGGCGCTTCCGAGCCTGGCATCGGCAGCGCCGACCGTGACCTTC
Source organism: uncultured Solirubrobacteraceae bacterium (assembly GCA_963767405.1). Lineage (GTDB taxonomy): Bacteria > Actinomycetota > Thermoleophilia > Solirubrobacterales > Solirubrobacteraceae > Palsa-744. Next base: position 132,953 of record CAVYDP010000006.1, on the reverse strand, counting down.
AAAGCAAAGGCGGTCCCGATCCCGGGCTTCGCGCACACGGGGAACATCCTCGGTGCCGGCGCGGCCTTCCAGTCGGAATTCACGATCAAGGGCACCGAATACGGCGGATACCCGCCGCCGCTGATCGGCGTGAACTTCTTCCTGCCCTCCGGCACGAAGATCCGTACCGTCGGGCTTCCCGACCTGCCCGACGGCGACCCTCGTGGAAGCGAAGGAACCGGCCAAGTGCCCGAAGAAGTCCAAAGCGGGGCCGCTCGGCCACGCCAAGGGCTTCGTCGTCTTCGGCACCGAAAGGGTGTCCGAGGAAGTCACGATCGAATCGTTCTTCGGTCCCGGCGGCGGGATCAACTTCTTCGTCGCCGGCCACTCGCCGACGATCATCGAAATCATCTCCACCGGTAAGTTCGCGACCCTGAACAGCGGTGGCGGCTTCGGGCCGAAGTTCGTGACCGAAGTGCCGCTGGTCGAAACGGTGCCGGGCGCGGCCGACGGCTCGACCGAAACGATCAACGTCAAGGTCGGTGCCGCCTACAAGAAGGGCAAGGAAACGATCTTCTACGGCCGCGTGCCGAAGAAGTGCCCGAAAGGCGGCTTCCCGGTCAAGGCCGAAATGATCTTCGCCAACACCGAACTGCTGCCGTCGCGGGTTCCGGGAGCGACGGTCACGGCGACCTCCAAGGCGCCGTGCCCCCGCAAGTAACGCGCTGACGGCGAGTTCACGCCCGTGAGGGCGTAAGCTCAGGCGCAATGTGGGACGGGCGACCCCATCGAAAGGTGGGGTCGCCCGCATCGTAGGCAGGGTGGGATCTCCCGCCTTGTTGTGAAATGAAGGGAAGGATCGGGGTGAGGACGCAGAGGGTCGGGCGGAGGAGAGTGGCGGCGGGCATGGCCGGCGTGCCTGCGTGGCCGCGGCGGTCCTCGTCGTCGTCCTCGCGACCTCTGCGGGCGGCTCCAACGGCAGCTACACGGTCCGCGCGATCTTCGACGACGCCGGCAACATCATCCCCGGCGAGGACGTGAAGATCGACGGCGTCAAGGTCGGCACCGTCGGCTCCGTCACGCCACGCCCCAGGCCAAGGCCGCGGTCGTGCTCAACATCAGCAACCCCGGCTTCAAGGACTTCCGCGCCGACGCGAGCTGCACGGTTCGCCCGCAGGCGCTGATCGGCGAGAAGTACGTCGACTGCCTGCCCACCCAGCCCCGCGTGGAAGGCACGCCGCTGCCGCCGCCGCTCAAACGGATCCCGAGCGGCCGCGAAGGCGCCGGGCAGCGCCTGCTGCCCGGTCCAGAACACCAGCAGCCCGGTCGACGTCGACCTGCTCGGGGACATCAGCCGCCTGCCCGAACGCCAGCGGCTGACGATCATCCTCAACGAACTGGGCGCCGGCCTCGCCGGCCGCGGCAGCGACCTGAACGAAGTGATCCGCCGGGCGAACCCGGCGCTGCGGGAATTCGACAGGGTCCTGGCGATCCTCGCCGGCGAGAACAAGGTGCTGGCGAAGCTCGCCGTCGACTCCGACCAGGCGCTCGCGCCCTTCGCCCGGGTGCGCGACCGCGTCGCCGACTTCCTCGTCCAGAGCAACAAGGTCGCGCAGGCCAGCGCCGCCCACCGCGGGGCCCTCGCCCGCAACCTCCAGCTCTTCCCGCCCTTCCTGCAAGAGCTCGGCCCGGCGATGGAACGGCTCGGCCGCTTCGCCGACGAAACCACACCCGTGTTCAGGAACCTGCTGGTCGCGGCGCCCGGGATCAACGAGGCCTTCACCCACCTGCCGCAGTTCTCCAAGAGCTCGGAAACGTTCTTCACGGACCTGGGCCAGACCGCCAAAAGATCGGGGCCGGCGTTGCAGGCGACGCGGCCGCTGCTCGCCCGCCTTCAGTCGCTGGGCAACTCGGCCGCGCCGTTCAGCGCCAACCTCGCCGAACTCTTCACGAGCCTGCGGGACACGGGCGGTCTCGAGCGGATCCTGGACTTCATCTTCCTCGGTGCAGGCGCGGCCAACGGCTACGACCAGCTCGGGCACTTCCTGCGCGCCGAAGGCGTCGGCACCACGTGCCTGAGAAGCGCGGCCACAGAACAGCCCGGGTGTGGGCACAAGCTGCTGAACACGGTGGAAAGCAACGCCACCAAGGCGAGCATCGAACCGGGCACCGATCTCGTCATGGCCCGCACGCTTGCGGTCATCAACGGCGCCACGCCCGGCCCAGGCGATCGCCAAATACCCCGGATCGGTGCCAAAGGCGAGCGAACTCGCGCGGCGCGGGGGCCGGCAGCTCCAAGGCCCAGCCGGTCGGCGGCTCGACCGCCGGCACCACCTACTACTCCCCGTCCGCGGAAGGCTCCGAAGCGGGCGGCCTGCTCCTCAACTACCTGCTGGGGAACTGATGAACGGGACCACCCTCACCCGCCTGCTCGCCGCGGCCCTCGCGGTCCTGGCGCTGGCCCTGCCCGCCGTCGCGGTGGCCGAAGAACCGCCCGCTCCCGCCACGACCACGGTCGAAGGGACCCCGCCGCCGAGCACGTCCACGACCGAAGCCCCGGCCCCATCCGAACCGGAAGCGGCCGAACCGCAGGTGCAGTCCCAGCTGCCCCAGGGCAGCACGCCCGGAGGGTCCCCACACCACGGCCACCCCGCCACCAAGCCGAGCGGGACGCCGGGCGGGGAAGGGTCGGCTGCGACCGGGACCTCCTCCACAGAAGCCCCTCGCGCCAACAAGCACGCCCCCTCGCCCTCGACGCTCACGCCGTCGCTGCCGCCGTCGCTGCGGTCGTCCCTGTCGGGCATCCCGACCTTCTTCATCGAAAGCTTCCAGGTCCCGCCGTTCCTGCTGCCGATCTTCCAGGCCGCGGGAACGGCCTACGGGATTCCCTGGCAGGTGCTGGCGGCGATCAACGAGGTCGAGACCGACTACGGGCGCGACCTGAGCGTCTCCAGCGCCGGCGCCGAGGGCTGGATGCAGTTCCTGCCCTCCTCCTGGGAGCAGTACGGCGTCGACGCGAACGGGGACGGCTTCAAGGACCCCTACAACCCGGCCGATGCGATCTTCGCCGCGGCCCGCTACCTGCGCGCGGCCGGAGGCGAGCAGAACATCCGGGCCGCGGTCTTCTCCTACAACCACTCGCAGGCCTACGTCGGCTCGGTGATGCTGCGCGCCCAGCTGCTCGGCGGCACGCCCTCCGAACTGCTCGGGGCGATCACGGGCCTGACGGAGGCTCGCTTCCCGGTCCACGCCGCCGCCCACTTCACCGACGGCTTCCCGACGGTGGGGACCGCGGCGGGCGCGAGGACGCTCGCCGGCACGACGATCTACTGCCCAGGCCGGCGCGCCCGTGATCGCCGCGCAGGACGGCGAAGTCGTGCAGATCGGCAGCTCGCCGACGCTCGGCCGCTTCGTCTCGCTCAAGGACGCCTACGGCAACACCTACATCTACGCCCAGCTCGGCGGATCGCCTCGCGTCTACCCGGTGCTCCAGCCGCATGTGCACTCGACCGTCAGCAGCCAGCATCGCCCAGCCCGGGCGACGCTCCGAACCGGCGCCGACCGCGCCCGGCGACCGCGGGCGTGCAGCCGCGCTCGCCGATCTCCGAAGCGGCCACCGTCTCGGGGCTGGCCCTGGGCGCCGCAGCCGGGCTGGAATCGCGCCGCCCGCGACGGCACCGCCAAGCGCCCCGCCCGTCGAGCACCGCTCGCGACGTGGCTGCACGTGCGAGCCTTCAGCGAAGGGTCCAACGAGGTGTACCTGCACCCGCTGCGTCACGGGCGTCCAGGTGATCGCGGGCACCGTGCTCGGCCACGTCGGCGCGAGCACACCAGGGCAGGCGCGGCCCGCACATCCTCTTCCAGATCCGCCCCGCCGGGCGTCGGTGCGCCGCTGATCGACCCCAAGCCGATCCTCGACGGCTGGGTCGCGCTCGAGAACAGCTCGATCTTCCACGCCAAGGGCGAGAACCCGTTCCTCGCCACCTCGCCGACGGTCGGCCAGGTGCTGCTCGAGTCCAAGCAGCAGCTCCAGCCCCAGGTCCTGCACGACGGCGGCATCCGGCTCGGCCGCTGCGGGCGCCAGGACGTGCAGGCCGGCACGGTCGACAAGCGCGTGCTGGCGATGCTCGAGTACCTGTCCGTGTCCGGGCTGCAAGCCGACCGTCGCCGGGCTGCGCTGCACCGCCGGCCACGCCCGCCGCCCTCGCCGCCAACGCGCGCCGCCGCCACCGAGCCGTGGCGGTCGACGATCACCGCCGTCAACGGCACGCCGGTCGCCGGGCCACCAGGGCCCGGGAACGCGTGCCGACACGCCCGTGCGCAAGCTGCTGATGCTGCAGGGCCTCTGCGGCCGCGGAGGATCGTCGAGCCTCGATGAGCTACCCGGGCTCGGCAGGCGCCGTCACGGCAGCCAGAAGGCCGCCGCCGCGATCCACGTCGCCTTCGCGGCGCCAGTGATCGGCGCCTGGCGCACGTCGCGGGCATCTTCGCCTCGGCGCTGGCGCCCTCGCAGTGGACGAGGCTCGTCGCGCGGCTCGGCGAGATCCCCGACCCGACCGTCGCGGCGCGAGCCCTCGAGCGCGGCGATCCCCGACAAGCCCGACCACCGCGGTGAAGGGCAGACCGGTGGCAACCACTAGCCCCCCGAGCCCCACTCGCCGCCGCCCCCGCCGCCGCCGCGGGCACGCCGCGCGTGCGGACGACCTCCTCGGCGGCCGGTGCGCATCATCGCCGTCGGCGCCCTCGCGCTGGTCGTGCTGATCGTCGCCTACATCCTGTTCGGCGGCGGGGGCGGGGCCAGCTACCACCTGATCTTCCCCGAAGCCGGACAGCTCGTGAGAGGCGACCAGGTGCAGGTCGGCGGCGTGCCCGTCGGGAGCGTCACCGACATCGAGCTGACGAAGGACTTCAAGGCGAAGGTCACGATCCACGTCGACTCCTCGCTGACCCCGCTGCACGAAGGCACCACCGCCCAGGTGCGGGTGCCCTCGCTCTCGAGCGTCGCCAACCGCTACGTGGCGCTTGCTCCCGGGCCCAACAACAAGCCCGCCCTGTCCGACGGCGCGACCCTGCCCGCCAGCGCCACCAAGCCCGTGACCGACCTCGACCAGCTCTTCAACACGCTGAACCCGAAGACCCGCAAGGGCCTGCAGCAGTTCATCCAGGGAACGGCCGAACAGTACGTCGGCGCCGGCCAGCAGCTCGGCCAATCGACCGAATACTTCGCGCCGTTCCTCACCGCCAGCGACCACTTCTTCTCCGAGCTGGTACGCGACCAGCCGGTGTTCACCAACTTCCTCGTCGAAACCGCCAAGGCGGTGACGACGATCGGCGCCCGCAAGGTACAGCTCGCGGACCTGATCGAAAACGCCAACACCACGTTCACCGCGATCGGCTCGCCAGCAGGCTCAGCTGCGCGCAGGGCCTCAAACAGCTGCCGCTGGCGCTCGAACAGGGCAACCAGACCTTCAAGGAACTCCCCTCGACGTTCAGCGCGCTGAAAGAACTCGTCGACGCGTCCAAGCCGACCACGCAAGCCGCTGACGACGCTGTTCGAACGGCTGCGACCCCTGCTGACCACGGCCACTCCGGTCGTGCACGAACTTCAACCTCGCCTTCAACAAGCCGGGCGCCAACAACGATCTCACTCGACCTCGTCCGGGCGCTGCCGGCGCTCGCGCAAGACGCTCACCACGAGCTCACCGGCCGTCCGTCACGGGGCTCAAGGAATCGGTGCCGATCACGGCCTTCTTCGGTCCGTACGCGCCTGACCTCGTCGGGCACCCTGCGCACCTTCGGCCAGGTCGGCTCCTACTACGACGCCAACGGCCACTACGCGCGCGTGAGCCCCGGTGCTGCCCGACTTCACCCTCGGCTCGAACAACACCCTCACCCCGACCAGCCCGCAGCAGGCCCTCGCGGCCCTGAAGACCGGACAGCTGCGCCGCTGCCCGGGCGCGGCCACCCAGCCGGCGGCCGACGGCTCCTCGCCGTTCGTCGACAACGAACTGCTCACCTGCGACCCGGCGGAGCACGCCCTGATGGATCGTCGCCGCCGCAGCTCGCTCGCCGGCAGCCCGCTGCTGATCGGGGCCGTCACGATGCTGATCGTCGTCGTGGCCGTGTTCCTGTCCTACAACGCCAACAACGGGCTCCCGTTCGTGCCCACCTACAACATCAAAGTGGCGCTGCCCGAGGCCTCCGGCCTGCAGCCCTCCAACCAGGTCCGCATCGCCGGCACGCGCGTCGGGCTGGTCAGCTCGCTCACGCCCCCACCAGGATCCCGCAGACCGGCCGCATCACCGCGATCGCCAACCTGAAGCTCGAAAAAAGCGTCGAACCGCTGCCCGCGGACACCCGGGCGATCGTCCAGTCGGTGTCGGCGATCGGGCTGAAGTACCTCGAACTGGAAAAGGGCACCTCCACGCAGACGATCAAGGCCGGCCAGGCGATCCCGATCGGCCAGACGCGCGAACCGGTGAACATCGAGGAACTCTTCAACATGTTCGACAAGCCGACCCGCACGGCGATCAAGAGCAACACGAACAACTTCGGCAACGGCCTGGCGGGTCGCGGGCTCGGGCTCAACAACACGATCGCCGAACTTCCGCCCGCTCGTCAACCGAGGCGATCCCGGTGCTGCACAACCTCGCCTCGCCGCAGACCGACCTGCGGCGGGCTGTTCATCGCCCTCGACCGGGCCGCCTCCCAGGCGGCCCCCGTGGCCGAGGCGCAGGCCAACTACTACAGCGACCTCGACACCTTCTTCACCGCCTGGGCCGGCGTCACGCGCCAGCTCGAAGAAGCCACCGAGGGCGGGCCGGCCTCGCTCGAACAGGCGATCCACTCGCTCCCCTACGAGGCGCCCTTCATCGAAAAGTCCACCGAGTTCATGCACCTGCTGCGCCCGAGCGCGGCCGCGCTGGTGACAGTCGCGCCGCCCCTCGGGCACGCCTTCAAGGAAGGCGCGGTGAACCTCGCGGCCGCGACCGCCCTGAACAAGAGCCTTGCCGAATCCTCTGAAGCGCTCGCCAACTTCGGGAAAAACCCGATCGTCACGACTCGCCCTCGAAGACTTCACCCAGACCCTCGAAGTGGGCAACCCGCTGCTCGCCGGCATCGCCCCCGAGCAGGCGCTACTGCAACTACTGGACGCTGGCCTTCCGCAACGTGGCGAGCCTCGAGTCCGAGAACATCGGCGTCGGAACGCTCGCCCGCAGCGGGCTTCGTGCTCGCGCCGCGCGGGCCCAACAACGAGGGCTTCCCCTCATCCGCGCCGGCGAACGGCGTCGACCGATCCAACGGAACAGGCGCGATCATCGACAACAACCACCTGCACGCGAACCCCTACCCGAACGTGGGCGGCCCCGGGCAGCGCAAGGTCTGCGAAGCCGGCAACGAGAGCTACGTGCCCGGCAAACGGGTGATCGGCAACGCTGCCCGCGAACTTCGTCACCAACAAACGCGAATTCACCTCGCGCGAAACCGACCTGTTCGGCGAAAAGTACCCCGCGGCCACGCTCAAGGCACTCGGTCTGACCAAGGGGAAGAAGAAATGAGCCGCCGACGCCTGTGGCGCCGCCACGACGAAATCCCCGTCGTCGAGCTCAACCGCACCAACCCGGTGCGCTTCGCGATCGTCTTCATCCTGGTCGCGGCGATCGCCATCTACTTCGGCTTCACCAAGCACATCCCGTTCAAACACGGCTTCCGGCTCAACGCCGTCTTCCAGTCGGCGATCAACATCCACTCGAAGTCACCCGTGCGCATCGCCGGCGTCGACGTCGGCAAGGTCACCTCGATCAAGCGCGAGGGTCAGCACCGGCCTGGTGACGCATGGAAATCGAATCGCGCGGCCTGCCGATCCACTCGCGACGCCACCGCTGAAGATCCGGCCGCGGATCTTCCTCGAAGGCAACTGGTTCGTCGAACTGCAGCCGGGCAGCCCGTCGGCCAGGACGCTCTCCTCCGGGTCGACGATCCCGATCACGCAGACCTCCGATCCGGTCCAGCTCGACCAGGTTCTGGACGCGCTGAACACCGACACGCGGGCGAACCTGCAGAACTTCCTGATCTACTACGGCGAAGCCCTGACGCGCAAGCCGGGCCCCGCCGAAGACGCCGAACAGCTTCCCGAGGTGCATGGCATGAACGCCGCCGAAGCGCTCAACCAGACCTACCACCGCGCCCCCGAAGCGCTGCGCGGCGGGGCGATCATCAACCAGGCGCTGGCGGGCACCGAACCGCACGACCTCTCCAAGCTCGATCGCCAGCATCGGCAAAGTGACCGCGGCGCTGAACGTGCACGAGCAGCAGCTCGGGGAACTGATCGTCAACTTCAACACCTTCTTCGCGGCCTTCGCCGCACCAGTCCGTCGAGCCTGCGCGCCACGGTCGCCGAGCTGCCCGAGCGCGCTGCACAACATCACCCGCGGCCTGGCAGCGCTGGACGCCTCCTTCCCGCCCACCCGGGACATTCGCGCACGACATCCTCCCCGGCGTGAAATCGACGCCGGCGACCGTGAAGGCGACCCTGCCATGGATCGAACAGGTGCAGGCCTCGCTGGCGCCGAGCGAGCTCGGCGGCGTGGCCAAGGGCCTCGCAGCGGCCACGCCCGTCGCTGGCGAAACTGACGACCGAACAGGTGCCGCTCTACCAGCAGACCGAACTCTTCAACAAGTGCCTGACGAACGTGATCTACCCCGTCGGCAACACCAAGCTGCAGGACGGCGGCGCCACGTCCGGCGTCGAAAACTACAAGGAGTTCTGGTACAGCCTGGTCGGGCTGTCCGGGCATCGGGCAGAACTTCGACGGGAACGGCGCCTTCACCAAGTTCCTCGTGGGCAACAGCGGCCAGACGCTCAAGTCGCGGCCCACTTCGATCCTCGGGAAACAAACTGGAAAAGACCAAACAACTGCTCGCCCGCTCGCCGCTGACCCCGCTGGGCACGCGGCCCGGCCTATCCCGGCCGAAGAGCCGCCCTACCAGCCGCTCGTGCCCTGCTACAAGCAGTCGCTGCCCGAACTTCAACGGCCCGCTCTCCCAGGGCCCGGCGGACGGGAGCTGAGATGGAGCCCACGCACGGACAGGGACACGAAGGCGGGCTCAGCGTCCGCGACCAGATCGAGCGCTACCGCACGGCGTTCATCGCCGTCGTCACGATGGTCGTGATCGCGGCAGCCGTCGGCGGCTACATCCTCGCCCACGAGAACCTCAAGCTCCCGGGCTGGGTGCCCGTGCTTCGGCCGCGACTACTACACCCTCAAGGCCGAGTTCCAGACCGCCCAGGCGGTGACCCCGGGGCAGGGCCAGGCGGTCACGATCGCCGGCGCGAAGATCGGCGAAGTGGCGAGCGTCGACCTGCACGAGGGCATCGCCATGGTGACGATGAAAGTCACCCCCAAGTACGCGCGCATCTACCGCAACGCGACGCTGCTGCTGCGCCCGAAGACCCAGCTGCAGGACATCACGGTCGAGGTCAACCCGGGCACGCCCTCCGCGGGCAAGCTGAACAGCGGCGAAGTGCTGCCCCTCTCCCAGACCGCCCCGAACGTCAACTTCGACGAATTCCTGGCGGGGCTGGACGCCGAAACGCGCGCCTACCTGCAGGAGCTGCTGGCCGGGGCCGGGCGAAGGCCTCAACCACAACGGCAGGGCCCTCGTCGGCGACGCTCAAGCGCTTCGACCCGGCCGCCCGCTACGGCCAGGAGATCGCCGCGCGAGCTCGCCATCCGCCACGACAAACATCGCCCGCTCGATCCACAACTTCCGCCTGCTGATGGAAGCGCTCGGCGGCAAGGACAAGCAGCTCGCCCAGCTGGTCGACGCCTCCAACGCCGTCTTCGCCGACGTTCGCCAAGGAGGACGCCAACCTCCAGAGCACGCTGCACCTGCTGCCGGGCGCGCTGCACAAGACCGGCACCGGCGCTGGGCAAGCTCGCCACTGCCTCCGAGCGTCCTCGGACCGGCGCTGCACAAGCTGCGACCCGTTCGCCAGCTCGCTGGCCCCGGCCAACGAAGCCACGCGCAAGCTGGCGATCAAGACGACGCCGATCATCAAGAACGAAATCCGTCCCTTCGCCCGGGAAATCCTGCCGACGTCAACGAACTGGCGCCCGCCACGCAGGCGCTCGGCGGAAGCGTTCCCCAAGCTCGCGGCAAGCTTCTCGGTGATCAACGAATTCTTCAACGAGCTCGCCTACAACCCGGGCCCGAACAAGGCCGGCTTCGACTTCTTCCTGGCCTGGGCCAACCACAACCTCAACAGCGTCGTGAGCACAGCCGACGCCCACGGCACGATCGGGCGCAGCCTCGTCTACTTCAACTGCAACGTCCTGCCGCATCCTCAAAGGCGTCGCCTCGGTCAACGAAAACGGTCGAACCTCCTCGTCGGCCTGCTCAAGCCGCCGACCGAGGCAGAATGCCAGTGCACTTCGGCCTGCCTACGAACACGCTGCGCACAGCGGCGTGCAAGGCACCGAGCGGAGGGTTGTTCTCGGGTCTCGCACAGCACCCGTTCAGCGCCGCACATGTCGGTACGAAGGCGTCAACCGGAGCCAGAGGGTCCGCGCGCGCGAAGGCGTCGCACGAGCGCGAACGGGGGGAGAGGCTAGATGCAGAAGCGCGCCCCCACGCTCGGCAACATCCTCGTGATCATCCTGTTCGTCGCTCAGCTGCTTCGGGCTGCTGATGTTCCTGTGGGAGTCCTTCGGCGGCCCGCTGCCGCTGAAGCCCAAGGGCTACCGGATGACGGTCGCCTTCCCGCGCACGCTGGCGCTGGCCGAACAGTCCGACGTGCGCATCAGCGGGGTCAACGTCGGGCACGTGATCTCGGTCAAGCTCGGAGGCGACGGGCTGCACCCACGCGACGATGGAAATCAGCGGCCAGCTACGCGCCGGTGCGCGCGAACATGCACGCGATCATGCGCCAGAAGACGCTGCTGGGGGAGACCTACGTGCAGCTGATCCCCGAGGGCAACACGGGGCCATACCTGGCCGACGGCGGGACGCTGCCGAAGAGCCAGGTCGAACCGATCCGTGACGCTCGACGACATCCTCTCGGCCTTCGACCCGAAGACGCGGGCGGCCTTCAAGATCTGGCAGCAGTCGGTCGCGGAAGGGATCAACGGCCGCGGCGAACAGATCAACGCCTCCTTCGCGCGGCTCGAACCGTTCGCCGAACACGCCAACCAGCTGCGTCGGGATCCTCGCCACCCAGGAGGGGGCCCTGCGGGCCCTCGTGCACAACACGGGGGTCGTCTTCAACGCGCTGGCCAGCCGCGACCACCAGCTCGAAGGGCTGATCGTCAACGGCGAACACACCTTCAACGCAGCTGCCGAAGCCAGCCAGGCGTTCGCGGACGCCTTCCGGGCCCTGCCCGGGTTCGAGCGCAACTCGCGGGTGGCGCTGAAAGAAATCGACAAGTTCGCCGCCGACGCCAGCCCGTTCCTCGAAGAATTCCAGCCGGCCGAGCGCAAGCTCTCGTCGCTGCTGCACCGCGGCCAAGCCGTTCGCGCCCGAATTCGACAGGTTCCTGACGACCGCTCGGGCCGCTGACGAAGGCCGCCAAGGTCGGGCTGCCGGACCTCGAGCAAGTCGCTCAACCTGACCGTCCCGGTGCTCGAAAACCTGCGCCCGGTGCTGCACAACCTCGATCCGTTCCTGCAGTACACCGGCACTACGTGCCCGAGCTGCAGGCCTTCTTCGCCAACCTGACGGCCGCCTCCCAGGCCCACGCCTCGAACGCCAACCTGTCCCGAACAAAACCCAAGCAGCACTACCTGACCTCGATGCAGGTGCTCAGCCCCGAAAGCCTCGCCGTCTATCCCGGCCGGATCGGGACCAACCGCGCCAACGCCTACCCGCTTCCGGGGACCTTCAACTCGCTGGCCAGCGGCCTGCCCGTCTTCAGCTCGAGCAACTGCGCGAACGCCGCCCCGGCGATCAGCGGGCCGCCGAACGAAACGGTCTCCCAGGGCCTGATCGAACTGATCGAAAACTCCGAAGTCCCGATCGTGAACAAGCCGGAAACCCCGAACCGGGTGGCCGGCCCCGTCCTGCAACCAGCAGGGCCCGTTCAGGTTCAACGGCCAGACCAGCCAGTTCCCACATGTGGTCTACGCGGGAAAATGAGCGACCAGCACGAAGACCACTTCGAGTACCACTCGACCGACCTCGACCTCGCCGGCAGCCGGACACGGGCGAGTGGTCGATCCGCTGCATGGACGTCCACAAGCGCCTCGGCGGGGTGCCGGTGCTCAACGGGCTCAACGTGGCCTTCCCCGAGGACACGATCACCGTCGTGCTCGGCCCCTCCGGCACGGGCAAGAGCGTGCTGATCAAGCACATGATCGGGCTGATGTTCCCCGACTCCGGGCGACATCGTCGTCAAAGGCCAGTCGGTCCCGAGCCTGACGATGCCCCAGCTGCTGACCCTGCGGCGCAAAATCGGCGTGCTGTTCCAGGACGGCGCCCTGTTCGGCTCGATGTCGGTGTTCGACAACGTCGCCTTCCCGCTGCGCCAGCACACCGACATGTCCGAGACCGCGATCGCCGAGCGGGTCACGGCAGCGGCTGCGCGACGTGGGCCTCGGAGACGCCATGGACGACGCTCCCTCCCAGCTCTCCGGTGGGATGCGCAAGCGGGCCGGCTTCGCCCGCGCGCTGGTGATGGAGCCGGACGTGGTGATCTTCGACGAGCCCGACTCGGGCCTGGACCCGGTGCGCACGGCGCTGCTGTGCGAGCTGATCCAGGAGATGCACGCGATCTACAGAGGCACCTACATCGTCGTCACCCACGACATCGCCTCGGCGCGCCGGATCGGCGAGTACATCGCCCTGCTGTGGCGCGGGCGGATCGTCGAAGCGGGGGACGCCGCAGCGGATGTTCTCCTCGGACAACGCCTTCGTGCGCCAGTTCCTCAGCGGCTCTGCGGAGGGCCCGCTGACGATGGATTGACCCCCGGATGACCATATGCGAACATACGTTCGCATGGTCATCTGCGTGCATCTGCCCCGCTTCGAGCTGGTAGCCGCCGCCGGAGGGTCCTCCGGACTGGCCCAGCAGGCGCTGGCGGGAAGGGCCCTGGCGGTGGCCCCGACGGCGGGAGCCGAACAGCGGGTGGGGGAGGTCTCGGGGGCGGCGGAGGCCCGCGGGGTGATGCGGGGGATGATGCTCGGGGAGGCCCTCGCCCGCTGTCCGGACCTGGTGCTCGTGCCCGGGGATCCGGCCAGGGTGGCCGAGACCTGGGAGCGGACGCTCCAGGCCCTGGAGTCGATCGGGGCGGCCCTCGAGCCCGCCCGTCCCGGGCTGGCCTACTTCGAGAGCGAGGGGCTGCTGGGTCTGTACGGCACCCTGCAGGGCACGATCGCCGCCGCCCGTCGCGCCCTCGGGCGACCGGCCCGCATGGGGGCCGGTCCGACGCGCTTCTGCGCCCTGGCTGCGGCCCTTGCGGCACGCTCGCGCAGGGCGCTGACGCTGGATGACAGGGAGGCCGGTCGCTGGCTGGCCGGTCGTCCCGTGGATCTGCTCGCCCACCGGGCGCAGACGGCGGAGCTGGTGGCGCCGCTGCGGCGCCTGGGAGTGCTCACGCTCGGCGAGCTCGTGAGGCTGGGCCGTCCGGCCCTGGCCGATCGCTTCGGGGAGCCGGGGGCGATCGCCCACGGGCTGGCCTGCGGGCAGGACGGCCCGCTGCGGCCGCGCCATCTGCAGGAGCGCCTGGAGGAGTCGATGGAGGTGGCGCAGGCGAGCAGCGGAGAGGCCCTGAAGCGGGTGCTGGTGGTGCTGGTGAACCGGCTGCTGGCCCGTTCGGAGCGCCGCGGGCGCACGCTGCGGGCGGTGGGCCTCTACGCGCGCCTGGTCTCGGGAGGCAGCTGGCACGAGCGGGTGGTCTTCCGCCAGGCCCTCTGCGACCCCGAGCGCATCTGGCTGGCGCTGTCGATCCGCCTGCTGACGCTGCCGGGGCCGGCGGCCTCGCTGGGGCTGGCCGTCGAGACGTTCGGCCCTCCCGCCAGCGAGCAGGGTGCCCTGCTCGAGCGCCCCCGGGCGGCCCGTGCGGCGCGCCTGCAGGAGGCGGTCGCCCAGGTCCGGGCGGTGGCGGGCAGGGATGCCGCCCTGCGGGCCGTCTGCGTGGATCCCGATTCGCGGGTGCCCGAGCGGCGGGTGGTGCTGGCGCCCATCCCGGAGTGATGGCCCGTCTGCTCAACCAGCCCCGTCCCGCCCGCGTGCGCATCGGAGAGGGCGCCCCGGCGGAGGTGGACGGGGAAGGGATCGAGTCGCTGCGGGAGTCCTGGCTGGTGGAGGACCGCTGGTGGACCGCCGAGCCCCTGCGTCGCCGCTACTGGGAGCTCGTCGGGGTCCGGGGGCGCAACGTGGTCGTCTTCCACGACCTCTGCTCCGGCGGCTGGTTCGTGCAGGGATCCTGATGGCGCCCACGCCCCCCTATGTGGAGCTGCACTGCCATTCGGCCTACTCCTTCCTGGACGGGGTCTCCCTGCCGGAGGAGCTCGCCCAGCGGGCCGTCGAGCTGGGCCACACCGCGCTCGCCCTGACCGACCACAACTCGGTCTCGGGCTCGATGGAGATGGCCGTGAGCGCGGCCGAGTGCGGCATCAGGGCGATCCACGGGGCGGAGATCGACGTGGAGAGCGATGAGGACCCCACCGGCCCCACCCGCCACATCACCCTGCTCGTCCGCGACCAGGAGGGCTGGAGGAACCTGTGCCGGATCCTGACCCACGCCCACGCCCGCACCCGCGACGGATCCGCCCGCAGGGTGCGCTCGGAGGCCTCGGTGAGCCTGCGGGCGGTGATGGAGCACGCCCAGGGCCTGGTCTGTCTGAGCGGCTGTGCGGAGCTCTCGGCGGTGCTGGGGGAGGGCGGGGAGCGCACGGGGCGGAGGCTGCTCGAGGCCTTCGGCCCGGAGAACCTCTACGTGGAGCTGCAGCGGCCCTACGCCCGCCACGACAGGGCCCGCAACCGCGCCCTGGCGGGGGTCGCCGGTCGGCTGGGGGTGAGATGCGTGGCCACCGGGGACGTCCATGCCCACTCCCCCCACAGGGCCGAGTTGCAGGACGCCTTCGTGGCCCTGCGCCATCACGCCACCTTGGATGCCTCCGAGCCGCTGCGGCGGGGCAACCACAGCCATGTGATGAGCACCCCGGAGGCGATGGCCCGCCGCTTCGCGGACCATCCCGAGGCGGTGCGGGAGACGCTGGCGCTGGCCGAGCGGCTCACCTTCGACCTGACCAGGGACCTCGGCTACCGCTATCCGGGGGCCGAGGAGCGAAGCGCCTGCCGCCGCCTGGCCGAGCTCTGCGCCCTGCGCCTGCAGGAGCGCTACGGCCCGGAGGCCCCGCCGGACGCCCGCGCGGTGCGCTCGCAGGCGCGGGCGCGGCTGGAGCAGGAGCTGCGGGTGATCGACCAGCTGGGCCTGGCGGGCTTCTTCCTGCTCCATCACGACATGCTCGAGCTCTCCCGCGAGGTGGCCCTGGAGGTGCGCGGAGCGGACTCCGTGCGCGCCCTGCTGGCCCCCGGGCGCGGACGTGGATCCTCGGTCTCCTCGCTGGTCTGCTACCTCACCGGTCTCTCCCACATCGATCCCGTCGTGAACGGGCTGGCGCTGGGGCGCTTCCTGCACGAGGACCTCAACGGGCTGCCCGACATCGACCTCGACTTCCCGCGCGACATCCGCGAACGCCTGATACCGCGGGTGCACGAGCGCTACGGGCACGATCGGGCGGCCCTGGTGGCGGCCTTCCCCACCTTCCGGGCGCGGGGGGCGATCCGCGAGCTGGGCAAGGTGCTCGGCCTGCCCGCCGGGGAGATCGAGCGGCTGGCCCGGGGTGCCGACAGGTATGGGTCACCCGCCCTGGAGCAGGAGCTCGCCCCAGGCCTCTCCGGGGAGCGTCCGCTCGGGACCGCCCCGAGCGAGATCCCGCCCGCCCGGGGCGCAACCCCGTCCGATCGCTGGCTGTGGCTGGCACGGCTCGTCGAGCAGGCTCAGGGGCTGCCCCGGCATCTCTCCCAGCACTCCGGCGGGATGATCATCTCGACCAGGCCCCTGATCGACTGCTGCCCGGTGGTGCCGGCGGCGATGGAGGGCCGCCAGATGGTCCAGTGGGACAAGGACTCCTGTGCGGATGCGGGCTTCTTGAAGATCGACCTGCTGGGGCTCGGGATGCTCTCGGCGGTGGAGCGCTGCGTCGAGGAGATCGCGCGGGCGCACGGGGAGCGCATCGACCTCTCCCGCATCCCCTTCGACGATCCCCACACCTTCAGGGCGATCAGGGCGGCCGACACGGTGGGCGTCTTTCAGATCGAGAGCCGCGCCCAGATGCAGTCGCTGCTGCGCACCCGGCCGCGGAACCTCGAGGACCTCACCATCCAGGTGGCCATCGTGCGGCCCGGCCCGATCCAGGGTGGGGCGATCAACCCCTACATCGAGCGCCGCCAGCGCCTGCGCGAAGACCCCGGCTATGAGGTCCCCCACGAGCATCCGGCGCTCGAGCCCGTGCTGAGGGAGACGCTGGGCACGATCATCTTCCAGGACCAGGTGATGCAGGTCGCGGAAGCATTCGCCGGCTTCACCCCCGGGGAAGCGGACGGGCTGCGCCGCGCCATGAGCCGCAAGCGCTCCCAGGAGATGCTCCAGCGCCATCGCGAGCGCTTCCTGCAGGGTGCCCGACGGCACGTGGGAGCCGATCTCGCCACGGCCGAACGGGTGTGGAGGATGGTCGAGGGCTTCGCCGGGTTCGGCTTCCCCAAGGCCCACAGCGCGGCCTTCGGGCTGCTCGCCTACCAGTCGACCTGGCTGCGTGTCCACTACGGGGCGGAGTTCCTGTGCTCGCTGCTGAACGAGCAGCCGATGGGCTTCTACGCCCCGGACAGCCTCATCCACGAGGCCGAAAATCGAAGCCCGCCCTCCCGGATCCCCGTGCTGGGCCTCGACGTGAACGCCTCGGCGGTGCAGTGCACGGTCTGTGAGGGGGCGGTGCGCCTGGGCCTCGGCTACGTCAAGGGGGCGGCGAGGACCGAGGTGGAGGGGCTGGTGGCCGAGCGCGAGCGGGGCGGGCCATACCGCAGCCTCGGCGATCTGGCGGCCCGCTCGGGGGTGAGGCGCCTGACCCTCGAACAGCTCGCCTGGTCGGGCTCCTGCGACGGCCTGATGGCGGGGGAGGATCGCCGCACCGCCCTGTGGCAGCTGGGGATGGCCGCACCGGCCGAGATGCTGTCCGAGGCGGCGGGGCCGGGGGCGACCCAGCTGGCGCTGCCCCTGGATCTGCCGGATGCCCCCCGCCTGCGCCGGCTGGGACGCTGGCAGCGCCTGATCGCCGACTACTCGACCAGCGGGGTGACCATCGGGGACCACGCCCTGGCGATCCTGCGCGGCCGGCTGCAGGTGCCCAAGCTGGCCACCAGCGCCCAGCTGACCCGGCTGCCCAGCGGCTGCCAGGTCGCCGTGGCCGGGCTGGTGATCGCCAGGCAGCGGCCGGGGACCGCCAGGGGCACCATGTTCCTGCTGTTCGAGGACGAGTTCGGCACCGTCAACCTGATCGTTCCGCAGGCCGTCTACGAGCGACACCGCCATCTGGCCCGGGCGGAGCCCCTGCTGCTGGCCCGGGGGCGGCTGGAGCGCCACCAGGAGGGAGCCCCGCAGGCACGGTGGGGGGATGCCGAGGAGGCTGAGGAGATCCGCCCCGTCGTCAACCTGATCGTCGCCGAGCTGGCCCCGCTGGAGCGCTTCCTGCCCGGGGGGCTGCAGTACGGCTCGGGCGAGCAGGCGGGCCGGGTGCGCCGCCTGCACCGGCCGACAGGCCCGGCGTCGGCCGGCGAGGAGGATGCGGCGGAGGTCGGCTCGAGCATGCGGGCGGTCGCCCCGCCCGTCCAGAGCTTCGCCGCCGGGCGCAGGCGCTAGGGGCCTAGCCCGGGAGGTTGTGGTGGACGGCCGGGTCGAGCCACTGGATGCGGCTCGGCGGCGCCTCGATCCCGCCTTCCTGCAGGGCACGGCCCAGCCGGTCCTGCATGAAGCGTTCCTGGGACTGCTGGGAGTCCCACACCTCGAGCACCACCCATCCGCCCGGCTTCGGCCCCGCGATGTGCGTGAGCAAACCGGCGGGCCAGTCGCCCCGGCCGCTGCCCATGTCGATTCCGAGGCGGCTGTTGACCGCTTCGTACTGCTCGTTGCCCACGCCCTCGAACTCCAGGATCAGCGCTGCTGGCATGTCTCCCCCCGGGGTAGCGGTTTGCCTTTTCCCAACCCTCCCATGTGACCGATGGGGCTGTCAACAGCGGGCCCCCGGGGCGGGCCCCGCGGTCCTAGTGGATGTCCACGGGTGTCCCCAGGGTGATGCGCGGGGCGAGCCAGGCGATGTCGGGGTCGCGCATGCGCACGCAGCCGTGGGAGGGGTCCCCCGGGATCAGTTCGGGCTGGCCGAAGTCCCCATGTATGCCCACGACCCCTCCCCCCGGCCAGTCGGTCAGGGTCGAGTAGTCGGACGTGCCCAGGGCGTAGGGCCAGTAGGGGTTGCTGCGACTGGTGAGGCGGAAGCGCTCGCGAATCCAGAATCTCCCGGGCGGGGTGGGGCTGCTCGGCTTGCCGACCCCGACCGGGGCCGAGAACCGCGGACGGCCTCTGTAGTAGGCGATCAGGTGCCTCTTGGCGAGGCTGATGCTGATCAGCCAGTGGGTCTGCTGAAAGCCGCCGAGGGCCTCCCGGCGCACCCATCCGATGCGCCCGTTGGGACGGCCGGGGACGCGCAGCCTGACCCACGTCCGTCCGTGCGAGTCGGTGCGGCTGGCCAGCAGAAGGTAGATCTCAGGGAACCCGTCCTCGGTTTCCATGTGCAGGCTCGCCACCCGCCGCGAGTGTGTGTCGGGCTGGACGTAGATCGGGGCCGTTTCCGCGGGATGGGCCCAGACGGTCAGCGTGCGGTCGTTGGAAAGCTCCCGGTCCGGCGGCGCAGTCGGCGCCGACGGCTGCTGTTGCAGGCCCGCCGTGGGTTCGCTGGCCTGCGGTTCGCCTTCCGTCGCCGCACGGGCCGTTGCGCCCGTGGACAGGCCGCAGGCGAGAGCCGCGGCCGCCGCCGCGAGCGATGTCCGCCGCCGTGCTCTGCTCATCCCCCGGTGCGTTTCCTGTCGTGAGCGCGTCCACATGAGCCTCCTGCTCCCTCCTGACGCGCAAGCGCACCGGTCCGGTGGTGCGCAAGAGCCGAAACGATACAAGACAGACACGCCCGTGGCCACTGGATGCAAAGGATCTGCCCGAGCCTTGCCGGAGGCGTGCGGGCGCTGTCTCAGCCTCGCGCCGACCGGATACCCTGACCACATCGCGCGCCTCGGAGATACGCAGCTGGACGTGTTTCCTCTCTGCCTGGGGGGAAACGTGTTCGGCTGGACGATCGAGGAGGAGCGCTCCTTCGAGGTTCTCGACGCCTACCACGCGGCGGGCGGGAACTTCATCGACACCGCCGACACCTACGGACGTCGCGGCCCCGGCGGAGCGGGCGGCTCGGAGCGGATCATCGGCCGGTGGATGGCCGAGCGCGGCAATCGCGACCAGCTCGTGATCGCCACCAAGGTGGGCATGTCCCCCGAGAACCCGGGACTGTCCGAGGCGAGCATCAGACGGGGCGCGGAGGGCTCCCTGCAGCGCCTCGGGACAGATGTGATCGACCTCTACTACGCCCATCGGGACGACCCCGAGACGCCCCTGGAGGAGACCCTCGCCGCCTTCGGGTCTCTCATCGAGGAGGGCAAGATCCGTCATGCGGCAGCCTCCAACTACAGCGCGGCCCGGCTCGAAGAGGCTCTCGCGATCGGGCGCCGGCCCGGCATGGCCTCCTATGTGGCCCTGCAGCCCCACTACAACCTGATGGAGCGCGCCGGCTACGAGGGCGAGCTGGCGGGGGTGTGCGAGCGGACCGGGCTGGCCTGCATCCCCTACTTCGCCCTCGCCCGGGGGTTTCTGACCGGCAAGTACACCCGCGACGGCCCCACGGTGGACAGCCCGCGGGCACAGAGCGTGCGCGAGAGCTACCTCAACGAGCGGGGCTTCGCCGTGATCGACGCCCTCAGCGAGATCGCCGTCGCGCATGGGGTCGCGATCGCGGCGGTCGCCCTCGCCTGGCTGCTGGCGCAGCCGACCGTCCTCGCCCCCATCGCGAGCGCAACCTCTGTCGAGCAGCTCTCCGAGCAGCTTCCCGCCGCCGAGCTCGAGCTCAGCCCGCAGGAGCTGCGCCGACTGACGGAGGTCAGCGCCTGACCCCCATCGTCGACCGGCTCGAGCTCAGCGGTGGGTGAAGCTGAGCAGCTGGCCGTCGGGGTCCCGCACCGACAGGGTCTCCTCGCCGTCGGCCTGATCGCCGAGGCCATCGGCCAGGCGCGCGAGCTGATCGGCGTCGGAGAGCTCGAAGCCGACCTCGAGCAGGCGCGGCGCCGTCTCGGGCGGGGGCGTGCCGCCGCTGCTCTGCCAGGAGTTCAGCCCGACGTGGTGGTGGTATCCGCCCGCCGAGAGGAAGGCCGCGGAGGGAATGCGCGCCTGCTCCTCGAAGCCGAGCCTTTCGGCGTAGAAGGAGGCCGACGTCGGGAGGTCTGAGACCTTCAGGTGGATGTGGCCGACCGAGGTCCCGGGCGCCACCCGCTCTCCCGGAGCCTGAGGGGACTGTGCGAGCAGGTCCTCCACGTCGAGGGGCAGGGTGACCATGTTCACACCGCGGCCGTCCGGCGGGCGCTGCCACTCCTCCCGGGGACGGTCGGCGTAGATCTCGATCCCGAGGCCGTCGGGGTCGCTCAGGTAGAGGGCCTCCGAGACGCCGTGGTCGGAGGCGCCTTCGATCGGCCAGCGCGCCGCCGCGATCCGCCTGACGGTCTCGGCCAGGGCCGCTCGGGAGGGGTGCAGCCAGGCGACGTGGAAGAGGCCCGTGGAGCCGTATGGGATCGGTGTGGAAGCGGGGAGCTGGCTCAGAGTGAGCGCCGGCACGTCCGGGTCGGCACCGAGCCGCGCCTGCAGGTCATCGCGCGCGAGCAGGGGCAGGCCCAGCACCCGCTCGTAGAAGTCGGCGCTTCGCTGCAGGTCCGCGACCGCCAGCGAGACCGAGCTGATGCGAAGGTCGGGGTCGATCGGGCTCACATTGGCCTCAGCCTAGTGGGTCCCAGGGCCAGCCTTCACGGCCGAGACCTCGACGAGGATCTCGACCTTGTCGCCGACGACCCGGGGTCAGGGCGGGGCTGCACCACCAGGCTCTGGAAGGCACGCCCCACGGCCCCCTCCTCGTCGTGGAGCACGCTCTCGGCGAGGCCCATCCCGCCCTCGTGAAGGAGCGTGCGGGCGTCGAGGCCGATCCACTCCCCGCGCGGCGGGCGGTGCAGGTGCAGGTGCAGATCGGCGTTGATGAAGAGGAACTCTCCGAAGGGAAGGACGGCGCTGACACCGTTGGCGAAGTCGGAGGTGGCCGCGAGCCGGGCGAGGGGGGTCGGCGGGCGGCCGGGCAGCAGCGGATGGCGCATGCACATCCACACGCGAGCCGGTCCGAGGGTGCGCGGGTCGTCCAGGAAGCGCATCTCCATCGCACTGCCGGCGAAGCTGGCCCGGTCCGGATCGTCCAGCGCGAAGAGCACGCTCTCCCCGGTCTCGGGCCCGGGCATCCTCTCCACCGGCGCCCGTGTGGGCAGGCTCCCCGGCACGGGCTGCAGGCGCAGGGCCGCCGCCCGGCAGATCAGCTGGGGCCCCTCAGGCAGCTCCGCGTGCAGCTCGCAGGCGAGCTCCTGCACCCGCCGGCCCGGGCGCACGATCTCTATCGAGATGCTGAGGGGGGCGAAGGGCACAGGGCGCAGCAGCTCGAAGGAGAGCCGCCCGATCGGAAGCTCAGAGCCGGGCTCGGTCGCCTCGAAGGCGGCCGTGATCAGCGCCGCCGGGGCTCCGCCGTGCAGGGCCGCCGGGTCCCAGGGTCCGCGAGCGTGGTCGGTCGGCAGGAAGCGCTCGCCCTCGGCGAGGAAGATGCTCGGCTCCATCTCGCGCTCAGTCGGCCAGACGGTCCACGAAGTCGGACAGCCTGACGGGGTCGCGCAGCGGGGCTCCGTGCCCGAAGCAGGTGAGGGCCGGCCTCAGCTCGGCCAGGCGCCGGGCCGAGCGGCGGTTGCGAGGCGGGTCGGGGGTGAACACCCGCGGCGGCTCGTGCAGGCCGGGACGGCCGGTCATCACGTTCATGTTGTTCAGGACGTCTCCGAGGATCAGGACCCGGTCGGACTCCCGCCAGTAGGCGACCTGGCCCGGCGAGTGGCCGGGGCTCTCCAGGACGGTGAATCCTGCCACCTCGTCTCCCTCCAGGAGGGCGCGCGAGACGGGATGGGGAGGCCCCGTCCAGAACCGCTGCTGGAGGCGGTTCAGCCACCCGGGGGCCTGCGAGCTCGCGATCCCTCCGGGCCTCTCCATCGCCGGGATGTCTCCCTGGCCGCACCACAGCGGGATCCCGAGGCGCTCGCAGATGGCGTGGCTCGACCCCTGGTGGTCGGGATGGGCGTGGGTGAGGGCGTGGGCATTGACGGTGCGCCCGGCGATCTGGCGCATGATCCGCCGCTCCGCCTGGCGCGTGGCGGCGTCGATGAGCACGTCGTCGACCAGGTAGACGTTGATCGCGTTGCGCGGCCGACCGTCGAGCATGTGCACTCCCGGGGCCAGCTCCCTCATGATCGATCCCCCTCGCGGTGGGTCATCTGCGCGACTGTTCCCAGGAGAACCCGCGCACGGCGAAGTAGAGGCCGAAGGCCCCCCACAGCCCGATCACCGCCAGGGCGTCCAGGTTGTCGCTCAGGCCGACCCCGGTCACGAGCGCCCCGGAGAGTCCGGCGATCAGCGGCTTCAGCGGCAGGGCCTCTGCGATCGTGCGCAAAAAGCCCGGGGCGCTGCTCGAGTCGAAGACGTAGAAGGAGATGAAGACGACGGGCAGGAAGACCGCGTTGACGTAGGCGGCGGTGGACTCGAAATTGGGGATCACGTGGGCGAAGGCCACGCCGAGGGCGGCCAGGCTCACCACCCCGGCGACGACGAAGACGACCAGCTCGAGCCAGTCCTTCGGCCAGCCGATCCCGAAGATGACCTTCCCGGCCAGCACGACGATCGCGATCTGCAGGGCCGCGTTCGTGACCGCGTTGGCCGCCACCCCGCCGAAGTAGGAGATCGTCGGCAGCGGGGTTCCCCGGATGCGCTTGAGCACCCCCCGCTCGCG
This sequence comes from uncultured Solirubrobacteraceae bacterium, assembly GCA_963767405.1. GTDB lineage: Bacteria > Actinomycetota > Thermoleophilia > Solirubrobacterales > Solirubrobacteraceae > Palsa-744. The sequence continues at coordinate 109,747 of CAVYDP010000006.1, read as the reverse complement.
CAGGAAGACCATGTTGTAGGCGAGGGCCGTGAATGTGGTCGCCATCACGCTCATGCCGGCGATCGAGGGCAGGAGCAGGTTGAGGTCGTGCTGGCTGCCGCTGAGCAGGGCACCGGCCCCGGCCAGGAACAGCAGCGGCAGAAGGAAGTTGAAGAATGCTGCGCTCGGGTTGCGCCAGAACATGCGCCGCTCCAGGCGGTACTGGCGCCAGCTGAGCACCAGGGCCTCAGGCATCGGCCGTCAGCTCCAGGTAGACGTCCTCGAGCGTGGGTCGCCCGACGGAGAGCTCCTGCAGTCGCTCCCCCCGCGCGAGGGCCTCCTCGGTGAGCTCGTGCAGCAGGGCGGTGGGGTCGTCGGTCTCCCGCTCGATGAGCTCGCCGCGGCCGTCTCGGTAGGCGACCGTGTAGCGAGCCCCGCCCGGCCCGGCCCCGACCCCGAGCTCGCGGGGCGGGCCGATCGCCAGCACGCGCCCGTCCTTGACGATCGCCACTCGATCGGCCAGCGCCTGGGCCTCGTCGAGGTAGTGGGTGGTGAGCAGGATCGTCTTGCCCAGGTCTCGCAGCGAGCGGACGGTCTCCCAGGCCGTGCGGCGAGCCTCCGGATCGAAGCCGGTTGTGGGCTCGTCCAGGAAGATCAGCTCCGGATCCCCGACCAGCGCCAGGGCGAAGTCCAGACGGCGCAGCTGCCCGCCCGACAGCCTGCGGCTGCGCACGTCGGCGCAGTTCTGCAGCCCGGACAGGTCGAGCACCTCCTCCACGTCCCTGGGGTGGGGGTAGAAGCCCGCCCAGTGCCTGAGGGCCTCCCGCGGGGTGATCTGGCTGTAGATGCCCCCGGACTGCAGCACGATGCCGATCCGCCTGCGCAGCTCGATCGACCTGTGGGCGGGGTCCTCGCCGAGGACGGAGACCTCGCCCTCGGTGCGCTCCCTGTAGCCCTCGAGGATCTCCACCGTCGTCGTCTTGCCCGCCCCGTTCGGGCCCAGCAGCCCGAACACCTCTCCGCGGCGCACGGTGATGTCGATCCCGCGGACGGCCTCGTAGTCGCCATAGCGCTTGCGCAGCGCTGTCACCTCGATGGCGGGGGTCGTCTCGTTCACGGTCTGATCATGTCAGGACCGCACCCGCTGTCACCCCCAGCTGAGCTGCTACCAGTGCACGCCCCTGGTGAGTGTCGCCATCGCGATCTGCTCGAAGGAGACGTGTTCGTCCACTTCCTTCTGGCCCTTGGAGGCCGCCGAGTCCGGGAACACCCGGTAGGCCAGGTGCAGCAGCCGGTCCACCGCACCGGGGGAGAGGCTGTAGGCGACCTCGCCGAACTTCCCGAGCCGGGTCCCCATCTCCTTGGGACGGCTGCGCAGGGCCTCGCAGATCATGTCGGCCGCCTCCTCGGGGCTGATCGCCGGGAAGGCGTCGTACATCTTCGTCGGGGCGATCATCGGCGTGCGCACCAGCGGCATGTGGATCGTGGTGAAGGTGACCCCGTCCCCGATCACCTCGGAGGTCACCACCCGGGTGAACGCGTCGAGGGCCGCCTTCGAGGCGACGTAGGCGGAGAAGCGAGGCGGGTTCGTCTGCACCCCGATCGAGGAGACGTTGACGACGTGGCCGAAGCCCCGCTCGCGCATGTGGGGCAGGAGCCCGATGATCAGCTTCACGGCCCCGAAGTAGTTGAGCTGCATCGTCCGTTCGAAGTCGTGGAAGCGGTCGTAGCTGAGCGAGATCGAGCGGCGGATCGAGCGTCCCGCGTTGTTGACGAGCATGTCCACGCTGCGGTGGTCGGCCAGCACCCGCTCCAGCAGCCCTTCGATCGACTCCATGTCGGAGATGTCGGCGGCGTACACGTAGGCGGTGCCCCCGCCGGCGACGATCTCCGCCCGCACCTCCTCGAGCTTCTCCACGTTGCGGGCCACCAGCAGCGGCACCCCGCCCGCGGCGGCCACCTTCAGCGCCGTCGAGCGCCCGATCCCGGAGGAGGCTCCGGTGATCAGCACGTGGCGCCCGTTCAGGGCCTCTTTCAGGGTGCGCCCGCGGCCGACGTCGGAATCCATCTCGCGCTCCCAGTAGTCCCACAGGCGCGCCACGTACTCCTTCAGCGGAGGCGGCTGCTCGAGCGGGGAGCCGGCGAGCGCATGGGCCGCCTCGCGGGTGTCGAAGCGGGGCACGAGCTCCATGTGCCCGAGCACCTCGAGGGGGATGCCGAGCTCCCTGAGGGCGAGGTTGCGGACCTGCTTGAAGGGTGGCAGCTGCGCGGCGAGGGCGAGGGGCCAGCGCGGCAGCGGGTCGGTCAGCCGTTTGTCGATGCTGACGGCGAAGCGGGGCGCGTGGGCGGCTGCGGCGAGCTCGTTGATCAGGTCGTCGACCCGCTGCGGGCGCGGATCGGTCAGGTGGAAGGCCCGCCCGTCCAGGTCGGGCTGGTGGGCGATGTGCTCCAGGGCTGCCGACACCCAGTCGACGGGCACGACGTTGGTGTAGCCGAGGTCCAGGCCGACCAGGGGCACCCACTCGGGCATCAGGTGGCGCATCCGCTGGATCGCCTTGAAGAAGTAGTAGGGGCCGTCGATCTTGTCCATTTCGCCCGTCTCGGAGTCCCCCACCACGATCCCCGGCCTGTACACCCGCCAGGGGACGTAAGGCTGCTCGCGCACGATCCGCTCGGACTCGAACTTCGTCCGGTGGTAGGGGGACGGAAGCCGCTGGCCCTCGTCGAACATCTCCTCGGTGAAGACCCCCCTGTACTCGCCGGCGACGGCGATGGAGGAGACGTGATGCAGGCAGCCGGCCTCGATCGCACGGGCGAGTTCCACGGCGTGGGTGGTCCCTCCCACGTTGACGGCGGTGTTGCGCTCAGGGGGCGCGGTCATGTCGTAGACCGCCGCGAGGTGGAAGAGGTGATCGATCTTGCCCCGCAGCTCTGCCACCTGCTCCTTCTCGATCCCGAGCAGCGGTCGCCGCAGGTCCCCGACGACGGGGACGACCCGGTCTGCGGCTTTGGATCCGGAGAGCATTTCCCAGCGCTCGACGAGGTCCTCCAGGCGCCCCTTGGAGGTCTCCCGCACCAGCACGTAGACCTTCCCCTGCCGGTTCTCGAGCAGCCGTTCCACCAGACGTCGTCCGATGAAGCCCGTGGCTCCCGTCACGAAGTAGGCCATGGTCGCCAGAGCCTACTCGATGCGGGCCCGCCGGATCCGGCGTGATTGCAGGGAGAACGCCGGCGGCTCCCTAGGCCCCGGCCCCGGCCCCTCCGCGGCCCTCTCCGGCGGCGAACCGTTCCGCTCCCCGGGCGCCGTCTTCGAAGACCTCCGGTCCGGCGGCGGCCTCCAGGGCCAGCCCCTCGGCGAGGGGCATCCCCAGCCCCTCGATCGCCGCCCGCCTGTCGGCCAGCATCGTCCTCTGCGGAAACCGGGCGAGCCCCTCGGCGAGGGCGAGAGCCCGCTCGAGGTGCGCCCCTGCCGGCACGACCTCGGTGACCAGACCCATGCCCAGGGCCTCCCGGGCGTCGATGATGCGGCCCGTCAGGATCAGGTCAAGGGCGCGGCCGAGCCCCACGATGCGGGGAAGGCGCTGGGTTCCCCCGTCGATGAGGGGGACGCCCCAGCGGCGCTCGGGGTATCCGAGCCGTGAGGTGTCCGTGGCGATGCGCAGGTCGCACCAGAGGGCGAGCTCCAGCCCGCCCGCGAGGCAGAAGCCGCAGATCGCCGCGATCGTCGGCTTGGAGGGGGTCAGCCGGGTGAAGCCCATCGGCCCCTCCGGGTTCATCAGCCGTGCGGGGAAGGTGTGGGTCGCCTTCAGGTCCGCCCCGGCGCAGAAGGAGATCCCGCCCGCGCCCGTGAGGACCATCACGCGGGCCTCCTCGTCGGCCTCGAACCGCAGATAGGCCTCGTGGAGGGCCTCAGCGGTCGGCCCATCCACCGCGTTGCGGCGATGCTGGCGGTCGATCGTGATCAGAGCGGCGGCGCCGTGGCGCTCGTAGCGCACCGGCGGGCCGGCCTCCTCGCCGGTGGCGCCCTGTCCGGCGTCGGACATTCGCGCGGCGGGGCCTACCAGCCCCCGCGCCAGCGGGCGTCGCCGGTGATCGCCTTTTCGGCGGCTCTGCGGGCTTCCTTGCGACGGTCCAGGAAGCGCTGCAGCATGCTCATCGAGAAGATGAAGACGGGGAAGAAGACGATCAGGATGAAGCCCGCGTCGGTGACCACCTTGTCGTCGGTGGCCCCGTAGAAGCCACGGCCGTCGTTGTAGGCCATGGCGTCGGGGGCGAATGCCCCCGCGAGCAGCAGGGCGAACGGGACCAGCACGATCATCAGTCGCTTGCGCATCGCGCGGATCCTACCTCAGGGGCGCCACGGACAGGTCCCTACCATCAGCAGCCGATGGCCCTCCTGATCGCATCCGACCTGCACAAGGACGTCGCCGGGCAGCCCCTGCTGCGAGGCGTCTCCTTCAAGCTCGAGCGCCGCGAACGCATGACCATCGCCGGTCGCAACGGGGCCGGCAAGACGACCCTGCTGCGGATGCTCGCGGGGGAGACCTCGATCGACCGGGGCGAGCTCAGCCTCGCCAAGGGAGTGCGGATCGCCCTGCACGATCAGCGCCCCCCGAGGAAGCGGGACGTGGCCCTGCGCGACTACCTGCTCTCCGGGTGCGCGGAGGAGCTGGCGATCGAGGCCGAGCTCGGCGAGCTGGAGTCGAGGATGGCCGCCGGGACGACCGACGAGGGCACGCTCGCGCGCTACGCCGCCGCCCAGGCCCGCCTGGAGGCCCGCGGCGGCTACCTGTGGCGCGACCGTGCCACCTCGATGGCGAGGGGGCTCGGCTTCGCCGAGGGCGACCTGGACAGGGCCCTCGACACGTTCTCCGGAGGGCAGCTCACCCGCGCCTCCCTCGCCCGGGCCCTGGCCACGGGGGCCGACGTCCTGCTGCTCGACGAGCCCACCAACCATCTCGACATCGAGTCCCTGGAGTGGCTCGAGCAGACCCTCACCGAGCTGGACGCCGCCGTCGTGCTGGTGGCCCACGACCGCTGGTTCCTGGAGGCGGTGGGGACAGCCGTCCTCGAGCTCGAGGCCACGAGGGCGCGCTACTTCGCGGGCACCTGGCACGAGTGGCGGCGCGAGCAGGCCCAGCGCGAGATCGCCCTCGGCCGCGCGATCGAGGCACAGCAGGCGGAGATCGCCCGCATGGAACGCTTCATCGAGCGCTTCCGCTACAAGGCGACCAAGGCCCGCCAGGCGCAGTCACGGGTCAAGAAGCTCGCCCGCATCGAGCGCATAGAGCGGGACCCGAGGGACGGCAGAAGCCTCGAGTTCGCCTTCTCGACCCCCGAGCGCTCGGGCAGGGTGATCTTCGAGCTGCTCGACGGGCGCATCGAGGTGGGACAGCCGCCGGAGCGGGCCGATCGTGCTCTTGGACCATGCGGAGCTGTGGCTCGAACGGGGCGAGCACGTCGCCCTGGTCGGGCCCAACGGGACGGGCAAGACGACCCTCATCGAGACGCTCGCCGGGCGCCGTCCCCTGGCCTCCGGGCGGCTCAGCACGGGGCACAACGTGACCGTCGGCTACCTCTCCCAGCATGCCGAGGAGCTGGCGGCGGGCGGACCCGCCGGACAGACCGTCCTGGAGGCCGCCCAGCGTGCGACCGGCCTGACCCCCAACCGCGCCCGCGCGCTGCTCGGACGCTTCCTCTTCTCCGGAGAGGAGGCCGAGAAACCGCTCAGCGGGCTCTCGGGCGGGGAGCTGCGCCGCCTCTCCCTGGCCGTGCTGGTCGGCGCCTCCGATCCCCCCAACGTGCTGATCCTCGACGAGCCCACGAACCATCTCGACATCGAGAGCCGGGAGGCGCTCGAGGACGCCCTGCGAGCCTTCCGGGGAGCAGTGCTGCTCGTCTCCCACGACAGGGCCCTGCTGGATGCGGTGGGGACGCGGACCATCGCCGTCGAGGACGGGACCATCCACACCTACCTGGGAGGCTGGGCCGAGTACCTGCGCCTGCGGGAGGAGCGCCGGGCGGCCGGCGACGGGGCGACCGCGCGGCCCGCCGCGCCCGCCGGCACCCCCAAGGACGAGGCTCCCGCCAAGCCTTCGCGCCGGAGCAGGCCGAAAGGGCCCTCCAAGAACCGGCTGAGCGAGCAGGAGAAGGCCGAGCGGGCGATCGAGGAGGCCGAGGCGGCCCTCGCCACGGTCGAGCAGGAGCTCGCCGACCCGGCCGCCTGGTCGACCAGGTACGAGTCCGCCAAGTCGGAGGCGCGGCACACGGCGGCGCGGCGGGCCGTCGAGGCCGCCTACGCCCGCCTGGAGGCGCTGATCGAGTAGGGCGGCCGCTCTAGACTGCCCACCATGGAGCGGATGAGGACAGCCCGCAACCTTGCGATCATCGTGCTGATCGCCGCGGCGGTCTACTTCATCCCCGGGGGCGGCCGGGCGGCGAACACGTTCGAAGCGGCGCTGTGGGTCCTCTTCGGGGTCGCCATCGGCTACCTCGGACTGCGTCTGTACCGCGAACACCGGGTATCCCTGTACGGGCTCGGGGACCGCCACCGCGGCCTGCTCTATGGCGGGGTGGCGGTGGCCCTGTTCGCCTACGTGGCCCGCAAGCGGATGTGGGAGACGGGCCTGGGCGAGCTCGCCTGGTTCCTGCTCGTCGCCTTCGTCATCTATGCCCTGCTGGAGGTCTTCCGGCACTCCCGCAGCTACTGAGAAGTCCCCGCCCCGCCCCCTCCCTATCCTCGGTGGGATGGCGTCGACCGCGCAGGAGAGCACGGAGAAGGCGGCCGGGGCGAGCCTGGCCGAGCAGCGCCGTGCTCTGCCCGACCAGCCAGGGGTGTACCTGTTCCGCGACGCCCGCGGCAGGGTCATCTACGTGGGCAAGGCGAAGTCCGTGCGCAAGCGGGTCGCCTCCCACTTCTCCAAGGCGCAGGTGCCGAGCAGCCCCGGGCACGCGGAGATGGTGGCGGCGGTCGAGCAGGTGGAGTGCGTGGTCGTGGCCTCAGAGGCGGAGGCGCTGCTGGCCGAGCAGAGCTTCATCAAGCAGTACCGCCCGCGCTTCAACATCCGCCTGCGCGACGACAAGTCCTACCCCTTCATCGGGATCTCCCTCGACGAGGACTACCCGCGTGTCTACTTCACACGCGAGCGCCACCGCTCCGGCCGTGCCTACTTCGGCCCCTACTCCAACGCGAAACGGGTGCGCTCGACGCTGGAGGTGCTCGCCAAGGTCTTCATGTTCCGCTCCTGCACCGGCCCGGAGCCCGGCCGGCGCAGCGGCAGCCCCTGCCTGGACTACTACATCAAGCGCTGCCAGGCGCCCTGCGTCGGCTACGTCTCCCGGGAGGAGTACCGCCAGGGGATCGACGGCGTGATCGACTTCCTCTCCGGCCGCTTCTCGGCGATCGAGCGGGACCTCGAGGGTCGCATGAGGGAGGCCGCCGCGCGGGAGGAGTTCGAGCAGGCCACGCTGGAGCGCAACCGCCTGCAGGCGGTCCGATCGATGCTCGAGCGCCGCCGCGTGACCAGCGAGTCGGTGGGCAGCTTCGACGCGGTGGCGGTGGCCGCCGACGGGCGCGATGCGAACGCGCAGGTCTTCCAGGTGCGCGACGGGGTGCTCTCCGACCGCCAGTCCTTCTACCTCTCCAACGAGGCCGAGCGGGAGCTGGCCGAGGTGGCGGAGGAGTTCATGCTGCAGTACTACGGTGGGCACACCTCGATCCCGGCCCTGCTCGTGGTCCAGCGGGAGGTGGGGGACAGGCCGGTGCTGGCGGATGCCCTGTCGCGGCGCCGGGGAGGCCCGGTCGAGCTGCGGGCAGCCGAGCGGGGGAGAAGCGCTGCATCCTCGAGCTGGCCGAGCGCAACGCCCGCCTCGCCCTCGACCAGGACCGGCTGCGCGCCGAGCGCCGCCGCCAGGGCAGGGCCGAGGCACTCGACGGCCTGCAGCAGGCGCTCGCGCTGGACGCACCCCCGATCAGGATCGAGTGCTTTGACATCTCCAACCTCGGCGGCACCCATACGGTGGCCTCGATGGTCGTCTTCGAGGCGGGGGCGCCGAAGAAGTCCGACTACCGCCGCTTCACGATCCGCACGGTCGAGGGATCCGACGACTACGCGGCGATGGCGGAGGTGCTCGCCCGCCGCTTCGCCCAGTGGGAGCGCCAGGCTGACATCTCCCCCCATGACGGGGCCTACGACCAGAGCTTTGCCTCCCTTCCCAACCTCGTGGTGATCGACGGCGGCAAGGGGCAGCTCGCCGCCGGGCTCGGGCCCCTGCGGGGCTTTCGCGAACGGGGGGTGGCCGTGGTCTCCCTGGCCAAGCGGATCGAGGAGGTCTTCCTCCCCGGACGACGCTCGCCCCTGGTGCTCGACCACTCCACACCTGAGCTGCAGCTGCTGCAGCGGGTTCGTGACGAGGCGCACCGCTTCGCCATCACCCACCACCGCACGCGGAGGGACAGGGCGATGACCAGCTCCTTGCTCGACGAGCTGCCGGGGATCGGCCCCGCGCGCAAGCGGGCGCTGCTGGCCCACTTCGGCTCCCCCGACGCCGTCCTGGCGGCCTCCAGGGAGGAGCTGCAGGCCGTCCCCGGCCTGCCGGCCAAGGTGGCCCGGGACATCCATGGTCACCTGCACCGCGCCGGCTGAGCACCGCGGGATCTTCACCCCCCGTCCGCCCGGCGCGGAACAATGCAGGGGAGATGGCCGTGATCAGGCCCCTGCGCCCGCTGCGAGCGAGCGGCGGCAGACCCGGCAAGCCGGTGATCGAGTCGCGGCTGCAGGACCTCGTGGTGATCACCGGGTTCTCCGGGGCCGGCAAGTCCACCGCGATGAACGTGTTCGAGGACGCGGGTTACTTCTGCGTGGACAACCTGCCGCCGGAGATGATCCGCTCCCTGGTCGAGCTGTTCGTCCACAAGGGCTCGAAGGTCGAGCGGGCGGCCGTCGTCTCCGATGTTCGCGGCGGGGTGTACTTCGAGGCGCTGCGAGCGGTGGTGGAGGATCTCGACGCCCTCGGCCTCACCCATCACCTGCTGTTCCTCGAGGCCGCCGAGGAGTCCCTGGTCACCCGCTACAAGGAGACCCGCCGCAGGCATCCCCTCGCTCCGGAGGGCAGCGTCGCGGCGGGGGTCGCCTCCGAGCGGTCGGTGCTGGCGCCGCTGCGCGAGCAGGCGGACATGGTGATCGATACGACGGGGATGTCGGCGGCGATGCTGCGGGAGAAGATCGCCGAGGAGTTCCTGCCCCGCCAGACGGTGGGGCGCCTGGCGGTGACCTTCATGAGCTTCGGCTTCAAGCACGGTCCTCCCCGCGACGAGGACCTCGCCTTCGACGTGCGATTCCTGCCCAACCCCCACTACGAGCCGGAGCTGCGCGAGCTGACGGGCCTCGACCAGCGGGTGGTGGACTACATGGCCCGGGACGGCCGGCTCGACCAGCTCTACGAGCGCCTGAACCCCCTGCTCGACTTCCTGCTGGCCGAGTACGTCAACGAGGGCAAGGCGCACCTCGTGATCGCAATCGGATGCACCGGCGGGCGCCATCGCTCGGTGGCGATCGCCGAGCACCTGGCGGCGCGCTACCGCGATCACGAGGAGCTCGAGGTCGCCGTCGCCCACCGCGACATCGACTCCTCTCCCCGCGGATCCTGACCGCCCACGCGGAGGTGGCCGGCCGCCGAGCGGCGGCTCGGTAGTTCCGGACGACAGCGGCTCCGTAGATGCACACCTGACCTCGCCCGCGGCTCGCTGATAGCCTCCGCGCGGTCGCCGGGCAGGGAGCCCAGCTCCCGAGGCCCGGCTTCATCTCATCGTTCTTCTCAGGAGGCAATGAATGCCGGTAAGGGTGGGGATCAACGGGTTCGGCCGCATCGGCCGAAACGTATTCCGCGCCGCCAAGGCCCTCGGAGAGGCCGGCGGGCAGGGGATCGAGTGGGTGGCGGTCAACGACCTGACCGACGCCGGGACGCTCGCGCACCTGCTCAAGTACGACTCGATCCTCGGGCCCTATCCCGGCACCGTGCAGCTCCGCGGTGACAGCGCGATCGAGGTCGACGGGCAGGAGCTGAAGGTCCTCGCCGAGCGCGAGCCGGGTGCCCTGCCCTGGGGGGAGCTGGGGGTCGACGTGGTGATCGAGTCCACGGGGCTGTTCACCGACCGCGAGAAGGCCGCCGCCCACCTCGGGCAGGGGGCCAAGAAGGTGATCATCTCGGCCCCGGCGACGAACCCGGACGCCACCGTGGTCCTAGGAGTCAACTTCGACGAGGCCTACGACCGGGACAGCCATGACGTGATCTCCAACGCCTCCTGCACGACCAACTGCCTGGCCCCGGTGGCCAAGGTGGTAAACGACACGGTCGGCATCAAGCACGGGCTGATGACCACGATCCACGCCTACACGGCCGACCAGCGCCTGCAGGACCTGCCCCACAAAGACCTCCGCCGCGCAAGGGCCGCCGCGATCAACCTGATCCCGGCCTCCACCGGGGCGGCGAAGGCGATCGGCCTCGTCATCCCGGAGCTGCAGGGCAGGCTGCACGGCTTCGCAGTGAGAGCCCCGGTGCCCACCGGGTCGGTCGTGGACCTGACCGTGGAGTGCCCGCGGGAGACGAGCGTCGAGGAGGTCAACGGGGCGCTGAAGGCCGCGGCCGAGAGCGGCCCTCTCGCCGGCATCATGCAGTACACCGAGGACCCGATCGTCTCCACCGACATCATCTCCTCCCCGTTCTCCTCGATCGTCGACTCCAAACTGACGTCGGTTCTCGACGGGACGATGCTCAAGGTGGTCGCCTGGTACGACAACGAGTGGGGCTACTCGAACCGCTTGGTGGACCTGGTGCAGAGGGTCCTGTGAGCCCCGCCGCATCGCTGGTGGACGCATGGATGGCGCCCGTCCGGGGGTAACGTGAAGGAGCACGAGATGGGAGAGAGTCGATGAGGAGCATTGACGACCTCGATGTGCACGGCAGGCGCGTGCTCGTGCGGGTCGACTTCAACGTGCCCCTGGGCAAGGACTCCGAGGGCGGGATCGTGGTCGCCGACGACACCCGCATCAGGGCGGCCCTGGAGACGATCGAGGAGCTTCGCGGGCGGGGGGCGCGGCTCGTGCTCGCCTCCCATCTGGGGCGCCCGCCGGTCGGTGGCAGCCCGGGGCTCTCGATGGCGCCCGTGGCACGGCGCCTGGCCGAGCTGACCGGGGCCCGCGTGACCCTCGCCCCGGCGGTGGTGGGCGAGGAGGTCAGAAGGATGACCGAGCAGCTTCAGGACGGGGAGATCCTGATGCTGGAGAACGTCCGCTTCGAGGATGGGGAGAAGCGCAACGATCCCGAGTTGGCCCGGTCCCTGGCAGAGCTGGCGGACCTCTACGTCGACGACGCCTTCGGGGTGGCCCACCGCGCCCACGCCAGCACCGAGGGAGTGGCCCACCTGCTCCCGAACGCCGCCGGCAGGCTGCTCGAACGCGAGGTGAGCACCCTCACGGCGATCCTCGAGCAGCCGACCCACCCGCTCGTGGCGGTCGTGGGAGGGGCGAAGGTGGCCGACAAGATAGCCGTCATCGAGCGGTTCCTGGAGCTCGCGGACGTCCTGATCGTGGGCGGGGCGATGTGCTTCCCCTTCCTGAGCGCCCAGGGTCACGCCGTCGGGGCCTCGCTGTGCGCCGAGGAGGACGTCGAGCACGCCCGCAGCGCCCTGCAGCAGGCCGCCCGCCCGGGCCACGCCAGGCTCGTGCTGCCAGTCGACCTCGTGATCGGCGACCGGCGAGCCGAGGATGCCGAGCATCGCGTGCTGGACGGGCTCGAGATCCCCGACGGCTGGATGGGTCTCGACATCGGCCCGCGCACGGCCGAGGTCTACGCCGCCGAGATCGCAAGGGCGGGAACGGTCTTCTGGAACGGCCCGATGGGTGCCTTCGAGCTGGAGCCCTTCGCCGCCGGGACGCGGGCGGTCGCGGAGGCGGTGGCCGCCGCGAAGGGCCTCACGGTCGTCGGGGGCGGGGACTCGGCGGCCGCCCTGGCCCAGTTCGGGCTCGAGGATTCGGTCGACCACCTCTCGACCGGTGGCGGGGCCACCCTGCAGATGGTCGAGGGGGCCGAGCTGCCCGGTGTGCGGGCGCTCGAGGGCGCCGGGGTGAGGTCCTGATGGCCCGCACCCCGCTGATCGCGGGAAACTGGAAGATGTACAAGACCGAGCAGCAGGCCGAGGAGTACATCCAGGCGCTGCTGCCGCGGGTCTCCTCGATGGACGGGGTCGACCTCGCCATATGCGTGCCCTTCACCGACCTGCGGGCGATGGTGGACAGCGCGCGGGGCTCCCGCGTGGAGGTCTTCGCCCAGAACATGCACCAGGAGCCCGAGGGTCCCTACACGGGCGAGATCTCGGCGCCGATGCTGCGGGAGCTGGACGTGCAGGGGGTGGTGCTGGGCCACTCCGAGCGCCGGGCCCTGTTCGGGGAGACCGACAGGGCCCTGGCCCTCAAGGTCCCCGCGGCCCTGGAGGCGGGCCTCGTCCCGATCCTGTGCGTGGGCGAGACCGAGGAGGAGCGCGACCAGGGCGAGACCGAACGCAAGCTGCGCCAGCAGGTCAAGGAGGATCTGGCGGGGGTCGCCGTCGAGCGGCTGAGCGAGGTCGTGATCGCCTACGAGCCCGTGTGGGCGATCGGCACCGGGAGGGTCGCCACCGCCGAGCAGGCCCAGGAGGCGATCGCCTTCATCCGCGCCCTGGTGGGGGATCGTGACGCAGATGCCGCCGCGCGCACGAGGATCCTGTACGGGGGCTCTGTCAAGGCCGACAACGCCGCCGAGCTGCTGGCCCTGCCGGATGTGGACGGGGCGCTGGTGGGGGGCGCCTCGCTGGAGGCGGAGTCCTTCGCCCAGATCGCCGCCGCCGCGGCCCGATGACCATTCCCGCGGGCCCCGCCGAGTTGCCGGCCGGGAGCGCCTGCCTGATCGTCCTCGACGGGTGGGGCCTGGCCGAGCCGGGTCCCGGCAACGCCATCTCCCTCGCCGCCACGCCGGTCTTCGACGAGCTCTGGGCCTCCTACCCGCACCGGACCCTGAAGGCGTGGGGGCGGGCTGTCGGCCTGCCCGAAGGCCAGATGGGCAACAGCGAGGTCGGGCACCTGAACCTGGGGGCGGGGGCGGTGGTCCGCCAGGACCTGATGCGGATCGACGACGCCGTGGCCGACGGGGAGCTGGCCCAGAACGAGGTCCTGCGAGCGGCCTTCACAGCGGCCCCGCGCGTGCATCTGCTCGGCCTCGTCTCCGACGGGGGCGTGCACTCCTCGCTGGATCATCTGCGGGCGCTCGTCGCCCTGGGACGGGAGCTCGCGGTCGATGACCTGGTCGTGCACGCCTTCACCGACGGACGCGACACGCTTCCCCACGCCGGTGCTGCCTTCCTCGCGGAGCTCGACCACATGGCCGGGGCGCGGGTGGGGTCGGTCGTCGGCCGCTACTGGGCTATGGACAGGGATCGGCGCTGGGAACGCACCCAGCGTGCCTACGACATGCTCGTCCACGGCCGGGCCCCCCACGCGGCGGACAGCGGGGAGGAGGCGGTCCAGGTCGCCTACCGGCGGGGGGAGACCGACGAGTTCATCGAGCCCACCCTGGTGGGAGGGGAGGCCCGCATCGGGCCGGCCGACAGCGTGATCTGCTTCAACTTCCGCCCCGACCGCATGCGCCAGATCGTCAGGGCCCTGGCGGAGCCGGGCTTCGGGGAGGGATCTGAGGAGCTGCCTGGATGGGAGGGCCGCGGCGGCAGCCCGGCGATCGCCCGCTGCGTGACCCTGACCCGCTACGAGGAGGGGTGGCCCTATCCGGTGGTGTTCTCCCCCGAACACCCACGGGCGACCCTCTCGGAGGTTCTGGCCGGGGAGGGGGCCTCGCAGCTGCATGTCGCCGAGACGGAGAAGTACCCCCACGTCACCTACTTCTTCAACGGCGGGGACGAGGCGCCGATGGCCGGGGAGCGCCGCGAGATGGTGCCCTCGCCCCGGGACGTGCCGACCTACGACCACCGCCCGCAGATGAGCGCGGCCGAGGCCGCCGATGCCTTCGTCGGGGCCTGGCGGGAGGACCGGCCCCGGTTCGGGATCATCAACTTCGCCAACGCCGACATGGTCGGGCACACGGGGGTGATCGAGGCGGCCGTGCAGGCGGTGCAGACCGTCGACACCTGCCTCGGGCGGGTCGTCGCTGCAGTTCACGAGAGCGGCGGGGTCTGCGTCGTCACCGCCGACCACGGCAACGCCGACCACATGCTCGAGCCCGACGGGAGCCCCAACACGGCCCACTCGATGAACCCGGTGCCCCTGATCGTGACGTGCTCCGGGGTCTCCCTGCGCGAGGACGAGGGCATCCTCGCGGACGTCGCCCCGACCGTCCTGCAGGCGCTCGGGATTCCCCAGCCGCGGGCGATGACGGGACGCTCCCTGATCGCGGCCCGCTAAATTTCCCGGTACGGCCTCGCGGCCGCGCAGGACAGAGAGGACAAGGAGGGGGCAGTGGGGCAGCAGGAGATCGAAGGGGGCAGCCGGCTTTCGCGGCGCCTGCTCGCCGGATTCTTCATCGGAGCCGGGGTCAACCATTTCGTCATGCCCCGGCCGTACGCCCGGATCGTGCCGCCCTCGATGCGCGACGACGCCGAGCGCCTCGTCACCGTCAGCGGCGTGGCCGAGATCGCCGGCGGCCTCGGGGTCCTTCTGCCCCCGGTCAGGCGCCTGTCGGGCCTGTGGCTGATCGCCGTCCTGGCGGCGGTGTTCCCAGCCAACCTCTACATGGCGAGGGAGCCGCAGGACTTCCCTCGCATCCCACGGTGGGCCCTCTACTTCCGTCTTCTCCTGCAGCCGCTGATGATGGTCTGGGCATGGAGGGCGACCCGGCGATGACAGCGATCGACCACCCGGGCAGCGGTGACGCTGCTATGTTCGAGAGGCCGTAGGACACGGACCGCCATGTCAACCGCGACCGCCGTCAAGATCACCCCGCCGGAGCCGGATGCTCTCACCGGGGGCGAGCTGCGAGCCTGGCGAGGCCTACTCAGGGCCCATGCGTGTCTCGCCAAGCGCCTCGACGCCGAGCTGGAGCGCTCTCACGGCCTGCCGATGACCTCCTACGAGGTCCTCCACCACCTGGAAGAGGCGAGCGCCGGGCGGATGAGGATGTGCGACCTGGCCGAACAGGCCCAGCTCTCTCGCAGCGGCCTCACACGGCTGGTCGACCGCCTCGAGCGCGACGGCCTGCTGGAGCGGTGCTCCTGCACCCACGACGCCCGCGGGGCCTACGCCTGCCTGACGGCGACCGGCCGCGAGCGCCTCCAGGAAGCTCGCGGCACACACCTGCGTGTGGTGAGGGAGGACCTCTTCTCCCGCTTCTCCGAGGCCGAGCTCGAGCTGCTCGCCGACATGTGGGAGCGCATCGCCCCCTGCGGCGGGCCCTGCTGAGCAGGGCGTGAAGCTCGCGCGGCCGGCCGTCGCGCTGATCGCGGCGTTGGGTGTGGCGGGGTGCGGGAAGCAGTCGCATCGGGCGACGGCCGCGACAGATCCCGGGGTCGCCCGCAGCCTGCACGCTCCGGCGGCCTCCGATCCGGGGGTGAGGACTCGTCGTCGGGGCCTCTGAGACTTGATAGCAGGGGACCCAGATTTTATACTGCTGGCTGCAACACAGTCTCATTCAGGAGGTATGACGATGGCACTCATCAGATGGGAGCCCGCCCGGGAGCTCCAGACCATCCAGCAGGAGATGAACCGGCTGTTCGGCAGCTTCCTCGACAGCCAGCCGCTGGCCGCGGCAGCCAACGGCGAGCAGGCCCGTCGCTGGATCCCGTCCATGGACCTCGTCGAGGAGGGCGAGCACCTCGTCCTGCGGGCCGACCTGCCCGGCGTGAGCGAGAAGGACGTCAACATCGAGCTCGAGGACGACGTCCTCACGATCTCCGGCGAGCGCAGGGCCGAGCACGAGGACCGCAGGGAGGGCTACTACCGGATCGAGCGCGCCAGCGGACGATTCTCCCGCTCGCTGACGCTGCCTGAGGGCATCGACCCCGAGAGCATCGAGGCCCGGTTCGAGAACGGCGTCCTCGAGGTGAGGATCCCCAAGCCGGAGGGGCGCAAGCCGCGCAGGGTCGCGATCAACGTCGGCAGCGGCGCCGGCGTGATCGAGGGGTCCGAGAGCAAGACGGCGGCCTGAGGATGCTTGCGACCGCCCGCTCCTAGGGGGCGGGCGGTTCGCCGCTGTCGTCCGCCCGGGCTCGCGAACCGCCGCCGGCGGGAGCTCGGTGTCTGCTGCGACGGTGCACGACCACCGCGCTGACGACGGCGATCGCGACGGCGGCCAGGCCGTATAGGCCGAAGGCCTGGATGGCGTTGCTCGCCGAGTTGCCGAGGAAGTAGGCGATCAGGCCGATCGCGATGGCCCACGTGATGCCTCCCAGGGCGTTCCAGAGGACGAAGGAGCGCCAGTGCATGCGGGTGGCTCCCGCCAGCCAGGAGGCCCACACCCGCAGGCCCAGCAGGAAGCGGCCGAAGAAGACGGCCTTGGGGCCGTGTCGTTCGAAGAAGGGCTCGCCGCTTTCCAGCACCCGCATGCGGTGGCTGTGAAAGGCCCCGGGCCGCTGCAGCAGCCAGCGGCCCCCCTTGCGTCCGATCAGGTAGCCCATGTTGTCCCCGACGATCGCCCCGGCGGCGGCCAGGACGATCACGAGGGCGATTTCCAGCTTGCCCTGGCTCGCGAGGATGGAGGCGGTGATGAGCCCGGTCTCCCCGGGGACCGGCACCCCGCTGGACTCGGCCATCACGAGCAGGAACAGCAGCGGGTAGCCCGCGACCTGGATCAGGTGTTCGACGTCGAGGATGGCCGCGAGCATGTGTGGCCTTCAAGGATGGCGCAGCCGGCGCCTGCGTCCGGATCCGGTGTCCGGGGGCGGGCGGCTACTTGGTGTTTTCGGAGACCAGCTGCTTGAGGGCCGATGAGGCCTGTTGCACGTCGGTGTAGACGACGTTGCGCAGGACGACCCGGGTGGGGGAGGGGGCGGTGATCAGGACGATCGCCACCACGATCAGCGCCAGGGTCACGAGGCCGAGCAGGATCGGAGCGAGCCGGCGGCGGCCACGGGCCCGCGGCGGCGGTGCTTCCTGGATGGCGGCAGCCCGTTTGCGGGGAGGCCCGGGCCGGGGCCGGCGGGTGGCGACCGCGCCCGCGGCCGGCTGGGCACGACGGCCCCCGGTCATGACGGTGGTGGCGGCGGTCGCCGGGGCGCGGCCGGTCCGCGCGGCTCGGGTGGCCTGCGCGGGCGGGATGCCCTTCGCGCCGTCGTGCAGGCCGCGGCGCATCTCCTGTGCGGTCTTGTAGCGGTCCCGCGGATCGAGGGCCAGGGCGACGGCCACGGCATCGGCGAGCTCTGGGCTGACGGCGGCCACCAGGGTGTCCAGCTTCGGGGGCTCCTCCTGCTGCTGCTTGAGGGCCAGCTCGGTCAGGGAGGTGGCCTCGTAGGGCAGGCGCCCGGAGATGAGCTGGTAGGCGACCACGCCGAGGGCGTACAGGTCGGCGCTCGGGCCGGCCTCCTCCCCGCGGGCCTGCTCGGGAGCTAGATATGCGGCGGTGCCGAGCACCGAGCCCACCTGGGTGATGCTCGACTGCTCGGTGGCCTTGGCGATCCCGAAGTCGGCCAGCTTGACCTCCCCTTCGCGGGAGCGCAGCAGGTTCCCGGGCTTGACGTCCCGGTGGACGACCCCGTGGCGGTGGGCGTAATGCAGCCCCTCACAGGCCTGTTCGATGATCGACAGGGCCTCCTCCACTTCCACCCAGCCGTCGTCGCGGAGGATCTCCGCGCAGGAGGATCCCTCGATGTACTCCATCACGATGAAGTACTGGCTGGTGTGCTCGTCGCGTCCGGAGTCGAAGACCTGAACGATGTTCGGGTGGACGAGCCGGGCCGCCGCCTGCGCCTCGCGCTGGAACCTCGACACGAAGGCCGGATCGTCGGCGAGGTGCTCGGCGAGGAGCTTGACGGCCACCTGGCGCTCCAGGCGCAGGTCGAGGGCGAGGTGGACGGTGGACATGCCGCCGAACCCGAGCCTGCCCTCCAGGCGGTAGCGGCCCGCGATCTCCGCGACGCTCATTTGCCGGCTTCCTGACCGCCCGGGTTGACCCCGCCGGCCCCGCCCGGGTTGCCTTCGGACCCGGCCCCTTCTTCACCCGGCGCGGGGGTGCCTCCCCCCGGACCCGGCGTTTCGGGTGCCGTGGTCGTGGTGGTGGGCGTGGTAGTCGTGGGGGTGGTCGTCGTGGGGGTGGTCGTGGTGGGCGTCGTCTGGGTGGTCGTGGTCTTCGGGGTGGTGCCCGTCGTGGTCGTCTGCACGAGCGGTTGGGCGCACTGTTCGAGTGCGACCTTGCGGAGGTTGGTGATTCCCTGGCGCAGCGTGTTGCGCAGGCCGCTGTCCACGGTCGTGGGGAGGGCCGCGAAGTCCTGGTCGGTTTTCAGCAGGGCCGCTTCGGTGGCGGTGCAGTTCCCGTTGGCGGTCTGGGCCTTCTGTTCGACTTCTTCGAAGTCCTGCTGCAGCGGGCCGGCCTGGGCGGCGGGAATCAGTCCCTTGCCCGAGCTCCCGCAGGCGATCAGCAGGGCGGCGGCCACCCCGAGCAGGCAGGCGAGGGTCAGCCGCAGGACGGCGGCCGTCCGTGAGGGCGATCGCAGGCGGCCCGGCACGATCACTGACCGTACTCCAGGCGCTCGGCCAGCGAGTCCGGGAGGCGGGCGGCCCTGATCGCCGCGGCGGCCCCGGCGACGTCGTAGTCGGCCCGGTGGAAGGAGGCGGCCATGCCGTCGAGGTCCAGCAGCAGCCACGAGGCTCGCCGGTCGCCGTCCCTGGGCTGGCCGACGCTGCCCGGATTCAGCAGCCATTCGCCCTCGGCCACGTCGAGCCGCTCCCCGTCCCGGCGCGGTTCCCCGGTCGCGAGCTCCCCCTCGTGCCGCACGAAGGAGAGGGCCACGTGGGAATGGCCGATCAGGCAGACCCGGTGGTCCTGTGCATCCAGGCACAGCTCCGCCAGCAGGGCCGAGAGGACGTACTCCCAGACGGGATCGCGGGGGCTGGCGTGATAGAGGCCCACCGAGGACTCCTCGCCCTGCGGGGTGAGGGTCTGCAGGAAGGCGAGGTTCTCGGGGTCGATCACTTCACGGGTCCACTGGACGGCGAGGCTCGCCCCCTTCGAGAATTCCTCGAGGGACAGCTCGCCCGTGACAGCCAGGTCGTGGTTGCCGGCCAGGCATACGGCCGCGTGCTCCCGGGCCAGCTCCACACAGGCGTCCGGGTCGGCTCCGTAGCCGACCAGGTCGCCGAGGCACCACACCTCCGAGGCGTCGCTCGCCGCGACGGCCTCGAGGGTCGCCTCGAAGGCCTGCCGGTTGGCATGTATGTCGGAGATGACGGCGACCTTCATCACTGCAGGGTAGGAACACCACAGCCACCCGGCCGTTCCACCGGGGAGCGCATTTGCAAGCGTCTGGCCGGGTCGCCCCCGCCGGACCCTACTCGGCGTCCGATCCGCTCTCGCTCCCGCCGTACTCGGGCAGGTTCTTGATCCCCTCGCGGGTGAGCCACTTCGAGTAGTTGTCCTCCATGGCGTCGATCAGCTCTCGCATGAAGCGCGGAGAGAGGTTCACACGAGAGACGACCACGCCCGGCACCTCGTCGGCCTCGACCTCGTGGTCGACGCGGGCGAAGGTGACCGTGAACTCGTAGTCGGAGTGGCTGACGTTCGCGAAGTTGGCGTATACGCCCCCCATGATCTCGGGGGAGAGGTGGATGTTGATGTGGCGCTCGTGGCCTGAGTCTTGCTCGTTCACATAGCTAGTATCGCAACCCCGGACCACGGACCCATGACCGAGCCTGCCGACCCCGACGAGAACGCCGCCGCAAGGGGCCCGGCGAAGACGGCCTCCGCCCCCCTGGAGAGCCTGCGCCAGGCCGTCCTGCAGGCCGCCTCCGAGCTGGCCGGGCAGGGCAGGGGTGGGAAAGGGAGCTCGGCGCCGGAATCGATCACGCTGGAGCGCCCCCGCCAGGAGCGCTTCGGCGACTACTCCACGAATGCGGCGCTGCTGCTGGCACCGCGGCTGGGAGCCCCTCCCCGCGAGGTGGCCGAGCGACTGGGCCAGGACCTCATGCAACGCCTGGGAGCAGGTCTGGAGCGCTTCGAGGTCGCAGGCCCCGGGTTCCTGAACCTGTTCCTCGCCGACTCCTGGCTCACGTCCGCCCTGGCCGGCGTTCTCGCCGCCGGGGATGACTATGGAGCGGCCGGGGCGCCGGTCGTCGAGCGCATCCTGGTCGAGTTCGTCTCCGCCAACCCGACCGGGCCGATGCACGTGGGCCACGCCCGAAACGCCGCCTACGGGGACGCCCTCGCCCGCATCCTGTCCTTTCACGGGCATCGGGTGCAGCGGGAGTTCTACGTCAACGACGCCGGCTCGCAGATTCGCAAGTTCGGGGAGTCGATCCTGGCGCTGGCCCGCGGGGAGGAGGTGCCCGAGGACGGATACAAGGGCGACTACGTCGGGGAGTTGCTGGGAGACCTTCCGCAGGCCGCCACGATGGACCCGGATGAGCTGGGGAGAGCGGCGGTCGGGATCATGGTCGCACGGATGCAGCGGTCCCTGGCTGCCTTCCGGGTGATCGACTTCGATCGCTGGTTCTACGAGAGCAGCCTCCACATCGGGGATCCGAGTCCCGTCGCCCACACGCTGAGGATCCTCGAGGAGCAGGGCCGGACCTACACCAGCGAGGGGGCCCTGTGGCTGCGCACGAGCGAGTTCGGAGACGACAAGGACCGGGTGCTGGTCCGCTCCACCGGGGAGCACACCTACTTCGCCTCTGACATCGCCTACCACCAGGACAAGCGCGAGCGGGGCTTTGAACGCCAGATCGACGTGTGGGGAGCCGACCACCACGGCTACGTGCAGCGGATGAAGGCCGCCTACCAGGCCCTGGGCGGGGATCCCGACCACCTCGAGCTGCTGATCATGCAGCTGGTGCACCTGCTGCGGGGGGGAGCGCGGGCGCAGATGTCCAAGCGGGCGGGGGAGTTCGTGACGCTCGACGACCTGCTCGACGAGGTGGGGGTCGACGCGGCACGCTGGTACCTGCTGGCGCGGTCCCACGACACGACCGTCGATTTGGACATCGACCTCGCGCGCGAGCAGTCCAGCGAGAATCCCGTCTACTACGTCCAGTACGCCCACGCCCGCATCGCCTCCATCCTGGGCCGGCTGGGTGCCGAGAGGGTGCAGGCGGCGCTGGTCGGGGTGCAGGAGCGCGAGCCGCTGCACCCGAGCGAGCGCCTTCTCGTCCACCAGCTCCTGGCCTTCCCGGGGGAGGTCGCGGAGGCCGCCGAGCGCAGGGCCCCCCACCGGATCGCCGCCTACGCCCTGGAGCTGGCCCAGGTCTTCACGGCCTTCTACCGGGACTGCCGGGTGGTCGGAGCCGAGCCGGCCGCCCTGGAGTCATCGCGCATCGCCCTGTGCACGGCGAGCCGGCGGGTGATCGCCCGCTGCCTGGACCTGCTCGGGGTGAGCGCCCCCGAGGAGATGTAGGGGACAGCCGCCCGCTCAGTCGAAGCGGGCGAGGTCCGACTCCAGGCGGGCCGCGTCGCTGCCGCTCAGGGAGGCCGGGGCCCTCTCGGCCGCGGACGTCTCCGTGCGGGTGCGCCGCCTCCAGCGGGGCAGCAGGACGACCATCAACGCCAGCAGGCCGACGACTGCGGCGACCGGCACCAGGTAGACCGTCAGGTCGAAGCCGTGGGCCCCGGGCAGGCCGAGGACGGTCGGGCCGTACTGCCCGACGAGGGCCTTCTTGATTTCCGCTTCTCCCTCCCCGCGATCGATCAGGCCCTGGATGAAGGCACGCTCGCGGTCGGCCTGGGGGGACTCGGCGACGTTCAGGGGGATCTTGCAGGTGACGCACATCACCTGGCGCTCGATCTCCGGCAGGGAGGCGCGCGGGGTGGCTGCCCAAGCGTTCGGCGAGAGCAGGAGAGCCCCGCAGGCGAGCAGGGCCAGGATGCCCGAGAGCAGATGTCTCGCGGGCGGTCTCACGAGCTCTCCGCGAGGGTCAGGGCTTTCTGCAGGAAAGGCTGGCCGATCTCTCCGCGGGAGACGGCCGTGACGTGGCCCTGCCTGTCGATGATGAAGCTCTCCGGCAGCTGGTTGGTGCCGTAGGCGTGGGCGAAGACGCCGTCGTTGTCGCGCAGGTTGGGGTAGCTCAGGTGGAAGCGGCGCACGAAGGCCTGGGAGTCGGGGGAGGCATCGAGGTAGGTCACCCCGAGCACCGTCCCGCCGTGGCGCAGGAGGGTCGCCTGGGAGCGCTCCAGCAGCGGCGCCTCGACCTGGCAGGGTTCACACCAGGAGGCCCAGAAGTTCAACACCACGACCTTCCCCCGCAGCGCCCCGAGGGAGCTCTCGCCGCGCCCGTCGAGGATCGGCAGCGGGCGAGCGGCCTGGGGGGCGAGGGGGTGCCGGCCCTGGGCGACCTGCTCGTCCAGCGTCCGGCTGGCGGCCTGATGGGAGACGCCGTAGATCAGCAGCCCGATCAGGCAGACGCCGACCACCGACACGGCGATCGGCAGGACGCGTGACTTGGAGGCGGTCCCCACGGCCACCAAGGGTAGAGGTCGGGGCGCGTAATATCTGAGCCTGCGCGGCGGTAGCTCAGTTGGTAGAGCGCAAGCTTCCCAAGCTTGAGGTCGTGGGTTCGAGACCCATCCGCCGCTCTGGGGGTCCTGGAGCATGGAGGCCCCCTGACAGGCCGCTATTGGAGCGTTGCAGCTACGCGTCCGCTCGCCGCCGCCGCGCGGTTGGCGTGGGCGGTAGGGTTGCACTCAAACCTTCCGGGGAGAGGATCGAGATGCCGACACCAGTGCTGTTCCGGGACCGCTCCCGCCCAGCGCAGGTCGTGCTCGGCGGCGTGGTGCCCGCAGTCATAGGCGCCCTCGCCGGGGTGATGGTGGGCGTTTCCTCGGGCGCCTACTGGGCGGTCGCGATCGTTGCGGGCATCGGCGGCTTCCTCTCGGGCTTCGAGCACCAGGACGGCTGGGGGGGCGCCGACCGGGGATTCGTGGGAGGCGCGATCTACGGGACGTCCCTGCTCGTCGCCCACGCGATCGCGGGGACGAGCGCCAAGGTGTCACTCGGGAGCTTCCCGCCGCTGCTTGTCGTCGTGACAGCGTTCCTCGGGATGTTCCTCGCCGCCGGCGGTGGTCGCCTGGCGAGGGCCCTGCGCGAGCGCGCGGGCGTCTCGGGGGAGGCCGAGGCGGAGGCCGAGGCCGAGGCCTTGATTCCGCCGTTGAACTGAGGCGTTCGTGCAGGTGTCGGGCTCGGCATGCCTTCCAAGCTGAGCGCAGGACTGCTGCTCTACCGGATCCGCCGGCACGTGCCCGAGGTGATGCTCGTCCACATGGGCGGTCCGTTCTGGAGCCACAGGGACGCAGGCGCCTGGTCGATCCCGAAGGGGGAGTACGAGCAGCCTGAAGATCCCCTCCTCGCGGCACGTCGCGAGTTCGAGGAGGAGACCGGGCTGCCGGCCCCGCCCGGCGACCCGATCGATCTGGGCGAGGTCAGGCAGCCGAGCGGCAAGCTCATCCGCACGTTTGCACTCGAGGCCGACCTGGACGTCGGGGAGATCAAGAGCAACCTGTTCGAGATGGAATGGCCACGGGGATCCGGAAAGGTGCGGTCGTTTCCGGAGGTCGACAGGGCCGGGTGGTTCGACCTGGCCAGCGCCGGCGAGAAGCTGGTCCCGGGACAGCTGCCGTTTCTCGACGAGCTGAGGTCGCGCCTGGAGCAGCGCAGCCATCGTCCTTCGCATCCCGGCTAGTGGCTGGTGAGCTTCCACACCCCGTGTTCGAGGGCGGCACCGTTGTTCAACGTGGTCGCGCCCTTCTTGCCGGGGCGGGACAGCTGGATGGTCGCGTGATTGCCGTTCACGCTGACGGAGATGATCTTCGTCTCGCCGACGACCTGGCGTAGCCCGGCCTGGCCGTAGAAGACCGCCTTCATCGCCTGCACGCATTCACCCACCGGCCTGCCGGCCGCCCGGACAGCCGAGATCGTTTCTTCCTGGATCGCACGGGACTCGTACCCGCAAGCTCGGGCGTCGTCCCCGGTCGCCACGGCATGCAGGAAGGAGGTGGCGACTGCACGGACTTCCCGCTCCGCCCGCGCCTGGCTGGCGGAGCCGCCGCCGCATCCGGCCAGCACCGCAGCCAGAACCGACGCGATCGCCCATGCGCCCCTCACCGGGCCAACCTATCGGGTCCCCCGCCGTCCCGAACCCGGGCTCCCGATCCGCCCGACAGCGATCAGGCGCGGCTGCGCGACGGTCTCCGCGGGCACGAACCGCGGTGCCGAAAGGGTGCATCCGGCATGTGGACCTGCGGCGGGCGCCTCCCGGAGAGACCGCGGCCGCTGTGCGGGAACGGCTAGGGCGCTGGTCGGGCAGGCTCGAGCTCCTGCTCTCGCCACCCGCTGCGTCCGGCGAGCCTGCCGATCAGGCTCAACGTCACCGTTGCCGCCTGCTCGATCGTCGGCCAGCTCAGGTTCTCGGGGACATCCGTCGGCCAGTGGTAGTTGGCCGGGACCTTCAGGTCGGTGCAGGCGGCCAGGCAGGCCGCCCGGTAGCCGGCCCGCAGGGGCACGAGCGCGTCGGTGCCGCCCGCCCCCAGGCGCAGCCCCCGCCACAGGGGCACCCCGGCGGCGTCGGCCGCGGCCTGTACCTCATCGCGCAGGGAACGGTCGTGATCGCGCATCCTCAGCATCCCCTCTCCCTCCATCAGCAGCAGGTGGGGGGAGCCGACGCACTCGAGGGCCAGGAAGCGGGTGCGAT
Source organism: uncultured Solirubrobacteraceae bacterium (assembly GCA_963767405.1). GTDB lineage: Bacteria > Actinomycetota > Thermoleophilia > Solirubrobacterales > Solirubrobacteraceae > Palsa-744. The sequence goes on along the minus strand of CAVYDP010000006.1, from coordinate 84,905 downwards.
CGGGGTCCAGGGCCTTGCCGTGGCGGGCCATGAACCCCCTCATCCCCTCCATGAAGGACTCCTCGCTGCCGGTGGAGAGAAGCAGCACCCTCACCCCCTGCACCGGGCGCTCGGCGAGCTGCTCGGCCACCGCCAGCAGCACGGCGACCGCGCTCAGGTTGTCGTTGGCCCCTGCGACCACCCGCGAGCGGGCGACGTCGGCGAGCAGGCCCGCCGTTCCGGCGCTCCACACCGTCCCCGCGAGGCGGCCCCTGCGGCTGCCCAGCGGCGCACGCCAGCGCCACGAGGGCCGGCCCGAACACGAGCAGGCGCCCGGTCTGGGTTGATGTCCTCTGCCGGTCATACCAGCCGGGTGCCAGGCGGCTCACCAGAGGCACGAGCCCGGGATGGAACAGCAGGCCGCTGTGGGCCGCGTCGTGATGGGCAACGAGCACGAGCGTCTCGCTCGCCGTCTCGTCCCCGGTCCAGGCCAGGACGTTGCTCGTCGGTCGTTTCGGGAGCAGGCCCCTCAGCGCGTGGGCGCCGTTTTCGACGTCGTCGGCCATCAGCGCCGCGGCCGTCGCGGCGAGGCCGGCTCCGGCGATCCGCCGCCGGCCGCCGATCACACCGGCGAGAACCCCGGCGAGCGCCGCGAGCCCCGTCGGCTTCCAGAAGCCCCCGATGCCCCTCTCCTGCTCGACGACCGGGTGCAGGCCACGCTCGTGCAGCATGACCGCCAGCCGGTTGGCGGCCCGGGTCTCGCCCTCGGAGGCAGGGGCCCGCTCGATCGCCGCGAGCTCCTCGATCTCAGCGCGGATCCTGGGGCCGATCATCCCTGCACCCTAGGGAGGCGGGCGCCGGCTCGCAACGCGGTCTCAGGTGCCGTTGTAGGAGGAGGGCGCCGGCGGGTCCGTGCGGACGCTCGCCAGCTGTGCCAGAAGCTGCGTGCCGGTCGTCCCTCCCAGCACCCGTAGGCGGTGCATCCGGTAGGGGTCTTCCTCGCGGTTGGCCCATCCGGGCACGACCGTGGTGGACCCCGTGTAGCCCGCGGCTCGCACCGCCGCGATCACGGTGGCGTCATAGTGGCCGGAGGGGTAGCAGAACCAGTTCACCGGCACGTGAAAGCGGCGCTGGATCGTTTCCCGGGCAACCGCCACCTGGTAGTGGAGCTGCTGCGCATCGAGGGTGATCAGGTCGGCGTGGCTGAAGCCCTGGGTGTCGAGCTCCCAGCCCGCCGCCACGAGCCCGCGGATCTGCTCCTGTCCGAGGCCGCCCTGCGAGGGGGGCAGGCCGCTCAGCTGGATGTTCTCCTCGGCCACCCACCCCATCCTGCGCAGCACCGGAAGCGCCTGGGTGTACTGGGACTGGTAGCCGTTGTCGAAGCTCAGCACGATCGGCCTGCCGGGCCCGAGCGGAACCCCCCTGTGCCAGTAGGCGTACACCTGGTCGGGTGTCACGGCGTGCCAGCCCGCGTCCTTGAGGGCCTGCATCTCTTCGGCGAACTCCTGGGGCGGGACGTACAGTCCCGGGAAGGGCGCCCCGGCCGGGGGCGGGGCGATCACGTGGTACATGAGGACCGGAACCGGGTCCGTCCCGGGCGGCCCCGTGGGCCCCGACCGCGCCGTCGAGCCCGAGGATGCCCCCCGGCCGCTGTGGGCACCCTGGGTCTTGTGGCTCTGCGTGGCGGCATGGGCGCCGGTCGCGCTGACCGAGCGCGACCCGCCGGCGCCGGCCACCACGATCGCCACCGCAGCGGCGGCCACGATCGCCAGCAGGCCCAGGGCGAGCAGGCGGCGACGGCGGATCTCCTGCCGGCGCCGCTCGCGGCGAGCCCGCCGTGCCTCGGCGTCCATCCCCGGGTCAGTCTCCGCTGAGGCTCGTGGGCATGGGCTGGCCCGCCGGCGGAGGATCGTCGAGCAGCAGCTGGGGCACCGGCACGATGTTGTAGCCCTTCCGGCGCAGGCCCTTGATGATCAGGGGCAGCGCTTCGATCGTCTGGGTGCGGGTGCCGCCGGCGTCGTGCATGAGGATGATCGCTCCGGGGTGGGCCCCGGAGAGGGCCCTTTCCACGATCGCCGGCACTCCCGGCTGCAGGTAGTCCCCGGTATCCACCGACCACAGCACCATCAGCAGATGCAGCGAGCGCAGGAGGCGCATGGTGGCGGCGTTGAACGAGCCATACGGGGGGCGGAACAGGGTCGGGCGCCTGCCGCCGAGCAGTTCCACCCTGGCGATCTGTTCGAAGAGCTCTTCCCGCTGTTCGTGCGCCGAGAGGTGGGCCAGCATCGGATGGGACTGGGTGTGATCCCCGATGGTGTCCCCGTCTTCGATCTCGCGGACCGCAGAGGTGCCGAAGTACTGAAGCATCTTGCCGATCACGAAGAAGGTCGCCCGCACGTGGTAGTGCTCGAGCACGCTCAGGATCTGCGGGGTGTAGGGGCCGGGGCCGTCGTCGAAGGTCAGGGCGACGTCGCGCCCGCGGGTTGCCCCCTCCCGCACGAAGGGGGTGAATGCCAGCACCGAGGAGACCGCCCGGGCCTGGTCGGCTTCGGAGTCCCCCGGCTTGCGGCTCTGGGCCCTGGCGACGGGCGAACTGCTGCGGGCGGCGGACTTCGCGGTGCCGTGATGGGACCCGGACAGGGCCGCCACCAGCAGGACGACCAGCACCAGCAGGCCGAGCAGGGCGGCGCCGCGCCGGCGGCGTATCTGCACGGGATGCAGGCGCCTGGGAGCCACCGGCTGCGGAGCGGGCGGCGCTGTGGGGGGCGGCGCGGGCGGCTTCGGCGCCCTCGCACGCGTCCGGTGCTCGTCCTCGAAGTCCCAGCTCCAGCGAGGGGCCATTCCAGGAGATGCTAAAGGCAAGCCGAGCGGGAGCCGGCGCTCCGGCGCGGGGTGGTGGTCATGTCAGGGGAGCGACGGGCCCGTGGGCGAGCACCCTGACCCTCGTCCCGGCGGGCAGGGCACGCTCTCCGTGCACCCGGGCCAGCAGCAGGGGCCGGTCCCCGTCCCCCTCGGGGCGGATCTGCAGGAGGGCGTCGTGGCCGTAGTAGCGGCACTGCTCCACCCGGCCGCCTAGTCCCGGGGTCCCGGGCTCCGCCTCCTCGGCGGGCAGGCTGACATCCAGCTGCTCCGGGCGGATCATCACCATTCCCGACCCCCCTTCCTGCGGCTCGCCGCGAAGCTGGAGGGCCCCCACGGGCGTCCAGGCGGTGCCGTTTGAGAACTCGGCCTCGATCACGTTGATGGCGCCGAGGAAGCGGGCGAGGCGCTCGTCGACCGGACGGTCATACAGCGCGGCCGGCTCCCCGTGCTGGACGATCCTGCCGTCCCGCAGCACGGCCACCGTGTCCGCGAGGGAGAGGGCCTCCTCCTGGTCGTGGGTGACCAGGACCGTCGTCACGCCCTGCTCGCGCAGCAGGCCGGTGACCTCCTCGCCGACCCTCGTGCGCATGGAGGCGTCGAGGGAGGAGAAGGGCTCGTCCAGCAGCAGCGCCTGGGGACGCCTGGCCAGGGCACGGGCCAAGGCGACGCGCTGCTGCTCGCCGCCGGAGAGCTCCTGGGGAAGCCTGCCGGCGAGGTGGGGGATGCCCACCATCTCCAGCAGCTCCCCGACCGAGCCCCCGCGACGCTCCCGCCTGGAGAGGCCGAAGCCGACGTTGGCGGCGACGTCCAGGTGCGGGAAGAGCGCCCCTTCCTGGGGGACGTAGCCGACCCCCCGCCGCTCCGGGGGCACATAGGTCCCTCCGTCGTCGAGGATCGTCTCGGCGAGCCTCACGCTGCCCCGCTCCGCACGCTCGAAGCCGGCGATCACCCTCAGCAGGGTCGTCTTGCCGCTGCCCGAGAGGCCGAGGACGGCGGTGAGGGATCCCGGCGGGACCTCCAGGTCCACCCCCCTGAGCACGGGCTCCTCGCCGTACCCCTTCCACAGCTCGCTCAGCAGGAGGCGGCTCATCGCGGCGCTCCGGTGGTGGCTCTGCCCATGTGGCGGCTCAGCAGCAGGGCGGGGATCGCCGAGATCGCAACCATCAGGGCCGCGTATGGGGCCGCCGCCCCGTAGGAGAAGTTCGTCGTGTAGGCCCAGAACTGGGTGGCGAGGGTGTTCACCCCGGTCGGCCGCAGCAGCAGCGTCGCCGTCAGCTCCGTGGCGCTGGAGATGAACACGAGGGCGAAGGCCACGGCGAGGCCCCTGGCGATCAGCGGCAGGGTCACGCGGGCGAACACCTGGGCCGGGCTGACGCCGAGAGACCGGCCGACCTCCTCCAGGCGCGGGGAGGCCTGGGCCATCGCGGACCTGACGCCCACGACCGCGAGCGGCAGGAACAGGATCGCGTAGGCGAGGATCAGCTCGAGCGAGCTCTGGTAGAGGGCGAAGGCGTAGCGGACCGAGAAGGAGACCAGGCCGAGGGCGATGACGAGTCCCGGCAGCGCCATCGGGAGGTAGGCCAGGCGCTCGATCAGGACGGTGAGGCGGTTGCGGTGCCGGAGGGCCAGGGTGCAGACGGGAACGGCTGCCACCGTGGCGATCGCCGCGGCGGCCGCGCTGTATCCCACGGTGTGGCCGAGGGCCGACAGCAGGGAGGCGGGTGGCAGGGTGGTCGAGCTGCCGCTCAGCATCCAGTAGACCAGCGACCCGAGCGGCACCCCGAGGGCGAGTCCGACGAACGCGAGCAGGGCCACCGTCGCGGGAGCGCGCCAGCGGCGCAGGGCGCTGCGCGGGGCGCTGCGTGCCGCTCCCGGCCCCGTGCGCCAGGAGCCTCCCAGGCGTCCCATGGCGAGCTCGCCGCCGAGGACGGCCACGCTCAGCGCGACCAGCACGAGCGAGAGGGTGCAGGCGGCCACGGTGTCGAAGCCGAGCTTGAACTCGGTGAAGATCTGCACCGTGAAGGTCTGGAACTGGACGATCTCGAAGGCCCCGTACTCGGCCAGCAGGCCGAGGGTGACGAGCAGGCAGCCGCCCAGCACAGCGGGCCAGATCTGACGCAGGGTGACCTTCCAGAAGGCCCTCCACGGTCCCATGCCCAGGCTGCGGGCGGCCTCCTCGAGGCTGCCGTCGAGGTTGGCCAGGGCGGATGCCACCGGCAGGTAGACGAGGGGGTACAGCGAGAGCGTCATCACCATCACCGCTGCCAGATACCCGTGCAGGCTCGGGTCGATCGACACCCAGCTGAAGCCGACGACGAAGTCGGGGATGCCGAGGGGCAGCACCAGCAGGACGGCCCACAGGCGCCGCAGCGGCAGGTCGGTCCGCTGCACCAGCCAGGCCGCCCCGACGCCGAGGACGGCGCTGAGCAGCGTGCAGGCGAGGGTGAGCCTCACGCTGTTCCAGAGAAGCACCGCCACCTGGTGGCGCAGCAGCAGCCTTTCGACCTCGCCCCATCCCGACTGCTGAGCCTGGACGACGAGGAACACAAGCGGCAGGAGCACGCCGCCGGCCGCCACGGCCGCGCCGACGGCGCTCACCAGCGGCCAGCGGCGGCGTCCGGACCAGCTCTGCCTGAGCCTCGCCGGCATCGTCGGGGTGGGGGCGACGGCGCTCACGATCTGCTCCTAGAGGAGACCAAGCCGCTGCTCCATCGCCAGCGCGTCCGACCCGTCACCGATCTCGGCCGGGGTGATGGAGACCGTAGGCAGCTGGGAGAGCGGGCGGAGCCCCGGTGCCGCGCTCACCCCGGGGCGCAGCGGGTACTCGTAGCTGTCGCTCTTGGCGATCCGTTCCTGCCCGGCCCGGGAGACGAGAAAGGCCAGCAGCCGCTGGGCGGCGGCCTGGTGTGAGCTCGACTTCAGCACCGCCGCACCGGAGATGTCGAGCAGGGCTCCGGGATCCCCTGCGGCGTAGTAGTGGATAGCCGAGTGGGTGGCTCCGGCGCCCAGCTCCCTGCGCAGGCGATACCAGTAGTAGCTGTTGATCGGCCCCACCGAGCTCTCTCCGTTGTTGACCTGGGTGACGACCGTCTCGTTGTCGGGATAGACGCGCCCGTTCGCCTGCAGCCCCCGCAGCCAGCGTTCCGCCGCCGGGGTGCCGTCGAGCCTGGCGATCGCGCTCACCAGCGGCTGGAAGTCGGTCTCGGTGGGGGCGAAGCCGACCTTCCCCTTCCACCCCGGCGAGGCGAGTTGAAGGATCGAGCTGGGCAGCTGGGCGGCTGACAGGTGCGAGGTGTTGTAGACGAGGACCGACGCCCGGGCCGATACGCCGACCCACTCCCCCTGGGCCGAGCTGTACCGGCGCGGGATGGAGGCCAGGGTGGAGGGGCTCACGGGAGCGAGCCGGCCCCGCTCACGCAGAGCTTCCAGCACGGGCGTGTTCTCGGCGTAGAAGACGTCCGCGGGCGAGTTTTCGCCCTCCTGCAGGAGCTGGTTGGCGAGCGTGGCCTCGTCGCCGGAGCGGAGGTTCACCTTGACCCCGGTCTGCTTTTCGAACGCCGCCACGAGCATCGCCGTGGTCTGTTCGTGCTGGCCGCTGTAGAGGGTGATCCCCCGCCCGCCGCCGCTGCCGCCGCATCCCGCCAGGGCGGTCGCGGAGAGGAGCAGGAGGGAGAGCTTGCGCAGCGACAATTGCGAAATCCGAGTCGGCAGGTCGGGATGGGCAAATGCAAGGTACCACACGGGTTAGGGTTGCCTAACCAGCGCTCCCGCGCGACAGCTCCGCCTCCCGATAGGTGACAATCCGCGAATGCACGTGACCGCCAAGGCCGATTACGCCGTACGTGCCGTGATCGAGCTCGCCGACAGCAGCCAGGCGGCGCCCCGCAAGGTTGACGAGGTGGCCCAGGCCCAGAACATTCCCGTGTCCTTCCTGGAGAACATCCTCACCCAGCTGCGCTCCTCGGGGGTGGTTCGCAGTCAGCGGGGGCCGGAGGGGGGCTACTGGCTCGCCCGGCCCGCCGAGGAGGTCAGCCTGGCCCAGGTGATCCGGGCGGTCGAGGGTCCCCTGGTGGGGGTGCGCGGTCAGCGTCCCGAGGAGATCGAGTACAGCGGCTCGGCCGAGAGCCTCCAACAGGTGTGGGTCGCCCTGCGCACAAACCTGCGCAAAGTGCTCGAGAACGTCACCGTCGCCGACGTCGCGGCCGGGAGGCTGCCCAAGGAGGTCCTCGCCCTGACCCGCGAGGAGGAGGCCTGGCACACCCGCTAGGGGGCGAAGACCCGCGGAGCGGGAAGGCGCACCGAGAGGATCTGGCCCTCCCTCAGCTCGAGCTCGTGCGACTGCTCGCGCGTGACCTGGGCCCACACGTCGCGGCCGTCCTCGAGCTTCAGCTCCACGCGCACCTCGAAGCCGAGATGCACCACGCGCTCGACCAGGGCCTCGACCCCGGTGGCGTCGGAGTCGGCCAGGATCTGGATGTCATGGGGCCGGACGAAGGAGTCCCCGAGCCGGTTGACCGGGCCGATGAAGGACATCACGAACTCGTTGCTGGGCGCCTCGTAGAGCGTCCGCGGGGCACCCGCCTGCTCGATCCGGCCATGGTTCATGACCACGATCTGCTCGGCGACTTCCATCGCCTCCTCCTGGTCGTGGGTGACGAAGATCGTGGTCACGTGGATCTCCTCGTGGAGGCGGCGAAGCCAGTCGCGCAGCTCGGCCCTCACCTGGGCGTCCAGGGCACCGAAGGGCTCGTCTAGCAGCAGCACCTCCGGCTGCACCGCGAGGGCCCGGGCGAGGGCCATGCGCTGGAGCTGCCCTCCGGAGAGCTGGGAGGGGTAGCGCTCGGCGAGGCCCTCGAGGCGCACCAGCTCGAGCAGCTCCCTGACGCGGGAGCGGATCTCGTCCTTGGGGCGCCTTCGCACGCTGAGGCCGAAGGCGACGTTGTCGTGGACGGTCATGTGCTTGAAGGGGGCGTAGTGCTGGAAGACGAACCCGACCCCCCGGCTGCGTGCCGGGTCCCGCGTGACGTCGGTGCCGCCGATGACGACCTCCCCGCTGTCGGGCGTCTCCAGGCCGGCGATGATCCGCAGCAGGGTCGACTTGCCGCTTCCGCTGGGGCCGAGCAGCGCCGTCAGAGCGCCGTCTGCGACCGTGATGCTCACGTCCGCAAGGGCGCGGAAGTCCCCGAAGCTCTTGTCGACGTTGCGGACCTCGATCGCCATCAGACGGCCAGCCTGCGGCGGGTGCGCCGCGTGAGGAGGTTCATCGCCAGCAGGGTGGCCAGCGCCAGCAGCGCCAGCACGACGGCGGCCGTATAGGCGCCCGTCGTGTCGAAGTTCTCAAACCGCGCCTGGACGTAGAGGGGCAGCGTCTGGGTCTGACCCTCGATCCGGCCGGAGACGATCGAGACCGCTCCGAACTCGCCGAGGGCGCGAGCGGTGGTGAGCACGACCCCGTAGACGACCCCCCAGCGGATCCCCGGCAGGGTCACCCGCCAGAAGGTCTGCCAGGGCCCGGCCCCGAGGGTCTCGGCCGCCTGCTCGGCGTCGGTGCCGAGCTCGCGCAGCACGGGCATCGTCTCGCGGGCCACGAAGGGCAGGGAGACGACTGCCGTGGCGAGCACCATGCCGGGCACCGAGAAGATGATCTGGAAGCCCTGTTCGGCCAGGGCGCTGCCGAACCAGCCCGTGTTGCCGTAGACCAGCACGAGTGACAGCCCGACCACGACCGGCGAGATCGCGAAGGGCAGGTCGATCAGCATTCCGAGCAGAGCCTTGCCCCGGAAGCGCCCTCGCTCGAGCAGCAGCGGCGATGCCGATCCCGAAGATCGTGTTGAGGGGAACCGCGATGGCGACGATCTCCAGTGACAGCCAGAAGGCGTGCTGGGCGTTGGGCGCGGTGACGGCATCCCAGACCGGGGCCAGGCCGTGTTCGAAGGTCCTGTAGAAGATCATCCCCACGGGCGCCGCCAGCAGCAGGGCGAGGTAGCCGAGGGCGATCGCCCGAGCCGTGAGCCGGCGGCCCCGCGCTCCGGCCTCAGACGCCGCGGCCGCCCCCGGCAGGGGCCTGCGCCGGGCGAGGCGCCGCGCGGGAGCGGGGGGGAGGGTGGCGGCGTTGCCGCTGCTAGAGGACATGCCGCGACCTCCTGCGCAGGAACAGGCTCAGCGCTCCCAGCACGACCAGCGCCGCGAGCAGCAGGACCACCGAGACGGCGGCGGCCGCCGCCAGGTTTTCGTTCTGGATCTGGCCGAAGATGTAGACGGAGCCGGCCTCCGTCTTGAAGGGGAGGTTCCCCGTGATCAGCACGAGCGACCCGAACTCGCCGACGGCGCGGGCGAAGCTGAGGGCGATCCCGGAGATGATCGCGGGAGTGAGCGTGGGCAGGATCACCCGGCGCAGCACGGTCACCGGCCCGGCTCCCAGCGAGGCGGCGGCCTCCTCCATCGAGCGATCCAGCTCCATCAGGACGGGCTGCACCGAGCGGACGACGAACGGCAGCGTCACGAACAGCAGGGCGAGTACGACCGCTGCGCGCGTGAAGGCCACGTCGATGCCCAGCGGGCTGCCCTTGCCGTAGAGCGCCAGCAGGACGAGCCCGGCGACGATCGTGGGCAGGGCGAAGGGGAGGTCGATCAGGGCGTTGACCAGCGCCTTGCCGCGGAACTCGTCGCGCACGAGCACCCACGCCACGAGGGTGCCGAAGACGGCGTTGACGGCCACCACGATGACCGAGGCGATGAGGGTCAGCTTGATCGCCGCGACGGCCTCGGGGTTGGAGATCTCCCGCCAGAAGGCGCTCGGTCCGCCGCTTGACGCCTTCGCCAGCAGGGCGGCGATCGGCAGCAGCACGAGTGCCGTCAGGTAGATGCCCAGCAGGCCCTTGCCGAGGGCCCCGGCCCCGCGCGCCCCGAGCGTGCGGGGCGGACGCAGGGCGAGCGTGGCAGGGCTATTTGGAGGTGGAGACGCCAAGGGACTGCTCGATCTTCGTGACGATGCCTGTTTCGGGTTCGAAGAACTGCTTGTTGACCGTCTTCCAGCCGCCCAGCGATTCGATCGTGAACAGGCCGGGCGGAGTCGGGAAGTGAGCGGCGGCGGCGATCCCCGAGATCACTGGGCGGTAGCCCTGTTCGGCCCAGATCGTCTGCGCGGGCGGGGAGAGCAGGTATTCGACGAACTTCTTCGCCGTCGCGCTGCTTCCGACCACAGCTACCGGGTTCTGGATCAGGATCGTGTCGCGGGGGATCACGTATTCGATCGCTGCCCCCTTCTTCTGGTCGGCGATGGCCTCGCTCTCGTAGTCGAGCAGGGCGTCGCCCCGGCCGGCGAGGAACGTCTGCAGGGCGTTGCGGGCCGAGCTGTCCTGGCTGACCACGTTGTGGAACAGCGCCTTGAGGTATTCCTGGGCCTGGGCGGGGGTCTTGCCTTCCTTGAGCTGCGCCCCGTAGGCCGCCATCACGTTCCAGCGGGCCCCTCCCGAGGTGAATGGGTTGGGCGTCAGCACCTGCACTCCCGGCTTGACGAGGTCCTGCCAGCCGGTGATGTGCTTGGGGTTGCCCTTGCGGACGATGATCACGTCGACCGAGTTGGTCAAGAAGCCGTGTGTCGCGTTCTGGTTCCAGCTCGAGGAGACCAGCCCCGCCTTGACGAGCCTTTCCACGTCCGGTTCGAGGGAGAAGTTGACGACGTCCGCGTGCAGCCCGTTGGCGACCGTGCGGCTCTGCTCACCCGAGGGGCCGTAGGACTGGCTGAAGCTCACTCCCTTGCCGTCCGCGGTCGCCTGGAAGGCGGGGATGAGCTTTTCGAACACGCCCTGGGGGGTCGAGTAGGCGACGAGGGTCAGGTGCTTGCTCCCGCTGCCGGATGAGCCGCAGGCGGCCAGGCCGAGCGATGCGGCGATGAGTGAGAGCAGGACGGCAGCGGTGCGTTTGGGCATGATCACTTTCTGCGTGGACAATATTGGAAAAGGCGATTAGGTGGAGAAGGTAGCGGAATTCGCCGGCTTGGCCAAGTCGGCGCAGACTCGGACGCCGCTGCTCATGGAGATCGGGCCCTGTGCGGTCCCTTCGCCTCGGTGCGATAACGTGGTTTACACCGAACCGGGTTCGTGTAAGCTGATCTGTCAGGCTGGCCCCCCACCGGGTAGCCACAGATCTCGCTCTCCCCCCGCGATTTCCCAGCAAAAGGAGCCCTTTCCATGTCAGCCCCCTCGTCCGCCGCAACCGACGCCCCGAGCGAGACGACCGTCGCAGCCGAGGCGGCCGTCGATGCGATCGAGGGAGCGGCCGGCCAGGAGGTCACGTTCTCGCTGGAACTGACCCAGGACCAGAAGGACATCCGCGATTGGGTCCACGGCTTCGCGGCCGACGTCGTCCGCCCCGCCGCCCACGAGTGGGACGAGAAGGAGCAGACGCCGTGGCCGATCATCCAGGAGGCCGCGAACATCGGCCTGTATGGCTTCGAAGGCCTCGCCCAGTTCTTCGCCGACCCCACCGGGCTGACCCTCCCGCTCGTCAACGAGGAGCTGTTCTGGGGCGATGCGGGCATCGGCATGTCGATCATGGGCACGGCCCTCGCGGTCGCGGCGATCTTCGGGCAGGGCTCCGGGGAGCAGATCGGGGAATGGATCCCCCGCTGCTTCGGCACCCCCGACGACGTCAAGGTGGCTGCCTTCTGCGCCTCCGAGCCGAACGCCGGCTCGGACGTCTCGGGCCTGCGCACGAAAGCGAAGTTCGACGAGGCCACCGGCGGAGTGGGTCATCAACGGCCAGAAGGCCTGGGCGACCAACGGGGGCATCGCCGACGTGCACGTGGTGATCGCCACCGTCGACCCCGAGCTCGGAGCGCGCGGTCACGCGGCCTTCGTCGTGCCGATGAGCGAGGCGAAGGGGATCTCCCAGGGGGCCAAGGTCTCAAAGCACGGGCTGCGGGCCTCGCACACGGCCGACGTCTTTCTCGACGAATGCCGCATCCCGGCCGGGTACGTCCTCGGCGGCAAGGAGAAGCTCGACGAGCGGCTCGCCAGGGTCCGTGAGGGCAAGAAGGCGAAGTCCCAGGCGGCCATGCAGACGTTCGAGGCCTCCCGCCCGACGGTCGGTGCCCAGGCCCTCGGCATCGCGCGGGCGGCCTACGAGTACGCGCTGGAGTACGCCAAGGAGCGCGAACAGTTCGGGCGCAAGATCATCGAGAACCAGGCCGTCGCCTTCACCCTCGCCCGCATGAAGATGGAGATCGACGCCGCCCGCCTGCTGGTCTGGCGGGCCTCCTGGATGGGTCGAAGCGGAGTGCCCTTCAAGAACGCCGAGGGCTCGATGAGCAAGCTGAAGTCCGGGGAGACCGCGGTCTGGGTGACCGAGCGGGCGATCCAGATCCTCGGAGGCAACGGCTACACCCGCGAGTATCCCGTCGAGCGCTGGCACCGCGACGCGAAGATCTACGACATCTTCGAGGGGACCGCCGAGATCCAGCAGCTCGTGATCGCCCGGGCGATCTCGGGGATGTACATCAAGTAGCGCAGGCGGCGCGACTCCGGGCTGGGCAGTGCCCGCCGGGGAGGTGTGGCCCGGGGGAGTGCCCTACCAGGCCTGGTCCGCGCCGCAGTGCGGGCAGACGACCGTCGTGGAGACGGGGGCGCTGAAGAGCAGGCCGCAGCAGCAGGAGTAGGCGGCGTGGTCGATCGGTCCGCCGGCCTCGCGGGCCCGCTCGAGGGCCCTGTCGCGAACCTCGGCCGTGCCGGCCGGGCGCATCGGGGGGATGCCGCGGCGCCGGCGTCCGTGGGCGCGATCGCGAAGTGGGTGCAGGAGCCGCTGGTTCATGGTCCGGTACCTCCTAGAACGTCCGTTGCCCCAAAAGGTTTCGCCGTGCAACCTTTATTTCCTCGTCGGGCGGCCGCGATCGCTGCTCGCCGCGCCTCCTGGAGGCATCCGGACGGGGCGGGTTTGAGATACTGAGGGCGATGAACCCCGCGCGCAAGCGAACGGTGCGCCTTGTCGTGGCGCTGAGCGCGGCCGTGGTCCTGGCAAGCGCTCTGATCTACACGAGCTTCAGCGCCGCGAGCCCCGCTCTCACGCCGAGCCAGCTGGTCCGTCAGGCTCAGCCGGGTCGCAGCTACAACGTGACCGGCACCGTGGTGCCCGGATCGGTGCACCGCGAAGGGGCCGTGCTGGACTTCAGCGTGGAGGACCGCAAGGGGGGGACGGCGATCCCGCTCGCCTACACAGGCACCGTCCCGGACCCGTTCCGGGAGGGGCGCGAGGTGATCGTCACGGTCGAGAGGCAGGGTGGGCGCTACATCGGGGAACGCAACTCCCTGATCACCAAGTGCCCCTCCAAGTACAAGACCGCCCCCGCCGGCGAGAAGCAGAACTACTGACATGGCGGGCCTCGGCTTCGCCTGCCTGCTGCTCGGCCTCCTGGTGTGCCTGTACGGGGCGGGAGCCTCCCTGTACGGGGTTCGCAGCGGCCGTCCCGAGTACTGCGACTCCGGCCGCCGGGCGGTCTACGCCCTGGCTGGGGTCCTCACGGTCGCCTTCGCCGTGCTCGAGATCGCCTTCCTGCGCAACGACTTCACCTTCAACACCGTGGCCGACACGTCGAGCCGCACCACGCCGACCTTCTACAGGGCCGCCGCCGTGTGGTCCTCCCAGGAAGGGTCCCTGCTGCTGTGGGCCTGGCTGCTGTCGGTGTGGTCCAGCCTGGCCCTGTTCTTGACCCGCAGGCGGATGCGCGACGTGGCCGCCTACGCGACCGCGATCCTGCTCGGCCTCGGCGGCTTCTTCATCGCCCTCATGGTCTTCTACGCGAACCCCTTCGCGACCACCCGGCCGGCCCCCGCCGAAGGGGTGGGCCTGGACCCGCTGCTGCGGTTCCCGACGATGGGCATCCATCCCCCGATGCTCTACTCGGGATACACCCTCTGCACGATCCCCCTCGCCTTCGGCATGGGGGCCCTGCTGGCCCGTCGCGTGGACGCCGACTGGATCAAAGCGATCCGCCGTTTCGCGATCGCCGCCTGGCTGTTCCTCGGGATCGGGATCCTGCTCGGCGCCCGCTGGTCCTACTCCGAGCTGGGCTGGGGCGGCTACTGGGGGTGGGACGCCGTCGAGAACGCCTCCCTGATGCCGTGGCTCACCGGCACCGCCTTCCTGCACTCGCTGATGATCCAGGAGAAACGGGGGATGCTGAAGGTGTGGAACGTGTCCCTGGTCCTCGCCACCGGGACCCTCGCCGTCATGGGCACCTTCCTGGTGCGCAGCGGCGTGCTGAACTCGATCCACGCCTTCGGCGGGGCAACGCTGGGCGTCCCGTTCGTATGCCTGATCGCGGTGCTGATCGCCGCCTCCATCTACCTCGTGGTCTCCCGCCGGGACATGCTTCGCTCCGAGCACAGGCTCGACTCGCTGCTCTCCCGGGAGTCGATCTTCCTCGCCAACAACCTCGTCCTCGTGGGGCTCTGCTTCGTGATCTTCTGGGGCACCTACTTCCCGCTGATCTCCGAGGCGGTGACCGGGCGCGAAGCCTCGGTCGGCCCACCCTGGTTCGACCGCTACACCGTCCCCCTGGCCCTGATCCTCGTGCTGCTGAGCGGGATCGGGCCGGTGATCGCCTGGCGGCGGGCGACCCTCGCCCACGCCCGGCGCAACTTCCTCGCGCCCTGTCTGGCGGCATCGGGCACGCTGGTCGTGCTGCTGGGGGCGGGGGTCACACACAAGCCCTTCGCGCTGGCGATGTTCTGCTGTGCGGCCTTCGTCTTCGCCAGCGTCGGCCAGGAGTTCCTGCGCGGCACCCTCGCCCGGCGGGCGATGGCCGGCGAGGCCCTGCCGCGGGCGCTGCTGGCGCTCGTGCGTCGCAACCGCCGGCGCTACGGCGGCTACATCGTTCACATCGGGATCGCCGTCCTCTTCATCGGCGTCGCCGCCTCATCGTCCTTCCAGCACGCCTCCGAGCTCGGGCTCTCACCCGGACAGTCGACGAAGGTCGGCTCCTACACGGTCCGCTACGTCAAGCCGACCGCGACGATCACGCCCCGCTATGACGCCTCCCACACGGGCTCGACGCTCAGCCTGGGAGCGGTGGTGGACGTGAGCAAGGGAGGCCGGCACGTGGCCACGCTGTATCCGAGCGAGGGCTACTACGCCTCCCAGGAAGCATCGCAGGGAACGGTCGGCAGCCTGATCGGCGGACAGCCCGTCAGCCACGTGAGCATGGACGGCGGGGTCACCAGGGACGTCTGGAGCGCGATCCAGCCCAACATCGAAGCCCCCGCGCTGGCGCGGATAGTGCAGGTCGGCAATCGCACGCTGGCTCCCGGACAGGCCCTCGTGGCGATCGGCTACCTGGCCCGCGAATACCTCAGGCATCCGCCGCAGGCACAGTTCCACTTCATCGTCTCGCCGCTGGTGATGTGGATCTGGATCGGCGGAATGATCGTGTTCGGCGGCGGCCTGATCGCGATCTGGCCGGCGCCGAGCACGGTGCGCCGCAGGGTTGCGGCCCGCTCGCGGGCGCGGGCGCTGCGCGGCCTGGCCCGCGCCTGACGGGCCCCCGGCGTGACCGTCCCGATCGCCATCCTCACGTTGCTGCTGCTCGCCCTCGTGGTCGTCGTGGTGAGCGGTCCGCTGCGGGCCCGCGGCGGGGCCGCCGGCGACGCCGGGGAGAGAGCTCCCGGGGAGCAGGATGGAACGGCCCTGGAGCCCGACCACGAGCGCCACGAGCTCGAGACGGCCCGGGAGGCCAAGTACCGCGAGATCCGGGACGCCGAGATGGACTTTCGCACCGGCAAGCTGTCCCGCGAGGACTACGAGATGATCGACGCGGAGCTGCGCAGGGAGGCGATCGAGCTGCTCAACCGGCTCGAGCGCCTCGAGCCGGACGCGGAGGTCTGACGGCGGCGAGGAGGCTCAGGCCCAGGGCCGCTTGAGCAGCAGGACGGCGTTCAGGAAGAACAGGACGGCGAAGAAGATGGTCCAGCGGTTGAGGTTGCGCTCGACCATCGATCCGCCCCCGAGGGGGCCGGTTCCGCTGCCCACACCGAAGGCTCCCGAGAGGCCGGAGTCCTTGCCGGAGTGCATCAGCACAAGGAAGACGACGATCACGCAGATCGCCACCTGCAGCACTGAGAGGATCGTTTCCACGCGGTCAGACTAGCGCCTCGAGCGGCTCATGGGCAGCGCACGCTCGTAACGTTGCTGCTGGTCGAGCCGTCGGCGAAGGTGAAGTCGGCCGCGAAGGGAAAGCCGCCCGCGGGGCAGCGGCGGGGGACCGTGATCGCCCCGGCCGCGGCGTGGGCTTTGGGGATCGGAGGCAGGGTGCCGACGGTGAGGGAGAAGGACCGGAAGGAGGCGTCGGGCTCCAGCGGCATGGTGGGGATGGGGGGGATGCTGACCACCAGCCGCAACCCGTAGGGCGGCCGGTCGGGCAGGAGCACTGCGCGGCTGATCGTGCGCTCCATCAGCGGCGTCAGCCCTACGCCGAGGATCTCCAACGCGTGGTGTCCTCCCTGGTCGGGGGCGCGGAAGGCCCACATCGAGGCGTGCTCTGAGATCGTCTGGGAGCCGGCGTGCACGGCCAGGGTCGCCTGGCCGCGGCCGACCAGGGCCCGCGACGGGCAGGCTGCGGCGCCGCCTCGGCGCAGCCGCCCGGGCGGGCACGTCGCCACTGCGCGCAGGCTGACCCCGAGCCCGGCGGGGAGGTGGACGGTCATGGAGCGCAGGGGGGCGGGCAGGCCCGCTTCGCCGCTGGAGAAGCGGGCGGAGAAGGTGAGGGAGGTCATCGCACCGAGACGGTCCGGCAGGAACGAGGGCCGGACGCTCGCCCGCGTCGCCGCGGAGGACTGGGTGGCCGCGCAGGCGAGGCCCGCGGCGAGGATGACCGGCAGGGCACGTCTGAGGGCGGCGCTCACCTGCTCGGGCAGGGCACGCTGCGCCTGGCCGTCAGCGAGGTGCCGTCCTCGAAGCTGAACTGGGACTCGACCGGCCATCCCCCCTTCGGGCACCTGTCGGGCAGGACGATGCCCCTCACGTGATACAGGCGCCGCTTGCCGTGCACCTTCCTGTAGTAGGCCACGTTGTGGGCCCCAAGGGTCAGGAAGGCGGTCTTCGCCGAGGCGTCGGAGGCTTCCGGGAGGACGTGGATCGGGGGGACGTTGACGCTGAAGCCCAGGCCGTAGGGGCTCGGGCCCTTGATCACGACGGCGTGGAGGATGATTTCCACCACGACGGGGCTGTGGCCGGAGAGGAAGACGAGCATCGAGACGTGCCCCGGGCGGTTGTCGGCCAGGAAGAAGTCGAGCGTGTATTCCTCTTCGATGATTTCGTGGCCGAGTTCGTACACGCCCTGTCCGCCGCCGAAGCCGGCGCGAGAGTTCGCCGGGCAGCCCGTGACGCCGAACTGTTCGAGCTTCTCCTGCTTGCAGGTGCCGGTGCCGCGGAGGTCGAGCGTGACGCCGGCGGGCCCGAAGACGTTGACGTGCCTGATCGGCGAGGGCACCGGGCCCGTGGTCGAGCCGATCGTGGCGCTGCCGGAGGCGTTGGTGGGCGCCCCCAGCTGATTCGGGGTAAATGCAGCCTGGGTGATCGTCACCGTCTCTTCGGCCTGTGCTGTGGCGGCGAGCAGGAGCGATGCCGCGCAGATCAGCCCTGCGGCGATGGGGCCCCTGAACATGATCTTCTCCCTTTCCTCACCCGGGCCGGGCGGCCGGCCCGAGACTTCCCTCGGGGTCAACAATAGACCGGCGGGGGACCGCAGCGCAGGTTCGCGGACCCCTGCGCAGGAGCGCGAGCGGGATCCTCGAACGGGCTCCCGTATGGCCGGATCCCCGCCAGATGGCGCGGTCTGCCCTTTGCGTCCGCTACCGTCCCCGATGGGCGAGGGCCCACTTTGGGAGAATCCGCCGATCGCCGGTGTGATTACGAATCCTTTACGGATTCCTGATTGCCTGCCGATATGAATGCCGGTGGGCGTATCCCGCGATTGTGGAATGGTGCGCCGCCCACAACCAATGGGACGACCCCAAGATGACCGAACACCAGGCATGACGCCCCCGAGCCCTGCTCGTAGACGGGCGTTTCGCGCCATGCTCGGAGCCATCGCCGGCGGTGGCCTGACCGCGGCCGGCCTCAGCGGAGCCTTCTCGAACGGAGCCCTCGCGGCAGAACCCGCCCCGAGCGAACCGGTCACTCCGACCTCCAGCGAACCTGCGACCCCCGCCCCGAGCGAACCGGTCACCGAACCCCCGTCCACGACGAGCACGACGGCTCCCACGACGACCACCCCGCCCAGCACCACCGTCCCGGTCCCCGCTCCGACCCCGCAGGCTCCCAAGGTATCGCTGCCGCGCCAGAAGACGGTCAAGCCCAAGGCCTCCAATCCGCAGAAGACGAGCACGCCGACGAAGGCCAACAAGGCGACCGGCCCCAACAACGTCGCCGCCTCCCCTCAGGCCGTCGCCCAGGCCGGGGCGATCGCCGCCATGCTGGCCTCTTCCCAGGCCTCCGTACAGGCCCTCGGCTTCTATCGCATACCCCTCTTCCTGCTGCCCATCTACAAGGCCGCCGCGGTCCAGTACGGGGTGCCGTGGCAGATCCTCGCGGCGATCAACGAGATCGAGACCAACTACGGCAGCGACCTGTCGATCTCGACCGCCGGGGCCGAGGGCTGGATGCAGTTCATGCCCGAAACCTGGCTCCAGTACGGGGTGGATGCGCTGAACGCCGGCTACGCGGACCCCTACAACCCCGTCGACGCGATCTTCGCGGCGGCCCGGTACCTGCGGGCGGCGGGCGCCGCGAGCAACCTGCGCCGGGCGATCCTCGCCTACAACCACTCCGAAGAATATGCCGACTCCGTGCTGCTGCGGGCGCGGCTGATCTCGGCCTACCCGAAGGGCGTCATCGCCACGCTCACGGGCCTCGTCGACGGGCGCCTCCCCGTCACCGGAGGCAAGGTCGCCTGGACGTCCCTGCCGCCCGAACCGGCCTCGGCCTCCTCCGCCACGGCCGGTGCCAGCGCCGTTCCCGGCAGCTCGGCCACGCCGGGATCCGCCGCCGCGCCCTCTCCCGGCGCCGCCGCCGCGAACGCTCGCCACGGCGGCTCGGCCCAGCAGCCGATGCAGCTGATCGACCTCACCAGCGTCGCCAACGCCCAGGTGGTGGCGGTGCAGGACGGCCGCGTCATCCAGATGGGCGTGAGCCGGCGACTCGGCAGGTTCCTGGTGCTCAGGGACGTCTACGGAGATGTCTTCACATACGCGGGGATCGGCAGCTTCGCTCCCACCTACACCCCGTCGAAGACCCCCTCCGCCAAGAAGGCGTCCTCACCGGCCCTGGAAGCGGCCGGCCGCCACGACCCCGCTCCCTCGCTGCCGGCCAGCGCCGGCACGCAGTCGCCCCTGACGCTGAAGGTCAAGACCCCCGCCAAGAGCCCGCCGGCCGGGCAGACGTCGGTTGTCGCCCCGCCCGAAGAACAGGGCCTCCCCGGCACCGGCAAGGCGCGTCTCTACGCCCACCCCGGCAACCCGGACGCCCAGGCCGCGGCCAAGGCCGCCTCCGCCGCCCGCCGCGCGCGCCGCACCCAGGCCGGCACCCACGTGCCCCTGCGCAAGGGCTCGGTGGTCGCGAGCGGGACCGTCCTCGGCAAGGTCGGCGTCCCCCACGGGGCCACCCACGGCCACCTTCGCTTCGCCATCAGGCCCGCCGGCGACGCGAGCACGATCGACCCCGGCCCGATCCTCGCCAACTGGGCGCAGCTGCAGAGGGCCCTGCACCCGCAGGGTGCCAAGGCGGGCAACGCCCTGCTCGGAGCCACGGCGAGCGACGTGTTCCTGCTCCCCAAGTCCCAGCTGGAGCGGACGGTGCTCTCCGATCCCGCCATCACGATGCCCGCCTGCGCCCGCCACGACATCGCCACCGGGGCGGCCGACAGGCGCATCCTCGCCCTGCTGGCGTTCCTGTCTCGCAGCGGCCTGAAGCCGACCGTCGGAGCCCTTCGCTGCGGCGCCTCCCAGGCCTCCGCCGCCACCCACCGCGGCCTCACCGCCGACATCACGGCCATCAACGGCACGCCCATCGCCCACCACCAGGGCTCGGGCACGATCACCGACCTCACGATCCGCACGCTGCTGACCCTGCCGGCCGAATTCGTCCCCGCCGGCATCGTCAGCCTGATGCGCTACCCGGGGGCGGCCAACACCCATGCCGACCCGCACTACTGGAGCCACATCCACCTCGAGTTCCAGCCCGCCGTCGCCACCGTCCCGGCCCCGCCCACGACGGGCTCCGCCCACTCGGCCCACCCCGGCAAGACCGCCGCTGCCCCGCTGATCACCACGAGCCCCCTCTCGCCGACCCAGTGGACACAGCTGATCACGCGGGTCGCCGGCATCCCCGCACCGCACGTCGCCACGAAGCCGAGCGCCGGGGCGATCGCGGACCCCAAGCACCACTAGCGTCCCGGCCAGCCGTCAGCCGGAGGTGGACGCCCCCCCGGGGCGGACCCTCAGCAGGTGGGCGCACTTCCTCTGGGCCGCCCGCAGGCGCGCCGGATGGGCTTCCGCCGCCTTGCTGTCGAAGATCGGCCCCTTGCCGGAGGTGTCGGGGGGGCCGACGTCCACCCCGTTCTGGCGCAGGCACGCGGCGAAGCTTTCAAGGGCCCGCTTGAAGGTCGGACTCTTCAGCCGTTCGCCGATCGCCCCGCCGGGCTGGCCGGAGGTGGTGCGCGTGGCGGTGCTCGTGGCGGTCTTCGAGCCGCCGCCGCAGCCCGCCAGCGGGGCTAGGGCGAGAAGGAGGGTCGCCGCCCCCAGCGCCGCCCTGCTCGTCTTTCTCTTCTCGAAGGGCATCTCTTCTTCACGTCGATGATGACCTATCTCGGAGGCGGGCATGCCGCCGGATGGCGCCTGGCCGTCTGCGATCATGCCAAGCCGATGGCCCCCTTCGGCGGGATCGACCTCGGAGGAACGAAGATCCAGGCGGTGGTCGTCGACGACGACCACAACGTGCTCGGCTCGGCGCGCCGGCCGACGCCCACGGAGGGAGGCCCGGCCGATGTGGCCCGCGAGCTGGAGGCGGCCATCCGCGACGCGGCGATGGCCGCCGAGGTGGACCCTTCCGAGCTCGCCGGGATCGGCGTCGGCTCGCCGGGGACGATCCACGACGGCGAGGTCACCCGCGCCCGCAACCTGCCCGGCTGGGAGGGGACCTTCCCCCTGGCGCGCACCCTGAAGGAGGCCCTGGGGCCGGACGTCCGGGTCGGCAACGACGTGCAGGTGGCCACCGATGCGGAGTTCAAACTCGGGGCCGGGCGCCTGTATCAGTCCCTTCTCGGCGTCTTCTGGGGCACCGGGGTGGGAGGGGGGCTGATCCTGAACGGGTCGCCCTGGACCGGCCGCGGCGGGGCGGGGGAGATCGGCCACATGGTCGTGGTGATGGACGGGGCGAAATGCACATGCGGACGGCGCGGCTGCATGGAGGCCTACGCGGGCCGGGCCTCGATGGAAGAGCAGGCCCGAAAGATGGTGGCCAAGGGCCGCAAGACGAAGCTGTTCGAGCTGATGGAGGAGCGGGGCAGGACACGCCTCACCAGCGGCGTCTGGGCGCGGGCGCTCGAGCACAAGGACCGCCTCGCCCAGCACATCATCGACCGGGCGGTCGGAGCGCTCGGCGCCGGGGTGGCCTCGGCGGTGAACCTGGTGGACGTGGAAGGCGTGATCGTGGGCGGGGGCCTGGGCGTGCGCCTCGGCCACCCCTACGCCAAGCGGATTGCCGAGGCGATGCAGCCCCACCTGTTCGCCGACGACCGCCCTCCGCACGTGCACGTGGCGGCGCTCGGGGATCTCGGCGGGGCCATCGGCGCGGCCCTCCTGGCCGAGGGCAAGGCCTAGCCGGGCTACACGCCGGCGACGGTGACGACCACGAGGGTCAGCGAGAGCAGGGAGAGCACGGCCACCGTCACCCCCGCCGCGCCGTCCAGCAGCCCGCGGCTTCGCCGCTCGCCCATCAGCTGGTGCGAGCGGGAGAGGCGCCAGATGAAGAACAGGTTGATCGGCAGCAGCAGGCCGTTTACGACCTGGACCCCGACGAGCAGGGAGATCACGGGCACCCCCGGGATCACGGCGACCAGCGCGCTGATCAGGATCATGCCGGTGATGACGTTCACGAACACCGGCGCCTCCTCGCGGCGGCGGCCGATTCCCTTCTCGTAGCCGAGGGACTCCGAGACGACGTAGGAGGTGGCGATCGGCAGGATCGCGGCCGCCAGCAGGCTGGCCCCGAGCAGCCCGATGCCGAAGAGGAGCTCGGCGAAGCGGCCGGCGAAGGGGTTCAGGGCCCGCGCCGCGTCGGCGGCCGAGCTGATTTCGTGGATGCCGTGCGTGTAGAGGGTCGCCCCGGTGGCGATGATGATGAAGGCGGCGATCACATTCGCGAACACGGCTCCGGAGACGGCCTGGCGTTCCTCGCGCCCGAGGTCCTCCTCGCGCACCCCCCGCTCGACCACGGCCGACTGCAGGTAGAGCTGCATGTAGGGGGTGATGGTGGTGCCGACGGTGGCGATCAGCAGCAGCAGGAAGGCGGTTCCCGCGTGGATATGGGGGGTTACGAGGGCCTTGCCCACTTCGCTCCAGTCGGGGTGGCCGAGGATGGCCGCGATCGGGTAGGCGAAGAAGGGGATCGTGAACCAGATGAAGATGCGCTCGGCCGAGCGGTAGGAGCCGCGCACGATGATCAGCCAGATGCCGAGGGCGATGACCGGCACGGTGAGCTGGGCCGGGATCCCGGCCAGCCCGAGGGCGGCGCCCGCGCCGACGAAGTCCGAGATGCAGATGCCGAGGTTTGCGATCAGGACGGCGGTGGTGGCGAACACCGACCAGCGGATGCCGTATTCCTCCCGGATCAGCTCGGCCAGGCCCTTGCCCGTGACGACCCCCATCCGGGCGGCGAGCATCTGCACGATCGCCAGGGAGAAGGTGATCACCAGCACTGTCCACAGCAGGTCGTATCCGTACTTCGCCCCGACGGAGGCGTAGGTGGCGATCCCGCCTGCGTCGTTGCCCGCGTTGGCGGCGATCAGCCCGGGGCCGAGGAGGCCCAGAAAGGCGAATATCCGTGCTCGCCGAGGGCTAAGACGGGCAGGCAGACGCGGTCGGCCAAGGGTGGCCGACCGGACACGGCGCATAAGGGGCGGTACTCGGACCGCCATCGAACTGTCCGTTCGGGGCGCTCATCCCGGCCAGTCTATTCAGTCCTCGCCGAGCAGGCCGAAACGTCGCCGCCAGGTGCGCGGGAGCATCGCCCCCAGCACGTCGTCGACCGTCACCACCCCCACCATCCGCTTACTTTCGTCGACGACGGGGATGGAGGTGAGGTTGTAGTCGGCCATCAGCCTCGCGACCTCCTCGAAGGACGCGTCAGGGGTCAGGCAGGGGGTCTCGTGCTTGAGCTCGGCCTCGAGCCGGCGCCCGGGCTCGGCCCGCACGAGGGCGGTCACGGGGATGCTGCCGGCCAGGGTCCCGTCGGAGCCGGTGACGAAGACCGCGGTCAGCACCTCGGCGGGGATCGGGCTGACCCGCACGGCCTGCAGGGCGTCGGCCGCGGAGGTGCTCCCGGGGAGCAGGACGAAGTCCGGGCTCATCAGCCCCCCGGCCTCGGCCGGGTCATAGCCCAGCAGGGCCCTCACCTTGACCCTGTGGCTCACCGGCAGCAGGGAGAGCACCGACTCCCGGCGATCCTCGTCGAGCTCCCCGACGATGTCGGCGGCGTCGTCGGGGGCCATGCGGGAGAGGATCTGGGCGACCTCGGCATCGGAGCGGTCCTCGAGGAACTCCTTCTGATGCTGGTCGTCGAGCTCCTCGAAGACGTCGGCCTCCAGCTCGCGGTCACCGGTGCCGACGGCCTGGATGATCTCCTCGCCCTCGCGGCGGGAGGCGGCCTCCACGAGGTCGGCGATCTGGGCCGGGTGAAGCTTGGCGAGCTTGGGGTGGGGAACCCGCAGACGGACCGTCGGGACGTGTCCCACGAAGGGCTCGACCTGGGCCCAGTCGAGGAACTCACCCGTGGCGATGTGGGCGCCGAGGGGCTTGGGCAGCAGTCGGCGAAGGCCGCCCCTGGGCCCGACATCCACCCCCACCACCCGCCAGGACCCCCCGATCAGGGCAAGCTCGATCTCGTTGGCGCGAACGAGTCGGGCACCCTCCACGTTGATCAGCTGACGGTCCAGGAGATCCCGCCGCAGCAGGACCTCATCGGGGCGGCGCTCGAAGTGGCGCAGGTCCAGCTTCGCCTTGCGCAGGACCACCCCGTCGGGGCCGATCTCCGAGACCCGGTCCATCCCCACGAAGGAGCGGCGACCGGCGACCGTCACCAGGATCCCCGTTATCGGGGGGTACCCGGAGCCGCCAAGGCGGACGATCAGGTCCTCCACCTTGCCGAGGCGCTCCCCGTCGGAGTCGCGAAGGGGGCTGCCGACCACCTGGGAGAGGTGCAGGATCGGCGGCGCCTGTGCGGCTGGCGCGTTCACACCGCCCATCCTACGCGCACCGGCAGGCGCCCCCGCGGTCTATGGTCGAGGTGATGTCGCTGCCCTTCTGGATCTCGATCGTCCTGCTCTCCCTGGTACAGGGGGTGGTCGTCACGCTCCCCCGCGTTGATGCCCTGCGGGAGCTGCCCGCGATGCGCGGCAGGGGATGGGCCGTGATCCCGCCGCTTTCGGTGCTGGCCTTCGTGCTGATCGCCCGCCAGGCCGAACACGCCTCCGCCCAGAGCCTGACCTATCTGGCCCTCGTCGCCGTCCCGCTGCTCGCCCTCCTCGCCCTGGGACCCTTCACCCCGGGACGCTCCCGCCGCTGGCTGCTGCTGGTGCCGGCGCTGTTCGCGCTGGCGTGGGCCGACCGCGGCGGCCTGGCCGGGCAGGCGGCGGCTCT
Source organism: uncultured Solirubrobacteraceae bacterium (assembly GCA_963767405.1). Classification (GTDB taxonomy): domain Bacteria; phylum Actinomycetota; class Thermoleophilia; order Solirubrobacterales; family Solirubrobacteraceae; genus Palsa-744. The sequence goes on along the minus strand of CAVYDP010000006.1, from coordinate 60,159 downwards.
CGCTCTGACGGCGCTGAGCTGCGTCACCCTGGGAGTCCTGCTGGCGGCGATCACGCCCCCTCTCTGGCTCGGGGCGGGGATCATTGCGATGGCCCTGGCCGACACGGCCCTGGTGGTCTCCGATCTCCTTCAGAAGCCCAACAACGCGCTGAACGCGGCCCACCCCGCCGCGGGGCTGCCGCGGCTGCAGAGCGCCGCGCTGGGGTCCGCGGTGATGGGCTACGGGGACCTCTTCATCGCCGCGGTCCTGGGTGCGCTGCTGGCGGTGATGGGGGGATCAGCGCTGCAACGGCGCGGGGCGGTGCTGACGGCGCTGCTCGCGCTCTGCCTCGACCTGCTCTTCTTCGTGGTCAACGAGCTGCCGGCGACAGTGCCGGTTGCCGGCGCCCTCGTGCTGGTCGTCCTCAGCCGCCGGCGATCCTTGCGCGGATCGGCAGCTCAGGAGGCTCCGCGGCGGCGGGCGGCCCCTCGGGCTCGAGCTCCGGCCGCGAGGTGATGGCCCTCGCGGTGATGTCGATGGCCACGGGCGGAGCGACCTCCTTCTCGGAGGCGGCGCCGGCCTGCTCGATGCGGCGCACCTGGGGCATGACGCGGTGGTCGAAGGAGCCGACCGCCTCGTTGTAGGCGGAAACGGCCGAGTCGAGCTGGCGTCCCACCTTCCCCAGCGGCGTGACGAAGCGTCCGAGGCGGCTGTGCAGCTCGCGGGCCGACTCGGCGATCTCACGGGCGGACTCGGCGATCAGCTCCTGGCGCCAGCCGTAGTGGACCGCCCACAGCAGTCCGATCAGGGTCGTGGGTGTGGCCATCAGCACCTGCTGCTGCACCCCGTACTCGATCAGCGCCGGGTCCTGGGCGAGGGCGGCCTGGTAGATGCCGTCGGAGGGCACGAACATGACCACGAACTCGGGGGTGGAGTCGAACTGGCGCTGGTAGCCCTTGGAGGCGAGCTTGGCGATGTGATCGCGGGTCTGGCGGGCGTGACGGGCCGCGTGCAGCTCCCGATCGTCCTCGGCGGCGGCCTCCAGCGAGGACAGGTATGCGTCCAGGGGCACCTTGGAGTCGACCACCACCAGCTTCTCCCCGGGCAGGCGGACCAGCATGTCCGGCCGCAGGGAGCCATCCGCGGTCTGGATCGTGCTCTGCTCGACGAAGTCGCAGTGGGCGACCATGCCCGCCATCTCGACCACGTTTCGCAGCTGGATCTCTCCCCATGAGCCCCTGGTGCTGGGGCGCTTGAGCGCGCTGACGAGGTTGCCGGTCTCCTGGCGCAGGCCGCCGAGACCGTCGCTGAGCTGGCGGACCATCTGGGCCAGCTCGCCCTGGGCCTGCCGGCGCTCGCGCTCCAGCCGCCCGATCTCGCTCTCCATCCGGCCGAGCTTCTCCGCGACGGGACCGACGAGGCCCTTGATCTCCTCCGTGCGCCTGGCCATCTCTCCTGCCGTGCGCTCCTGCTCGGCCAGTCGCCCCTCGGCGACGTTCTGGGCCAGGGAGGCCCCGGTCTGGGCGAGGGCGTCAAGCGAGACGGCCTTGATCTCGTCCCGCAGCCGCGCCCTATCGGCGCGCACGAGCACGACGGCGACCGCGACCCCGACCAGGACTCCGACTATCAGCAGCAGGACGCTCATCTTGGCTCCTTCCGTTACGCGAACCGATAACGATGACCCGGCTGTCGGACGGGTTGGCGCCAAGGGGCGGCGGTGAGCCGAGCAACGACCGTGACGATCGGTGGGGGCCCGCCGCCCCGCCCTCGGCCTCCGGGACGGGCAGGCCGTCCGTTGACCTTCGTCTGGCGACATTGTTCCGAATGCTCGGACGACGATGAGCATCGGGACGGGGCGGACGGTTTACCACCCGCTTGACACCCCGATACAGAGGGGGCTATCGTCGGGGGCCTCCCCGGGGGTGCGCCCCAGGGGAGTCTGCAGAGATTGAGGGATGGACATCATGAGGGGGCAGTGCCCGTGGCGCTCGTGTTGCGCGCATGCCCGCAACACATACGAGGAGGATGTGAGATGTCAGCCAAGCATGGCTTGACTCGGCCCATTCGGCTGATCGGCTGCCTTGCGGCAGTTGCGCTCCTGGTCTCGGCGTTCTTCGCCTCGACCGCCGGCGCCATGAAAGGCCCGCCGACCAACAAAACGACGTACATCGCCATGGGGGACTCGATCTCCTACGGCTACTCCCAGGAAAAATTCGACCTGAACTTCCCCGCGGAGCCGCCGAGCGCCTTCGAAGGGGGCCTCGTCAACCTGTTCGCGGCAAAACTCGCCAAACGGGAAGCGAAAGCGGGCAACCTGCTCGAAACGGCCAACCTGGCCTGCCCGGGCGAGACCAGCAAAGGCCTGATCGGCAACGGTCCGATCTCCAAAGCGCTGGAAGCAAACCCCGAAGCCAAATTCACGGGCGGAGAAGCTCCGTGCGGCTGGCACAACCTCGCGGGCTTCCCGCGTCACGTCGAATATGGCGGCGTCTCGCAGCTGGAAGAGGCGGTCGGGATCATCTCGGCCAACCCGTCAGCGGTCAAGGCCGTCACGCTTCAGATCGGCTCCAACGACGAGCTTCAAAAGCTCGGTGAATGTGGGAACCCGGCATATCTGGTGGCCCACAAATTCACCGGCTTCCTCGAATGTGTCGCCGTGGAAGCCAAAAATACGCTGTTCCCGACGATCCTGATCAACACCGGCGACACGATCGGCGTCTTGCGCAGCGCCGGCTACACCGGCAAGATCGTCGTGCTCGGGTTCTACAACCCGCAGACGTTCCAGGTGCCGAGCAGCGACACGCTGCAGAGCGAACTCAACAAAGCAGCCGAAGCGACCGTTGCGGCGAACCTCTGGGGTGCGAACGTCAAATACCAGAACCCGTTCGGGAAAACCAACCCCGCCAAGAAGGGCCCGGCTGCAGAGAAAGCGGCCATCTGCAAGTACACCGAAGAGTGCAACAACTTCGACAAAACAGTGAACACCGAAGAAGCCAGGGTCAAAAAAGGCAAATCGGCTCACCCCGTCGAAAATCCTGAAGGACCGGGAGAACCGGAAAAATTCGAAAAAGAACAGAAAGAATTCGAAGCAGAAGTAGCAGCAGCGGCAGGTGACATCCACCCGACCCCCGCAGGGCACGCGCTGTTCGCGAAGCTCCTGTGGATCGGATACCTGCGCTAACCCTCGCGGTTAGACGGCATTGACACTGGGGCGCCCGGTCGAACAGGCCGGGCGCCCCGGCTGTCTTAACGGCTCGGCCGCTGCAGCGACCCCGCCGCAGCCTGCAGGACCCCGAGCATCGCCGTCGCGGCGGGGACCAGACGGGCTCCCGCGGGCGTGGCGGCGATCACCTCGCGCACCGGCGGGGAGGGAGACAGGGCGCGGATGGCGATGTCGCTGCGCACCACCGAGAGGGCCAGCTGGGGGATCAGTCCGACTCCCACGCCCGCCGCCACCAGGCCCTGGACGGTCTGGTAGTCGTCGCTCTCGAAGGTGACCCTCGGCTCGAAGCCCGCCGCATGGCAGCTGCGCACCACGTGGCGGGCGCAGGGGCTCGAGCTGGAGGTCTGCACCCAGGACTCATCCCGCAGGTCCTCGAGTGCGAGGCGCTCCATCGTCGCGAGGGGGTGGCCTTCCGGCAGGGCGAGGTACATGGGGTCGATGAGCAGCTCGGTCCGGGTCAGGTCTCCCTCGAGGACCGTCTCGCCCTCGAACTCGAACAGGAGGGCGAGGTCCAGCTCCCCGGCCCGCAGGCGGGGGGCGATCTGCTCGGGCTCGCCCTCGGCGAGGGTCAGCTCCACCTCGGGGTAGGTGGAGCGGAAGGTCGCGATCGCCACGGGCATCAGGGTCGCCCCGGCGGTGGGGAAGGAGGCCATCCGCAGGCGACCTCCCCGCAGGCCGGCGATGTCCGCCAGGGCCCCCTCGGCGGCGTCCAGGCGGGCGAGGATTCCCTCGGCGTGGCCCACGAGGGTCTGCCCGGCGGCGGTCAGGCTGACCCCGCGGGGGTGGCGCTCGAGCAGGGGCATTTCGGCTTCGGCCTCCAGGGCGGCGATCTGCTGGGAGACGGCCGACTGGGTGTAGTCCAGCGCGGCGGCCGCCCCGGAGAGCGTGCCGCGGTAGGCGACCTCCTTGAGGATGCGCAGACGGGCCACGTTGAGCATAAGTTGATCTTATACCAGCTCTAATAAAGATCATTGGCACTGATGGCAGGATGGTGCCAGCATGAGGACGAAAGACGAAGAACTTCAGCCGGCTGCACCGGCCAGTCCCTAGGAGAGAGAAATGTCCAAGATCATCGTTTCCTACGACGGAACCGCCAACGAGGACGACGCCATCGCCCTCGGCAGGCTGTTCGGCCAGGCGGGCGCCGAGGTCGCCCTGGCATATGTCCGCCACACCCACGAGCCCGACGTCGAGCGCGAGAGCCTGGCCCAGCACGAGGCCCAGGAGCTGCTCGACCGCGGCGCGCAGATCCTCGGCGACCCGAATGCCCCGCGCTATGTCGTGACCGACCGCTCCACCCCCGAGGGCCTGGCGGCCATCGCCGCACAGGAGGGCGCGGACGTGATCGTCTTCTGCTCGGACTCCCACACCGCCAAGGGCCACGTGTCCATCGGCAACTCGGCCCAGCGGCTGATCGAAGGCGGCTCGACCGCCGTGGCGATCGCGCCGGCCGACCTCGCCGAGCACCCCGAGCCCTTCAGGCGCATCGTCGCCGTCGGCGACGGGGACGGCGGCGCGCGTGACACCGCCGAGGCCCTGGCACGGGCGGTCGGAGGAGAGGTGGCCCCGGTCGCCAACGCTGACACCGACCTGCTCGTCATCGACTCCCGGCCCGAGGCCGAGCCGGGACGGGTCTCGCTGAGCGCCTCGGCCGAACACCTCATCGAAATCGCCACCTGCGCGGTGCTGGTCCTGCCCCGCGGCGTCCGGATCGCCTTCGGGTCCCACGCCGCCGCAGCGGCCTAGCTCGCGGCCATCTGAGCGCCTGGGCGCGGGAGCGGCCTAGCCGGTCCGCTTCCGCGCCCTCGCCATCAGGTAACGGCCGAGGGCGGCCAGGAAGTCCAGGCCGCCGCCCACCAGGTGGCCCGGCGGGCCGGTCCAGATCCATGTCTCGGCGCGTCTGAGGGCGGTCGGGGCTGCGCGGTCGGGCATCCCGGGGCACGGTATCGTGGCGCAGATGCCGGCGACGCTCAAGACAACGCTCACCGAGCTGGGGGACTCGCGGGTGCGCCTCCAGGTCGAGGTCCCCGCGGGGAGCTCGAGGGCAGCCTCGAGCGCAAGGCCGCCCAGCTCGGCCGCCAGCTCAAGCTCCCGGGCTTTCGCCGCGGCAAGGTGCCCGCCCCGCTGGTGATCCAGCGCATGGGCCGCGAGGCGATCCTCGAGGAAGCGGTCCGCGACACCCTCTCCAGCTGGTACTCCGACGCGATCGAGACCGCGGGGATCGTGCCCGTCGGGGATCCGACGGTGGACCTCGGCGAGCTGCCCCCGCAGGGCCAGGCGCTGGAGTTCTCGATCGAGATCGGGATCCTGCCGAAGGCCGAGCTCGGCGAGTACCGCGGGCTGGAGGTGGGACGCCGCGAGCCGGAGGTGCCCGAGGAGCAGGTCGAGCAGGAGGTGCAGGCCATGCGCGAGCGCCTGGCCCGCCTCACCGCCGTCGAGCGTCCCGCTGAGACCGGGGACTTCGTCGTGATCGACTACGTCGGCACGCTCGCCCCCGCGGAGGGGGACGAGGAGGGGGCCGAGTGGCAGCCCTTCGCCGGCGGGGAGGGCCGCGACCAGCTCGTCGAGCTGGGGGGCGGAAACCTCATCCCCGGGTTCGAGGAGGGCCTCGTCGGCGCCGGCGCCGGGGAGACCCGCAGCGTCAAGCTCACCTTCCCCGCCGACTACGGCAACACCGACCTGGCCGGCCGCCCGGCCGCCTTCGAGGTGACGGTCAAGGAGGTCAAGCTCAAGGAGCTGCCGGACCTCGACGAGGACTTCGCCGTGGACGCCGGCTTCGACGACCTGCAGGAGCTGCGCGAGGACATCCGCACCCGCATCCGCGAGGCCGAGGAGGCGAGGGTGGAGGGGGAGTTCCGCCAGGCGGCCCTCGACGCCGCCGTCGCGGACGCCACCGTGGGGGTGACCCCCGACCTCGCCAAGGCGCGGGCCAAGGAGATGTGGGAGCGCATGCTGCACTCACTCGCCCATCGCGGGGTCTCCCGGGAGGCCTATCTGCGCATCACCGGCCGCTCCGAGCAGGACATCCTCTCCGAGATGGAGCCGGAAGCCGAGATCGCCCTGCGCCGCGAGGCCGTGATCACCGCCGTCGTGGCCGCCGAGGCGATCAGCCCCGGCGAGGAGGAGCTGCTCGAGGCCCTGCGGCCGACGGCCGAGCGCGAGAGCATGGAGCCGGAGGCGCTGCTGGAGCAGCTGCGCTCAGCCGGGCGCCTGGAGGAGGTGCGGGAGGATCTCGCCGCGCGCGAGGCGATCGATCTGATCGCCTCCACGGCCAAGCCGATCCCCCTCGCCCAGGCGGAGGCGAGGGAGCGGCTGTGGACGCCCGACAAGGACGCCGGCAAGGGTTCCACCGCAGAGGAGGCTGCGGAGCAACCCGGACGATTGTGGACACCGACCGATCAGAGATCGGCCAGCTAGCCTCTATAGAGGAATCCGTCAGGCGTTGGCAAACAAAGCGAGACCATGAGCCCACTTGTACCGATGGTCGTCGAGCAGACCTCTCGCGGAGAGCGGGCGTTCGACATCTACAGCCGCCTTCTCAACGAGCGGATCATCTTCCTCGGCACGCCCGTCGACGATCAGATCGCCAACCTGATCGTGGCCCAGCTGCTGCACCTGGAGTCCGAGGACCCCGAGAAGGACGTCTCGATCTACGTCAACTCGCCCGGGGGCTCGGTCTACGCGGGCCTGGCGATCTACGACACGATGCAGTTCATCAAGCCCGACGTGCAGACGATCTGCGTCGGCATCGCGATGTCCATGGGCGCACTCCTGCTCGCCGGGGGAGCTCCCGGCAAGCGCATGGCGCTGCCCAACGCCAAGATCCTCATCCACCAGGTCTCATCGAGCTTCCAGGGGCAGGCGACGGACATCGAGATCCACGCCAAGGAGATCATCGACGTGCGCAAACGGCTCGACGAGATCATCGCCAAGCACACCGGCAAAGCACTCGAGGACGTCAGCAAAGACACCGAGCGGGACTACTTCATGAGCTCGGAGGAGGCCAAGCATTACGGCATCATCGATCGCGTGATCTCGGAACACTGACCGGGATCGACGGGGAGAGCGCCTGACTTAGGGGACCCAGGGATATGGCCAGACCCACAGACTCCAACGAGCAGCTCCTATGCAGCTTCTGCGGCAAGTCCCAGCGCCAGGTCAAGAAGCTGATCGCGGGCCCCGGGGTCTACATCTGCGACGAGTGCATCGATCTCTGCAACGAGATCATCGACGAGGAGCTCTCCGCACCGCCCGCCTTCGACCTCGAGAACCTCCCCAAGCCGCGGGAAATCTACGAGGTCCTCGACGAGTACGTGGTCGGGCAGGACGCATCCAAGCGCACCCTCTCGGTGGCGGTCTACAACCACTACAAGCGGGTGCAGATGATGATGTCGGGGGACTCCGACATCGAGCTGCAGAAGTCGAACATCCTGCTGCTGGGCCCCACCGGCTGCGGCAAGACGCTCCTGGCCCAGACGCTGGCCCGCATACTCAACGTGCCCTTCGCCATCGCCGACGCCACGGCCCTGACCGAGGCCGGCTACGTGGGGGAGGACGTCGAGAACATCCTCCTGAAGCTGATCCAGGCGGCCGACTACGACGTCAAGAAGGCCGAAACGGGGATCATCTACATCGACGAGGTCGACAAGATCGCCCGCAAGGCGGACAACCCCTCGATCACCCGCGACGTGTCCGGCGAGGGCGTCCAGCAGGCGCTCCTGAAGATCCTCGAGGGGACCGCCGCCTCGGTGCCGCCCCAGGGCGGGCGCAAGCACCCCCACCAGGAGTTCCTGACGATCGACACGACCAACGTGCTCTTCATCTGCGGCGGGGCCTTCGCCAACCTCGACAAGGTGATCGAGCGGCGCATCGGCCACAAAGGGGTCGGCTTCGCCGCCGCCATCGAAAGCCGCTCCGAACAGGACTCCGGGGAGATCTTCGAGCACTGCCTGCCCGAGGACCTGATCGAGTACGGCCTGATCCCCGAGTTCATCGGCCGCCTGCCGGTGATGTCCGCCGTGCACCAGCTCACCCGCGACGACCTCGTCTCGATCCTGGTCGAGCCCCGCAACGCGCTGGCCAAGCAGTTCCAGCGCTTCTTCGCCTTCGACGGGATCGAGCTGGTGTTCTCGGAGGACTCCCTGCTCGCGATCGCCGAAAAGGGCCTGGAGCGGGAAACCGGCGCTCGCGGGCTGCGCTCCATCGTCGAGGAGATCCTGCTCGAGGTCCAGTTCGAGCTGCCCTCACGCCGCGACGTGAAGAAGTGCGTCGTGACCAAGGAGACCGTCGAGAAGGGGCTCACGCCGACGCTGGTCACCGAAGCCGCCCCCGACGAGCAGGACCAGCTGCGCGAGGAGTCCGCCTGACGCCGCCGGGTGGGTCCCGCTACCATCGCCCTGTGCCGAAGACCAGCAGACAGTCCAAGTCCACGCTCGAGAAGGCGAAGGCCCTGCCCTGGGCGCTGGCCCTGCAGGTCGCGGTGGTCGTGGGCAAGCGCTGGCGGGCCCTGTCTGAAAAGGACCGCGCCCGGGCCACCAGCCTCGTGCGGGAATCGGGAGGACGGCTGGGGAACCTCACCGAGAGGGAGCGCAAGGAGCTGCGCAGGATCGCCGAGAAGCTCGACCTGCGCGGGATGGCCGGCGACCTCGCGTCACTGACCGCACGTGGACGCGGCCGGCGGGGCCGCCGGCACGGCGCCTAGGCCGGAGGGGCGCTTGACCGGCGAGGCGGCCGACGGCCTGGACGCGCTGTCAACCCAGGAGCTGCACGATCGTGCGATCCGGCGGGCCGAGCGGCATCTGGATGTCCGCTTCTTCTGGTCCCTGCTGGAGATGCTCCCGGCGGCGGAGACGGCCCGGGGCGACCGGGCCGAGGCGGACTTCGACATCCAGTTCTCCAAAGGCCTGATCAAAGACGCCCTGCACAGCGGGGAGGGCGAGCTGGCCGAGGCGCTGCGTCCGCTCTTCATCGACTACCTGCGCAGGCACCCTGACGCCTAGCCGCAGCGCCCCGGAAGCGGACAAGCCGATGCACCCTCCCGACCGCCCCCGCGAACCCGCCCCGGGGCGCTGGAGCGAGGCCCGGGCCGAGGGCCAGCTGCGCTCCCTGGAGCTGTTCGGGATGCGCTTCGGGCTGGACCGGATGCGCAGGATGATGACCGTCCTGGGCTCCCCCGAGCAGGCGTTCGATGCGATCCAGGTGCTTGGGACCAACGGCAAGTCCTCCACCACGCGGATGACCGCGGCGATCCTGCAGCGCCACGGCCTGCGCACCGGGGCCTACCTCTCGCCTCACCTTCTCGCCTACCGGGAGCGGATTCTGATCGACGGGCGCGAGCTGGAGGCCGATGCCTTCGCGCAGGCCGTCGAGATGTCCACCCGTGCCGCCGAGCGGGTCAACCGCACCCTCTCCGAGGACGACCACGTGACCCAGTTCGAACTGCTCACCGCCGCCGCCATCTGGCAGATGGCGCAGGAGGGCGTGGAGGTGGCGGTCGTCGAGGCGGGGCTGGGCGGCCGTTACGACGCCACCAGCGTCGTGCCGGCCGGGGTCACCGTCCTCACCAACGTGGGGCTCGAGCACACCCGCTGGCTGGGACCCACCGTGACCGACATAGCCGAGGAGAAGCTCGCGGTGGTTCGCCCCGGCGGGATCCTCGTGCTGGGGGAGGACCTGGTCGACCCCGCCCTCGCGGTGGCCGAGCGGGTGGCCGCCGAGCGCGAGGCGACGATCCTGCGACCGCAGCCGCTGTCCGGGGAGGTCCGCCTCGCCGCGAGGGGGCCCTTCCAGCGACGCAACTTCGCCCTCGCCCGCGCCGCCGCCGAGGCCCACCTGGCGCGGAGGGGCATGACCCTGCAGGAGGCGGCCGTCGCGCAGGCCGGTGCGCGCGACGGTGGTCCCCGGGCGCCTGCAGCTGGTCGGCGAGGACCCGCCGACGGTCCTCGACGGCGCACACAACCCCGACGCAGTTCGTGCCCTGGCCGAGGCGCTGCCGGAGGTGATCGGGCAGGCTCCGCTCGCGCTCGTGATGGGGGTGCTCGAGGACAAGGACGCCGAGGGGATGCTGCGGATCCTGCTCGGCCTCGCCGAGCGCGCCTGGTTCACCGCTCCCCCCAGCGGGCGCGCCCTCTCTCCTGCGGCGCTTCAGACGGGAGCGCGGCGCCTGGGCTTCGAGGCCGTCTCCTGCGAGCCGCGCCCGGCCCGGGCGCTGGTCCAGGCCCGCGAGTGGGCCCGGGAGCACGGTGGCGCGGTGCTCGCGACCGGGTCGGTGTACCTGGTCGGTGACCTGCTCGGCCGGCCCGAGATCTCCGGTAGCGTGCCCCTCTCACGGAGCTCCACGGGATGAACGACGACGGCCCATCCGTTCTCACCATGGTCGGCGCAGTCGCGCTGATCGTGGCCCTCGTCATCCTTGTCTTTTTCGCTGCAGGCTATGGTTTCGGCCGCCTGTTTCTCTAAACTCAGCCGGCCGATGCTCCCGCTCGCGTACTTCGGAATCGAAAGCAGCGGTTTGAACCTGGCCGTCGACCTGCTGATCCTGTTCGTCGTCGTCCTGTACCTGTCCCTGATCTACTGGACCTACTCTGACGCCAGGCGTCGGATCGTCGACCCGATGCTGATCGGCTGCGCCACGGCGGCCTCCCTGTTCCCCTTCGTGGGGACGATCGTCTACATGATCCTGCGCCCGCCCGAGTACCTCGAGGACGTTCACGAGCGCGAGCTCGAGATGCAGGCCGCCGAGGCCCGCCTGCACCAGCTCGACCAGAGCCTGTGCCCCCACTGCGACTACCGCATGGAGAAAGACTTCGTGCGCTGTCCGAGCTGCCTGCGCAAGCTCAAGGAGCGCTGCGTGAGCTGCTCGCGCCCGCTCGACCAGACGTGGACGATCTGCCCCTACTGCGAGGCCGACGTCCCGGGCCTTCCGGCGCCGACCCGCTCGCGCCGGCGGCGCACGGCGGCGGCGGCCCGCGACACCGAGATATCCGACCTCGACAGGCCCCTCGTCACAGAGACCGTCGAGGAGGAGCCGGCCGCCCCGGTGGCCGCCTCGGAGCCCGCCGCCCCGGTGGCGGCGACGGAGCCGGCCTCCAGGCCGCGCGGTGGACGCTCGAGCCGCTCCGGCGGCCGCCCCCGCCCCAGCTCCTGACACATACCCTCCACTCCAGCAAAGGAAGCCATGGACCGAACCCTGATCCTCGTAAAGCCCGACGCCTTCGCCCGCTCCCTGACGGGCGAGATCATCGCCCGCTTCGAGCGCAAGGGCCTGAAGATCGTCGCGCTGCGGCACATGACCGTGACCCGCGAGCTCGCCGAGCAGCACTACGCCGAGCACGCCGAGCGGCCCTTCTTCGGCGAGCTGGTCGACTTCATCACCTCCGGGCCGATCGTCGCGATGGTGCTCGAGGGCGAGGACGCCGTGCCAGGCCGCCCGCCAGGTCATCGGGGCGACCAACCCGCTGGAGGCGGCCCCCGGCACGCATCCGCGGCGACTTCGCCGATCGAGACTGGCGACCAACATGGTCCACGGCTCGGACTCGCCCGAGTCCGCCGCCCGCGAGGCCGCCCTGTTCTTCGAGAGGCCTGTAACGGCCGTACCCGTCCAGCCCCTGGTCCTCGCCTCCCGCTCCCCCCAGCGGCGGGAGATCCTCGAGCGGCTGGGGGTCGACTTCAGGTGAGGGTCGACCGCCGTCCCGGAGCTCGAGCACGGTCGACGAGCCGGCGAGGCCGGGCCCTCGCCGAACGCCCTGGCGCAAGGCGCGGCGGCCGTGCGTGCCGGCGAGGCCGAGACCGTTCTCGCCTGCGACACGGTCGTGGCCATCGACGGGGAGATCTTCGGCAAGCCGGCCGACGCCGAGGCGGCCGCCGAGACGCTCGGGCGCCTGAGCGGCAGGACCCACGGGTGATCAGCGGGCTGGCCGTGCTGCATGCGGGGCCTGCAGCGCACGGCGGTGGCCGTAACGGAGGTCACCTTCCGCGAGCTCGACCAGGCCCTGATCGACTGGTACGTCTGGCACGGGCGAGTGGCGCGAGCGGGCCGGCGGATACGCGATCCAGGGAGCCGGGGCGGCGCTCGTGCGGACCGTCCGCGGGGACGTATGCCAACGTCGTCGGGCTTCCCCGTCGCCGACGCTGTCTGGATCTGTGGCCGGAGCTGATCGGAGGGTGAGCCCGGGCGGGCTGCAAACGCGGCTGGCACCCCGCTGCGGGCGCGGCCGGGGCTTCGCTAGACTCCCCGGCGGGTTCGTCCCGGTGAGCGCCGGCCACCGACCGCGCCGCGATCAGGGCGGCGCCAGACCGGATCCGGATCGCGACCCCACCTCTCTCCATGGGCATCTTCAGCTATCTGACAGGGTTCGGCGGTCGCGACATGGCGGTCGACCTCGGGACGGCCAACACCCTCGTCTACGTCCGCGGCCGCGGCATCGTGCTGTCCGAGCCGAGCGTTGTGGCGATCGACTCGCGCTCCGGGGAAGTCCACGCCGTCGGGATCGAGGCCAAGCGGATGCTCGGGCGCACGCCCGGGACGATCCAGGCCATCCGGCCGCTGAAGGACGGGGTGATCGCGGACTTCGACGTCACCGAGCAGATGCTCCGCCACTTCATCCAGAAGGTCCACCAGAACCGCTGGGCCCATCCGCGCGTCGTCGTCTGCGTGCCCTCCGGCGTCACGGGCGTCGAGAAGCGGGCCGTCGAGGAGGCGTGCCTGTCGGCCGGCGCCCGTACCGCCTACCTGATCGAGGAGCCGATGGCGGCGGCGATCGGCGCCGGCCTGCCGGTCGGCGAGCCGACCGGCTCGATGGTGGTGGACATCGGCGGCGGGCACCTCCGAGGTCGCCGTCATCTCGCTCGGGGGGATCGTCGTCTCGCAGTCGATCCGCGTCGGCGGGGACGAGATGGACGAGGCGATCATCAACTACGCCAAGAAAGAGTACAAGCTGCTTATCGGCCAGCAGACGGCCGAGGAGCTGAAGCTCGAGATCGGCTCCGCCTGCCCGATGGCCGAGGAGCTGCAGGCCGAGATCCGCGGCCGCGACATGGTCGCCGGGCTGCCAAAGACCGTCGTCCTGACCAGCGAGGAGATCCGCCAGGCGCTCGAGGAACCGCTCAGCCAGATCATCGAAGCCGTCAAGGAGACGCTCGACCGCACGCCACCGGAGCTCGCCTCCGACATCATGGACCGCGGGATCATGCTCGCCGGCGGCGGCTCGCTGCTGCAGGGCCTCGACGAGCGGCTGCGCGAGGAGACGCAGATGCCCGCCCACCTGGCCGAGTCGCCGCTGACGTGCGTGGCGGTCGGCTCGGGCCGCTCGCTCGAGGAGTTCGAGGCGATCCACCGCTCGAACCGCACCTAGCGCAACCGGCGCCGCCGGTGAAGGTTGCGGGCAAGGCCTCGCGCCGTCCTCGCCCTGGGTACTCTGTGCCCTGAACGCTTTCGGAAGGTAGTCACCGGTGTACGACAAGACGGTCCGGCGTCGACGAGCGGTCCTCGGGCTGCTCGTCGTGCTCTCCCTGCTGCTGCTGACGGCCTACTTCGGTGAGGCCCCGAGCGGGCGCCTGCACGGTGTGCAGCGCGTCTTCCTGACGGTCGTCTCGCCGATCCAGGACGGCGCCAACAAGGCCCTGAAGCCCGTCCGGGACCTGTTCGGCTGGTTCGGCGACACGCTGCACGCGAAAGGCCAGCGCGACGAACTGCGCAAGCAGGCTCGACAGACTGCGCCGCGAACTGGTCGCCGACCAGGCCGAAAAACGCAACTACCACCAGCTTCTCGCGATCTACCACCTCGACCAGCTCGGGGTGGGCAACTACCACCCGGTGACGGCGACCGTGGTCGGGAAAACCCCGAACATCTGGTACTCCACGGTGACGATCGACAAGGGCGAATCGGCCGGGGTCAGGGTCAACGACCCGGTCATCAACGGCGAAGGCCTCGTCGGCAAGGTCGTGCCAGGTCGCCTCCGACGGCGCCCAGGTCGACCTGATCACCGACAGCTCGATGGGCGTCTCGGCGCGGATCGGCACGAGCAGGGCGACGGGGATCGTCCAGCCCAAGGTCGGGGAACCCAACGACCTGCTGCTGCAGTACCTGCCCGCCAACACCCAGGTCAACAACGGCGAATACGTGGTCACCTCCGGCACCGTCGCGAGCCCCGACAGCTCGCTGTACCCGCCCGGGATGCTGATCGGGCAGGTCACCTCGAGCAACGAAGAAAGCGCCTACAAGTCGGTCAACGTGCAGCCGATCGCCAACCTGCACAACCTCGACATCGTCCAGGTCCTGACCTACGCCGGGGGATCGCGGCCGGCGAACCTGAGCGCCCTGACCGCGAAACTGCCGGCCGGACAGAGCTCGAACGCCCACCGCAGGGCGAACAGCTCGCCTCGACGCAAGGCGGCGGATGAACAGCTCGGCGAGCACACCCTGATCCTGCGCGTGGCCGCCCTGGCGGTCGCGGTCGTCTTCTTCCAGATCGGGGTCGTCTCCGAGGTGCCCGTGTTCGGCGTCAACGCCGACCTCTCCCCGCTGCTGGTGGCCTTCGTCGGGCTGCTGTGCGGGTCGATGCTGGGCGCCGTCTCCGGCTTCGCGGTCGGCCTGCTCGTCGACCTCGCGCTGCTGCAGACGCTCGGCCTGACCTCGCTCGTCTTCACCCTGATCGGCTACTGGGCGGGACGGCTGCGCGAGCTGCGCGACCCGCAGGCGGCGCTGACCCCGCTGCTGGTCGGCGCCGTCGCCTCGGCGGCCTCCCTCGTGGGCTACTCGCTGATGGAGTTCATGCTCGGCGTCGACGCCCCCGTCAGCTTCGAGCTGCTGCGCCAGATCGTGCTCGGCATGGTCGTCAACACGATCGTCGCCCTGCCGATGTGGGCGATCGTGCGGCGCGTCCTCGGAGGGCGCCCTGCCCGAGGACCCGCGCCGGCGCCGCCGCCGGGCCTACACGACGGGTGGCCTCAGCCCCCTCACGCAAAGCATGAGCGCGATCGAGCCGGTCCGGCCGCCGGGACCCGCGGTCCCCGTCTCGCAGAAGCTGGCCCTGCGCGTGGCGATCATCGGCGGCATCGCGATGGCGATGTTCAGCGTGATCTTCTTCCGCCTCTGGTACCTGCAGGTGCTCTCCGGCGAACAGTACGTCCAGCAGGCCAACGCCAACCGCGTCCGCGACCTGCCGATACCGGCGCCGCGCGGGCAGATCCTCGACCGGGAAGGCCAGGCGATCGTCAGCAGCAGCACGACCAACGCGGTGCAGATCGTGCCGTCGGCCCTGCCCCCCGCGGGCGCTCCGCGACTGGCCCTCTACCGGCGCCTGGGCCGCCTGCTCGGGATCAGCCCGGCCCGCATCGAGGCGATCGTCGTCAAGGACCGCACCGCGGTCCCCTATGCGCCGGTGACGATCAAGACCGACGCGGGGCCCGGGGTGCTGACCGTGCTCGGCGAGCGGCAGAACGAATTCCCGGGGGTCGTGCAGCAGCCCGTCTCGATCCGCGCCTACCCCTTCGGGGAGATGGCGGCCCAGGCGCTCGGCTACGTCGATCAGGTCTCCGAACCGGAGCTCAAGATGCGGGCCTTCCGCGGCGTCCACGCCGGGACGATCGTCGGCCAGGAAGGGCTCGAGTACTACTACGACCGCTACCTGCGGGGCAGGACCGGGGTGCAGCGGGTGGAGGTCAACGCCGAACGGCTGCCCGTCCCGAGCACGCCTCGCCCGAGACGCCGCCCCTGGCCGGGCACAGCCTCAAGGTGACGCTCGACCTGGGCCTGCAGAAGGAGAGCGAAAAGGCGCTGCGGGAAGGGATGGAACGACGCGCGGGCGAGCGGCAAACCGGCGCCCGCCGGGGCCTTCGTGGCGATGGACCCGCGCAACGGGCAGATCCTCGCGATCGGCTCCGACCCGAGCTTCGACCCGAACAAGTTCGCCAAACCGCTGACGCAAGGCCGAATACGAGGCCCTGCAGCGGCAGCGGCTCCGCCAGCGGGCCGCTGACCGACCGCGCCGTCAACGGCGCCTACCCGACCGGCTCCACGTTCAAGCCGATCACGGCGATGGCGGCGCTCGAAGGGGGCGTCATCACGCCGAGCGAAGGGCTCGGCGCGGGCCAGTGCATCGCACGTCGGCGCACCGAGCAGTTCTGCAACGCCGGCCAGGCCGACTTCGGCGCGGTCGGGCTCGTCGAAGCGCTGAAGGTCTCCTCGGACACCTACTTCTTCGAAGTCGGCGAGCGCGCCAACTCGCACGGCCCGATCATCCAGCGCATGGCCCACGAGCTCGGGATCGGGCGAGCCGACCGGGATCGACCTGCCCGAGCGAGTTCGACGGCGTCGTCCCCGACACGCGCTGGCGCGCCCACCAGAACAAGCCTCGAGAAGCAGTGCGAGCGACAAGCGCCACGTCCGCACCTGCAGCATCGTCGGCGAAATCGACGCCCGTGGACGCGTCGGCGACAACATGCACCTCGCCGTCGGGCAGGGCGATCTGCTGACCGACCCGCTGCAGATGGCGGTCGCCTACTCGACGCTCGCCAACGCCTCATGCACGACGGGGCAAGGCACGGTCGTCGACGCCGCACCTGGGCATGGAGATCGACGAAACCAACGGCGGCCTGGTGCAGAGCCTGAGCTTCCCGCCGGCCCGGCACGTGCACCTGAACTACTCCGACCTCAGCCTCGTCATGGAAGGGATCCACGAGGCCGCCAGCCAGCCGGGCGGGACCTCCGCGCGACGTGTGGGCCGGCTGGGACCAGGCCGCGCACCCGGTCTACGGGAAGACCGGCACCGCCCAGCACGCCGGCCATGAAGACCAGTCCTGGTACATGTGCTACATCGGCGACCCCAAGCGCCCGATCGTGATCGCGGTGACCGTCGAGGAAGGCGGCTTCGGCGCGGAAACGGCCGCCCCGATCGCGCGGCTGATGGCCTCGCAGTGGTTCGGCAAGCCCGAGAAGTTCGTCGCCGGGAGCTCGAAGACCTTCTGATGCCGCTGAGCCCGATCACGGCCGCCCGACGAGGCCGCCCCGCCGCCCCCGCGCACGCTGCGCCTGCCGCTGACCCGCTGCTGACGCTCGCCGTGCTCGGCCTCGGCGTCTGCTCGCTCGTGACGCTGGGCGCCGCCACGCAGAACCTCGATCCCCGGCGACCCGCGCTACTACGTCGACCGCCAGGCGATCTACCTGGGCGTCGGCTTCGCGCTCGATGCTGGTCCTCTGCCGCGTCGACTACGCCGGTGCTGAGCCGCTGCAAAAACGGCATCTACGGCGCCCTGCTCCTCAGCATCCTCGCGGTGCTCGGCCTCGGCCACGCCGCCGCGGGCTCCCAGCGGGCGATCAACCTGCCGCTGTTCTCCTTCCAGGCCTCCGAGCTCGGCAAGGTGCTGCTGATCCTCGCGCTGTCCGCCTTCGTCGTCGAGCGCGCCCGACAGCTGCGCGAGCGCGACACGACGATCCGCGTGATGATCGCCGCGCTCGTCCCCGCGATGTTCGTGATCGCCCAGCCCGACCTCGGCTCGGGGATGGTCTACATGGTGATCGCCTACATGCTGCTGTTCATCGCCGGCACCTCGTGGCGGCACCTGGCGGCGCTGGCGGCGCTGGTGGCCGTCTCCGGCGTGTTCGTGCTCGTGGCCGCCCCCGCGGCCGGGCATCAACGTGCTCAAGCCCTACCAGGTGGCGCGGCTGACGGCCTTCCTGCACCCCTCCTCCAACCCGCAGAAAGAAGGCTACCAACAGCAGGAGTCCAAGATCGCGATCGGCTCGGGGCAGAAGACCGGCCGGGGCGGCAACAGCAGCCAGACCTCCGAACGGCTTCGTCCCCGAGAGCCACACCGACTTCATCTTCGCCGCCGTCGGCGAGCGCTACGGCTTCGTCGGCGCGGGCCTCGTGCTGCTGCTCTACGGGTTGCTGATCTCGCGGGCCCTGCGGGTGCTCGTGATGTCGAAGGATCTGTTCGGCTCCCTGATCGCGGCCGGCGTAGCGGCTATGCTCATGTTCCAGGTCTTCGTCAACGTGGGGATGACCATTGGGATCATGCCGATCACCGGCGTCACGCTTCCGCTCATGAGCTACGGCGGATCGTCGGTGATCACCACCCTGTTGGCGGTGGGCCTGTTGCAATCGATTTACGTGCAGGCGCGCGCCTCAGCAGCGCTGAAGGGCCGCGTCCTGCGCTTCTAGACATAGAATGTCCGCCGAGCACCGCCCTCACACCGCAGACCCACCCGGGCCGCGCCAGTCGACGGGGCTCCATGCGCCGCTCAGCGACGCGCAGGCGACGCGCGCCCAGGCGCCTCCCGACGCTGCATCCACGCGCCCATCGCCGGTCCGCGTCGCATCGGCGGCCTGCCGGCCGACGCGCCCGCACACGCGCTCGGCGCGCCTCCAATCCCGAAAGACTGGATCAAATTGAAAAAGCAAGTGCTTGTCAGCGTCGACCGCGCGGAGACGCGCGTCGCGCTTCTGGAGGCGCAGCGGAACGCCCGCCGCCTCCACGCTCCGCCTCCGGCAGGCGAAGGTCGCCGCAAAGCGGCGCCGCTGCGCACCGGAGGCCGGCTACCGCGTAGCTGAGCTCTACATAGAGCGCCGCGGAGGGCGCTCGATCGTCGGCAACATCTACAAGGGCAAGGTCGACAACGTCCTGCCCGGGCTCGAGGCGGCCTTCGTCGACATCGGCCTCGAGAAGAACGGCTTCCTGCACGTCGACGAGATCGTGCTGCCCGGCGTGGAGACGCCCAAGCGCGGCCGCGGCGGCGGCGGCGGGCGCAAGATCTCCGACCTGCTCAAGCCGGGCCAGGAGATCGTCGTGCAGGTCGTCAAGGACCCGCTCAAGACGAAGGGCGCGCGCCTGTCGATGGAGCTCACGATCGCCGGGCGCTACATGGTCTACGCGCCCACCGGCGAGGGCATCGGCGTCTCGCGGCGCCTCGAGGACCGCGAGCGCGAACGCCTGCGCCGCCAGACCGCCAAACTCGAGCTCGACGGCGGCGGCGTGATCATCCGCACCGCCGCCCACGGCGCCAAGCGCGAGGACTTCGAGCGCGAGCTGAAGTACCTGCACAAGCTCCACGAGGTGCTCGACAAACGCGTCGCAGGACACCGCCGCCCCCGACCTCGTCTTCCAGGAGGCCGACCTGTCGGTGCGGGTCGTGCGCGACATCTTCTCCGCCCACTTCGAGCGCGCGATCGTCGACGACGAGCAGCAGTACCACCGGCTCGTCTCGTTCTTCACCCGCACCGCCCCCGAGCTCGTCGAGCGCGTCGAGCTGTGGCAGCGAGGAGGAGCCGCTGTTCGAGGCCTACGAGGTCGACAAGGCGATCGAGGGCGTGCTCTCGCGCCGCGTCGACCTGCCCAGCGGCGGCTACCTGATCATCGACTACGCCGAGGCGCTGACGGTGATCGACGTCAACTCCGGGCAGCTTCATCGGCCGCGGCAAGGGCGCCGGCCTGGAGGACACGATCACGCGGACCAACCTCGAGGCGGCCGAGGAGGTCGTCAACCAGCTGCGCCTGCGCGACATCGGCGGGATCATCGTCATCGACTTCATCGACATGGCCCGCGCGCGCAACCGCGACGCGGTCATGAAGACGCTGCGCAAGACGCTCGACGAGGACCGCACGAAGACGTTCACCGCCGAGATCTCCAAGCTCGGCCTGGTCGAGATGACCCGCCAGAACGTGACCGAGGGCGTGCGCGAGATCATGAGCCGCGCCCTGCCCGACCTGCGACGGGCGAGGGCGTGATCCGCTCCGAGGAGACGATCGCGATCGAGTTCGAGCGCCGGCTGCGCGACGTCGCCGTCGAACACCCCGACGCCGAGGCCTTCCTCGTGCAGATCAACCCGCGCGTCAGCACCCAGTTCACCGGGCACGGCTCCCGCGTGCTGCACGCGCTCGAGGCCGAGACGGGCAAGTCGTTCCTGTTCGAGGGCTCCGAAGGGCTCGCGCTCGACCACTTCGCGATCACCTTCATGGGCACCCGCGAGGAGGTCGAGGAGCGCGCGCTGCCGTTCCGCCAGGGCGACGAGGTGCTCGTCGAGATCGTCGAGCCGCACATGTACGACGTCGACGACGCCGTCGCGAAAATCGACGGCTACATCATCTCGATCGCCGGCGCGGCCCCGTACGTCGGCGAGAAGCGGATGGTCCGCATCGACCAGGTCGGCCGCACCGCCGCCAGCGCGCTGCTGCTCGACGAGGCCGGCGAGGTCGTCGCGCCGCCGCCGCGCAGCTCCGGCGGGTCGTCTGCCGACGGCCGCCGCAGGCGGTCACCAGAGCGCGGGCCGAGGAGGCGGCCGAGGCCGGACGCTCCCAGGCCGCGCACCCGCCGCCGCCGCGGGCAGGGGGACGCGAGGATGCCGAGGCGCGCCGCGAAGCCGGGCTGGCCGAGCCGCGGCCGAGCGATCGACGCCGAGCCCGAGCAGCTCCCGGACGGCGGCAGCCGAGCCGAGCCGCCGCCTCGAAGGGCGAGACCGCCGAGGATGGCCTACAATCCAAGCCTCGGCGTCGTGGCCGCAGGGGCGGGCGGCGCCGTTCGGCTGCCAAGGCCAAGGCCAGCCGAGTAGCGCCGGCGGGCGAACCTCGACAGAGCAAGAGAGAATCGAGACCAACAAGCCATGTACGCGATCGTCAAGACAGGCGGCAAGCAGTACCGCGTCGAGCGGGGCCAGAAGCTGCTCGTCGAGCGCCTCCCCGCCGACGAGGGCGCGGACGTGGCGCTCCAGCCGCTGCTTACCGCTCCGAGGAGACCGTCTTCGACAAGGCCGGCCTCGCAGACGTGAAGGTCACCGCCAAGGTGGTCGCCCACGTGCGCGGCGAGAAGCTGCGGGTCTTCAAGTTCAAGCCCAAGCGCGGCTACAAGCGCCGCACCGGCCACCGCCAGGAGCTGACCCAGATCGAGGTCACCGACATCACCGCCGGCAAAGCCAAAGCGAAAGCCAAACCGCCGCCAAAGCCAAAGCCAAAGCCGCCGAGAAAGCGGCCACCGCGCCCGCGAAAGCCGGCGCCGCCGAGAAGGAGAGCGCAGATGGCTCATAAGAAGGGGCTCGGCTCGAGCCGCAACGGCCGCGACTCCAACGCCCAGCGCCTCGGCGTCAAGACGTTCGCCGGCCAGGCCGTGACCGGCGGGGAGATCATCGTCCGCCAGCGCGGGACCCGCTTCAAGCCCGGCCCGGGCGTCGGCATCGGCAAAGACGACACGCTCTACGCGCGGGCCGCCGGCACGGTCCAGTTCACCACCGGCCGCCGCGGACGCGTGGTCAGCGTCCTGCCGGACGGCCAGAGCAGCTGACGGGCCCTCGCCGGCCTGTACCTCTCCCACCGCCTGGCCCACGACTGACCTGACGCGGCGGGGAGCCCTACCCCGCCTGGGCGATCGGGCGGACCAGGATCTCGTTGACGTCCACGTGAGGGGGCTGGGAGAGGGCGTACATGACCGCCCGGGCGATGTCGTCGTCCTGCAGGGCGTCGGTCGGACGGTTGTCGAAGAAGGGCGTGTCGGCCATCCCCGGCTCGATCAGCGTCACGCGGATGCCCGTTCCGTGGAGGTCCTGGCGGGCGGCCTCGCCCATCGCCGTGACGGCGTGCTTGGTGCAGGAGTAGAGCGACCCCGGCAGCGCCCGGCGCCCGGCGACGCTCGAGGTCAGCAGCAGATGCCCCCGCGAGGCGGTCAGGGCGGGGATGTGGCGCGGATCGTCAGCGCCGCGCCGTAGACGTTGGTGAGCACCATCTCGCGCCAGTGCTCGAGCGTGTCCTTGAGGAAGCCCCGCGGGGCCCCGAAGCCGGCGTTGGCGAAGGCGGCGTCGATCCCGCCGAAGGCGTCCAGCGCCTCCTGCACCATCCGCTGCTGGTCCTCCCACTCGGTCACGTCGCATCGGACCGCGATGGCGCGCGTCGGGCCCCCGAGCTCCTCGGCCAGGGCCTGCAGACGGTCCAGGGAGCGGGCGGCCAGCACGAGCCGCCAGCCGGCCTGGCGTGCCCGGCGGCGGTTGCGGCGCCGATCCCCGAGGAGGCTCCGGTGATCAGCAGGACGGGCTCGGTCGGCGTCGAGGCCTGCGGTGCTCATCGCGGTTGCTCCTCGCTGGTTGGTGGACAGGGCTGCACATCTACGCCACATCAGGCGCCAGGGCCGTCGGTGCGGCCGCGGCTGTCACGATTGTCGCTGATGCTCCACGACCGGGCGAGGATCCATGTCGCAGGCCGGGGCCGGCGGCGACGGCTGCACCAGCTTCCGCCGCGAAGCCCACGTGCCCGCGCGGCGGCCCCGACGGCGGCGACGGCGGCCGCGGCGGCGACGTGGTGCTGGTCTGCGACGGCTCGCTGCGCGACCTGCAGGCTTCCGGCGCCGAAGCCACTACCGGGCCGGCCGGGGCGGGCACGGCGAAGGCTCCCTGCGCCACGGCGCCGACGGCGAGACGCTCGCGATCCGCGTGCCCCCCGGCACGCAGGTCACGGCCGCCGAGGGCGACGGGGGGAGACCTGGCCGGGCGCCGCTGGGAGCTGCTCGCCGACGGCCAGCGCGCCACGCTCGCCCGCGGCGGCAGCGGCGGGCGAGGGCAACAAGCGCTTCGCCACGGCCACCCGCCAGGCTCCCCGGTTCGCCGAGCGCGGCCTGCCCGGCGAGGAGGGCTGGCTCGAGCTGCAGCTGAAGCTGCTCGCCGACGTCGGCCTGGTCGGGCTGCCCAACGCCGGCAAGTCCTCGCTGCTCTCGCGGCTGACCCGGGCCGCGCCGAAGGTCGCCGACTACCCCTTCACGACGCTCTCGCCGGTGCTCGGCGTGCTCGAGGGCGAGGAGCGCCAGCTGGTCGTCGCCGACATCCCCGGCCTGATCGAGGGCGCCAGCGAGGGGGCCGGCCTCGGCCACGACTTCCTCGCCCACGTCGAGCGCACGCGCCTGCTCGTGCACGTGCTCGACATCGCCCCGGAGTCTCGACTCGGCGAGAGGCGCCGACCCGGTCGTCAACCACGAGACGATCGAGCGCGAGCTGGCCGCCCACGACCCGCGGCTGGCCGCGCTGCCCCGCGTGCTGGCGCTCTCCAAGGCCGACCTCCTGCCGCCGAGCGGACGCGGCAGGCCGTCGAAGGCTGGCGCAGCGGCTCGGCGAGGACGTGCCCGTGATCGCGACCTCCAGCGCCACCGGACACGGGCTGCACGAGCTGGCCGCCGAGCTGCTGCGCAGCGTCGCCGCCGGAGCCCGTCGTCGAGGAGGGTCTCGCGGACGGCCGCGCCCCCAGCGCCGCTACGGCCGCCGGGGAGGAGCTGCTCGAGCACATGGTCTTCCGCCCCGCCGGCGCCCAGCGGCTTCCGCGTCGAGCGCCTGGGCCCGCGCGCCTTCGCCGTCAGGGGCGCGGCATCGAGCGGCTGCTGGCGCGCTACGACATCGAGAACGAGGACGCGATGGCCTACCTCGAGGGCCGGCTGCGGCGCATCGGCGTGATCCGGGCGCTCGAGGCCGAGGGCTTCGAGCCGGGCGACGAGATCGAGATCGCCGGCGTGACGCTTCGAGCTCGACCCCGGCTCGGGCGAGCGAGGGCCGGGCGGGGCGGGCGGCCGCATCTCTTTCGTGGGCTGCGCCCAAATAAGCTCCAGGCATGAGGCGCGTCGTGGTCAAGCTCGGCTCGAGCGTCGTCGCGGACAGCGACGGCGACGCTGCGCATGGAGGTGCTCGCCGGCCATCTGCGACCAGCTCGCCGCGCGCCCACGCCGAGGGCGAGGAGATGATCGTCGTGACCAGCGGGGCGATCGCGCGGGGCATGCGGGTGATGGAGCTGCCGCAGCGGCCGACCACGATCGGCGACCTGCAGGCGGCCAGCGCGGTCGGGCAGGGCAAGCTCTACCGCGTCTACGACGAGCTGCTGCGCGAGCGCGGCGTGACCAGCGCGCAGGTGCTGCTGACGTTCTTCGACATGAGCGCCCGCACCCACTACCTGAACGCCCGCCAGACGCTCACGACGCTGCTGGAGTGGCGCGTGCTGCCGGTCATCAACGAGAACGACACGACCGCCACCGACGAGATCTCCTTCGGCGACAACGACTTCCTGGCGGCCCAGGTCGCGGTGCTCGTCGGCGCCGACGAGCTGATCCTGCTGACCGACATCGACGGCCTCTACACGGCCGACCCGCGCCTCCACCCCGACGCGCGGATCGTCGCGCGAGGTGAGCGACTTCGCCGCGCTCGGCGAGCTCGAGATCGGCCACACGACCTCGCCGCTCGGCTCGGGCGGCATGCGCTCGAAGGTCGTCGCCGCCGAGATGGCCACGGCCGCCGGGATCGCCACGGTGATCTGCAACGGGATCCGCGAGCAGGCGCTGGCGGCGGTGCTCGCGGGCGAGCGCGAGGGCACCCGCTTCCCGGCCGGCGAGGCGCGCTACAGCAGCTTCAAGCTGTGGCTGAAGTACGCCAAGCCCTCGCGCGGCACGCTCGTGGTCGACGCCGGCGCCGGCGCGGGCGGTGCGCGAGGGCAGCGCGAGCCTGCTGCCGGTCGGCGTGGTCGAGGTGCGCGGCGAGTTCGACGCCGGGCGACGCCGTCGAGATCGCCGAGCGCGCACGGACGGCGGCTGCGGCCGCGCCCGCACCGCTGGCGAAGGGCATCTGCAACTACTCCGCCGAGGAGCTGCGCCAGGTGATGGGCCTGAAGTCCGAGCCGTGCGCGAGATCCTGCCGCGGGCGACCGAGGAGGCCGTGCACCGCGACTACCTCGTGCTCGACTGAGGGGTCGTACCCTGTAGGGCCATGGCGATAGCCGTCACATCGGTCGCCGACCTGTGCCGCGCGGCCAAGCGGGCCGCGCGCGTGCTCGCGCAGACCGACACGGCGGTCAAGGACGCGGCGCTCGAGGCGATCGCCGCGCGCCCTCGAGGAGCGTCTGGAGGAGATCCTCGACGGCCAACGAGCGCGACATGCAGCTCGGCGCGCGAGGCCGACATCGGCGAGGCGCTGCTCGACCGGCTGCGCCTCGACGAGGGCCGCGTCGCCGGCGATCGCCGCAGGCCGTGCGCCAGATCGCGGCGCTCGCGCGACCCGGTCGGCGAGGTGATCGACGGGCACCGCCTGCCCAACGGCCTGGACGTGCGCAAGGTGCGCGTGCCGCTCGGGGTCGTCGCGGTCGTCTACGAGGCGCGCCCGAACGTGACGATCGACGCCGCCGCGCTGTGCCTGAAGTCGGGCAACGCGATCGTGCTGCGCGGCTCCTCCTCGGCCGCCCACTCCAACGCTGGCCCTGGCGCGCGATCGCCGCCGAGGCGGCCGTCGCGCGCGGGGCTGCCGGAGGGCTGCGTCAGCCTCGTCGCGGGCGGCGGGCGCGAGGAGCTGGCCGAGCTGGCGACCCAGCGCGAGTCCGTCGACCTGATCATCCCGCGCGGCGGCGAGAGCCTCAAGGAGGCGCTGCAGGCGGTCGCGACGGTGCCGGTGATCTACGCCGCCTCGGGCAACTGCCACGTCTACGTCGACGCCGGCGCCGACCTCGAGATGGCGCGAGGCGATCGTCGTCAACGCGAAGACCCAGCGCCCCGGCGTCTGCAACGCCGCCGAGACGCTGCTCGTCCACGAGCTGGCGGCCGCCGAGCTTCGTGCCGCGGATCGCGGCCGCGCTGAGCGCGGCGCGGGCGTGCGTCGTCCGCGCCGACGAGCGCGCCCGCGGCGCTGGCCGGCCCGGCGCTGGCGGGCGCTCGCCTGGAGCCGGCGACGCGAGGAGGACTGGGCGACCGAGTACCTCGCGCCGACGCTCGCGGTCGGGATCGTCGACTCGGTCGAGGAGGCGATCGAGCACATCGGCCGCTACGGCAGCGGCCACTCCGAGGCGATCGTGACCGCGCGACACGGCGCGCCGCGCGCGCCTTCCAGCTCGGCGTCGACGCGGCCTGCGTGTACGTCAACGCCTCGACCCGCTTCACCGACGGCGGCGAGTTCGGGATGGGCGCGGAGATCGGCAACTCGACCCAGAAGCTCCACGCGCGCGGGCCGATCGGGCTGCGCGAGCTGTGCACGTTCAAGTACCTCGTCGAGGGCGACGGGCACGTCCGCGCTTGAGCGAGCCGGTGGCCGCGCATCGGCATCCTCGGCGGCACCTTCAACCCGCCGCACCTCGGCCATCTGGCGCTCGCCCGCCACGCGCGCGAGCAGCTGGGGCTCGAGCGGGTGCTGCTGATGCCGTGCACACGCCTCCGCACAAGCCGGCCGGCGAGGACCCCGGCCCCGAGCACCGGCTGGCGATGTGCCGTCTGGCGGTCGCCGACGAGCCGGGCGTCGAGGCCTGCGCGCTGGAGATCGAGCGCGGGCGGGCCGTCCTATACGGTGGATACCTTGAGCGCGATCCACGCCAGCCATCCCGAGGCCGAGCTGACGTTCATCGTCGGCGCCGACACCGCGCGGACGCTGCCCGCCTGGCGCGAGCCGCGACGGGTGCTCGAGCTGGCGCGCCTCGCGGTCGCGGCGCGGGCCGGGCGCCGAGCGGGCGCAGGTGCTCGAGGCGCTCGCGGGACGCTGGCGTGGCGCGGCAGGACGCCGGCGCCGGAGCGCCGCGAGGTCGGTTCCTGGACGATGCCGCCGATCGAGGTCTCCTCCTCGCTGGCGCGCGAGCGCGTCGCCGAGGGCGCGCCGGTCGCAGGAGCTGCTCGGGCCCGCGCGGTCGCGGGCTACATCGCCGAGCACGGCCTCTACCGCGCGCGCCGCAGAGGAGGACCGATGATGCAGGGTCGAGGAGCTGGTCGGCGAGATCGCCCGCTACGCGGCCGACAAGAAGGCGCTCGACGTCGTCGAGCTCGACCTGCGCGGCGTGCTCGGCTACACCGACTACTTCCTCGTCTGCTCGGGCAACACCGGGCGCCAGGCCAAGGCGATCCACGACGGCATCCTCGAGGGCCTCAAGCACGAGCACGGACGCTGCCGCGGCGCGTCGAGGGCTCGGCCGAGGGCGGCTGGATCCTGATGGACTACCTCGACGTGGTCGTGCACATCTTCACCCCGCAGACGCGCGAGTTCTACCGGCTCGAGCAGCTCTGGGGAGAGGCCCCGGCGCGGGCGGCGGCCGGGCGACGGGTTGACCCGGCGGCGCCGCCGACCAGCGGTTAGGGTCGGCGGCGGACAGCGCCGCGGAGGGCGGCGCGTGGGAAGAGAGGGAATCCATGCATCATCCGACGCAACTCGCCGGGCGTCTGTCCTCGCCGCTGATCGCCGCGCTGGCGGTCGCGGCGCCTGGTCTACTGCTCTCGGCGCGCTCGCACCGCGCCGGCGCGCGCCGACGGCCCGGGCCAGGGAGCGTCCCTGGACGGTCAGCCTGGGCGACTCCTACATCTCCGGCGAGGCCGGGCGCTGGGCGGGCAACACGAACGAAAGCTCCTCGAAGATCGACGCGCTCGGGCTCGACCGCCTACGACGACAACGCCGCCGGCAACGGCGAACTGATCGCAGGCTGCCACCGCTCGAAGTCGGCCGAGGTCTACATCGGCGGCGGCGTCAGCGGCGAGAACCTCGCGTGCTCGGGGGCCAAGACCTCCAGCTTCAGCCGAAGGCGGCACGTTCAAGCCCGGGCATCGACTTCTACAACTCGGGCGGCAAAGAAGGCCAGGCGCTGATGCTCCAGCACTTCGCGGCGGCGCACGACGTGAAGCTCGTCGCGGTCTCGATCGGCGGCAACAACTTCAACTTCGCGAGCATCGTGCAGACGTGCGTCGAGGACTGGCTGCTGACGCCCGAATGGTGGCCGGCCTACTGCAGCGAAGAAAGCTCGGTGACGAACAACTTCACGCTCGAGCAACGTCGCGAAGGTGAAGGGCGAAATCACGACCGCGATCAAGAACGTCGCGCAGGCGATGACCAACGCCGGCTACTCGCAGCTCGCAGTACACGATCCTCGTGCAGGACTACCCGTCGCCGATCCCGCAACGGGTCCGGGCTTCCGCTACTCCCAGAGCGGCTACACCCGCCAGACGGTCGGCGGCTGCGGCTTCTGGAACAAAGACGCCAACTACGCCAACGAAAAAATGCTGCCGACGATCGACAGCACCGTGCTCGGCGCCGCCGCGGCGAGCCGGGCTGTCGAACGTCAAGACGATGGAACTGGCGTCGGCCTTCAACGGGCGCAGGCTGTGCGAGAAAGGCGTCGGCCTGCTCGAGGAAGAGGGCCTGTCCTCCTGGACGAGCGCCGGAGCCGTCGACAAGACGCGAGTGGATCAACCAGATCCGCACGGTCACGGCGATCTTCCCGCCCTATGAGATCCAGGAAGACATCCACCCGAACTACTGGGGCCAGCTGGCTCTGCGCAACTGCCTGACCCAGGCCTACAACGGCGGAGCGCCCAAGGGCGGTACGTGTACGATCTCCGGAACAGGACTCAACTCAGCGGGCGAGCCGAACATGTCTCTGCACTGATCGGCCAACGGGGGCGCCGGCCGCTGCGGCGGCCGGCGCCAAGCCCGCTCGGGCCGCCGTGCGGGGGGTGCCGATGAGCGCCTCCGGCGAGCGGCGCGGACCGCGCGTGCGGGCCGTCATGCGCGAAGGCGAGCGGGTCACGCCGCTCGGAGCTGTTCTTCGACCTCGTGTTCGTGCTCGCGCTGACGCAGTGCACGACCCTGATGGGCCGGACGCCGACGTGGGGGGGGCTGCTCAAGGGCGCTGCTGGTGCTGGGCATGCTGTGGTGGTCCTGGGTCGGCTACGCGTGGCTGACGAGCGTCATCGCCCTGGGGGAGTCGATCGTCGCCATCGGGGTGGCGGCGCGCGCACAGATCGACCTCGGCATCGTCACGGCGGCCATCCTCGGCATCGTCGTGGCCGCCACCCTTTGGTGGGTCTACTTCGACGTCACCGCTACTCCGAAGCGCGGGATCGGGTGCGTCACCGGCCTGCCAGCGCCGACGCCGCCTGAGCAGCCCGGCTGGTAGCGTCGCGGCGGTGGCGATCGCGAACATCCACGGCGGACCGTCGTTCGAGCGCACGGTCGGCCACATCGGCGGCGTGTGGCGCGATCTCGGCCGCCAGGTCGGCTCCCGCGATGTCGGGCTGCGCCGGATCGAGGTCCCCGAGGGCAGCTTCACCACCCCCGCCCACGAGCACGGGATGGAGGAGGAGATCTTCTACGTGCTGGCAGGCGAGGGACTGCTGTGGCAGGAGGGCGAGACCTTCGCCGTGGCGGCCGGCGACTGCATCGTGCACCGTCCGCGCAGCGGCGCGCACACGCTGAGGGCGGGGCCCGGCGGGCTCGACGTGCTGGCGTTCGGGCAGAGGCTCGACCCGACCCTCACCGCCCTGCCTCGCGCCGGCGTGGCGTGGTCGTTCCCGCGATGGCTCGAGCTGGCGGACGGCGAGCACCCGTTCGCTCGCGAGGCCGCCGCCGGCCCGCCCGAGTGCCCGCAGCCGTCGCCCGATCGCCCCGGCAACGTCGCGGCGAGCTCGCAGGTGCCGGCGATGCTGGAGGGGCGCGTGCGTGGCCTGGGGGCCGCCGCGGGGGCGGTGGCGAGCGGGCTCAACCATGTCGTCCTCGCAGCCGGGGAGTCGGGGGCGCCCCCGCACTGCCACTCGCAGGAGGAGGAGCTGTTCGTGGTGCTCGAGGGGGAGGGCACGCTCGAGCTGCGCTGCGGCGGCGAGCAGGCGCCCGCCGAGCACCCCCTGCAGCGCGGGGCCGTCGTCTCCCGTCCGGCGGGAACCGGGGTGGCCCACTCCCTGCGGGCCGGATCCGCCGGGCTCACCTACCTCGCCTACGGGACCCACCACCCGGGGGACATGTGCTTCTACCCTGAGTCCGGGCGCGTCTCCCTGCGCGGCCTGGGCATCGCACTGCGCTCCCCCGAGATCGAGTACCTGCCGCGCCGCTGAGCTCAGGCACCCACCCGGCCGGGTTGCGCCGGGGCGACAGCGGAATCGTGGCGGGCCAGTGCCAGGACGGTCGCCTGGGTGAGCAGGGCAACTCCCGTGGCGAGGGCGAACGCCGGGGCCGTGTCCAGGCTGCGCAGGGAGATCGCGAGGGTGAAGCAGAACAGGGCGAAGGCCCCGAAGCCCGCGACCAGGCCCCGCAGCAGGCGCACGGTCTCCTCGGGGCCGCGCTGGGCGTGGGTGAAGGTGGCGAGCACGGTTGCGATGATCGGGAAGGGGGCGAGCAGGCCGCTCAGCTGCGGCCCCAGCCAGCCGGCGATGGCGGTGAGGGTGAGCACCAGGGCCAGCGCGCACCCGGCCCGCAGGGGCAGGTCCCAGGCGGGGTGCGGGAGGTCGTCGACCGGCTGCCGGGCGGGCCGGGGCAGCCAGGCCAGGCCGGCAAGCAGGGCGGCGCCGGCGAGGGCCAGCGCACCTCCGGTGGGAAGGGAGAACGCGCTGAAGAGGGCGGTCCCGAGAATGAAGGCCAGCCACCCGGCGAGCATGCTGGCACCCCAGAACACGCGGCCCGCCAGGCGTCCGTAGACGACGACGAAGCCGATCAGGGAGACCAGCCCGAGCAGCGTCCCCGCCGCCGCCCCGGCCGCGAAGGAGCGCCCGTGGGCGAGGGCGTAGGCGAGCAGGATCGGCCCGGCGACGACGGGAAGCCCCGCGACCAGCCCTCCGACCCTGACGCCGAAGCGGCGCGCGGCAAGCGAGGCGCCGACGACGAAGGAGGGAGCGAGGAAGAGCTTGACGGCGAGCAGGGTCACCCGGGGATCATTGCGCAGGTGGGACCCTCGCCGGCGCCATGCGCGAGCCAGGACGAAGAGCGAGCGGCGGGCCCGAGGGCCCGCCGCTCGCCGGGAAAAGGCGTTCGTTGTCGCG
Source organism: uncultured Solirubrobacteraceae bacterium (assembly GCA_963767405.1). Taxonomy (GTDB): domain Bacteria; phylum Actinomycetota; class Thermoleophilia; order Solirubrobacterales; family Solirubrobacteraceae; genus Palsa-744. The sequence goes on along the minus strand of CAVYDP010000006.1, from coordinate 29,243 downwards.
GAATGCCTATTTTTTGGGTTTTTTCCTTGGGCGGCTTGGCGTACTTTGCGGCCCACTGACTCGAAGGTCGAGTAGAAGTTCCCGCTCAGGACCGCGACGTTCTTGCCCGCCGGCGACGGCAGGCCCGCAGCGACGTTCACGAGCGCGGTGATGACCGGTTCGAGCAGCGGGGTCGTCCCGCATCCCCTTGCGCCGCGGGGACCGCGAACGTGTTGTCCACGAGCGTGTTTTCGAGGAACATGAGCAGTCGTCCTTTGTCGTCGACTTCGCTTTGCCGATTTTGCCGCTGATCGGTTCGGTCCCTTCCGGCGGGCTGGTCGTTCCGTCGGTCAGGTTCAGCACGATCGGTTCGGTGTCCGAGCCGATGTAGCAGTTTTCACCGAGGTTTTCGTTTTCGAGGTGCACCTTGATCGGCAGCGTCACGGCGGTGCCGTCGCCCGAACCCGAGGAACGGACGGCGTGACCATGACGTTGCTCGGTTCGCCGGCGAGTTCCGCGGTGGCGCTGACGGGGCCGCCGATCGATTCGGTCAGACCGGTCAGCCCGCCGGGGACCGGCTGCGACGTTTTCGACATCGCTTCGCGCGCCGAAGCGGGGCGGGATCAGCGGCAGCGATCCCGTGCCGACGCCGGCCAGACCGCCCTGCAGGACCACGCGGGTTCGTGATCGGCGACCGTCTTCTGCCCATCTTGAATTCGCCCGACAGCGTTTCCCCGTAGGTGCAGAGTTTCGCGGTTTCGATCGGGCAGTTCAGGAACTTCGCGAAAGCTTCCTTCTTGCTGGTCGCCGAGGCCGGGGCGACCCCGGCGGCGAGCGAGCCGGCGACGGCCGCGACCGTGCCGATCAGCAGGGGACGAGAGAGCCTGCCGGCCATCGCGTCCTTGAGTCGGTGCAACGCCTGTCTCATCTCTCCACTGCTCCTTTTCCTCAGGTCCGATTGGTTCGACGGGCGACCGCTATCCCGCCTCGGAGTTCAGCCAGAGCCTCTGCGAGCGCCACGGAGGAGGGGTGTGTCGCGACGCTCGCAGAGGCCCCGGCGGGACCCCTTGGTGGGCAACGGTGATCGCTCGCGCTCGGCGCGAACGGAGGCTGGACAAGAGCGCCCCCCAGAATCCCCGACGATCAAGCTGCTCATTCGAGTAACTTCCTTTCCCCGCCCGCGCCGTTTCTAAACATCGTCTTCCGAAATCCAGCCGACGGCGGCGAGTGAACGGCGGCGTAAGCTAACCACAGGGCGGCCCTTGTGTCAACCCGCCGGACAGTGATCCGGGTTGATGACTTCAATAGACACCCTTGTTTGCGGGCAATCCGCCTCATCCATGGGTGCAGGGCCGGGCTCGATCGAGCCTCCAGGTAGGCTGGCTGAAAGGCCATGGGCGCAGAGAGAAAACGCCGACGGGCGCCAGATCTCGCCCCCTCTGAAATGCAGGCTACGGCCTTACAGAGGTTCGCTATCGTTTCCTGAAGACCAGCCATGCCCCAGCCAGCACGCCACCATGCCGGCACTCGCCGCCCAGGGGCCTCGCGCCGCGGCGTGGCCGTCGTCGGAGCGGGCTCGGACAGGGCGCACAAGCCGAGCCAGCGCGAGCGCCTGCTGGAGGCCATCACCGAGCTGTCGGGGCAGCTCGGCTACCAGAGCCTCTCGATCGCGCAGATCAGCTCCCGCGCCGGCGTCTCCAGCGCCACCTTCTACGAGCAGTTCGCCGACAAGGAAGAGTGTCTGCTCGAGGCCTATCGAGCGGCGACCGCCCGCACCCTGGCGAGCATGGACCGGGTGATGGGGCAGGCGGACTGGGCGCAGGCGGCGCGGTTCGGCTTCGGGGAGCTGCTGCGCAGCGTCCAGGGCGACCCGGACGGCGGGCGGGTGATGTTCGTCGAGGCCCCCGCCGGCGGACCCCTTCTGCGCCAGGAGCTGCGCACCGTGCTGGACGGGATCGAGGCGAACGTGGAAGAGCTGATGGACGGCGTCCCCGCCGGGCACAGCACGCTCGACATCCCGGCCAAGGCCCTGGTCGGGGGCGTTCGCAGCGTCGTCTCCCGGCACCTGCGCACCCACAGCGAGGATCGACTGACCCCACTGACCGACGACATGGTCGCGTGGATGGGCTCCTACGCCATCCCCGCGGGCCGGCCGCGGTGGAGCGTCGGCCCGCACGCGCTGCTGGCGTCCGAGCAGGTGCCCCCGCCTGCGGCGCCCGAGGCTGCCTCCCCGGAGCTGGCCCGTCTGCCTCGCGGGCGCCATGGCCTGCCGCCGGGAGTGGTGGCGCGCAGCCAGCGGACCCGGATCATCCAGGCGGTCGCCGAGGTGACGATGGAGAAGGGCTACCCCAACACCACCGTGGCGGACATCGTCGCGGCGGCGGGAGTGGCCAAAGAGGCCTTCTACAAGCATTTCAGCGACAAGCAGCAGGCCTTCCTGGAGGCGCAGGACCACCCCACCCACCTCATCCTCGACACCCTCGTGTCCGCCTACTTCTCGGCCGCCGAGTGGCCCGAGCGGATCTGGCGCGGCCTGACCACACTGCTCGAGATGATCGCTATGAACCCCATCCTCGCCCACCTGCGCCTGGTCGAGTGCTACTCGGCAGGCCCGGCCGCGATCAGAAGGGCCGAGGACATCACCCGCTCGTTCACGATCTTCCTCGAGGAGGGCTACCACCAGCGCCCGGAGGCGGCCGCCCTGCCCCGTCTGTGCTCCCAGGCGATCGCCGGGGGCGTCTTCGAGATCATCCAGCAGGAGGTCGCCGCCGGGCGCACCGCCGACATCCGCAGGCGCCTGCCGCAGCTGGCCTACCTCGCGATGGCGCCGTTCACGGGGCCGGAGGCTGCGGTCGCGCTGGTGGAGGAGATGGACACCCACCAGCTTCAGTGGAGCTAGTCGGGCTCGAACCGACGACCTCCGCCATGCCATGGCGGCGCTCTCCCAGCTGAGCTATAGCCCCGGGAGGACAAATCCTATCGTCCCCGGCCGGCTGCCCGGGGCCCAGCGCCGTCGCCCGGGTCAGCTGCGGGGGATGAACTCGGGGACCTGCAGGTCGTCCCCGGGCTCCTCGGGCCCCCGGCGTGGGGGCGGGACCGGGGTGTCGGTGCGCGCCGCCCTCTCGCCCGCGGCCCGCTCCGAGGGCGCGGACTGATCGAGGCGGGCCGTCATGCTCCCGTGGGCGAGGCGCACGTCCCTCAGCAGGCGCTCGGCGTTGTTGCGCAGGGAGACGGCCAGCTCGCGCAGGTTGCGCGAGACCTCCGTGCCCTCCTCGAGGACGTCGTGGGCGACCACGTGGGCATCGCTCGTGATCCGCCGCGCTTCCTCGCGCGCCTGCCCCTTGATGTCGCGGGCCTGGGCCTCGGCCTCCTCGTGCAGCCTGGCGAGCTCCTCCCGGCGGGCCTGCAGAAGGCGCTCGGTCTGCTCGCGCGTCTCGTGGGCCATCCGCTCGCCCTCCTCGCGGGCCTCCCGCAGGATCTCCGCCGAGCGGCTCTCGGCCTCCGCCTGGATGCGCTCGGACTCCTCCCTGGCGGCGGAGCGGAGACGGTCGCTCTCCTCCAGGGCGCTCGCCCGCATCCGTTCGCTCTCATCACGGGAGCCGGCGAGCAGGGACTCTGCCTGGGCGCGGGCATCGGCCAGGCCCTCGGCGGCCTCCGCGCGCGCCCGCTCGGCCTGGGCGTGAAGCTCGGCGGCCTCCGAGGCCGCGTGGCTGGACGTGCGCTCGGCCTCGGCCCGAGCCGAGGAGAGGAGCTCCTCGGCCTCCTCCTCTGCCGCCGCCACCCGGTTCTCGGCCGCGCGGTCGGCTTCCTCGATCCGCTCCCGCGCCCGCGCCTCGGCCTGCTCGCGCAGATCCGCGGCGGCCCTTTCGGCGGCTCCGACGATGCTCGCCACGCGTCCCGGCGCCGCGCTGAGGGCGTCCGGATGCTCCTCCTCGGAGCCGTGATAGTGAGCCTCCTCCACGAAGGCATCGTAATGCGCGGGGGCGCCCCGTGTCCGCGGGAGGGCGTCGTTCGCAGTCACCGCCGATGCGGCGCCCGACGGAATCAGCCCTGTGGCAGAAAAGGTGGGAAATCAGTCCTTGCGGACAGAGAGGGCCTGCGGGATGATCCGACGATGCAGACCCCGAGATCTCCCCGCCGTGTCGCAATCCTCGTCTACCCGGGGGTCCAGAGCCTCGACGTCACCGGTCCCCTGGAGGTGTTCGCGGCGGCCCGGGAGGTGATCGAGCGGACAGGACGCCCCGACCCCGGGTACGAGCTGTCGGTGATCGCCCGGGAGCCGGGCACTCTGCGCACCTCCAGCGGGCTGGGCATCGTCGCCGACGGGCTCCCACGCGACCCCGGCGGCCTGGACACGCTGATCGTGGCCGGAGGCCGGGGCAGGGAGACGGCGGCCGAGGACCCCGAGCTGCTGCGCTGGATCGTGGCGGCCTCGCGCAGGGCGCGACGGACGGCCTCGGTCTGCACCGGTGCCTTCCTGCTCGCGGGGGCCGGGCTGCTCGACGGGCGCCGGGCCACCACCCACTGGGCCTACGCCCGACGGCTGCGCGAGCAGTACCCGCTGGTTCGGGTCGACCCCGACCCGATCTTCCTGCGCGACGGGTCCATCTGGACCTCGGCCGGGGTCACCGCGGGAATGGACCTGGCCCTCGCCATGGTCGAGGAGGACCTCGATCGCGAGACCGCCCTCACGATCGCCCGCCACCTCGTCCTGTTCCTGCGCCGTCCCGGCAACCAGTCTCAGTTCAGCGCCACCCTGGAAGCCCAGGAGCCCGAGCGCGACGTCCTGCGCGAGGTCCAGCGGCAGGTCGTGGAGGAAGTCGCGGGCGACCACACCGTGGCGGCGATGGCCGGTCGCGCCCACATGAGCGCCCGCCACTTCGCACGCGCCTTCAGGACCGAGACCGGGGTCACCCCGGCCCGCTACGTCGAGCTTGTGCGTCTGGAGGCGGCCCGCCGCCGGCTCGAGGACAGCGCCGAGCCGGTGGGGTCGATAGCGACGGCCTGCGGGTTCGGCACGGCCGAGACGATGCGCCGGTCGTTCATGCGCTCACTTCAGGTGGGGCCGGCCGAGTACCGGCGGCGGTTCCACGCCCAGACCCTCCGTGACCGTCGGGTCGCATGAGCCCGGCGGGTCAAACCAGCGACCGGAAAGGCGGCAAATGGACATCGCAATAGTCCTATACGACAGGTTCACCGCGCTCGACGCGATCGGGCCCTACGAGGTGCTCAGCAGGTTGCCAGGCGCGGAGGTCTCCTTCGTGGCGGCTGAGCCGGGGCCGGTCCGAACCGACAACGGAATGCTGACGCTGCTGGCCGAGCGCTCGCTCGGGGAGGTCCCCGCTCCCGAGATCCTGCTCGTGCCGGGGGGGCCGGGAGAGGTCGCCGCCCGTGCCGGAGGCCCGGTCCTGGAGTGGCTGAGGGCCGCCCACGAGACGACCACCTGGACGACATCGGTGTGCACCGGCTCGCTCGTGCTGGCGGCCGCGGGCCTGCTGGCGGACCGTCGCGCGACCACCCACTGGCTGGCCATGGAGGAGCTGCGCAGGCTGGGAGCCGAGCCGGTGCAGGAGAGGGTCGTCTTCGACGGCAAGCTCGTCAGCGCCGCCGGCGTCTCGGCCGGCATCGACATGGCCCTGACCCTCGTGGACCGGATCGCCGGCGATCGGGTCGCGCAGGCGATCCAGCTGGGGATCGAGTACGACCCCTATCCGCCCTTCGACGCCGGCTCCCCCCGGAAGGCTCCCGCCGAGGTGGTGGAGATGCTCCGCGCCAGGAGCCGCTTCCCGGCCCCGGCCTGAGCGCGGCGCGGCGCAGGCCGCCCCGGCCGCGGGGTCACGCAGGCCGCCCGCTAACCTGCGGTTCCCCATGGCCGAGCGTAGGTACGACCCACAGGAGATCGAGCCCCGCTGGCAGTCGCTGTGGGCGCGGGAGCGCACCTGGGAGGTGGTCAACGACGGCGGCGAAGGCGGCTCTGGCGACGGCCGCGGCGGAGTGGGTCGGGGCGGGCCTCGGATTCCGTGCTCCTACGTGCTCGAGATGCTTCCCTACCCGAGCGGGGAGCCCCACATCGGCCACCTCAAGTGCTACGCCCTGGGCGACGCCATCGCCCATTTCCACCGCCGTCTCGGCCGCCGGGTCCTGCACCCGATGGGCTATGACGCATTCGGCCTGCCCGCGGAGAACCACGCCATCAAGACCGGGGTCCACCCGCGCGTGTCCACCGCCGAATCGATCGCGGCCTTCCGGCGGCAGTTCCACTCCTGGGGCATCTCGATCGACTGGTCGCGCGAGCTGGCCACCTGCGAACCGTCCTACTACCGCTGGACGCAATGGATCTTCCTCGAGCTGTTCCGCTCGGGCCTGGCCTATCGCAAGCAGGCGGCGGTGAAGTGGTGCCCCAAAGACCAGACCGTGCTCGCAAACGAGCAGGTGGACGCCGAGGGGCGCTGCGAGCGCTGCGGGGCGCTCGTGGAGGTGCGCCAGCTGGAGCAGTGGTTCCTGCGCATCACCGACTACGCCGAGCGCCTGCTGGGCGACCTCGACGGGATCGACTGGCCCGAGTACGTCAAGACCATGCAGCGCAACTGGATCGGACGCAGCGAGGGCGCAGAGGTCACCTTCCGCTGCGAGGAGCTGGGCGTCGACTACCCGGTCTTCACCACGCGGCCCGACACCCTCTTCGGGGCGACGTTCTTCGTGCTGGCCCCCGAGCACCCCGACGTGATGCGGCTGGCCGAAGGCACCGAGCACGAGCAGGCCGCCCGCGAGTACGTCAACCGCGCCCTCAACGAGACGAACGAGGAACGGGGCAACGTCGAGAAGCCGAAGACCGGCGTCCCGCTGGGACGGACCGTGACCAACCCCGTCAACGGCGAGCAGCTGCCGATGTACGTGGCCGACTACGTGCTGATGGAGTACGGCACGGGGGCGATCATGGCCGTGCCCGCCCACGACGAGCGCGACTACGAGTTCGCCAAGGCCTTCGGCCTGCCGATCCGCCGCGTGATCGAACCGGAGGGAGGGGACGGCGAGCTCTCCTACACCGGCGACGGCCGGCTGGTGAACTCCCATCCCGACTTCGACGGCATGCCCAACAGGGAGGCCATCGGCGCGATCGTGGCCTGGCTCGATCGCGAGGGCAAGGGCCACGCCTCGGTCAACTATCGCCTGCGCGACTGGCTCGTCTCGCGGCAGCGCTACTGGGGCTGTCCGATCCCGATCATCTACTGCGAGCGCTGCGGGACCGTTCCGGTGCCGACCGAGCAGCTGCCCGTGGAACTGCCCGACATCGACGACTACATGCCCAAAGGCCGCTCCCCGCTGGCCGCGGCCGAGGACTGGGTGAACGTCAAGTGCCCCGACTGCGGCGGCAGCGCCAGGCGGGAGACCGACACGATGGACACCTTCGTCGACTCATCCTGGTACTACCTGCGCTACTGCGACGCCAGAAACGAAGATGCGGCGTGGGACCCTGCGGCGCTGCGGGAGTGGATGCCCGTGGACCAGTACATCGGCGGGGTCGAGCACGCGATCCTGCACCTGATGTATGCCCGCTTCTTCACCAAGGCCCTGGCGGACCTCGGACACGTGGAGGTGCAGGAGCCCTTCCAGGCCCTGTTCACGCAGGGGATGGTCACCAAGGACGGGGCGAAGATGAGCAAGTCGCGGGGGAACGTGGTCTCCCCGGCGTCGATCGTCGAGCGCGTGGGGGCCGACACCGCCCGCTGCTATGTCCTGTTCGTCGGTCCTCCCGACCAGGATGCCGACTGGTCGGACGAGGGCGTGGAGGGCGTCCACCGGTTCCTGGGCCGGCTCTGGCGACTCGCCGCCGAGACGGCCGACCGCAGCGGGGCGCCGTCGCCCGAGCTGGCCGGTCCCTCCGACGCCGCCGGAGACGACCTCGCCCTCCTGCGCAAGACGCACTGGGCGATCGACAAGGTCAGCGGTGACCTGCGCAGGTTCGCCTTCAACACCGCCATCGCCGCGGTGATGGAGCTGCTCAACGAATGCTCCCGGCTGCGTGACTCGGCGGCGCTGCCGACGCTGCGCTTCGCCGTCGGCACGGGCGCCTCGCTGCTGTTCCCCTTCGCCCCCCACGTCTGCGCCGACATCTACGAGATGCTGACCGCCGAGCGGGCGTGGGAGCAGCCCTGGCCCCAGGCCGACGAGTCCCTGCTGGAGAGCGAGGTCTACGAGCTGGTCTGCCAGGTCAACGGCAAGGTCCGCGACCGGGTCCAGGCCTCCGCCGAGGCCACCCCCGAGGAGCTGAAGGCGCTGTGCCGGGCTGCGCCGAACGTGCAGGCACACCTCGACGGGCGCGAGCCGGTCAAGGAGATCGTCGTGCCCGGCAAGCTGGTCAACCTGGTGGTTGGGCCAGATCGAGGATGAGCCCGCCGGCGCTCAAGCCCGCATACCTGATCCACGGGGACGACCACGGAGCCGTGGCCGAGCGCCGGGCCGGGCTGCGAGCCCTGGCCGAGGGCCCGGGGGGAGGCGCGGGCAGCCTCGAGCTGCTCGAGGGGGACGCCGCCACTCCGGCGGGCGCCGCGACCGCCCTGGCCACGATGACCCTGGCGATGGGGGACCCGGGGGAGGGCGCCCTGGGCCGGGTGATCATGGTCGAGGGGGCCGAGCGCTGGCGGGCGGCCGACGTCGAGAAGCACCTGGTGGCGGCGATGGCGGACATGCCGCCGCAGACCACCCTGGCGATATTCGCCCGTGAGGAGGCCCGGGCCAAGGCGCCGCCCTGCCTGCACGAGGCGGTCAAGAGCGCCGGCGGCCAGATCGTCGCGCAGATGACGGTGAAGCCGTGGGAGCTGGGGAAGTGGGCCCGCGAGCAGGCCGCCCGCATGGGCCTCGACCTCGATGCGGCGGCCGCCAAGGCGCTGGTGGCCCAGGTGGGCGAGCGCCAGCAGCGCCTGCTGCGCGAGCTCGAGAAGCTGGCCCTCGAAGGAGAGACCGCCGCGGGCGGGGGCGACCCCGCGCCGAGGCGGGTGACCGTGCAGGAGATCGAGCAGCGGGCCGCCCACTCGGCCGAGCTGCGGGCCTACGGCCTCGCCGACGCCCTCGTGGGGGCCGACGGGGTGCAGGCGACCCGCACCTACCTGCGCCTGCGCCAGCAGGGAGAGCGGCTGGCGGGCCTGACCTACCTCATGGCCCAGCGGCTGCGCGAGGCCCTGGCCATCTCGACTCGCCTGCGGGCGGGCGAGTCGGTGGCGGAGGTGAGACGCACCCTGCGGATGCCGGCGCGGGCGGCCGAGCGGCTGGTGGCGGACGTCGCCCGCAGCGACCCCGAGCGGCTGAGGGCGGCCCTGGCCACGCTCGCCGAGCTAGAGCTGGACAGCCGGGGAGGGGCACCGCTGCTGGCCGGGCGGACCCCCTTCTCGGGCATGCAGGAGGACACGATCGCCGTGCGGGCGATCGCGGCGATCACCGCCGGCAGGCCGGACTAGGAGCGGGCGAGAAGGCGGGCGGCGCGGGACTTCTTGCGCGCGCCCGTGTTGCGGTGCATGGCGCCCCGCTTGACGGCCTTGTCGATCGTGCTCACCAGCTCGCGGTGAGTGGCCTCCGCGGAGCCGGCGTCGCCGTCCTGCAGAAGGGACTCGAGCCTGCGGAAGTGGGTCTTGATCGCGGAGGTGTAGCGCCGGTTCTCCATGCGCTCGCGCTCCGAGCGCAGGATCCGCTTCTTCTGTGAGTGAATGTTGGCCATGAGAGACGTCCGCCGGGCGCTCGGACATGGGTGAGCGCGCCGCGGAGCGCCGTACTATAGCGGCCTTGTCCGCCACCGCCGAAGTCTTCGCCGAGGAGCCGCCAGCGCCGCCGCCCCCGGGGGGCGGGGGGGTTGCCCGCAACACGGCGATCTTCTCGATCGCCACCGGGATCTCCAGGATCGCCGGGCTCGTGCGGGAAATCGTCGCGGCGAGCTTCTTCGGGACGCGCGGGCCGGCCTCGGCGTACACGATCGCCTCCCAGATCCCGAACCTGATCAGCAACCTGTTCGCGAACGCGGCTCTCTCGGCGGCCTTCGTGCCCGTCTTCACCGAACTGCTGCAGAAGGGGCGGCGCAAAGATGCCCTGCGCCTCGCCTCCACGCTGTTCTGGATCATGCTGATCGTCCTGGGGGGCCTCACCGCCTTCTTCATCCTCGGAGCCGGGGTGATCATGCCCCTGTTCACAGGCCCGTCGTTCAACGCCCCGCTCGACGCCCTCACGGTCGGCCTCTCCCAGGTGCTGTTCCCCGTGATCCTGCTGCTCGGCCTCAACGGGCTGCTCGTGGGGATCCTGCAGTCCTACGACCACTTCACGATCCCCGCGATCTCGCCGGCCGTGTGGAACGTCGTCATCATCGTCCTGCTGGTCGTGCTGCGCCCGCACTTCCACGGGGGCTACGAAAACGGGCACCAGGTGTATGCGCTGGCGATCGCGGTGCTCGTGGCGACCGTCGTGCAGCTGATGATGGCCTTCGCCGCCCTGGGCCGGATCGACTTCCGCCTGCAGTTCTCGATCGACTGGCACGATCCGCGCATCACCCAGGTGTTCGCCCTGATGCTGCCGGTCACCATCGGCCTCGGGATCGTCAACCTCGACCAGGTGATCAACTCGGTCTTCGGGACCCTCGTCAACAAGCAGGCCCCGAGGGCGATCGACAACGCGTTTCGCATCTACATGCTGCCCCAGGGCCTGTTCAGCGTGTCCGTGGCGACGGTGCTCTTCCCGACGCTCAGCCGCATGGCGGCCAACCGCGACGTGGCGGCCATGCGCAGGGCGGTCGGCATCGGCATGCGCCAGATCAACCTGCTTCTGATTCCCGCGGCGGCCTTCATGATCGTCCTGGCGGAACCGATCGTGAGGCTCGTCTTCCAACGCGGGGAGTTCAACAGCCAGTCGACCCACTTCGTCTCGATCGCCCTCTTCTGGTTCGCCTTCAGCCTGCCCTTCGGTGGCGTGAACCTGCTCCTGACCCGCGTCTTCTTCGCCGTCCAGAAACCGTGGATCCCGACGCGGCTGGCGGCGATGAACATCGTCGTGGACGTCATCGTGAGCATCGGCCTGTACAAGCCGCTCGGGATCGCGGGCCTGATCATCGGCACGGTGGCGGCCAACGCTGTGATGACCTGGTTGCAGCTGCTGCGCCTGCGGGTGGGCTTCAACGGCCGCCTCGAAGGCGCCCAGACGACCATGATCACCGCGAGGGTCCTGGTCGCCTCGGCGCTGCTGGCGGCGGTCTCCTGGGGCGTCTGGAGGATCCTTCACTCGCTGCTGGGCACGTCCCTGGCCGCCGAGATCATCAGCATCGGAGGGGCCGGTGCGGCCGGCCTGTTCGTATACACGAGGGCCGTGCTCGCGATGCAGGTACCGGAGGCCCACCAGGTGACTCGGTTGATCCGGGCCCAGTTCGGCCGTTAGGTCGTCGGACACCGTTGGCCGGCCCGGCCGCGGCCATCGACGAGCAGAGGCCGGGTGGACCAAGGCCCACCCGGCTTGCACCCGATCAGGGATCGCCGCTTACTACTTACGTCCCAGGACTGCGTGTCTTGCCTGGGCGGCGTGACACTCCCGACACCTGGACAGGCCGCCCGCCCGAGGGCCGGCGCGTTGCCGCGGCTGGATGATCCCTTGTCGGGTTGGCGATCCGCCGGACCATCAAGGCTAGCGCCTCGCCGGCCGGGGCGCGAACGCCCGGGCCGATGCTCCTCACGCCAAGACGGCCTTCCCTGAGATGCCATCTACGCTGTAGCCCGCACATGGACCAGGCCCACATCCGCAACTTCTCGATCATCGCCCACATCGACCACGGAAAGTCGACCCTGGCCGACCGCATCCTCGAGCTGACCCACACCGTCGCCGCCCGCGAGATGCGCGCCCAGCTCCTGGACTCGATGGACCTCGAGCGGGAGCGCGGGATCACGATCAAGGCGCAGGCCGTCAGGGTGTTCTTCACGGCGCGCGACGGAGAGACCTACCAGCTGCACCTGATCGACACGCCAGGGCACGTCGACTTCACCTACGAGGTCTCCCGCTCGCTGGCCGCCTGCGAGGGCGCGCTGCTCGTCGTAGACGCCTCCCAGGGCGTCGAGGCGCAGACCGTCGCCAACACCTACCTCGCCGTCGACTCCGGCCTGGAGCTGATCCCCTGCCTGAACAAGATCGACCTTCCCGGAGCAGAGCCCGAGAGGGTGGCCGGCGAAGTCAGCGAGCTGATCGGGGAGGCGCCCGAGGGGATCCTCCAGATCAGCGGCAAGACCGGGGAGGGGGTGGCGGAGGTGCTGGAGGAGCTGGTCGCCCGTGTGCCCCCACCCTCCGGCGACCCCGACGGCCCACCACGAGCGCTGATCTTCGACTCGGAGTTCGACCAGTACAGGGGCGTGATCGCCTACATCAGGGTCGTCGACGGGACCTTCCGCAAGGGCGAGCCGATCCGCGCGATGGCCGCCGGCACCGAGGCCGACATCGACGACATCGGCTTCTTCAGCCCGCAGATGATGCCGACCGATCAGCTCGCCGCAGGCGAGGTCGGCTACCTGATCACCGGCCTGAAGGACGTGACCCAACTGCGCGTGGGGGACACGCTGACGACGCGCCCCCGCCCCGGAGCCCACCCTTCGGGCGGCGAGGCGAGCGAGCCGCTGCCCGGCTACCGCGATGTCAAGCCGATGGTCTTCTGCGGCCTGTTCCCGATCGACTCCGACGACTACCCCGACCTGCGCGACGCCCTGGAGAAGCTGACGCTCAACGACGCCGCCCTCTCCTGGGAGCCCGAGACCTCCGATGCGTTGGGCTTCGGCTTCCGCTGCGGCTTCCTCGGCCTGCTGCACATGGACATCGTCCGGGAGCGCCTGGAGCGGGAGTACGACCTCGAGCTGCTTGCCACGATGCCCTCGGTGGAGTTCGACGTGACGCTGACCAACGGGGAGGAGCTCGAGGTCCACAATCCCTCCGACATGCCCGACCCGGGGACGATCGCGGAGATCCGCGAGCCCTTCATCCGTGCCTCGGTGATCGCGCCGAAAGAGTTCGTCGGAGCCGTCATGGAGCTCTGTCAGGAGCGCCGCGGCGAGCACGCCGGCATGCACTACCTCTCGCCCGAGCGAGTGCAGATGACCTATGACCTGCCACTGGCCGAAATCGTCCTGGACTTCTTCGACCAGCTGAAGTCCCGCACCCGCGGCTACGCCTCCCTTGACTATGAGCTGAGCGGGATGAAGCCCTCCGACCTGGTCAAGCTGGACGTGCTGCTGGCCGGGGACCCCGTCGATGCCCTGTCGATGGTGGTCCACCGGGAGAAGGCCTACGAGATGGGCCGGGCGCTCACCGAGAAGCTGCGCAAGCGGATCCCCCGCCAGCAGTACGACGTGCCGATCCAGGCCGCGATCGGCTCTCACGTGATCGCCCGGGAGACGGTCAAGGCGTTTCGCAAGGACGTGATCGCCAAGTGCTACGGGGGGGACATCACGCGCAAGAAAAAGCTGCTGGAGAAGCAGAAGGAGGGCAAGCGCAGGATGAAGCAGGTGGGGCGCGTGGAGGTCCCCCAGGAGGCCTTCCTGGCGGTGCTCGAGCTCGGCGAGGAGTAATCGGATGCCCACCCAGCCCGTGCGACTGCTGTTCGTGTGCATGGGCAACATCTGCCGCTCGCCCACGGCGGAGGGGGTGATGCGGGAGCTGGTGCGCCGGGAGGGCCTGCAGGACGGCATCGAGCTCGAATCGGCCGGCACCGGCGGATGGCACGTGGGCAGCCCCCCCGATCCCCGCGCCGCCGAGGCGGCCCGTGCACGGGGATTTGAGCTGCAGGGGCAGGCCCGCCGGGTCGAGCCCGAGGACCTCGTCGAGTTCGACCTGATCCTGGCGATGGACGTTGCCAACCTTCGGGACCTCAGATGGCTCGCCCGGGGGGAGGGGGAGAGGGGGAAGGTGAGGCTGCTGCGGGAGTTCGACCCGGGCAGCGAGGGCGTCGCGGACCTGGACGTTCCCGACCCCTACTACGGGGCCGTGGGGGGCTTCGAGGAGGTCTTCGAGCTCGTCCATGCCGCCTGCGAGGGCCTGCTGGGGCAGATCCGCGCGGGCCGCGTCCCGTGACGCTGCCGCCGGGAGCTACGGCGGTGCGCCGCCTCGGCGGCGGGGACATCAACGAGGCCTACCGGGTCCTCCTGGCCGACGGCCGGGAGGCCTTCGTCAAGAGCCGCCCCGAGCCGATTCCGGGGGAGTATCAGGCGGAGGCGGCGGGCCTACGCTGGCTTGCCGAGCCGGGTGCCCTGCGCACGCCCAGGGTGCTCGAGGTGGCCGAGGAGTACCTGGCGCTTGAGTGGGTGGAGCCGGGGCGCCTGGACGGACGGGGGGTGGAGGAGCTCGGCCGGGGCCTCGCGGCCACCCATGCGGCCGGGGCCGAGCAGTTCGGAGCCCCGCCCGGGGCGCCCCGCGACACCGGGTTCGGCTCGCTGCGGCTGCCCAACGAGCCGTCCCCGGACTGGCCGAGCTTCTACGGAGAAAGAAGGCTGGCTCCGCTGACACGGCTGGCCCGCGAGCGCGGCGCCCTCTCTTCCTCCGGGATCGCGGCGGTGGAGCGGGTGTGCGAGCGCCTGGGGGATCTCTGCGGACCGCCCGAGCCCCCGGCGCGCCTGCACGGGGACCTGTGGACGGGGAACGTGATGGCCGACACGGAGGGCCGACCGTGGCTGATAGACCCCTCCGCCTACGGTGGGCACCGGGAGGTCGACCTGGCGATGCTGCGCCTGTTCGGGGCTCCCGCCGAGGGGGTGTTCTCGGCCTACGAGGAGGTGGCCCCGCTGGCGCCCGGCTGGCGAGATCGGGTCGAGCTCTACCAGCTGGCGCCCCTGCTGGTGCACGCCCTGCTCTTCGGGGGCTCCTACGGAGCGGCCGCCGAGCGGGCCGCCCGCCGCTACGCCGGCTGAGGGGTCAGCGGCTCGCCGAGAGGCTGATCGCCGGCGGGGAGGGGCTCGCAGCCCGGCAGGTGCAGGCGCATCAGGGTCCCCCCGCCCGGGGCCGCCTCCGCCGTCACCGTGCCCCCCTGCTGGGTGGCGACCTGGCGCACGATCGCCAGGCCCAGCCCGGAGCCGGGGCGGCCGCGTGCCTCGGCCCCGCGGTAGAAGCGGTCGAAGACGTGGGGCAGATCTTCGGCCGCGATCCCGGGCCCGCGATCGCGAACCGTCAGGGTCCCGTTGCGCAGGCGGATATCCACGGGCTCCCCGGGAGGGCTGTACTTGACGGCGTTGTCGATCAGGTTGCTGACGGCCCGCTCGAGGCGGGAGGGGTCGCCGGCCACGATGGTCGGCGCCAGGTCGACGATGAGAGGAGTGCTGCCGGAGTGGCGGCGGCCTCTCTGCACCGCTTCCTCGACCAGCTGGTCCAGGCGAAGGTCCTCGGTCTCCTCGCACGGCTCCTCTCCGCGGGCGAGGTCGATGAGGTCGTTGATCAGCAGGGTCAGGTCCTCGATCTGCTCGACCACGTCGGACAGCAGCCGCCGGTGCTCGGCGGGAGGCATCTGCTGACCCTGGTGCTGGAGGATCTCGATGTTGGTGCGCAGGCTGGTGACGGGGGTGCGAAGCTCGTGGGAGGCGTCGGCGACCAGCTGGCGCTGGGCGTGGACGGATGCGTCGAGGGCACCCATCGACTGCTCGAGGGCATCGAGCATGGAGTTGAAGCTGGAGGCCAGCCGTCCGATCTCGTCTTCCCCGGCGGGCTCGATGCGTCCGCTCAGGTCCCGTGTCCTGGCGACGTGCTCGGTCGTCTGGGTCAGTCGCCGCAGGGGCATCACGGCGGTGCCGGCGACCAGCCGCCCAAGCACGGCGGCGAGAGCGATCCCGCCGATGTCCAGGATGACCAGGATCAGCCTCAGGCGGCCCAGCAGGCTGTCGACTTCCGTCAGGGGCTGGGCGACCTGGATGGCCCGTTCAGAGGCGATGTGCTCGGTCAGGATGCGGACGTGGATGCCTTGCACCTGGGCGTCCGTCAGGAACGGGCCGCCCGGCCCCGCGGCCAGCCGGCGGGTGTGGGCGTCGACCGGCAGCGTCACGCTGGCCGAGCGAAACAGGACCTTCCCGCCGGGGCCGACGAGCTGCTGGTAGCCGCGGACCTGGTCGGGTCGCGGGGGGAGATTGCGCAGCGGGCTCACGGCGGTCCCTTTCTTGGCGACCGTGTTCTGCCGTTTGAGCAGGTCGAGCAGGGCGCGGTGGGAGTGCCGGGCCGGGGTTCGCGGAACGAACCGCAGGTTGTCGGCCCTGCTCTCGAGCTGGGTGTTGACCTGACCGTGGAGCTGGCTGGAGGTGAGCAGGTAGGTCAGCAGGGAGGCCAGCACGACGGCGATCGCCACGGCGGCGGCGGAGACCAGGGCTATGCGCCGGCGGAAGGTCATGGCACCGTGCGCATGATGTAGCCGACGCCGCGGACCGTGTGCAGCAGCCGGGGCTCCTCGCCGACCTCGGTCTTGCGTCGCAGGTATCCCATGTACACGCCGAGGGAGTTGGAGCTGGAGCCGAAGTCGTATCCCCAGACGTGCTCGAAGATGGCCGAGCGGGTCAGGACCTTGCGGGGGTGGCGCATGAACATCTCGAGCAGCAGGAACTCGGTGCGGGTCAGCTGCAGCATCCGCTCCCCGCGCCAGGCCTCGTGGGAGCGAAGGTCCAGGCGCAGGTCCTCGAAGGCCAGGGTCTCATCCTGCCCGTCCTCCTCGTCCTCGCCGGCGCGGCGCAGCAGCGCCCGGACGCGAGCGAGCAGCTCGCGCAGGGCGAAGGGCTTGACCAGGTAGTCGTCGGCTCCGGCATCGAGGCCCGCGACGCGGTCGTCCACCTCTCCGCGGGCCGTCAGCATCAGGACCGGTGTGCGGTCCCCTCCCTGGCGCAGCCGCCGGCAGACCTCCAGGCCGTCCAGCCGCGGCATCGCGATGTCGAGGATGACGGCCTCGTAGGGGGTGGCGCCGAGGCGCTCCAGCGCCTCCTGGCCGTCGGCCGCCTGGGCCACCTCGTAGTGTTCGAGCGTCAGCGCCCGCGACAGGGCGCTCTGGACGGCGGGCTCGTCGTCGACGACCAGTATGCGTGCTTGCTCAGCCATGGTCTGGGGCGCGTCCCCGGGCGGCCTGAGGTCCGGCCCCCAGGGTCGCAGGCGCGCAGGGCGCCGATATCAGGCTAGCGTGATGGGCGTCCACGAAAGTCGGCTAATCGGGAACGAAGAGAATGTTAAGAGGCGGCGATCAGGTGCGGGAGGGTGGTGGGCAGGTCGGCGGCCGGGCCGTCGAGAGCGCCGACGCCCTCGCCGCCAGCTCCCGTACCCTGCGCAACAGCATCATCAGCCTGGCCGTCTTCTTCGCCCTGGTGGTGGGACTGCTGCTCGGGGTCCCGGGCCTGCGCTCGGCGGCGGACAAGATCTCCGACGCGAACCTCGCATGGGTGGGGGCTGGGATCGTCCTCGAGCTGCTCTCCTGCGCCGGGTACGTGGTCCTGTTCGAACTGGTCTTCGGCCGCCTCGGACGCAGTCTCAGCTCGCGCCTGTCGCTGTCGGAGCTGGCCGTCAACTCGGTCGTGTCGGTGAGCGGCCTGGCGGGAATCGCGCTGGGTGCATGGGTGCTGCGCAGCAAGGGGTTCTCGGTGGAGCGGATCGCCAAGCGCTCGGTGCTCATCTTCGTGCTCACGAGCGCCGTCAACCTGGCGGCGGTGGTGGTGATCGGGGTGCCGATGTGGCTCGGCCTGCTTCCCGGCTCCACGAACCCCCTGCTCACGCTGCTCCCGGCGGCTGCCGCGCTGGCGACGATGGTGGGCACCGTGGCGCTCGCAGTCTGGGCGGGACGGGCCGCCGACCGGGGACAGCTGCGGGGAGGCCGGACGGAGGTGGCGCTGGTGGCGGTGAGCGGGGGCGTCAAGGACGCCCTGCGGCTGATCGGGGCGGGGGACTGGAGGCTGCTCGGAGCCGTCGGCTACTGGCTCTTCGACAACCTCGTCCTGTATGCGTGCCTGGCGGCCTTCGGGCACCCGCCGTCCTTCTGGGCGGTCGCCATGGCCTACCTCGTGGGGATGCTCGCGAACTCGATCCCGGTGCCGGGGGGTTTCATCGCCGTGGAAGGAGGGCTGGTGGGAATGCTCCTACTGTTCGGGGCCCGGCCGGGGTCGGTCGTGCTGGCGGCCGTCGTGGTCTACCGGGCGATCTCCCTGTGGATACCGGCGGGGATCGGCTCGGTGGCCTTCCTCAGCCTGCGCCGGGAGATCGGCAAGCCGGCGGTGGCGCCGGGATGAGGGTCTAGCCGGAGAGCCTCTGCGAGTAGGCGACCTCGGCGGCCGCCTGCTGGCAGGCGTGGCGGGGGAGGTTGGCCATCGCCCGGGAGAGGGCCGGCTCCTGAGGTCCGGACAGGCCGGGGCAGTAGACGGGCGGGGGCAGGTTCCCGGTCGCCCTGCCGGGGGCGTTCATCGGCAGCAGTAGGCGGGCGGCGGAGAGGGCGTGGGAGTAGCGGTCGGAGAAGATGTCGATCGCCACCCGGCCGGTGTAGAGCTCGATCGAGCGCCCTTCGTCGTAGACCGTGGCCGGGACCCCGCGGATCAGCATGTTGCGCTGGGGGCCGAGGGAGCCGTTGGAGTGCAGGCGATAGACGACCGTCGTGACCTGCAGGGGCAGCAGGCAGCTTCCCCCGCCGAAGATGCCTTTGCTCTTGACACAGTCCCCGTAGTAGACGCTGTCCCCGATCCTGTCGATGTAGCCACTCAGGCCGTCGGCGGCCGAGAGGTCGTGCCCCTGGAAGCTCGGACCGACCCAGTAGACCCTGAAGTAGGGGAAGGTCTGTGCTTCGGCCAGTTCGCGGGCCGAGATGGGGGGTGGGTGGGAGGTGGCACAGCCGCAGGCGCCGAGAACGGCGAGGACGGCCACGACGGCGAGGACCAGCCGAGCAGGGCCGCGGGGAGCGTTCTTTGCCTTCACAGGGGTCACGGCCGTCATTATCTTGCCCGTGCCGTTGCCGAGCACAGCCACCTCGCGCCTGGGGATCCGTTTGCAGAGATACGAGTCGGCCGTCGAGGCGGAGCTGGCGGGATCCGCCCCGTTGGCGCGCCGGGCCCCGGTCGACCTCCCCGCCGGGCGTCTCTCCCTCGCCCGGGCGGCGGGCCCGGTCCTGGCGGCGATCCTCGTGGCGGTCTGGCTGGTCGTCGATCCCCACACCCCCGACCTCGCCGCGGCCGTCTACCGCGTGGACCTCTACCGACACCTGGGGCTCGCGGTGTGGGACGAGCACTGGTATGCCGGCCATCACCTTCCCGGATACAGCCTCCTGTTCCCGCCCCTCGGGGCCCTGATGGGGATACGTGTCGTGGGGGCCCTCTGCGCCCTGGCCTCGACCTTCCTGTTCGGCAGGCTGCTGGGGTCGGTCTACGGGGAGGGGGCGGCCTGGGGGACGGCCGCCTTCGCGGTGGCGGCGGTGGGAGACGTCTGGCTTGGCCGGCTGGCCTTCGCCCTCGGCGTCAGCCTCGCCCTGGCGGCCGGCCTGGCGCTCAGGCGGGGACACCCGCTGGGGGCGGCGGCGCTGGCGGCGCTGTGCGCCGCGGCAAGCCCGGTGGCGGCCCTGCTGCTCGCCCTCGCGGGATGCACGGTCGCCCTGGTGGAGCGCTCGGTCAGGCCCGCCCTCGCGCTCGCGGCGGCTCCGGGGGCGGTCGTCCTGGCGCTGGCGCTGCTGTTCCCCGAAGGCGGCGATGAGCCCTTCCCCCTCCTCTCCTTCCTGGCCACGGCGGGGGTGGTGGCGGTGTTCCTCGCCGCCCTGCCGGGGGAGGCGCGCCTGCTGCGGGTGGGAGGGGTCCTCTATCTGGCGGTGTGCGTGGCGTGCCTGCTCGTGAGCTCCCCGGTCGGCAGCAACATCGAGCGCTACGGGGTGCTGCTGGCGGCTCCCCTGCTGCTGTGCGCCCGGCTGGGCCGGGGTGGGCCTACATCCCTGTCCCCTCGGAGGGGGGCGACGGGAGGGATCGGCTGGATGCTCGCGGTGGCGGCGATCGGGGTGTGGGTGCTGTGGGGGCCCGTGCGAGAGACGGCGGCCGTCGACGCGAGCCCCGCCACCGAAGCCTCCTTCTATGAGCCCGTGGAGCGCTTCCTCGGACAGCTCGGGGGCGAACCGGTGCGGGTGGAGGTGCCCCTGACCAGGTCCCACTGGGAGGCAGCACTGCTGGCGCCGAGGGTCTCGCTGGCCAGGGGCTGGGAGAAGCAGATGGAAACACGCTATGAGGGGGTCGTGGCGGGAGGCCACCCGACGGCCGTCACCTACCGGAGATGGCTCGATGGCCAGGCCGTGTCCTACGTCGCCCTGCCGGACGTGAGGCTCGACCCCTCCAGCGTCGACGAGGGGCGTCTGATCCGCTCCGGCCTGCCCTACCTCAGGCTCGTGTTCGCGGACTCCCACTGGCGCATCTACCGGGTGCTCGGGGCCAGGCCGATCCTGTCGGGCCCTGGACGCCTCAGCAGGCTGGGGCATGACTACTTCACCGTCGCGGCCGGCTCGGCCGGGACGTTTGACGGGAGGATCCGCTTCACCCGCTACTGGACGATCACCCAGGGGCGGGGTTGCGTGGAGGAGGCTCCGGGCGGGTGGACCCGGCTGCGGGTGCCCGGGCCCGGGACGGTGCGGGTGAGCGCCCGCTTCTCGCTGGGGGCGGCCCTCGACGGGGGAGGGTCCTGCCGGAGGGGCTAGTGGGGGGCGAGGCCGTAAAGGCCGGTGTAGCCGGTGAGGTAGATGTTCTTCCCGTCGCTGATGACGGGGTCAAAGCCACCGGTGCCCTTCGTGAAGAGGACGCGGCCGGTGGAGATGCCAAGGCCCCAGGTGCGATGTTCGCCGAGGTCGGCGAAGTAGACGACCCTGCCGACGACGGTGGCCGAGCCGGAGATCCGCCCGTGGGTGGCGAAGGTCCAGCTGA
This sequence comes from uncultured Solirubrobacteraceae bacterium, assembly GCA_963767405.1. Lineage (GTDB taxonomy): Bacteria > Actinomycetota > Thermoleophilia > Solirubrobacterales > Solirubrobacteraceae > Palsa-744. Next base: position 8,376 of record CAVYDP010000006.1, on the reverse strand, counting down.
TGTGGCCGGAGCGGGCGTTCAGGGCGTAGAAGGTGCCGCTGTAGGAGCCCAGGTAGATCGTGGGGCCCAGGCCCGGGGCGTTGGCGACGGCGGGGGAGGAGTAGACGTAGTCGCCGGTCTGGACAGCCCAGTCCAGCCGGCCCGTGCCGGCGTCGTAGGCGTAGACGCGCCCGTCGGTGTTGCCCAGGTAGACGCGGCCGTAGAAGACGGCGCAGGTCGAGTAGAAGGTGCCGCTTCCCAGCAGCGCCCCTTCGGAGCTGCTGATCCACTTGAGCCTCCCGGTCCGCTCGGAGACCGCCTGCACGTGGCCGCCGTAGTCCCCGAAGTAGAGGGTTCCTCCCGAGAGGGTCGGGCTGGCCTTGACCGAGCCGCCGGCGTGGTAGCTCCACAGGACGCTGCCGTTATGTGCGCTCAGCGCATAGACGGTGCCGGCTTCCGAGCCGAAGAAGAGCTTGCCGTGGTCGAGCAGGGGGGAGGACTCGGCGCGGCTGGGCAGGCCGCGAAACCAGCGGATGGCGCCGGTCTTGGAGTTCAGGGCCACGGCCCTGCCGGGGCTGGAGGGGTGGCCGCTGGAGAGGATGGTCACGTAGACGGTGTTCGCGGTGACGGCAGGGGTGGAGGCCGAGAGCTGGCCGAGTTTCTTCTTCCAGACGGTGTGACCGGTGGCCTTGTTGATGCAGTAGAGGATGGCGTTGTCGGCGAGCTGGTAGATGCGATCGCCGTAGATGACCGGTGGGAACTCGAGCAGCGCATGGCTGTTGTGGACCCAGAGCTGCCTGAATGGGGGACGGACCGCGGCGGAGGCGGGGAAGAACCGGGTGTGGTCCTTGGTGTAGCCGTACACGGGCCAGGCGAACCGTTCCGCCCCGCGGGTGGGCAGCTTGGGGGCCGGCTGGGGGACGAACCGCGCGTGGGGGTGGTAGATGCTGCCGGTGCGATGGCGCTCGTAGAGGTAGGCGCCGAGGCCCACCGCCACCAGAATCGCCAGGAGGGCGCCCACCGCGGCCCTCATCCGCCGCGTGCGGGGCACAAGACGCCTTAGGCGGTTGAGCAACGGCCGAATGCTCCTTGCTCAGGCGGCGAGCTTGCGGGAGGAGGCGCCCCCGGTGGCAGCGGCGGCGGACTCATCCGCTGCCATCGTGCCCGTTCCCGGGGATACCCGGGCCGAGGGGAGGTGCTGCCGACGCCTGCGGCGCCCCCCGGTGCCGCGGGCGAAGCGTGCGAGAAGACGGGTCAGGCTCAGAGCCATGAGCCACAACGTAGCAACCGCCAGAGGCGGCAGGGTCAGGCCGGCGACGAGAGCGACTACTTCGTGGCTGCTCGAGAGCGACCAGTTCCACAGCAGGTAGTCGCCGACGGTGAGCCCGGAAACGAAGACCAGCGGCCTGTGGGACACGAGCACACCCTAATGCTCTTCGGGGACGGACGTACTCTTCGGGGCCGGAAATACGGTCGGATTCCCCGGAACACGGCCCCGCCTATGATCGCCCGTCGTGAGCGCCGCAGAGAACCGTTCTGAGATCTTCGCCCCGGGTGCCCTGGAGGGCCGGGTGGCCCTCGTCACGGGCGGTGGAACGGGCCTTGGCCGCGCCACGGCGCTGGAGCTGGCCCGCTGCGGGGCGATGGTCACGATCACCGGCCGCAGGGAGGAGGTGCTGCGGGAGGCGGCCGCCGAGGGCGCGGGCCTGGCGGGGGAGATCGACTGGATACCGGGGGATGTGAGGGAGCGCTCCGAGGGCGACCGCCTGGTGTCGGCCCTGCTGGAGCGCCGGGGCCGCCTGGATGTGCTCGTCAACAACGCCGGGGGCCAGTTCTTCAGCCCGGCCGAGCTGATCGCCGCAAAGGGCTGGAGGGCGGTGTGGCGGCTGAACGTGGAGGGCATGCTGAACATGTCCGAGGCGGCATTCGAGCTGGCGCTGGGGCGCGGGGAGGGGGGCATGGTGGTGAACGTCACCCTGTCCCCCCATCACGGAATGCCCGGGATGGCCCATTCGGGCGCCGCCCGCGCTGCGGTGGAGGCCCTGACGGCCGAGCTCGCGCGTCGCTGGCAGGGCTCTGGAGTCGCGGCGGTTGCCGTGGCGGCGGGCCATTTCGAGACGGAGGTCCTGGCCAAGTACCCGGAGGCGGTCCGCAGGGGGGCCTCTCGTAGCGTGCCCCTGCAGCGTCTCGGCACCGCCACCGAGCACGCCTGGCTGGTGGCCCTGCTCGCCACCCCTCTGGGGCGCTGCTTCAACGGATCCACGGTGACCCTCGACGGGGCCCGGGACAACTGGTTCGGGCCCTGGCCACCGCCGGGGATGGCCGACGAGGCTGGGGAGGTGCCGGTCGAGGAGCGCCGGTAACATGGACGAGGGCGTGTGCGGGCGAAGTGTTGTGGCTGCACAGAAGCCTTCCAAGCTTCTAGGGCGGGTTCGATTCCCGTCGCCCGCTTTGATTGCCACGGGGAGTGGCGCAGTCTGGTAGCGCACCCGGCTGGGGGCCGGGCGGTCGCAGGTTCAAATCCTGTCTCCCCGATAAATCAACGCCTAGGCTGTCGCCATGGCAGATGTCGACTGCGTCGCCTTTCTGCAGTGGGCGTTGCCGAGGCTAGGTCGGCGATGGGCGGGCTATCGCAGGGTGCGCCGGCAGGTGTGCAGGCGCGCGTCGCGTCGCGCCGGCGAGCTTGGGCTGCGCTCGATCGCCGAGTACCGCGCCTACCTGGAGGGTCATCCCCAGGAGTGGCAGCAGCTCGATGACCTGATGAACGTCACCATCTCGCGCTTCTACCGCGACCGTAGCGTGTTCGCGTTCCTGCAGTCCGACGTCATGCCCGCGCTGGTGCGGCACGCTCGCCAGGAGGGAGACGATGTGGTGCGGGCGTGGAGCGTCGGCTGCGCCAGCGGTGAGGAGCCCTACACGCTGGCGATCATGTGGGAGCTCGCGGTCGCGCCAACCGCGCCGGAAGTGGAGCTCTCGGTGCTCGCCACCGACGTCGAGCCCGCGATGCTTCGCCGCACGGATGAGGCTCGCTATCCCTCGGCGGCGCTCCGCGCGCTCCCCCAGCCCTGGCGTGAGGCGGCGTTCCTTCGCGATGGCGATGAGCTTGCGCTTCACCCCCGCTTTCGCCGCCATGTCGTCGTGGCACGCCACGATGTTCGCGCAGAGCCTCCCGATGGCCCGTTCGACCTCGTCCTCTGCCGCAACCTGGTCTTCACCTACTTCGACGAGGCCCGCCAGCGCGACACCCTTCGACGCCTTGCGGGTGCGATGCGTTGCAGGGCCGCGCTCGTCATCGGCTCCCATGAGCAGCTTCCGCTCGGCGATGCGCGTTTCAGCGCGTGGGCTCCGCAGTTGGGCGTTTTCAGGCGCGCATGCCAGGCTGATTGAGCCCAAGGGCGATCCGTACTTTGCGGTGCTCGGGCGAGGGCTTTTACCGATGCACGCAGCGAGCCGCGGCGCGAAGGTGCCTCAAGACGGCAAGAGATGCCTATCGACACGGCGGAAGGCAATGCAATGACAGCGACTCACGCGAACATCATCGATCGCAGCGTCGAGAAGGCCCACATATGGCTGAACGACCTAGCCGAGGAGCTCGGTACCTCCGATCAGCAGTACGCGTATCGCGTCCTGCGAGCCGTTCTGCACGCGCTGCGCGACCGCCTTGCGGTGGACGAGGCGGCGCAGCTGGCCGCCCAGCTTCCGATCTTCATCCGTGGCGTGTTCTACGACGGCTGGGATCCGAGCCGCACGCCGGAACGGGCACGGGATGCCGACAGCTTCCTGCGACGCATCGCAACAGATGCACTGCTGGCGGGCGAGACGGAGGCGTCGCTTGCCGCCGCAGCGACGAGCAGCGTTCTTCGCCGCCACCTCTCGGTCGGCGAGACCGAGAGGGTCCTGCACCAGCTTCCTGAGCACGTCCGCGAGCTGCTCGAGCAAGGCCCAAACGGGAATGAGTAGAAGACGCTGCAGGGCCCGCCCCTGCGCCTGTGCGCCGGCCCTCACTCCTGATGGAGCTGACCTCCGTACGTGTCGAGGCGCCCGAGGGTCTGAACCTCATCCTCGGGCAGGCCCACTTCATCAAGACCGTCGAGGATCTGCACGAGGCGCTCGCCGGTGGCGTGCCCGGGCTGCGCTTTGGTCTGGCGTTCTGTGAGTCCTCCGGGCCGTGTCTGGTTCGCCGCTCCGGAAGCGATCCTGAGCTCGTTGAGCTCGCTGTTGAGAACGCGCTGGCGATCGGCGCCGGCCACAGCTTCATCGTCTTCTTGCGCGAGGGTTTCCCCGTAAACGTGCTCAACCAGGTCAAGCTCGTGCCGGAGGTCTGTCAGGTGTACTGCGCCACCGCCAACCCGGTTGAGGTGCTCGTCGCCGAGACCGGGCAGGGTCGCGGCATTCTCGGCGTAATCGACGGTGCCAAGCCGCTGGGGGTCGAGGCCGAAGCCGACGTGAATGCGCGCAAAGAGCTGCTGCGCGAGCTCGGCTACAAGCTCTGAGGAACGCGGCGTCGAGCCGGTGCTCGACGCATTGGCGCGGACATAGCGAAGCCATGAGAGCTCACGCGTAACGCTGTGTGGGTGGCTTTGCATGGATGTTGGGCGACATCGGCTGAGGAGCTGCGCCGCCTACAGCGGAAGCTGGCCCTGATGCGACCCCCGGAGTGGCGGCCGCCAGCGCGCCCATACGCGATTGGTGGATGCTTCGTCTGCTTTGCGCGCAACGCGCAGGCGCCCGGCGCGCGCGGAGAGCCCGGCTGGGCCGGAGCGGCCGTCGCTATGGATGGCCGAATCGTGGCCAGGGCCATGGTCGCCGGTCAGACGCGAGCCGCCTACGAGCCAGGGCTCCTCGCGCTGCGCGAGGGCCCGCTGCTCGAGGCCGTGGTCACAGCGCTCCCGCAGGCGCCCGACGTGCTGCTGGTCAACGCGACAGGACGCGATCACCCTCGCGGCGGCGGCCTCGCGCTTCATCTCGGCGCGGTCATGGGGCTGCCGACCGTCGGCGTGACGCACAGACCCTTGTTGGCGGGCGGGGAATGGCCGCCGGAAGACCAGGGCGCCCGCAGTCCATTGATGCTCGACGGGGAGACGGTGGGCTACTGGCTGCGCACGCGCCGGCAGGCGCGTCCGCTCGCGGTGCACCCAGGCTGGCAGACCGGTCTGGACACTGCCTGTGCCGTCGTTCTGGCGGCGACCCGTCACGTGCGGGCACCCGAGCCCCTGAGAGAGGCACGCCGCCTCGCACGACGAGGGCGCGCGAGCTCGCGGGCCAGGGTGCAACAACTTGGGGAAGACATCGAGCGAGATTGAGAAGCGGTGAACGGCGGGGAAGGCCAACGAATCCCGGCGTGACCTACTCCGCAGCGCCCAATCTCTCACCCTGGGGGCCGGCCGGTCGCAGGTTCAAATCCTGTCTCCCCGACTACGGAAGCCCTGCATGAGGCATTTTGGGGCTATGGCTGACCCGGTGCCCGCCGGGTCGCATGCCCGCAGGTATCCCTACTATTGGCCGGCACAAGTTCCACGGTGGACCGTCGCCATCGCGACTTTGGCGTGCTTCACGGTCTTTAAGGATCGAGTGAGGGCCAAGACGCGCAGCGGGCGGAGGGCCCCGGATCGGGGAGTCATGAACAAGGGAGGCGGGCTGATGCGTAGGCGATTGGTGCTGTTGGCGGTGTGCGTCTGCCCCGCGCTGATGGTGGCCGAGGCCGCCTCGGCCGTGCCACGGGTGACCTTCAAGGGCAGAGCGGTGTCGATTCCCGGCTTCCCGCACACGGGCAACTTCTTCGGGGCCGGCGCGGCCGCCCAGGGCGAATTCACGATCAAGGGGACCGAATACGGCGGCTACCCGCCTCCGCTGATCGGGGTCAACGTGTGGCTGCCCAAGGGCACGAAGCTGCACCCCTCTGGCTTCCCGACCTGTGCGACCGCGATCCTTGTGGAAGCCAAGGAACCGTCCAGGTGCCCGAAGGGATCCAAAGCGGGCCCGGTCGGTCACGCCAAGGGCTTCGTCGTGTTCGGCACCGAACGGGTCGAAGAGGCAGTGACCATCGAACCGTTCTTCGCGCCCGGTGGCGGGATCAACTTCTTCGTCGCCGGCCACTCGCCGACGATCATCGAAATCACCTCCACCGCCAAATACGTGAGCCTGACCGGCTCCGGCGGCTTCGGCCCGAAGTTCGTCGGCACCGTGCCGCTCGTCGAAACGGTGCCGGGTGCCGCTGACGGCTCGACGACCTCGATCAACGTCAAGGTCGGGGCGGCGATCCGGAAGGGCAAGGAAACGATCTACTACGGCAGGGTCCCGACGAAGTGCCCGAAGGGCGGGTTCCGGGTGAAGGCGGAACTGATCTTCGCCAACACGGCGGATCTGCCCATGGAGGTTCCTGGCGCGATCGTGCCCGTGTCGACGAGAGCCCCCTGCCCCAAGCATCGCTGAGCCTCGGCCACGCGCTCCCCGCGGTACGCTGGCCAAGCTGCCTCTGCGAGCGATTGGCGGTCCAGCGTGCGCGAAAGCATCGTGCTTGCGGCGCGAGAAATCTTCGTCTTGGTGACCCTCGTCGTGATCCTCATTTGGATCGCCTATGAGCTCGTGCGATCGTCGCGGAGCTAGTGGGGCTGCCGCACACTTCTGGTCGGGCATCCCGATCGGGCCGATGAGCCGAGCAGGAGCCTCCTCGGAGGTCGTGTCGCCGAAGTAGGAGTCGCCACCGCCCTCCCGCTCGCCGGTGATGAAGCATGCGGGGGCGGCCCCCGAGGGACCGGCCCCGCATCGCCTCATTCGAGCCACGCGCCAGGTGCGGGCTCCGCTACCGCGCTCTGCTCACGGGTCTTTGGCGGTGACTTTGCCTTTGGGCGCGAGCAGTTTGTCCACGCCGGTGACGGTCATCGGGTTCGAGAAGGGGTCGAACAGCGTGCCCCCTTCGGGGCCCCCGAAGATCAGGACGCCGTTGCCGACTTCCGGCGTGAGGGACCCTTCGAATTCGTCCCCGACGGTGCCGGATGACCCGGCGCACCCGACCCACAGCCGTACCTTGGCGATTTCGTCACGGATCACGCTGTTGGGCGGAGGCGTGGAGAAGAGCCGCGACGGCCACGGCAGGCCTTCGGCTTTGACAGTCATGGGGCCTTTGGGGCAGGCAGCCGAGGCGACTTTGTTTTTGCATCCGGAGAGGACGAACGACGTGACCAGGTCCTGACCGGCCCCACCACCGACCGGGTTCCAGATTTCCTCGGTATCGGTCACTTTGCATTTGATCGATGCCGAGAGGGCGTTGAGCGTGAGCGTCCCTCCGGTCACCGCCGTGACGGGGGATGAGCCCACCAGTGCGAGTTTTTTGTACCAATGCGGTTCAGCCTGAGCTGCCGCCGGCACGACCGCAAAGGCCACGACTGCGAGCAGCGGCGCGATGCCCGCGAAGAGCTTCTTCCTCATTGCGTCTCCCTGTCCTCGATGAGGGCCTTGGGTGGTCCGCGATAGTCCGGAAGCCCCCAGTCCCCGGACGGACCACTCGCACCAGAGCACGCTAGCCGGGGTCGTTCCTAGATGTCAAGGCAATGTGAAGGCGAGCTCACCGGTCGGTGCCCACCACGTCCTCCAGCGTTCTGCCGCTGAGCACCGAGGCCGGCTGTTCGGCGACGACATCCGAGCCCGGGCGCGCCTCGGCGTCGCGCCGCTTGAGAAGCAGCCACTGCGCCTTGGGGCCCGGCCGTGTGCGCTGAAGGGCAAAGCCGCCACGCAGCTTCTCGCCGTGCAGCACGAAGACGGCATGACCGCGGTCCAGCGCCTCGGGCCAGGCCACCCTGCCCCCCTGCTCGTAGCGGCCGCGGTCCCAGACCACGACGCCGCCGTGATCGGTCCGGCCCTCGAAGGCGTTGTGATCGGTCGCGTGGTCGGGCACCTCGACGGCCAGGCGCCTGACTGACGGGTCCATCGAGGGGCCCTTGGGAACCGCCCAGGAGCGCATGACGCCGTCGACCTCCAGGCGCAGGTCGAAGTGGTGGGCTGTGGCGGCGTGCTCCTGGACCACGAAGACACCCGCGCTCACACCGCGGATCGCGAACTGCTCGTGGCCCTCGGGACGCACCTCCTCCACGGCGATGTCGAGCACCGCGGCTCCTCGCGGACCCATGCGCAGGAAGCCGATGAGGGCCTCGACCGCCTCGGACGAGCCCTCGGCGTGCACCGCCACGGTTCCGTCCTGCGCGTTGCGCACCCAGCCCATGACCCCGAGCTCCCTCGCCCGCCTCGTCGTGGCCTCCCGGAAGCCGACGCCCTGCACGGTCCCCGTGAGGACGGCCCGAATCGCCCGCGCGCCGGATCGGCCGCCCCCGGCAGGCACCCTTCGATCTTGCCCACGCTCGCCAGGATCCAGTTCGGGGTCCAAGGTCCGTCCAAGATGCC
>CAVYDP010000005.1:0-57093 GCA_963767405.1 uncultured Solirubrobacteraceae bacterium | reverse complement strand
GAAGGCCGGGCGGATCAAGCCGCCGCCTTCCGCCGCGAGAGACCGGCGCCGCTCAGCCTGTGATGTCGCCGGAGTTGCCGCCCTTGTCAGCGGAGGCGTTCTTCCAGACGCCGTGTCTGCTTCGCCTTGTAGTGGAGGTCGTAGGACGTCACTTCGTAGGTCGCACCGCCGCCGAAGAAATCGGCGACGAATTCCGACGTGTAGCACGGAAGTTCGCAGGTCGCGCCGGAGTTGTAGGTCCCGCCGCTCACGACGAGCGAGAACGAGCCCTGCATCTTGCCGGTGACGGTGCCGCTCAGCGTGCCGCCGGGGTTGGTGTCACATGCGCCCGGGCTCGGCCCCGCGAGCGTCGTGAACGTGCCGTTCTTGAACTGCTCGACCACGCTGTACGCGCCTTTCGCGTTGGGCTTCGTCTTGACGGTGTAGAACCGATCGAACGTGTCGTTCGCCCACGTGTTGCCGCACGTACCTTCGTCGGGTGAGTTGCTTGCGTACGGCCCGAAGTGCTGAGCTGCCGAACCCCAAGCGCTCGCCGCGATGGCGAGCGCGACCGTCATGGCCGCTACAGCGGCGATAGCAATACGACGCATGTGTCCCCTCCTTGATTCCCTTGCCAGGCCGGTCGGCCTGTCCCTCTCCAGAGCAGGGCATTGTACCCGACTCGCCGCTCAGCAGGCATTCAGGCAGGTCACATATCGGACAGATGCGGGATACACAGGACGGATCGCAGGCTGTAAGCTGCCGGAGCGATGTCGGGGGGAGACGAGGTGCCAAAGGCGGTCCGGCCGCAACGTCGCGCAGACAGGCGCGCTAGAGAGGCAAGGCGATGCTCAGAGTAGGGCCAGCATCTCGCCGCCGCGCTCGTCCCGTTTCAGCACCGCGAAGCTGATGAGCGCCGTCGCCATGTGGCGGCGAAGCTGCGACTCGGCCTGATCGGAAATCCCTGCGTGCGATCCGGCTTTACCGGCGAACGCCATGAAGGCCTTGATTAGGTCGCCCTCGTCTTTCTGTAGGTGGCCCTTTTCTTCAGCCATTTCCGGGCAGCGCCACCCATCTTGCTGCTCGGGCATCCCTTCGCGTGCGCGAGCGCGTCGAACGCGGCATCGCACGCGCTCCGAAACTGCGAGTTGGCCGCCTCCCAGTCGTCCCGGTCGAACGCGCGTGTCGCTACCTCGTAGTGGCGGCGCGCAACCCTGAACGTCCGGCGGTTGCCGAACAGGTCGAGCAGGAACCCGGCAAGCTTGTCGGCGGGCGCGTCTTTGGCCTCCTCGTTCTCGTAGCTGGCATAGCCGTCTTTCGCCAACGCCGCCTCCAGCTGGTCCGCATCGACGTGCGGTTCCTGCATAAGCAGAACCGCGAGCTCGGTCACGACCTGGCGGAGCCTTTGCTCGGCACCGGGATTGGAAGGGTTGAACAGGTCGGTCGCTTGGTCTTGGAGCTTTTTCAGGCCAGCAAGCACGCGGTTGAGCTTGCTCCCTTCCGGCGGAAGGCAGGCATCAGCACCGGCCATCGCGAAGATCAGGTCGATGGTGTCGTGGGTTGGGCCTTCGCCGTGGTCGAACGGCTTGCTGAGGAGGCCCAAGGTTCTAGGCGATAGCGGCACGACCAAATCATGGCCACCTCCCCGGCGGCGGCGCGAGCCCACCAGGAGCCACGCCTACGGCCGCGAAACGGGCAGACCCACAACAACCCACACCCTTGCGGTTTCGCGGGCTTAGGCGGCCCCTGGTGTGGCGCGGAGTCCCCTCGGGGTCAAAGGCCCTTTGAGCCCCGCTCTATCCGGGGTCCGGCAAACAAAAACCCACGTGTTAGCAGGGGTTTTGTGAGGTGGGCGATACTGGGCTCGAACCAGTGACCTCCGCCTTGTCGAGGCGGCGCTCTCCCAGCTGAGCTAATCGCCCTGGGAAGAAGCCAAGGGTATCAATGGCCCAACGCCAGGCGGCCCCTGCTCCCGGGCCTCATCCGTCGACCGGCAGACCCTGCAGGGGCCCGAGCAGGGCCAGGCGCTCGATCGCCCCCCACGACGTCAGGACCGCTCCCGAGCCGCCTTCCTGGCTGAGCTTCCACGCCTGCCGTAGAGCATCCGCGCCGGGACCGGGACCGGGCTCAGCCGATGCACCGCGCTGCCGAACAGCAGCCGTGGCTCGATCTTCGCCACCAGAGCCCGCAGCTCCTCCCGTTCAGCCGGCTCGAGGCCTCCCGGGTGCCGTGCAGAGGCATGCAGCAGGGAGAGAAGCCGGCGACGCTCGGCCCCGTCGAGGCGGCCCAGATGGTGTCCGGCAATCAGAGCGACGTCCCCAGCCAGCAGCAGCCGACCGACCGGCAGGCCTTTCCCAACACGCGTCAGCAGCGATCGGCTCAACAGGGACACCCCTCCACACTACCCCCCACAGGACGCGGGCCAACGGCCCTGGCGCCGCCGGCCCGATACCCTTGAGGCCCATCTGGCGACGTGGCGGAGTGGCTACGCAGCGGCCTGCAAAGCCGTCTACACCGGTTCGATTCCGGTCGTCGCCTTGAGGGCCGTAGGCGCCATCTGCGCCACGCCTTTGCTGTTTTTACCCGCGTATGCTGGCGGCGTGTCTGGTCGCTCGTGCTTGTCGTCTAGGAGATGCGGTCACATGCCGCGCTGACTCCTGCTTCGTGGGCGCAGTGGGCTGAGCAGTAGATCCTGTCGGAAGCCTCGATTCCGTGGCCGACGACCCGGCAGCCACATCCCTCGCAACGGGGTGCGAGAGCATGCATCGCGCACTCGAAGCTGTCAAACGTGTGCGTATCTCCTGCGAGGGTGATCTGCATCGGCTTGTCGTACTCGTTGTTGCACACCTCACAGCGTGCCATGTGGGAGCCTCCTTCTTAGCTGCTTGTGCTTGCTCGAGATGAGACCTCCGCCCCCCCGACCGCACTGTCAGTCGGTGGTTGGGACGTGCTTTCGGCGCTCCCGGAGAGCAGGGCGGCGACCTCCTCGTCTGTCGTCGGACGGAAGTCCTCATACCAGAGTCCGACAGCCCACATGTCCTCGGGCGTCTGCACGCACACGATCTCATCCGCGTCCTCGCGCAACGCCTCCACGGATTCGGGCGCGGCGACGGGTACGGCGAGGATCACGCGGGCCGCGCCGCGGCGGCGTAGGGAGAGCAATGCCGCGCGCGCTGAGCGACCCGTGGCCAGGCCGTCGTCGACGAGGATCGCGGTGCGGCCGGTCAGCTCGACGGGCTGCCGGGCTGCTCGGTAGCGACGGGTCCGTTCGGAAAGCTCGCCCTCCACGCGTGCGATCAGCGCCTCCACCTCGGCGTCGGAGAGGCCAAGGGCGCGCACTGTCTCGTCGCTGAGCACCCGCACTCCCCCCTCTGCAAGCGCCCCGACGGCGTACTCGCTGTTCTGCGGCGCCCCGATCTTACGCACGACCGCAACGTCCAGCGGCGCGTCCAGCGCCCGGGCGACCTCGGCGGCGACGGGAACTCCGCCTCGTGGGATGCCGACGATCACCGGCTGTTCGTCGCGGAAGCGTGCGAGCAGGCGGGCGAGCCGGCGCCCTGCGTCTCGGCGGTCTGCGAAGCGGGCGGGTGAGGGCGCCAGCAGGGACGGAGGATCTGCCACTGAGCGGACGGCGCCGGTTCGGATCGTTGTCGGCCGCATGGCTCTATTGGTTCCGCTTGTCGGCGGTCGACTTTTTGACAGTGGGGCCTGGTTGCTCCTCATTGCACACTCGCTCCCTTCTGGCGCTCCGCGTCATGGGAGGGCGGCGGGTTGTCTCGATGCCGTCGATGTCGGATTGGACGGCGACCTCCATGGCCTCTCCCACGAGCGCAGCGATCTCGCCCGCGGATGCCTCTTCGAGGTTTCCTGCCGGGACGCCTGCGAAACGTCCGCACAGGTCGCCGTGGAGCGCTTGTTTGAGTGACGAGCACAGCTCGGGTTCTCCGGCCGCCGCCAGTTGGGTGAATGGCTGGCGTCGGTGGGCACGCAGGAACAGCTCTGCGACGCGTGGGGCTTGCTCGGACGGCCGCCTCGGGGGCAGATATCGCCGGTCGATCCGGGGGCGGGCCCCTGTTGCGGGCATGGGGTGGAGCTCCTCGCGGACGGTTGCGAACTCGACCAGGGCCCTGGGACCACCCCGAAAGAGTCGAGCGTCTCCGCGGGCCAGGACAGCCACGCCCCAGTCGCCGCAGGTGAAGGTTGCGGCGAGGGGCTCGAGCCAGGGCGCCATGTCCAGCACCGCCATCGTCTCGACGGACTCCGGCAGCGCGATGGCGGTGAAGGCGGACCCTTCAGCCGTCGAGAACAGCGCGAGGCTTCGTGTCCCCCGGGTGGGCGAGGGCATTGAGCGCAGGGCCTTGCGCATGACCCGCTCGTCCCTGTCGCAGGCCGCAGAGGGAAGGCTGGCGAGGGCGTGCTCCATCTCCCTCTCGGGGGCCGCCGTCCGGGCCTGCTCGCGCGGCTCGAGGTCGACGTATACGCTCAACACCGCTGCACCATGGGTTTCCATGTGGCCAAGCTGACGGAGCGTGCCGAGCCCAACGGTGGGTGGCCTTCTCAGGCGCCGCTCCCACCAGCTTGCGGCATCTGCAGCAGTGGTGGTCTGGTGCTCCATTCTCCACTCCGGGTGGTAGGTGGGGACGCGCAACCACAGTAGGGGCTGGCTTGCGTGTGGCGCATCGGGGTTGACCACGGCGGCTGTCGCGGTGTTCTACCGACCGAAACGCAAAGCGCTCGCCTGCTCGCGGTGATCAGTAGTCCGCCTCTTCCGAGGGCGGATCGTTGCGGATGACGGGAGTGCGAGGACGAACGTAGGCTCGGGACGATGAGCGAGCGCGCGCACATACGGTCTGAATGGCGGCAGGGCGCCGGTGACGCCTTGCTTGCCGAGAACGCCGCGCTGACCGAGCGTCTGCGACGGCTTGCCCCGGTGCTCGCAGGCATGGTTCACGATCTGGCTCAGGCTCGCCGCGAGAACGCCGCGCTGAAGCGGGAGAACGTGCGATTGCAGGCGCTGGTCGCAGGCTCTGCGCACAGGGTCGGACATGCTCGGGCCGGTCGGATAAGGACGCGCTAGAGGGAAGAACCCGTGGGGCGGTGAGGATGCCCCCGTAACGCCGGGAGGACAGACGAGTGGCTATCAGCCTCGAGCAGCTACACCAGCGTGCCCGCCAGGACGGCCTCGATGTCCGGCTCTATGCAGTTGTGCGATCCATCCTCACGCCGCTGCTGCGGCTGTGGTTTCGCATCCGCATCTCGGGCAGCGAGAACATCCCTTCACGTGGAGGGGCGATCGTGGCGCCGAACCACAAGAGCTTCCTCGACGCATTCTTCGTGGGGCTCGCCACCCGCCGCCATGTTCGCTTCATGGCAAAGATCGAGCTGATGCAGAGCCCGGTTGGCTGGCTGCTGTTGCGACTGGGCGCGTTTCCCGTTCGTCGCGGGGAGGCGGATGAGGAGGCGATGGAGACGGCTCGCTCGATCCTCGGGCGGGGAGGTCTGGTTGTGATCTTTCCCGAGGGCACCCGTGTCGAGGACGCTCACGCGCTCGGCTCCCCTCACCACGGCGCGGGTCGGCTCGCACTGGACACCGACGCGCCAATCGTCCCCGCGGCGATCACCGGCACCCAGCACCTGTGGCTCGGTCCGTTCCCCAAGCCCCGGCGCGTTCAGCTCGCCTTTCTGCCGCCGATCGAGCCGCATGAGCTCGCCGGCCGGCCCGACGCCGTCAGCGAGATAGTCGACCGCCGGCTGTGGCCGTCGGTCAAACGCGAGTATGGCCGGCAGCTCGCACGTCCGGGTGTGATCCTCGCCTTCCTGTCCGCCCTGGGGCTCGGCGCCGGCCTTCTGGCCCGCCGGCAGGCGGGTGCGGTCACGCGCCTGCTCGGCGTCGTGGAGCCACGCAAGGTGCGTCGCCGCAAGGCAAGAGCGCGGATGCTGGCGCGAGCAACCGCCCCCGTGCGCCGGCTGCGGGGAGCAGCGCCGAGGAAGAAGAGACGCTGAGCCTCCCCCGTGCCGTGCTCACGCAGCCACGCCAGATCGCCGTGTCAACCAGCCAGCCAGCTGTCGATCCAGCCACCTGCCGGGCTCGATCCGTAGATCGCTGCCGCGAGGTACGGGATATTCACGATTTCCGGCTGCCCTTGCGCACCTAGATTGGGTCGATGGCGGCGATCGAGGTGCAGGACCTGTTCAAGAGCTATGGGGCCGTCGATGCCGTTCGGGGCGTCTCGTTTCGGGTGGAGCAGGGGGAGGTGTTCGCGCTGCTTGGACCGAACGGTGCCGGCAAGACGACCGTGCTGGAGATTCTCGAGGGTCACCGACGCCGCAGCGGCGGGCAGGTGGCGGTGCTGGGTCTGGACCCCCAGCGTGGCGGCAGAGCGCTGCGGGAGCGCATCGGCATCGTGCTGCAGTCGGCGGGCATCGACGGTGAGCTGACGGTGGGGGAGGTCCTGGCGCTGTACGGCGGCTGCTACCCGCGATCGCTGCCGGCCGGGGAGCTGATCGGGATGGTCGGACTACAGGACAAGCACCGGGCGCGCATCAAGACGCTCTCGGGCGGCCAGCGCAGGCGTCTGGACCTTGCCCTGGCGCTGGTCGGCGACCCCGACCTGATCTTCCTGGACGAGCCGACGACCGGCTTCGATCCCGCGGCGCGGCACGGCGCCTGGGAGCTCATCAGCAGTCTGCGCGGCCTTGGGCGCACCGTGGTGCTCACCTCCCATTACATGGATGAGGTGCAGCGGCTGGCAGACCGTGCGGTGGTGCTGGCATCCGGGCGCATCGTCGCCGAGGGCGCTCCCGCCGAGCTCGGCGGCACGTCGCGGCCTGTGACGCTGATCTGCTTTCGGCTGCCTGCGGATATGGGTGTCGAGGAGCTGCCACAGGACCTGCGGGGCGTGGCCAGGGTGAACGCGGGAACGGTGGAGGTGCGGACCTCCGAGCCGACGACCATTCTGCTGGAGCTGTGCGGGTGGGCGGTCTCCCGCCAGATCGAGCTCGGCTCGCTCGCCGTGAGCGGGCCGTCGCTCGAGGATGTCTATCTGCAGCTGACGAGCCCGAGCCTCAATGGCCGCGATTGAGCAGCCCGCCCGCGGTGCCCGCGGGCCTTCGGTGTGGCACATGCTGCTGGCGCAGATCGGCTACCAGCTCAGGGTGCTCGTCCGCTCGCCGTTGGGCTCGTTCGCCACGCTCGTGGTGCCGCTGATGGTGCTGCTGGCCGTCAACCTCCTGTACAAGGGCACCCGTCTGGAGAGCCGCGGCGGGATCCTCTACACGCAGTTCTTCACTCCGGCGATGGTCGCCTTCGCGGTGGTCAACGCGTGCTACATGGCGGTGATCCCGCAAATCACGCTCGCTCGTGACGAGGGCATCCTCAAGCGGATCCGCGGCACCCCTCTGCCGCCGTGGATCTACATGACCGCCCGGCTCGTCTCGGCGGGTCTGGTGGGGTTGATCTCGGCGGTCGTGGTGGTCGCGGTCGGCGCCGGCGTCTACGGCTTCGAGGTTGTCTGGGGATCGGTCCCGGCTGTGCTTGTGGTCCTCGCCGTCGGCATGTTCTGCTTCTGCGCGCTCGCGCTGGCCGTCACGGTGCTGGTACGGCGGGCCGACTCCGCCATCCCCGTGGCCTGGGGGACGATCCTGCCCCTGTGCTTCATCTCCGATGTGTTCATACCGATCGATGAAGCTCCGCACTGGCTGCAACGGGTTGCATCCTTCTTTCCCTTGCGGCCCTTCGCCGATGACCTCGAGAGCGCCTTCAATCCCGTCCAGGGAGGACCCGGACTGCACCCAGCGCATCTCGAGCTGATCGCGGCGTGGGGCGTGGCGGCGGCGGCGTTCGCACTCCTCGCGTTTCGCTGGGAACCCAGCAGCAGAGGCCCCAGGCGAGGCGCCTCACAGCGGCCGGCGGTCTTCGCGGTCGATCGCGTCCGAGCGCTCCTGGAGGAGCGAGGCGACCGTTCACGTGCTGGAAGGACTGAAGCCACCACGGCCTCGGCCGCTCGCGAGGAAGGCCCACGGCGGTTGACCGCGCGCCCAGTCGAGGCGTCGCTGCCTGCTCGGGCCGACGGGGTCGAACGTATCGAGGGGCCTGCGCCTTCGGAAGATTCCAGCGTGCCGCCCCAGGTGAGCGAGACCGAGCGCTGAGGGACGGCACGGCTTGAGCTCTGTCCGGATCGGCCTGCTCGGCGACGTGATGCTTGGCCGGAGCGTCGGGCGGACGGTGCGGGAAGGTGCCGACCCCGCAGAGCTCTGGGAGCCGGCGCTTCGTGAGCTGCTGTGCTCTCTCGACCTGGTGGTCTGCAACCTCGAGTGCTGCCTGTCGACACGAGGCTCGCCTACGACGCTCATCCCCGAGAAGCCCTTCTTCTTTCGCGGCCCGCCGCAGGCCGTCGGAGCGTTGGAGGCGATAGGAGCCGGCGTGGTCGGGGTCGCGAACAACCACCTCCTGGACTTCGGCGCGGTCGCGGCGGCCGACACGCTGGGGCTGCTCGTGGCCCATGGCATCTCGGTCTGTGGGGCGGGCAGCGAGCTGTCGGCGGCCCGGAGCCCTGCCGTGGTGGATCGGGCCGGCATGCGCATTGGCGTGATTGCAGCCGCCGACCATCCCTCGCAGTATGCGGCGGGCGCCGACCGGCTCGGTACCGCCTACGCGGACATGCGCCACGGCGTGCCGAAGTGGCTGGGCGATGGCATCGTTGCGCTGCGGGAGCGCTGCGATGTCGTGCTCGTATTCCCGCACTGGGGCCCGAACATGACGAGCCGGCCGGCCGACTGGCAGCGCGCCGCAGCGGTCGAGATGTGCGCCGCCGGAGCTGACGTGGTCGCCGGACACTCCGCGCACGTGTTCCACGGCATCGCTTTCGAGCAGCGTCATCCGGTCATCTTCGACCTTGGCGGGGCTCTGGACGACTACCGCGTTGATCCGGTCCTGCGAAACGATCTCGGGCTGCTTGCCGTCTGGGATCCGCTGCACCCCGGCGAACTGGACCTGTCGGGCCTCGCACTGGAGTACTGTCGCACGCGACTTGCCGATGCTCGGGAGGCCGACTGGATCGCGGCCCGCCTGGAGCGGGCGTGCGGCGAGCTTGGGAGCAGCGTGAGCCGGGTCGACACCAATCTCTTCCGCGCTCGCCCCTCAACGCACGCGGCGACATCCACGCAGCCTCGGGGCTCGTCCTAACCGGCGCGGCTCTGCGCCGCGGTATCGGCGCTTTCGGGCTGGATCCCCGCCGCCGCGTAGGCCTCCTCCTGCTCGAGCGTCTCGTGGTCGAGCAGAGCGGCCGCCAGCGCGTCGAGCTTGTCGCGATTTGCGCTCAGGAGCTGCGTCACCTCCTCGTGGGCCTGCTCGACGAGGTGGCGGACCTCCTCGTCGATGAGCTGCCGCGTCGCGGGTGAGATCTCCTCGAATCCCGGGTAGGGGGGCATCTGACCGTCCTCGTTGATCACGACCAGAGGACCGATCACATCGCTCATCCCCCACAGGCCGACCATGTTGCGCGCGATCTCGGTGACCTGCTTGAGGTCGTTCTGTGCGCCTGTCGTGATGTCGTCGAAGACGAGCTCCTCGGACACGCGGCCGCCGAGGGCGACCTTGATCTTGCCGAGGAGGTAGGGGCGGTCGTAGCTGAAGCGGTCGGCCTCCGGAGCCGAGAGCGTCACACCGAGGGCGACGCCGCGCGGGATGATCGAGACCTTGCGGACGGGGTCGGCGCCGGGCGTGAGCATCGCGATGATCGCGTGGCCCGCCTCGTGGTAGGCGGTGCGGCGGCGCTCGCCCGGGCTGAGGAGGATGCGCCGCTCGGTGCCGAGCACGAGCTTCTCGAGCGCGTCGTGCAGGTCAGCCATCGAGACGGCGTCGTGGCCGCGTCGCGCCGCCATGAGCGCTCCCTCGTTGACCACGTTGGCGAGGTCGGCGCCGACCATTCCCGCCGTGGTGGCGGCGAGCCGGTCGAGGTCGGCGTCGGCGGCCAGCGGCACCGATCGTGTGTGGACCTCGAGGATCTTGCGGCGCCCGGCGGTGTCGGGCGGCTGCAGCGCAACGCGCCGGTCGAAGCGCCCCGGTCGCAGCAGGGCGGCGTCGAGCACCTCCGGGCGGTTGGTCGCCGAGAGGACGATCACGCCGACGGAGGGATCGAACCCGTCCATCTCGGTGAGGATCTGGTTGAGCGTCTGCTCTCGCTCGTCGTGGCCGCCACCGAAGCCGCCAATCGCACCCGCCCGCGAGCGTCCGATCGCGTCGAGCTCGTCGATGAAGATGATCGCCGGCGCGGCCTGCTTGGCCTGGGTGAAGAGGTCGCGAACGCGCGAGGCGCCGACGCCCACGAACAGCTCGACGAACTCCGAGGCGGAGATCGAGAAGAACGGGACCTGCGCCTCGCCCGCGAGCGCGCGCGCCAGCAACGTCTTGCCGGTGCCCGGCGGACCTGTCAGCAACACCCCGCGCGGGATGCGACCGCCGAGTCGCCGGTACTTGTCGGGGTCGCGCAGGAAATCGACAAGCTCGCTCAGCTCGGCCTTGGCCTCGTCGATCCCGGCCACGTCCTCGAATGTGAGCTGCTGCTGTGAGGGCTCGACTCGCTGGGCGCGGGAGCGGCCGAACGCGGTGGCGCCTCCGATGCCCCCGGCTGCGCGGCGCATCAGCAATACGAACAGCAGGACGATCAGCAGCGCCGGCCCGAAGGTCAGCAGCAGGGTTACCAGCAACGGAGTTCCGGTCGACGGAGGGGTCGCGTTGATGACGACGCCCTTGGACCGCAGGAGGGCCAGCAGGGCCTTGTCGTCGGCGAACGCCGGCAGCTCGGTGTTGAAGAGCTTGGTCGGCGTCGCTCGGGTGTTGGGGTATCTCACCGACGTGCGGAAGTCGCCTTCCACAGACGTGCCTCGCGAGGAGATCGACCTCACGTTGCCGGCCTGGACCTGCGATAGGAACGTGGGGCTGTATGGGATCCGCACCCGGGTGGGCGCTGGCGTCTGCAGCAGAGAGGCCACGAGGAAGTTCACGGTCAGCACTACGAGAAGGAAGACCAGGAAGCCCCGTCCCAGGCGCGGAGTTGGCTGCGGCGGCGTGCCGCGCCCATCGGGGCCGGGTCGGATCCTCCAGCCGCCCTGGTGACGCTCCCCTCGGGGGTCGCCTCCGCTGGAGCGGTTCTCCGCCGGAGGTCTGTCTCCGCCCTCTGCCATGTTCTTCGCGCCTGGTCGCTGGGTTATCCTTGGGATAGCGTCGGTAGCGTGCTCTCCCGCGCCGCGCCGTGGGCTCGCTCGGGGCCTTGGGGCCTCGCTGGCCGGAGCATCGGCTGGCGGATCAAGCGTTCCGTCCGTTTGACCGCCGTGAGAACCGCGCGCTCGTATACGGCCACGTAGCGGTCGGCCACGACCGTCGCCTCGTAGCGTTCGGCGACGCTCTCACGGCAGCGCTTGGGGTCAAGCTTGTGGAGCTCCGCGACCGCGCCGGCCATCTCAAGCTCGTCAGTCACGTGAAAGCCGTTATCGCCGTGGATGACGATCTCGCGGGCAGCCCCTTCGGGGAAGGCCAGCACCGGTGTGCCGCATGTCAGCGCCTCCACCATCACCATCCCGAACGGCTCGGGCCAGCGGATGGGCATCAGCAGCGCACTGGCGCGACCCAACAGCTGCTGGCGCCTGTGGCCGCGCACCTCGCCAAGGAACGTGATCTGGTTGCCGTCTAAGAGCGGCAAGACCTCTTTGTCGAAGTAGCCCTCCTGGCCCGGTTGCACAGGGCCTGCGAGCACGAGCCTCCGGCCGCAGCGGCGGGCCACGCGGATCGCTCGGTGTGCCCCCTTGACGGGGTCCATGCGACCCATCCACAGTAGGTAGTCGTCCTTGTCCTCCTGGAACGGCCAGTCCTCGAGGCGTATCGGGTTGGACACCTGCTCGGCGACGCGCACGCCGGGGGGCGCCTGCTCGCGCTGCGCGTCGCTGATCGCCACGAGATGGGCCTTGTGGCCGTGACGCTGATAGAAGGGGCCCGTGTGCTCGTCGAATGGGCCGTGCAGGGTGTGTACGACTGGGGCTGGTACCCGGTTTGCCATCGCAACCGCCGTGAAGCCCGAGTGGTCGTGGACAACGTCGAAGGGCTTTCCGTCCGATGCGGCGCGGTCGATCGCGTCGTATGCCGAGCCAACGTGGTCGGCCTCGAACAGGGCTGAGCCGATCCGGTCGGGGTGCGCCTCTCCCAGCGGCGCATGTACGCGCGCCGGCGAACGGGACCCGGGCGCCGCGAACAGCGTTACATCGTGGCCTTTGGCGACAAGCTCGTCGCACAGCAGCGCAACGACCGCCTCTATCCCTCCGTAGGCGGGCGGCGGAATGGGGATCCACGGGGGGGCGATGATCGCGATACGAAGCGCCCTGCCCGCCACACGCGAGAGGCTGTCTGGAGGTGCGGTGGCGGAGGGCATGTTCATGACGGTGCGGCTGTTGGCGTGCAGTCCGGCCGAGGAGCCGCGAGCTGCATCTGGGGCTGCGCGCCAAACCTAGGTAAGCACGATCAGACCGGCATCGGGGCTCCGCCGCCGAAGGCCTGCGCAAACTACGTAGGCCCCCAGGGGATGCGTAGTAAGCCGCGGGCTGTTCCGCGAGAGATGCCGATGACAGCCCTCACGCACTGGTAGATCATACGCTGCAGCGAGTCCTTGGATGGAGTGGGAGCGAATGGCTCTTCGAGCTGGCGACCGAGTTGAGGAGAAAGCACGCTCGACCGAGCGTCCGGGAAGGACGGGCGTGATCCGTGAGGTGCTGCGGACAATGCCATCCCCCCGCTACCGGATCCTCTGGGATGACGGACGCGAGAGTGTCTGTACGCCTTCTGCCGGCTCTCTGGGCGAGCCGCGGAAGCCGAAAGCTGCTCGAACCCGAAGGCGGAGCCCGGCATGAGCGACCCTCAGGTTCGCTGCGAGGCGTGCGGCGCTCGATGCGAGGCGGGGGCGCCGGTCTGTCCGACCTGCGGCGCCCCGATCCGGCATGAGCATGCGCACAGGGTTGCCCGGCGGCAGCCGCGGACGTTCTCGCGTCCGGTGCGTGACGATTGCGAGGACGAGGTCCGCGAGACGCTCTACGGCTGGCGCTCCGGCGGCGTCGAGCTGCGCAGGGGCAGCTGAGCAGATGGGAGCGGCCCTCTGCGCCAGGCGGGCGTGCGCGTGCTCGCGCGAGGCGGCGACGGGTTAGGCCCCTTCCGACGCGCATCGGGAGCGGCGGGCGCCTGCCCTGGCTACCGGGCGGGCTGGATGAGCCCGTAATCGCCGTCGTAGCGGAGGTAGATCACGTTCCCGCGGCCACTTTCCTCATCGACGAAGAACAGGAAGCGGTGGCCGAGCGCATCCATCTCCGAGATCGCCGTATCGATCGAGATCGGTTCGCGCAGGCGACTCTCCTGGCACACGAGACCCTCGCACCCGCTCGGGGGAGCGCCAGGCGCATGGATCAGCCCGATCCGGCCGTCGTCGCGTCGATAGGCGAGCGCCTCGAGCCCGGTCTGGGCGTCGCGGAACAGGTGGAAGTCGTGGTCCAGGTCGAGCATCTCGATTACCGCCTGCTGGGGATCTGTGCCACCGAGCGCGAAGGCCTTGCGGCGTACGATCGAGCGTTCCTGTGCCGGCCGCAGGGATTGGGCGGGGCGTACGGACGGCCGCGGTCCGTGACGCCACTCTCCCGGGGCTGGCTCATTCGCGCGCCGCGCGAGCCGCTGACGCCGGTCGACGAAGTCGCGAAGCTGGCGCTGCAGGTGCGCAGCGAGCTGGTCGATGGCCTCGCTCATCGTGGCGGCGGCAACCTCACCGCGCAGCAGCTGCCCGTTGAGGTTCAGCTCGGCCTCGGCACGGGCGGGACGTTCGAGGCTTGGGTTGCGCTCCTGCCGCAGAACGACCCTTCCCCCTAGGACCGGATCGTGGGCGCGTCGATCCAGCTGACCTATGAGCCGCCGGGCGTGATCGGACTCTGTCTCGGGGACGTCTCCTTTTGTCGTGATGTCGAGGTCGATCACGACCGTGCGCTCCTCGTGGCGTGCCCCGCGGCCGTTGGAGGCTCGGACCGGGCGACGCCCACCGGCGTGAGCAGAACGGGCACGGGCGACTCAGCGAGTATGCGGCGGACGACCGCCGCATGTCCGCTGCCGAGATCCTGGCGCCAGCCCAGCGCGATGAGGTCGCAGCCGCTCTCGCGCAGGATGCCGAGCACATGCTCGTGTGGCTCACCTATACGAAGCTCGAGGGTGGCCTCCGCGGCTGCGGGACATTGCCGGGCGATGAACTCCTCGCTCCACGCGCGTACCTCATGCGGGAGGTGGTTGCTGAACGCAGGGATCGTGTTCGCCGGGTGCACGTGCGCGACCACAACCCGCAGCGCGGCGTTGTGTGCGAGCTCGATGGTCTCGGCGAGTGCCGCCGCGCTGGCCGGTGTGCCGTCCAATGGCACCAGCACGCTCTCGATGGCACGGCGCCTCGGTGCGTCCGGGGGCACGACCACGACGGGACGCAGTTGGCGCGTGATCAGCCTGAGCGCTGTGCTTCCCGCAGGTCGCTTGCCGGCGGGCTCGGCGCGGGCGCCGATCACGACCGCCACCACGTCCTCGGCGGAGGCGGCGTCCGCAAGAGTCTGCAGGGACTCTCCCGGGATGCTCTTGATCGCCATGCCCGCCCTGCGCGCTGCCGAAGCAAGCCCGAGTCGTTCGCTGCCGACGTGCAGCGCCTCGACCTCGGCTCCGAACAGCTTGCCGACGGCGGTCGCTGTCGAGAGGACGGCCTCCGCAGCCGAGTCACCGGTGATCGCGGCGATGACCCTGCTCATCGGACACCCGACCCAAGCGTGTGCCGGCCAACCATGGTCGCTCAGGACTCGATCAGCACACGGAAGCTGTCTGGCAAGACCGCGAGCATCTCGTCGATCTCGCCGCCGGAGACGTTCCGTCGGAGGATCCTTGCGACCGCGGTGACGGCCAGCGATGCCTCGGTCTCCCCTGCCATCTGTCCCTCGTGCGCGACCCGATCAAGGAACGTGGCCACGTCGTGAATGGGCAGCGGTGTGCGGCTCGGGTCCCAGTCCTCGTAGTAGATGCCGCGAATCAGGGTCGGTAGCTGAGCGGCCAGGTTCGCCGCGACGTCGACGGGGAGCCGGTCCCGCAAGGCGTGGAGTACCGAGCGCAGCGCGCGGTAGGCGTACTGGCGATCCTCGCCGCCGAGCTCTTCGGCGATCTCGTTCAGCCAGATGTGCGTCTTCTCGACGCTGCGTTGGATGATGGCGGGGTCGACCTGGGCCATATGGGCTCCTTACGGATCGCAGGTGCGTTAGCCGCCAGCGTCGCGCATCGTGGGCCCCCTCCGCCTCCGTAGGTATCCCCCTTGTGGTCGGTGCAGGTGCCGCAGGAGGAGTAGCGCTTTCCCCCGAAGACGACCCTCGAGGGGGCGTATAGCGTGCATGCATGGGACTCTCCGATCAGGCGAGCAACGGCGGCACGGCGGCGCCGGCCGCAGGCAGGGCGCCCGACTCACCGGCTGCGGGATGGGTGCCGTCGGGCGGCTCCTACCTCACGGACGGAACGGCCTTGTTCTGCGTGGCCCAGACGCTCTCGGACACGACCAGCGGTGAGCTGTTCCTCGAGCTCGAGAACTGCGGCACGTTGGACGTCGTGTTGTGTCCGGTGGGCTCGGTGCGGGAGGTCGGGCTTCGTCCGGTCGCGCCAGCGCTCGGGGTACCGGGTTCGATCGCCCCGCCGCGGCCTTAGCGGTGTCCGGCGATCGGGGGCCACTGCCCCCAGCTCTGAGGCGGCGCTTCGAGGCGGTCATCTTCGACTGGGACGGCACTGCCGTGCCGGACCGCTCTGCCGACGCGAGCCCCGTCCGCCGCGCGGTCGAGGCGGCATGCTCGGCCGGCCTGAATGTGGCGGTGGTGAGCGGCACGCACGTCGGCAATGTCGACGGACAGCTGGCCGCACGTCCCGGCGGTCCGGGTGAGCTGCACCTGTTGCTGAACCGTGGCTCGGAGGTGTTTCGGGTGGGGCCCTCCGGTCCGGAGCTGCTGGAGCGGCGCAGCGCCACGGCTGAGGAGGAGGCCGCGCTTGACCGCGCCGCCGCGCGTACCGTCGAGCTTCTCGGCGAGCACGGACTGGGAGCGAGGATCGTTTCGCAGCGACTCAACCGTCGCAAGATCGACCTGATCCCTGACCCGGAGTGGGCAGAACCGCCGAAGGCCCGGATCGCAGCGCTGTTGAAGGCGGTCGAGGCCCGCCTGCGCGAGCACGGCCTGGACGGATTGCGTGGGGCGGTCACGCTGGGCGAGAAGGCTGCCGCCGAGGCGGGCCTTGACGGCGCGCGCGTGACAACCGATGCCAAGCATGTCGAGATCGGCCTCACCGACAAGTCCGACTCGGCCCGATGGTGGCTTGCACACTTGTGGCGAGGCGGTGTCTGGCCGGAGCAGGTGCTGGTTGTCGGCGATGAGCTGGGACCGCTCGGGGGCCTCCCGGGCAGCGACTCCAAGCTGCTGATCGAGCATGCCGTGGCGGCGACCACCGTGTCGGTTGGCGTCGAGCCGGCAGGCCTGCCCGCCGGAGTGATCGGGCTCGGCGGCGGGCCGCCACGATTCCTGGCACTGCTGGACGCGCAGGTCGAGTGCCGTCGCGGCGGGGCGCTGCCGATCGTCCCCTCAGACCCCGAGTGGACGTTGCGGATCCAGGGAGTGAGCCACGAGCGCGAGCGGGCCCACGAGTCGCTGTTGACGATCGCCGACGGGCGCGTGGGCACACGCGGCAGCCCGCTCACGCCAAGGCGGTCATCGAAACCGGGGGTCGTGTTCGCGGGCGCCTATCACGGTCACGGCGAGCGCTCGGAGCTCCAGCGCGCGCCGTTGTGGAACCGGCTGGCGGTCACCGAGCTGGGAGATGAGCTGATCCGAACCCTCGACCTGCACGCGGGCCTTCTCGCACACCAGAGGCCACACGGAGTCGAGGCCGCGCTGCAGTTCTCCTCGCTGGCGGATCCTGGGCTCGCGGTCCTGCGCGCTCGCGGCCCGCACGAAGCACTCGAGGAAAGCCCAACGCTGGTGGCACCCCCACGCGCAGGCGCTGAGCTGGATGACGACGGTAGATCGATGCGCATCCCGGTGACCGCCGGGACGCTCGAAGTGGCGGCCGAGCAGTCCGTCCACGGTGCAGGAGCGGACGGAACGTTGGAGCGGCTAGCCGTATACGTCGTGACTTCCGAGGACGATCGAGATCGGCCGGCACCGCGAAGGCTGGCCCGTGCGCGATCCGCCGGAGGTGAGCGTCTGCTGGTCGAGCATCGCCGGTCCTGGGCGGGACGGTGGGAGGAGGCCGACGTGCGGATCGACGGCGACCCCGAGTTGCAGCTCGCGGTGCGCCTCGGCCTCTACCACCTGATGAGCTCCGCGGCCGACTGCGGCGAGGCCGCGGTCGGGGCACGCGGCCTGACCGGAGCTGGCTACCGTGGCCATGTCTTCTGGGACAGCGACGTGTTCGTGCTGCCGTTCCTGGCCGCTACGCACCCCGCGAGCGCACGGGCGATCCTGGAGTACCGCGTGAGGCGCCTGCCTGCCGCCCAGGCCGCCGCACGGGCGCTCGGGCGCCGTGGCGCGCGGTTCGCGTGGGAGTCAGCCGCCAGCGGCGAGGATGTCACGCCGCGCGAGGCCCGCGACCGCGCCGGACGCGACGTCGCGATCTACACGGGCCAGCGCGAGGAGCACATCGTCGCGGATGTCGCGTGGGCCACCGCCTGCTACCTGGACTGGACGGGAGATGAGGCGTTCCGCGCTGGGGCGGGACGACGCCTGCTCGTCGAGACGGCTCGCTACTGGGCCTCGCGGATCGAACGCGACCAGGATGGGAGCGCGCACATTCGCGGGGTGATCGGGCCTGACGAGTACCACGAGCTGGTCGACGACAACGCCTACACCAACGTGATGGCTCGATGGAACCTGCGACGCGCCTTCGCTGAGACCAGCGACGCGGAGATCGATCGAACCGAGCGAGCGTCTTGGGCCGAGCTTGCAGAAGCACTCGTGGACGGCTATGACCCGCATACCGGATGCTACGAGCAGTTCGCCGGCTTCTTCGCGCTCGAGCCGCTCGTGATCGCCGAGTTCTCCTCCAGGCGTCCGATCGCCGCGGACCTGTTGCTCTCACCTGAGCGCGTGCACCAGGCTCAGGTGGTCAAGCAGGCGGACGTCCTGATGCTCCATCACCTGGTCCCGGACGAGGTCGCCCCGGACTCGCTGGCGAGCAACCTCGATTTCTACGAGCCGCGTACCGCACACGCGAGCTCCCTCTCCCCGGGCATACACGCGGCGCTGTTCGCTCGAGCGGGCAGGCTCGGCCGA
Source organism: uncultured Solirubrobacteraceae bacterium (assembly GCA_963767405.1). Taxonomy (GTDB): domain Bacteria; phylum Actinomycetota; class Thermoleophilia; order Solirubrobacterales; family Solirubrobacteraceae; genus Palsa-744. Next base: position 38,766 of record CAVYDP010000005.1, on the reverse strand, counting down.
GCGCAGGCCGCGCTTTCGCTGGCCGCCCGCATCGACCTCGATGACATCTCCGCCTCGACCGCGTCGGGCGTGCACATCGCCGCGATGGGCAGCGTCTGGCAAGCAATGGCCTACGGCTTTCTCGGCGTCCGTCCAGACGGCGAGCTGCTGCGGTTCGACCCTCGTCTGCCACCCGACTGGGAGGCGCTCGAGCTGCGGCTGCGCTTCCGCGGGGTGCCGATCCGTGCGCGGGTCACAGCTGACGCGATCGAGATCAGCGCGCAAGGGCCGGTCCGGGTCGCGATCTGCGATATAGAGCCTGAGACGGTCGGGGCCGGCGCGTATCGCTGCCGGTGGCGCGCGCCGCTCGCCGCATGATCGCAAAAGGCGGGCTGTGTGCTCGCCGGGGCTGGAGGCTTTCGCCTGTGCCCGGATGATCGCTCCGTGCTGGGGCCTACGATGGTTAGAGCCGATGGGACCAGCGTCATCGTGAGCAAGCCGCCGGGCAGGACGGGCAGGGCGCGCCGGTCGGGGTCGGGCGCGAGCAGGTCGGGGTCGAGTGACGGCGTGGGCCGCGAGCTCGTGAGCCCCCGCGGGGAGCCGTTCGAGGTGGTGGGACGTGCCGGGCCGGTGGAGCGGCACGGCGCGCCGCCGATCCCGGCCGAGGCTCGTGAGGAGCTGCTGGTGCTCAAGGACGGTGACCTGTTCCTGTGCACCCGCACCGATGGCGACATCGCCCCGGCGCGCGTGTCGGGTGAGGGCCTCTACGCCCATGACACACGCCACCTGTCGGAGCTGCGCCTGGAGGTCGGCGGCGCGCGGCCGGTGGCCCTCTCGCGGGTGACCTCCGAGGATCGTGCGGTGCTGGATGCCACGAATGCGAGGCTGAAAGGCAACTCACACCCGCCTGTGCCGCAGCTTTCCTTGAGCATCACCCGTGAGCTGATGGTGGCCGCCGGCCGCATGTACTGCACCGTCCGGTTGCGCAACTTCCTGCGCGAGCCGGTGTCGACGGCGGTGTCGCTGGCTTTCGGGGCGGACTTCGCGGACATGTTCGAGGTTCGCGGCGATCCCCATTGTTCGGCGCGCGGGCATGTCCTGGCGCCGAAACAATCTGATCGGGGACTCACGCTTGCGTACATGGGCGAGGATGGTGTGTTCCGCGAGACGGTCATCGAGCTGGACCCGGTGCCCGACCAGCTCGAGCTGGGGGCGGACGGGAGCCGGGCTGGATGGGAGATCGTGCTCGAGCCCGGCGAGCCGCTTGAGATACTGGCGACCGCCGAGCCGTCCATCGGCGGGCGAAGGCGACCCCGCCGGCGGCTGGCGACGGCAGCGGGCGAACTGCGAGAGGTCGAGGCGGACTGGCGGTCGGTCTGCACCGCGATCGACAGCGACAACGAGCGGTTCAACACGGTGACGGCGACCTCGGCGCGAGACCTGCGTGCTCTGATGATCCCGGCCCCCGGCGGGCGAATAGTGACGGCGGGGGTCCCGTGGTATGTCGCCCCGTTCGGGCGTGACGCGCTGATGGCGGCCGGCGAGGCGCTGATCCTCAACCCGGAGCTGGTACGCGATTCGCTGCTGGTGCTGGCAAGGCTCCAGGCGCGGGAGGATGACCCGTGGCGGGACGCCGAGCCGGGCAAGATCCTGCACGAGCTGCGGGTCGGCGAGCTGGCGGGGGCCGGCCTCATCCCCCACACCCCCTACTACGGGACGGTCGACGCGACACCGCTGTTCCTGATGCGAGCGGCCGACTACTACGCGTGGACAGGGGACCTCGAGACGCTACGGTCGCTGCGCCCCGCGCTTGACGCTGCGCTGGAGTGGATCGACCGCTACGGCGACCGCGACGGCGACGGCTTCGTCGAGTACGAGCGGCGTTCCAGCGGCGGCCTGCGCAACCAGGGCTGGAAGGACTCGGAGGACTCGATCGTTCACGCGGACGGCACGCTCGCCGAGGGGCCGATCGCGCTGGCGGAGGTCCAGGGTTACGTGTTCGCGGCGAAGCAAGGGATCGCGGAGGTCTACGACGCGCTGGACGAGCCCGAGCTCGCAGGCCGGCTGCGGGCAGATGCGCTCGCACTGCAGCTGGCATTCAATGAGGCCTTCTGGAACCGCCAGGAGGGGACGTTCGCGCTCGCGCTGGATGGCCGCAAGAACCAGGTCGCGAGCGTGACGTCGAACCCCGGCCACTGCCTGTACTGCGGGATCGTGGATCCTGCGAGGGCGGGCGCGGTGGTCGAGCGGCTGCTCGCACCGGACATGTTCTGCGGCTGGGGCGTGCGCACCCTTTCGAGCCTGTGTCCGGCGTACAACCCGATGAGCTACCACAACGGGTCGGTGTGGCCGCACGACAATGCGATCATCGCTGCCGGGTTCAAGCGCTACGGCCACCATGACGCTGTGGTGCAGATCGCCGATGGCCTCTTCGCGGCCGCCGCCGCGGCTCCCGACGCGCGTTTGCCCGAGCTCTTTTGCGGCTTTGATCGCTCCGAGCGTCCCGGCGTCGTCGCCTATCCCGTTGCGTGCATACCGCAGGCATGGGCGGCTGCGGCGCCATATCTGGTTCTGCAGGCGCTGCTCGGCATCTCCGCCGATGCTCCGGCGGGGGCGCTCACGATCGAGCGCCCCGTCCTGCCCGAGTGGCTTCAGCGCGTTCGTCTGCGGGGACTGCGGGTTGGCGGGGCTCGGGTGACGCTCGACTTCCACCGTGAAGGTGAGGCCACGGGCTTCACCCTCGCGGAGCAGAGCGGTGATGTGAACGTGACGATGGCCGCGGGAAGGTGAGCCCAACAGGGACGCGCATGCCGGTGGCGGTCAGACGATCGCGACCATTCGTTCGATCGGTAGGCGCGCCCGCTCGGCGATCTCGGGGGGGACTCGAACCTCGTGGCGGTTGTGCAGGAGCGCGTCGCGCAGGTTCTCCAGGGTGATCATCTTCATGTACTCGCAGACCGCCGCTTGGCGTACCGGGATGAAGCGCTTGCCCGGGTTCTGCCGCTGCAGGGGGTAGAGCATGCCGGTCTCGGTGGCGACGACGAACTCCTCGGCGTCGGAGCGGCGGGCGTAGTCGAGCATCCCGCCGGTCGAGAGCATGTGGCAGCGGCTGGCCCGCACCTCGCCGGAGGCGATGAACTCCATCACCGAGCTTGTACAGCCGCACTCGGGGTGGATCAGGAACTCGGCGTCTGGGTGCTCGGCGCGGAGCTGCTCGATGTCGTGAGGCCTGATTCCTGCATGCACGTGACACTCGCCGCTCCACACCTGCATGGACCGCCCCGTCCGGTGTTGCACGAAAGCCCCCAGCCACATGTCCGGGCCGAACAGGATCTCGGTCTGCTGCCCGTGCTCCCGCCAGACGTGTTCGACCACCTGGACGGCGTTGGAGGACGTGCAGCAGTAGTCGGTCTCGGCCTTGACCTCGGCCGAGGTGTTGACGTACATCACCACGACCGAGCCCGGGTGTGCTGCCTTCCAGGCCCGCAGCTCCTCGGCGGTGATCGTCTCGGCGAGCGAGCAGCCGGCGCGAAGATCGGGTAGGAGCACCGTCTTCTCGGGGCACAGCACGGATGCCGTCTCTGCCATGAAGTGCACGCCGCAGAAGGCGATCACCGGCTTCTCGCTCGCAGCGGCCTGGCGCGAGAGGCCGAGTGAGTCCCCGACGAAGTCGGCGACGTCCTGCACCTCTGGACGCTGGTAGTTGTGGGCGAGGATGATCGCTTCGCGCTCGCGGGCGAGGTTGCTCACCTGCTCGTGCAGCGTCGCGATGTCCTCAGGCGACGGCGAGGGAGCGATCGGCCCGCGCAGGATTAGAGGTGTGGTCATGGCTGGCGCGCGTGCCGATCGGGGTTGATCGTCGCGCGATGGGGCGTGCTCATACCAGCCAAGCTACGCCGGAGCGGCCCCGACGCCATTGGGGGAAACCACGCTTCGCGATCACGGCCTTTCACGCGTGTCGGCGTGAGCCTCAGTCCTCGATCGCCTCGAGCGGCTGGCTGATCTTCGATCCCTGGCGGTAGACGGCGATCGACTTCAGGCCCATCCGCCAGGCGTCGATGAAGATCGACTCGATCGTCTCGGGTGGGGTGTCGTGAGGAAGGTTGAGCGTCTTCGACACGCCGCCGCTGAGCAGCGGTTGCACTGCGGCAACCATCCGCAGGTGCCCGTCTACCGGGAGCGGGTCGGGGCCGCTCGCCGTCTGGAAGACCGGAGCGTGGGCGGGGTGCAGTGCCTCGGCGCCTGCGAGGTGTCCGTGATCGAGGGCGTACTCGCCGAGCCTCTCCAGAGCGTGGGTGGAGTAGCCGAGCGCGATCAGGCCGTCGAGCACCGCGCGGCTCTGGTAGAGCAGGTCGTCGCCGTCGGCCAGATGCTTGCGCCCGGCCAGGGCATAGTAGGGCTCGATGCCCGTGCTCTCGCAGTCGAGCATCAGGCTGACGGTGCCGGTCGGTGGGATCAGGGTGGTCTGCGCGTTGCGCAGCCCGTGGGTGGAGGCGTCGGCGAGCGCGTCTTCCCAGACCTGATGGGCGGCCGCGAGGACCTCCGTCGGCGCTCCGGGACCGATCTGCATGGCGGCATCGCGGTGAAGGGCCAGAACGTCGAGCATCGGCCGGCGATTGCGCTGGAACTCCTCGAACGGCCCGAGCCGCGCCGCCAGCTGGGCGGAACGGCGGTAGGCGGCACCGGTCATGAGCGCGGTGATCGCAGCCGCCCAGTCCCTCGCCTCGTCGGAGTCATATGCGATCCCGAGGGTGAGCAGCAACGCCGCGAGGTTCGCATAGCCGATGCCGATCGGGCGAAAGCGTCGCGCCCCCCGAGCGATGCGCTCGGTGGGGTAGGACGAGCCGTCCACGATCGCATCCTGGGCGAGGACCAGCAGCTCGACCGTACGCACGAAGGAATCGACGTCGAACGCTCCGTCGTCTCCCAGGAACGCGAGGAGGTTCAGCGTCGCAAGGTTGCATGCGGACTCGCCGACGTGCAGGAACTCCCCGCATGGGTTCGAGGCGATTATCGGCCCCGAGCTCGGGCAGGTGTGCCACCGCTCGATCGTGCCGGCGAACTGCAGCCCCGGATCGCCACAGCGCCACGCCGCCTGCGCGCAGGCGCGAAGCAGCTCGCCTGCGGGCAGCGTCGCGATCACCTCGCCGGTCGTCACCGCCCGCAGCGGCCACTCGCCATCCTCGATGGCGGCGTCCATGAACGCGTGGCTGACGCGAACGGCATGCGTGGCGTTCTGGAAGGCGAGCGACGCCCACAACCTCCTCGGGGCCGTAGCCGGCGGCCACCAGCGCCTCGCCGCGCTCCTCCTCGCGGGCCTTGCAGGCGACGAAGTCCAGGATGTCCGGATGATCGGCGTCGAGCACGACCATCTTTGCGCCCCGCCGCGCGCGTCCGCCGGAGCGGATCGTCCCCGCCCAGGCGTCGGCGGCGCGCATGAAGGAAACCGGGCCGCTCGCCAGCCCGCCGCGCGAGACGGGCTCGCGCGAGGAGCGCACCTTTGAGAGGTTGATGCCGGATCCGCCGCCCTGCTGGAAGATCAGGCCCTCACGGGCGTTCCAGTCGAGCAGCGAACGGATCGAGTCGTCTGTTTCGAGGATGAAGCAGGCGGAGGTGAAGGGCTCGGGCTCGAGGCCGACGTTGAGCCACACCGGCGTGGCGAACGCTCCCCGCTGAGTCAGGACCAGCGCCGCGAGCTCGGCCTCGAGCGTGGCGCGCTCAGCTGGGGTCGTTGCCTGCCCGGATTCCTGCGCCCACTCGCCGATCGTCTGGACCACGCGTTCGATGAGCCCCTTGACGGAGCGCTCGGGCGAGCCGTCGGGGAGCCGCCCCAGATAGCGGCGCGCGACCGTCGCGACGGCGGCATCGGACCAGCTGATTGGTGCCTCGATGTCCTCGCGGGCGGTCCCAGTCTGCCCTCCGCCGGCGGGCAGCGAGATCGAGCGTGTGCCCCACTCGAGCAGCGTGGAGGGATCCTCCCCCACCGCTGTGAGCCAGCGTCGGACGAGCCGTCCCTGGGTGGTGTGCGGCCCCGAGCGCGAGGTCTTCTCCGAGAATGTGGACAACGCTCGCAAAGCATCGCCGAGCGACGGCTCGAGCACATCCGGGCCGGCTACGGAGGCGGGTGGTGGCTGAGCCGTGTCATCCCTTCACGACGCCGAGCGGCTCGAGCTGCGCCACGCGCCTGGCGAGCCCGGCGTGCTCTACGACCGCGACGACTCGCTCGACGTCCTTGTAGGCGAACGGAGCCTCCTCGGCGAGCCCGCGGTTGGATGGGCAGCGCACGACGATGCCTTGCCTCTCGAGCTGGCGGCGCAGCTCGGCGCCGCCGATCTGCTTTCGCGCGCCGGTCCGGCTCAGCCGCCGCCCGGCGCCGTGACAGGCGGTACCGAACGAGAGCTCCATCGCCCGGGGTTGACCGGCCAGCACGAAGCTCGATGTCCCCATGCTTCCGGGGATGAACACGGGCTGCCCGACCTCCCGGTAGGCGGCTGGGATCTCTGGGGAGCCGGCGGGAAAGGCGCGTGTGGCGCCCTTTCGGTGGACGCACAGGGTCCTGCCGTGCTGGACCTCCAGCTTGGCGACGTTGTGCGCGACGTCGTATACCTGGCGTGTCTGGGCTGCCGTGTCCCTGCCGAGGACGAGCGACACGGCCTCCCGGACGCGATGGGCGAGCAATGCGCGGTTGGCCCAGGCGAAGTTCGCGGCGGCAGCCATCGCGCCGAGGTAGCTCTGGCCCTCGGGCGAGGACAGCGGAGCGCAGGCAAGCTGGCGGTCGGGCAGGGTGATCCCGTAGCGGCTGAGCACGGCGTCCATGCGGCGGACGTAGTCGCTGCAGACCTGGTGGCCGAGCCCCCGCGACCCGGAGTGGATCAGCACGGTCAACTGGTCCTCGCGCAACCCGAAGACCCGGCTCGCGAGGGGGTCGATGACCGTCCGCACGCGTTGCAGCTCGAGGAAGTGATTGCCCGAGCCGAGCGTGCCGAGCTGATCGGCGCCGCGGTCTCTCGCGCGTTGTGACACCGCCGCGGAATCGGCTCCGGGCAGGCACCCGCTGGACTCGGTGCGCTCGATGTCCTCGGCTGTGCCGATGTTCTGCTCCTCCAACAGCGCCCGCGGGCCGTGCGAGAGCACGCGATCGAGCTCACCGCCGGCGAGGCGCAGGGCGCCGCCGTGACCGGCGCCGACCGGTACCCGCCGCGAGATCTCGTGTATGAGCGGCTCCGCTCGCCTGCCCAGCTCGGACGCGCTCAGCGGCAGCGTCAGCAGACGCACACCGCAGTTGATGTCATATCCCACGCCGCCTGGTGAGATCACGCCGTCCGGCGGCTCGGTCGCTGCGACACCCCCCACGGGAAAGCCGTATCCCTGGTGGATGTCGGGCATCGCCAGCGCCGCCTCGACGATGCCGGGCAGGGTGGCGACGTTCTGCAGCTGCTCGAGCGAGCGGTCGCCTGAGATCTGTTCAAGCAGCTCGCGGTCGGCGAACACTCGCGCCGGCACTCTCATGTCCGCGCGGGAGGTGGATGCGAGCTCCCATAGCTCCTCCCCCACTCGGCGGAGCTCCCCGCTGACCGTTTGAAAGGAGTCCGGAGCCCTTGGCATGTGCTCGGTTCCGGTCGTCTCAGACATCCAGCACCACCGTCGCGGTGAAGCCGTCGCCGGAGCGCGCGAACGTGAGCTCGTTGTATGTCACGCCCTTGACGAGGTGACGTGGGGTGCCGCGATGCCCTCGCACCGTCGCGGTCAAGCGATCGTCGGCCAGCTGCAGATGATCTACTCGCTCTGGAAGAAGATCCTCTGTCTCGAGCAGGTATACGAGCTCTTCGAGGAAGGACGCGAGCAGGGCGGCGCGGTCGCCTGCCGCCACAGTGATCTCACGAACGAGCGTCTCCCGCGCGGCGTGGCGCGTGCTCTCCGCCGGAGGGGGAGCCTCGCTTCCTCCGTCGTCGTCTGCCAGCTCGGCCAGGGCTGCCGCCGCCGTCTCGAAGACGGCCGCCTCGGTGGCCGCGACTATGTGCAGCTCGAGCTCGGAGGTGTGCTCCAGCCAGCGGTAGCTCATCAGCGAAGGCAGACCATCGATTGCGCACGAGGTGGCCGGTTAGGGAACACTCGAGTCCTCCGTGGGTGCCGGTCCCTCGATCTGTTCGACCATGGCCGGTCTGGTCGCGTGCCGGTTGGCCCTATGCCCGTCGTGAGCGAGGGCGAGCGTGACGAATGCCGTGGCGACCAGATCCCCGACTGGTAGCACCTCGGTGATGGCGCCAGCTCGGTCACGGGCCGATGGGACGCTGTCGGTCGTATAGATCCGCCGAACACCGAGGGCCGGGAGCTCGCGCCAACCCTCGCCCGTGAACAGGCCATGGGTGGCAAGCACGACGATCTCTCCAACTCCTGCCCTTCGCAGCTCGGCGCACGCGGATAGCAGAGTGCGACCGGTGTCGAGGATGTCATCCACGATCGCCACTCGCTGCTCAACGTTGCCGACCAGTGCGCTGTGCGTGACGCCATCTGCATCGCGCCGCTTGCGCAGGTAGGCAAGTGGCCGATCGACTCCCGCCGCACGCCTGACCTGCTCGCAGCGCTCGAGCGCACCCTCGTCGGGCGCCACGATGGTGAGGTCTGCCACTCCGAGGTCCAGGAGCACGTCGCCGAACAGCCCCGCGGGTGAGAGCGAGTCGAGAGGCACAGGCATGCGTGTGGCCTCCAGGCTGTGCACATCGACGGTCAGTACTCGATCGACGCCCGCCGCCCGGAGTAGGTCGCCCACCCAGCGGATGCCGAGGCTCTGCCCCGGGTCCGCACGGTCCTGACGGGCATAGCCGAGGTACGGGAGCAGCGCGACGACGCGTCGCGCGCCCTCTCGCCTGAGCGTATGGGCCAGCAGGAGCACCGACAGCATCTGCTCGTCGGGTGGCGCCAGCGAGCCCAGCACACCGCACACCCGGCCCGCGACCGGCGCGCCCAGGCGGACGTACAGCTCACCGTTGGAGAAGCGAGCGAACTCGCACGGCGCGAGTGCGCAGGGGAGGCGCTCGCCAAGCGCATGATCCAGAAGCGACGAGTGGTTGGGTAGGGGGAAGATGAGTGGCTGCATCCGCGGCTCCTCCCCGACGGGCACCGCAGCGCCATTTGCCACCGCGGCATCGCCGCGAGCGAATCGCCGAGGCAAAAAAGAGAGCGTGAGCGCCGTCGGCTCTGCGGCTCAATTGCCGCCGGCCGGTTTGGCGGTCGTTCCCTGCGGAACGCTCACGCTCTCTTGCCCTAGATCGTGACGGCAGACCAGCCGACGGTCATCGTGGCGAACTACGGAGCCTGATCTCGGTCAACGGCCGCGCCGGCGCGAGGGTCGCACCGTTGCGGCTCGCCACCGACGGACGCGGCGCCTATCTACCGATACGCGCCCCTCGATCACAGGCCAGACTCGTTCTTGTGCCCCTGTGTGTCCGATCTTGTGTCCCCCGGCCTGAGGAGCGGCGGCATGAACACCTTTGCAGATGTGCGGCTGTTGGTGACCGGCGCGATCCTTGTCGCAGCCCTTGCCGTGTTTCTCGGATCGACCGCCGGCGCAGCGACCGAACAGGCCGCGTCGCCGCGGACGTGGCAACCGCTTCCCCCGGCACCCATCGCAGGGCGGCTGGACGCCAGCGTCGTATGGACGGGGAGGGAGATGATCGTGTGGGGCGGGGTGACCCGTCCACCGATCGGACATGGCCAAGCGCGACCGGACAGCGACGGCGCCGCGTACAGTCCGACCGCTAACGCATGGCGAACCATCGCCCGCCCGCCTTCCGGGCTGCTCGGTGGCGGCGGCCGCGCTGCAGCATGGACCGGGCACCAGATGGTCCTGTGGGTGGGCAACTCGCCCGAAGGTCCGGCGGGTGCCGCGACCTACGACCCCATCAAGAACAGCTGGACGCGGTTGCCCAGGGGACCTCTCGGCGTTCGCGAAGAGTACGTATCGGCCTGGACCGGAAAGGAGCTGCTCATCTTCGGCGGCCACGCGGGGGACTCGGCCGCGCAACCGACCGCCGCCGCCCTGAGCCCCGGGACGCGATCGTGGCGCACCCTGCGCGCCCTCGACGTTCTCCACGGCCTGATCCCCAACGGCGCCGTGTGGGATGGGCGCGAGGCGTTCGTGAGCGGCAGGCTCCACCGCCGCGGCGCAAGCGATCGACCGATCCTCTTCTCCTTCAGCGCAAGGTCCGGCCTGCTCCGCCGCCTGAACCTGACGAAGGCGCCCGTCCAACCGCGCCAGCGCTCGCAGCTTGACCCGGTCGCCTGGACGGGAACAGAGGTGCTGTTCTCGACCAGCGCAGACCCGTTGGCCTCCTCGAGCGGAGTCGTGCTCTACAACCCCGCAACCGGTCGCTGGAGGAAGGCCAGACGCGCCCCGTGCGCTCTGCCGGCCGCGACGTACACGCAGATCGCATGGATCGGCCGGCGGCTCGTCGTGGCCTGCGCCAGCAGCAGCCTGCAGCTCTACAGCCCACGCACAAACAGCTGGCAGGTGATCCATCCCGGTCGGTCCCCGCTCAATTCGAGGAGCTCGAGCGCGCTCGCGTGGAGCGGCGCGGAGCTGATCGTCTGGAGTGGCACCACGAGGACCCCGGGGAACCCCACTCCCGCCGATGGAGCCTCACTGACGCTGAGCGGCTGAAGCATTGCCGCCGGCGAGAGAATCCTGCGATCCCAGATGCGTCAAGACGCAACCACGAAGGGGGACCGTCGCGCTCGCAGCGCGGTCGAGGCACTCGGCGGCCGCTACTCAACCGAGCTTGGCATCGACGTGGATCGTGACACTGAGGAGATCGAGCGCTGGGCGTTGGCCGCGACCCTGTTCGGTGGGCGGATCTCTGCGAAGATCGCACAGCGCACCTTTGTCGTGCTGGGGGAAGCGGGGGTGAACAACATCCTTGATGCCGGGCGCCAGGACGTCGGGCGCCTGATCGAGTTGCTCGATGCAGGTGGGTATGCCCGCTACGACATGCAGACCGCCACGCGCCTGCACGCGATCGCCATGACGCTGCAGAAGGCCCACGGCGGCCGTGTGGGCTCAACGCTCGGGCTCCCGCTGGGCGAGCTCCAGGCCACGCTCCAAGCACTGCCGGGCTGGGGCCCGGTGACCGTGGGCCTGTTCCTGCGCGAGCTGCGCGGGGTGCGCCCGCAGATCGAGCCGCCGCTGGACCCACGGGCAGCACGGGCGGGCGAGCACCTCAGGCTGTTTCACGCGCGCGACGGCGACGAGCTCGCGCAGCTGCGCGACCTGGCACACCGGGCCGGTACCGACGTGCGGGACCTCGAGGCCGCGCTGGTGAGACTGTCGCTCGCACACGGTCGTACCCTGCAGGAGTGCCCGGGTGGAGAGCGCTGCCCGCTGTGCATGGCCCAGTGAGCGGCTTGGATGACCCCCACAGCGGTTTCGCCGAGGTGCTGCGGCGCAAGCGGCTGCTCTTCGTGACGGGAAAGGGCGGCGCAGGCAAGTCGACGATCGCGGCGGCGCTCGGGATGGCGGCGGCAGACCGGGGCCTGCGCACGATCGTCGTCGAGCTTTCCGGCCAGAGCCGGATCGCACGGATCTTCGGCCGCCGCGGCGCCGGGATGAAGGAGATCGAACTTGGCGAGAGCTTGAGCTCCCTCTCGATCGATCCGCGCGAGGCGCTTCGCGAGTACCTGCGTCTGCAGTTGGGGCCGCTCGGCAGCGCCCTGATGGCGAGCCGTGCGTTCGGATACCTGACAGCGGCGGCCCCGGGCCTGAGCGAGCTTGTGACGATCGGCAAGATCTGGGAGCTCGCTGGAGGCAGGCGCCAGACCCGGGGGGCCGTGAGGTATGACCTCGTCATAGTGGACGGGCCCTCCAGCGGCCAGTGTTTGGCGCTGCTTCGTTCGCCTGCGACCTATGCGGAGATCGCGCGGGCGGGCCCCGTCGCCCGCCAGGCCCGCGCGATTGCCGACACGCTCACCGCGGCGGACCTAACGGGCGTGCTGATCGTGGCGCTGGCGGAGGAGCTCGCCGTGCGCGAGACGCTCATCCTGCGCGAACAGCTGGCGCATTCGCCGGGCGTCGCGGTCGACGGTGTGCTCGCCAACCGCGTCTACCCGCGTCGATTCGACGACGACGAGTTCGGTCTGGTGGCGAGGGCTGTCGACTCGACACCGGACTTGTTGCGCCGCACGGCGTTGCACGCCGCGCTATCGCAGCATATTCGCCGCAAGGCCCAGCAGCGGCAGCTGGCAAGTCTGGCGGCCCGCACCGGCGAGCCCCCGCTCGAGCTGCCGATGATGCCGGGAGAGCCGTTGGACCGCGCTGCGCTCGAAGCGCTCGGCGAGCGGATCCTGAAGGGGAATCGTTGAGCCCTGCAACCCTGCTGGCGGACACGCGCGTGTGCATATGCGCAGGTGCGGGCGGCGTCGGGAAGACCACGATCGCCGCGACGGTCGCGCTGGGTGCCGCCCTGAGGGGGCTGAGGGTCGCCGCGATCACGATCGACCCCGCGCCGCGCCTGGCTGAGGCCCTCGGGCTCGAACGACTCGAGAACGAGCCGACACGTGTGCCGATCGACGACCTGCGCGACATCCCCGGCCTGCCAGAGCCGTGCTCGGGCGGCGAGCTCTCGGCTATGAGGCTGGACGTGCGGCGGACATTGGACGAGCTGGTCGAGCTTCTGCTGCCCGACGACAGCGCCCGCCGTGAGCTGCTTGACAACCGCATATACCGCCAGCTTTCCAACGCCGTGGCCGGTACGCAGGAGTTCGCGGCGGTGGCGAAGCTGTATGAGCTCAATCAGGCAGGCGGCTATGACCTGCTGGTGCTGGACACGCCGCCGTCGCGCAGCGCACTTGACTTCCTGGACGCGCCGGATCGACTGACCGGGTTCTTGGAGAGCCGCGCGCTTGACTCGCTGCTGCGCTCGGCGGGCTTCGGCGCGCGTCTGCTCGGCGGGGGCTCGGCGACGATGCTGCGCCTGCTCGGGCGCGTCACCGGTGTCGACCTGCTCGATGATGCCGCCGCGTTCCTGGCCGCCCTCGGTGAGGTGAAGGGCGGCTTTCGCGAGCGCGCCATACAGGTGCGGCGGCTGCTGCGCGACCCGGCGACGGCGTTCCTGCTCGTGACCGTCGCCGAGCCCGGGCCGGTCGAGGAGACGATCTTCGTCGCGCGCAGGCTGCACTCTTCCCACATGCGCCTCGCGGATGTCGTGATCAACCGGGTACACCACGACGAGATCGCCGAGTTTGACGTCGAAGCACTCTCGGACGCCATGCGCGGTGAGCTTGGAGCTGCGCTTGCGCGCCGCGTGGCCGAGAACCTGCGCGACTATCACGATCGGGTCGAGCAGTGCCGCATGACCGAACGCCGTGTCAGGCATACCCTCGGCTCGACCCGCATTCTCGAGGTGCCGCAGCTCGACCAGGACGTGCACGACCTCGAGGGGCTGGTGAGCGTGGGTCGCTTTCTCTTCGCGACCGACGCCGAGCGAGAGCTGCTCATGGCCGAGGTGGTCTCCTGACCGCGAGCATGTGGCACGCATCCGTCGCCCGTGCGCTCGTGGCTGCGGCCGGCGGGAGGTTCAGCGGATGAGAGGGAGCTGTCGTAGCCGTGTGACGAGGCGACGGATCGTGGCGCCTCCGTGTGCGTCTCCCCGCGCGTAGAGGACCTCTCCGGAGGCCAGGTGGTTGAGGATGACGAAGTAGTTGGTGGCAAGCGCCTGGATCGGGTCGGGGGCCAGGTAGGAGTCCAGGCTGATGGCTGGAGAGCCCGTACACCTCGATCCGGCTCTCTCCGCCTGCTTGGCGGCGTGCCCACACGAGCGCTCCAGGCGAGCCCGGCGAAGCTCGGCGAGAGCTCGCGGGCGCTCCCGTGCGGCTCGCGGCGCTGTCCAGCAGCAGCGAGCGCCCGCCCGGGCCGTCCAGGCGCAGCTCGGACCGCAGGCCCGATCCGTTTCGGTACTCCCACACGAACGCGACGCGGCCCGCGTGGAGCACGAGTGCGCGCGGTCCGAGCCCTGGGCTGACGCCGGCGGGGCCGGCGGCAGCAGCCGGCGGCCGATACGGCCGTTCAGCGAGCCGATATAGAGGGCCGGTGCTCCGTCGGGCTGGAGCTTGGCAAAGGCCAGTTCGCCGTTCCAGACGCTCGGCAGGAAGCGCGATCCCGATCCTGGGATTGCGTGCTCACCCGCGCGAGCCGATGTCGTAGCGGTAGAGACGGCAGCCGCGACCGGTCGCGGGCAGCGGCAGCATGTCGCGTGGGTCGAGCCGGGGTTCGACCCGGCAGCGCGAGTAGACGGCGATCAGTCCGCCCCCGGCCCGGGGGCCGAGCTCCACGTCGAAGGGAACCGCGCGCGCCGGAACCGGTGCCGGCGCGACGGCGCCGCTTGGGCCGCGCAGCATCAACCGGTAGTCGCGGCCAACCGGGTCGTAGGCACTCCACGCGAGCCAGTTGCCGGGGACGTGCCGCGGGCTCCGTTCGATGGCACCTGCGGGCTCAGGCTGATCGTCGTCGGCCGGGCGACGTGTGCGACCTCCCGATCGGGATCGCGTGAATTCGACGTGTTCAGCGAGCGCGACTTCGCACGGCGGCCCCGTCGGGAAGACCGCGCTCGGGCAGAGCCGGAGTAGATCGTCCCGGCGGAGCTCGTGGCGGTGCTCTGCACGCCCCGAAGGCCGCGGCCCTCCGGGGAACGCCGGCGCCACCCCGGCTGCGCCCCGGGCAGCGTGAGGCTGCGCAGCTGGTGGAGGTCGCCACCTTCTTCGACGCCCGCTTCCTCGTAGTAGACCGCCCCGGCGGCGAGTGTCGGCGACAGCTCCTCGTAGCCCGAGATCTCGCCGCTGGTGCCGAGCGCGATCAGGGTCTGGCCACCCGAGAGATCGTCGACGCTCACCTGCGAGCTCGCCAGGCTGAAGGGTTCGAACGCCGTGGCGCCCTGAGCGTCCCAGCTGAACGCCAGCGCGGTCGCGCTCAGATCGAGTGCGGTCGGACCGGTGCCGGGGCTGTTGTTCTCGAAGCCGCCCGGCAGGCGCCGAGGCTCCCCGCCGGCGAGGCGCTGCACGTAGATCCGCGCGCGGTTGCCGGCGCCGACCCGGCGGCGATCCGCGATCCGCGCGAACGCGACGCGGCCCGCCGCCATCGAGGGGTCGAACTGCGAGTACCCGCGTAGCGTTGGCGACGGCGATCGGATGCTCGACGCCGGTGGCGAAGTCGTAGTAGTAGAGGCGGCAACCGTGTGGGAGTTCGGCGCTCCTTGCCGGAGCCGAACAGCGCGAGTAGCTTGCGACGAGCCCTCCGTGACCGTCGTCGCCGAGGTCGACGTCGAACGGCGTCGAGCGCCCCGCGATCGGCAGAACCTGCGTGATCCCGTCGCGGCGCACGACCAGGCGCCAGGCGCCGGTGGCTGGTTCGAACATGCTCCACGCCGAATCCTGGCCGACGGCGCTCACCTTGGGCGCCTGCGGCAGACCACCGGCCAACGTCACATCCGCGAGAGAGGGGCCGCAGTTGAGAAGGGCTGTCCCCAGTGACGCTGCGACCACCGCCGCGACACGGGTGCCGGCGCTCCGGCAGGCCCCGATCCTCCGGCGAGTGCGCATCGCACAACGGTAGGTGCCGCACGCGCCGCCGCCATCGCAGGAAGGCCGGCCAGCTGCTCCGTACTACGCCACATCTCAGAGGGAGACGCTTGACCACTCTCCCATCAGACCTACGGTCCCTGATGCAGCAGCAGACCGACGATCAGCGGTGAGAGCAGGTGATCTCGATGAACCACACCCTGAAGGTGATCATCGCCAGATATGAGCTCATGCGGCCACGGTTAGCCACACCTCGTACGCTGCGCGCTGCCTCGAGCAGCGCGGTGCAAAGGCGGCAATCATCGCCTTGGACTTCTACGAGCGCACGCCGGTCGTAAAGGTCGCACAGGAGCTCAACAGCCGTCCCTGGGCCCCTGGTCTGCGGCCCCTGCGTGACGTTCGGCGACCGCCGGGTGGAGTTGACAATTTCGGACAATGGGACTAGGGTCGCGCCCTGACGCCGGCGGGAGAGTGGCTTGGGGGCCAAGCTGGCATGCCCGCTGCGTCTGACAGCCCCTTGGAGGGGGACCAGTGCTCGGGGCCGCATGATCCGGGCTGCAAAACGAACGGAGACAGAGATGAGCGGAAGGATTCCTGCGCGGGTCGTGCACCTGGCAGCAGCGCTTCTCGCGGCGATTGCCGTCGGGGGCGTTACGGCCGCAGCGGCGAGCGCTGAAGTCGTCTACAACAACGTCCCGAGCCCGCTGCCCGCGAACTTCGCGTCCATCGGTCTGGCGGCGACTTCCAGCACGGAATTCGGCGGCGAGATCGAACTGGCGGGAACGGCCCGCTCAACGCCGACCGTGACGGTCGTCATGAGCAGCTGGACCTGTGAAAGCGGATCCTGGAGCGCACACAACTGCGTGACCAAAAAGCCGACCAAGGGCTTCAAGGTGCCCGTCACCGTTCGCGTCTACGCGGTGGGCGAAATCGGCGAGGGCCCGCTGGCCGAAAAGACGAAGAGCCTCAAGATGCGTTACAGGCCGTCGGAAAGCCCGTCGAAATGCCCTGCCGGCACGTGGTACGACGAAGCCACGACCGAATGCTCGCACGGCTTGGCCTTCCCGGTGTCGGTCAAGCTGAACAAGCTCAAGAAAATGCCCAAGAAGGCGATCGTCACCTTCTCCTACCCGCACGCCTCGGGGCCGGCTCAGTCACTGAACATCTCCGTCAGCGAACCGTGGGAAAAAACGCTGTCGGTGGGCACGGACCCGGTCGAAGAATGGTTCGCCAACTCGACCTCGTCCGAAATGTACTGCCCGGGAGCCAAAGACGTGGGCACTCTCGGATCCGAGGAAGGCGTCGGCTGCCAGGAAGGGATCAACTACCAGCCGGTGATCGCCGTCAGCGCTCAGTAGGCACCACTCGCCACTGAGTCAGAGAATCGGGCGAAGGCCCCGCCGGGCAGTCCGGCGGGGCCGACGCTCCCCCTGTGGCGCCGGCGATCATCGCCGTCGACTTCTACGAGCGCAGGACGGCCCCCGAGGTTGACCAACCGCCTCCCATGCCCTACGCTCGCATTCAAGGGGATTCACCGAACGGAGATCGGTGTCACGCCCAGGTTCAAGGAGGAACGCGATGGGGAGATCCAGAGTTCGGGGGCGGGAGTCGGACGGCGTCATCAGACGCCTTCCGGCGGGTCGGCCGGGCGCGGCGATCATCGCTGCGCTGGCTGTCACCGACCTCGTATACCGGCTCCTGATGCGGGAGCCGCTGCGGCGCAAGCTCGGCATGGAAACGCGCCATGCCTGAGTCGCACCGCTGACACGTGGGCTAAACCGGGCGGCGTGCTGGCCGGCCGCCGTCCGGACCCACCTGCGGTCTCAGACCGCCGAAGCAGAGGGATGTCGCGAGGGTGCGATCCCATAGACTCGCCCGATGTCGATACCCCAGCCGACGGACACCTCCACCGCACTGGTCACCGGCGCCTCCTCCGGCATCGGCGAGCAGATCGCCCGGGCCCTCGCGGCCCGCGGCCACCACGTCACCCTGGTCGCCCGCAGCGTTGAGCGCCTGCGCCAGATCGCCGACGAGCTCGGCAACGCCACGGTCATCTCCACCGACCTCGCGGATGCGAGCGCCCGGGACGCCCTCGGCAGGACCGTCGACGAGTCCGGCCGGTCCGTCGAGGTGCTCGCCAACTGCGCCGGCTTCGGGGTCTACGAGCCCTTCCACACCGGCTCCCGCGAGCGCGAGCTGGAACAGGTGCGGCTGCTGGCCGAGGCTCCCATGGAGCTGATGCATCGGTGGCTGCCAGGGATGGTGCAGCGCGAGCGCGGAGCCATCATCAACATCTCCTCCACCTCGGCCTTCCAGGCCCTGCCCTACAACGCCGGGTACGCCGCCGCGAAGTCCTATCTGCTGCTCCTCTCCGAAGCCGTCCACGCCGAGGTCGGGGAGCTCGGTGTGAGCGTCACAGCCGTCTGCCCCGGCCCCGTGCCCACCGGATTCCAGGAGGCCAGCGACGCCACCTTCGCCGAGAAGCTCCCGAAGATGGTGTGGGTGTCCGCGGAGCGCGTCGCCGCCGACGCCCTGCGCGGGGCGGAGCGCAACACCCGCGTGGTGGTCCCCGGCGGGCCCTTCGTGCGGGGTGCCTTCGGCCCCAACCGCTACACCCCGAGGGGACTCACGCTCGCCGTCAGCAAGCGGGTCATGTCCACCTCCTGAGTCAGCTGGCTTCGACCCGGGCGAGAGCCCGACCCAGGGACGCCTCGTCCTGGGGGCCTCGCAGGGTCGCCCGGATGCGCCCGTCGCGATCGAGGACGAAGGTCGTGGGCAGCCCGGTCAGCCCGTAGGAGTTGCCGACCGTGCCTTCCGAGTCGCGGACGTTCGGGAAGGTCCAGCCGAAATGGCGGACGAAGGCCCGCGCCCCCGACAGGCCGTCACTCCAGTCGACCCCTACGATCCGGCCCCGTCCGGCTCCCTGGGAGAAGCGCTCCAGGGCCGGTGCCTCCTTCGTGCAGGGACCGCACCAGCTAGCCCAGAAGACGACGGCGACGGCATGCCCGTGGGCGCCCGCGAGCAGGGCCGGCATGGTCACGGCGGTGCCCGCCAGGCGTTCGGACGGCAGCGGCGGAGCAGTTCTGCCGCTCTTGGCCGTGTGGCTGGAGGCGAGGCCGAAGATGGCCAGCGCAGCCACCGCTGCGGCTGTCGCAAGCAGCGAGGCCAGCAACCGTGTCCGGCGGCTCATCGCCTCTCAGCGGGCGGCGAGGAGGGGGACGTCGTGGGCGATCTCCGACGGCTTGAAGTTGGCTGCGTAGATCGTCAGGCGCTTGCCGGAGCCGGTGATCCCGTACACGAGGCCGGAGTGCTCGACCAGGCCCGGGTTCTTGGCGTCACGTTCTGAGCCCACCCCCCATGCCTTCCACACCGCACCCAGTTCATGGGCCGAGCCCACCAGGTACTGCATCCGCCCGGTCATCTCGTGATGGGCCAGGAAGGCCGTCACGGTCTTGCGGTTGTCCCCTCGCGGGTCCACCGAGACGGCGATTATCTGCACCTTCGAGGCGGACGGGCCGAGCAGGCTCTGCGCCACCCTCAGGTTGGAGGTGATCAGCGGGCAGACGTCGGGGCAGTGCGTGTAGACGAAGGTGACCAGCACCGCCTTGCCGCGGTATGAGTCGAGGTTCACCTTCTGGCCGAGGTAGTTGCGCAGGACCAGGGGCGGTGCCTGCTGGACCGGTTCGAGGGTCCCCGCGGACTCGAAGCTGACCCGGGTGGACGCCGTGCTCGCCGGGTGTTTTTCAGACGACCCGCAGCCGCTCAGAGCCCAACCGCCGGCGGCCAAGAGCACCAGCGCGAGAATCGCCGCCGGCCCGCGCAGGTTGAGAAAGCGCCTTGTCATCAGGAAGCGAACTTATCAGCGCCGGGCCGTCGAGGAGGCCGGTGGCCGTCGGCAATTCGACTTGCAGACCTCCCCCTGTAACGCATCTTGCAGGGCAATCTGTTAGTTTGCCGCCCGTTCGTGCCGAGTCCTCAACCCCAAGGGGTCGAGGAGCGGGGGACCCAATGCAGCCGAGAGGCTGCGGGGGCGAATCGCCACAGGTGTGGCGTAGCGTAGACGTTTACGCGAGCCCGACAGCTAACCCCGTAGGCGCAATGACAATGGAATGGAGAAAGGACGCCCTCGCATGTCGGGATGCCCGCGTGATCTTGCTGTTCTTGACCACTGGAGCGCTTCGCTTCAGCGCTCTCGTGCCCGCCGTGACCGGGCTGCCCGCGGGCGTGTGCGCCGTGCCGCATACGCCCAGACGCCCTCCGTGGCGACGCTGCTGGACACCACCCTGGCCCAGCCGCGTGACCTCGCCGACGAGCAGCCTTGGGAGCTCTCCCTCGGCCGCTCTCGCGCGCGCCGCCGTGCTGCCGAGCTGCAGTTCGTGCCGGCCGGCTCCCGCGCGAAACGCGTCTCCCTGGGCGCACTGGCGGCGCTGACCGTCGGTCCCACCGCGAGCGTGGCGAGCGGGCAGTCGAGCGCCGCCAATCCCGAACCGGCGACCAGCACCGAAAACGTCATCGTCCTCAGCGCCGGCAGCGAAGGCCGCCAGGTCCAGCTCCTGCAGCAGGCTCTCGGCGGCATCGCGGTGGACGGCATCTTCGGACCCGAAACCGAAGAGGCGGTGCGTAATTTCCAGGCCAGCAACGGCCTCGCGGTCGACGGGGTCGTCGGCCCCCAGACGGCCGCCGCCCTGCGCGGCCAGTCCTCCGGGCGGGCCTTCAGCGCCTCCGTGAAGAGCTCCCTTCCGGGCGAAGAAAAGGGCACGATCCGGCCGGCCGTGGCCACCTCCGACGAAGGCGAAGCCACCGGCAAGGCCAACCCCGGTGACGCCGTCAGCAGGCTCCAGCACGCCCTGCGGCTGCCTGTGGACGGTGAATTCGGCCCCGAAACGGAGGCCGCCGTGCGCCGCCTGCAGGCGCGGCACGGCCTCGCCGTCGACGGGGTCGTGGGGCCCGAAACGTGGAACGTCATCGGCATCCACGGGGCGGAAACCCTGACCCCTCCCCCCTCCGCCCTGCCAACGCACCACAGCCATCACCATCACCACACCGCGACGGTCGCTGCCACCGAAGGCGGCGGTGAAGGCGGCGAATCGGGCGAAGGCGGCGAATCGGGTGAAGGCGGCTCCAGTGCGGTGGCGCGGCTGCAGAAAGCCCTGAAGCTCGCCGTCGACGGTGAATTCGGCCCGACGACCGAGGCCGCCGTCAAGCGCCTGCAGGAACGCCACGGCCTCACCCCCGACGGGGTGGTCGGCCCGGCGACCTGGGCCGTGCTCGGCATCAAGACGGAGGCAACCCTCACGCCTCCCCCCTCCGCCCGCGTCGCCCCCAGCGAAGTCGGCGGCGGGTCGACCAGCTCGGCGGGAGGCGGCGGAGACGTGGTCGCCCAGGTCATCGCCGCGGGTGACGAAATCGCCACCCGCCCGTATGTATGGGGCGGCGGCCACGGGTCCTTCCAGTCCAGCGGCTACGACTGCTCGGGCTCGGTCTCCTACGCCCTGCACGGAGGCGGCCTGCTCAGCTCGCCCCTGGACTCCACCGGCTTGGAGTCCTACGGCGAACCCGGCCCCGGCCGCTACATCACGATCTACGCCAACGCCGGACACGCCTTCATGGTCGTGGACGGCAAACGGTTCGACACCGTCGCCCAGGCGGAAACCGGCTCACGCTGGTCGGACAGCATGACCTCCACCGGCGGCTACGTGGTCCGTCACCCCGCCGGCTACTAGCCACATCCGCGGTGCGGCCGGTCCGGACCTCCCGTCCGGGCCGGCCCACCATCCCGTCCCAAGCGCGGCCTAGCCTGCCCGCTCCCTTCAAGGAAGAGCGGCGATGAGGAGACCAGGCCCTGCTGGCGCGGACCCACACCTTCACGATCGAGGGACTCCAGACGATCCACGTCACCGTCGAGGTCGACGTGCGCCCGGGCCTGCCGGCCTTCACCATCGTCGGGCTCGCAGACACCGCCGTGCGGGAGGCCCGTGAGCGCATCCAGGCAGCCATCCGCAACAGCGGCTTTCAGTTCCCGGCCCAGCGCATAACGGCCAACCTCGCCCCCGCCCACGTGCGCAAGGCCGGTCCGGCTCTCGACCTCGCACTGGCCTGCTCGGTCCTCGCCGCCAGCGGCCAGCTTCCGCGGACCCTGCTGGAGCGGATCGCCCTGTTAGGGGAGCTGTCCCTCGACGGCCAGGTCCGCCCCTGTCAGGGAACGCTGGCGGTCGCCGAGGCGGCCCGCAGCTGCGGCCTTCAGACGCTCGCCCTTGCCGGCGAGCGGGCGCACGAGGCCGGCCTGGTCGAGGGGCTGCGGGTGGCGGTCGTGGGGACCCTGGCCAGCGCCGCCCGTCTCCTCGGCGGCGGCCCCGGCGACCCCCTCCCAGCTCCCCCCGCCGGGTTCGCGAGCCCTGAAGGCGCGGGCGCCGGGATGCCGGACCTCGGGGATGTCCGCGGACAGGAGCACGCCGTCCGGGGCCTGGTGATCGCCGCCGCCGGCGGTCACAACATCCTCCTGAGCGGCCCTCCGGGAACGGGCAAGACGATGCTCGCCCGGCGCCTGCCCTCGATGCTGCCGCCCCTGAGCAGGAGCGAGGCGATCGAGGTGCTTCGCATCAGCAGCCTGCTGGGCCTGCCCGTCGAGGGGCCCTGGCCCCGACGGCCCTTCAGGGCCCCCCATCATTCGATCACCGCTGCGGGCCTGGTGGGCGGCGCCGGCCGCGGCTGGGCCGGGGAGGCCGTGCTGGCCGACAACGGCGTGCTCTTCCTCGACGAGCTCTCGGAGTTCTGCCGCCCGGCCCTGGAGGCGCTGCGCCAGCCGCTGGAGGAGGGCCGGGTGGCGATCTCCCGCCAGGGCCACGCGGCCGTCTACCCGACCCGCTTCATGCTCGTCGCCGCCACCAACCCCTGTCCCTGCGGATACGCCGGGCAGGGCGACCTCTGTGTCTGCGGAGCCGGGGAGATGGCCCGCCACCGGCGCCGGCTCAGCGGCCCGCTGCTGGACCGCCTCGACCTGATCGTGGACCTGCAGCCCGAGCGCGAGCGGGCGGCGGCCCGGCCGGTGGCGAGCTCCGGCCGGGCCCGGGAGCAGGTGCTCGAGGCGCGCGCCCGGCAGGCGGCCCGGCTGCAGGGCACCGGCGAGGGGTGCCTCAACGCGAGGATGGACGGGCGCATGCTTGGCCGTCACGCCCGTCTGGACGAGAGCGGCGAGCAGATGCTGGCCGGCGCCCGGGCGCGGGGGCTGTTGAGCGCTCGCGGCGAGCTGCGGGTGCTGCGGGTGGCCAGGACGATCGCCGACCTGCACGGCAGCGGGCCCGTGCGCACCCGCGATCTGGCCGAGGCCCTCCTCTATAGGAGCCCTACCAGCCCCACCAGCCCGGCCGCCCGGACGGCCTGATGGAGCCGACCCTCCGCGGGGCCTGCGTGGATTGCCTGCGACGAAGCCGACTGCTCTGCGAGCTCGGGCCGGTGCTCGACTACCGCTGCGGGGATCGCTCCCGCCTGCTGGACCTTCTGGGCCTGGACGACGGGGAGCTGATCGATGCGCTCGGGGGCAGGCGCAGGGACAGCGTGCGCGCCCGTCACCTCTCCCCCGCCCCCATCGCGGCTACCGGCCGCTCCATCTGCCGCCACGATCCGCGCTATCCCCTCCCCCTTCGGGAGCCCCCCGCCCCGGCGATGCTTCACCTCCTCGCCCCGGTCGGCCGCCTGCAGGACCTCGTCCGAGCGCCGATCGTGGCGATCCTCGGTGGGCCGAGAGGAAGCGACTACGGGGTGGCGACCGCCGGCGACCTCGCCCGCGGGCTCGCCGCGAGCGGCCTGACCGTGATCGGCGCCCTCGGCAGCCCGATCGCCGATGCCGCCCACCACGGCTCGCTGGAGGCGGGCCGCGGAAGCATCGCCGTGCTGGGGGGCGGGCTCGACGTGGCCTGCCCGGTTCGCAGCCGACCCCTGCTCTCGCGTTTGACCCGAGAGGGGTGCCCGACGTCCGAGCTGCCCGCCGGATGCCGCGGCCGGCGCTGGGGTCCTGTCGCGAGCCTTCGCACCGTCCTGGCCCTCGCCTCCCTCGTGGTGATCGTCGAGTCGCAGGAGCCGCCCGAGCAGATGTGGGAGGCCCGGCTCGCCCACGCCATCGGACGTCCCCTGGCCGCGGTGCCGGGGCCGGTCTCCTCGGCTCTCTCCCGCGGGCCGAACCTCCTGCTGGCCGAGGGCGCCTCCCTCGTCACCGGGGCGCAGGACGTCCTCGAGCTGCTCTATCGCGAGAGCCCGACACCGCCGATACCCGAGATCCGCCTCGAGCCAGCCCTCGAGCGCGTCCTCGCGAGGGTGGGCGAGGGCTGGGACACGCCCGGGGCTCTGCTCGGCACGGGCCTCGCTCCCGACCAGGTCGCCCTGGCCCTCGCCGAGCTGGAGGTGAGAGGGCTGCTCACCCGCGGCAACGGAGGGCGCTACCTGCCCCGTCAGCCCCCGCCGGGCCAGGCCCCATGACTGGCGGCCCCGAAAACGGGCTGTCAGAGTGCGTACAAAGCCCGCATCTTCCCGTCTACCGAAAGCCGCCGACCTAAAGAAATCCCTGCTCTTCGCCGACTTCTCGTGCTGAGATGATGGATCAGCTCAAGCCTGGGAGGGGTGGCACGCATGCCCAACCCTGAACTCGAGGGAACGCCCGCCCAGGGGTCCGAGGCCCTGCGCGCCATCGGGAGCGGGCTGGAGGCGCGAGCCCAGGACGTGCTCGATCTCGTCGTGAGGCGCACCGAGGAAGCGGGGGGGCCCGCCGACGGCGCCGCCCGCGAGAGCTTCGAACGCATCTGCCTGATGGCGAGCGTGGCGGTGGCCCGCTGGATGTCGGGCGGGCGCCCGGAGGCGGGCATGCAGGCGGGCCGCGAAGCCTGGGACGCCTTCGGCCACCTCGCCGCCCGCCGGGAGGCCCCGCTGCACGAGGTCACCAAGCGCTGCCTGCGCTGGCGCGACGCCGTGGGGGACGTGCTCGAGGAGCTCGCCGGGCAGGCCACCTGCACGGACGAGGTCCTGAGCGAGGCCCTGGCGATGGTCCAGATCACCCTCGACGTCACCCTCGTGCGCGTGTGCGAGGTCTTCGAGCAGGAGCGGCTGCGCACCGAGGCCGAGCTCGCCTCCCGCCAGGAGGAGCTGGCCTTCATGGCCACCCATGACGTGCTCACCGGACTGCCCAACCGAACCCTGATCCTCGACCGGGCCGAGCAGATGCTCGGCCGGGCGCGGCGCAACCAGACGCCGGTCGCCGCCCTGTTCGTCAACCTCGACGGGTTCACGAGCATCAACGACACCCTCGGCCACGCCGTAGGGGACGAGCTGCTGCAGGCGATAGCCGTCCGCCTCGACGGGCTGGTGAGAGACGTCGACGCACTGGGGCGGCTCGGCGGGGACGAGTTCGTCGTGCTCGCCGAGGAGGCCGCGCTCGATGGCGGGACGGAGCTGATCGCCGAGCGTCTGCACGAAGCCCTCAAGGCCCCCTTCCGGCTCCCCGCCGCCGGCCAGACCGACCTCACGATCACCGCCAGCATCGGCATCGCCATCGGGGAGCGCTCCACCGCCGACGACCTGCTGCGGGACGCCGAGATCGCGATGCACCGGGCCAAGTGGGAGGGGCGCAACCGCCACGTGGTCTACGAGCCGGGGATGCAGGACCTGGTCCAGCGGCACATGGAACTGGAGATGGACCTGCGGGCAGCCGTCGACCACGGCGAGTTCTTCCTCGTCTACCAGCCCACCTTCGACCTGCGCGGGATGGTCCCGACGGGACTCGAGACGCTGCTGCGCTGGCGCTCACCCGCCCGCGGGGTCGTCCAGCCCAACGACTTCATCCCCATGCTCGAGGAGACCGGGTTGATCGTGGAGGTGGGACGGTGGGTCCTGACCGAGGCCTGCCGGCAGGTGGCCGGCTGGCGCAACGCCGGCCACCCGATCGGCGTCGCGGTCAACGTCTCGGGTCGCCAGCTCGACAGCGACGAGTTCGTGGTGGACGTCGAGCGAGCGATCGCCCTCACGGGGATAGAGCCGGGCGCCCTGACGCTCGAGATCACCGAGACCGCCCTGATGCGCAACCCCGAGGAGACCGCAGAGCGCCTTCAGGCCATCAAGGCCCTCGGGGTGAGGATCGCCATCGACGACTTCGGCACCGGCTACTCCTCCCTCGCCCAGCTCCAGCGCTTCCCCGTCGACGCGCTGAAGATCGACCGCTCCTTCGTCTCCCAGCTCGCCGAGAACCCGGAAGGCGAGACCCTGATCCGCACCCTCGTCCAGCTCGGCAAGGCCCTCTCCATCGAGACCCTCGCCGAGGGCATAGAGGGCGAGGCCGAGCTGTCCCTCCTGCGCCAGGAGAAGTGCGACAGCGGGCAGGGCTTCCTCTTCGCCCGGCCGCTGGAGGTGCCGGCCGCGGAGGAGTTCCTCAGGAGCTGGCGGGCGGGGGTGCCCGTCCTTCCCGCTCCGAGCGGGGGCTGAGAGCCACGGCACGACCCCTGGGCCGTGAGAGAGAGCGGATGAATTGAACCTGCTGGAGCCCGAGTAGGACGCCGAGGTCGACGCCGGCGCCGGCGCCGGCGCGATGCTACGCGCCGTCCGCCTTGGACAGCACGCAGGGGCCAAGTCACTGGGGGCAACGCTCTATGAGATCGAGGCCGGCGCTCTCGTCTCGCCGCTACACTTCTACCACGCCAACGAGGAGCTGCTGTTCGTGCTCTCAGGCACGCCGACGCTCCGCACCGGCCCAAACAGCGGGCGCATCCTAGAGCCTGGCGAGATCGTGGCCTTTCCTCCCGGCCCCGACGGCACCCACCAAATCACGAACCAATCAGCTTCGACGGTGCGCGTCCTGATCTGCTCGACGAATCTGCTGCCCGAGGTCGCCGAGCAACCCGAGACAAACATGCTCGCGATCATCACCACCGACGGCCTACGACTGACGCCGAACACGCCGACCCTCACCTAATCCGTAACGCAGGCACTTAGGCAAGCACCGGCTCCCTCTTCCTGCGCGAGGGCTTTGCGTCGCCCAGCAGCGCGGCGTGCGTCATCGACCGGGCGTGGCACGGCCAAGAACTCGACGTTGCCACGATCGTGTAGTCGTGGATGGGCCTGCCACTGGCCAGGTGCTGGACGGCGGCCTTCGTGGCTGCTTGAGCACGCCGGGGGCGCGCGGCGTCAGGCTGCCCTCGGCGTCTGTGATCTCTCGTTTCGTCCGACTTACGGTGCGGAGATGTTGAAGCTGCCAACTGTGGGGAAGCTCATTGGGTTTCGTCCGGAGCCAGGAGCACCGAACTGGGCGGCGATGACCTCGTACAGCGGCCCTTCGCCACCGCTTTCGCCACCTACGCTCGCTGAACTGGCGTAGAACACTCGCCCGGAGTAGCTCGTGGCGCAGCTGGTTTCAAGCGGCACAGTGATGTTCACCGGTGCTCCGGCCTGCAGCGTCTCGCTGGTGGGCTGACTGACGATCACCGCGGGTGTCGCGCAGCCTGAGACCGGATGGGGCCTCAGTTCGACTACGTAGGCGCTGGAGGCGTTTGCGGCGGCGACCGGCGCCTTGAAGGTGATCGTGAACGCGGGACCGGGCGCGTCGGTGCCGTTGGAGCCTGTCCTGCCAGGGAACGAGCCCTTACCTCCGGTGCCTTCCATCAACAGCGGGAATTCGGGGTGCTCATCGAGCGGCACATAGCTGGCCCGCACGACGCTTCTCAGCTGGCTAGCCGTAGGGAGCCCGGGCCCGGCGGAGCTCTGCGCGTGGCACTGCTGGCTGGGGTTGGTGATCGGGATCTGGCATTGGACGCCGTCGTCGTAGGTGACCTTCAGGATGGCGCCTCCGGGTGCTCTGCTCACGTTTCCAAACGGGCTCTCGTAGGCACCCGAGGACATGCTGGCGTTGGCGTTTGGCTGTGCTGGCAGGACGATGAGATACGCGCCTTCCGGCCCATATGGGTCGATCGTGAAGCTGCTTCCGTCCGGGTTGGTCACCTCGATGCTCCCTGCGTTGGGGCCGAGCAGGCCGACCGCTACCTGGCGCAGTTCCGACTGCGGGCAGCGCACGCCCCAGTTTTCCTGGCCGGGTAGATCGCAATGGACCTGGTCGCTCTGGGCGACGTTTTCGCCTGCGAGCGGCAGGCCGTTGGCGGGCACGATCACCGGCGGTCCGGGCAGGAACGCCGCGGCGCTGGCACCCACGGCGGGGCAGGCATCCGTGGATATCGCGTCGTCGGCGAGGAACGGGTGAAAGCGTTTGTCGGCATGGAACGCGTAGCCGGTACCGAGAGCCCCAAGCTGGCCGTCCATCACGCGCCCGGCCTGCAGGCACAACAAACCCCGGGTGGTCCGGATCACGCGCATCCCCCAAGGTGGGCCCCCTTCGGGGTCGGCCACGCGCATGGGCAGGAGAGCCAACGTCTGAGGCACGGGCTCGCCGAGTCCCGCCGCCGGCGTCGCGGGGAGCACGAACGCCGGCGCGACAGTTTCGCCCGAGCTGAACAGGAGGGCTGCACCCGCGCTTGCGGCCGCGAGCACCAGGACGCCGATCGCAACTGGCAACGCCAATCCGCCGCGGTGCAACCGACGGCGAGGCTGCGGCTCGCGCGCAGCCTGTTCGATCCGCTCGACCAAGCTCGACACCGGCGGGCATGGGTGCTCCGATAGGGGGCGTGCAGCGCGAAGACGTTGCTCGATGTCCTTGAGGGTGCTCATGCCGGCTCCGTTCTCGTCACGCACGCGTCCTCGTGCTCTAGGTCTTCCTCAGGCTGATCGCCGACGACTTCGAGCCCTCGGCGCAGTCGCAGGCGCGCACGATGCAGCCGGACGGCCATCGTTGCCCGCGAGCAGCCCATGACCCGTGCTATCTGCGCAGGCTCGAGCTCCTCCCAATAGCGCAACAGCAGCGCTTCGCGATCGCCCTGCGAGAGTCGCCGCAGCGCTCCGGCCAGTCCCTCATCGAGCAGCACGGGCCCCGTCGTCTGCTCGATCGCCTCGCCGCGGAGCCGCTCGCCCAAGCGCTTGCGTCTCGCCGCTCCACGGCGCTGCTCTGCGAGCGCCCGCCTAGCAACCCCGTAGAGCCACGGAAGCGCGTCCTCTGGCAGCGCAGAACGCCGACGCCACGCCACCATGAAAACCTGCGCCGTGATCTCCTCCGCAGTCTCCCGATCGGATCGCCGAAGCGCATAGCGATGCACCGCGCCCGCATAGCGCTCATACAGGCGGGTCACTGCCTGCAGCTCATCACCGGTCACACCCCCACTATGGCCGGCACGGCCACACGAATTACATGCAGCGTCGAAATCATGCCGTCCGCGCTTGGCAGCAAGGACATAATGCTTCCGTCTTTCGATCATGGGCGTGGTCGGAAAGCCGAGCGTAAGGCTGCAGTAGCTTGAGGACAGCGGCCGGGGAGGCGCCGACCCGCTCGGAAGGAACGAACACCCATTTGTGGTGCAGGCAGGGATGATCTGCTTGCAGAAACGGGGGCTCTCGGGCGACGGCTCCCTCCCCCGAGAGCGCGGAGCTCGCGAGCGCACAAGGCAGACAGGGCTGCCATCGAGGCTTTGCGCTGCCCGCCGCGGCGTCGAGTCGGTCGCGCTCCGCCGCGTGACATGTCCGTGTCGGCGCTGGCGCGTTAGAGCCCGAGGCCGTGGAACATTCTGATCACGCGCCCGTCGGCGGAGCGCCAGATCATGGTGCCCTGCTGCAAAGGGTTGCTGCGCGGAAGCGTCAGCACGACGAGGTTGCCCACGGGAGCGGTCGTGACCGTGAAGGCGGGTGAGATCTTCGGGCTGTAGCCGCTAGCTGGGCCGGCGGGGTATCGCAGCGTGACTTTCGCGACGCCGTCCGGCACCACCAGCGTGACGGTCGAGCTCGTGCTCGAGCCAGGCGGACCACTGCTGGCGTCCTTGCCCTGCTCGATTGCCGCCGCCGTAGCGCCGCCGCCTCCCGTGCCGCCCATGAGCCCGTGGCCGAGATCGACGTTCCTGGCGAGCTCCATGATGCCCTCGTGCGGCGTTTCACCCGTCCCGCAGCCTCCGACAATTCCGGGGTAGAGGTAGTAGGGGCTTCCGTCGACGACACGCGCGAGGCGTATGTAGTGGACGAACACGCCGCTGATGAACCCCCGCGCCGTGATGCCGCTCCCGGCGTCGGCCGCGGTCGCGGGTCGGCGCAGCACGCCGAGGATCGACAGCAGCGACTTGCTCGGCGCCCCCCGCAGCGCCTCGCCCTGACCGCAGGCCGCAGGCGATGATCGAGCGGTCTTCGACGGCAGCCGTCCTGCTGGCACCGCGGCGCTGCCGGGGTGTGATCCCCTGCCGCCACCGGCGAATCCCAGCAGGAGCGCTGCGATCACGCCGGCGGCGATCACGCCCGCGGTAGCCAAGCCCCGGTGTCGGCGCTGGCGCGCCCGCGCCTCTTCGATGACGCCCGCGTCGGGGGTTTTGTCGGGCGGTCGCTTGACGGTGACGCTCATCGGATGTCAGGTCTGCGCTCAAGCATCGCTCTGAGCTACTATGAATAGCACAATGATCAAAGTGACGGTCGACCGCGAGGATCCCGCGCTCCTACACGATCAGGTCGCTGCCCAGATCCGCCGCGCGATCGCTGACGGCGAGGCGAGACCCGGCGAGCGCCTCCCGCCCGCACGCCACCTCGCCGCCGTCATGGCAGTCAACACCAACACCGTCCTACGGGCGCTGCGGCTCCTGCGCGACGAAGGGCTGCTCGAACTCCGCCCGGGCCACGGGAGCCGCGTCAGCGGCACACCCGAGCGCGGCGCACTACTGACCAAGGCAATCGAGCTCGTCCAGCTCGGCCGCGAGAGCGGTTACAACCGAGCCGAACTGCTGGACATCGTGAAAGAGGTCCCGTAGACACGCGGCCAGTTGGCGTGGTCCCGGAACGGCTCCCGCGCTCGGAGAAGATCGATGGAACCTTTCAGGTGCCCAAGACGGTTTACGGGATGATGAGCGACCGAGGAAAGACCTCTGAGCCAGCATGGACCTGCTGAAAAGGGGCAGGACGCGCGCGGAGTTCGAGCGCTTCGCGGCGGCCCACGCTGACGGCCTCCTTCGCAGCGCCTACCTCATGGTCGGCGACCGCGGCGAGGCCGAAGACATCGTGCAGGAGTGTCTGCTGTGCCTCGCTCGCAAATGGCCCCGGGTGCGCTCGATGGAGCATCCTGGCGCCTATGGGCGCCAGGTCCTATTCAGCCTCGTGCTCGACGGGGGGCGACAACGCTCGAGGAGAAGCATCGAGCTAGCGGCAACCGCACCCGAATTCGGAGCTGGAACTGGCGGAGAGACGGCCGCCTGGCTCGACGCGCGCACCGATCTCATCCGCGCGCTCCGCGGACTACCTACACGCCCGCGGGCGGTACTGGTCCTGCGCTACTTCTCGGATCTCCCGGAGGCCGAGGTCGCCACGATCCTCGGCTGTTCGGTTGGGACCGTCAAGAGCAGCGCGTCACGCGCCCTGACGCGCCTCCGCCAAACGCTCGACGAATCCGCGGCAGAGCCGAACGGTGCGCCTAAACGACAGACCGCGAGGAGGACAGTTCGATGAGCACTCGGCTGGAGCAAGACCTGCGGCACGCCCTGGCTGCACAGGCGGCCGAGTTGCCAGCCGACGTGAGCGCCGAGATCCTCACCCGCGACTATCAGCCGCGCAGCTCAGTGGGTCGCGTAGCCCTCGCGCTCGCCACGGTCACCTTGGCGAGTGCGGTGGCGTTTACTGTCTCTGTGATCGGGCTCGGCAGCGACGCACCCCGCGCGTTCGCCGGATGGACGGCCGCCCCGACCGCCGCGGCCAGCGACCAGGTCAGCAGAGCCCACTCACTATGCCGATCACAACTCGCGCGAATGAGTCGTCTCGAGCGCCCCGGGCTGCCGATCGTCCCTGCCGAAGCCTGGCACGCCGTCCTAATCGACACCCGTGGCCCTTACACGATGATCCTGTTCGAGGCGGGAAACGGCCGGGCGACATCGGTGTGCTTGACCGGCAGCCGCCGCCAGGGCTCCCTCGGCGCCAGCATCGGCGCGCGGTCTCCAGCCCCCGTCCCGCCCGGACGCGTGACCTACAACTCGTCGGGCAGCAGTGTCACACCGCGTGATGAAGGGTCGCGGCAGTTCTCAAACGTCGTTGGACGAACCGGCGCCGGGGTCACGGGCGTCACGATCAGACTCGACAACGGCACCCGCGTGACGGCCAGCCGAGCCAAAGGCTGGTTCCTCGCATGGTGGCCCGGCAGCCACGGCATCCGCGCCACCGAAGTGACAACCGCCGCGGGCACCAACGACCAGTAGCCAAATCTTGACGACGCGCAGCGGCTCTGACGAAGCGGCGCCCACGTTGATCCAATGGACGACGTAGACAATGACCACGCCGAGAACCTCGCGCGTCTAACCCGCCAGCTCCCGCACTAGGTATAAGAGATGCCAGCCAAACTCCGCCGCGCACGCAGCTAGCCGCCGGTGACCGTCCAGAGTCCGGCGGTCTCCCCCTTGACCTCATGCGTGCCTCCCTTGCTGCGCCCGAAGTCGTGGATGATCAAGAGAACTCGATCCCCGAGGTCGATGGCCCGTTCAACCTTCTGGCGATAGGTCGTCCACGGTGCCAGCCAGTCCAGCCAGAACTCCCTCAGGCCGAGCAGGCCGGTATAGGTCTTCTCGCCCTCGGGTAAGCCTCGGATGGCGACCGTGAACTCTCGGGACAAGAGGGGAGCGATGACCTCCGCTGACATCGCCGCTCTGCCGTCGTCGCGGAATAACGGCACGAAGTCAACCTCAGGTGCGGGGAGCAGTCCGCTGACAAGCTCCACGTTCTCCTGCGACATCGCCTACCCCTCCAGGCCCACGGCTTTGAGGGCCTCCTGACGGTCGAGGAAGATGCGAATGTGGCTGATCTTGCCGTCGATCAGGTCGTACACGTTGGTGGTAGGCGGTGCCATGCGAATGCCGCTGGCTCGGCACGTGGAGCTGGTGCGCAGGAACGCGATCACCCGCCTGCTATCGACCTCTTCCACGCCGTCAAGCTCGATCCGAAAATCGGGTGCGGCGTCCTCGACGTCCGTCAGGAAACGCCTGATGCCGTCGATTCCTTCGTACACCCCTCCAACGGCGGCCATTGGCGTCTCCAACTTGACGTCCTTGGTACAGCAGGCGCGATAGCCGTCAATGTCCCTCGCGTTGATCGCCGCGATCGCGCGCTCGACCAACCTCACGTTCTCCTTTGACATCGCCTACCCCCGCTCCTCGGCGAGCCGTTCGGTGGCAGCACGAGCCTCGTCGATGTCGGCGTGGACCGTCAATCGCACGATGAGGCTATCCGCCGACCAGCAGATGGCCCACCCCTCCCGCTGATGGACTTGACCATCGACGCCGACCGGACGACCCTCTTGGTTGACCGCCGCAAGCACGACCCCGTCGTCGAGGACGACGAACTTTTCGACTTCGTAGCGAACTTCGGCGAAGGAGCCGAACCATTCGTCCAAGAAGCCACGAATTGCCGCTCGGCCTTCGAAAAGGTCCCCCAGCGCCCGCCCGGCAAAGACCGCATCGGGAGCGAAGAAGCTCATTACCGCGTCGATGTCACGCTGATTCGCAGCCTCGAAGGCAAGGCGCGTAAGCTCAACCAGGTCGGGGGTCGAGGACTCCTCAGCCACCAGCCCGCTCCTGCGCGAGGCGTTCGGCGGCGGCACGAGCCTCGTCTGGGTCAGGGTAGTGCTTGAACCACTCGATCTTGCCGTTCGTCCATGTGGTGAGGTGCGCCACCCGCTGCTCGACGCGACCTTTGCCGCCGACCAAGCGGCCGCCCTCCCGAAGGACGCTAAGCACGACGCCGTGCCCGAGATCGAGGAGCTCCTCCTCCTCGTACCGGTAGTCCTCCCAGCTCCGATGCCAGTCCTCGATGAAGCCCCTGATCGCCTCCGCGCCCTCGAAGGTCTCTAACCCAGCGGCGGACATGTCATACACCGCGTCGGCGGCAAACAAGCTCATCACCCCGTCAAGGTCACCGCGACTCATGGCCTCGTACCCCTGTCGCGCAAGGCTCACCAGGTCGGGGGTCGTGGACTCCTCGGGCATCGTCCGCTCAGTATCCAGGACCGCCGCTTCCAGCAGCCAAGCGAGCGTCTGGCGGGCCTCGGCGTCGGGTTAGTGCTTAGGACGACAAGCAGGCGCCGCCTTGTACTGGGTCGGACTGTTGCATTCGTCGGAGAGCAGGCGGACCGTTAGCGTGCCCGCTCGACGCCGCGGTCTGGTGTGGCACCGTGAAGACGACGAAGCAGCCAGTCGGTCGGCGCGGGGAGTCCACGAAGGCGCAGCGGCTCGCGGCCGGGCTCCCACTCGGGCGCCAGCCGCTCGCGAAGCGCGAGGGACGGGGTTTGCGCGCGGCTGCTTCGCATCTTCTCCGAGAGCTGCTCGACGCGCCGCTCGTCTTGCCCTTCGAGGCCGAGCTCGTCGCGGGCGAGGAACCACTCGGTGCCGTGGCGGGCGCGGCTGGCCTGGACGTAGGCGCTCTCCCGGCTGGTCTGCCAGCCGCCGGTCACGACGACCGAGCGCTCGACGGTGGCGCCCTGCTGGCGGTAGACGTGCTGGGCGTAGCCGAGACGCAGGTTCTCCAGGTCCTCGCCGGCGAAGCGGACCTCGCGCTCTGAGCCGTCGAGCGTGACGGTCAGCGAGCGTTCGTCCTCGTCGATGCGGGTGACCTGGCCGCGGGCGCCGTTCTCGACCCGGGGCGGCCTGTGGGCTTGCGGTGCTGGGCGGTGAAGACGATGAGGTCGCCCTCGCGGAGGCCGTAGTGGCGGGTCGGGAGCGGGACCTCGTCGTCTCCGAGTTCGCCGCGCTCTGCTGCGGAGGTGCTGGGCGCGGGCGTTGAGCCGGTCGATCTCGACGTTGGAGGCGTCGGCGATCAGCGCGACCTCGCGGATCGCGCGTCTCGGTCAGCTCGGCCCAGCGTTGACGGCGGCCTCGCCTGCCTGTTCGCGGGTGTCGGGAAGAAGCAGCTGGCCGCGGGAGCTGGTAGTGCGCCATCGCCCGCTCGGGTTCCCCGGCGCGCAGCGCCGCCCACGCTTTGCGCTCGTCCGGGTCGCTCGTGCGGTGGATGTCCTGCGAGCTCCGCGGTGGGCGCGTGGTGGGCGAGGCGGTCGAACATGCCGCCGGGTCCGATCGAGGGGAGCTGCTTGCCGTCGCCGACGGCGATCAGCTTCGCCCCGGACCGCTCGATCAGCTCGGTGAGGGCGTCCATGCGCTTGTGGTCGACCATCCCGGCCTCATCGAGGATCACGCGTCGTGTCGGGGCCGACCTCGAGCGCTGCCGCGGTTCGCGCGCGCGACGAGCGCATCCAGGGTCAGCGTCCGGCCCTGCGAGCGCGGGGCTGTCCGCGCCGAGCCGCTCGGCGGTCGAGCCGGACACGGCGACGCCGATCACCTCGCGCCCGGCGACTGCTCGGCGCGTGCGGCGGCGTCGATCACGACACCCTTCCCGGTCCCCGCCGGGCCGACCAGCACCGCGAGGCGCTCCGGGCCCGTCAACGCCCGCAGCGCCGTGCTCCTGCTCGCGCGACAGGGGCGCGCCGATGCGCTCGGCGACCTCCCGGGCTCGCGATCTCGCGCGCCACGCTCGCCCGACGTCGCGTCCTGCGGGCCGGGCGAGCTCGTCGGCGCGGCGCTCGATCGCCTGCTCCTGGGCGCGCACGGCGAGCGTCGTCATCCTCCCGCCCTCCAAGGTGAGGATGCGACGCTCGCCGACCATCGCGCGGGTCAGCTCGATCGCCTCCTCGGGGCCAAGCTCGCCGGCGGTCTGCTCCAGCGCGACCGCGCGCAGCAGCCCGGCGTCGAACATCGCCTCGCGCTCGGTCAGCTTCGCCTCGATGCGCTCCTCGATCGGCCGCTCGCGGCGCCGCGGGCGCGGGCGCACCGACCAGATGCACCGCCTCATCCGCCCCGAACCCGTGGCGCTCCCCTGTCCGCTGCCCAGACGCGCTGCAGATCGCCGCGGGTCGTGAGATCCTTCGCGCGGCGGTTCTCGAGCGCGATATCGCGGATCTCGCCGCGTTCGGGCGCGCGGCCGTGCTTGGCGCGGAACCGCTCGGCTGCCGCGCGCGATCTCCCGGTGGCGCTTTGAGAACGCGTCGCGCAGCGCCGCGGGCACGCCGGCGATCTCGAAGTACTTGCCGTCCTTGCCGGTGCCCTGTTCGATCGGATAGCCCTCCCCCGCCAGCTCCTGCGCGAGCGCGGAGCGGTAGAACGCCCCGACCTCCCGCAGGCCACGGAACACCGGACGCGAGGCGACCGCGACGATGCGGTCGTCCTCGCGCACCGCGCCGGTGATCACGACATGCGTGTGCAGCTGCGGGTCCGGCGCCTCGGCACCGGAGACACCCCTGGCGGTCGTGTGGCGGTAGGCGGTCGCGATCACGTCCTTCGCCTGCTCCTCCACCACCTGGCCGCCGTAGCGGCGGCGCACCACCGGCACCCGCTCCTTCAGGTAGCTCCATCGACCGCTCGACCGCCCGCGCGTGCGCCGCCTCGATCTGCTCGCGCTGCCACGGGTCCCCCAGCGCCCACACGACCGACACGGACTTCGGGGCGCTGAACGTCACGTCGATCCCGCCGCCCCGCGAGCCGTCCGCGCCCGCCGGGCGCAGCCACGCGCCGCGTGCCCGGGTCGCGGCCCTCCATCAGCGCGATGAACTGCCGCGCCGTCCACCGGCGCGTCCGGGTCGATCCCGAGCCGCGCGAGCGTCTCGGCGATCCGACAGCCACCGGCCGGGCGCCTCGGTCAGCTCCCCGTCGGGCGTCAGGTAGTAGTCGCCCTGCTCGGGCGCGATCGTCTTGCCCTCCAGGTAGCGGGCGTAGCCGCCGCCCCGCCCGGCGCCGATGCTCGATGCGCTCATCACGCAACTAAAGACCGCGAGCGGCCGGAGAACGGCCACAGCAATCAGGCACCAATCGCACCCCCGTGCATCAGGTGTGCTCGGACTGTTTGCTGTGGAGCGCGGCAGGCTCGGTCGTAGCGGTCAGCTGAGGCCGGGTGCGGCTGGGCGCGAGGGGATGAGCAGGCTGAGGAGGGCCCGGTTGGCGCGGATTGGCGCGGATGCGTGCGAATGGTTGGCTGAGGGCGGTCGACGGGTTGCGCTCCAGTGATTCGAACGCTAGCTTGTCCCGACCTAGGCGAAGTGCTCTGGGCGTCCGTGCAGAACCGGTGCATGGAGGTGGCGCGGGTTTACCCCGGACGCATGGGACTAGGTACCGCGCTCCCACCCCACGCCCGCTATCCGCTCATGGCGATGCTCCGCGAACGGCCGCGAGCTTCAGTACCCGGCTCCGGATGCCGATGCTGCGCTTGTGCGCTCGCGGGGGCTTGGTCGACTCCGACTGCTGCACTGGTGCGCGGGCGGACTCGCCTGCGCTTGCCTTGCTTTCGGCAGCCTGTCAACAAATGCGGCAGCGGCACCGTTCGACTGGTCACGCCGGAGCTGATCGATCACCAGCCGCCGTTCAGCTCGAACCACGTCCTGACGAGCGTGTCGTGCCCGTCGGCGTCCCTCTGCGTGGCGGCCGACAACGAAGGCCACATCCTCAGCTCGCGAGACCCCCGGGCCGGCGCTACGGCGCGAGTGGGCAGTGGCACAGGTGGACGCAGGACAACGAAATCACCGGGGTCTCGTGTCCGTCGAACACGCTGTGCGTCGCCGTCGACTACGCCGGCAACGTGCTCCACCTCTACGGACCCGCGCCGCGCGGGCGCCGGCGCAACTGGCACGTCGACCGCGTGCGCGGCGCGTCCGAACTCGAGAGCAGTGTCCTGTGCCCCTCGCGGTCGCTGTGCGTCGCCGTCGGCTCGGGCCACATCAATCGGCACGAGCGACCTCGTCGATCACGTTCGACCGAACCACGGGCCGCCCACACGCATGGGAGATGGGTCGTTAAGCGGATCGATACGAACCACCGGGCACGACATTACAACAGCCACGGGCTGCTGAGGCGTCTCCTGCCCGTCGGCGAGCCCTGTGTGTCGCCGCCGACACAGAAAAAGGCTCGTCACCTCCACGACCCGCGCCGTGGTCCGAGCAGCGACATGGGCCAAGAGCCTGCTCTGCTCCCAAGAGAGCTTCGGCAACCCCCGCCCGGGGTTTCGTGCCCCTCGTCGTCGTTCTGCGACGTCGGCGGCATCTACACGTCGACTGATCCGCGCGCGGGGGCGCACGCGAGTGGCGACCCTCCGCAGCGAAGGGGAACGCGTCGGCGGGGGCCCGGTGTCGTGCGCCTCTCGCGCGCTGTGCGTCGCCCTTCAGCCCGCCGGGGAGATCGCGATCCAGACGACGCGGGCCGGGCCCGCGGAGGCGCACGATGGTCGCTGCTCGGCGTCGACGAAGAGCGCTACCTGACGGCCCTGCCGTCGTGCGTGGCGACGCTGTGCGTGGCGGTGGACCGCAACGGACGCATCATCACCTCGACAGATCCCGGGGCAGCGGGGCGGTCGAGCTTGGTCCTCTCCGACATCGACGGCTTCAACTACCTCAGCGACGTCGCGTGCACCTCGCCGTGGTTGTCTGTCGCGGTGGATCACGACGGGACGGTGCTCACCAGCACGCGCCCGCTCGGGGGCGCCGGGACCTGGCGTCCCGAACGTCGACGGCACGAAGCTCCTCAGGTCGGTGTCCTGCGTGGCGCGTTCGCTCTGCGTGGCCGTCGACGGCGCCGGCTACGTCGTCGCCTCGACCGACCCGGGCGACGGCGCCTCGGCCCGCTGGTCGGTCGAGCATCTCGCCGGCGCGCCGAAGCTCACCGGTGTGTCGTGCCACGGACTCCTTCTGTGTCGCCGTGGACGAAGCGGGAGACGTCCTCACCTCCACCGACCCGCAGGACGGCGCGGGCGCCGAATGGGCGGTGCGCAAGCCGACCAGCCGCGGCGGCGACTACCAAGGCCTACGGCGATCGCGTGCCCCAGCGCGTCGCTCTGCGTCGCCGTCGATTGGCCCGGTGACTTGCTCATCTCGACCGATCCTCAGCTTGGTGTGCGCGCGAGCTGGCGGGAGAAGGTTCCGGACACCGCGGGATACGTGGACTGGGGTGGCGTCTCGTGCCCCTCGCCGAACCTGTGCGTGGTGGTCGGGCCGGAGATCCTGACGGTGACGAACCCGGGTCGTCCCGGCATGCGCGTCGCCCACCAGAAGCTGCCGCTCGAAAACCCGTTTAGCGGCAGCAACGAGCTTCACGGCGTGTCCTGCCCTTC
>CAVYDP010000004.1:0-731850 GCA_963767405.1 uncultured Solirubrobacteraceae bacterium | reverse complement strand
CGGTCCCCGGGCTCAAGTCCGGTGGTTCGCTGCCGATCACGTGGAGGCAGAGGCGCCTCGTCGCCGGGATCGAGACGGGATCCCGGAGGAGAGGGCGCGACGACGACGAACATGGGACGGGCTGATGCTCGAAGGTCTCTATTCCGCAGCAGCAGGCATGTCGGCGCAGGAACTGCAGCTCGACGCCATCAGCAACGACCTCGCGAACCTCTCGACCACCGGCTACAAGTCCGAGCGGGTCGCCTTCAGCGACCTGCTCTACAGCAAGGTCAACCAGTCGGGCACGGTAACGACCGTCGGCGCGGGCGCCGGGGCCCAGTTCGACGGCCGCGTCGAATCGCAGGGAGCGCTGACGCGAAACCGGCAACCCCTTCGACCTGGCGATCGAAGGCGAGGGCTACTTCCAGGTCACGCGCCCCACCGGCCACACCGCGCTGACGCGCAACGGGGCCTTCGCAGTGGACGCCAGCGGGACCATCGTCAACGCCGAGGGCAACCGCCTGTCGCCGCCGATCAAGCTCCCGGCGGGCGTCTCCCCGGGAGAGGTCCGGATCGCCCCCGACGGCACCGTGACGGCGGGCACGCGCAAGCTCGGCCAGATCAAGCTCGTCACGGTGACCGCCCCCGACCACCTCAACCCGGAAGGCGGCGGCCTGCTCGCCCCCACCGCCGCGAGCGGGGAACCGCAGGCCGGCAGGTCGGACGCATCCACCAGGGCGCCCTCGAGGACTCCAACGTGGACATCGCCCGGGACATGGCCACGATGATGCGCACCCAGCGCAGCTTCCAGATGGCCAGCACCGCGATCCAGACCGAGAGCCAGATGATGGCGATCGCCAACCAGCTGCGGACATGAGCCCCGAAGCCGCCTCTCCCTCCGGCGTGTCCCCCCTCGGGAGGGCGACGGAGCCGGCCTGGGTGCGCCGCGGCTCC
This sequence comes from uncultured Solirubrobacteraceae bacterium, assembly GCA_963767405.1. GTDB lineage: Bacteria > Actinomycetota > Thermoleophilia > Solirubrobacterales > Solirubrobacteraceae > Palsa-744. The sequence goes on along the minus strand of CAVYDP010000004.1, from coordinate 730,917 downwards.
GCCGAGACCCAGCGCGACTACGCGCGCGGCGCTGCAGTTCGAACAGATGCTCGTCGAGCAGCTCACGAAGTCCCTCACCGAAACCACAGGCGCCGGCGGCGAAGGCGAACCTGGACGGGCGGGGAAGGCTCCGAGCCCGCGGGGCGAGCCCTGCTGACGTCGATGCTGCCGCAGGCGCTCTCGCGAAGGCGTGACCGGGGCCGGCGGCCTCGGCCTTGCCGCCCAGCTGACGCGCGAGATGCAGGGACCGCAGGCGGCGGCTCCGGGCGCGCTCCGGCGGCACGCCCGCCGCGGGTGCAGCCCCGGCACAGGCCGGAGGAGGCGCATGACGAGCGCGGCTCTGCAGGAGGCCCGCACGGGCGGGGACGGCCTCGCGGCCGAGGTGCTCGGGCATCTCGACGCGCAGATCGCCTCGGCGCGCAGCCTGCTCGCGGTCGTGCTCGAGCAGGGCGCGGCGATCCGCGCGCGCGACGTCCAGGCGGTCGTCCGCCTGGCGGGGATCCTGCGCGGGGAGATGGGCCGCCGCCAGCTGCTCGAGGAGCAGCGCTCGCACGCTGCTGGCCCGCTGCGGAGAGCGGCTCGGCGTCGGCGCGCAGGACGGTCACGCTCGAGCGCGCTGCAGACGCTGATGAGCGCCCCCGACGCCGAGCGGGCGAGCGCGCGCAGCGCCGAGCTCAAGGGCCTGCTGCACGAGCTCCAGCGCGAGCACTCGACGAACCGCGCGCTGATGCAGATCGAGCTCGGCTTCCTCGACCACCTGATGGGCATCCTCGCGCTCGACGGCGTCAACGGCTATGACACCCGCAGGGCTCCGCCACCCCGATCACCCGCGTCGCGCCCCCACGGCGGCCTGCACGTCCTCGACCTGAGGGCCTAGGCGATGTCGATCCCGACGCTCCAGGGACTCCAGACGGCGCTGAGCGGGCTGCTCGCCGAGCAGCAGGCGATGGACGTCGCCGGCCACAACATCGCCAACGCGAACACCGAAGGCTATTCGCGCCAGCGCGCGGTGCTGGAGACCAGCCCCGCCGATCGTGATCCCCGCGCTCTCGGCGATCACCGGCCAGGGCGGCGCAGCTCGGCACGGGCGTGACGGTCGAGACCTACACGCGCATCCGCAACGACTACCTCGACGCCCAGTACCGCACGCAGAACAGCGCCCTGAGCGCGGCGGCGACCCAGGCCGAAGAGCTCGAGCAGGCGCAGAGCAGCCTTCAACGAGCCCTCCAGCGGCGGCGCTCGCGAGCCAGCTCTCGGCCTTCTGGAGCGCCTGGAACAGCCTCGCCAACTCCCCCACCAGCGAAGCCGCCAAGGAGGGCGTGGTCGCGGCCGGACAGCGCAGCTCGCGAGCGCGCTCAACCAGCTCAGCGCGCAGCTGGCGACGATCTCCAGCCAGGCCGAAGAGCAGTACGCCGCGCGCACCGGCGCGAACGGGGGAAGTGCCGGACTACGCGAACCAGATCGCCCAGCTCAACGATCAGATCAAGCTGGCCGAACAGGCCGGCCAGCCGCCCAACGACATGCTCGACCGTCGCGACCTGCTGCTCGACAAGCTCTCCTCGCTGGCCCAGGTGACCGTCACCAAGCAGACCGACGGGACCGACACGGTGACCTTCGGCGACGCGGCCGAAACCGCTCGTGGAAGGCACCACCGTCAACTGGCCCCAGGCGCTCACCGCCGCCGCCGGCGGCCAGCTCGGCGCCCTGCTCGGCCTCACCGGCACCGAGCGGGGCTGCTCGCCTCCTACCAGAGCGCCCTCGACGACGTCGCCGCGGCGCTCGCCGAGACGGTCAACGCCCTGCACACCGCGACGCCGTTCTTCACGCGGCAACACCGCCGCGACGATCGCCGTGGCGGTGACCGCCGCCGAAGTCCAGACCTCCTCGACCGAAGCGCCCGGCGGCAACGACGTCGCGCTCGCGATCGCGGCCCTGCGCGGCGGCGCCGCCGACCAGAGCTACTCCGCGCTGGTCGGAGCGCGTCGGCAGCGACGTCCAGGGTGCCAAGAACGAACAGGCCAACCTGCAGACGACGCTGACGGCGATCGGCAACCAGCGCCAGAGCGTCTCGGGCGTCTCGCTCGATGAAGAAATGACCAACCTGATCAGCTTCCAGCGCGGCTACCAGGCCTCCGCGCGCACGCTGACGGCGATGGACGAGATGCTCGAAACGCTGATCGAGCACACCGGCAGGGCGGGGCTGTAGCGATGACGCGATCGCATCACCCACGACGATGCTCACGCGGGTCCACGCTGAACGACCTCAACTCGGCGCTGGCCGCGCTGCAGCGCAGCTCCGCCGAACTGTCCTCGGGCAAGCCGATCCTGAGCCCTCGGACAACCCCTACGGGGCCAGCCGCGCGATCGACCTGCAGAGCCAGCTCGACGGCCTGAGCTCCTACACCGAGAGCGTCCAGGACGGCATCTCCTGGAGCGAGGCCGGCGAGCGGCGTCCATCGCGAACATCGGCGACATCGTCCAGCGCGTGCGCGAGCTGCTCCTGCAGGCCTCCAACGGCACCTACAACGCCGAGCGACCTGGCGAACATCTCCACCGAGGTCGACCAGCTCACCGAAGCGATCAAGCAGGACGCCAACACCCAGTACGCGGGGCAGTACGTGTTCTCGGGCACGCTCACCTCGACGCTCTCCCTACGCACAGGGGCGAAGCCGACGAATACCAGGGCAACGCCGAAACGGTCGCCCGCTCGATCGGCCCGGGGAGCACGGTCGGCGGTCAACACCGACATCTCGTCGCTGCTCGGCAACGGCAAGGAATCCAAAGACGGCAAGCTGCTCGACGTGCTGCGGACGATCGCCGCAGCACCTCGCCGAAGGCACCGCCGGAAAGCAAGGCGGCCGCTCGACTGCAGCGACCTCAAAGCGCTCGACGCCAACATGGAAGGCCTGATCGAGCTGCAGGCCGTCGCGGGCAGCGCGACCGACCAGCTCCAGACCGCCGCCACGCGCATCGAAACGCTTGCAGGCTCGATCACCAAGACCCTGTCCAACACCCAGCGACGCCGACTTCGCGAAGACGTCCGATCGCCTACTCCAACGAGCAGGCCGCCTACCAGGCCGCCCTGCGAGCCGGGGCGAACATCGTCCAGGAATCCCTGCTGAACTTCCTGCACTAGCAGCTCGAGGAGAGGCCGCCATGTCCGTCACCTTCGAGAGCGTCCGCTTCGGCACCGTCGAGATCCCGCCGAGGACGGTGATCGAGTTCCCCTTCGGGCTGATCGGCCTCGGCGGCCACCGCTACGCGCTGCTCGACCGCAACCCCGGCACCGGCTTCCTCTGGCTGCACTGCGTCGAGGACCCGGCGCTGGCGCTGCCGGTGGTGCGGTCCGCGCCAGTTCTTCGCCGACTTCACGCTGCGAGCTCACAGCCGAGGACCGCGAGCGGACGGGCATCGAGGACCTCGCGAGCGGCGACCGTCTACGTGACCGTGCGGGCCACGCCCGACCCGCTCGACATCACCGCCAACCTGCGCGCCCCGCTTGATCGTCATCGAGGGCCGCGGCTACCAGGTGATCAACGCCGACCGAGGACGCGCCCCTGCAGGCGCCGCTGTTCACGCTCGCCGCGCCGACGGCGCAGGCCTCGCGCTCGGCCGACGCCGCCTGAGACGGCCGCCTCCGCCGTGGCTCGCCCGGGAGCGCCCGGCGCGATGCTTCATAATCGGGGCGATGCTGATCCTGACGCGTCGCCCCGGAGAACGCGTCGTCATCGGCGACGACATCCTCGTGACCGTGATGGGAGTCAGCGGCCACACGGTGCGGCTCGGGATCGCGGCGCCGGAGGGCGTCTCGATCTACCGCGAGGAGATCTGGCTCGCCGTCAAGGAGGAGAACCGCGCGGCGGCCGCAGCGGCAGCCGACGCTCTGCCCGGCGGCTGCCGCCGACGAGCCCCTCCGGCGGGGCCGCTCCGACCGCGCCGGCGAGCGCCGCAGGAGCGGCGAGGAGGGCCCCGGGCCGCCGGGCTTGGCACGTCTTCGATCTTGAGCGACGGCCCGGTATAGACTTCGCGCTGCGCCGGAGGTCAAACCCGGCGTCTGCGGCAGTGCGCCTCGTAGGCGAGGCGGAGTGGGCTCATGCATGGAGGGATGCCACGTTCATGGAGCCCGGTCACCTCTCCGCGATCGCCTACCGCGGTCCAATCGAGGAGGGGAGTGGGTCAGGATGGGGTTCATGCGATGGTTCTCAGGCCGTCGCATGGCGACGGTGGCGCGCGGGGCGCGTGCTCTTCGTCGCCCTGGCGACCACGGTCGCGTTCGGCGCTATGGCCAGCAGCGCGCTGGCGAAAAAACGCCGCACGTGAACATCGTCAGCCAGGGGCGCACCGCCGGACCGATCCCGCCGAACACGAGCTACTACACGACGATCCAGGCAGGCGGTCAACGCCTCCAACGAAGGGCGACTGGGTCCTCATCGAACCCGGCATCTACGACGAAGAAGTCAAGGTCACCGACCGCACACTGCGGCATCCACATCCGCGGCATGGACCGCAACAGCGTGATCCTCGACGGCCAGCACAAAGTCGTCCGGGCGGCAGCAACGGCATCGAAGTCTAAAGACCAACAACGTCTGGATCGAAAACCTGACCGCCCGCAACTACGACCGCGCGACAGCCGGACGGCCCGGGCGGCAACGAGATCTGGTGGAACGGCGGCGAGGGCCCAGCGAACAGGTCAAGCAGCACGGCTGGTGCGGCCAGCTACCTGACCGCCTACGACACCGGCCTCAACGGCGGCTACGGGATCTTCACCAACAACGAGAAGGAAGGCTCATGGGAAAACGTCTACGCCTCCGGCTTCAACGACTCCGGGCATCTACCTCGGCGCCTGCTGGGAATGCAAGGCGCGCATCTCCAAAGCGACGATCGAATACAACGCGGTCGGCTACTCGGGCTCCAACTCGGGCGGCAGCCTCGTGATCGAAAACTCGACCTTCCGGCACAACTCGGCCGGGCATCGTGCCGAACTCGGAAAACCCCGGCGACGGGCCGCCGCCGCAGGACGGCAAATGCCGCAACCACCGTCACGAAACCGGACACGCTGCCGACGCCGAAATCGACCGAACATCGAACGGTGCACGATCATCAAGGAAAACCTGGTCACCGAAAACGGCAACCTCGAAGTCCCGGCCAACTCCGTCGACGGATCCCGCCCCCTGGGGCGTCGGCGTCGAGCTCCCCGGTGACTACGCCGACCTGGTCGACAAAAACACGATCACGAACAACCCGAACAACGGCGTGCTCGGCGTTCGAGTACCCCAACCCGTTCCCGCCGACCCAGGAAACGATCTACTTCCAGCTGGCGGGCAACAAGATCGCGAACAACACGTTCTTCGAACAACGGCTTCAACGGAGGAACCTACGCAGGCGACATCATCTTGCAGGGCGGCATCTTCGGCAAGCAGATCTCGCTGAACAACTGCGTCAGCGGCAACACGCTCACCGCCGCGACCTTCCCGGCCGAAATCGAAGGGACGTGGGGCTGCCAGAACAGCACCACGCCGAACCCGAACAACGGGCTCGCCGCGATCGGATACCTGGTGCAGCTCTCGAGCGAATCCGAAGCGCGCACATCGGTCCCCCAGGCAGCTCCGCCGGCCGCAGAAGACGATGCCGAACCCCTGCGAAGGGGTGCCGACCAACCCGCTCTGCCCGTAGAGAGCCGAGCCGCTGCAACGTGACACGACGCCGTCGCCCCCAGCCGGGGCGGCGGCGTCGGTCGTTTGAGGTCAGCCGGCGGGCTCGGCGCGGGCGAGCGCGGCGAAGCGCTCGCCCCGCTGCTCGAAGTCGCGGTAGTGGTCGTAGCTGGGAGCGGCCGGTGAGAGCAGCACCACCGCGCCCTCGGGAGCCAGCTCCTCGAGCCGATGCGCACGGCGTCCGCGAGGTCGCCCGCCTCCACCGCCCGCGATGGCGGGATGCCGGCGGCCCGAGCGGCGGCGACCAGGCGGGGCCGGTCGTCGGCACCCCCACCACGCCGGCCTCCCGCGCCGTCAGGGCGCCGGCGAGCTGCTCGTAGTCCTGACCCCGGTCCTGGCCGCCGGCGATCAGCACGATCGGCCGGCCCGGAAAGCTCGCGAGCGCCGCGAGCGTCGACTCGCGGCGTGGTCGAGATGCTGTCGTCGACCCACTCCAGCCCGTCGCGGCGCGCCGACCGTCTGCAGGCGATGGGCGAGCGGCGGACAAGCCCCTCGAGCGCCCCGGGCAGCTCCGGCCGGGGCAGCCCCAGCGCCTCCAGGGCCGTCAGGGCGGCGCAGAGGTTCAGCGCGTTGTGCTCGCCCGGGCAGCGGCAGCTCGGTGCTCGCCAGCACGCGGCTCGCCTCGCGTCGAACAGGCCCTCGGCCCGCGCGTCCCAGCCCGCCGCGACGCCGTACAGCAGCTTCGGCAACGTGCCCGCCGCGGCGAGCGAGCTCCTGCTGGCGGCCGTCGAGCACGGCCACCCGCACGCCCGGCAGGGCCAGGATGCGCAGCTTCTCGCGCGCGGTACGCCTGCTCGGAGCCGTGCCAGTCGGTGTGCTCGCGGTAGAGGTTGGTGATCACGGCGACCTCGGGTCCCTGCTCCAGGTCGGCGATCTGGTAGCTGGAGAGCTCGAGCACCACCGGGTCGGAGGGGTCGGCGTCGAGCAGGTCGAGGGCCGGTGCACCGATGTTGCCGGCGAGATGGGCTCGCGCTCCTGCCGCCCGCGCGAGGTGGGCGCAGAGCGCCGCCGTCGTGCTCTTCCCCTTCGTCCCCGTGATCGCCGATCACCCGCGCCCCGTCCCTCTCGGCGAGCCACAGGGAGGTGGCCGTCGTGATCGGCGGCCCCGATTCCGCGAGCGCCCTGAGCTCGGGCCGGTGGATGGAGACCCCCGGCGATCGGACGATCACGTCGCATCCGCGCAGCGCCTGCGGGATCTCGTCCCCGGTGACGACCCGCGGCCGCGAGGGGAAGGCGGCGAGCTCCTGTGCCGAGGGGACGGCGTCGAAGGCAGCCACCTCGATCCGCGCCGAGGGCAGACGGCGGGCGAGCTGGCCTGCCAGGGACCCGATCTCCCGGCCGGCGCCCCACACGCCGATGCGGGCGCCCTCAAGCTCCGAGAACCGCACGGACCTCCGCCAGCAGCTCGGCCGGCACGTCGTGATCCTCGGAGAGCGCGAGCACCCGCTCGGGGTCTCCCTCGTCGGGACGGTGCCGCGGCAGGACCTCGGCGACGAGCCTGCGGACGACCGCGGTGCTCGCGCCAGCGCGGGATCGTCCGCGAGCAGGCGGATCGCCGCCAGGCTCTCCTGCTCCTCGCCGACGCACTCGAACGGCTTGTGGCCGCCGCGTGGCCGTCAGCAGGGCGAAGCCCTCGAACTGGCTCTCCTCGTCGAGCAGGTCGCGCCCGAAGATCTCGCTTCAGATGGGACGGGGAGCTGAAGGGGGCGAGAGCCAGGAAGACGAAGCGGCACTTGGGACAGTCGCAGCACCAGGACGCCGCCCGCAGGCTCGGGTCGATCCGGAAGATGGCGTTGCAGCTCGTGAAGGCGCGGTGGTAGGGCTCCATGCGGGCGAAGGCGCGGGCTATCGCCAGCTCCGAGGCCGGCCGCAGGATCGAGAACTGCCGCACGGGGCTGTCGATCTCGGCGAGCGCCGCGCCCAGCAGCCGCTCGGCTGCGAAGCCCCTTGCTGAACTGATGGTTGACCTCGATCCCGTCCCAGCTCAGGTTCCCGGCGGAGGCCGATCGCTCGTTGGCCATGGCGACGGAGTCCAAGCCGTTCAGGGCGGCGGTGAGCACGGCCACGCAGGTCACGATCGCCGTGATCGGCACGTGGCCGTTGAAGGCGCCGGCCTCGTTGAGGGCGAACAGCGCCGGGTCAAGGCGCCGGCGAGCGATCAGGTGGGGCATTGCCGGCCACGGCGACGGTGCGGGCGATCGGCGGGGCGTCGCCGACGGAGAACAGGGCTGTCTCCAACCCCGACCGCCGCACGATCTCAAGTGCGACGGCCGAGTCCTTGCCTCCCCCGACCGGCACCAGCACACGCCGGACTCCCGTTCCCGCCTCGGCCACGGAGCGGGCGGCCGTGCGGGGGAAGCGCGGGCGGGGCAGCCCGCTCAGGCCGGCTCGATAGGCGAGCTCGCCGAGACCCTCCGAGTAGAGGGCCTCCAGGAGCTCCGCGGCGGCGGGCGGCGGAGGCTCCCCGTCGAAGGCGACCCGAGGGGGCAGGGCGGCCTTGAAGTAGCTGACCCCCGCGACCCAGTGAAGCAGCGCGAGCAGCCCGTGCACGCCCTCCAGAAGCCCCGGCGTCGGCTCGGTGGCGAGCGGGAGCTGGAGCTCCTCCACGAAGGTGACCTCTTCGTCCAGCGCGTAGCGCAGCGTGACGCGGCCGTCGGACCCCAGCTCGCGAGAGACGAAGCGGAACGCTGTCGAACGCAGCGGGATCGAACACCGTGCGGGGGTGGCTGGCGCCTGCTGCCATCGCATTCAGCCTAGAGCCAGCCCCTGCCGGCCTAGTCGTTGGCGGTGACCGCCTCCAGCAGATCGCGGAAGCGCTCGCGCGCCTGCGCCCGCCGGGTCGGCAGGTGCTCGCTGGGGATGCCGTCCGGCGGAGGCTGGTAGCCGGCGAGGATCTGGCGGGCCACCGACTGGCGATGCACCTCGTCCGGGCCGTCGTAGATCCGGGCCGCCCTCGCGAAGCGGTACATCTGCTCCAGCGGCAGGTCGGTCGAGTAGCCGAGCGATCCGTGCAGCTGCAGAGCGCGGTCGACCACGTCGTGCAGCACCCTGGCCCCGTAGAACTTGATCAGCGCGACCTGGGTGCGCGCCGCGCTGCGCCCCCTGAGTGTCCATCACCCAGGCGGCCTGCAGGGTCATCAGCCGAGCAGCCTGCATCTCGGCGGCGCTGTCGGCGATCCAGTTCTGCACCGTCTGCTTCTCGGACAGCAGGGAGCCGTGGGCGTGCCGGTAGACGGCCCGCTCGCACATCATGTCGAAGGCCCGCCGTGCGACCCCCAGCCAGCGCATGCAGTGGTGGATACGCCCAGGGACGAGCCGCTGCTGGGCCAGGACGAATCCCGACCCCTCCGCCCCGAGCAGCGCCTCGGCGTCCCACGCGAACCCCCTCGTAGGAGATTTCGGCGTGCCCGCCGTAGGCGCCGAACTGCTCCCAGGGGTGCTCCATCGTGGGCACGTCCCGCAGGATCTCCACGCCAGGGGTGTCGGTCGGGACCATGAACATGGAGGCCCGCTGGGAGGGCCTGGCCTCCGGGTTGGTGACCGCCATCACGATCAGGAAGTCGGCGATCGAGGCGTTCGAGGAGAACCACTTCCTGCCCTCGATCACCCAGTCGTCTCCGTCGCGCACCGCGCGGGTGGCGAGCTGGGTGGGGTCCGATCCCGGGGTGTGGGGCTCGGTCATGCTGAAGGCGCTGCGCAGGTCGCCCGCGAGGAGGGGATGAAGCCAGCGGTCCTTCTGCTCGTCCGTCCCCGCCAGCGCGAGGATCTCGGAGTTGCCGGAGTCGGGGGCGGCGTTGCCGAAGGCGAGCGGGGCGATCGGCGAGGTGCCGAGGATCTCGTGCATGAGGCCGAGCCGCACCTGTCCCATCCCCTGACCTCCGAGCTCCGGCGGCAGGTGGGTCGCCCACAGGCCCCGCTCCTTGACCTGGTCCTGCAGGGGGCCCATCGCCCGGGTCAGCCCCTCGAGCCCGAGCTCGTGCCAGACGGCCTCCAGCGGCCAGATCTCGCGGCGGACGAACCCGGCCATCCAGTCGAGCTGCTCCTGGAAGTCGGGGTCTGTGGAGAAGTCCCAGCTCATGGCGGCCCACCCATCCTTTCTTTTCGGCGCTGCGAGGTGCCGTCAAGCCTACGGCCTCGCGCGCTGCGCGGGGGCGACCTCCCGCTCGTTGCCGCGCATACAATCGGCTCCCGAGGGCGCACCCGTCAACGAAGAGGAGCGATCGAGATGAACACGACAGGGCAACTCGTTTCGGGCGTCGACTTTGTCCCGCTCCCGACCCACGACCTGCGGGCGGCCGTCGCCTTCTACGGGGACACGCTCGGGCTGACCCGTTCGGTGTACCGCCCGGACCGTCACTTCGCAGAGTTCGAGACCGGCAACCTGACCCTGAGCATCATCGACGCCGAGGCCATGGGCCTCACCCACCAGGTGAGTGGGAACGCCATCGCCCTGCACGTGGACGACGTCGCAGCCGCGCGGGAGCGGCTGGAGGCCGCGGGCGTGAGCTTCGCCGCTGACACCCTGGACACGGGCGTCTGCCACATGGCCTTCTTCTCCGATCCGGACGGGAACGCGCTGATGCTCCACCACCGCTACGCGCCCCGAACCACGGAAGCCTGAGGATGGTCGGTCAGGGGCCGATCGAGACGACCCTGCTGCCCGGCGCACGGGAGCTGCTGAAGGCGCACGCCGAGGATCTTCCCCAGCGCGACGACCTCTGCGGCGCCTTCTGCGGAGCGCTCGCCCTCCGCACGGCCGGCATCGCCGAGCACGAAGGCGAGCCGCTCGACCAGGATGCCGTCGCGATCGCGGCCGGGAGCGTCATCTCCACCGGCCGGGACCCGGGAACGCTGCCCCATGGCGAAGGCGGCCGGCGGGACTACCGCCTCGAGGTGCCCTCCATCGAGGATCCCGACCTCTCCGGGACGACTGCCGCAGGCGTGGTGCGGGCGATCGAGGATCTCGGCGGGGGCGCCCTGGCCGCGGTACCCCTCGCGGGGCCCTGGACGGCGGCGACCCTCGGCGGCCTGTTCGATCTGGCGGTCGCCTGCGAGCGCCCCGTGAGCCTGGTGGCCAACCTGGCCACGCGCCACCTGTGGGGTGGCCGCCCCAGCGCCGTCCAGATCCTCGACTATCTCCTCCAGGGAACCCTGCAGGGGCCTCCCCCCGACTGGGACGTGGGGCACTTCGCCTGCGTGTTCGCCCGCACCACGGGCCCCGGGGGCGCCCTGTACGGCGTGGCCGACACCTATCCGGCGCTCGGCGACGCCGGCGTTCACCTGCAGCCGCAGGAGCACCTCGCGGCGGCCCTGGAGCGAAGGGACATGCCGGCGGGCGGCATGATCGTGGTGGTCGCACGGGAGGAGGCGGGCAGGATCCGCTCCGGCGCGGGCGCGATCGGGTTGCGGGAGGACATCTGGGACAACGGCACGGTCGCGGCGGCGGCGGGATGAGCCCCACCGACCTCGTGGCCCTCGTCTGCTGCGACCTCGGGGCGATCGTGAGAGGTCGCGCGGTCCTCACCTCCGAGCTCGACGAGCAGCTCGAGACCGGCGTCGGCTGGGTTCCGGCCAACCTCGCCCTCACCCCGCTGGGGCCGCTGGCCGAACCCAACCCCTTCGGCTCGACGGGAGATCTGCGCCTGCTCCCGGATCCGAGCACCCATGCGCGGGTGGGAGGGGACATCGGGCGAGAGCCCCCTCGAGTTCCTCCTGTGCGACATGGTGCACACCGACGGGCGGCCGTGGGCCTGCTGTCCGCGACGCTTCCTGCGGGAGGCGCTGAAGGAGCTGCGAGACCTCACGGGGGCCCGCCTGATGGCCAGCTTCGAGCACGAGTTCCAGCTTCTCGTGGACTCCGAGCGCAGCACTTCCCTTCTCGCTGGAGGCGCAGCGGCGGGCCGAGCCCTTCGCCACCACCGTGATGGATGCGCTGGTCGAGGCCGGGACGGAACCCGAGCGGTTCTTCCCCGAGTTCTCCTCCCACCAGTTCGAGATCCCCGTGGCGCCCGCCGAAGGGATGGGCAGCGCAGACCGGGCGGTCGTGATGAGGGAGGTGGTGAGGGAGATCGCCCGGCGCGGCGGCGATCGCGCCACCTTCGTGCCCATGCTCGACCCGGATGAGGCGGGCAACGGAGTGCACATCCACCTCGCCCTCCTCGACGAGGGCGGAAAGCCTCTCCTCTACGAGCCCGGCGGCCCGGGCGGAGGGTTGAGCGAGCTGGGCCTGCGCTTCGCCGCCGGGATCCTTCGCCACGCCCGCGCCCTGATCGCACTCACCGCCCCCAGCCCTGTCTCTTCAGAGCGCCTGCGGCCCCATCACTGGAGCGCCGGGGCCGCCTGCCTGGCCGAGGCGCAACCGCGAAGCCCTGCTTCGCATCCCCTCGTTCGTGGCGCTGGGCGACGGGCGGCCCGAGCGCCAGATGCGGTTGGAGTTCCGCGGGGCGGACGCCGCCGCCAATCCCCACCTGGCCCTGGGGGCGATCGTGCGGGCGGGGCTGGAGGGGGTGCGGTACGGGCTGCCCGCCCCGCCGATCCTCGACCGCGATCCGGCCGAGCTCGACGCGGCCGGATCGGAGCGCTTCGCGGTGGGCGGGCTGCCCGACTCGCTCGACGCTGCCCTCGAGGCCCTCTCGCAGGACCAGACGGTGCGCGGGTGGATGGGACCCGAGCTCTACGAGGCCTACATGTGCCTGAAGCGGGCCGAGCTGGCCGGTGTTGCGCAGCTCGACCTCCCGGAGACCTGCCGGCGCTATGCCCGCGCCTACTGACCCCCTGCTGGGGCGCCTGCTCGAGCAGATCGAGCGGGAGCTCCCGCGCGCGATCGATCTGCGCCGACGCCTTCACGAACGGCCTGAGCTCGCCCACGCCGAGCTGTTCACCGCCGAGACGGTGTCCGCCGAGCTGCCCGTCCCCTGCCGCGAGGTCGCCGGCACGGGCAGGCTCGCCCTAGTGGGAGCCGCCGACGGCGCAGCGCCGGTGGCCGTGCGGGCCGAGCTGGACGGACTGCCCGTGGCCGAGCGGACGGGGGCGTCCTTCAGCGCGCGCGGCGAGACCATGCATGCCTGCGGGCACGACGTCCACATGGCCGCCCTCGTCGCCCTGGCCAGAGCGGCCCACGCGATCGGCGACGAGCTGCCCGTGCCGCTGCTGGCGATGTTCCAGCCCAGCGAGGAGGCGTACCCCTCAGGTGCCCAGCTGCTCGCGGAGGGGGAGATGGGCTCGGTGAGTCCGAAGGCGGTCGTGGCCGCCCACATCCATCCGGAGCTGCCCTGGGGCTCGGTCTCGCTCGACGCCGGAGCGGTCAACGCATCCTGCGACGCGATCGAGATCATCGTCGAGGGCGAGCCCTCCCACGGCGCCTACCCCCATCATGGACGTGACCCGATCCTCGCCCTCTCCCACATCGTGATCGCTCTGCACGCCCAGCTCGGACGGAGGATCGACCCGCTCGCGGGAGCCTCGCTCACGATCGGGGTGCTGCAGGCCGGCAGCGCCGAGAACGTGATCCCCGCCCAGGCCCGTGCTCGCGGAGCCCTGCGCGCGATGCGGGAGAGCGATCGGCGGGAGCTGCGGGCGCTCACCGAGGAGGTGGTCAAGGGGGTGGCGGGAGCCCATGGCTGCGTCGGAGCGGTGCTGCTCACGCCCGGCGAGCCGGCCCTCGAGAACGACCCTAAGATCGTCGCCACCGCACGGGAGCTGCTGGGACAGGCGGGGATCGAGATGGCTGCCCCCTGGCGCTCCTGCGGCTCGGACGACTTCTCCTTCTTCGGCCGGCTGGCCCCCATCGCCATGGCCTTCGTGGGCCTCGACGGAGCTGAGGGCTTCGAGCTGCGCCCACTGCATCATCCCGAGCTGCTGCCCCCCGATGAGGCGGTCGGGGAGGTGGCGCGGGTCCAGGCGGTCCTCTACCTGTCCGCCGCGCGGGCCGGGATCGCGGCGGGAGCCGGAGCCGGGCGCTGAGTCCCCATGGATGTACGATCGACGGGCAATGCCGCAGAGTCTTCACTTCACCGATTCCGAGGAGGCCAACGCCCTCATAGCGACCGATCCGATGGCGCTGCTGATCGGGTTCGCCCTGGATCAGCAGGTGACGGTCCAGAAGGCCTTCGCCGGTCCGCTCGTCCTGAAGGAGCGGCTCGGCTCGCTGGAGCCGGCAAAGCTCGCCGGCGCCGACCTCGAGCCGCTCTTTCGCGAGAAGCCGGCGCTTCACCGCTTCCCGGGGGCGATGGCCCGGCGTGTGCACGAGCTGGCCGTCCACGTACGCGATGAGTACGACGGTCACGCCGAGCGTATATGGGAGCAGGCGGCGGACGCCGAGGCGCTGCGGGTGAACCTCAGTGCCCTGCCGGGCTTCGGAGAGATGAAGGTCAAGGCCCTCGGCTCCGTCCTGGCCAAGCGCTTCGAGGTCAAGGCCGCCGCCGACCTGGTCCCGCCCCATCCGACGCTAGGGGACGTCGACTCGCCGCAGGCTCTCGCCGGCTACCAGGCCGCCAAGCGCGCCCACAAGGCCGAGTGGACGAAGATGAGGGCCGGCTAGCCGCCGGCGCGGCGGGTGCCGTTCCGGCCCGCGGGCCACGATGAGTTCCTTCGAGGGCGTCGCGTCGTCCTCGTCGCCGCAGGGCTGGCGAGGGCCCTTCCGGGCCACGACGATCCCCTAAGCTCTCGGGGGATGACAGTAACGGCCGAGCCGCCCGCCGGGGCGTCGCAGACGAGGGCCCCCGACTTCTTCGTCGTGGGGCACCCCAAGAGCGGCACGACCGCCCTCTTCGGCATGCTGCGGCGCCACCCGGGGATACACATGCCCCGCAAGGAGCCGTGGTTCTTCGCCGAGGAGGTGCACCCGCCGGCCGCGCCCCGCCCGATCGGCACCGGCAGGACGCCGGAGACGCTCGAGGAGTACCTCTCGCTGTTCGCCGGCGCGACGCCGCAACAGCGCGTCGGGGAGGCGTCGTCCCTGTACCTCTGGTCTCGTACCGCCGCCGGAGGCATCGGCGAGATGCAACCGGCGGCGCGCATCATCGCCATCCTCAGGGAGCCCGCGAGCTTCCTGCGCTCGTTGCACTATCAGTTCGTGCAGGTCTACATCGAGCCGGAGAAGGACCTGCGCAAGGCGATGGGCCTGGAGGATGCCAGGCGCCAGGGCAGGCACCTGCCCCGCGACCCCTACTGGCCAGGCGCCGTTCTCTATTCCGATCACGTTCGCTACGTCGAGCAGCTGCGCCGCTACCACGCCGTCTTCCCCCCGGAGCAGGTGCTGGTGCTGGCCTACGAGGACTTCCGCCGCGACAACGAGGCGACCGTGCGCAAGGTGTGGCGCTTCCTGGGGGTGGACGACACTCGTCCGGTGATCGCGAGGGAGGCTAACCCGACGGTACGGGTGCGCTCGCGGCGGCTGCACTCGCTGGTGCACGCGGTGGCCGCAGGCGAGAGCGCGGTGCCGCGAGCGGTGCAGGCGGCGGCCAGGACGCTGGCTCCGCGGCGGCTCAGCCGCGAGTCCGCCCTGGCGATCCGCGACCGCCTCATCTATGCCAGCCCCCGGCCGCCGGACGAAGCCGTGATGCTCGAGCTGCGCCGCCGCTTCAGGGGAGAGGTGGAGGCCTTGAGTGCGTACCTCGGTCGCGACTTCGTGACGCTCTGGGGCTATGACGAAGTCGGCTGAGCCGGCGCCCGGGCACAGTGGACGATGACGGGAGCCGGCTAGCCGCCCGCGCGGCGGGTGCCGTGCCGGCCCGAAGGCTGCGATGAGTTCCCCATCACGCACCGCGACGGTCCCGGCTGCCTCGCGGGCCGCGCTCGCCGCCCGCCACCCCGGCATCTACGCCACCTCCGGTGTCTTCTTCGCGGCCCTGCTCGCATTCCTCGCGATCGGAGCGGCGCTGCCCGTGCTGCCGGCCTACGTTCGGGGACCTCTGCGCGCCGGGGATGTGTCGGTCGGGATCGTCGTGGGGGCGTTCGCCCTGACCGCCGTCGTCTGCCGGCCGCTCGCGGGCAGGCAGGCGGACCGGCGCGGCCGGCGCATCGTCCTGGTCGCCGGAGCTCTGGCGATGGCCCTCGGCGGGGCGCTGTACCTGCTCTCCAACAGCGTCCTAACGCTCGTGGCCGCCCGCTTGGTGGTGGGGGCGGGAGAGGGCGCGGTCTACACGGCGGGAGCCACCTGGGCCGTCGACCTGGCGCCGAAGGACCGTCACGGGCTCGCCCTCGGCCTGTTCGGCCTGGCGGTGTGGGGCGGGCTCTCGCTCGGGCCGCTGGCCGGGGAGCTGCTGCGCACCGGGGTGGGCTACGACGGGGTATGGGCGCTGACGGCGATCCTGCCCTTCGCGGGGGCCCTGATCGCCCTGCGCCTGCCCGAGCCCGCGCGGACCATCACCGCCGGCCCGCCCGCCCCGCTGGCCTTCCTGCCTCGGGCGGCCCACCGCCCCGGGGCCGCCCTGGCCCTGGCGAACTTCGGCTATGCGGCCCTGGCCGGCTTCGTGGTGCTGTTCCTGCGCTCGCGGGGAATCGGCTCGGGGGCGACCGTCTTCACGGCCTTCGCCGTGGCCGTGTTCGCCAGCCGCCTCGTCCTCAGCCGTGTGCCCGACCGCGCCGGAGCGCGCCGGACGGCGACGGCGGCTGGGCTGCTGGAGGCTCTCGGCCTGGCCGTCATCTCCCTCGCCCACTCCCTTGCCGTGGCCCTCGCCGGGGCCCTCGTGGTGGGGGTCGGCTTCTCGATGCTCTTCCCCTCCCTGGCCCTGATGGTGGTGGGGCGGGTGGGAGAGGACCGGCGCGGCTCCGCCCTCGGCGCCTTCACGGCCTTCTTCGACATCGGAGTCGGCCTCGGCGCCCCGATCGCCGGTGCGGTGGCCGCCGTGGCCGGCTATCCGGCGGTCTTCTACCTGGCGTCGCTCGCCGCCCTCGGAACGGCCGCCCTCGCGGCGGTCCCAGGGCGCCCCGCGCGATGATCCAAGCGTCCCGCGGCCGCCGGCTGCGGCGGGGACGCCGGGTCATGTGTCGCGCTTGCCCGCCCCAGTATCCGAAGCTCCTCGAAGCCCTCGCGGATGCCGTCGGCGAGTACGTCCAGGTCGGGGGTGGTGTCGCGGTCGGCGCTCAGGCCGAGCACGACCTCTCCGTTGTAGGAGAGGACCGCGATGCCGACCGCATGGCGGGCCGCCAGCGGCACGAGCGGAAGGACCTCGACCATCGCAGCGCCGAAGGCGTAGAGAGGTATCCGGGGGCCGGGGACGTTCGTGATGGTCAGGTTGAAGAGGCGCGTCGCATACAGCGACTTGGCGATCGGAGCATGCAGTACGGGCGGGGCCAGGGAGGCGATGTCCAGCATCGTCTCCGCCCCCAGGGCGGCGCCGGAGGTCTTCAGCTTGCGCGTGCGGGCGACTATCAGGCCCAGGCGCACGAACGGGTCGTCCTCTGCCACCGGGAGCTCGACGAACAGCGAGCTGACCCGGTTGCCGAGCGCCAGCTGCTCGGCAACCCCCCGTGTGTTCATCGGGACCATCGCCCGCAGGCCGCTGCTCGGCGGCTCCTCCCCGCGGGACAGCAGCATCCGCCGCAGGCCGGCGGTGCAGCCGGCGAGCACCACGTCGTTGACCGACCCTTCCAGGGCGCGCCCGATCGCCTTCAGCTCGGGCAGCGCCACCCGCACGACACGGTAGCGCCGCATGGCCCCGATCGGCGTGTTGAGGCTGGTCGTGGGGGCTCCGATCAGCTCGTCGCGCACCAGCAGCCCCGCCAGCGAGCGCGACCTCGCCAGCGTGTCCCCCGGATGCAGGATGCTGCGCGCCCCGGCCAGGGCCACGCGCCTGCCCGTCCGGGCGAGGTCCGAGACGGCGTTCGGGACACGGGAGGATGCCCCGTCCCCTGCTGCCGCCGCGGGCGTCTCGGTGGCGCCGCGGACCGCCGGAGAGGGCTCCACGTCGAGCAGGAGGTGGGCGACCCCGACCGACCCCACCCCGTCCACGAGGCAGTGGTGGGTCTTGGTCACCAGCGCCCAGCGACCCTGTGAGAGGCCTTCCACGAGGACCATCTCCCACAGCGGCCTGGTGCGATCGAGCCGATGGGAGAAGTAGTCCGCCGTCCACTCGCACAGCTCCTCCTCGCCGCCCGGGGCCGGCAGCGCGGCCCGACCCACATGGTTGGCGACGTCGAAGTGCGGGTCGGGCTCCCATCGCGGCCATGACAGGCCGCCCACCCGCTCGCTGGAGAGCCGCTGGGTGTAGCGCGGGAGCAGCGTCAGGCGCGAGGCGATCTCCGCGCGAACGGAGTCGAGGCCCGCAGCCTCCCCGTCCGGGAGAGCCTCGAAGATCATCACCCCGCCGATGTGCATGGTGGCCCCCTCGTCCATCTGCTCCAGCTCGAGGAACGTGCCATCAAGTGCGGTGAGCGGACCCGGCATGCGGCCAACGTAGATCTGCCGGGCCGTGGGCGCATCGGTAGCTACGCACGCTTGCATCGGTAGTAGTCCGCACCCTCGCGAGAACCCCCGCACGGGGCATCCCGACCCGGCTCACACGACCGGCGGCGGGATGCCCTCGGCCGTGGCCGCGAGCGCCGGGTCCCATTCGCACACGGCGCAGGCATGGCGGAAGACAGAGCGAGCGAACTCGAGCGCCTGCGCATGCGGGTCCGGGCTCGCGAGAAGGTCCTCCCAGTCGAGCACGTACTCGCCCAGCGACTCCTCCCAGCGGGCGGCGGGCGGCGACACGTCGCCGTCGCGCAAGCCCTCCGGTGCGGGGTGGGCATAGGCGTAGAAGGCGGCCCGCTCGTAGCGCTCGTCGCCCGGCCACCAGCCGACGGCGACCTCCTGGGCGTCCATCGCGTTGCGCATGATGAAGTCGTTCGAGGGCGGGTCGGCGGGGCGGCCCGAGAACAGGTTCACGGCCAGGTCGAAGGAGCCCCACCAGGCGTTGACGGGGGTGCAGCGCCCGCGGTAGGGCGCGCGAAAGGCGGCCAGCACGAGGGCCGCCGCGGTGGCGGCCGCCATGTAGCGCTCGACCTGGGCCGGCTCATAGGCGATGTGCTCCTCGTCCTGGTCCAGCGGAACGCTCCAGGACACCTCCTGGGGGGTGGGGTCGATCTTCACCGCTCCGGCGAGGGACTCGATCGTGGCGAGCACCTTCCTCGTCACCGACCCGACCGACCGGCCCGGTCCGAGCGCCGCGCTCCCCGTGGCACCGCCGCTGTGTTCGACGATCGCCTGATGGCGATGCAGGTCGAGGACCACGACCAGCGATCCGGAGCCATCCGGAGCCGGGAGCGGCAGCGTCTCCCACCCCCGCGCGGTGAGGCGAAGGGCCGCATGCTGGAGCTCGGGCTCGGGCGGCGCGAGCGCCACCGCCAGCTTGCCGAGGAGCTGGGTGTGGGCGTGGAGCGTCTCGCAGGTCTCCCTCCACTCCTGGAAGGGCAGCGATGGCCAGGCCGCGGCCATGGGCCAACGGTAGCGGCTTGCGACTGCTCCTTCTAGCCCGCGCTCTCCAGGACCCAGCTGGTGATCGTTCCCATGTCACAACCTCCATCTGGTGTGCGGTGATGAGCGCCGCACGCTGCACACGCTCCTGCGCAAGCTGGCCCGCGTGGAGGCCTAGGACCGGCCCGGCTGCGGCCGGGCCTCTAGACGATGCTTTGCAGCCCGTGCAGGGCGGCGCTCCCGAGGGCGATCTCAAGAGCCACCCCGGCGACGCCGACGGCGAGAGCGAAGACCACGACCAGGAAGTCCTCGAGCAGCACGCCCAGCGAGAGCAGGACGACGCCGAGGGCGGGAAGGGTGTCCAGCCCGGTGAAAGGCGGCGCCAGGAACGCCCCGAGCGAGCCGCCGATCACCAGCAGCCCGAAGACGTGGCTGCTCAGGCGGCCCCTGAAGAGGAAGCGCAGACGCGGTCGCGAGATGCGCTCGAGCCGGCGGATCATCCGCATCAGCGACGCCAGGAAGCGCTCCTGCCGCGGGCCGGTGAGCTCCATGTCGCACCAGCGTCTCGGGAGCCAGATGCGCCTCCTTCCGACCACCAGCTCGAGGGCGAGCAGCATCGCGATGATCTCGAACACGTGGGTGGCCCCGCCGGTCGGCAGGGGCAGCGCCGGGACGCCGAGCAGCACCACGAACAGGATCGCGAAGCTCTTCTCGTGGAACATCTCGACGAGGCCGCCGAGCGTCTTGTCCCCTTCGCCCTTCAGCCAGCCCTCGAGCTGGTCGCTGACAGTGCCGCGCTGCGGGGTTGGCGTCTCCGTCCGGGTCACTCGGTGAGGCAGGTGTCCTGGTCGCTGTAGGCCGGCGAGCAGGCACAGAGGACCCTCAGGGGCAGGTCCCCGAGGTTGAACAGCTTGTGCCGGGCCCCGGGCGGGATCAGGGCACAATCGCCCTCCCGCAGCGTCCGCTCCTCGCCGTCGATCAGGAGCCTGCCCTGTCCGGCAGTCACCAGATACAGCTCCTCGGTCCTGCGGTGGTAGTGCTCCGCGGTCGCCCCGCCCACGGGGATCGTGGCCTCCGCCAGGCTCTGGTTGCGCGCCGGCGCGGAGACCGGTCCGGCCCACTCGCGGATCTCCGAGCCGTCGAGCGTCACGAACGGCGTCAGCTGCGCGTAGGAGCGGACATGCATGGACCCTGAAGCCTAGAGTCACCGGGATGGACGAGCAATCGGGCACGGCGCCGCTACCGGGACGCCCGGTCCGCGGCTCGCGCAGCGGAAGGCCGGTGATGGCCGTGCTCGACCTCTTGGGACGCCGCTGGGTGCTGAGGATCCTGTGGGAGCTGCACACGCGGCCGGCCGCGACCTTCCGCGACCTGCAGGAGCGGTGCGGGAACGTCTCATCCAGCGTCCTCAACCAGCGCCTGCACGAGCTGCGCGAGGCGGAGATCGTCGCCGCGGGGGAGCGCAGCGGATATCAGCTCACCCAGGAGGGGCGGAGCCTGATGCGGGCGATCGCCCCCATCGACGCCTGGGCGACGGCCTGGAGCCGGCGGACCGCGGACCGCCCCTGACGCTCAGGGGAACCTCGCCGCCCATTCCTCGTGCTCGATTCCGAGCGCGTTGATCACACCCGAGATCAGCCGGTACCAGCCGGCGACGATCACCAGCTCGAGCAGCTGGTCCTCGCGCAGGCGGCGCGAAAGGGCGGCCCAGGTCTCCTGCGAGATCGTCGCTGTGTCGTAGAGCTCGTCCGCGGCCCGGACCAGCTCGGCGTCCTGCGGCGACCAGGCCGGATCCTCGGGCGTCCCGTGCACCGTCGCGCGCAGCTGATCCTCTCCGAGGCCGACCGGCCCCCCGAAGGCGAGGGCGTGGACTCCCCACTCGTACTCCGCGCCGGCGCGGGCGCAGGTGCGGTGGATGAGGATCTCCCGGTCGCGCGCATCGAGGCGACCGTGGCCGAGGATCCCCGCGCCGAGGGGACGCATCCGGGAGGCGAGCTCCTCGTGGACCGCGAGGGTACGGAACAGCTTCAGCGGCTCGGTCTCGGCGCCGGGAGGCATCCACCTGGCCAGCATCGCGGCGGTGTCGGGCTCGTAGGGGGGCTCCAGCGGGGCGATTCTCGGCTCGGGCATGACGTCTCCTCTGCTTTGTTTTCAGAAGCATAGCTTCTTTTCCCGAAGCAGGGCCTGGGCTGCAGGGAGCGAGCGCCGGCGCCCTGCTAGCCCGACAGCCGGGCCAGGCCGAGGATCATGTGGACCGGCATCTCCTCGGGAGTGTGACCGCTCTCGATCACGGCACGGGCCCGATCGAGAAGCTCGGCTCTGGCCTGCTCGCTCATCGCAGCGATCCAGCTGATCGAGGCGATGTGGTCGACGATGCGCTCGGGCACGGCCGGCACCGTGACTGTCAGGCGCACCTCGCGCGGCTCGGCCCAGCCGCTCGCTGCGGCGAGGGCCTCGCGCCAGGAGGGCCCGTCGAAGTGGGGGTGCCAGGGTCTGGAACCGACCACCAGCTCCCCGAGCTCATGCGCCCAGCTGGCCGCGCCCCAGTCCGGCACCGTCGAGATCACCGCCAGGGCCCCTCTCGGCCTGAGCACGCGAGCCACCTCGGCCAGAGCCGCGCGATGGTCGAACCAGTGGAAGGCATCGGCAGCGGTGACGACATCCACGGAGGCATCGGGCATGGGAATCGCCTCTGCCGTACCGTCGCGCACCCGGCCGCTGCCCACGCTGCGCTCCAGCACCTCTCGCAGCGGTTGCTGAGGCTCCACCGCGACCACGTCCAGCCCGGCCGCGAGCAGGGCGCGGGTGAGCTTGCCCGTGCCGGCGCCGAGATCGAGCACCCGTGCTCCGGGGGCAAGGCTCAGCTCCTGTGCGAGCGTGCTGGTGACCGCGGGCGGGTACTCCGGTCGCCCCCGCTCGTAGCTGTCGGCGACCGCGGCGAACCGCTGGGCGAGCGGATGCAGCGGCATGCCGGCAGGGTACCGGGGCCGTGCGCCCCGGCGGGGATCCGCCCCTACGCTCGCCCCTCCTCGGGCCGCTGCTCCCCGGGCCAGCGGCCGGTCATCCTCCTGAAGGCCTCGCGGGAGCCGTGGTCGACGAGCCCCCGCACCGCGCGGAAGACGGCCCCCTCGATAACGAGCGCGGCGACCAGCTTCGGCACGGAGACCTCCCGGTGCTCGGGGTCGGGGGCCTCCTCCCTGTCGATCAGCCGCCACAGCCCCACGAACAGCTTCGTCGCGATCAGGCCGGCGAGAACTCCGCTCACGAGCCTGACGGGCATGAACATCAGCTTCAGGACCACGGTGTCTATGCCGGCATCTTACGCAGTGCCCGCCGAGGGGCAGGGGTCGGTGGCGGATCCCAGCCGCCACGTCCTAGGATTGAGCCCATGGAGGGCTCAGCGGTTGCCCTAACCCCTTCCTTCGGCGATCTCGAGAGACACCGCCGGGAGCTCACCGCGTACTGCTACCGCATGCTGGGCTCCCCCTTCGAGGCCGAGGACGCGGTGCAGGAGACCCTGCTGCGGGCATGGCGCGCGAGCGCCCGCTTCGAGGGGAGGGCGTCGGTGCGGTCGTGGCTGTACCGGATCGCGACCAACGTCTGCCTGGACATGCTGGGTGGCAAGGAGAGGCGGGCCCGGCCGATGGACCTCGGCCCCGCGCGCTCGCCCGACGGCCCCGTCGGGGAGATCCTCTCCGAGGCGACGTGGATCGAGCCCGTCCCCGATGGGAAGGTGATCCCCGAGGGGGACCCCGCCGCGGTGGCCGAGGCCAGAGAGACGATCCGGCTCGCCTTCGTGGCGGCTCTGCACCATCTGCCACCGCGCCAGCGGGCCGCCCTGATCCTCTGCGAGGTCCTGCACTGGAAGGCCTCGGAGGTGGCCGAGCTCCTGGACAGCAGCGTCGCCTCCGTGAACAGCGCCCTGCAGCGGGCAAGGGCGACGCTCGACTCGGCCGAGGTGGCCGAGGCCGGGCGAGGCTCCCTCAGCGAGCAGGACGAGGATCTGCTCGGGCGCTACGTCGAGGCCTTCCAGAGCTATGACATGGACGCCCTCACCTCCCTGATCCACGAGGACGCCACCCAGTCGATGCCCCCATACGAACTGTGGCTGCGCGGCCGGGAGAACATCTTCGGCTGGTGGGTGGGCCCCGGGGCGGGCTGCCGTGGCTCCAGGGTGATCCCCACCGTGAGCGCCAACGGCTCGCCCGCGTTCGGCCAGTACAAGCCCAGCGAGACCGGCTACGGCTACGACCCGTGGGCGCTGCAGGTCCTCGAGGTGGCGGAGGGGCAGATCGTCGAGCTCACCTTCTTCCTGGGTACCGAGACGATCTTCCCGCTGTTCGGGCTGCCGCCGCGCCTGGAGGCCTAGCCTCAGCGACGAGGGCGTCGGCGAGCCCCATGAAGGCCACCAGCGCAAGCAGCTCGTCGCCGGCGCCGCAGAGCAGCATGCGACAGTCGTGACGGCGGGCGGCAAGGGCCAGCCGCGCCAGCGCGTCGACGGCCACGGCGTCGGCCGCTACGCCCGACACCTCGCAGCGGAGCTCCCGCGGGGCCGACTCCAGCAGGGCGCACGTCCGGGCGAAGAGGGCGGGCAGGTCGTCCCGCCGAAGCGGCCCCGCGACCGTCATCGTCACGGCCGGTGGCGAGCGGGTGCGCATCGGTCTCGCCTCCTCGATCATGGGCCTGTCCTGCAGACCGGCGTCGAGGGCGGAAATCATCGCTCACGCCGCCGCCCCGATCCGCCCGTACAGGGCGCGGTCGACAAGGCGCTCCAGCACGCGCCCGTAGTGGAAGACCTCGTGGGCGAGCGAGCGGGCCGCCAGGGAGTGCTTGGGAAGCTCGGCGAGGACCGTCTCGGCCGCCCGGGCGGCCTCCGCGACGGTCTCGAATGTGAGCACGCCGGCGCCGGCCTCCAGCCACTCCCCGACGCCCGTGTCCTGCATGACGACGGGCCTGCCCGCCGCCAGGTAGTGCGCGCTGCGATCGCTGAAGAACCCGCTTCGGGTCACCACATGGGCGTGCTTGCCGGGATGGAGCTGTCCCAGCGAGGAATGGATGTGGTCGCAGTGGTCGGCCAGCGAGCCGGCCCGACCGACCGGGTCCCGCACGGCCCAGCCCTCCTTCACGAAGCGTTCGCACACGCCCGCGGGCGCGCCCGACAGGGCCAGCTCGAGCGTGACGGGGACGCGCCCCGGCAGATCGATCAGGCGCTCGAGCTCGCCGTCCTGCTGCCCGTACCACGATCCGTCGTGCTCGACGCCACCGTAGGCGGTCCACTCCGCGACGGTATGGAGGGCCGATCGCGCCCGCGGGCGCTGCGCCTTCCACAGGCTCGGGATCACGGGGGGCACCGTCGGAAGCCATTCCACTCCGCCCGTCGGGACCCCGCACCCCGGCCGGCCGACGTTGACGCCGTAGGTGAAGAAGAGATCGTGATCCAGACGTCCGCGATCGGCGGCCTGGGTGAAGAGCGGGTCGACGTCGACGAGGGCGCGAACGCGGGCGAGCCGAAGCTCCTCCAGACGGCATGGAGCCCCGACGTCGAGGGCCAGGTCCGTCGCTGCGAGGCACTCCCGAAGCTGCGGCCAGAGCATCCCCTCGACGAGTCCGGCTTCGACGTCGACCCAGACCACCGGCACGTCGGCGCCCAGTTCCTCGAGCACCTGGCGCACCCGCGCGAGCCCAGCCCGTGGGAAGTTGTCGGCCGTGCCGGTCTCCGGATCGAGGCAGGCGTTGCGCCACCCCTTCTCCTCGAGGTACAGGACATCGTGGCCGAGCATCCGCAGGCCGAGTACGTAGTGCAGGCAGGAAGCGACGTTCCCGGCCAACGGAAGACGGAGCATGTTGCCCGAAACGGCGATGCAAGCCATCGACCCCTCCTCGAGGTAGCCCTGCGAATGAGAGAACGCACAGGGACGCGGAAGGTTGGATCGAGGCGGGACCGGCGCGGCCCCGAGAGGGCTCAGCCGGTCAGCTCGGACGCCATCTCATCGAACACCGCAACGTAGGCGTCGACCGCCTCGTGGGTGTGGGCGACCGACAGCGTCCACTCCTCCTCGCGGCCGGGGGTCATGAAGATGCCGCGGTTCATGTTGAACAGCCAGGCCAGCTCGGTGACCTCCACGTCCTGGTTGGCCTTGAAGGTCTCGTAGTCGACGATCCTGGTCGGGGAGAAGGTGACGCAGCCCTTGGCCGCGACGCCGATCGCGTAGCCCGAGAGCCCGTGGCGCTCGATCACCGCCTGGCAGCCGGACACGATGCGGTCGTTGAGGTCGTCGAGATGCCGGTAGGCCTCCGGCGTGAGGACCTCGAGCAGGCTCGCCCGTGCGGCGGCCATGCCCAGCGGGTTGCCGTTGTATGTGCCCACCTGGTAGACGGTGCCGTCCTCGACGACGCTCATCACCTCCTCGGTGCCCCCGATGGCGCCGGCCGGCAGGCCTCCGCCCAGGGTCTTGGCGAGGGTGACCATGTCCGGCTGGACGCCAAAGCGCTCGGTGGCGCCGGCGGCGGCGATCGCCAGGCCGGTCTTCACCTCGTCGAAGATGAGGACGATCCCGTGCCTGCGGGTGATCTCCCGGACCTGCTCGAGATAGCCCTCCTCGGGGAGCACCACCCCGAGGTTCATCATCGCCGCCTCCATGATCACGCAGGCGGGCTTGCGGCCTTCCGCCTCGAGCCGCTCGATGCGGCGCTCCATCGCCCCGGCGTCGTTGAAGGGAACCGCGATCGTGAGGTCGACGACCTCGCGGGGGATGCCGGCGCCGTAGGGCAGGGAGGCGTAGTTCTCGCGGTCTCCGATGCGGTCGTACTCGACGCCGATCGAGACCATCACCGCATCGTGGTGCCCGTGGTAGGAGCCGAAGATCTTGACGATCGTGTCGCGCCCCGTGTAGCCGCGGGCGATGCGGATCGCATCCATCGTCGCCTCGGACCCGGAGTTGACGTAGCGCCACCGGGGGAGCCCCCAGCGGCGCACGAGCTCCTCCGCGACGACCACCCCATCCTCGGTGGTGGCCGCGAAGTGCGTACCCATCGCCACCCGCTCGCCGACCGCGCGGACGATCGCCGGGTTCGCATGGCCCTGGACCATCGATCCGAAGCCGTTGTGGAAGTCCCACATGCGGTTCCCGTCGACGTCGTGGACGACGGCCCCCTCTCCGTGGGTCAGGTAGATGGGCCAGGGGTCGCGGGCCTGGTAGCTGGAGGCGACCCCCCCGCTCAGGGACTCCCTGGCACGGCGGTACATGGCAGCGGACCTCTGCGTGCGCTCGTCCAGCTGCGACCGCTCGCGCTCGATCAGCGCGCGGATTCTCTCTCGGTCCAGCTGTACGGGTGTGTCCACTGCCATCGGCATCTCCTGTCCGGTCGCGGTCGCCGTACCGCTAGGTTACGACCCGCGGGCGG
The DNA here is from genome assembly GCA_963767405.1 of uncultured Solirubrobacteraceae bacterium. Taxonomy (GTDB): domain Bacteria; phylum Actinomycetota; class Thermoleophilia; order Solirubrobacterales; family Solirubrobacteraceae; genus Palsa-744. Next base: position 704,403 of record CAVYDP010000004.1, on the reverse strand, counting down.
GAGGCCGTCAGGGGTGTGCGGGTGCCACGTCGCTCTCAGAGCATGCTTGCGTCGGCCGGCTGCCCTATCAGGAGCCTGCCGGGGAGCTCGAGCGAGGCTTCGTTGACCTGGAAGTGGGCTGTGGCGGTGTGGGCGTCGCGGAACCTCCGCTGCAGCGGGGAGTCGTCGTACACCGCCGTCCCCCCGGCCAGGTCATACATCGCGAGGACGACCTCGGCGGAGGTGCGAACGGCGTGGGTGGCCGACAGCCTGAGGTCGTTGCGAAGCTCGACGGCGACGGGCGCGTCCTCCTGGGCCGCCGTCCAGGCGGCGTCGATGGCCGCGTAGTAGGAGGCGCGAGCGGCCTGCAGCGACGCCTCGGCGCGTGCGAGCCTCCCCTGCGTGGCCGGGCGCTCAGCGAGCGTGCGGCTGGAGCCCAACCCCCTCTTGGTCGAGGCCAGCCCGACGAGCTCCTCGATCGCGCCGCGGGCGTTCCCGAGGGCCGCAGCGGCGATCGAGAGGGCGAAGTAGCCGAAGATCGGAAAGCGGTAGAGGGGACGGTCGATCACGGGGCCGTCGAACAGGGAGAAGACGCGGGCGGCCGGGACGAACAGCTCGCTGGCGACCGTGTCGTGGCTACCCGTCCCGCGCAGCCCCAGCGTGTGCCAGGTGTCGAGGATCTCGAGCTCCTCGCGCGGCATGGCCACGACGTTCGGCACCGGCCTGCCGCCGGCCGGATCCTTCTCGCCCTCGATGATGGCGCCCGCGAAGAACACCCCGGCATGGGTGATCCCGCTGCAGTACGCCCACCGCCCGTTGACCACGACGCCGCCGTCCACCGGCTGGGCGAGTCCGCGCGGAGCCCAGACTCCGGCCTGGATGCCCTGCGGATCGTCGAACAGCTCGGCGCGGCTCTCAGGTGGCAGGTAGGCGGCCAGCAGGCTGCTCGTGGCCGCGATCGAGACGCACCAGCCGGCGGCGGCATCCCCGCGGGCGACCTCCTCGGCACACCGCAGCGCCAGGCCGGGCGCCAGCTCCAGGCCCCCGACCTCCCGCGGAGCCCCGGCCATCATCAACCCGGACGCCCGCAGTCGCAGGAGCAGCTCCTCCGGGAGCCGCCGCAGGCGATCGGTCTCGGGTGCCAGCTCGCGCGCCAGCTCGGAGGCCTCGCGGGCGAGACCTTCGATCTCCCCGTCGCTCGCCGGGGCGGCCTGTGGCGTCGGATTGCTCACGGCCCACAGGCTACGCGACCCCCGTGCGCCCTATCGAGACCTATGCTCCGGCCGGTGCACTGTCGTCGTGCCGTGGCCGCCCTGGCGGCGCTGACCGGCCTCATGACGGTCTCCCCGGCGGTCCGGCCGGCGATGGCCGCAGCACCCGCACGACCCCACGCCCGATCCCGATCGGTCACGCTGCAGTGGGTGGGGGATATCGCCCTGAGCACCCAGCGGGGACTGCCGCCGGGCGGCCTCGGTCGGGCGCTGGCGCCGGTGCGAGGGCTCCTGCGCCACGCCGATCTGACGCTCGGGAACCTCGAGGGAACGCTCTCGACCGGCGGGTCATCCAAGTGTGGCGGGATCGGCGGCGGCACGTGCTTCGCCTTCCAGGCTTCCCCTTCGGTGGCCGGCCAGCTGCGAGCTCTCGGCTTCGACCTGGTCAACCAGGCCAACAACCACTCGCTCGACTACGGACCGGCAGGGCGCGGCCAGACGATCGCGGCGCTGCGGAGGGCCGGAGTCGCCCAGACCGGCCTCCCGGGAGAGGTGACCGTGCTGGGGGCGAAGGGCAGGCGGGTCGCGTTCGTGGGCTTCGCCCCCTATCCCTACGACGCGAACCTTCTCGACATCGCAGCGGCGCGGGCGCTGGTGAGGCGCGCGAGGGCCAGGGCCTCCCTCGTCGTCGTGATCATCCACGCGGGAGCCGAGGGTGCGGACCGGATCCACACCCCGCACGGCAGCGAGTTCTACCTGGGAGAGGACCGTGGCGATGCACGGGCCTTCGCCCATGCCGTGATCGACGCGGGTGCATCGGCCGTGCTCGGCTCCGGGCCCCATGTGATCCGCGGCGTCGAGCGCTACCGGGGGCATCTGATCGCCTACTCCCTCGGCGACTTCGTCGGGTATCACACGCTCGGGACCGGCGGCCGGCTCTCCGAGAGCGCGATCCTTCGCATCACCCTCGGCCCCCACGGCCGGCTGCTCGCCGGGCGATGGATCCCGATCACCCTCGCGCAGGGACTCCCGCGCCCGGACGCAAGCGACGCGAGCGCGAAGCTCGTGGCGGCCCTCTCACGCTCGGACTTCCCCGGTCACCGATTCGCGATCGGTCCGAGCGGGCTGTTCCATCTCCCGCCGATCGGGGGCTAGCCTCGCCAGGGGCGTGACCTTGCAGGGCATGCGCCTGGGCGGCACCGACCTCTCGGGCTCGCGCCTGGAGCACCTCGCGATCGCCGACTGCGCCCTCGGCGGCTGCAATCTCGCCAGCCCGGCGGGCTCGCCGCTCGAGCCTGAGCGGCATCCCAGCGGGCGTAGTCTGCCCCGCGGCCGAGTGGGAGTTCTCCCGATGGCACGACGCCCTGTCTCGCCTACCGTGCGAGTCGACAGGCAGAGCGTTGACTCGAGGCTACGGCCAGCCCAGCCCGGCTCGCCGGCCTCAGTGCGACTCCGCAACGAGACCAAGATCCTGAAGGTGGTGGAGTTGATGCCCGAAACGAAGACCAAACGCAGGCCGGCAAAAACCACTGCGAGAGCATCCACTCGCACGCGGCCCGCGGCGCCCAGCAAACGCGATGCGAAAAAAGCGGTCGAGCGCACCACGGAGCTCTCCGAGGATGTGCTCAAGGCCCTCGACGAGGGCGCCCGGACCGCACTCGAGTCAGTGCGCAAGTTCGCCGAGACCGTCGACAAGGCGCTGCCGCCGCGCGGCGCGGGCCCGTCGAGGAGGGAGGAGATCACCGACTCCGCCCTGGAGATGGCCCAGCGGCTGGTCCACAACCAGGCCGAGTTCCTCCGCAAGGTCATAGACAGTGCGGGCAAGTCCGTGACCAAATCCGACGGCGCGAAGTAGCGGGCCAACTGGGAGCGGCCGCCCTCGAGTCGGCCGCTCCCGAGTTTCCTTTACTCAGGCGCACCCCCGGTGTAGCCTGGTCCCATGAGCCTCTGGGGGAGGATCTTCGCCGCGGGCTACGACCAGATCATGTCGGGGCCCGAGAGGGCGACGATTCGAGCACACCGCGCGACCCTGATCCCCCAGGCGGGGGGCCGGGTGCTGGAGGTCGGCGGCGGCACCGGCGCCAACCTTCCCTTCTACGAGGGCGTCGAGACGCTCACGCTGACAGAGCCCGAGAGGCCGATGGTGAGCCGGCTGGAGCGGCGGCTGCGCGAACGCTCCCCGGGGGCGACCGTCCTGCGCGCTCCCGCAGAGGACCTGCCGTTCGAGGACGACAGCTTCGACGTCGTCGTCTCAACCCTCGTTCTCTGCACGGTCGACGACCAGCCGCGCGCCCTTCGTGAGCTGCGCCGGGTGCTGAGGACCAGCGGCCGTCTGCTTTTCATCGAGCACGTTCGCGCCGACGACCCGCAGCTCGCCCGCTGGCAGGACCGGCTGAACGGTCTCCAGAGGCGGATCGGCCACGGCTGCAACTGCAACCGTGCGACGATCGAGACGATCAGCGCGGCCGGGTTCGAGATCACTCAACTCCAGCGCGACGTGCTGCGCAAGGCGCCGCCGATCGTGCGGCCGCTCGTCGTCGGCGTGGCGCAGGCGAGCAGTCAGCCGGCGTAGCGCGCGACTGCCTCCCCGATAGCCGCCTCGCGCGAGATCGGCTGCTTTCCCCGCCGACTCCGGTGCGCATAGGCGATCAGCTGGCCGAGATAGTCCCTCGGGTCGGGCTTCACCACGTCAGCCGGCCCAAGGAGGGAGGAGGCACGGCTGTCCTCGAAGGCGCAGCGAACGTCGAAGTAGGGCGCGAGCGCCTCGCTTCCCTGAGGCAGGGCGTCGCGACGGCGCCGGCCCGGACCATCGCAAGACCCCTCAGCGCGGACCCGGCGGGGGCTGCACCAGACTCGCGGCAGGCGAGTGGTTGCTGCTGAGCCTCGAGCGGGCTCGCTCGGGGGATACCTTGACCACCTCCCAGGCGAGCCCGACTCGCTCGAGGCCGAGGATCAGCCAGCCGGAGGGGTCGAACTCGTACCAGCGCAGGCCATGGAAGGCGGACTGGGGGAAGGCGTGGTGGTTGTGGTGCCAGGCCTCGCCGAGAGAGGGCAGCGCGAGCCAGAACACGTTTGTGGACTCGTCGTCGGTGTCGAAGCGCCGGCGCCCGAAGAAGTGGCAGATCGAGTTGATGCTCCAGGTGATGTGATGCACCAGGAAGATCCGCACCAGGCCGGCCCAGAGCAGCGCGCCGAGACCGCCCGCGACGAGCGAGCCGCCTGACAGGGCGAAGCCCAGCAGGAAGGGCAGCGCGAGGCTGGCCAGCGCGATCAGCGGGAAGTAGCGATTGATGCGGCGCATCCCCGGGTCGTCGAGCAGGTCGCGGGCGAAGCGTTTGGAGGACGCCTGTCCATGGGTCTGGAACAGCCATCCCACATGCGCGTGCCAGAGACCGGCGAGCATGCCCGAGAGCCCGGCCCCATGTCCCGCGTGAGGGCTGTGGGGGTCGCCCTCTTCGTCGGTGAAGGTGTGGTGCTTGCGATGGTCGGCGACCCAGTCGATCACGGGGCCCTGCACCGACATCGAGCCGAGGACGGCCAGCGTGTAGCGCAGCCAGCGCCGGGTCTGGAAGGCGCGGTGGGTCAACAGGCGGTGAAAGCCGACCGTCACGCCGAGGGCGCTCGCCAGGTACATGACCGCGAAGATCGCCAGATCACGTCCGCCGAGGAAGCGCTGCCACAGCAGGACCGCCGCCGCGATCACCCCGAGGAAGGGGATGACGACCGCGGCGATGTTGACGTTGCGCTCCAGACGGGTCACTCATAGGCCTTTACCAGCTTGCGCGCCCGAGGTTACGAGGCCCGCCGATACTCCCCAAACGGGGGGCGCGCCGGGAGCGCGCCGCAAGTGCCCGTCAGCCGCACCGCTGGAACAAAGGTCGAGCAGGACGGCGACGTCGCGCTCGACCCGGGGCGTCCGCCGTGCGGAAGATCACCGAGCCACGACGGGACCGTCTACTGATGCGTCGGCGCGGCTGAGCGGCGAGCCTGCCGGTGAAGCATCGTCACTCGATCAGGGGAGCGTCTGGATGTCCTTGCTGGATGGGGCCAGCGACGCAAGCGTCGTGCCCGCGGGAAATTGGTCGATCGATGCCCCGCGCTCGAGCGTCGAGTTCGCCGTGAAGCACATGGTGTTCACGACGGTGAATGGCCGCTTCCGCAAGTTCAATGGGCTGCTGGAGATAGGGTCAGGCGCCCCGCGGGCGACCGGAGTGGTGCAGGCGGCCACGATCGACACGAACGAGCCCGTGCGCGACGAGCACCTGCGGCGCTCGGCCGACTTCTTCGACGTCGAGCGCTATCCGGAGATCAGCTTCAACTCGACCCGAATCGACTACCTCGACGGCGGGCGGCTCCGTATCCTCGGCGACCTCACGTTGCGCAACGTCACTCGCGAGATCGAGCTCGATGCGCAGCTCACCGGCACAAGACACGAGGCAGACGGCTGTGAGCGAATCGAGCTCAAGCTGCGCGGAGAGCTGGACCGCAGAGACTTCGGCCTGGCCTGGAACCAGGTGCTCGAGACAGGAGGAGCGCTCCTCGGCAACAAGGTGAAGATCGCATTGGAGATCTCGGCGGTAAAGAGCGAAGTCGCGCCGTCGATGGCCTAGCGACGTTCAGCTGGCCCAGGTCGCGCGTGCCCGCTGCGGCCCAGGCGTCTGCGCAGGCGGAGCCTTCCCCGGAGCCAGCGCGCGCCTAGGTCGGGGCTGTACGGACGCCTCCTCCGTAGCAGCTACTGACGAAGTCCGTGCAAGGACGGCTTAGCGTGCCGATGTTAGGGCCCCCTAACTGCATAGGCCCCTAACTGCGTTGGCCGACCTACTCGAAAGGCTGCAGATTGACGTGAGCGCCACCATCGATCATCGCCAGCTCTATCGCCTGCCGTGGTCGCTCCCCGACAACGCCATCGCCTGGCTGGAGCCGACGAAGAAGTGCAACCTGGCGTGCCTCGGCTGCTATCGGGAGAACGACCCCCGTGGGCACAAGACCCTCGATGAGGTTCGTCACGATCTCGACGTCTTCCAACGCTTCCGCACCGTGGACGGCGTGTCGATCGCGGGCGGCGACCCACTCGTGCACCCGGAGATCGTCGAGATCGTGCGGATGGTCGCCCGCGACGGCCTCAAGCCCATCGTCAACACGAACGGCCTGGCGCTCACCGAGGATCTGCTGGGGGAGCTCAAGGACGCCGGGGTGGCCGGCTTCACCTTTCACATCGACTCCAAGCAGGGCCGGCCGCACTGGAAGGAGCAGAACGAGATCGAGCTGTGCGAGCTTCGCCAGAGCTACGCCGAGATGGTCGCCGCGGCCGGAGGGATCGGCTGCTCGTTCAACGCGACCGTCTATGAGGACACGCTGCGATACGTGCCCGACGTGGTGGAGTGGGCTCAGCGCAACATCGAGATCGTCAACACGATCGTGTTCATCGCATTCCGCGCGGGCGTCGTAGGCGGCGAGTTCGACCACTACGTGCGGGGCACGCAGGTCGACTTCGCCACGATGCCCTACGCCACCAGCGAGCAGACCCCCCACGAGATCCAATCGACCGACATCGTGGCCGAGATCCGCAAGCGCTTCCCCGACTTCGCCCCTGCCGCCTACCTCAACGGGACCGAGCAGCTCGACACCTTCAAGTGGCTGCTCACGGGGCGCCTCGGCACCAAGGAGCGGATCTACGGCTACGTCGGGCCACGCTCGATGGAGCTCGCGCAGACCTTCCACCACCTCACGACAGGGAGATACCTCGCATACACAGGACCGGAGACGCTGGCGCGTGGCAGGGCGATGCTGCTCCTCTCCACGCTCGACCCGAGACTACGGGACGTCGCCCGCCGCTGGCTGGCCGCGGGGGCGCGCAGGCCATCGCGACTGTTCGAGAAGCTCCGCTTCCAGTCGGTGATGATCATCCAGCCGGCCGACATCTACGAGGACGGACGGCAGAACATGTGCGACGGCTGCCCCGACATGACGGTGTGGAACGACCGCCTCGTCTGGTCGTGCAGGTTGGAGGAGCCCGAGCGCTTCGGAGACTTCGTGCAGATGGTGCCCAAGAGCGGCTGACCGGTGTCACGATTGCGGCCGGCCAGGAAGCTGCCATCGCGAGGACGACGTTTGCGGGCGTCGGTGGGCGTGCTCACTCTCTCTCAGGACAGTTGGTCGATGGGCGCCGACCCACGTGCCGAGCTCGAGCGCTGGCAGGCGGCTCGGGCGGAGAACTTCTACGACGCCACGCCGAACCTCGCGCGGTCGCTGCGCGTTTGGCTCGGCGACGACGGCCTGCGTGCGCTCGAGCCGGGCCTGCGCGCGTTTGGCGAGGCCGTTGCAATGGTGGTCGAGCCGGCCGTCCGGGCGAGCGAGCTCCGCCCGCCGGCGCTGGAGCCGGCGGATCCGCTCGGGCGCGAGTCGCAGCGCATCACGTTCGACCCCGGGTACGCGCGGGCCGGGCGGGCCGTCAGCGCCTCCGGCATCGCGGCCGCGCCGGCGTTCGAGCAGGCGGCGCTGCTCTATCTCCTCGCGCACGCCGGCGAGGGCGGGCATGCCTGTCCCGTCGTCTGTACGGCGGGTCTGACCCGGGCCCTGCGGCGACACGGCTCGCCAGAGCTGCAGGAGCGGTTCCTGCCGCCGCTGCTCGAGCCAGACTACGACCGCTGCCACCGCGGAGCGCAGTTCCTTACGGAGGTGCAGGGAGGCTCCGACGTCGGCGCCAACCGCGTCGAGGCGGTGCCCGAAGGCGACGTCTGGCGGATCTCCGGCGAGAAGTGGTTCTGTTCGGTCGCGGACGCGGACCAGTTCTTAGTCACCGCGCGGACGCGGGGCGCGCCCGCGGGCACGCGCGGGATCGGCTGCTTCCTCATTCCACGCCGCCTCCCCGACGGGACGACGAATGGGTTCCGGATCCGCCGCCTGAAGGACAAGCTCGGCACGCGGGCGCTCGCCACCGGCGAGATCGAGTTCACGGGCGCGCTCGGGCACGCGATCGGCGCGCCGGAGGATGGCTTCCGCATCGCCGCTGGCGTCGTCCTGAACACCTCGCGCTGGCTGAACGCGCTCGGCTCGACAGGGCTGATGCGCCGGGCCTACCTGGAGGCGGCGAGCTTCTCCCGCTTCCGCACCGCGTTCGGCCAGCGGATCGCCGACTACCCGCTCGTGCGCGAGAACCTCGCCGTGATGAGGGTGGAGGAGCAGGCAGCTCTCGCGTCGACCCTCGAGCTGACGGCGCTGGTCGAGGCGATCGACGCCGGAACGGCCGACAGGGAGGACCGGGCTTGGCACCGGATCCTCGTGAACGCGAACAAGTTCGTCACCTCGCTGGCCGCGACCCGCTGCGTCCGTCGGGGGATCGAGGCGCTCGGCGGGAACGGTACGATCGAGGACTTCTCGCCGCTGCCGCGCCTCTACCGCGACGCGATCGTGTTCGAGAGCTGGGAGGGGACGCACAACATCCTCTGCGACCAGGTCCTGCGCGACCTCGTCCGGCTCGACGCGCTGGACCTGGTGCTCGAGCGCGTTCGCCGCCGCCTGCCTGCGGGGGACGGCGACACGGCCGCGGTCGCAGAGGCGCTCGACGAACTCGCGCCGCGGATGCGCCGCTCGCTGGCGGGGGGGTCGCTCCATTTCCGCCGACAGCTCGAGCTGCTCGTGCGCGCGCTGCAGGCCGCGTGCCTGCTCGCCGACGGGGAGGCGGCCGCGGCGGCGCTGCACGTCCGCCGCCACCTCATCTCCCGTTATGACCCGGAGGCCGACGCTGACTATGCGGACCTGGTGGACGAGGTCCTCGGCGAGGACCTCGGATCAGGATGAGGACGCGGATCGCCTCGCTCGAGGCGTTCATCGCCGCCGCCCCGTGGCCACAGCGCATGGGACTGCGGGCGCTGCTGGCGATCGCGCGGCGTCCGCGCGGAGTGGCGCTCCTCGCTCGCTTTGCCCCCTGGGACCAGGTCGCGCGCGGCCTGCTCACGGTAGGACATTACGACGACCCTGAGGTCGGCCGCGCGCTGGGTTGGGATGTGGACGCGGTCCTCGCCCGCGGGCGAGAGCTGCGGCGCGCGGAGGGACGACCGTGAAGGGGCGCGAGGCGGGCCGGCTCGAGGCGGATGTCTGCGTGATCGGTGCGGGCGCCGGCGGGGCGGTCGTCGCGGCCGAGCTGGCCGAGGGCGGCATGAGCGTGGTGGTGCTCGAGGAGGGGCACTGGCATGACCCGGACAGCTTCACCGCGAGCACTCCGGAGATGCTGGCGCGCCTTTACCGCGATGGCGGTCAGATGGTGACCCTCGGCAAGCCGCCGATCCTGCTGCCACTCGGCCGTGGGGTGGGGGGCACGACGCTGATCAACTCGGGAACGTGCTTTCGCACCCCCGCGCATGTGCTGGAGCGCTGGCAGCGCGAGTTCGGCGTGGACGTGAGCGACCAATCGCTGCGACCCTGCTTCGAGCGCGTCGAGAAGGCGTTGTCGGTGAGTGAGGTGACGCCCGAGCTGGCCGGAGGCAACGCGCAGGTCGCCCGCCGCGGCGCCGAGCGCCTGGGCTGGTCGCATGGCTACCTGCGGCGCAACGCACGCGGTTGCGTGGGCTCGGGCGTGTGTACGCTCGGCTGCCCCACCTCGGCCAAGCAGCACACGGGCATCACGTATGTCCCGCGCGCGCAACAGGCCGGCGCACGCATCGTCACGGGCGCACTGGTGCAGCGAGTGATCGTCGAGCGCGGCCGAGCGCGCGGCGCGCGGGCGCAGATCGCAGGCGGAGCGACGATCGAGGTGCGTTCGCCGATCGTCGTGGTGGCGGCGGGCACGATCCACACGCCACTCCTGCTCGGGCGCAGCGGCATCGGGTCTCGGTCGGGGCAGCTCGGACGCAACCTCTCGTTACATCCGGCCACGTCGATCTTCGCGCGCATGGACGAGATCGTCGACATGAGCCGTGGCGTGCCACAGAGCTTCTACGTCGACGAGTTCGCCCGGGAGGGGATCATGTTCGAGGGGGCCGCGGGACCGCCCGCCTATGCGGCGATGGCGCTGCCGCTGACGGGTCGGCAGCACGCTGAGGCGATGGCTGACTACCGCAGGCTGGCTCTGTTTGGTCTGATGGTCTCAGACAGCTCGCGGGGGAGCGTCAGGACGCTGGCTGGACGCCCGCTGATCCGCTACGACCTCGTCCAGGACGACCTGATGCGCTTCCGCAAGGGCCTTGCACGGATGCGCGAGCTGTTCGACGCGGCCGGAGCGCTCGAGGTCCACCTGCCGTTGCCTGAGGGAGTGAGCCCCGAGCACGCGCGTCTTCGCGACCTGAAGCTGATGGCATTCCATCCGCTGGGGACCGCGCGCGCGGACGCGCGGCCCACGCACGGGGTGATCGACGGCGACCTTGCGGTGCACGGCGTGGAGGGCGTCTACGTCGCGGACGGCTCGGCCGCGCCAAGCTCGCTTGGCGTCAACCCCCAGTTGACGATCATGGCGCTCGCCACGCGGCTCGCCTTCGGGCTGCTGGGTAGGGACATTGAAAGCGGGCATGCCAATGGGAAGCGCCGGGTGCTCGGGTCTCCCTCCTGATACCGCCACGTTCGGCCCAGCAACTCGCAGACGCGCAGCTGGGCCCCTCCGTGGTGTTCTAGGCTGAGGCGGAGCTCAGGATCGTCGCGGGCGTCCTGCCGGATGCCAGGTTGGTGAGCGCCGCCGGGTGCGTCGGGCGGGCGGGCGTTTGCCGTGTGCTGTCAGGTATCAAGGCGGCGACGGCGGACGCGATGCTTGACGCCTGCTCTGTCGACGCCGCGACCACCTCGAACGTCTTTTCGCGGGCCTCGGGGAGGAAGAGCAGCTTTGTGCAAACGTCGGCGAGGTCGGCCCGTGAGATCCGGCCCTCGACCGTATCGCCCTGGGACACGGCCAGCGGCTCACCGCCACCGCCGTCCGTGAGCCAGCCGGGGCGGATGATGCAGTAAGGAACCCCAGACCCTCGGATGATCTCCTCGGCCCGTGCCTTCCATCCCAGGCTCGTCGGCTCCACATCCTGGTAGTGCTCGGGTCGGCTGGCGTAGATGGTGGAAATGAAGACGACGAACTCGACATCCGCGGCGACCGCCTGCTCGACGAGGTTGCGCGTACCGTGGTAGTCGACTATCTCGGCGTCGTTGTTGCGCTCCGCGCTGCCGCAGGTGGCGATGATCACGGCGCCGACCCCGGCCATCGGCTCCATCAGAGTGTCAACGCGGCGAACGTCTCCGACGAACTGCGGCACTCCCGATGGAAGAACCTGCTTACCCTTGGCGGCATCTCGCACCAAGGCACGGACGGAAACGCGGCGTTCGAGTAGGCGACCAACGATCAGGCGGCCCGTCCGACCGGTTGCTCCGACGACCAGGACGGGAGCTTCAGGCATCTCCCGAACCCACGAAGGCGCGCCGCCGCGCGCGATCGGTGCGCCAACGGCGTACATCGTCGAGCACCTCTGCTGTCACCCTGCTCACGAACACCTCGCCCCCACTCACCTCGGTGCGGGTCAGCTCGAACTCACCAAGGTTTTCGCGCACGTACTCAGAAGCAAGCTCGTTAGACGCGTCCGCGGCCACCTTGTCGTGGAAGACGCTGACTGTCTCCACCGTTGCGTCGCCCGTGTCGAGCGCGAAGTATGCGACGAATCCCGGTTCCTGGCTGATCGCCGGGGCGAACTCCTCGTCCACGCGATGCATGAGCGAATCGATCGAGCCCGCGCCCATCCTGTAGCGACGCACGCTTGCATACATGGCCTTTCCTCCTCCCTGGCGGTTCACTTCTCTCTCGTTATCGCAATACGCCAGACCTGGGGTGACCACATCCGCCCAAACTACGGGTCGCGATCGGTAGTTTGGGCGGCTTGTGCGCCGGCCGCCAGCCCACGCTCTGCATTTCCGCGCGGCTGAGCGGGCGCCTGCCCCCCGGCCAGCAGATGAAGCTAACCTGACGCTCCGGCGTCCGGGGCAAAGTGGCATGCGAGCCAACTACACGATCAAACGCCTGACCGACACGGGTCGGGGTCTGCGTGCAGAGCGCCGGGGGCGCGCAGCCGAGAGCTGGTCGCGCGAGCGCCTGGAGGCCCATCAGCGCCAGAAGCTACAGGACCTGGTTCGGCACGCAGTCGCGCGATCCTCGTTCTACCGCGAGCATCTACGGGGTGTCGATCTCTCCCGGCCGGTCGAGCTCGGCGAGTTGCCGCCGGTGAGCAAGGCGACGCTGATGAGTCATTTCGAGGACTGGGTGACCGATCCGCGGCTGTCGCTGGCGACGGTAGAGCGGCACCTGGAGACGCTCGAGCGCGACGACTACCTGCTGGGCGAGTACCGCGCGATGGCGACCGGTGGCAGCACCGGGACGCGGGGATTGTTCATCTTCTCCCGGGGCGAGTGGTCTGCGCTGCTCGGGCTGATGTTTCGCCTACTCAAGGGCATGGGCGTGGTGCCGCGACTGCCCCGCATGCGCTTGGCCGCCATCGGCGCTCCGAGCGCCCTGCACATGACCTACCGGCTGTCGGAGAGCGTCGATATCGGGCTGTACCGGCGCCGCCAGCTGGCGGCCACTCTGCCGGTCGCACGCCTGGTCGCCGCGCTCAACGACCACCAGCCCGACTACGTCAACGTCTATCCGTCCGTCGGCGCACTGCTCGCCGAGGAGCAGCTCGAAGGCCGGCTGCGCATCTCGCCGTCGATCGTCTCGACCTCGAGCGAGGTCTGCACCGAGGAGATGCGCGAGCGCATGCGCTTGGCCTGGAGCTTGGAGCCCTACGACTTCTATGGCGCCACGGACGGGCTGTGGGGGACCAGCTGCGCCGAGCATCGCGGGATCCACTTCGCCGAAGACCACACGCTCGTCGAGGTGGTCGACGCCGCCGGCCGGCCGGTGGAATCGGGCCAGTCCGGCGCCAAGCTGCTGATCACCAACCTGTTCATGCTCACGCAGCCGATCATCCGCTACGAGATCACGGATATCGTGCGGATCGAGCCCGAGCCCTGTCCCTGTGGCCGCCCCTTCCGGCTGGTCGCGGCGGTCGAGGGCCGCAGCGACGACGTCCTGCATCTCGCCGGCGACGGCGGGCAACCCGTGACGCTGCATCCGCTGGTGCTGCGCAGCCCGCTGGCGCGACTCGGTGGCGCACGCCAGTACCAGGTCATCCAGCGTCAGGACGGCCTGACGATCCGGCTGGTGCCCCACGAGTCCGCGGATGCGGGGACCGTGGCGGAGCAGGCGCGCCAGGCGATCAGGAGAGCACTGGCCCAAGCGGGTGCGGCCTCGACACCCGTGCGGGTCGAGCTCGCCGGCTCCATCGAGCGCGACGACACCGCCGGCGGTAAGCTGAAGCTCGTCCGCTCCGAGCTCGCCCGCTAGCGCGGGCAGCGCTCAACGCCTGTTCCCCGAGCAATGGCGAGACCCGGACTCGAACCGGGGACACCACGATTTTCAGGGACGCCGAGCCGGGCCGAGAAAGGGCTGAAAGGTCCTGCAAGTCGGCGGGTCGGGGGCGCGCGCTGCGCGCCGATGCCCGTGGTTCCGAGTGGTTGCCGCTGGGTTAAGGACGTGGCGGACCGCCCACGTCCTTTTCGCGCCGCGTGTGAGCTCGGGAGGACCCGCCGCGGATGGCGCGCCGGAGAAGCTACCGGCGCTTGCGGCGGTCGCCTCGGAAGCCTGAGTGCCGCGGGCAGGGCTGGCGCGGCCGGCACGTCCTTTTCGCACGCCAGCTGCCGGGTGCGGTCAAGCCGAGGCCCTCGTTGGTGCATGTACCTGCCGATCTCGCTCAAGATCCTCCTCCCAAGTCGGACGAAGGACAGCGCGATTTCGGCACCCAACCATGGTCGAGCGCACGGGTCCCTGTGAGTGGCGCACTTGACGTAGAGCTGACCGCTACGCGGGCACCATGCTCACGAATGCGAGCTGTCGTGTCCCGCCAGCAACTCGATCGCATGCGGCAGCGAGGCGGCGATCGCCGCGCCTGCCTGCTTGATGCTCGCCGGGCTTCCGGGGAAGTTGATGATGAGTGTCCGTCCCCGGATGCCAGCCACCGCCCTGGACAGCATCCAGTGGCGGGTGTGGTCCTGAGAGGCCGCGCGTATTGCCTCGGAGATCCCGGGCGCCAGTCGCTCGATCACCGCACGGCTGGCCTCAGGTGTGACGTCACTCGGCGCGAAGCCGGTGCCGCCGGTGGTGAGGATCAGATCGCAGCCCTCGGAGTCCGCCCAGTGGCGCAGACGCTCTTCGATCAGCTCCCGCTCGTCCGCCAGCAACTCGATCGCGGCTATCTCCGCTCCCATCGCACGGGCCAGCTCGGCGAGCTTCGGTCCGCTCTCGTCCTTGCCCTCGCCGCGGGCCTTGGATGTCGAGATGCTCAGCACCGCCGCGCGCATGTCACCGATCCGCGGCGCCGGCGCCGGCGCGCCGCCAGGTCCCGCTGCGTCCGCCGGTCTTCTCCAGCAGCTCGATACGTTCGATCCGCACCACGGCGTCGGCGCCCTCCGGGAGCATCGCTCCGGTGGAGATGGCGATCGCCTCGCCCGCCTCCAGGCCGCGCCGAGCCGGATGGCCCGCCCTGGACTCGTCGACGGGTCGCATGAGGACGGGCGAGGCCGCGGTCGCGCCAGCGGTGTCGCGTGCTCTCACGGCGAAGCCGTCCATCGCCGAGTTGTCAAAGCCGGGCACCGTCTCGGTGCTGGCCACGTCCTCGGCGAGGATCCTGCCGAGCACGCCGCGCAGCGCCAGGTCCTCTGCGCCGAGCGTCGTCGCGCGCTCGATCACCCGCCTCCGTGCCGGCTCCAGCTCGATCAGCTCACTCGGCATGGATCCACCTGCCACGATCGTAGATGATGGGTAGGTGAGCGGTGCTCAAGATGGGTCATGTCGGCCGATCGGCGTGGTGCTCGCCGGCGGGCAGGCCCGACGCCTTGGCGGCGGGAAGGCGATGGCCCGGCTGGGCGGGCGCACCTTGGCCTCCTACCCCGTGGAGGCCATGCGGGCCGCCGGCCTGGAGCCGCTGCTGGTCGCAAAGCCCGACTCGGCGCTCCCGGATCTCGGCTGCCGCGTCCTGTACGAGCCTTCACAGCCGCACCACCCGCTCTGCGGCATCCTAGCCGCGTTGCGTGACTGCGACGGACGCCCGCTGGTCGTCTGCGGCTGTGACATGCCCTTCGTGGATGCCGCGCTGCTCGCCTGGCTCGGGCAGCTCGACGCACCCCTGGCCGTGGTGGGCGGCGACGATCGCCTGCATCCGCTGCTCGGCCGCTATGAGCCCGTGCTGCTGGAGAGGCTGACCGAGCAGCTTCGGCTCCGGGCGCCGCTGACCCAGACCGTGGCCATGCTTGGGGCGCGAATCGTCGGCGAGCGGGAGCTTGCACACTTCGGCGACCCCGAGCGGATATGCCTGAACGTCAACACACCCGCCGACCTGGAGCGCGCCGAGCGCCTGCTCGCGAGCCGCGATCGGGACATGCTCCGCCCGCCGCACTCAGCCGATCTCGCGCGCTGACCGAAGGAGCTCGGAGAGCGCCTGCGGTCTGCGCCCCGCGATCCCTCGGCGCCGCTGTGCGCTCGGAGGCGTGGGCGGCCTCCGCGGCCAGGCTCAGCAGCTGCTCACCCTCCTCCTCGGTCGGCGGCTCTGCATCCAGCCGCCGTGCGAACTCGGCGAGTTATAGGGGTATCACGGCGTGCAGTTCAGCTGTCCTGGCAGTCAGCGTTCCGTTGGCCAGTTCCATCCGTGCTCTGAGGACTGCCAGCTGCTTGGGGGCGATTGGGCGCCGCACACCTTTCGCGACTATCACGAGCTTACGTCCCCCTGCCTCGGTGCGCACCGAGACCGAGCGCGCCGTCCCCACGGCGTCGAGCGCCTCCTCGACGACCCGGTAAGCCATCGTCTCGACGTCCGCGTTGAGGCCATCGAGGCCCTGCAGATCGACCGTCATCTTCTCGACGCCCCGGCTTCGCGTGTCGTCGGTTAGCTGCTCCAGCGCAGCCTGCAGGCCGAGCGCGAGCACTGGTGGTCGCAGACTGACCGCGAGGGATCGCAGTGAGCGCAGGGTGGAATCGACGTCTGAGCGCAGCGAGCCCAGTTTCGGCCCCGCGATCTGGGAGCCCAGCTCGCGCTCGAGCGCGGCAAGGTCGAGGAGCACTGCGGCGAGCATCTGGGCGGCCCGCTCGTGCAGTTGGTAGGCGACGTGGTTGCGCTCGACCTCGTGGCGGGCGATCAGCTCACGCAGCTGATGTCCTCGGTCGGCGAGGCGTAGGCGAGCGTCCCGCAGCTCGGCCCCGATCACGGCTCGCTCCCGCTCACCCTCCAGCAGACGCCGGTTCTCTGCTGCCACCGCCGCCTGCAGAGCGAGGACCGTCAGCGCCGCACGATCCTCGGCGTTGATCGGTCGAGACGCGCTGACGGTCAGCGTCCCATACCGTATGCTCCGCACCTCGATCGCGACGCGCTCCTGCGTATCCCCCAAGGCGCCTGACTCGACAGGCGGCCGGCCGGTCAACTCGACACGCGCCCCGCGGCATGCAACCAGCTCGCGCGCATGGTGTGCAAGGGTCGCCGGAAGATCCTCGGAACCGGTCAGATGGGCGAGCTTGAGGCCGGACTGCAAGAGCAGATGCTGCCGATCACGCGCGTTACGCATGCGATCGGCGAAGCGACCGGCCACGATGCCGACCGGGAGAAAGGCGACGCCGCGCGTGAACATGCCCACCGCGTCGAGGCCGGCGTTCGTGCTGAGCGTCCAGATCCCGACCAATCCAAGCGCGAGCACGGCGGCCCCGACGCCCGCGAGCAGGCCCAGCTCGAGCGCCACGAGCGAGATCGGGATGACATAAAGGAGCTCGGTGGCGTCTGCACCGTCAGCGCTCGTCTGGCGCAGCACGAAGACGGCAGCGAACAGGCCCGCGGCCGCCGTCAGCACCACCACCCGCCGCTCGGACCACCGACGGACCGGAAACGCGGAGGTCGCTCCCGTAGGCTGACGATCCGGCGTCGACAAGCCCAGCGACGCCATCCGAGAGCGTGCTGCGCTCCACGACCCCGCTACCTGCACGGCAAGCATCCTGCTGACCCCGTACACCAGTACATCACAGCACCCTCACCGGCCGGCCGCACCGCACCAAACCACCCGACGACTCAGTAGTTCACCGCGCCCTGAGCAGACCGCCAGCGCTAGACCGGCTGGTAGGGGCAGCTTGGGTCGGAGGCGAGATGATCGCCGGTCACTCCGTATGCGCGTGCACGGCTGCCGCCACACACTTCGTGAAACTCGCAGCGGCCGCACTTGCCCTTCAGCGCGGCGGGATCGCGCAGCTCGCGGAACAGAGGCGAGTCGCGGTAGAGCGCGACCGGATCGCGCTCGCGTACGTTGCCGGCGACGAGTGGCAGGAAGCCGGACGGCATCACCTCGCCGATGTGGGAGATGAACATGAATCCGCGTCCCTCGTTGACACCCTTGCCGGGGCCGGGCCGGTCGAGCCCGTCGGGGAAGTGGAACCCCGCGCCGGCCACTCGCCGTGAGCGCTGCCGCACGATCCGCCGGTACTGCGGTGCCGCAGTCGCCTTAACGTCGAACGGCGCCGAGCCCGCGAGATCGCACAGCCAGGAGAGCACCGTCTCGTGCTCATTAGCGGTGAGCATCGGCAGGCGCGCTCCCCGACCGACTGGGACGAGGAAGAAGACCGACCACTGCACGACGGCCCACTCTGCAAGCAGCGGCACGAACCGCTCGAGCTGATCGACATTCGATGCGCAAACGGTCGTGTTGATCTGGAGCGGCATGCCCTCAGCGCGGGCGTTCTCGATGCCGGCCAGCGTGCGCTCGAACGAGCCGGCAAAGCCCCGGAAGCGATCGTGGACCGCTGCGTCGACGGCGTCGAGGCTAAACGCCACGCGTCGCACGCCCGCAGCACGGGCGTCGCGCATACGCTCGCGCGTCGACAGCGCCGTCGCCGTCGGTGTCAGCGAGACTCGCAAGCCACGCTCGTCCGCATGGCGCGCAAGCTCGAATACGTCGCGGCGCATCAGCGGATCGCCGCCCGTGAGCACGAGGATCGGGCGCGTGCCGAAGCCGCCGAGCATGTCGACGAGGTGCTTCCCCTCGGCCGTGTCGAGCTCCCGTGGATCGCGTCGGGGCTGCGCGTCTGCTCGACAGTGGGTGCATGCGTATGCGCACGCTCGCGTGATCTCCCAGGCGATCGTAAACGGTGCGGAATCGAAGTCAAACGTGCTCATTCGCCGGTCGCGCTCGGCGCGCGCGGCAAGCGCGTCCGGGCGCAGGTGGAGCTCGCGGGTCGCCCGTTGCTGCATCGCTCGACAGCGTAGACGTCGCGGTCGGAGCGCTTAGCCGTTGACGCTACGGACCGGGTCCACGTAGTAACTACTGGCCGCGCCGTGGATCGTTGCGGGTGGCGCCCCGCGGGTGGGTGCTTAGCGTGCCTCGGATGGGCCCTGATGACCGTCGGCGCGTTCGGGCGCGCGTCCGAATCGGGGCTTGGCTGTCCAGATTGGCCTGCGTGTCACGGCCGGCTCCTCGCGAGTGGCGACCACGCCATGATCGAGGAGTTCCACCGTTGGTTCGGCCTGGACGGCAAGAGCAGCGACTCGGCACGCTGGGGCAGTCCCGACGTGGCCGAGATCACGCGGTGATCGAGCCTGCTCCGCGAGGTCGCCGGTCACGGCCGTCTGCGGCGCATCGTGGATCCGGGCGGGCGGCGGTCAGCTCGTGGCGGTCGTCTCCGCCACACACCAGGACCCTTCGGCGAGCTCTCCGATCAGCCCCTCCAGCGCCTGCGCGTGCTCAGCGCGCACCGAGGGTCCGTCCCCGCGGATCACCTGCCCGGTGATCGCGTCGCAAAGGCCGCACTCCTCACAGTCGCGTACCCCGCCGCAACCTCCGCGCGCATGCAGAGCGCGCGTCAGCTTGCCGAGCCGCGCGTTGTCGATGTAGATGTCGGGGCGCCGGTAGCGCTCGGCCCCCCGCTCGGCTGCGAGCGCGGCGGTCATCGGGTGGCTTGAGAAGTCAACCGCGGGCGTTGCCAGCAGGTCCATGAAGTTCCCGTCGTAGCCAAGGCGCGCGTAGGCGGCGGCCATCTCGAGGATCCTATGGAGCGGAAGCTGCCTGCCGGCGATCTTGAACAGCTCGATCCCGAAGCGCTCTTGGTAGAACGGCAGGTCCTCGGGCCGAATCCAGGGTGAGCGCAGAATCTCGACCGGGTCGCGCGCACGCACGGCCGAGCACTTCAACAGCGGGTAGTCGATGTAGCCGTGCTCGGGCTTGTCGCTTTGAGAGCCCTGCGAGCACAGCGTGTTGTGGTACGCGCGGTATGCGCAGAAGCGCAGGCAACCGTTGTTGACCACGAGCGACAGCTCGCTGGTTGCGGCCTTCATCAGCAGCTCAAGCAGCGGCAGATCGCGGTTGCAGTCCTCGGCGAGCTGCACGCGCTGCACGCCGTAGCGCTCGAACAGGCGCAGGCTGTTGGTGCTGGCCACCTCACAGACCACCGAGACGCTGATCGGCAGCTCGGGAAGGTGGGTGCGCACCAGCTCGATGAGGTAGGGCACGGCGATCGTCACCATGTCCACGCCTGTGTCGGCCACCTCGCCGACATAGTCCAGGATTCGCTCACGCCCAGCGCGCGTGTACTCGGCATGGTTGAGCACGGCCGAGTTGAGCAGGTAGTTGACGCGGATGCCCGAGCCGTGGGCGCGCTCGGTGAAGCGCCGCACGTCGTCGAAGGTGGGCGAGCCGCCCTGTTGGCTGAGCCTGCGCGCCGGGCGCCCGCTTCCGATCACCGAGCGCGACAGCGAGCCGTAGACCTCGTGGATGCGGCCGGTCTCCCGCTGCAGCGGCTCGAGACCGTCCAGCAGCTGGGGCTCGAAGCGGCTGGGAACACAGATCTTGATCATGTCGTCTCCCTTCCGAGGCGTGGAGGGCCGTCTGGCGCCCACTCTGCGGAGGGCACGACCTAGCCCTCAACCAGATACATCATCCCGTTGGCGTCGAACGACGCCAACGCCCATGTCTTGAACCACCCCTCCTGCAGCCGCGACGTCAGGCGCTCGTCCTGTGCCGCGTCCCCCTCGTACCCCGCCATCAGCTGCGGGGCACGGACCACCATCGTGGCGTAGTCGAGCAGTTCCCAGTTGGTGTCGAGAGGCTCGCCCGTCTGGGGGTTGGCGGGCTGCACCTCGACGTTCGTGACCGGGATGCCGACCGACTCGTCCACGTACCAGCTCGGATGCGACACGAGAATCGGGCCCGTCTCGGCCAGCCCGAACATTGTCAGGATCGGCACGTCCAGCGCCTTGCGCGCCTTGCGCCTGTCGCTCACCGCGAACGGGCGATCCGTAGAGAGCAGCAGGCCGCGCAGATTGCGCTTCAGGCTGTCCGCCAGCCTGCGCGGCCGGCCACGCGAGAGGTCTCGCAGGCTCTCAAACGGGACCAGCGCATAGGCGACGTCATAATCGTCGATCGAGACCGCGACCGCGTCGGTCACGCCCTCAGGGCCGCAGATCACGGCGGTGCCGCCCATGTACAGCGGCACCAACGTGCTGTACAGGCCCTCCCATGTCCACAGCGGCATCCCAGACAGCCACGCCTCAGCCCGCTCGAGCCCGAGGAACGCCGCCATCGAGAGAGCGCCGCTCACGAGCGAATAGTGAGAGTGGCCGGCGGCCCAGCCGTCGGCGGTCACCAGGTCCACGGCCGGTTCGTGCACGTCGCGCATGGCCTCTGCCTCGTGGAGCCCGGGAGGGCCACAGGACGTGGCGCCGGCCTGCTCCAGCTCGCCGAGCTCGACCGCCTCGACCCCGGCGGGCGCCTGCGCGGGCGGCTGGACGATGGCCAGATTTGCCCCGACCGCCGCCGCCTCGGCGGCGACCGGAGAGCGCGGGTCCAGCAGGATCGGCCTCCACCGCGCCGCGAGCGCGCCCACGAGCGCAACCACCCCGTCAACGCCGGTGGGTCCCACCAACGCGACGCACTCGCCGCTGCCGCTGCGCTCCCGCAGCGCGCCCGCCACGGCCTGCGCGCGGGGCCAGAGTTCGGCATACGTGATGGCGCTGTCTCCATCGACGACTGCTGTCACCTCGGGCCGGCGGCGCGACCAGCGCTCGGCCATCAGCTTGTCGCAGAACATCGGCGGCACCCCCAGCAGGCGGGGCACGTCGTCAGGCCAGTACCACGAGGGGTTGATCGCTATCGTCTTCGCCACTGGGGTCCTCCGATCCGCTGATGCGTGTTGTCGGTGGCCATGCGGGCCTTCCAGCGCCTGGGGAGGCGCCCGCCCCAGCTCACCTCGACCGGAAGGCAGAGACTCGCCCGAAGGTGCTCGGTGGCCGCCTCGGCGAGGCGGCCGGCGCGGCTGGCGCCGTCCAGGCGCACCTGCAGGCACGCCATCTCCTCCCCTTCGCGCACGATCACGAGCGGCACGCCGACCAGCTCGGGCATCTCGTCCAGGCGCTCGCGAACGTCGTAGGGGGCGATGAGGCGGCCTTCGACGCGCACGCAGTCGGCCAGGCGGCCGTAGAGCTCGACCCGTGGATGGGTGCGACCACACGGGCATGATCCGAGGAGCAGCTCCCCGAGATCCTCGGTGTCGAAGCGCACGTACAGCGAGCGGTCCACTGTCAGGTTGGTCACGACCACCGTGCCCCGGTGGCCCGGTTGCAGTGGCTGACCGGTATCCGGATCGAGCACCTCGACCCGGTGGTGGTCGAGCCACACGTGGTGGCCTGCGTGCGCCGGGCAGTCCGCCCCGCCCCACAGACCGTCGCTCGAGCCGCCGCGCTCGAACAGATCCTCCAGTCCAAGAAGGCCGATCAGCAGCTCGCGCTGGCCGGGACTCATAGGCTCTCCCACTACCATCGCGTAGCGCACGGGCTCAAAGAGGTCGAGCACGTCCACCCCTCGCGCCAGTGCACCCTCGACGATCGCATGCAGCATCGTCGTGACGGTGAGCAGGTATTCGGGGCGCTGCTCGGCGATCGACTCGATCGCATGCTCCACGAAGCGCGGCATGAACGTCCCCCAGGGGCAGACGACCTTCGCCTCCATCCACTCCAGAGCCCGGCTGTCCAACATGCTGAGGTGGTGCCAGGCCGGGTACTGGCACATGACGCGCATCCCCGGGCGCAGGCCGTCCATCCAGAGCTCACGCAGCACCTCGCGCGGAGAGCCGTGATCGAGCTCACCCCAGCCGAGCGCCGCGAACGTCGGGAAGCCAAGCGTGCCCGACGTGAGCACGACCGCAGCCGCTCCCGCTTCGCCGAGTGCCTCGATGCCTGTGGTGTGTCCGCCGCTGCGCTGAAGCTCTGCGATCAGGTCCGCCTTGCGGAAGGTTGGGACGATCGCGGCGAAGTGATCGAAGCTCTCGATCACCGCGGGGTCCACGTGCGCGAGGCGCTCGCGGTAGAAGGGCAGCCGTGAGGCCGTGTCGAGCACCTCCCGCAGACGGCCCAGCGCAGCGGCCTCGAGGCGCTCGAGCGGCGCCGTCTCGACGTGATCCAGGTAACGGCGCCCCACGGGCACCCGCCCTATGTCTGTTGTCTCGAGGCCCTCGAGCTCGCGGCACCCTGCGGACGTGGTTCCTGCCGTGGCTGTCATGCGAGCTCCAAGCCCCCGTGAAGACAGCCGGCGGTTTTCACGGCCGGAAACACGCTCAGCTCCGTGGTGAGGGGTTCCAAGTCGAGGAAACGGGGCCTCACGGTGAGCATTTCCCGCTCGTCCCCGTCGGCGATCGGTCGTCGTCGGCACGCCTGATCTGCACCTCATAGAGGTTCTCCGGCACCTGCAGCGTGCGGCAGCGGGGACACTCGGCAGCGACGAAGGCGGCCGCGTCGCAGCGCGCGAGCAGCGAGACGCCGCCGCGCCAGCCGCGCTCCCAAGGGCGCGCTCGCCTTGCGCGGGAGTGTCGCCGTCAGCGCTGACGACGAGCCTCGCCGTGCGCTGCTCGACGGGCACCGCGGTCGGCCCGGCGATCAGCAGACCCACCAGCTCGGCTCGCACGAACACGAAGCGCGGCTTGAAGTGGCGCAGGACGTGCGCGAACCGCGTGACATTGTCGGGAAGGCCGTCCACGCAGACGGCGGTCGCGAGCGTGTGCTCCGCGGCGCCCCGCTGGAGGTGCGGCGCGAACGCCTGCGAGGCGAGATAGGCGGCCGGGCTCGAGCCGTAGTCGTAGATCACGACACGGTCTCCGGCGCCTACGCCGAGCACGCTCCAGGCATGCCCGAGCGCCTTCGCGTAGCCTGCGAGCGCCTCGTGCGAGAACTCCACGAAGCCAGCGCCGGGGCGCTCGAGTTGGACCGTGAGCACGCTCATCTCAGGAGCCCCTCAGAGCAGTCCTCCGGAGGCCAGCGAGACAGCGAGCACCGCGATCGTGGTGGCGACGAGCAGATCTGCGCGCAGCACGATCGCCATCCAGCGCGCCGCGCCGACCATCCGCTCCTGGCGGCGCTCGCGCTCCCCCTGCGAGAGCATCGGATCGATCTTGCCGATCAGCATCGGCCTCAGCACGAACGTCATCACGAGACCGAGCGCCACGAGCACGCACCACAGCCCGAACATCGCGAAGATCGTCTGCCCGTATGCGCCCGAGGCGGTGGCGGCCTTGAGGAAGAACGTGCCCGGGAAGGCGAGCAGGTCGAGGTATCCCAGTCTCAGGATTCCCGTGATCAGGATCACCAGCAGCGAGGTCCAGGAGATGATCGCCTGGCGGTCGCCCGCCTTGCGCAAGACCACCGCTGCCTGCGCGGGTGCGATGGCGCCCGCCGCCGGCGTCAACACGATCTCCGCGTAGAACAGCCCCCCCACGTAGACCGCGAAGGCCAGGTCGTGGAGGAGCTGGTAGAGGACTTCGAGATTCAGATTCACCCTGACGTCTCGCTCTGGGCGTAGGGGTCCGGGTCGCCGGGGTGCCAGGTGGCGAAGTGCTCGCGGATCTGCGGCGTGACCGCGTAGGGCTCGCCGCCCCCGTTCGCCGGCACCTGGAAGCGCCGGTAGAAGTCGAGGTCGAGATGGTGCACCTGGATCGAGGTGTGCGCGTGCAGCGGGTTCGTGAACGCCGGCGCGCATCCATAGGTGTCGACGATGTACTGCACGGTCTCAAGGACGGCGGTCCGACCCACTCCGCCGAGATGTGCGCGCGCGGGTGCTCGAGCACCTCCTCCATGACCTCGGGCCTGTACGGCGCGCCGTGCTCGAGCGCGTAGTTGCGCTCCTGGGAGAGCGGACCGCCGGGCCGGTAGCGCAGCTCCTTCACGTAGCGCACCGCGCTCTCAGCCGTGGGGAAACGCTCCGAGGGCACCACCACTGCCTCCTTCACCCCCGGAAGGCCGGTCGCGGTCATCACCGCTGTCGGGTTGCGCTCCGCGTCGCGCTCGAGGTAGTTGAAGCCGAGACCCTTCGCCACGTCGGGGAACCCCCCCAGCACCATGTCGCTCGAGTAGACGCCCAGCCTCCAGGCGCCCAGCCCGAGCGCCTCGCACGCCAGCCGCACGTTCTGCTGCAGCGCGCCGGCCTGGCTTGCGTGCTCGAACGCCACCATCTCGTCGAACGACGGGATCGGCCAGCCCGTCTCCATGAAGCCCGGCTTCACCCAGATGTCGCAGCCGGCGGGTGAGAAGTCCTCCGGCTTGGCCAGGAACGTGCCCCACCACTCATAGCAGGAGAACAGCAGGTTGAACCACTCGAGCCCGACGTCGCCGACCGGGATCAGCCACGTGCTCCCGGGCCGGTTGACGTTGTACTGTGCCGGGCTCATCATGTCGACCGAGCGGGTGTCCTCCGGTGCGGCATGCCAGCCGATGTCCGGGCGGCGGTCGGAGACCTGCACGAGGCCCGCCCGGTACCACTCGAGCACCTTGGCGTAGTCCTCGGGCGAGCGGATCTCGATCGGGCCCGAGCGGTCCTCGCCCGGGCGGTAGAGATGCGTGCCGCGGTCGTTGACCACGAACAGGTCGATCGCGGCATTCGAGTCGCCGCCGGGCACCGTCCGTCCCGCCCAGCTGAGCAGGCTCGAGAGGTTGCCGTGCAACGGGATATCCGCCAGCGCGATCCCGTTGGGACCGCAGGCCGCCCAGCAGATCAGCGCCTCCTCCAGCTCTGAGAGCGCCACCGGGGCATGCGCCGAGGTGAACGCCAGCGGGCCTTTCGCCTGCTTGACGGTCTTGCCACTCGACCACTCGAGCACCTCCGGCTCGCCGGTCTCGCAGCGGTAGCCGAGCCCCACGCGCCGCGTGCGCAGCGTCGAGAGCAGCTTGAAGAACGGCGGCGTGCCGTCGAAGGCGTGCCCCAGCTGATCGCGCTCGGACTCGGATGTCGCCGTGGTGGCGGCGTCTGCGTTGGCGGCGGCCGCCGTGGCGGTCTCGGTCTGGTAGTTCATGTGGCCTCCTTGGTTCGGCCGTTGGAGGTTGCGGATTCGCCCTGCCGCGCCAGCTCGACCTCTACAAACACGGCGCGGTCGCTCGGCACCGGCTGCCAGTTGAAGGGCAGATAGCGCAGGTGTCCGTAGCGCGAGACCAGATGCAGCCACTTGATCATCCCGGGCTCGACCTCACTGCCGCCCTTCCAGTCCTTATGCATGAAGGGCTCCCAGCCGTTGTAGAGGATGACCTGCCCGGGCCGCACCGTGGGCGAGAGCTTCACCGACACCTGATAGGAGCCGCAGTCGTTGTGCACGAGCACCTCATCCCCGTCACGGATGCCGCGAGGCTCCGCGTCGAGCGGGCTCAGCGTGCAGATCGGCTTGCCGCGATGGGTCCCGAGCAGCACCGGGTTGCTCATGTTGGTCGAGTGGATCGAGTAACGGCTGTGCCCGGAGGTCACCAGCAACGGGTAGTCGCCGCCCATCTTCGGCGGGTCCCTGTGGCGCGGCAGCGCCTCGTCGGCCTCGATGAACCACGGGTGGTCGATGTAGAACTGGGCACGCTGAGTGAGCGTCGGGTAGGGCACCTTCTTCTGCGCATGCCAGGAGAACGCGGTCAGCGTCTGGTCGCTGGCGACGTCGGCGGCCACGCCGAGGCCCATCGGGAAGATCCCAAGCCCCGTCAACCTGGTCGATCCGCTCTCGCGCATCGTGTCGAGGCTCGTGCCGGGGGGCAGCATGCCGGTCGCGCTGGAGTCGCGGATCCACTCATCCATAACCGCCTCCTCGTCGACGAACGCTCCGTGTGAGGTGAACTGCTCGCCGAGGTTGTCCAGCCGTCGCGTCTGGCGACGCCCGTCGCGGAACTCGGTGACGCCCCGCTCCACCGCGCGCTCGGCCACCTTCTCGGAGAGCATGCGGAAGATCTCCCACTCCGACTTGGACTCTCCCTGCCTGGCGGCGGACTGCTCGGAGAAGCCCATGCGGAAGCTGTTGGTGAGCGTGTACTGGAGATTCGCCCGCTCGAACTGGGGTGCGGCGGGCAGCACCACGTCCGACCAGGCGCCGGTCGTGCTCATGCGCCAGTCGACCGACACGATCATGCGCAGCTTCGGCCACAGGTTCTTCAACAGCATGCGTCGCCCGCCACGGGTGCGCCGCAGCGTGTTGGTGCCGACGCCGAACAGCACACGCGGCTCGGACTCCGGGCCCGGGCGGGCGACGCCGGCCCACCAGCCCTTCTCGGTCGCCTCGCGGAAGTAGTCGTCGAAGGGCCGGGGCATCTCCGGGTCGTTCCACTCGCGGCTGTTCCACACCTCCCGGTAGCCGCAGTGGTGGTACCAGAAGAAGAACGGCGGCGTGGAGGTGCCCTGCGAGGCGGCGGCCTGCAGGAACTGCAGGCCGGCCTGCTCCTCGCCGATATCGGGGTTCTGCTCCCTGGCGGCCTCGATCGCCGCGCCGATGCCGGTCACGAGCTGCTCGGTCTCAGCGAGCCCGGGCTTCTGCTTGAGCTGGAAGAGGAAGTAGCCGTCGGGGCCCACCACGCACAGACCCGTCATGCCGGAGCCCTTGCGGCCCCAGTTGCCGGTCAGCCCCAGCAGCAGGAGCATCGCCCGTTCCATGAGGTCGCCGTGGTAGTACTTCGGCGTGTTGTAGCCGGCCAGGATGTTGGTGGGCAGGCGCGCCGCCTTGCGCGCGAGGTCGCGGATCACCTCGGGATGCACGCCGCAGATCTCGGTCGCCTGCTCGGGCCTGTAGCCGGCGTCGAGACGCTCCTTCAGCAGGGCGAACACGGGCGTCACCTCGATCGTCGCCCCTCCACCCTCGCCGCCGCTCGCGCACTCGACCGCGAAGGTGCCGGCGAGCACGGGGTCGGTGCCGTCGAGCTCGAGCGTCCCCCGCGTGGCCGGCGCCAGGCCGCGCTTGGCATCCCACCAGTAGAAGTACTCCTGGGAGGCGTCCTGCTGCACGTCCGCCGCCCGCAGGAAGCGGCCGTTGTCGGTACGCACGAGCAGCGACAGGTCGGTCTGCTCCTTGACGAACCGCAGGTCGGTGAGCCCCTCCTCCACGATCACCTGACACATGCCGAGCGCCAGCGCCGCGTCGGTCCCGGGCTTGATCGGCACGTAGCGGTCGGCATGCATCGAAGACGGGTTGTAGTCCGGCGCGATGCTGACGATCTCGGCGCCGTGATAGCGCGCCTCGCTGATGTAGTGGTGGTAGGGGATGCTCGTCGAGGCCGGGTTCGAGTGCCAGATCAGAATCAGCTTCGAGTGGAAGGTGTCGTCGACCGAGGAGGCCATGCTGTACTTGCCGAAGGTGAGGTAGTGGCCGATCAGGAAGTCGTTGATCAGGCCGTTGCCGTCCAGGCTGATCGCGCCGATCATCGAGGCGAAGCGCAGGTAGGAGGCCCAGCAGATGAGCCCGCCCTCGGTCGTCTCCTCGAACACGATCGACTCCGATCCCTCCTCCTTGATCGTGTCGATGATCGCGTCGGCGATCGTGGTCAGCGCCTCGTCCCAGCTCACCCGCTTCCAGCGGCCCGATCCGCGCTCGCCCGCGCGTATGAGCGGGTACAGCAGCCGGTCGGGACTGTAGAGCTGCTGGCTCCAGGCGGCGCCCTTCTGGCAGCTCATCGGGTTCATGTCCGGCACGCCGTCCTCGATCTGCGCGAAGGTGCCGGCGGGCTCCTCGTGGACGACCAGGCCGTCCTTCGTGAACACCCTGTAAGGGCACATCGCAAGGCAGTTCGCGCAGTGCGTCCCCCACGCGACGCTGTCGAACTGAAGCCGCTCGCGGTATCGCTGCGCGCCGGTGGGCGGGGGTTGCAAGTGCCCCTTCCCCTAGGATCTCACCGCTTGGCCGTCGCCGTCGCCTCGGCGCCCTCGGTCAGGTGCTCGTGGTCGGCGGCGAGAAAGCGCGCGGTGGCATCGACCAGGCTGGTGAAGAAAGCCGCGGCCCCCAGCCCGTCGAGGCGCTCCTGGAGCTTCGGCACCCAGCGGCCGGGCTGGCGCTCGATGAAGTCGAGTTGCGCCCTTTGGTAGGACGACGCCATCTGCGCCAGCGACGAGGCCGCCTGGCGAAAGGTCAGGTAGTGCAGGAACTCCAGCTCGGTCGCGAGGTGATCGGGCGGGATCCGGCGCTCGTCGGACAGCTTGAGCCCGAAGTACTTGTAGAAGCGCATGACCTCCTCCATCGCCTTCATCCGGTCCGCGCTCCAGACGCCGCCGTAGAGCGGGCACGGCGGCCCGCCGGCCCCGACCTCGAACAACCTCAGGAACTCGGCCTGGAGGTCGTCGCGTGACCACTCCGCCGGCAGCGGCTCGATCGCGAAGTCGAACTCGTAGGGCAGTTCGCCGCGCTGCTCGTCGAGGGCCGCCGTGAGCCCCCCGCCGGAGAGCTGCTGGAACTGCTCCTCATCGGGCACGTTGTAGCCCGATGCGAGCAGCGCGTAGCACTTGCTGCGCGCGACCTCCGGTCCGTCCTCGGGCTCCTTCAGACCGTCGACGCCCGAGTCTTTGATGTCCAGCCCGACCAGGGAGAACCCGAACATCTCACTTGCCTCCGTTCGTCGACCCGGCCCTCGCCAGCTCGGCCGGGTCCGTCGTGAATGGGCCGAACAGCGAATGCCACTGGTAGGCGATCAACGTGTCGAGCATCTCCGAGCTGCCTCCCCCGCGCACCCCGTCGACCTCGGCTTTCAGCTTGTCCAGCGCCGCACCCACGCGCGAGCCGAACAGCTTTTCCAGGTACTCGATCGGGATCCGGGGGGCCGAGGTGTCGATCGAGCCGTCCGACGCCAGGCGGTGGGGCGACAGCGGCGGGACGTAGAAGACGTTTGGGCTCGTGCCGTACTCCGGGTGCAGCGGCAGCGCGACCTTCCACTCGTTCACGAGCCTGTGGATCGGTCCGCTCTCGTCGTCCAGGAAGCCGACGAACACCAGGCGCGACGGGCACTGACGTGCGCACGCCGGCGCGACCCCCTCCTCGATCCGCGGCAGGCAGAAGATGCACTGCTGCCCGATCTTGCGAACGTGGTTGTAATAGATCTTCTTGTACGGGCAGGCCTCCATGCAGAAGCGGTAGCCGCGGCAGCGATCCTCGTCGCGCACGACGATCCCGTCCTCGGGTCGCTTGTACATGGCCGCCCGCGGGCAGGCCTCGACGCAGACCGGGTTCGTGCAGTGGTTGCAGATCCGGGGCAGGTAGAAGTAGTAGGCGTTGGGATACTCGCCCGCGCCCTGGTCCTCGTCCCAGTTCGGCCCCCACTCCGGCGACCCCTTCGCCGGCCGCAGCGCCTCGGCTGAGCCCTTGCCTCCGTAGAAGAGCCGGTCGAAGTCGTACTCCCAGCCGCCCCCGAACTCCTCCCTGCTCGGAAGATGGCCGGGCACGGGCACGCCTCCACGCTCACCGCCGCCCATCTGTTCCCAGTTCTTCGGAGTGCCCCGCCCGGGCTGGGTGTTGACGGTCGCCCACCACTGGTGCTCCATCCCCTCCTCGCGCGTCCACAGAACCTTGCATGCGACCGAACAGGTCTGACAGCCGATGCACTTGTTGAGGTCGAACACCATCGCGAGCTGGTGCTCGAGCTTGGCTTTCTCCTGGGTGCTCACGTGATCGCTCCTCACTGCTCGAGCGCCAGGTCCAGCCAGCGCTGTGAGTAGGACTTGATGCCGGCTCGTTCCTGGTTCGCCCCGGTCCATACGGCGAAGGCGAGGAGGGTGCTCTCGCCGGGCGCGAGCCGTGGCGCGGTGTCCTGCTCAGAAGCGAGCGGACGCCCGAAGACGACCTGCCAGCGCGACCCGTTGGAATCGGACCGCGCCCACAGACCGCTGCCGCCGTCGGCCGGCCGCAGCGTGCCCAAGCCGGTGGCCAGGAGGTCCTCGACCACTTCCGGCATGCCCTCCGCCCAGCGCCAGATCTCCACGGGAGACTCCTCGGAGCCCTTCGTGTCGAGCTGGGCGTCGGCGGCCGCCGGGAACATCACCGCGACGGAGTCCGGGAACGCGTCCGGGCCCTCGACCGGGTTCGAGAACGGATTCTCGTCCGCATCGCGGGCTTCGCGGGTCGGGCTCGACCACTCCAACCGCAGGTAGAAGCTCTCGCCGTCATGCGCGGCCTGAGTCCGCAGGTCACGGACAAGGCCATAGGGACGATCGGCCCACGAGCTCCTTATGTAGCGCGACGGCTGATCGGCGATCGGAGCTGCGGCCAGTGCCACGTGCTCCATCGGTGCCCGCTCCCAGGCGCTCGCGCCGGGATCTGACAGCGCTCCTGTGAGTCGTTTTGCCTGCATCGGACCACCCTCTCTTGGACTAGCTGAAGTGGTACCAGCGGCACGGCGCACCGAACACCCGACATCTGTAGGGATAGCGGCCAATTTGGCCCCAGAGGGCGATTTCGTGCTGTACGGTCGGGTGACCATGAGGCGCTCAGAAGGTGCGGTGTCATGCAGCGGGCGTGCCGGCCCCGGGCCGCTGGCGGAGGGATTGATCCGCTGCCGGCGAGCGCGGCGATGAGCGGACCGTCGTCCACCTACGACGCTCTGGTGGTGGGCGGCGGGCACAACGGTCTCTGTCTGGCCGCCTACCTGGCGCGTGCCGGCTGGTCGGTCGGAGTGCTGGAGCGCAGGCACGAGGAGGGCGGCGGCCTGAACACCGAGGAGCCCTCCATCCCGGGCTTCTACCACAACCTGCACGGGCAGTTCATGGAGTTCCTGGACTACATGCCCTTCTACCAGGACTTCGACCTGGAGCGGATGGGAAGCCGCTCGGTCTACCCCGAGGCCCAGTGCGGGATCACGTTCGCGGACGGCCGCGCGCCGTTGATCATCCACCGCCCCGACCTGCTCGACCGCACCCACAAAAGCATCGCGCGCTACTCCAAATCCGACGCCGACACCTTCTGCGAGCTCAAGCGCAAGACGATGGAGATCGACCAGCTGCTCGCAGCATCGCTGTACAACCCGCCGCCGCCGATCGAGCAGGGCGCGCTCCCCAACCCGCTCGCCAACCCGCTGATCGAGCCGATGTTCGCGCACCTCGGCCTCGACCCCGCCTACACCCTGAAGTCCCCGAAGGTGATCATCGACGAGCTGTTCGAGACGCCGGAGCTGCGCATGCTGCTCTACCGCGAGTGCGTGGAGTGGGGCACGCCGGTCGACATGGAGACGGGCGGCACGGCATTCGTCATGTCGGTGCTCTGGCTGTCTGCGATCTGGAAGCTGATGATCGGCGGGACGCACACCCTCGCGCACGCCATGACCCAGGCCTGCCTGCGTGAGGGCGTGACGTTCCTGGAGTCCGCAGAGGTCTGCAAGATTGTGCTCTCCGACGGCCGCGCGGTCGGCGCCGAGACGAGCGACGGCCGCACGTTCTCGGCGCGCCACGTGGTCGCCTCGAGCGTGGACGTCGGCCAGACGCTGCTCGACCTGGTCGGTGGCGAGAACCTCTCCGAGCTCTGGCGCAGGCGTGCAGAGCACTTCCGCTACGGCCCCAGCCACGTGCTCGCCACGACGGCCTGGTCCCTGACCGAGGCGCCCCACTACCGCTCAGCCGAGGTCGACGAGGAAATCGACCGCTGCTTCTACACGGTGGTCGGGTTCGAGGAACCCGACCAGATGTTGGACTACATCAGGGCCGCCTATGGCGGACACATCCCCGAGCCCGGCGCGGGGATGTGGGTGAACTCGCTCTTCGACCCCAGCCAGGCGCCGGCGGGCAGGCACGTGGCGACCGGCTGGTTCTTC
The DNA here is from genome assembly GCA_963767405.1 of uncultured Solirubrobacteraceae bacterium. GTDB lineage: Bacteria > Actinomycetota > Thermoleophilia > Solirubrobacterales > Solirubrobacteraceae > Palsa-744. Next base: position 672,125 of record CAVYDP010000004.1, on the reverse strand, counting down.
TTCCCGACCGCAGACCGCCTCGATGAGCAGGGCTGGGAGGAGGTCAGGCGCACCTACAACGATCGCTTCCTCGAGGTGTGGTCGCGGTACGCACCCAACATCAACCCCTCCACCGTGCTCTCCAGTCGCCTCTACACGCCCGATCAGATGGACTCGAAGAACAGGATGCGCTTCGGCGACTTCTCCAACGGCGCGTTCGCGATCGACCAGCTCAACTCCTCGCGGCCGTTCCCGGAGGCGGCCCAGTACAGGACCGAGATCGAGGGCCTCTACCTGTGCGGCGCCTCCAGCCACCCCGGGGGCGGGGTCCACGCCGGTTGTGGCTACAACGCCTACAAGGCGATCGCCGCCGACCACGGACTCGCCCAGCTGTGGGAAGCGAACGGGAGGATCTACTGATGGCCGACGTCTTCTCCGATGACTGGCTCGCGCAGTGGGCGCAGCTGATCAACTCCGACGAGGGCCTGCCGGACCGCGCCCCCCCGGGGCTGTGGCGCATCTACCTGCGTGTCGAGGGGGACAGCCGCTCGCCGTATGTCCCGGAGAACGAGAGCCTGCACCTGCTGCTGCACCTGCAGGACGGGCGCTGCACCAGGCTCGAGAAGGGCGAGGGGCCGCCCGGGCCGCGTGACCTGGACTTCCGCTTCTCCGGCCCGGCGACCGTCTTCGAGCAGGTAGCGGCCGGCCTGCGCGACCCGGTCGACGCGGGCCTGGAAGGCGACATCAAGATCGCCGGCGACATGGCCTTCCTGCTGCGCCACGCGGAGATGGTGAAGGAGATCGTCGACCTCTACGTCGGGCGGCTGGAGACCGACTGGCCCAGGGGCAAGCCGCCCTATGGCGGCGAGGCGGTGACGCAGGCATGAGCGGCGAGGCCGGCAGCATGGTCGCCCACGACACGGACGCCGCGGACGGCGGGCTCAGCTTCGACGCGGTGATCATCGGCGCGGGCCACAACGGGCTGACGCTCGGCGCCTACCTGGCTCGCTCGGGACTGTCGGTCGGCGTGTTCGAGCGTCGCGGCGAGGAGGGCGGGGGGCTCTGCACGGAGGAGCTGACGCTGCCGGGCTTCCTCCACAACGTGCACGCCAACTACCACACCTTCGTCGGTCTCGCGCCCGCGTTCCGGCACCTGGAACTGACCGAGGAGGGCCTCGAATACGTGCGCCCCGAGGTGCAGATGGCGAGCTTGTTCGACGACGGCCAGGCGCTCTGCGTGCACACCGACGCGGAGCGCACCCATGCCTCGATCGCGCGCATCTCCGAGCGCGACGCCGACACCTTCCGGCGCCTGCAGGAGGAGGCGCGCCGCTACGTGGACCTGATGCTCGAGACGTTCATGTACGGACCGCCGGTGGGACTCAACGACCTCACCAAGGCGCTCGTGACCTTCGGCCTGGACAAGCGCTCGGAGTTCCTCGAGGCGAAGCTGCGCGGCTCGACGATCGCGCAGTTCCTCGATCGGCACTTCGAGAGCGACGCGGTCAAGGCGCATCTCGCCTTCCACGCGGCGATCTGCGGCTATGCCACCGACGCCAAGGGGCTCGCGATCGGCTTCCCGCTGCTGGTCGGCAAGATCGACAACTGGCAGCTCTGCCTCGGCGGCTCGCACCGCCTCGCACACACGCTCTGGCGCGACCTCGTAAAGCACGGCGGGCTCGTGCACGTCCAGTGCGACGTCGAGCGGATCCTCGTCGCCGACGGCCGCGCCGTCGGGATCGAGCTGACGGATGGACGCGAGGTGCAGGCGAGGCAGCTCGTCGCGTCGAGCATCGACGTCGAGCAGACGGTCGGCCGGCTCCTCGCGGACGACCCTTCGACCGCCGAGCTTCGAGCGAAGACCGGCAAGGTGCGCCATCCCGCGTGGAGCCTCTTCTCCGTGCACCTCGCGCTCTCCCAGGCGCCGCACTACAAGGCCGCCGCCTTCGACCCGGATGTCGACCGTGCCTGGGTGATGAATCTCGGGTACTCCCGCGTCGAGGACCTGATCGCCGACTGGAAGGCCGCCAAGGAGGGCCGGCTGCCCGACCCGCATCCCAACGCGGCGGTCAACAGCCTGTTCGACACCCGCGATGCGCCGCCCGGGAAGTTCACGGGCCTGCTGCGCCAGATCGTCCCGGCCAAGCCACAGAACGGGAGCATCGAGAGCTGGGACGCGGTCAAGGACGAGTACGCCACCCGCTGCATCGATGCCTGGGAGCACTTCGCGCCCAACATCCAGGACGCCGTGATCGCCAGCGCGATCGACACACCCGCCGACATCGAGCGAAAGCTGATCAACATGCGCGACGGGGACTGGATGGTGGGAGAGATAGCGCTCGACAACCTGCTCGACAAGCGACCGCTGCCCGAGCTCGCGAACTACCGCACGCCGGTCGAGCGCCTCTACATGTGCGGCTCCACCCAGCACCCGCATGGCTTCATAACGTTCGCGCCGGGCTACAACGCGCTCCAGGTGATCGCCCAGGACCTCGACCTCGAGCCCTGGTGGCGCTGGGTGTGAGGCCCCGTGGGGCCGGCGAGCCTCCGTCTGTTGAGGTCGGAGACGGAGCGGCGTCCGGCATCGCGCAGGTGACCGCCGACCTGTTCGCCCAGGCGATCGCCGGGCGGCCGGGTCGGGCAGCGCGGCTCCGGGGGTCACTGGCCCTGAAGGGCATCGACCACGACTTTGGGAGCACCGTGTACTTCGAGCGCGAGCGCATCAGGGTGACGGGCAGCGCCGACCCCGACGCGCTGGTCGTGATCGAGGGCCCGATGATGACGCTGGCGCAGCTCGGCTCGGGGGGGCATGCGCTTCGGGCCTGCCTGCGCCGCGAGGTCAGGGTGCGCGGCGCGCTTCGCCATCCGCTGCTGCTGATCCGCACGCGCAGGCTGCTGGGTGGGCGGTAGCCGAGCTCGCGCGCCCACCCTGGAGACGACCACGGGGCAGACCGCGCGGGCCGTGGCACCCGCGAGAGGGAGAGCCGACCGCGCTCACACCCCCTCCGGCGCGACCTCCTCCTCGACCTTGCGGATCGCCACCCTGACGCCGCGGTCGGATGGCACGGGCTGCCACTGAAACGGTCTGTAGCGCAGGTGCCCGTAGCCGCCCGCGAGATGCAGCCACTTCACCATCCCCGGCTCGGCGTCGGACTGCCCTTTCCAGCCCGGGTGCATGAAGTGCTCCCAGCCGTTGTAGAGGATGATCTGCCCGGGGCGGACCGAGGGAGCGATCTTGGCCCAGACCTGGAGCTCGCCGAAGTTGTTGCGCAGGTGCATGAGGTCGCCGTCGCCGATGTCCAGCCTCTCCGCGTCCCCCGGGTTGAGCATCGCGAACGGACGTCCCCGGTGCGTGTTGAGCAGCAGCGGGTTGGCCATGTTCGCCGAGTGCACCGACCAGCGGTTGTGGCCGCTGGTGATGAAGAACGGGTAGTCGCCGCCGGACTTTGGCGGGTCCTTGTGGCAGGGAAGCTCCTCGCCCGCCTCCAGGAACCACTCGTGGTCGACGTAGAACTGCGCACGGCGAGTGAGGGTGGGGTAGGGCTGACCCTTCTCCACGTGCAGACGGAAGGGCGTGTGAGTCTCGTCGGGGAGCAGCTCGGATGCCTGGGAGAGCGCCATGCTCGACAGCCCCCAGCCGGTGAAGCGGATCGTGCCCTTCTCACGAAGCGTCTCCAGCGTGGTGTCGGAGGGGAGCGTTCCCACCAGGGCGCAGTCGCGCAGGATCTCGTCGACCATCGCCTCTTCGTCGGGGATCGTGCCGCCGAGCGTCCACTCCTCCCCGAGCGTGTCGAGCCGCCGCTGCACGCCGAGGGCGTCGCCGTAGCTCTCGACGCCCCGCGCCGTGGCCCGCTCGGCCAGCTTCTCCGAGAGGGCCTTGAAGATGTCCCACTCGCTGCGGGACTCGCCCAGCGGCTCGACCGCGCGGTCGCCGAGGGTGACGCTCATGAACTGGGGGGTCGGGTTGCCGAACCAGATCTTCTCGTGCTGGTGCGCGGCGGGAAGCACGATGTCGGAGTGCAGTGCGGTGATGCTCATGCGCGTGTCGATGACCACGATCAGGTCGAGCTTCGGCCACGGCTTCCCAGCAGGCGGGTCGCGCCGCCGCGGGTGCGTCGCAGCATGTTGCCTCCGCACTCGATCAGCACGCGCGGCTCGGTGTGCGAGGCGACGTCGGTCAGCCGCCCCCACCAGCGCTTGTCCGTCGCCTCCTGGAAGTACTCGTCGAAGGAGCGCTTCATCGACGGGTCCGACCACTCGGGCCGGTTCCAGGCGTCGCGGAAGCCGCAGTGGTAGTACCAGTAGATCGCCGGGGGCACCGAGTTGGCGCCCGACATCGAGAAGCGGTTCTGCTCGTCGCCGAGCGCTCCGATCGTCTCGAACTCGACCCCGATCAGCTCGGGCGTGCGCGTGGCGTCCTCCTCCGCGAGCTTTCCGATCACGGCGGACTGGGAGGTGATCAGCATCTCCGATCCGTCGACTCCCGCGCGCGGCTTGGCCAGGGCGATCCCGATCCCGTCCATCATGCCGGTCGCCCAGGTCTTTGGTCCGGTGCCCTTCTTGCCCCAGTTCCCGGTCAGCCCCAGCAGGAGCATGATCGAGCGCTCCATCAAATCGCCGTGGTAGTACTTCATCGAGTTGAAGCCCATCAGCAGATGGGTCCGCTTGGCCGCCACCTTTCGGGCCAGGTCACGGATCACCTCCGGGTGAGCGCCGCAGTGCTCGCTCGCCAGCTCCGGCTCGTAGGCCGCCAGCCGCTCGCGCAGCAGCTCGAAGACGGGCGTCACCTCGACCTCCGTGCCATCGTGCAGCCTCACCGGCCAGCGGCCCCGAAGCAGCGATCGCCGCTCGCCGAGCAGCAGATTGCCGCGATCGGCCGCCACCACGCCCTCCTCGGCGTCGAAGCGATAGAACTGCTCGTCCGACCCACCATGCTCGAGGTCCGACGCGCGCAGGAAGCATCGCGTGTCGAGTCGCACGAGCAGCGGCAGGTCGGTCTGCTCGCAGACGAACCGCTCGTCGTAGATGTCCTCGTCGATGATGACCTTGCACATGCTGAGAGCCAGCGCCGCATCCGAGCCGGGCTCGACCGCCACGAACGTGTCGGCGTGCACCGCGGAGGGGTTGTAGTCGGGCGCGATGCTGACGACCTCCGCGCCCTTGTAGCGTGCCTCGGCGATGTAGTGGAAGTGCGGGATGCGGGTGTAGGCGGGGTTCATGTGCCAGATCAGCAGCAGATCGGCGTGGAACCAGTCGTCGACGCTCGCGGCCGGGCAGCCGGTCCCGTAGGTGATGTAGACGCCCGGGCCGAAGTCGTTCACCGAGCCGTCCATGTCGAGGGTGATGGCCCCGAGCCGATCGAGCAGGCGCTGTGGGTAGGAGATCGCCGAGAAATGCGGCGTGCCGTCGCGCAGGATCGCCTCGGGCCCCTCCTCCACCAGCACGTCGATCAGCTTGTCGGCGATCTCCGTGAGCGCCTCCTCCCAGCTGATCCGCTTCCAGCTCGCCGAGCCCCGCTCTCCGACCCGCTTGAGCGGGTGCAGGATGCGGTCGGCGCTGTAGAGCTGCTCGCTCCAGGCGGCGCCCTTCTGGCAGCCCATCGGGTTCATGTCCGGCACGCCCGCCTCGACCTGCTCCATGTGGCCGGACTGCTCCTCGCGCACCACGATCCCGTCCTTGACGTACACGCGCACGGGACAGTTGCCGGCCGGGTAGCAGTCGATGCAGTGCGTGCCCCGAACGACCTTGTCCCAGGTCCACTTCTCCCCGTAGATGTCCGCGACGCCGGAATAGGTCTCGTTCCCGACCGCTTGACGCGAGCGGCGTGATCGGGAACTGGTCGCTCTTGAGCTCATGGCGCCGCCTCCTCAGATCGGTCTGTTGTGCCCGGCTCAGGCCTCGACCCGCTCGGCGACCTTCTCGGCCTCCACGTACACGCCGCGATCGAACTGCACCGGCTGCCACTGCGTCGGCCAGAAGCTCATGTGGCCGTAGTTCGCGAAGTGGAGCCACTTGACCATCCCGGGCTCGACGTCGCTGCCCCCCTTCCAGCCCTTGTGCATGAACGGCTCCCAGCCGTTGTAGAGGATGATCTGGCCGGGCCTCACCGACGGAGCGATCTTCACCGGCACCTGGTAGGAGCCGAAGTCGTTGAAGACCTTGATCTCGTCGTCGTCCTCGATGTCACGCGCGGCGGCGTCCTGCGGGTTCAGGAAGCAGAAGGGGTGGCCGCGGTGGGTCTGCAGCAGGACCGGGTTGGTCATGTTCATCGCATGGATCGAATGGCGGATGTGGCCTGAGGTGATGTGCAGCGGGTAGTCGCCGCCCATCTTGGGCGGCTCCTTGTGCCGCGGCAGTGCCTCGTCCGCCTCCAGGAACCACGGATGCTCGAGGTAGAACTGCGCGCGACGCGTGAGCGTCGGGTAGGGCTGCTTCTGGTCGGTGTGTCGGCGAAACGGCACGTGCACCTCGTCGGCCTTCACATCCGATGCCTGGGCCAGGGCCATCGGCGAGAGGCCCCAGTCGATGAAGCGGACGAAGCCCTGCTCGCGCATCGTCTCCAGGTCGGTGCCGGCGGGCAGTGAGCCGGACAGCACCGTGTCGCGAAGCACGTCGTCGACCACGGTCTCCTGGTCATCCAGTGCCCCGTTCAGCGTGTAGCGCTCGGCGAGCGTGCCGAGGTCGAGCTTGTTGCCCTTCCAGTCGCGGTATTCGGTGAATCCCCGCTGCTTGGCGCGCTCGCTCACCTTCTGCGCGAGCAGCTTGAAGATCTCCCACTCCGGCTTGGCCTCGCCGGCGGGCTCCACCGCCTTGTCGGAGAAGGTCGCGTTCATAAGGTGCGGGGTCGGGACGGCGAAGCCGAGCTTCTCGTAGTGGTTGGCCGCGGGGAGCACGATGTCGGCGTGCATCGCGGTCATGCTCATGCGCAGGTCCACCGTCACGATCATCTTGAGCTTCGGCCAGAGGTGCTCGAGCAGCATCGTCGTGCCCCCGCGTGTGCGCCGCAGGATGTTCCCGCCGCACTCGATCAGCACGCGCGGCTCGGCGCGCTCGGCAAGCTCGGGCAGCTGGCCCCACCAGCCCTCGCTGAACGCCTCCTCGACGTAGTCGTCGAACGGCCTGCGCATCGCCGGATCACTCCACTCGCGCCTGTTCCAGACCTCGCGGTAGCCGCAGTGGTAGTACCAGAAGAAGGCCGCCGGCACGATGTTCTGCCCCAAGCCCCCGGTGAAGCCCTCGACGCCCTGCGCGAGCTGCTTCTGAGACTCGATGATGGCCTGTTCCGGCGTCAGGGTCGGGTCGTCTTTGAGCGCCTGCTCCAGTGCCCCCGCCGCCGCCATCATCACCTGCTGGGCGCCCTCGAGCCCGGGCTGCTCCTTCGCCATCGCGATCGCGAGGCCGTCGAGCTGACCGGTCGACCAGCAGCGCGTTCCCGTCCCGTGCTTGCCCCAGTTGCCGGTCAGGCCCAGCAGGAGCGCCATCGAGCGCTCCATCAGGTCGCCGTGGTAGTTCTTCATCGAGTTGTAGCCCATCATGATGTTCGTGCGCCGCTGGGCGACCTTGCGTGCAAGCCAGCGGATGTCGTCCGCGTGGATGCCGCAGACGCCGGCTGCCAGCTCGGGCGTGTAGTGCTCGTTCAGGCGCGCCTTCAGCAGCTCGAAGACCGGCGTCACCTCGACCCGCTCGCCGCCGGGCAGCTCGACCTCGAAGGCGCCTTCGAGCGCCGGGGCGACGTCGGCGAGCTCGAGGCTGCCACGCCCGGCCTCCGCAACGGCGCCCTTGCCGCTGTCCCACCAGTAGAACTGGTCCTCCCGCCCCTCCGCGTCGAAGTCGGTGGCGCGCAGGAAGCGCTTGGTGTCGGCGCGCACGAGCAGGGGCAGATCCGTCTGCTCGGTGACGAACGCGCGGTCGAGCAGGCCCTCTTCGACGATCACCTGACACGCCCCCAGCGCGAGCGCGGCGTCGGTGCCGGGACGGATCGGCAGGAAGGCGTCGGCGTGGATCGCGGACGGGTTGTAGTCGGGTGCGATCGACACCACCTCGGCGCCGTGGTAGCGCGCCTCGGCCACGAAGTGGAAGTGGGGGATGCGCGTGTACGCCGGGTTCATGTGCCAGATCAGGACCAGCTCGGAGTTGAACCAGTCGCCGATCTCCGAGACCCCGTTGAACTTTCCGTAGGTCTCGTACAGGCCCGAGGCGAAGTCGTTGATCGAGCCGTTCAGGTCGGTCGTGACGGCGCCGATCAGGTCCAGGAACCGCTGGGCCTCGATCACGGCCCCGATCTCGGGGGTCCCCTCGCGGATGATCGACTCGGGACCCTCCTCGCGGATCGTGTCGATCAGGGCGTCGGCGATCTCGGTGAGCGCCTCATCCCAGGAGATCTGCTTCCACTTGCCCGAGCCGCGCTCGCCGGCGCGCTTGAGCGGGTGCATCAGGCGGTCGGGGCTGTAGAGCTGCTGGCTCCAGGCGGCGCCCTTCTGGCAGCCCATCGGGTTGTTGTCCGGGATCCCGGGCTCGATCTGCTTGAACGTTCCCGCCTGCTCCTCGCGCCAGACGATGCCGTCCTTGACGTAGACGAAGAAGGGGCAGTTGCCCGGATAGCAGTCGATGCAGTGGGTGCCCCAGGCGACCTTGTCCCAGGTCCACTTCTCCCTGTAGATGTCCGCGACGCCCGCATACGGCTCGGCCCTCACCGCCCGGCGCGAGCGGCGTGAGCGAGAACTGGTCGCGTTGGAACTCATGCGCGTCACCTCCGTACACCGGCTGGGTTGGCGTTGCCCCGAGCGACCACTGCGCGGGCCACCTTGCTAGGGCAGATGCAACAGCATGCGAGCCTGCTTTTGAATCCGACATTTGTAGGGGCGAGCCGTGCTACCCGTGTTTACCGGCAGGACTAGCCTCAGGATCGATCGGCGCCAAGCAGCCCCAGCTCCCAGCCGCGCGTGACCGCCGCCGAGCGGCTGGGGACGTCGAGACTGTGCAGCACGCCCGACACGTGGTCACGGACCGTGAACACGCTCAGGCCGGTGGCCGTGGCGATCTCCTTGTTCGACAGGCCTCTGCTGAGAAGGCGCAGCGTCTGGCACTGGCGTGCGGTCAGGGCTGGGAGCTGGTCTGCTCCCGCTCTCCGGGTGCCGTAGCCTTTCGCCGCCTCGAGCGCCAAGCCGAGGCTCTTGCCCACGCACGCGGCGGCCCTCAGCAGCTCATCGGTGACCCCGAAGGGTTCGCCGCGGCGGTCGAGCAGCATCACAGCCACGGGACCGGCGCCGTCGATCACCGGAACACAGAGCAGCGGACCGAGGCGGAACAGCTCGACGTACCTTATCGGGAGCAGGGGACCGTGACCCACGTTCAGCGCGAACGCCGGCTGGCCGCTGATTGCGCAACCCTCGATCCAGGGACTCGACTCGAAGGGCTCGCTGATGGCGCCGAGCATCGTCGGGTTCAGGCCGTAGCCGGTGGCGCCCCTGATCCGCCGCACGTGCCAATTGACACGCAGGAACGCCACGCGCGAAAAGCCGAGCGTGTGACACGCCTCCCTCCCGACGGCGGCCGTCACCCGGGAGACGGGGGAGGCGACCAGCAGGAACTTGTTGAAGGCGTCCAGGCGCCACGCGAGCCCGTCGTCGAACGATGGCGTGGATCGCCGAGCACCCGCGGGCGCACCGCTCCACGCGGAGAGCGCACGGGCCGAGGAGCTGACGGTGCTCACGCTTCGCACGCTGCCCTTGTCATGCCTGCCCTGCTCCTCGGCGAGCTTTCCACTCCACATCCCTGACTCTTCGCGGCTCGTTCTGACCCCGGTCGCTCCCGCTGACAGCGTTTGTAGTTAGGGTACCCTAACTGAGGCGCAGGTTGGCCGAAGAGCCCCCCCATGCAGCCATCGACAGGAGAACGCACACCACATGACCAGAGACCAGTGGATCGAGGCATTTGCACAGGAGATCGGAGCGTCCTCGCCCAGCCGAGACGAGGTCGAGGCGATCCTCGAGCTGGCAGCGACCGCCGCGCACTCCTCCGAACGGACCGCCGCGCCAGTGGCAGCTTGGCTCGCTGGGGACAGCGGCAAGTCGCTGAACGAGGTCAACGAGGCCGCCAAGCGGGCCTCAGGCGTGTAGTAGAGCGGCAGTCAGCCGCTCTACTACACCTCCCGCCTGGGCTGTACAGGGCGACTTGGCGTCGGGGCCCAGCTAGCGCCGCCGGCAGAGCTCGAGGCGCATGAGCTCGTCGTGGGCGACCCAGTTGGGCTCTGGGAAGAGCTGACAGTACTTGGCGTCGCGCATCAGCTTCTCGATCCCGGTCTCGCGCATGTAGCCAGTGCCGCCGAAGACCTGCACTGCATCGGTGGTGCTCGCCACGGCGGCATCTGTCGCCGCGATCTTCGCGGCGAGCGCCTCCGCCGCGCCGCCGGCGGTTGGAAGCGGGCATGAAAGCCGCACCGCCATCGCGGCGAGCATGTCGCTGACGGCGTCGTGCTCGATGATCGCCACACCGCCCTGGCGGCGGGCCTTTGCGTACGCGAGTGCCATCTCGTAGGCGCGACGGGCGATCCCCCGGGCGATCGCCGCCGACCCCGCCCGCAGCATCGCCGGCGTGCCGGTGAGATCTGGGGCGTCGCTCGACGTCGGATCGGCGTGGGCCTCGATCCCGGCCAGGCCGACCGATGCCGCCGGTGCGCCACGGAGGCCCATCTGCTCCTCGTCGCGCTCCAACATCAGTCCTGGTGTATCGGCCACGACCGCAATCGATGCGGGTCGGTCTCCTTCGACTGCGAGCACGATTCCATCCGTGCCATATGCGCCGAGGGCTGAGCCGACACTGCCATCGAGTCGCCCGTCGCAGACCGTGACCTCCGGGCCGAAGCGGACAGGGATGAGCGCCCAGCGCGCGCCCACGGGGACGGCCGCGGCCTGCTCCGCGGGGAGCGTTACGAGCGCCGCATTTGAGAGCAGCACACACAGCGCGATGCCGCCGTCGCCCGTGGCGAGCTCCTCGATCGCCGCCAGCAGGTCGCCGACGCCCAGCCCCGAACCGCCGTGCTCCTCGCTCAGCAGCGCGCGGTCGAGCCCGACGTCGGCGAGCTGACGCCAGCAGCCGGCCAGGACGGCCCCCTCGCCCGTGTCGAGTGCGGCCGCATGCGGCGCGAGCTCGCGGCGTGCGAGCTCGCCCGCCATCTCAAGCAGCTCGGCGCGCTCGGTGGCGGTGGCCTCCGTCATGCTCTGCCTTCGTCTGCGCCGACGGCGGTGCGCTGCGGCGCGTTTCCGTTTGTCCCCGCGTCGCCGCCGGTGGGGTGCGGCGCCTCTGCGTTGACATCGGTGCGGTGAAGCGGCGGCAGGCAGTGCAGGGTCTCGCCATGGCAGAGGCCGCGATAGACCTCGAGCCGGTTGAGCTGGTTGGTGCCCTCGTAGATCTGCGTGAGCTTGGCGTCGCGCCAGAGCTTCTCGAGCTCTGCCCGCACCGGCCCGGCGCGCAGGCCAACGAGCTCCAGCGCGGCGCCGGTCACCCGCATCGCGACGTCGCCACCCCTCGCCTTCGCCAGCGAGGAGAGCGCGAGCGACCGCGTCAGCGCCCGCTCGCTCGTCGTGCGGTGCAGCAGCGCGATCGTGGCGTCGCGTGCCCGCTCGGAGGCCAGCCAGCGGCGCATGTGGGCTCGCCTGCGGATACTCGCAGGCACGTGCCCCAGCGCTCGGACGGCCGGATGCGAGAGGACACCGCCGAGCGCCCCTGAGTCGAGCTCGGTGGCGGCGTCCATGTAGGCCTGGCGGGAGAGGTGGATCTCCTCCTCCATGCAGGCGAGCGCGAGCTGGACGTGCTGGCGCTCGAGCAAACCCTTCGCCGCCGGGTCCTCTCCCATCCAGGCAAGCAGCCGCTCGTAGGCGCCGCGGGCGATACCGGTCGCGATCGCGCCCACCGGTGGGCGCGAGGATGCGAGCACGATCATCGTCGCCCCGGCGCCGTCGCCCTCTCTGCCCACGACCAGCTCGTCGGGTACGAAGACGCCGTCGAAGGTCAATTCGGCCGCGGGGCAGGCGCGCTGGCCCATCTTGTGCTCGACGCGGCTCACCGAGAACCCCTCGCTGCGGGTGTCGACCAGGAAACAGGTCCAGGTCTCTGCCGGCCGCCGCGGGTCGGTCGGCATCAGCACCGTGATCCAGCGGGCGACGCTTCCGTTGGAGATGAACCGCTTCGTGGCGCTCAGGCGAAAGCCGCCCGGGACGCGGCGAGCGTGGCTTGAGATACGCGCACGCCGCAGCAGATCGGGATCCTCCACGTCGGTCCCGGCTTCGGGCTCGGTGATGGCGCACGCCATGAGCATCGGTGAGCCGGCACGCTCGGAGTCGATCAACTCGGCCAGCACGCCGTCCCAGTGCGAGGCACCACCCAGCAGCAGGGGCGAGACGCCGAGCGCATGGGCGCCGAAGATCAGCGCGATACCGGGGCAGGCGGCGCACAGCTCCTCCATGACGACTGCGCCGTGGATGGCGGTGCCGCCGCCGCCTCCCGCCTGTGCCGGTATCAAGAACCTGAGCATCCCGTGTTCGGCGCCGGCGCGCACGAGCCCCCAGTCGAAGTAGCTCGGATCCTCACCAGTGAGGCGGTCGATCTCGAGCGCCCGCCCGCGCACGTGAGCGTCGGCGAACGTTCGGACCCTCGCCCGCAGCGCCTCGAGCTCGCGGGCGCGCTTGCCGTCCCTGAGCAGACGCGGGAACTCCTCCCACAGCGGACGCTCGAGCGCAGTGACCCGCACCACTCCCACGGCCTAGGCCAGGCCGGCCGGCTCGGAGGCGCCGGACCGCGCCGAGAAGCGGTTGATCAGCGGCAGGGAGAGGTGCTCGGGCCCGTAGAGGATCCCCTCGAAGCGGGCCATGTACTGGTACTGGATCGGGCGGCGCGATATGAGCAGCCCGGCCAGCTCGCGGGCGATCGGATGACGATCTCCCAGCTCCAGCGAGGCGGCGCTGCGTCCGAGGCTCACGCCCATCTCGGTCGCGTTGATCTTGAACTCCGAGCTCTGCGGCTGGCGATCCATCCAGAGGTGGCTGAACAGTTGGAACTGCTCTGAGCGTGGCGTTGACAGCCGCTCGCCGGAGAGGGTGAGGATGTGCTCCGCTCCCTCGCTGAGACGGCAGACACGCTGCGTCGCGTTCTCCTCGAAGTCGATCCCGCCGACGAACTTCGGATAGTTGTAGAGCTCGACCCCGCCCGCCCGCGCGATCTCGGTCGTCACCGGCAGATGATGCACCCAGGCGTGCAGCTGACGCCGCCGCTGGCTGGCGAGGAGCGCCCGCCCGGGCAGGTTGGGCAAGAACCACGGCTCGTTCAGCGGGATCGAGATCGCCAGCTCGTTGTAGGGGCCGATATCGGTGTCGCGGTACTCAAAGCACGTGACCGCCACCGCACCCAGACCCGGAGCCAGCCGCGCAGGACAGATGCGAGGGTCCGGCATCAGCCGGCGCAACCGACCGAGACGCGCCGGGAAGACGGCGCTTGTGGCGGTCCCGTCGTAGTAGAAGATCGGCAGCTTCACCGCCTCATCACCCAGCGCCGCCTCCATCTGCCCGATGCCCTCGAAGAATGGGGAGCCTCTCATCGCGACCTCCTTCAATCGGACCGGCTGACCCTATGAGGGCAACCTAATAGGAATTAGGGTACCCTAACTAGCGGGTTCCTATTGGTGGCGGTGTTGACTCCCCCGACTGGGTCGCGTAGGGCTCCTTGAGAGGGCACCGGCGCCACGTTCCTTCGAAGGGCATCGGGGCCAGTGCTCTCATGCAGTCGTTCCTCGGATGCCAGCACGGCTACGCTGAGGGCCACACCATGATCGTTACGCTCGATCAAAGGGCGCGCCCATTGCGGGAGCTGCGCATCTCGGTCACGGACCGCTGCAACTTCCGCTGTGCCTACTGCATGCCCAAGGAGATCTTCGGGGGCGACTTTGTGTTCCTGCCCCGCACCGAGTTGCTCTCCTTCGAGGAGATCACCCGCCTGAGCCGTCTGTTCGCCGACCAAGGCGTCACAAAGATCCGCTTAACCGGCGGCGAGCCTCTGCTGCGCAACGATCTCGAGCGGCTCGTGGAGATGCTCGCCAGCATCGACGGCATTGCCGACATTGCTCTCACCACCAATGGCGCCGCCCTTCCAGCGAAGGCACAGACCCTCAAGGACGCCGGCTTGACCCGTGTCAGCGTCAGCCTCGACGCCCTCGACGACGAGGTCTTCGGCGCGATGAACGATGTCGGCTTCCCCGTCGCACGCGTCCTCGAAGGCATCGACGCGGCCGCTCACGCCGGGCTCTTCCCGGTGAAGGTCAACATGGTCGTCAAGCGAGGTGTGAACGACCACTGCATCCTGCCCATGGCCGACTACTTCCGTGACGGCCCGCAGATCCTGCGCTTCATCGAGTACATGGATGTCGGGACCACCAACCGTTGGAGCCTGGGCGATGTGGTTACGGCGGCCGAGATCCACCGGATGATCGACGCCAGGTGGCCGCTCGAGCCGCTCGCGGCCGACTACCCAGGTGAGGTGGCAACCCGTTACCGCTACCGCGATGGCGTTGGCCAGATTGGCCTCATCACGTCGGTCACCCAGCCTTTCTGCGGGAGCTGCACTCGTGCCCGGCTTTCCGCGGACGGCAAGCTCTACACCTGCCTCTTTGCCGGCTGTGGCCACGATCTCCGCGCCGAGCTGCGCAGCGGAGCCACCGACCAACAGCTCGCCCAGCACATGCGCTCGATCTGGTGCGCCCGGGCGGACCGCTACTCCGAGACACGCGCGATCCAGAGCGCTCCCGCGGAGAAGATCGAGATGTCCTACATCGGCGGTTGATGCCCCGCCCCGCCCTCATCGCGAAGCGGGCGTCACCGCTCGATCAGTCGTGTGGCGGTGGCCTTCCAGGAGGCCGAGACCTGTGATCCGACCGCAAGCCTCAAGGTGCGCGCAGCAGTCTGGGTGATCTCGGCGACGAGCGGCTGAGAGGCCTGGAGGCCGACCCTCACCCGGTTGCCCACGGTGGTCACCGACGTGACCCTGGCGAGCAGGTGGTTCTGAGCCGAACCGACCGCCGGAGCCCGGGGCGGCTCGATGACGATCTCCCACGGGTTGATGCTCACGGCCACCGGGCGTGGATCGTTGAGCGGTAGGTGCTGCCCCTGTCGGTGAGCAGCTCGTGGATGGTGACGCCGTGCGAGGCGTAGAAGGCCAGGGCGCGGCGCAGGAAGCCGATAGCGGTGGTGGCTTTCTCGTCGTCGAGCACCTCGACGTAGCCCAGGCGGGTGGCGTCATCGACGCAGACGTGCACAGGCCCGGCTCGAGCGCACGCAGACCATCGTCGCCGAGCCAAACGCGCAGCAACCGCGCGACCCGGACTCGACCCGGGGACACCACGATCTTCAGGGCGATGTTCGCAAGTGCACAAGCACCGCAAACGGACGGCACCTGGGTCTTGGCGCCCCACAGGCTTGCGCCGCCTTTGTTCTGTCGCCCCGCTCGCACGGTAGCGAACACGCCTGCGCCCAGGGCGTCGCCCGCCGCAGCTGGCGCTCGACTCGCCGCTACGCACGCTCTCGAGCGGGGCTACATGACCGGCACGACTTAGGGTACCCTAAGTCGTCCTGAAGGCCTGAAGGAGTGGCAAATGCCTACAACTGAGCGACCCGAGTTGCCATATGCGTTTCTGCCCGAGGTTCCGTCCTTCACGCTGACCAGCACCGACATCGCCGACGGGCAGCCGCTGTCCCCGCCGCAGGTCTCCGGCATCCTGGGCGCCGGCGGCGAGGACCTCTCCCCGCAGCTGTCCTGGTCGGGCTTTCCGGCCGACACGATGAGCTTTGCTGTGACCTGCCACGACCCCGACGCACCGACCGGGAGCGGGTTCTGGCACTGGGCGGTCACCGACATCCCGGCCGAGGTCACCGAACTGCCTGCCGGGGCCGGCAGCCCCGGCAGCCCGGAGCTGCCCGCCGGGGCGATCACACTGCGCAATGACGCCGGCAGCGCTCGCTACGTCGGCGCGGCTCCCCCCGCCGGCCACGGCCCCCACCGCTACGTGTTCGCCGTGCACGCGGTGGACGTGGAGAAGCTAGGCGTCGGCGCCGACGCCGCTCCGGCCATTCTGGGGTTCAACCTCTTCAGCCACACCTTGGCTCGCGCGCTGATCGTCCCGACCTATGAGCAGGCTTGAGCGCGTGACTGCAGGCCGCGCCGCGGACCCGAGGTTTGCTCGGGGGTCGCGTCCCCGTGAGAGAACAAGGGAGAGGCCGCAGGCCGAAGACCTCCCATGAAGCAGGTCCAGGAACGCGAACGGGTCATCGTCCGCTTCGCGGGTGACTCGGGCGACGGTATGCAGGTCGTTGGCGGTCGCTTCACAGAGGCCACGGCCGTGGTCGGCAACGACCTCTCGACGTTTCCCAACTTCCCGGGCGAGATCCGCGCGCCGGCGGGCACGGTGGCCGGCGTGTCCTCGTTCCAAATCCACTTCGCCGCGCGCGACATCCTCACGCCGGGCGATGCTCCCAACGTGCTCCTGGCCATGAACCCCGCGGCGCTGCGCGCGAACGTGGGCCAGCTCGAGCGCGGGGCGACGATCATCGTCAACGAGGACGCCTTCTCGGCGCGCAACGTCGAGAAGGCCGGCTATGAGTCGAACCCTCTCGAGGACGGATTGCTCGAGGGCTTCACGATCAAGCGGGTGCCGATGACGTCACTGACCCAGCGTGCAGTCAAGGGGATGGAGGGAGTCTCCACCAGGGACGCGCTGCGCGCCAAGAACCTGTTCGCGCTGGGGCTCCTATCGTGGCTGTACGATCGCCCAGTCGAGGTCACCGAGCGCTGGATCGAGTCCAAGTTTGCCGGGCGCAAGGCATCACTCGAAGCCAACCTCGCAGCCTTCCGCGCCGGCTGGAACTTCGGCGAGGCCGCCGAGCTGATCGACGTCCGCTACCACGTAGCTCCCGCCATCGACTTGCCGCCGGGCACCTACCGCACCGTCAACGGGACCGCCACCACGGCGCTCGGGCTGATCGCCGCAAGCGTCAAGAGCGGGCTGGATCTGCTGCTGTGCTCCTATCCGATCACGCCTGCCTCGGAGCTGCTGCACGAGCTGGCGAGCCACGAGCGCATTGGCGTACGCACGATCCAGGCCGAGGACGAGATCGCGGCAGCCAACATCGCCCTGGGCGCCGCGTTTGGCGGTGCGCTCGGTGTCACAGCGACGAGCGGGCCGGGAATGGACCTGATGAGCGAGACGATCGGATTGGCCGCCGCGCTCGAGCTGCCGCTGGTGGTGATCGACGTCCAGCGTGCCGGTCCCTCGACCGGCATGCCCACCAAGACCGAGCAGGGCGATCTGCTGATGGCCCTGCACGGCCGCCACGGCGAGTCGCCGCTGCCGGTGCTTGCCGCCTCGACGCCCGCCCAGTGCTTCGAGGCGACGCTGGAGGCGGTCCGCATCGCGGTGCGCTACCGCACGCCGGTGATCCTACTGGAGGATCTGTTTCTCGCCAACTCCTCGGAGCCGTGGCGGATTCCGGCAGCCGCCGAGCTGCCCGCGATCGACCCGGCGTTCGCGACCGCGCCGCCTTCGAACGGCGAGTTCGAGCCGTATGCACGCGACGCCACCCGGGCAAGGCCCTGGGCGAAGCCGGGCACGCCCGGCCTGACGCACCGCATCGGAGGGCTTGAGAAGAATCGTGCCGGGGAGATCTCCTATGAGGGCGCCAACCACGCGACGATGACCGAGCTGCGCGCTCGCAAGGTGGCCGAGATCGAGGTCCCGCCGCTGGCGGTTGACGCCGACGAGGGCGCGGAGCTGCTGCTGATCGGCTGGGGCTCCAGCTACGGCACCCTGCGCGCCGCCGTGCGGCGCGTGCGCTCGCGCGGCAAGCCAATCGCCTTCGCGCACCTGCATCACCTCAGCCCCCTGCCCCCCCACACGGGCGAGGTCCTGCATGCCTACCCGCGCGTGCTTGCGGTGGAGATGAACAGCGGTCAGCTCGCCCGCGTGCTGCGTGCCGAGTACGCCGTGGACGTCGAGAGCCACGCCAAGGTTGAAGGCCAGCCGCTCTTTGCCGCCGAAATCGAGCACGTGCTGCTGGAGCGCCTGTGAGCCACCCTGCCGGCAACGGCCATCCCGCCGCCGCCCCGCCCGCGGGGAGGGCTGCAGGCAACGGCGCGCCTGCGCTGACCAAGGCGGACTTCCAGTCCTCCTCGGAGACACGCTGGTGCCCCGGCTGCGGCGATTACGCGATCCTCGCCACCGTCCAGGAGTTGATGCCCGAGCTCGGCATGCCCCCGGAGCGGATCGTGTTCGTGTCGGGCATCGGCTGCGCCGGGCGCTTCCCCTACTACATGGACACCTACGGAATGCATGGCGTCCACGGCCGTGCGCCTGCCTTCGCCACAGGCCTCGCCACCACACGCGAGGACCTGTTGGTCTGGGTGGTCGGCGGGGACGGGGACATGCTGTCGATCGGCGGCAACCACCTCCTCCACGCCCTGCGCCGCGACGTGCCGATCAAGATCCTGCTCTTCAACAACCAGATCTACGGCTTGACCAAGGGCCAGGCCTCGCCCACCAGCGAGGTCGGCAAGATCACCAAGTCGACCCCCTTTGGCTCGCTCGACCTGCCCTTTAATCCCGTCTCGCTGGCGCTGGGCGCCGAGGCGAGCTTCGTGGCGCGCGCGATCGACCGCGACAGGCAGCACCTCGCCGATGTGCTGCGCGCCGCAGCCCAGCACCCCGGAGCGGCGGTGGTGGAGATCTACCAGAACTGCCCGGTCTTCAACGACGGCGCGTTCGCCACCCTCACCGACAAGGACGACAAGGACGCCAACCTCATCCGCCTAGAGCACGGCCATCCGATCCGCTTCGGTGTGCACGGCGAGCGCGGGGTGGTGCGCGATGCGGACGGCGAGCTGCGGATCGTCGACGTGGCCGAGGTCGGCGAGGGGACGCTGCTGACCCACGACGCGCACCGCCCCGATCCGAGCCTGGCGTTCGCGCTCAGCCGGCTGGCTGCGGGGCCGAGCGAACCCACGCCCGTGGGCATCTTCCGCGCCGTGGCGCGGCCCTCTCCGGGGCACGAGCTCGACCGCGAGGTGGCAGCCGCCCGCGCTGGTTTCGGCGAGCACGAGCTCGACGAGTTGCTGCGCGCAGGTGACACCTGGACCGTGGGCTGATCGCGCCGACCGCAGGCATGGCCCGATCGCGGCCTCGAGCGCGACAGAAGGCCCCGCCCGGCCGGGGCCTTCCTTAATAGCGCGGGACCGCATCTCAAAGCGTGACCGTGGGGCTCGCCGCGAGCGGGCTGGTGCGTCATCGGCGTGTTGGTGCGGTACTGCCGTCCTTGCTGCGCTTGCAGCGACTTAGAAATGGCGAGACCGGGACTCGAACCGGGGACACCACGATCTTCAGGGAGACGGGAACGAGCCGGGAAGAGCCCGGAAAGTCCTGCAAATCGGCGGGTCGCAGGTCGGGCGCGCGGCGCCGCGATATCCGTGGCGTCCGGTGGTTCGTCTACAGCATTCTCGGCGGTCCGCGCGAGAACGCTCGCCTCCCCGCCGGCAGGCCGTAGAGCCGGTGCTACGCGCCCTGCGAACCCGGGTCGCGGCTGGTCGGGTGGACCCCCCATCCAATTGCCGTCGTCCGCCCAGGGCTGACGCTCCCATTCCTGTGCCTTAGCGTCGAGGCGTACACGGCGTGAAAAGGACGTGGCCGGCCCGCCACATCCTTAACCCGGCCCGACGCCCGTGTGCCAGGCCGCCACGCGTCGAGCACCGGGCCGGAACAACCGGCCGAGCCCGCCTGGGCCTAGACAGCGCTGCATAGGCAATACTTATGCAGATGCAGAAGGATCTGTCCCTCGGAGAGGCTGCCAAGGCCATCGGCGTCAGCGCCGACACGCTGCGCCGCTGGGATCGCGCGGGCAAGCTGCGAACCCATCGCGACGAGCGCAATCGTCGCCGTGTCCCGCAGTCGGAGGTGCGCCGCCTGACTGCTCGACCCCGGCGCCATCGGACTGGCACGGCCAGCTCAGCTCGCAACCGCTTCGCCGGGACGATCCGCTCGGTGGAGGTAGATGGGGTGATGGCCCTCGTGGAGATGCAGGCGGGTCCGTTCCTGGTGACCGCTGCGATCACGCGCGACTCCGTCGAGGAGCTCGGCCTGGCTGCGGGCGTGGAGGCAACGGCGACGGTCAAGGCGACGTCGGTGATGATCGAGCGGGTCCCGAGATGACAGGGGCTGTCGACGACCAAATGGACACCGGATGACCAGATTCGCCCGGATGCCGGCCGTCATGCTCGCGTGGGTTGCGCTGGTGGTGAGTGGCTGTGGAGACAGTGGCTCCAAGCCCACCCTGGTGGTCTCCGCGGCGTCCTCCCTGAAGAAGGCCTTCACTCGCTACGGCGGGCAGTTCTCGCTGGCCCGGGCCCGGTTCTCCTTCGCGGGATCCGACATCCTGGCGGCGCAGATCGAACAGGGCGTGCGTCCCGACGTGTTCGCCTCGGCGAACACCAAGCTCCCGGAGATGCTCTATGCCAAGGGTCTCCTCGACAGACCGGTCGTGTTCGCCGCCAACAGGCTGGTGCTCGCGGTCCCGGCGAGCTCGACGAAGATCACGAGCTTCGCCGACGTGGAGAAGCCCGGGATCACGCTGTCGCTCGGCACGGCAGGCGTACCGGTGGGCGCCTACACCCAGACGGCTCTCGACAGGCTGCCCGCCTCCCAGCGTTCGCTGGTGCTCGCCAACGCCAGGGATCGTGAGCCCGACGTCACCGGGATCGTCGGCAAGCTCACCCAGGGAGCGGCGGATGCGGGCTTCCTTTACATCACCGACGTTACGGCCACCCACGGGCAGCTGAAGGCCATCCCGCTGCCCGCCGGCCTGCGGCCGCAGGTCGCCTATGGCGCAGCGGTCGTCAAGGGCGCCGCGCATCCACAGCAGGCGCGGGCGTTCGTGAAGGGCCTGCTCGAAGGCGACGGACGCGCCGACCTGCTCGCCGCCGGGTTCCTCCCACCGCCGAGCTCGTGAGCGTCCGCGTGGGTCTCAGCGCAACGCTGCGGATACGGTCGTGACGCGCCGAGCGGGGCGCGGGTCAAGGGCGCCGTGGTTCGCGGTCGTGCTCGTCATGTCGATCGCGCTCGTCCTTGCCTTTCTGGTGCTCCCCGTGCTCGCGATCTTCCTCAACACCGGCCCAGCCCGGCTGCTGGCGAGCCTCGGCGAATCGGAGTCCACGGAAGCCCTGAAGCTCAGCCTGGAGACAACCGCCATCGCGGTCGCGATCATCGTGATCGTCGGTACACCCGCCGCGTTTCTGCTGGCCACCAGGTCCTTCCCCGGCAAGGCGATCGTCGTCACGCTCGTCGAGCTGCCGCTGGTGCTGCCTCCGGTTGCAGCCGGGATCGGGCTGCTCGCAGCGCTCGGCCCCCACGGCCTGCTCGGGGGCGCGCTGGGTGACGCGCACATCCGGTTGGTGTTTCAGACCGCGGGAGTGGTGGTCGCCCTGGTGTTCGTCGCCTCCCCGTTCTACCTGCGCCAGGCGCAGGCCGCGTTCGCGTCGGTCGATCGCTCCTATCTGGACGCCTCCCGGACCCTCGGAGCCGGGCAGGCCCAGACCTTCCTGCGCGTGGCAGTCCCGATGGCGCGCTCGGGTTTGATGGCCGGCCTGGCGCTCGCCTGGGGGCGCGCCCTGGGAGAGTTCGGCGCGACGCTGATGTTCGCGGGATCAATTCAGGGGATCACCCAGACCGTCCCGCTCGCCATCTATGACCGCTTCGCCACCGACTTCCCCAGCGCGCTGGCGTTGTCGGCGATCCTCGTGATCGTCTCGGCGAGCCTGCTGCTGTCTGTCAAGCTCCTCTCCGGCCCGGAGGCGTTCGGCCGTGCTGCGCGCTGAGCTCGCCAGCACCATGGGCGACATCGAGCTGGACGTGTCGCTGCGGGTCCCCACCGGGCGCTGCCTTGCCCTCGCCGGCCCCTCGGGAGCGGGCAAGACGACGATCCTGCGCTTGATCGCCGGTACCGCGACGCCCGTTCGAGGCCGGATCGTCTGTGGCGAGCAGGTGTGGCTGGACACCGAGCGCCGCATCGACACGCCGCCCGAGGGACGCCGTTGCGGCTACGTCTTTCAGGACTACGCGCTGTTTCCCCATCTGTGCGCGTGGCGAAACGTCGCCTACGGGCTGGGCGAGGTGCCCCGTTCTCAACGCCGCGCGCGGGCGCTGGAGCTGCTGGAGCGTCTGGGGCTCGGCGATCGCGCCGAGGCTCGGCCGGCGACGCTGTCGGGCGGGGAGCGCCAACGCGTGGCGCTCGCACGAGCGTTGGCCCGGCGAGGAGACGTGCTGCTGCTCGACGAGCCGCTCTCGGCGCTGGACGCACGCACGCGCGCCGGCGCGGCCCACGCCGTCGCCGAGATCCTGCGGGAGACGGAGGCGCCCGTGATCCTCGTCACCCACGACTTCGCCGACGCAGCGCTGCTGGGCGACGAGACCGCCGTCATCGACAGCGGCCGCATCGTCCAGCAGGGGACCGCGAGCAGTCTCGCCGCCACGCCGGGGACCGCTTTCGTCGCGGACTTCGCCGGAGCGGTGGTGCTCACCGGCATTGCCCGCCCCGCTGCCGACGGCCTGACCACGGTCGCGCTCGACGGAGGCGGAGAGGTGAGCGCGACCGCGACCGGCCCGGGCACGGGCCCGGTGGCAGTCAGCGTCTATCCCTGGGAGATCATCATCCAGCGGCTCGACGCGGCGGTCAGCAGTTCGGCGCAGAACCGCCTGCCGGCCCAGGTCGTTTCGGTGACGACCGTCGGAAACCGGGTGAGGGTCGGCCTTCAGGCCTCTCAGCCGCTCGCCGCCGAGATCACGCAGCCCGCGGCGCGCGACCTCGGGCTCGCTGTCGGCTCACGTGTGATGGCCTCGTGGAAGGCCACCGCGACGCGGCTGATCGAGAGGTAGCGCGCGCGGAAGCAGACCTTGCAGGTCAGCCGCCGATATAGGACATCTCGACCTTCGGTCGCCCCACGGTCAGGGGACTGCGCGCCTCGGAGTAGCGGTCGGCCCGGGTGATCCAGATCGAGCGTATGCGCCGAGCGACATCCTGGTCGGAGGCTCCGCCGCGCAGCAGCGCACGCAGATCGTGTCCGCCCGCGGCGAAGAGGCAGGTGTGGAGCTTGCCCTCGGCGGAGAGCCTCGCTCGCGTGCAGCTTCCGCAAAACGGTTGGGTGACCGAGGCGATGAGGCCTATCTCCCCAGCGCCGTCGCGGTAGCGGTAGCGGGCGGCCACCTCGCCTTGGTAGTTCGGCGGCAGCTGCTGCAGCGGCCACCTGGCTTCGATCGTGCGCAGGATCTCAGCGACCGGGACGACGTCGTGCAGGGTCCAGCTGTTGGTCGTCCCCACATCCATGAACTCGATGAAGCGCAGCGTGTGCCCACGGCGGCGGAAGTGGTCCGCCATGGGAAGCAGGCAGCGGTCGTTGACGCCGCGCCTGACGACCATGTTGACCTTCACGGGTGTCAGCCCGGCGTCTGCGGCGGCGTCGATGCCCGCGAGGACCCGAGCGACGGGGAAGCCGACATCGTTCATCGCGCCAAAGACATCGTCGTCGAGCGCATCGAGGCTGACCGTGACGCGGGTCAGGCCAGCGTCCGCCAGCGCGCGAGCCTTGGCGGCGAGCATGGCGCCGTTGGTCGTCAGGGCGACGTCGGTAATGCCATCGAGCCCGGCGAGCATCTCCACCAGCCGCTCGAGGTCGCGGCGCACCAAGGGCTCTCCCCCGGTGAGGCGAACCTTCGTGACGCCCTGCTCGGCGAACAGGCGAGCAAGGCGGGTGATCTCCTCGAAGGAGAGCAGCTCGCTACGGGGCAGGAAGGCGAAGTCGCGTCCGAACGTCTCCTTCGGCATGCAGTAGCCGCAGCGGAAGTTACAGCGATCGGTCACCGAGATTCGCAGGTCGCGCAACGGGCGCGCACGTTGATCGAGCGTCGCGGTCATGGTGTGTCCGTTCAGCGTACTCGTGCCGCCGCAGCAGCCGTCACGCACCCTGGAGAAGCAATCGTTCGGCGACCTGGAGGTCGGTGGGGTCGTTGACGTTGAAGAAGAGCCTGCTGGGGTCGCCGAAACGCTGCAACTCACGCTCGCCGACGACGCGCGGTTGGAGTCCAGCGATCGCCTTGCGCATCGAATAGCCGCTGCGGAGGGCAATCTCGAGGGCGGGGGAGCGCGGGCTCGCGGAGCACCAGACAATCGAGCTCCGGCAGAGCCCGGGCGAGGATCACGGATTCGCCAGATTCCTGACGGTGGCCCACTCATGTGAGGCAGTCCGTCCGTAGACTGATGGCCAGAGGTGGCGGCGCACATGATCGAGATCGAGGAGGCCCGGCGCCTGGTCCTCGAGCACGTCTCGCCGCTACCGAGCGAGAGCGTCGAGCTGCGCGCGTCGCTCGGACGCACGCTCGGCGAGGATGTGGCCAGCCCCGAGGACGTGCCCGCCTTTGACAGCTCGGCGATGGACGGATTCGCCGTTCGCGCTGCCGATACCCGCGGCGCGCGGCGCGATTCGCCGGTGACCCTGCGCGTCGTCGACGAGTCGCGCGCCGGTCATCCGGCGGGAACCAGCTTGGGGGCCGGCCAGGCGATTGCGGTCTCGACTGGCGCGGTGATCCCGACCGGAGCCGACGCCGTGGTCCGCGTAGAGGCGACCAGGCTTGGGGACGGGCTGGTTGGGGTTCTCTGCGAGGTCGAGACTCACCGTGACATCAGATGCGCGCGGTGGGGACATTCGCGGCGGCGACACCGTCCTGCAGAGCGGCGTCCGACTGGGTCCTGCCGAGCTCGGCGTGCTCGCCTCGTCCGCCCGCTCGGCTGTCATCTGCCACCGACGGCCGACTGTGTGGATCCTGACCACCGGCGACGAGCTGATCGAGCCCGGGCAGCCCATGCAGCCGGGTGCGGTCCGCAACTCGAACGCCTATTCGATCCCCGCTCTGGCGGAGCGGGCGGGCGGGGAGGTGACCGGGGTCACCGTGGTCCGCGACGACCCCGACGTCACCCGGGCGGCGATAGCGCGGACGCTGGAGTCGGACGTCACGGTGATCTGCGGCGGCGTCTCGGTCGGCGCGCACGACCACGTCAAGCGGGCACTGGCCGACCTGGGAGTGCAGGAGGTCTTCTGGCGCGTGGCCCTGAAGCCGGGCAAGCCGACCTGGTTCGGCCGATATGAGGGCGGTGTTGTCTTCGGGCTGCCAGGCAACCCGGTGTCGGCGATGGTCACCTTCACCCTGCTCGTTCGCCCGGCGCTGACGGCGCTGAGCGGCGGGCAGCCCACGCGCCGGCGAACGACTGCCAGGCTCGACTGCGACTACGAGAAGAGCCCCGGACGGGCGCATGCCGTGCGCTGTCGCCTGGAGCTGCGCGAGGACGGCTGGCATGCGCGGCCCGCCGAGCAGCACGGTTCGCACATCCTGACCTCGATGCTCGGCGCCGACGCGCTCGCGATCATCCCGACCGCCAGCGGGAACGTGCGGGCAGGCGAGCGTGTCGAGATCGAGCTGCTCAGCGAGGGGTAGCATGGGGCGGTGACCGTGCGCGTGCGTCTATTCGCCATCCTGCGTGAGCGTGCGGGCAGCGACTCGCTCGATGTCGACCTGGCCGAGGGAGCGACGGTCGCGGATGCCATCAGGGCACTCTCGGAGCTGCCCGCGCTCACGGGAGTCCTCGATCGCATGTCGGTTGCGATGGCCGTCAACCGCGAGTACGCGACGATGGATACCCGCCTGGTCGCGCAGGACGAGCTGGCGCTGATTCCCCCGATCAGCGGCGGCGCCGACATCCATGTCCGTGTCACCGAGGAGCCGCTCTCGCTCGAGGCGCTGACCGTCGCCGTCACCCGCCCAGGGGCAGGCGCGATCGTCACCTTCCAGGGCATGCACCCGCAACGTCAGCCGGCTCGACTACGAGGCCTACCGGGAGATGGCCGAGGAGCGAATGACGGCCATCCTCAGCGAGTGCGTTGAGCGTCACGACCTGCAGGCCGCCGCCGCCGAGCACCGTGTCGGGAAGGTCGAGCTTTCAGAGCCCAGCGTGATCGTCGCGGTGTCAGCAGCCCATCGGGTCGAGGCCTTCGCCGCGGCCAGCGAGGCGATCGACCGGATCAAGGCCGAGGCGCCGATCTGGAAGCAGGAGATCCAGGCGGACGGAACGGTGCGCCGGGTCGACGGGGCGCCGCCACAAGCCGGCGTTCGCGAGCCCTGGCCTCGGGAGGCGGAACAGTGAGCGAGGGCCGGTTGACCCACCTGGACGAGCACGGCAGGGCACGGATGGTGGATGTCGGCGCCAAGGAGCCCAGCGACCGCCGGGCACGAGCCGCGCGCGCGGCTGCGGATGTCAGCGGCGACAGCGCGCGCCATCGAGGTCGGCGACACGCCCAAGGGCGAGGTGCTCGGAATGGCGCGGATTGCCGGCATCCAGGCCGCCAAGCGAACTGCAGAGCTGATCCCGCTCGCCCACCCGCTCGCGCTGACGTTCATCGACGTGACCGCGAGCGTCAGCGCCGAGGAGGGCCTGGTCGAGCTGACCTCCGAGGTCCGCACGGTCGGACGCACGGGGGTCGAGATGGAGGCGATGACCGCCTGCGCGGTCGCGGCGCTGACCGTCTACGACATGGTCAAGGGGCTGGAGCGGGGGGTCACGGTGGAGAGCATCGTGCTGCTGGAGAAGAGCGGCGGACGCAGCGACTGGCGCCGCGAACACGACGGGCCCGCAAGCTGAGCCGGCCATGCGGGCGGCCATCATCACGATCAGCACCTCGAAGTCCGCCGGCGAGGGGGAAGACGACGAGCGGGAGCGGCTGGCCGGGCTGGCCGAGCGGCTCGGCGCCGAGATCGCCGGTCGAGACCTCATCCCTGACGACCGCGAGCTGATCGAAGAGCGGTTCCGCCATTGGGCAGACGTCGAGCGCTGCGAGCTGGTGCTGAGCACCGGCGGCACGGGCTTCGCCCCGACCGATGTCACGCCGGAGGCGACGCTAGCGGTCATCGAGCGCGAGGCCCCCGGGATCGCAGAGGCGATGCGCGACGCCTCCCGCGAGCACACCCGCCACTGGATGCTCTCGCGCGGCGTCGCGGGAATCCGCGGGTCGAGCCTGATCGTCAACTTCCCCGGCAGCCCCGAGAGCATCGACCAGGCAGGCGAGGCGATCGCCGACGGCGCTGCCACACGCGGTCGAGCTGATCGCCGGCCGACGATCAGCTCACTAGCCGGAAGGCCGCCGGCTGGGCTACCGTGTGCCGGGCATGGCGCAGGCCCTCCTCCTGACCGGCGCCGCGATCCTCACGATGGACCCGTAGAGTTCACAAACTCGAGGAGTCGAACGTCACCGCAGGCGCATGCCGCGACGGGACCCGGCTCCTCTCTGGGAACGAGAATGCCGTCCTGGGAACGGGAATTCGGCTGTTATCGTTCCTCGTCGAGTCGGAGCTAAGGGACCGCGTAGGAGTCAACGGCGTCGTGACGCCCACCCAGTTGCATGCCTTTGTAGGAGACCACGTTGCTCCTCTGATCGTTGGCGTGTCGTTGCCGTCGTCCTTTTCGCGATCGACTTTGCGGTCGAGAGCGCCACGTGACGACGTCGCCGAATCCATCGACGCCTGGACGCGGCGTGGAGAGCGCGTGGCGATGGCCACGGTCGTTGAGACGAAGAAGTCCGCGCCTCAGCCGAACGGCACAAAGATGGCGGTCGGCGAGAACAGGGAGATCGTGGGTGCCGTGTCGGGCGGTTGCGTGGAGGGTGCGGTGGTGGAGGTCGCCGAGAGCATTCTCGCCGGGGCCGAGCCGCGCCTGTTGCACTACGGCATCGCAGACGAGGAAGCGTGGGACGTGGGACTGCCTTGTGGCGGGGAGATCTCCATCTGGGTCGAGGCCTTCGAGGCCGAGAGCCTCAGTCGCGATTCAACGAGCGCCTTCGCGACGGTCGCCGCGCCGTGATCGTCACCGCGCTTCAAGGCGTTCCGCGTCCGGGCGCCAAGCTGTTCGTCGGCGTCGATGAGGAGCCTGAGGGCACGCTCGGCGATGAAACGCTTGACGGAGCCGCGATCGCACTGGCCCGGGAGGCGCTGTGGTCGGAGCGAAGCGCCCTGCACGAGCACGACGGCGCCCTGCTGTTCGTCGACATCGCCGCGCCCCCGCCGCGGCTCATCATCGTCGGCGCGGTTGACTTCGCCGTGCAGCTGTCCGCGTTGGCGGCGCTCGCGGGCTGGCGGGCATTCGTCGTCGATCCACGCAGCCGCTTCGCCACACGCGAGCGCTTCCCCGCCGCCGAGCGCGTGATCGCCGCGTGGCCGCAGGAGGCATTCACGCAGCTCGAGCCGATCGACCGAGCGACGGCGATCGCCGTGCTCACGCACGACCCCAAGCTCGATGACGCCGCGCTGCTCGCGGCGCTGGCCTCCGACGCGGGCTACATCGGCGCCATGGGCAGCCGTCGCGCGCAGGCCAGACGCCGCGAGCGCCTGCTGGCCGGAGGCCTCGACGCGTCTGCGCTCGACCGTGTGGCCGCGCCGATCGGGCTCGACCTCGGGGGCCTGACCGCCTCCGAGACCGCACTGTCGATAATGGGCGAAATCGTGGCCGTGCGACGTGGCCGCGACGGCGGACGGCTCGCCGAGCGAAATGGGCGTATACACGGACAGGTGGCGGCGTAGGCCCACGGCCGTCGCCTCCCTGGATAAGCCGACGCGCAGGACCCGTCGCGCCGCACGCTGCGCGCCGGTTACACAGCCGGTCCCGGCACGGCCCTGACGGCCCCGGCTGTCGGGCTCGGCTCCAGACGCCATGCCAGGAGGAGCATGAGCAGCCCGTAGATGATCACGATGATGCCGACGATCAGCACCAGCGGCCCGACGAAGTTGATCTTCGAGGTCGACATGAGGTGCGCGTAGTTGCCTCGCTGGGTCTCCAGTACCGGGATCAGGTCCGAGCTGAAGTAGGTGCGGACTTCGGGGACCGTCCTGATCGGGGCGCCGTTGAAGCGCGTGAAGCCGGCACTGCCCGGAACGTTGTTCCACCCGGTCGTCACCGCCGGCAGGTTGGTGATCGACTGTGTGAGCGCCGGGAAGCTCGCCTGCAGCGCCGAGAGCAGCTGGGCCTGGGACAGGTGGAGCGTCTTCTCTAAGAACGCCAGCAGCCCCGGCAGTTCGGCCGTCACCGATGACAGCGGGATCGCCTGCAGGAGCGCGGTCACGTGCGGGAAGTTCTTCTGCAGCGCGCCGAGCACCTGAGCCTGCGAAAGCCCCGTCTTCTGTGAGACGAACGCGACCAGCTTCGGAACTTCGCCCGCAGCCCCCCTGGGGAGTCATGATCGGGTTCTCCATGTCGACGATCGCGGAGACCATGTTGATCCCGACGCGGTCGCCGTTGATGCGCTGGACGGTGTTGGCGGGTCCCAGTGCATCGAGCAGCTTCTGCCCGTCGGTGACGCGCGGGACCAGCGCGATGACGAGAACCAGTGCCACAATCGCCACGCCCACGCCCACGACGACCGACGCGCTCGCGACGGCCACGCCGCGCGAGACCGGGCCCCTGAGGTGCAGCGCGATCATCAGCGCCGCGAACAGGATCACGACCAATCCGATGATCAGCACCAGCGGCGCGATCCAATCGACGGCAGAGGTCCCGTCAAGACTCGCGTAGTTGCCTCGCTGGGTCTCCAGTACCGGGATCAGGTCCGAGCTGAAGTAGGTGCGGACTTCGGGGACCCTCCTGATCGGGGCGCCGTTGAAGCGCGTGAAGCCGGCACTGCCCGGAACGTTGTTCCACCCGGTCGTCACCGCCGGCAGGTTGGTGATCGACTGTGTGAGCGCCGGGAAGCTCGCCTGCAGCGCCGAGAGCAGCTGGGCCTGGGACAGGTGGAGCGTCTTCTCTAAGAACGCCAGCAGCCCCGGCAGTTCGGCCGTCACCGATGACAGCGGGATCGCCTGCAGGAGCGCGGTCACGTGCGGGAAGTTCTTCTGCAGCGCGCCGAGCACCTGAGCCTGCGAAAGCCCCGTCTTCTGTGAGACGAACGCGACCAGCTTCGGCACTTCGCCCGCAGCCCCCCCTGGGGAGTCATGATCGGGTCCGCCATGTTGACGTCCTGCGAGATGATGTCGATACCCGCTCGGTCACCGGCGAGGCGCTGAGAAGCGAACGCCGGCCTCGCGGCGTTCAGGACCTTCTGACCGTCGTCGAGACGCGAGATCAGACCCAGGCCGAGCACCACGGTCACGACGAGAACGCCGACCACGAGCACGACGACCCACTGCAGAACGCCGGACCGGCTCTCGCTTCTGTTACGCAAAGGAATCTCCCCAGGCTGTACCGCCGACGACGCCGGCCAGGAAGTCTCAGCGGCCCACTCTCCCGCCCCCTCACCGGGCTTCGGCCACCCCGAAGACCGGCCTACGAGATCGCAGTATATGCGCACCCGCAGCAAGCATGCACGACGGCCTATCGAAGACGGCGCAAATCGCACTAGACATGATCTGGGGTCCCGCGATAATCTGGCGACACCCAAGACACGGGTGCGGGGTGCCGTTTCGCTTCGCGGCTCGGAGCAGCGAGGAGAGCCAGATGACCCAAAGGGCCGAAAGCCGGGCCGTTGAAAGTCGGGCTCGCGGGGGTCAGTCAGCCACCACGGTGCCCCATGCCATCGCTGACGGCAACGTCCACCGGATGGACGGTGGGGCTCGTCCTCGGCGTCGTCGTGGTCGTCGTGGCCGCGGCGATCGTGATCACCATCGTGCTGCTCGCGATGAGGATCGCCAAGCAGGCCAAGGCGGCCGAGCAGGCGGTCGAGGTCGTGCGCCGGCAGACGGCCGAGCTCAGCGGCATCGAGCGAATCAACGACTCCGGCGTGCGGATCCTGCACGCCGCGCGTTCGCTTCGAAAGGTGGCGGTCGGAAGGTGACGGTTCCACTCGCCGCAGTGTCCGCTCATACCTACTGGGTGATCGCTCTGAGCATCGGCTTGGCCGCGGCCGTGATCGTCTCGATTCTGCTCACTGTGCTGCTGCGGTCCGTCGGCAGCATCGAGAAGTCCGTCGACGGCCTGCTGGAGATCGCGGGCGAGGTCGCTGCGAACACCGCATACATTCCGCAGCTTGAGGCGACGGCGCCGGTGCTTTCACTGATCGTCGAGGAGGCAGTCGTCCAGGACGGCTACATGAACGCGCTCACCGACGGGTACGGTGGGGCATGAGCAGCACGCACGTGCTGGTCCTGCTGAGCGTCCTGCTGGCGGCGGTCGTCGTGCTCGTGCTGGCCGTCGCGCTGATCGGGATTCGCATGGGTCTGCAGCGGATCTCCGAGGGTCTCGCGACGCTGGCATCGGCGCTGGAGGGAGTCGAGTCGGAGCACCTGCGACCGCTCGAGGGCGCGGTCACGGCGATCAACGCACAGTTCGACATCATCCTCGGTGCGCTGCCGGGGATTGCCGGCAAGGCCGCGATCGTCGCCGAGCGGAGGCCGCGATGATCCTCTGGTGGATCGGGGACGTCGTCCTGCTCGTGGTCGTCCTGCCGGTTGTCGTGTACCTGCTCCACGGGGTGCTTGGACGCCGCCAAGAGCATCGTCCCCAGCGTGCAGAAGATCGCGACGGTAGCGGCCGCGGGGTCGAAGGACCTCGACGCCGCCGCGCTGCTGCTGACGACGCAGGAGCAGGCAACCAAGACGATCGCGGGCGTCGCGAACTACGGCGGCTCCCTCGACGTGATCCTCGACGACGCCGAATAGGAGGAGCGGTGACTCCAGTGCTCGCATTCGCAGCGGTCGGCGGGGTCATGATCCTCGCCGTCGTGTTGATCGTCGCCGCCCTCGTCTTCTACCTCGTCTCGGTGATAGTGCAGCTACGCAAGATCACCTCGGGGCTGGACGAGGTCATAGCCGGAGTCGGTGAGATCGTGCAGAAGAGCGCACCCGTGAACGGCATCGTGACGACGATCAATCAGCAACTCGACGCGGGGGTTGACGCGCTCGAGGGCCTGCTCGTGAAGAAGGCCGGCATGGAGGATGCGGTCGGCCTCGTCGACGGCCTGTACGCCGGCGCGGCCGCCGCCGGGTTTCGGAACTTCCCGGACAGCGCCACGACCGAGGCGCCGCGCATCGCCGAGGTCTACACGAAGGGGGCGCTCACGCTCGCGCGGCTCGGCCGGGAGGCGCCGATCGCCGCTGCGAACCCGGCGGGTCCGGTGCTGAGGAATATCGAGGCGGGAAGCCTCGCGGCGCGGCAGCTGTACCCCGAGATCCGTCAGACGATGCCGGAGCGCCTGCCGAGGTCTCCGGTCATCGGCACCGACGCGCCTGTGCAGTACGAGCAGCGCGACGACATCGGCGCACCGCGCAAGCGCCTGCCCAGCCGCGCTGCGACGGGTTCGGCAGCCGGCGCTTCCGGTGTCCGCGCCGGACTCGAGCAGCCAATGCGACTCGGGACGCATGAGCGCACCGGACCGACGCGAAAAGTCGGTTGCTACGCTGGGGCTCTCCGCAGATTTCGGCCGCTTCGCTTGAAACGATAGGAGCATCAGTTGCAGACCCCCGCGTCATTCGAGTACGAGCGCGCAACCAGCGTCGAAGGCGCCGTCGCGTCGCTTCAGAAGCTTGGCTCCGACGCGCGAATCATCGCCGGCGGCCACAGCCTGCTGCCGATGATGAAGCTGCGCCTGGCCAACCCGGCGCACCTGATCGACATCAACGACCTCACCGAGCTCGCCTACATCCGCGAGCAGGACGGTGAGATCCGGATCGGGGCGCTGACCCGGCACGTGGATCTGTTGAAGTCCGACCTGCTCGCCGAGCGCTTCCCGCTCTTTCGCGACGCCGAGAACGTGATCGCCGACCCGGTCGTGCGCAACCGCGGCACGATCGGGGGCTCGCTGTGCCAGGCGGACGCAGCCGAGGACCTCTCAGCCGTGTGCACGGCGGCGAAGGCGAAGGCCGTGATCCGCGGCGTCGGCGGTGAGCGTGTCGTCGGGATGGAGGAGTTCCACGTCGGCCCGTACACGACCGCGGTGGGTGAGGGCGAGATGCTCACAGAGGTTCGCCTTCCGTTGCGCGCGGGCGCTGGCAGCGCGCACGAGAAGGTCGAGCGTCGAGCAGGCGACTGGGCCATCGCCGCCGCGTCCGCTGCCGTGTGGATCGATGGCGGCGCGATCGCCGACGTGGGCATCGCGCTCAGCGCGGTTGGGCTCACGACGATCCATCTCTCGCGAGCAGAGGAGCTGCTGCGG
Organism: uncultured Solirubrobacteraceae bacterium; assembly: GCA_963767405.1. Lineage (GTDB taxonomy): Bacteria > Actinomycetota > Thermoleophilia > Solirubrobacterales > Solirubrobacteraceae > Palsa-744. The sequence continues at coordinate 638,891 of CAVYDP010000004.1, read as the reverse complement.
GGCGAGGCTCCGTCGGATGAGCTGTTTTCCCAGGCGGGCGAGATCGCCTCGGCGGACTGCTCTCCCGGCGCGGACGGCCGCGGGCCGATCGACTACAAGCGCCATCTCGCTGGCGTGCTCACGGTACGCGCCCTGCGCCGCGCGACGACCCGCGCTCTCAATCAGGAGGCCTGACCATGCAAGTCTCGATCACGGTAAACGGCGAGCTTGTCTCCCGCGACATCGAGCCGCGGCAGCTGCTCGTTCACTTCATTCGCGACACCCCCGGCCTGACCGGCACGCACTGGGGCTGCGACACCTCCAATTGCGGCGCCTGCGTGGTGCTGATGGACGGCAAGCCGTCAAGTCGTGCACGACGCTGGCGGTGATGTGCGAGGGGCACGAGATCCGCACGGTCGAGTCGCTCGAGGTCGACGGCCGCTTGGATCCGGTCCAGATGGGCTTCCACGAGCGTCACGCCCTGCAGTGCGGATTCTGCACGCCGGGGATGCTGATGACGGCTCGCGCCCTGCTTGACGAGAACCCCGATCCAACCGACCTCGAGATCCGTACAGCCATCTCGGGCGCCATTTGCCGCTGTACCGGATACAAGAACATCGTCGGCGCGATCCGATGGGCGGCGGAGCACGAAGCCGCTGCAAGACAGGAGGTGTGAGCGTGGCAACCGTCGAGAACCTTCCGAGCGCCGAGACCGAGCGGCCGATCGGCTTCGGTCGTCTGAAGCGCAAGGAGGATGCGCGCTTCATCCGCGGCAAGGGCACCTACCTCGATGACATCAGCCTGCCGGGGATGGTCTACGGCGCGATTCTCCGCAGCCCGTACGCGCACGCGCGGATCGTCTCGATCGACACCTCGAAGGCGCTCGCACACCCCAACGTCGCCGCCGTCGTCACCGCGAAGGACCTCGAGACGCTCGGTCTGGCGTGGATGCCGACGATCTCCTACGACACCCAGGCCGTGCTCGCCGGCGACAAGGTCCGCTTCCAGGGTCAGGAGGTCGCGTTCGTGATCGCGACCGACGAGTACTCGGCAAACGATGCGCTGCAGCTGATCGATGTCGAGTACGACCCGCTGCCGGCAGTCGTCAACGCGCGCAAGGCGCTCGACGCCGACGCGCCGCTGATCCGCGACGACAAGACCGGGACAGCGCGACAACCTCGCGAGCCCGACCTGGGAGGCCGGCGATGAGGCGGCGACCGACCGCGCGTTCGCGGAGGCCGACACGGTCGTCGTGCGCGACATCATCTACCCGCGCTGTCATCCGGCGCCGCTCGAGACGTGCGGAATGATCGCCGACTTCAACCCGAAGACGGGCCAGCTCGACATCTACAACGGCAACCAGGCGCCGCACGCCCACCGCACGGTCTATGCGCACGTCGCCGGGCTCCCCGAGCACATGATCCGGATCCGCTGCTCGGATATCGGCGGCGGGTTCGGCAACAAGGTCCCGGTCTATCCCGGCTACGTGTGCGCGATCGCCGGCTCGATCGTCGCCGGCGTGCCGGTCAAGTGGGTGGAGAACCGCTCCGAGAACCTGATGTCCACCGGCTTTGCACGCGACTACGTCATGCACGCCGAGATCTGCGCGAAGGCCGGCAAGATCACCGGCCTGCGGGTCGACGTGATCGCGGACCACGGCGCCTTCGACAGCACGGCGCAGCCGACGAAGTTCCCGGCCGGGTTCTTCCACATCGTCTGCGGCTCCTACGACCTCGAGGCGGCGCATGTCAAGGTCAAGGCGGTGTACACGAACAAGGCGCCCGGCGGCGTCGCATACCGATGCTCGTTCCGGATCACGGAGGCCGTTTATCTCGTCGAGCGGATGGTGGATGCGCTCGCGCCGCGAGATGAAGGACGACCCGATCGAGCTTCGGATGCGCAGCTTCATCGCCCCCGAGCAGTTTCCATATGAGACGACGACCGGCTGGACGTATGACTCCGGGAACTACGCCGAGACGATGCGCGTGGCGATGGACATCGCAGGCTATGAGGATCTACGCCGCGAGCAGGCGGAGAAGCGCGCCCGCGGCGAGCTGATGGGCATCGGCGTGTCGTTCTTCACCGAGGGGGTCGGCGCGGGGCCGCGCAAGCACATGGACATCCTCGGGCTCGCCATGAACGACGGCGCCGATCTGCGCGTGCACCCGTCCGGCAAGGCGGTTGTGAGCATCAGCTGCCAGACGCAGGGCCAGGGTCACGAGACCACGTTCGCGCAGATCGTCGCCGAGGAGCTCGGCATCCCGCCCGAGGACGTCGAGGTCCGACACGGGGACACCGACAAGTCGCCGTACGGGCTTGGGACCTACGGCAGCCGCTCGACGCCGGTTTCGGGTGCGGCGGTCGCGGTCGTCTCGCGCAAGGTGCGTGACAAGGCGCGTCTGATCGCGGCGACGATGCTCGAGACCAGGCCCGAGGATCTCGCTTGGGAGAAGGGCCGCTGGTATGTCAAGGGCGACCCCGAGAAGGGCGCGCTGATCGAGGACATAGCCGTGCAGGCCTACAGCGGCGAGGCGATGCCTGCCGGGATGGAGGGCGGGCTCGACGCGCAGGTCATCTACGACCCGCCGAACCTGACCTACCCATACGGCGCCTACATCGCCGTCGTCGACATCGACCCCGACACCGCTCAGGTCACCGTCCGGCGCTTCATCGCGGTCGATGACTGCGGCGTGCGCATCAACCCGATGATCGTCGATGGCCAGATCCACGGCGGACTCGCCGAGGGCGTCGGCATCGCGCTGATGGAGGTCATCACGTTCGATGAGGAGGGCAACTGCCTCAACTCGTCGTTCATGGACTACCTGATCCCCACCGCGCTCGAGTGTCCGGACTTCGAGCTCGGCGAAACGGTCACACCCTGCCCGCACCACCCGCTCGGCGCCAAGGGCGTCGGCGAGTCGCCGAACGTCGGGTCGCCGCCGGCGATCGTAAACGCGGTGATCGACGCGCTGCACGAGACCCACGGCGTCGAGCACATCGACATGCCCTGTACGCCGGCGCGTGTATGGGCGGCGATGCAGGGGCGGCCCGAGCCGCCGCAATGATGCACCGCCGCCGTGTCGCGGCGAGCCCAGGAGCTCGTCGCGCAGGGCGTCGCGTTCGTGACGGCGACGGTCGTGCGTGCGCAGCACCCGACGAGCGCGCAGGCAGGTGACGTCGCGCTCGTGCTCGGCGATGGCACGATCGAGGGATTCGTCGGCGGTGTGTGCGCAGAGCACAGCGTGCGCGTGTATTCGCTGCGGGCGATCGAGACCAACGAGACCGTGCTGCTGCGGATCCTTCCCGGCGACGGAGACGGCGATGGCGCCGGCGAGGAGGCGGCCAGCGGTCAAGAGGTCTCAAAAGAGGAGGGCGCCGTGACGGTCCAGAACCAGTGCCTGTCGGGCGGGGCGATCGAGGTCTTCCTCGAGCCGGTGCTGCCGGCGCCGCGCGCCCTGGTCGTGGGCGACACCCCGATCGCCCGCGCGGTCCGCCAGCTCGGCGCGGAGCTCGGGCTCGAGGTCGTCGCCGTGCAGGACCGGAGGCCCGAGCCAGCCGCGGGCGATCTCGCGCTGATCGTCGCAACGCATGGGCGCGACGAGCTTCACGCGCTGCGCAGCGGTCTGGAGGCGGGCCTGGCGTACGTGGGCCTCGTGGCCAGCCGCAGGCGCGGTGACGGCGTCATCGCGCGAGCTGCGCGGCGACGGAGTGTCCGAGGAGCTGCTCGAGCGGATCGACGTGCCAGCAGGCATCGACATCGGCGCACGCACGCCCGCCGAGGTCGCGGTGTCGATCCTCGCGAAGCTCATCGCCGTTCGCCGCGGGACCGACAGCCGTGCGCGGCACGCCCCGCGCTGCGGCGAGCTCGACGTCCACGGCGACCGGTGATCGCCGTCGACCCGATCTGCGGGATGACGGTCGCCGCCGTTCCCGGGACGCCTTCGGTGGAACACGACGGCGAGACGATCTACTTCTGCTGCGAGGGTTGCAGGGCAAAGTTCGAGGCGCAGCACGAGCATGCAACCACCGCAACCTGATCCCTTCGTGACCGGGCTCGTGCTCGCTGCTGGCGGGTCGACGCGCCTCGGGCGTGCCAAGCAGTTGCTTCCCTACGGCGACGGCACGCTGCTCGGCCACGTCCTCGACGTCGCTCGCAGCTGTCGGTTCGACCAGATCATCGTGGCGCTCGGTGGCTCAGCGGATGAGGTCGGCGCGAGCGTGGACCTGGCGGGCACCGACGTGGTCGTCAATCAGGCCTACGGCTCGGGCTGCTCGTCGTCGATCGCCGCGGCGCTCGGCGCGGTGGACCCGCGCTGCGAACGTCCTGATGCTGATGCTCGGCGACCAGCCGGGCGTGAGCGCCGCCACGGTCGCGGCGCTGCGTGCCGGACGCGGCGATGCGCCGCTGGCCGTGTGCCGCTACGACGACGGACGCGGGCACCCGATCGCGTTCGCGCGCAGCGTCTTCGGCGAGCTCGCGGACCTGCACGGGGACAAGGGCGTCTGGCGGCTGCTGGACCGCCGGGCCGGCGACGTGATCGAGGTACCCGATCGCTGGCCCGATTCCCGCGCGATGTCGACACGCCGGAGGACTACCGGGCGGTCCTGGCCGAGACGGGCGTCGGGGTCTCGGCCGCCGTGGACGACCCGGACCAGACCCACAGATGAGCCCGGAAGAGGTCACGGGCGAGGCCGCCGGGGAGATCCGCCGGCTCGTACCCGACGTCGAGACGCTGGCCCGTGCGCCTCGCCGACGTCGACTACCTCGTCGACGAGGGCCTGGCGACGTCGATGTTCCTGAGCGTGCGCCTGCCGCAACCCCTGCTGCTCGAGGGTGAGGCGGGTGTCGGCAAGACCGAGGCGGCCAAGTCGCTGGCGCTCGTGCTGGACACGCCGCTGATCCGCCTGCAGTGCTACGAGGGAATCGACGCGGCGGAGGCGCTGTATGAGTGGAACTACCCGCGTCAGCTGCTGAGCATCCGCCTCGCCGACTCCAGCGGCTCGACGCTCGACGAGGAGGACCTGTTCGGTCCGGACTACCTCATCCGCCGCCCGCTGCTGCGCGCGCTCGAGCACCCCGGCCCGCGGCCCGCGGTCCTGCTGATCGACGAGATCGACCGCGCCGACGACGACTTCGAGGCGTTTCTGCTCGAGCTCCTCGCCGAGGCCAGCGTGACGATCCCGGAGATCGGCACGATCCGGGCGACGCACCCGCCGATCATCGTGCTGACCTCCAACCGGACCCGCGACCTGCACGACGCCGTCAAGCGCCGCTGCCTCTATCACTGGATCGCCTACCCGACCCCGGAGCGCGAGGTGGAGATCATGCGCCGCCGCGTCGAGCGGCTCCTCGCAGACGCTCGCGGTTGCGGTCGCAAACGCCGTCTCGCGCATGCGCGACAGCGACGTGCAGAAGCCGCCCGGCGTCGCCGAGGCGATCGACTGGCTGGCGGCGTTGAACCTGCTCGGCGTCGAGCGCCTGGACGCAGCCGCCGTCGACGTCACGCTCGGGTCGGTGCTCAAGTACGGCGAGGACCAGGAGGTGATCCGCGCGGCCGGCCTCGAGCAGATCGTGCGAGCCGAATGACTGACGCGGGCATCTCGAACGGGGTGTTCGGGGTCGAGACGGTCGAGCTCGATCTGCCGCCGCTCGTGGGGGCGCTCAGCCGCCGCCTGCGCGATGCCGGCGTGCCCGATCACCCCTGCGCGCTCGGCTGACTTTGCGCAGGCGCTCACGCTCGTGCAGCCGATGACCCGCCGGCGGCTGTACTGGACCGCGCGCGCGTTGTTCGTGTCCGATCCGGCGCAGGTCAAGGCGTTTCGACGCGGTCTTCTTCGCGGTGTTCGGCGCCCGAGCGGGAGCCGAGGACCTCGAGCCCGAGGACGCCCAGACGGTCGCCTCGCCCCCGGACGACGCGGCCGAAGCCCGAGCACGACAGCGCAGCCGGCAGCGCCGACGCGCCGGATCCGCGCGCCAACGTGTCATCCTCACCGCCCGGCGAGAGCGACGAGGACGGAGAGCCGACCGAGGTCGAGGTGCCGCTGGCGATGGCCAGCGACGAGGAGCTGCTCGCAGGCAAGAGCTTCGACGCGCTCGAGCCGCATGAGCTCGCGCAGCTCTACCGCTTGATGTCCCGGCTCGAGCTCGCAACGCCGCTGCGGCGTATGCGGCGCTACGAGAAGGGCCGTCACGGCGAGCGCATCGACATGCGGCGGACGCTACGCGCCAGCATGCGCACGGGCGGCGACCCGATCCGCCTCGCGCGTCGACGCCGGCGCATCGCGCGCCGGCGACTCGTGATGCTGTGCGACATCTCCGGCTCGATGGAGCCCTACGCGCGCGCCTACCTGCAGTTCCTGACCTGTGCCGCCGGCAGCGGCCCGAACGCCGAGGCGTTCGTGTTCGCGACCCGGCTGACCCGCCTCACGCGCGCGCTTGCCTCTCGCAACCCGGAGCGCGCAATCCAGCGCGCCGCCGCGGCGGCGCCGGACTGGTCGAGCGGGACGCGTATCGGTGACGCGCTGAAGGCGTTCAACGACCGCCACGGCCGTCGCGGCATGGCCCGCGGCGCCGTGATCGTGATCCTCTCCGACGGCTGGGAGCGAGGCGACCCGATGCTCGTCGGACGCGAGATGGAGCGGCTCGGACGCTTGGCCCACCGGATCGTGTGGGTCAACCCGCGGATCAGCGCCAGCGCCTTCTCCGTGCAGGCCGGCGGCATGGTGGCGGCGCTGCCGCACTGCGACGCGCTCGTGAGTGGGCACAGCTTCAAGGCCCTGCACGAGGTGGTCGAAGCGATCGGGGCGCAGTCGTTGGGCCGCCGCGGCGCGCCGCGCGCGGCCTGGAAGCCGCAGGCCGCGCTCGGACGCGGAGGACCCGGAGCCCTGGGCCAGCGCCACCCCGGTCGCGGGCAGCTCCGTGGCGATGCCCAGCGGGCACGGCCCGGCCAGAGGCAACACCACCGCAGGATGGATCAGCGAGGACGGCGACTGATGATCGAAGGAGTCCGAGCATGAGTGAGACGTCGACCAAGACGTGCATCTATCCGGGATGCGACCGACCCGCGGTGCCGCCACACCCGCTCGGCGGACCGCAGCCGTCCTTCTGCGACCTGGAGGAGCACAACGCGCTGACCGCCCACCAGGAGCGCCGTGCGGCTCGCAGAGCGAGGCCTCGCCCGGACGCGAGCGAGAGCAAGCGATGATCACAACCCACCAGACGAGGAGGTCCAGCCGTGGCCGATGAGGCCTACCGAGCAGTCTTTCTGCGCGTGCACCCGACCGGCAAGATGGTGCTCAGCCTGACCAGCGAGTCCGACGGCAAGGAGCCCGATTACGCTCAGATCGTGGCCGACGAGCTCGGCATCCCTCCGCTCGACGTCAAGGTCGTTGCGGCGGATACCGACCGGTTCGGCGTCGGGCACGGCTACAACACGAGCCCCTCCGACGGCGCGGCGGCGGCGATCCTCAGCGCCAGCACCAAGATTCGCGACAAGGCGCGGCTGCTGGCGGGCATGGCGTTGGACGCCTCGCCGGACACCCTCGACTGGTCCAACGGGGCATGGACGCGCGGCGGCGGCGACCCGGCGGAGGTCAGGACCATCGAGGACATCGCGCTGTACGCGCACGGCACCGGCGCCCTGCCGCCGGGAGTCGAGGGCGGGCTCGACGCGCAGACCGTCTACCGCGACTGAAGGCGTGCCGATCCAGGGCACACACACGCTCGGCCCCGACAACGGCAGCCTGTCGGTAAGGACCGGACGCACCGGCGCCGCGTCCAAGGCCGGGCACGACCTCCTGATCGACGTCACGTCGTGGCAGGCAACGCTCGAGGTCGGCGAGAGCCCCGCGCAGACCAGCATCGCGCTGCACGCCGACGCCACGTCGCTGCGCGTGCGCGAGGGCACCGGGGGGATGCAATCGCTCGGGGACGATGACAAGGCGAGCATCCAGCAGACGATCAACGAAGAGGTGCTCAAGGGGACGGACATCGAGTTCCACTCGACCGAGGTGCAGACCGGCGCCGACGGGCGCCGGTTCAGCGTGCGGGCGAGCTGAAGCTGTTCGGCAACGCCCGCCCGATCGCATTCGATCTTCGCGTCTCCGACGACGGCAAGCTGAGCGCCAGCACGTCCTGAAGCAGACCGACTGGGGGATCAAGCCCTACTCGACGCTGTTCGGAGCACTGAAGGTCGCCGATGAGGTCGAGATCGTGCTCGAGACCGCACCTCTATGAATCCGATCGCGTGACCCCTGCGGACCCACAGGCGGGCGTGGCCGAGACAGCGCCACACCACCCGAGCTGCTGCCGATCGACGATGCGCTCGCGCTGGTCCTCGCGCGCGTCAGCCCGCTGCCCGGCCGAGCAGGTGCCCCTCGAGCACGTGCATGGACGGTTCCTCGCCGCGGACGTGAACGCGGCGATCGACCTCCCGCCATTCGCGAGCTCAGCGATGGACGGCTACGCTCTGCGCGCTTCTGAGACGCCCGGACGGCTGACGCTCGCCGGCGAATCGGCAGCCGGCACGCCGTACGCCGGCGGATTGGCGCCGGGCCAGGCGATCGCGATCTCCACAGGCGCCGTCGTGCCGGCCGACGCCGACGCGGTGGCGCCGCTCGAGGACGTCCACCGGGACGGCGATCAGATCGTGCTGAGCTCCGCGGTCGCTCCGGGAGCGTTCGTACGTCATCGCGGCAGCGACATCAAGGCGCAGCGAGCGGCTCCTTCGCGAGGGCGCGCTGCTGGGTCCGGCGCAGATCGGCGCGGCCGCGGCGGCCGGCCTCGGCGCCCTCGCGTGCCGCCAGCAGCCGAGCGTAGCCGTGCTGAGCACCGGCAGCGAGCTGCGTGCGCCCGGCGAGCGCCTCGTCGAGGGCGAGATCTTCGACGCGAACGGGCCGATGCTCAAAGCCTCGCTGCAGGCGAGCGGCGCGCGCGTCGAGCAGATCGTGGCGGTCGCCGACACGCGCGACGCGCATCGTGCGGCGCTCGCGCAGGCGCTCGAGCACGACGTCGTCGTCAGCTCCGGGGGCGTATCGGTCGGCGCCCACGACCTCGTTCGCGACGTCGGGCGGGAGCTGGGCATCAGCGAGGTGTTCTGGCGCATAGCCCTGCGTCCGGGGAAGCCGCTGGCGTTCGGCGTACACGACGCGACGCTCGTGTTCGGGCTGCCCGGGAATCCGGTCTCCAGTCTCGTCTGCTGTGAACTGTTCGTGCGCCCGGCGCTGCTCGGGCTGCAGGGCGCAGCGAGCGTGCGCCCCGCATGGCGATCGGGTCTGCTGAGCACGCCCGTCGAGCGCAACGCCCAGCGCGACCACCTGATCCGTGTGCGCGTAGCGCCTCAGGCGGCGCCGTCGCGCTGTCGCCGCTGCACGGGACAGGAGTCCCATCAGATCGCGATCACCGCGCAGGCGGATGGCCTCGCGTGGATTCCGGCCGGTGCGGGAGAGCTGCCGGCCGGCACCGAGGTCTCCTACCTGGCGCTGTAGCTTCTTGGTGGCCACTCACCTTTCGACAGAGGAGAAACCGCACATGGCTGTAGAACTGGAGCATCCGTTCTCGACAGCGAAGCCGCTCGACGAGAGCTACGCCGCGATCCTCGACCTCGATCGCGTCATACCGTGCGTGGAGGGCGGCAGCGTGCTCGAGAGGATTGGTCCCGACTCCGTCAGGGCTGAGATCAAGGTCAAGATGGGGGCGATGTCGATGACGTTCACCGGTACGGTCGAGGTCATCGAGCAGGACGCCGCCGCCCACCGTGTGGTGCTGGACATCAAATCCAAAGAGGCCGGCGGTCAGGGACACGCCAACGCGAAAGTCGAATTCGCGCTCAACGAGGGCGGCGGGGCGATCCGTACCAATGCGCAGATCACCGGCAAGGCGGCGTCGATGGGCGAGGGAGTCGTGGTCGGGGTGCTGGACGCGATGATCAAGGATTTCACGGAGAAGCTCGCCGAGATCTGATGCGCCGCCCAGCTGGCAGCAGAGATGTTTGCGACCTGGAGGCGCGTGAGGCGATGGCCATCATCACCGATGAGACGCATCCGCGAAGGCGAGGTGCCGTTCGACGGCGGGACCGCGATCCAGGAGGACGCCGACAGGCCGGTCTTCCGCGGCAACGGGCCGGACGACTACGTCTGTGTCGAGTGCGGCAACGTCCTCGCGACCGCGATGCAGCCAGAGCAGATGACGAAGAAGGTCCGCGTCCGCTGCGGGCGGTGCGCGACGGTCAACGTCGCGGTGACCGACGAGCCGGAAGCTCCGGCCCGCTCAGCTGAGTCAGGCGCCGAGCCGCGCCAGCAGCGCAGGCCCGGTGGCGACGGTACGCTGCTGCCCCGTCACCTTCGACCGCTGCGATCCGAACGAGCGGTGGGTAGCCCATCGCCGGCGTTGCGAGATCGCGCAGCGCATCGTGGTAGGCCCGTTCCCGCTGCACCCCGCCGAACCCGAAGCCCTTGGCGCCAGCCCGCGTTGAAGTCCGTCGGTCCTCGAGCACCAGGCGCGACACAACGCCTTGTGCTCCTCGACGTCGAACCCCACAGCCACAGCGACGGGGTACAGCTCGAGGGCGGCGAGGCGAAACGAGGTGAAGTGTGGCGGAGCCGTCGACTTCGATCACGGTGCCGGTCGGCGCGTGCACCAGATCGACCGGGAGCAGCAGATTCTCGCGCGAGGCGTGAAGGACCGAGACGTCTCCCTTCAAGCGCGCGAAGATCGCGCCGAGCAACTCGAGCGCCGCCGTCACCGGCCGGACGAGTGCCGCGTCACGCCGCCCCTTGGCAACGCGCTCGAGCCCTATGTGGCCCTGCTCGCACAGCCAGTCGAACGACTGGCTCCCGAGCTGGATGCCGTCCTCTGCTGCGGCCTGCGCAAAGGCCCCATGAAGGTCAAGCGCCACTTGACGAATCTTAGGTGCCTTCAACCTCCACTATGGCGCGCTCAAGGGCGCACCATACCTTCACCTTCAGCGCGCCGATCGACGACCGTGTGGACGACGTTGCCCGACTTCGAGCGGCGCTTTCCTCCGTCGGAGGTTACATTGAAGCGATGGGAGCGCCTCTCCGGCTGATGGGTGCGGCCGACAAGGTCTCGATGGGTGCGGCTCTGCGCATCGTGGCGAGCGGGCACAGGCTCCACTCACTCCTACGCATGCCGCGACGCCGGCCGACATCGGGCGTGGAGGTCGGGGGCGCCGAAATGGCGAGACCCGGACTCGAACCGGGGACACCACGATTTTCAGTCGTGTGCTCTACCAACTGAGCTATCTCGCCGCGAGGGCGATGCTACCGGCTCGCCGGGGATCTGGACGCCGGCGCCCGCGTGCCGGCAGGGGCATTCTTGGCTCTAGCCGCCGGCCGGGACCGCTTCCCAGGCTTCCAGGTAGGGCAGGGGGTCGATCGGATGCCCGCCGCTGGCCTGCCAGCCGCCCACCCACATCTCGAGGTGCAGGTGGGGAGCGGTCGCGTCTCCGGTCTGCCCGGCCGCGCAGAGGGTCTGCCCCGCGGCGACCGAGGCCCCTGTCGTGACCGCAAAGGAGCCCGTCCGGCAGTGGGCGAACATGAAGTCGAATCCAACCCCGGTGTGCTCGACCATGTAGTAGCCCGCTCCGCCCGCCTGGTAGCTGGCCGTCGAGATGGTCCCGGCGAACGGGGCGACGATTGGCGTGCCTTCGGCCGTCAGCACGTCCTGCCCCTGGTGGGTGTGGCCTTCGCGGGCGGCGCCGAAGCGGTTTTCCGGGCCTCCGAAGCTGTGGGTGCCGGCGACCGGGAACACCGCCCCTTGGGCGACCGTCTGCGCGGGGGTGGGGACCCCGGCTTCGACGACCGGGGGCGACGGTGGGCTCGGCACCGGCGCGGGAGCGGGAGCGCGGACGGTGAGGGTGCTCACGCCCGAGCTGTGGGCGGTCCTGAGCAGGCCGCCTCCGCGATGGTCGTGGACATTGACCGTGACCCTGTAGCTGCCGGGGACCAGCCGCGCCCCGGGCGGCCAGGAGATGCTCTGGACGCGGGCCGTGTGGACCCATCCCATCCTCGCGACGAGCGCGGTCGTACGGGTGGCGAGGTTGGTGACGGTGACGGTGAGATAGACCGTGCCGACCCCTCTCTCCTGTACCCGCAGGAGCATGCGGGGGGGCCGCCCCGCCGTGATCGCCGCCGGCAGCCGGAGCACGTCGAGGGTCGGCCGGACCGGCGTGGCGGCCCGTGCGGGCACGCCATACTCGACCCCTCCAGCCGTCGGGGCCGAGGGCGCCTGGGCTCCGCCCGGGACGCCCGCCCGCGAGACGGCAGGGGCGCACAGGCAGAGCGCGGCGGCGAGGGACGCCCCGGAGAGGATCTTCATGGGATAGGACTCGGACTCTCGTGGGAGCCCCCCGAGGGCTGATCCCTCGATTGCACGCTTGTTGGAATGACATCCGCGCCCGTCGTGGGCGGCCGTCTAGCGTTCGAATTCCTCCACGAGGGCCTCGTAGGTGCGCCTCAGCCCCTCCCGGATCGTCACCCGGGCGCGCCAGCCCAGCTCCCGCTCCGCCCGCGTGACGTCCAGGCAGCTGTGCTGCAGCTCGCCGGGTCGCAGGTCGGCCAGCTCGGGTTCCGCGTGCTTGGCGGAGATCTCGCTCAGCTCCCTCCAGATCGTCATCACGTCGGTCTCCACCCCGGTGGCGATGTTGTAGGTGCCCGCCCGCCCGGCGGCGGCCAGCAGGGCGGTGACGACGTCCCCGACGTAGACGTAGTCCCGCGTCGGCTTGCCGTGGCCGTAGAGCTTCGGGGCCTGCCCGCTGTGGAGGTGGTGGGTGAAGATCGCGACCACCCCGGCCTCGCCGTGGGGGCTCTGCCGGGGACCGTAGACGTTGCCGAGCCTGCACACGGCATGGGGTATCCCCGAGGACAGCGACCAGGTGTTCACGTAGGCCTCGGCGGCCCACTTCGAGGCGCCGTACGGGGAGAGGGGCGCGGGTATCTGATCCTCGGGGGTGGGCATCGGCGCCTGATCGCCGTAGAGGGCTCCTCCGGTGGAGGTGAACACGACCGGAGCTCTGCATCTGCCCGCCGCCTCCACGACGTTGAGGGTCCCTTTCACGTTCACCTCGCAGTCGCGACCGGGATCCTGCACGGAGGCGACGACGCTCGCCTGGGCGGCGAGATGGTAGACGGCGCGGGGCTGCACCTCGTCCACGACCCGCTCGAGCCCCGCCAGATCGACCACGTCCATCACACGCAGCTGCGCCCCGGAGGGGACCCGGGCCGCGTCGCCGGAGGAGAGGTCGTCGATGACGACGACCTCCTGGCCGTCCGCCAGAAGGGCGTCCACAACGTGCGAACCGATGAAGCCGGCGCCGCCGGTCACGATCGCGCGAGGGGTCACCCCGCGAAATCTATACGGAGGCCGTGGGGGCCGAGGCCGCGAGGACGTCTTCGACGGCCTGAACGGTCTCGTCGATGCGCTCGAGGACCCGCATGCCGCCGCGCTCGCGGGGAAGGCTGCCGCCGACGGCGGGGCCGCCGAGCACGATCGGGATGTCAGGACGGCTCGACCGCAGGTCCCGCAGGGCGATCTCGAGGGGTTCCCCGTCGGTCGGCTCGGTGGCACCGAGCACGACCAGGTCGGGGGACTGGCTCTCGACCATCGCCAGCAGGCGGTCCGCCGAGAGGTCGGTGTCGAAGATCGTACGGAAGCCGGCCGCGGCCAGCTGATCGTGGACCATCTGCAGCCCCAGCGTGTGCTGGTCGCCCTCCACCCCGGCCAAAAGGACCCGCTCGCGGGTCTGCTCGGTGCCGCCGGTCATGTACCGGTAGAGGGTGGCCAGAACTCGGCGGATGATGGTGGCGGCGCGAAGCTGGCGGTCGGGGTCCAGCTCTCCGGCTTCGGAGAGCACGCTGATCCGCCGCAGGGCCGGCCCGATCACCTCGGCATGGAGGGTCGTCGGGGTGATCCCGTCCTCGATCGCGGTCGCGATCGCCCCCTCGGCCATCTCCGCGTCCCCGCGTTCGAGGGCCGCGGCGAAGGTCTCGAGGGTGGACTCCACGAGGGCAGCCGGGTCCGAGCGCAGTTGGTCGCGGGCGTCGGGGCCCGAGCGTCCGAGGACTTCCATGAAGGCGTCCAGGAGGACCGGGTCGAAATGCCGCCCGCGCTGTTCGAGCATCATCTGGATCGCATCCTCGACGGAGAAGGCCTTGCGGTAGACGCGGTCGCTGGTGAGGGCGTCGAAGACATCTGCCACGGCCACGATGCGGCCCTCGATCGGGATCGCCTCGCCCTTCAGGCCCCTCGGGTAACCGGTGCCGTCCCACTTCTCCTGGTGGCTGAGGGCGATGGTCGCCGCCATGTCGAGGATCGAGGAGGAGGAGCCCCGGACGAGCCTGTGACCCTCCTCGGCGTGCGTCTCCACGATCGCCCTCTCCTCGGGGGTGAGGGGCCCCGGCTTGAGCAGGATCGCATCGGGGATCGCCACCTTGCCGACATCGTGCAGCGGGGCGGCGTGCCGGAGGCGCTCGCAGAACTCCGGGTCCATGCCGATGTGTTCGGCCAGCAGCACCGAGAAGCGACCGATCCGCTCGATGTGGGCGCCCGTGTCCTCGTCGCGGAACTCGACCGCCATCGAGAGCCTCTGCACGGTCTCCGCCTGGGCGATCTCGAGCTCCGAGAGGGCTCGTTTGAGCTCGCCGGTGCGCCGCTCGATCTCCTCCTCCAGGGCGCCTCGGTCGGCGAGTCCGGCGTGCCGGCCCAATGCCAGGGCCACCACAGCCAGCACGGCCACGCAGACCGCCACGATCACCGAGCCTACGGTGAGGGCGAGCCCGACGATTGCCGCCACGCCGAGCGCGACCCAGCAGGCGAGCAGCAGCCGCGACGGCCGCCAGGGACCGCCCTGATGCGGGCGCCCCCCGCCGGAGGACAGGCGGGCGAGGGCCGCCGCGCCCTGATCGCCCCTATGCACGCGTCCGCCCAGCCTCAAGAACTCGACCCCGGCGCGGCCCTTGTCGGGGTGAGTCGACGCGACCCCGCCGTCGGCGGGGCTGCGGAGCAGGCTCGCTTGTATCGCACCGTGCACTGAGAACACTCGCATCCTTGTCCGGTCCCAGGTTCAGATCCAGCGTTGAGGTCCGGATCGTCTCGGTCGGCAGCTGTCTTGACACAACCTCCGTCCCCCTGGACATATTTCCTACCCGTGCCCTATTTCCCGCTCTGTAGCTGGTTGATGTCGATGGCGTTGGCGGGAGCCGTCAGGGTGACCGACTGGTTCCATTTGTCGAAGACGACCTTGCCGCCGCTGCTGCCGTCCTTGGAGATCTCGATCGGGTAGGCCGTCCCGGTCGTGGCCACGTAGAGGGTGCCCCCCTTCGACTTGTCCGTGATGCCGATCGCCTTCTGACCGTTGATCGTCGTTTCGGACCCCTTCGTGAGCGTTCCGTGGCTGGCGAGGGCCGTTTCGATCAGCTTGCCGAGGTTGGTGAGCGAGGAGAGCGAGGCCAGTTCGCCGCTGTTGGC
This sequence comes from uncultured Solirubrobacteraceae bacterium, assembly GCA_963767405.1. GTDB lineage: Bacteria > Actinomycetota > Thermoleophilia > Solirubrobacterales > Solirubrobacteraceae > Palsa-744. The sequence goes on along the minus strand of CAVYDP010000004.1, from coordinate 623,428 downwards.
CGGCGCCTTGAGCCATTTGCCCTGCAGGAGCTGGGCCGCGGCGGCACCTCCGACGTGGCGGTAGAAGGCGGCGCTGCCGTTTATGTAGACGGCACCGTTCACCTGGATGAGGTCGATGCTGAAGCCTTCCTGGGAGATTTTCCCCTTGCCGCCCTTGCCGGCCACCAGTTCCATGTCCAGTGATATCGGCTTGCCTTCGCTCACAATTGAGCCCGCGATGTGGACCGACTGCGCTTTGGCGGCGGCCGCTTTCGTTGCTTCGAGGATCTGATTGGGCGTCTTCGACGCAACCCCGTTGCCGGAGGACGAGGATCCTCCGCAGCCGGCGAGGAGGACGACCGTGAGAAGAGCGGCGAGAGCCGGTGCGATTGAAGGCCTGCTGTGGAGGTATCTCATCCGCCAGACTCTAGCCGCCGCCCCAGTCGCCCCCGCAACGGCCGCTGCGAGACGTCCATGCACCGGCGGCCCCCTCAGGCCACCACGCGCAGGCCGGCCACGGCGAGCACGACGGCGAAGACGAAGCACAGGCCGGCGCCGATGCCCCTGCGATGGTCGGTGAACAGGCGATTCAGCCGGTTCAGAAGGGGCGTCGCCCGCTCGCCCATCAGCCCCACCGCCAGGGGCGGCCCGAGGGCCGGAAGCAGGGTGATCAGGTAGACGAGCGCGAAGGCCGCCACCTTCCCGGCGATGGCGACGTGGGCGATGCCGATCTCGTGGACCGCCGGAAAGAACAGGACGATGCTCGAGAAGTTGGTGAGCATGAGGCCGGCGCCGAGCAGGAACGCCTGACGCAGCGGATGGGCGCCCGGATGTTCCGGCGCCGGCGCACGCGGGGGCGCTCGCAGCTGGCGTGCCCCCAGCACGACCAGCAGGCCCGCCGCGACCAGCTTGACGATCGCCCCGGCCTCCGAGGGACTGCTCGATCCTCCCGTGCTCCGCGCCAGCAGCAGCGCGACCACGCCGAAGCCCGCCAGCACCGCGGCACAGCCGGCCGCAACCGACCAGGAGCGCGCCAGGGCACGGGTCTTGCGCGAGAGCGTGACGAGCTGCAGCGCGAGCACGGTGGGCGAGACCGCCGCGCCGATCGCGAGCGGGAGGACGAGTCCCAGCAGGCTCCCCACCGCCTCACCTCCCTGTGCCGACGATCGCCATCCTTTCGAACCTAGCGAGGATCCCGGCGGCTGCGCCGGGCGCCAGACTCATGTACGGGCGCGCATGGGTGCGCGGGGGGTCGGACGCGCTGCGAGCGGGGTCTCGCCGGGGCCGGCCACCGCCGCCCTTGCGCGGCAGGCCGCGCTTCATTAAGGTCGGGGCGAGCCGCGAGCAAGGGGGTCGCAGTGCGCAGGCTGATCGTCGTGTCGTGTCAGAGCGCTCTCCGTCGGCCGCAAACTGCTCCGCAACAAGGTCCTCGCACACGGCGCGCCGGTCGCCGTCGGCAACCCTGGGTCCCTGTTCACCGACACGAGCTCCTGCGTGAACCCGCCCACCGACGACTGCACGAACGGAGAAGTGCTCGCCATCGTCGGCAACTACCTCCTGTTCGTCGCGCTGCTCGACGCCCCGCCGACGAACCCGGGGGCGGAACCCTCTCCCGGCGAAGACGAAGGGCAGGACAACGAACAGGAGGCCACGATCAACGGGCCGGTGACCGCGATCGCCAAGTCGGTCGCGGCGAAGCTGTGAGCTGCCCTCACATCGACACACGGCAGTTGCTGGCGCAGCTGCCTGGACGACGAAGCGCTGGGCGTCCGGGCTCAGGGCGCTCCCTTTACTCCCCCTCAGACCGCGATCGCCACGTACTTCGTCTCGAGGTACTCCCCGATCCCCTCGAAGCCTCCCTCGCGGCCGAAGCCGGACTGCTTGACCCCTCCGAAGGGGGCGGCGGGATTGGAGACAACACCCTGGTTGAGGCCGACCATGCCGGTTTCGATCCCCTCGCAGACCCGGAAGGCGCGCTGCAGATCGCGCGTGTAGACGTAGGCCACGAGGCCGTACTCGGTGCGGTTGGCCGCCTCCAGGGCCTCCTCCTCGGATGAGAAGCTCGCCACCGGAGCGACGGGGCCGAAGATCTCCTCCTCCAGCAGGCGGGCGTCGTCGGGAACGTCGGTGAGGACGGTGGGCTCGTAGAAGTAGCCCGGTCCCGGCACCTCGCTGCCGCCGATCAGCACCCTCGCCCCGCGCGAGAGGGCGTCGGACACGAGCTCGGCGACCTTCCCCCGCTGATCCTGGTCGATCAGGGGGCCCACGTCCACGTCCGGCTCGGTCCCCCGGCCGACCTTCATCGCCCCCATCCGGTCGGCCAGCCGCTGCGCGAACTCCTGCGCCACCGACTCGTGCACGTGGAAGCGGTTCGCGGCCGTGCAGGCCTCGCCCACGTTGCGCATCTTCGCCACGACGGCACCCTCGACGGCAGCGTCCAGGTCGGCGTCCTCGAACACCAGGAAGGGGGCGTTCCCGCCCAGCTCCATCGAGACGCGCAGGATCTGCTCGGCGGACTGCTCGATCAGCCTGCGGCCGACCTCGGTGGAGCCGGTGAAGGAGAGCTTGCGCGTGCGGGGGTCCTTCAGCAGCGGTTCGATCACCGCCCCGGCGCTCTTGGCCGTGATGACGTTGAGCACGCCCGCGGGCAGGCCCGCCTCCTCGAGGATGCGGGCCAGGGCCAGCATCGAGAGGGGGGTCTGCCTGGCCGGCTTGACCACCATCGTGCAGCCGGCGGCGACGGCGGGGGCGATCTTGCGGGTCCCCATCGCGGTCGGGAAGTTCCACGGGGTCACGAACACGGACGGGCCCACCGGCTGACGCATCGTGAGGATGCGGCCCTTGCCCGTGGTGTTCACCATGTAGCGACCGTGGATTCGCACGGCCTCCTCGGAGAACCAGCGGAAGAACTCGGCCGCGTAGGCGATCTCGGCGCGCGACTCGGGCACGGCCTTGCCCATCTCCAGGGTCATCAGCAGGGCGAGCTCGTCCGTCCGGGCGACGATCGCCTCGTATGCCCGCCGCAGGATCTCCCCCCGCTCCCGGGGCGCCCACTGCCCCCACTCGGCCTGTTTGCCCGCGGCCGCCGCCAGCGCCGCCAGGGCATCCTCGGCCTGGCCGTCGGCCACCTCCACGAGCGTCTGGCCGGTCGAGGGGTCCTCGACGGCAAGCGTCCCCCCAGCGGCGGCGGGCCGCCATGCGCCGTCGATCAGCAACTCGGTGGGGACCGCCTCCAGGACGGCCCGCTCACTCGTCGCGCCAGTCATCGTGCAGCCCTCAGGCCGAGGCCGCTGCGCCCCGACCTCAACACCATCGGAGCTCTCTCCCTCGACCGCGTCGGCTCGCCCGCCCACGTGTTCATCTGAGTACTGATCGCGAACATGGATTCAACCTACCACCGCTCCACGAGACCCTCCGCGGGCGCCCGCGCGGCGCTCCTGGCGGTCCTCTGCGCCGTCCTGCTCGGGGGCGGCGCCGTCCCCGATGAGGCCCTGGCGGGCGGACCGGCCCTGGTGATCGAAGGGGCCGGCGAAGGCCACGGCGTGGGCATGAGCCAGGAGGGGGCTCTCGGCGACGCGAGCCACGGCCTCGCCTACGCCCAGATCCTCTCCCACTACTACAGCGGCACGGCCCTGGGACAGGCCCCTGCGAAGGCGATCGTGCGGGTCCTGGTCGGCGCCAAGGTCAAGCGCGTCCCGCTCGAGCGCTACGTGCGCGGGGTGGTCGCCGCGGAGATGCCCGCCAGCTGGCCGGCCGCGGCCCTGGAGGCCCAGGCGGTCGCCAGCCGGACATATGCCCTGACCTCCCATGCCGGAGGGTCGCGCTTTGACGTGTATGCCGACACCCGCTCCCAGGTCTACATGGGGGCCGCGGCCGAAACCTCCCAGACCAACGCCGCCGTGGCCGCGACGGCGGGACAGATCGTCACCTATGCGGGCAGGCCCGCCATCACCTACTTCTTCGCCAGCTCCGGCGGCATGACCGAGAACATCGAGAACGCCTGGCCCGGGTCCGAACCCGAGCCCTGGCTGCGGGGCGTCCCCGACCCCTACGACACCTCGGCCAGGTGGAAGGTCGAACTGTCCTTCTCCCAGGCGGCCCGTCGCCTGCGCGGCCTCTTCAAGGGGCGCTTCCGCGGGATCGAGGTGCTCCGACGGGGCGTCTCCCCGCGGATCCTCACTGCCCGGGTTCTCGGCTCGAGGGCGGCCAGCAGGGTGAACGGCCCGGAGCTGGCCGGCCGCCTCGGCCTCGGCTCGACCTGGATCTACTTCAGCGTCCGCACCGGGTCCAAGGTGAGGCGGGAGCCGGATCACAGCGGCTCGCATCCGACACCCGCCCCCACGCCCGCTCCGGCTCCCGGCGCGCAGGGCGGCGTCCAGGCCTCCGCCGCCGGCGAACCCGCTGCGGCGGCGACGGCGGGCGCGAGCGGAGGGACGGCCGCCTCGGGCTGAGGTGCGGGCTGCCGGCGCGCCCGCGGGGCGGTCTCTTTGCGCATACCCTGCGGCGATGACCGCCCCGCTGCTGATCGCCGACACGCCCTGGCTGCTCTACCGCTCCTTCTTCGCCCTGCCCCGCTCGATCACCGACGGCGGCGGGCGACCGGTCAACGCCCTGCTGGGCACGGTCAACGCGATCCTGAGCGTGATCGAGAGGCCCGGCGTCGAGCGCCCTCGGGCCGTGTGTTGCTGCATGGGGGCCGAGCAGGCCGACTACCGGGTGGCTCTCTATCCCCCCTACCACGCCCACCGCGACCCGATGCCCACGGAGCTGGCCGACCAGTGGGAGAGGGCTCCCGCCCTGCTGGAGAGCCTCGGCTGGCAGGTTCCCGCGAGCGCTGAGCTCGAGGCCGACGACCTGATGTTCTCCCTCGCGCGGGCCGAGTCCCAGGCGGGCGGCCGGGCGCTCCTGCTGACCGGCGACCGCGACCTGTTCGGGGCGGTCGACGAGAACGTGGCGGTTGTCGAGCTCGGGCGCGGGGGAGCGATCGGCGAGCTGGGACCGGAGGAGGTTCGCGAGCCGCTACGGGGTCGACCCCGGTCAGGTGGCCGATTTCATCGCGCTGCGGGGAGACCCGTCCGACGGGCTGCCGGGCGCCCCGGGAATCGGGGCCAAGACGGCCGCCGAGCTGCTGCGCGAGTACGGCTCCCTCGAGGAGGCCCTGCGCGCGGCCGAGCAGCCCGCAGAGGTGGTGCGTTCCAGGATGCGCCCGCGCACCGCCGCAGTCGCTGCGCGAGAACGCGGACCTGCTGCGCGATCTTCAGGGAGATCGCCACGCTGCAGACCCTCGACCTCGGCCGGCCCCCCGACCGGGCGACGGACTTCGCCGGCGGCGCAAGAGCCGCCGCCGAGATGGGCATGCGCCGGCTCTCCGAGCGGCTGCAGCGGCTCGCTAGGGAGTGAACTTGACGGTGATCACGTCACCGTCGGCCATCACGTAGTCCCGGCCCTCCAGGCGCAGCGACCCCCCGCTCCCGGGCCCCCGCATAGCCGCCCGCTGTCCACCAGCTCGCGCCAGCCGATCACCTCCGCCCGCACGAACCCCTGCTGGATGTCGGTGTGGATCTCCCCGGCCGCATGCCAGGCCGTGAGCCCCCGGCGCAGGTGCCAGGACTGGGCCGGCTTGCCCTCCCCGGCCGTGAAGAAGGCGATCAGCTCCAGCAGGCCGAAGGCCTCGCTGACGACCCGCTCGAGCGGCGTCTGCCCGCTCCGTCCACCGGCTCCCAGCTCCGCCCGCATGGCCGCCGCCTCCTCGTCCTCGAGCTCTGAGAGCTCGGACTCGATGCGCGAGGAGACCGCCACCGCACGGGCGCCCTGGCCGCCGCGTGCTCGGCGATCGCCGCCGGCACCTCCTCCGACCCCTCGTCCACGTTGGCGACGAACAGGACCGGCTTGGCCGTCAGCGAGCCGAGGTCCCGGGCGGCCGCGGGCGCCTCCTCGGGGACCGGCACCCCGCGCACCGGCCGGCCTGCCTGCAGCGCCTCGATCACGGTCCGCAGCCAGGCCTCCTCGGCGATCGCGCCCCTGTCCCCGCCCCGGGCCTGTTTCGCGACCCGCTCGAGGCGCCGCTCGGCCTGCTCGAGGTCGGCCAGCACGAGCTCGGTCTCGATCGTCTCGATGTCGGCAGATCGGGTCGACCCGGCCCTCGGGGTGGATCGACGTTCTCGTCGCCGTGCGCGCGCACGACATGCACGATCGCGTCCGTCTCGCGGATGTTCGCGAGGAAGCGGTTGCCGAGTCCCTCCCCTTTGCTGGCCCCCGCGACCAGGCCGGCGATGTCGTGGAAGTCGATCGTGTCCCAGACGATCTCCGAGGCGCCGACGGTCGCGGCCACCTCCTCCAGGCGCCGGTCGTGCACCGGCACCACCGCCACGTTCGGCTCGATCGTCGTGAAGGGGTAGTTGGCCGCCTCCGCCCCGGCTTTGGTGAGGGCGTTGAAGAGCGAGGACTTGCCCGCGTTGGGCATCCCCACGATCCCGATCCGCGTGCTCACGGGCGGCCCTCGAGGCCACCGATCAGCGCAGGCCGCCAGCGCGGTGCCGAGCAGGGCGCCCGCGAGGACGTCGGAGGGGTAGTGCACGCCCAGGTACAGGCGCGAGACGGCCAGCGCCGGCGGCCAGCCCGTAGAGCGGCGCCGCGGGGAGCCCGAGCCGGGTAGGCGAGGGCGCCGGCGAAGGAGGTGGCCGCGTGGGCGCTCGGGAAGCTCAGGCCGGTCGGGCGTGCCCGTCAGCGGCGGCAGGCCGGCCAGGCGCGGGCGCGGCCGCCCGACCAGCAGCTTGATGGCCGCTGTTGAGCCCGTAGGCGCCGGCGACCGCCGCGCCGCGCCCTGCGCCACGTCGCCGGCGATCCGCGCTGCGCCAGGCCGCGCCGCCAGCCCGATCGCCAGCCACATCGCCGCCGTGCTCGCCGAGGCGCGAGAAGCGCGCGACCGCCCGCTCGGCGGCGGGGCGTGCCGCGCGTGCGGGCGAGGCGGAGCAGTCGCTCCTCGAGGTCTCGCTGCCGGAACACCAGCGGAGCCGGCCGCGTCGAGCGCGCCGCATCGGCCTAGCCGAAGCCGACCCGCGGCTCCTCGCTCTCGGAGCTCACGTAGACGACCTGGGCGAGGTCGACGCCGCACCGGGCCCGTCCTCGCTCTCGATCTCGTGCCAGCCCTGCGCTCCGAGGGCCTTCTCGAGGGCCTTGCGCTGCTCGTCGCCGACCCGCACGGCCAGCACCTGCCCGCCCTGGAAGCCGATGCTGACACGCGAGCTCGTTGCCATCAGTGACCCCTCCGGCGGCGGGCTGGACGATCTCGGTCAGCACGCCCAGCGCTCGAGCGGGGATGCAGGAAGGCGACGCGCGAGCCCCGGATGCCCGTGCGGGGCTCGGTGTCGATCAGCTGCATCCCGGCGTCCTTGAGCGTGCGCAGCGTCGCCTCGATGTCCTGTCACCTGGTAGGCGACGTGGTGCAGGCCCGGGGCCCTGCCTGGCGAGGAACTTCCCGACCGGGGTGTCCGGCCCCAGCGGCGCCAGCAGCTCGACGTGGTTCTCCCCGACGTCCAGCAGCACCGCCTCGACGCCCTGCTCGCTGCACGACCTCGCGGTGGGCCACCTCGACAGCTCGAAGCGGTCGCGGTAGAGCTCGAGCGCGGGCTCGAGCTCCTCGCACGGCTACTCCGATGTGGTCGATGCGGCTGAACACGAGCCGCAGTCTATAGCCGCTCGGTGCCGCCCTCCGCCGAGGCCTCCGGCAGCCGGATCGGCGCCGGGCCGCGCGTGGGCGGGCCACGGGCTCGGCCGCGGCGACGACCCGCAGCCCGACGCCCGGGGCTCGCTCCAGCCGCGGCACGCCCGGCCATGATCCGTTCGATCGCGTCGCGCTCGAGGACCTCGCTCTCGAGCAGCTCGCGCGGCCAGTTCGTCGAGCTGGCGGCGGTGGGCGAGGATCAGCTTCTGGGCCGCCCGGCGGGCCTCCTCGATCAGGTCCTGGCGCTCCTCGTCGCGGATCCGCAGCGTCGTCTCCGACAGCCGCACGTCGCCGTCGGGCGAGCGCCCCACGCCGGCCGTCCCCATCGCGTAGTCGTGGACCATCGAATGGGAGATGTCGGCGACGCGCTTGAGGTCGTCGGAGGCGCCCGTCGTGATCGCCCCGAAGACGATCTGCTCGGCGACCCGCCCTCCGAGCAGGACCGTCATGTAGTCGAGCAGCTCCTCGCGGGTCTTCAGATAGCGATCCTCGGCCGGCAGGTTGAGGGTGTACCCCAGCGCCCTGCCGCGGGGCACGATCGAGATGCGGTGGACCCGGTCGACCGACGGCAGCAGCTCGCCGCACAGTGCGTGCCCGGCCTCGTGGTAGGCGACGACCCGCTTCTCGTTGCTCGTTGAGGACCCGCTTGGACTGCACCCCCGCGATCACCCGCTCGATCGCGGAGTCGAAGTCGATCCCCGCGATCGTCCTGCTTCCCCTGCGCGCGCGGCGAAGATCGCGGCCTCGTTGCAGATGTTGGCGAGGTCCGCGCCGGTCAGCCCGCTGGTCTGCTGGGCGACGAGGCTCGAGGTCGACGTCCCCCATCGGCTTGTCGCGGGTGTGCACCTGCAGCACCCCCAGTCGGCCCTTGACGTCGGGCGGGACGACGAAGACCTGCCGGTCGAAGCGGCCCGGGCCGCAGCAGGGCCGGGTCGAGCTTCTCGAGCAGGTTCGAGGCGGCGATCACGACCACCCGGCCGTTGGAGTCGAAGCCGTCCATCTCGACCAGCAGCTGGTTGAGCGTCTGGTCCTTCTCGCCCGAGATGTCCAGACCCGCGGCGGCCGCCGACGGCGTCGAGCTCGTCGATGAAGATGATCGCCGGTTCGTGCTTGCGCGCGATCGGCGAACAGGCGCCGGATGCGGGCGGCCCCGAGGCCCGCGAACATCTCGACGAAGGAGGCCGCCGACTGGGCGAAGAACTGCGGCGCCGGACTCGTGGGCGACGGCCTTGGCCAGCAGCGTCTTGCCGGTCCCCGGCGGTCCGTGCAGCAGGATCCCCTTCGGCACCCTCGCGCCCAGCGCCGTGGAAGGCCTTCGGGTCGCGCAGGAACTCGACGATCTCGCTCAGCTCGGCCTTCGCCTCGTCGACCCCGGCGATGTCGTCGAAGCTGACCCCCTGCTTGGAGGCCGGCTTGATGCGCTGCGGCTTGATGCGTGGCATCACCTTCAGCGTGCGCCACATCACGAGGATGATGGCCGTGAAGAAGAGGATCGCGATGACCGGCTCCCAGTTGGTAGGCGAAGTTCTGGATTTCCTGAACGAGCGAGGTGTGCGGCCACGGGCGGCGCGCGTGGCGTGCACCACCGCCGGCATGTGCCGCCACGGCATGTGCCGCCGCGGCGTGCCGGGCATGCCCGGCGACGGCATGCCGGCGGCGAGGCTGATCGTCCCGCGGCATGCCCGGTGGCCGTGCGCGTCGCCCAGCACGACGGCGGATGCCGGCGTCGTCGTCCCGGCTTCCTGCTCACCTTCGCTCCATCTCCCACGACCGCACCATCCTTGGCATCGTCATTCCATTATGCGGGTTCGATTGCCACGTTGTCGAGCGGGCGGCGAGCTCAGCCCAGGATGCCGCGTCGCGAGGTCCCTGAAGAGCTCTGTCGCCAACGCCAGGTCGCGGACGTCGATGCGCTCGTCGGCGCCGTGCACGAGCGGGGCTGCCTCGCAGCAGCGACTGGTGGCGGTGGGGAAAGAACCCGTAGGCGACGCATTCCGGGAAGGCGTTGCGGAAGTGACGCGAGTCGGTGAAGCCCGGCAGCACGACGGGCACCGCCTCGGCGCCCGGATCGCGCTCGGAGACCCAGGCCGAGATCGTGTCCATCAGCTCGCTGCGCACCGGCGAGCGGTTGCCCACCACCCGCTCGGTGAAGTCCAGCCGCCAGCCCCGTTCCTCGCCCGAGCACCTCCGCGACCGCCTCCCGGACCTCCTCCTCGCCGAGGCCGGGCGGCACGCGGCAGTCGACCTTCAGCTCGGCTCGGCTCGGGATCACGTTGACCTTCTCCGAGGCGCTGATGCGGGTCGGAGTGAAGGTCACCCCGAACATCGGCTCGAACATGATCGCCAGTCGCGGGTCGGCCTCCCGCAGCGCCGCCACCGCCGCGGCGGGATCCTGCGGGTCCTCGCCCGACGCCCTCGCAGGAAGGCGCGCGGCTCCTCGGTCATGCGGTAGGACGGCTGGCGCCCCTGCCAGGCGCTCGAGCAGCGGGCGCCATCTTCAGCAGCGCGTTCTCCCCCATCGCGGGCATCGAGGCGTGCCCGGCGACCCCCTCGGTGGTGATCGTGAAGCGGAAGACCCCCTTCTCGGCGCAGCAGACCCCGTAGCAGCGGCGGCCGGCGTACTCGAAGGCGGCCCCGCCCCCCTCGTTGATCAGCAGGTCGCAGCGCACCTTCTCGGGATGGTTCTCGGTGATCCACTGGGCCCCCAGTGCCCCTCCCGTCTCCTCGTCGACGACCGCCACGATCAGCAGCTCCCCCCGGGCCGGGCGCCAGCCCGAGCGTGCGAGGGAGCTAGCCGCCGCGATCTCGGCCGCGACCTGGGACTTCATGTCGAGCGCCCCCCTGCCCCAGATGAAGCCGTCCGCGTGCGCCCCCGACCAGGGGTCGTGGGTCCACTCCCCCGCGTCGGCCAGGACGGTGTCGACGTGGCCGAGGTAGCAGAGGGTCGGCCCTCGGCTCGCGGCCGCGTCAGCCGCGCAACGAGGTTCGGGCGCCCCGGCTCGGCGCCGAGCAGCTCGCAGTCCAAGCCCGCGGCCGAGAGGTGGTCGGCGAGGTGCTCCTGGGCGGCCCTCTCGTTGCCGGGAGGGTTGACGGTGTTGAAGCGGATCAGGCTGCCGAGCAGCTCCTCGGCCTCCGCCGCGCTCGGGTCGGCGCTCATGCGGGAGATCGTATGCCGATCTCGGCGACCTCCTCGCGGCTGAGCGGGAAGTGACAGGCGGCGAGGGTGCCCGTCCCCTTGTCCTGCAGCGGCGGATCCTCGATCGAGCACAGCTCCTGGGCCTTCGGGCAGCGGGTGTGGAAGCGGCAGGCCGCTGGGCGGGTTCGCCGGGCTCGGCACATCCCCGCTGAGCACCCGCCGCTCGCTGCCGTGCCGGGAGGGGTCGGGCATCGGCACGGCCGAGAGCAGCGCGCCGGTGTAGGGGTGGCGGGGGAAGCCGTAGAGGGCGTCCCCGGGGCCGATCTCGACGATCCTGCCGAGGTACATCACCGCGACCCGATCGCACATGTGACGGACCACCGACAGGTCGTGGGCGATGAAGATCAGCGTCAGCCCGAGCTGCGCGCTGCAGTTCCCGCAGCAGGTTCAGGACCTGCGCCTGGATCGAGACGTCGAGCGCGGACACGGGCTCGTCGGCGATCAGCAGCTTCGGCTTCAGGGCGAGCGCCCGCGCCACGCCGATCCGCTGGCGCTGGCCGCCCGAGAACTCGTGCGGGATAGCGGTTGTAGTGCTCGGGGTTCAGGCCGACCGTCTCCATCAGCTCCTGGACCGCCCGCTTGCGCGCGGCCCTGTCGGGCTCGCAGCCCGTGGATGGCGAACGGCTCGGCGATGATCGAGCCGACCGTCTTGCGGGGGTTCAGCGACGAGTAGGGGTCCTGGAAGATCATCTGCATCTCCCGCCTGACCGCCTTCAACTCGCCTCCCCGCATGCGCGTGATGTCCCGGCCGTCGAAGCGCACCTCGCCGGAGGTCGCGTCGAGCAGCCGCATGATCAGGCGGGCCGTGGTGCTCTTGCCGCAGCCGGTCTCCCCGACGATGCCCGAGCGTCTCGCCGCGGCGGACGTCGAAGCTCGACTCCGTCGACGGCCTGGACGGCCCCGATCCGCGCTGGAAGATGATCCCGCGCGTGATCGGGAAGTGCTTGACGAGGTCGCGCACCTGCACCAGAGGCTCGCGTCGGCGGACCCTCCGGCCGCCGGGGTCTCGGTCGACGGCGGGCTCGCCGGCGGGGCAGCTCAAGCGCTCCACTCCTCGAGTCCGCACCGCTGCGAGGGCCTCGCTCGGGCATCCGCCCGGCGCTGCAGCTCCGCCACAGCCGCCGGCGCACGTCGGGCTCGAGCAGGCAGGCGACGTGGTGCTCCGGCTCGTCGGGAACCGGCTCGAGCCGCGGGTCGATGCGCGCGTGGTCGGGTTGGGCGTAGGCGCAGCGCGGGTGGAAGTGGCAGCCCGGACGGCCGGCGGATCAGGCTCGGCGGCGTGCCCGGGGATCGGCACGAGCGGTCTCGTCGCGCGAGCGGTTCAGCGCCGGGGATCGACTTCAGCAGACCCCACGTGTAGGGGTGCTGCGGGCTGGCGAAGAGGAACTCCGCCGACGCTGTCTCGACGATCCGCCCCGCGTACATGACGGCGATGTCGTCGGCCATCTCGGCGACGACCCCGAGGTCGTGGGTGATGATCACGATCGCCATCCCGAGCTCGCGCTGCAGGCGTTCCAGCAGCGCCAGGATCTGCGCCTGGACGGTCACGTCGAGCGCCGTCGTGGGCTCGTCGGCGATCAGCAGCTTGGGCTCGTTCGCCAGGGCCATCGCGATCATCGCCCGCTGGCGCATGCCGCCGGAGAACTCGTGCGGGTATTCGTCGACCCGTCGCGCCGGGTCGGGGATGCCGACCAGGCCGAGCAGCTCGATCGCGCGCGCTGCGGGCCTGCGCCTTGGAGACGTCCTGATGCACCCTGATCGCCTCGACCAGCTGGGCGCCGACCTTGAAGAACGGGTGCAGGGAGGAGAGCGGGTCCTGGAAGATCATCGCGATCTCGTTGCCCCGGAGGCTCCTGCAGCTCAGCGCTCTGGGAGGGTCAACAGGTCGCGCCCCTCGAACAGGATCCGCCCGGACAGGCGCGCGCCCTGCGATGCGCGTCAGCCCGAGCGTGGTCAGCGACGCGACGCGTCTTGCCCGAGCCCGACTCGCCGACGATCCCGAGCGTGCGGCCGCGCGTGGACCTCGTAGGTGATCCCGTCGACAGCGTGCACGACCCCGTCTTCGGTCAGGAACTCGACGCGCAGGTCCTCGACGCGCAGCAGCGGTCTCGCCGATGGGGGCGCTCACGAGAACCGCACCCGGGGATCGAGATATGCGTAGGCGATGTCCACGAGGATGTTCGCGACGATGATGAACAGCGACGCGAGCAGCACGGTGCCCTGGACGATCGGGAAGTCCGAGTGGGTGATGCGCGTCGTAGTTGAGGCGCCCGATCCCGGGGATGTCGAAGACCGTTTCCACGAGCACCGAGCTGCCGAGCAGCATGCCGATGTCGAGGCCGAGGATCGTGAGGATCGGGTTGATCGCCGAGCGCACGCCGTGTCTGCAGCACCACCCGGCGCTCGGCCAGGCCCTTGGCCCGGGCCGTGCGGATGTAGTCCTCGCCCATCGTCTCGATCAGGCTGCCGCGGATCAGGCGCGCGTAGATCGCGGCGTTGCCGGCCGCCACCACGAGCCACGGCAGGATCAGCGAGGTGAACCATTTCGACGGGGTCGGCGTTCAGCGGCGACGTAGCTTCCGGCGCCGGGGAAGATCTTGAACTTGACCGATGTCGGCTGCGAACAGGTACAGGGCGATCAGCCCGAGCCAGTATTCGGGCGCCGAGACGAGCACGAGCGCCCCGCCCATGCTGAACGCGGTCCAGCCGCGAGCGGGGGCGCCGCGCGGAGATGATCCCGACCGTCAGCGCCGGACACGAGCCACACGACGGCGCCGCCCGAGCACCAGCGAGAACGTCGCCGGCGATGCGGCTGAAGATCAGGCTCCTTGACCGATGCCCCGCTGTAGTAGCTGAAGCCCAGGTCGAAGTGCAGGAAGATGCCCTTCATGTAGAGCCAGAACTGCGTCAGCAGCGACTTGTCCAGTCCGAGGTCGTGGCGGATCTCGGCGATGATCTTCGGGTTCTGCAGGCGTCCGGCCCGCAGCTTCGCCGGATCGCCGGTCGGCAGGACGCGGAACAGGACGAACAGCAGCGCGGAGACGAGGATCAGCAGCACCACGCCCCACAGCAGCCTGCGGATGATGTAGCGGGTCATTTGCGGGTGATGGGCCGGGGCATGTCCTGTCGTGCGAGCTCCTGCTCCGGTGCGGCGTGCGGCGGCCGGCCGTCGGCCGGCCCACGCTCGCCCGGTGCGGATCCGCCGCGCGATTACTTCAGCGAGGTGTAGTTGTAGTCCCAGGAACCGAGGTTCCAGACGTCGCCGACGCCGGCGACGTTCTTGGCCTCGATCACGGCTGCTTGTCCCAGTCGTAGGGGACCGCGACGGCTTCGTTGACGAGTTCGTTGTCGATCTTGGCCCACGCTTCGACGCGCGCCTTGAGGCCGACGACGCTTGGCGCCGCTTCCATCGCGTCGTTGATCTTCGGGTGGTTGACCAGCCCCCAGTTGGAGTTGGTCCCGTTCTTGACGATCAGGTTCCCGTTGAACGGGACGTCCAGGACCGCCTGCGGGTCACCGAAGTCGGCGATCCAGCCGACGTTCGGGCAGACGTCGATCTTTTCGGAGACGACGCCGCAGTACTTCGAGTACATGACCGACTGGTCGACGAGGTTCAGCTTCGTTTTGAAGCCGAGGTTCTGCAGCGCCTGGTTGGCGATTTCGGCGTCCTGCGGCGCCGGGTTCCCGGTCGATCCGACGACCTGCAGCGTTTCGCCGCCGGTGTATTTGCCGCTCGGGTAGCCGGCCAGCTTCATGTACTTTTCGGCGACCGCCATGTCGCCCTGCGGGTGTTCGTTGTAGTCCACCTTCGGTCCCGCCAGCCCGCCCGACTCTTCGAAGCCCGGGATTTCGGGATAGATGAAGTGGGTCATCACGTTGGTGACGAGCGGCCCGCCGCGCAGCCCTGTCCATCGCTTCGCGGTCGAGCGCCGCCCACAGCGCCTTGCGCAGGTTGACGTTCTTGAACGGGCCGTAGCTGTTGTTGACCGCCACGTAGTGGTCGCCCGCGCCCGGTGAGATCTCCAGCTGTGAGCGGTATTTTTCGTACGCCAGCTTGACGATCGACTGCGCCGGCGTGTCGTTCTGGACGATGTGCGTGCCTTCGAGCACCTGGCGCCCGATCACGTTCGTGTCACCGCCGATCGTTGATGTTGATCTGGTCCAGGTAGGCGGGGCGGAAGTCGGTGCTCGCGCTCCAGTTGGGGTTGCGCACGAGCGTCGCCGACTTGCCGGGCTGGTAGCCGACCCCGAGCACCTTGCCTTCGCTTGTCCGCCTTGAACATGTAGGGCCCGGTGGCGACCTGGTAGTTGCCGTATTCGCTCGGTTTCTTGGCGTCGTACTTCTTGGCGTATTCTTCCGGCACCGGCGCGCTCATCGGCAGCACGAGCGCATCGGCGACGATCTGACCCTGCGGTTCGGTGAGGTGGAATTCGATCGTGTACTTGTCGGGGGTCTTGACGCCCGGGATCGGTCCGCCGCTGGCCTTGGGCATCCCTTCGACCGCGCTGAAGTAGCCGAGGTAGTAGGGGTTCGCGACGTTCGGGTTGGCCGCCGCGCTCGATCGCGTAGGCCACGTCGGCCGAGGTCACTTCGCGGTTCACCGGCGGGCTGAAGTGGACGCCGTGGCGGATGTGGACCGTGACGGTCTTGCCGTCGGAGGAGACCTGCGGCGGGCCTTCGGCCATGTCCGGGGTCGGTTCCTTGAACGTGTTCGGCTTGTACGAGTACAGCGGCCGCTGGGTCGCGTACATCGACCTCGTAGTCGATCGAGAAGTAGGACTGGCCCGGGTCGATGTGTTCGAAGTCCTCATGGTTGAGGACCGTCAAGGTCCCCCCCTGCTTGCCCCCGGTGAGGGACTCGGCTGGCGGGAGTCTGGATGCCGCTGGCGACACCGATGCCGCTGCTCGAGCTGCTGGTGCTGCTGCTCGACCCGCACGCGGCTAGCGCGAGAGCGGTCATCGCGGCCGTGCTCACCAGCAATACCGTCCTAAGCGACCTCATCGAGCCGCCTCCTTTGCTCTTTCGTTGCGGAGGACCCGCTCATCGGGCCGTCCTTGGGTTCAGGGCGTCGCGAAGCCGTCTCCGAGCAGGTTGAAGGCCAGCACGGTGAACAGCAGGCCGAGGCCGGGAAAGGTCATGTACCACCAGGCGGTGTTGAAGATAGGCGTCGCCGCGGCGATCATCTGGCCCCAGCTCGCGGTCGGCGGGCGCACGCCGACGCCGAGGAAGGACAGCGAGGCCTCGATCAGGATGTTCAGCGGGATCAGGAGGGTCGCGTAGACGATGATCGGGCGCGACCAGGTTGGGCAGGATCTCCCGGAACATGATGCGCGTGTTCGAGGCGCCGAGGGCGCGGGCGGCTTCCACGAACTCGCGCTCGCGCAGCGACAGCACGAGACCTCGCACGATCCGGAACAGATAGGTCCAGTTGACGAGGGCGATCAGGAAGATGATCACCCCGGCGCCCGGCTGGATGGCCCCTTTCACGCATCCCCTCACCGAGCACGCCGCGCCGATTCCCAGGCCGAGCAGGAGGATCGGGATCGAGAGCGACCACGTCCGCCGTGCGCGAGAGCAGCGTGTCGGTCCAGCCGCGGAAGAAGCCCGCGATCACCCCCAGGGTCACGCCGATGAAGGTGGCGATGGCGGTGCCGACGATGCCCACCTCCAGGGAGACCCGCGTCCCGTAGATGACCCGCGACATCACGTCCTGGCCGAGCTGGTCGACGCCGAACGGGTGCGCCGGGCTCGGTCCCAGGGGACTGCCGAAGGAATCCGTCAGGCTCGGGTTCTGGGCGTAGGGGCCGGGCAGGCCGAGCACGTCCACCACGAGGGGGGCCGTGATCGCGATCACGATCAGGAAGACGACGAAGCCGAGGGAGACGAGCGCGACCCGATCCTGGCGCAGGCGCCTCCAGAACAGCTGCAGGGGGGAGCGGGCTGCGATCTCCCCGCCGAGCTCGAGGTAGTCGAGCCCGCTCGCGGCCTGCACGGCCTCACCGCTGATGCTCATCGCGGTGCGCCCCGCGGTCGGGCATACGGGGGATGGACACTGTCGGGCATGAGAGCAACTGATTCGACGCCGCCGGACCTACAACCTCCCGGCGAGCCGATCGGTGTGCCCTAGCAAGCAATACTCACTTGCATGGATACCCTCTTCGGCGAGGAACCAGGCGACCTGGCCCGAGACGGAGCCGGGGAGGACCGGCGGCCGCTGGCGGCGCGCCTGCGCCCGACCGGACTCGAGGACTTCGTCGGCCAGTCCCACCTCCTCGCGCCCGGCTCGGCGCTGAGGACGGCGATCGAGCAGGGACGGCCCCATTCCATGCTCCTGCACGGCCCGCCGGGGTCGGGCAAGACGACGCTCGCGAGGATCGTGGCCGAGCGCTCGCGGTCGGCCTTCGAGGAGCTCAGCGCGGTGGAGGCCGGACGCCCGGAGGTCAGGGCGGTCATCGAGCGGGCCGCCCATCGCCGCGACACCGGCGGCCCTCCGACGATCCTCTTCCTCGACGAGATCCACCGCTTCAACAAGGCCCAGCAGGACGCGCTGCTGCCGGCCGTCGAGGAGGGGCTGCTGACGCTGATCGGGGCCACCACCGAGAACCCGGCCTTCGAGGTCAACGGGGCGCTGCTGTCGCGGATGCGCGTCTACGCCCTGCGCTCCCTTGCCCCCGAGGAGGTGGCGGAGGTGCTCGTCCGGGCCGTGCGGGCCATGCCCGCGGGCTCGCCCGCGGTCGCCGAGGAGGCCGTCTCCTTCCTGGCGGTCCGCAGCGAAGGCGACGCCCGGATCGCCATCAGCGCCCTGGAGGTGGCCACGCTCACCGCCGGGGAGCTCTCGGAGGAGACCGTGGGGCTGCAGCGGGTCGAGGACGCCCTGCAGCGACGGGCGGTGCTCTACGACAAGCAGGGGGACCGCCACTACGACTACGCCTCGGCCTGGATCAAGGCCACCCGCGGATCGGATCCCGACGCCTCCCTGTACTACCTGGCGGTCATGCTCGAGGGCGGCGAGGACCCCCGCTTCATCGTTCGGCGCATGGTCATCCTCGCCTCCGAGGACATCGGCAACGCCGACCCCCAGGCCCTCTCGGTGGCCGCCGCGGCCGCGGCGGCGGTGGAGCACGTGGGCATGCCCGAGGCCCGCTACGCCCTCGCCCAGGCCGCCATCTATCTCGCCCTCGCCCCGAAGTCCGATGCCGCCGGACGGGCCCTCTCGGCCGCCCAGGAGCACGTGCGCCGGCACGGGGCCTCGGCGCCGCCCTCCTGGCTGCGTTCGCGCGTGAGCGACGCCTTCGGCCGCGCCGAGGCGGAGGAAGGTCCCGGCACCGAGCGCCAGGGCTACGACAACCCCCACCGTCATGCCGGGCACCTCTCACGCCAGGAGCTGCTCCCCGACACGGTTGCCGGGGAATGCTTCTACGAGCCCGACGAGGCGGAGGCCGTCCTGCAGGAGCGTCTGCGCCAGGTTCGCGAAGGCCGTGGTCGCGAGCAGCGATAATCGCTTCCCGATGAGCGACACGATCACCGCGAGCGGGCCCCCGGAGCTGGCTGCGAGCAACCCGGCCACGGGAGAGACGCTCGGGAGCGTCCCCGTCACCGCGCCCGAGGAGATCGGCGAGGTGGTGCAGGCCGTGGCCAAGGTTCAGCCGCTGTGGTCGCTGCTGCTGGTCAAGGACCGGGCCCGGTACATGCGCAGGATGGCCCAGGCCGTGATCGACGACTTCGACGAGCTGGCCGACATCCTGGCGGCCGAGCAGGGCCGCCCGCGGGCGGAGGTCGCGGCCCTCGAGCTGCTGACGGCCATCGACGCCCTGATCTGGATCGCCGAGGACGGCGCCCGCGTCCTGGGCGGTCGGCGCGTGGGGGTGAGCAGGTCGATGTCGATGGCCAAGCGCGCCCGCATCGCCTACGAGCCCTACGGCGTCGTGGGGGTCATCGGAGCGGGCAGCGCCCCCTTCGCACAGCCGCTGGGCCAGATAGCGGGGGCGCTGCTGGCCGGGAACGGGGTCGCCTTCAAGCCCGCCGCCCGGGCCAGCCTGGCGGGGGAGCGGATCGCCCGCATCCTCGCCCGCGCCGGGCTCCCCGAGGGGGTCGTGCGGGTCGTCCACGGCGGCGCTCAGGCCGGCGTGGCGCTCGCCGAGAGCCCCGTGGACAAGGTGCTCTTCACCGGCTCCCCGGCGGTCGGGAGGGCCGTCGCGCGAGCCTGCGTATCCCGGGAGAAGGAGGTGACCGTCGAGCTCGGCGGCAAGGACGCGATGCTGGTGGCGGCGGACGCGAACCTGCCGCGGGCCGTCGCCGGGGCGCTGTGGGCCGGCTGCGCGGGGGCCGGCCAGGCGAGGGGGTCGATCGAGCGGATCTACGTCGCCCGCGAGGTGTTCGAGCCGTTCCTCTCAGGGCTGGTGAAGGGGGCTCGCGCGACCACCCTCGGCGATCCCGCCCGCGCGGACACCCAGCTGGGACCTCTCTCCTCGACCCGCCGGGTGGAGCATGTCCGCGATCTCGTGCAGGAGGCCGTGCGGGACGGGGCCCGCCTGCATTGCGGCGGCCCGGTGGACCCGCCCGGCTGCCGGCCGGGGGTCTTCTACGCCCCGGCCGTCCTCACCGGGGTCAACGGCGAGATGCGTCTGGCGCGGGAGCCCATCGACGGCCCCGTCATGGCCGTGACGCCGGTGGACTCGATCGACGAGGCCATCGCGATGGCCAACGAGGGGGACTTCGGCCTCGGCGCCTCGATCTGGACCGCCGACCGCTATCAGGGAGTCCGCATCGCCCGGGAGCTTCAGGCGGGGATGGTGTGGCTCAACGACCATCTGCCCGGGCCGACGATCTCCCGCGGGCCATGGGGAGCCGCCGCCCGCGGGGGCCTCGGGCGCACCCTGGGGGAGGCCGGGCTGCGGGCCTGCGCCCAGGAGAAGCTCATCACGTGGGATCCCCCCGGCATGCGCGGCCTGTGGTGGGGACCGTATGACGCGAGCAGCTCGAGGGCGGCGCGGGCGCTGGCGAGGATGCGCTCCACGCGGGAGTCCGATCGTCGGCGGGCCTGGCGGGAGGGAGCCGTGGCCCTCGCACGGATCGCGGCGCGGGCCTTCGGGCGGGGAGTGCCGGACCGGTAGCCCGGCGGGCTCGCCGCCTTGCGGCTACGCTTGGGACATGCCCGCCCAGGCCTATGCAGGCAAGGAGTGCGTCTGCCAGCTTCGCAGGGGTATCTGCGACCAGAGCTGCGTGCAGGGGATGCTCGACACCCCCTTCTATATCGCCTGCCTGAAGCTGACCGGCCGGCGCTGCGTCGTGATCGGCGGCGGGGAGATCGGCCTGGAGAAGGTGGAGGGCCTGCTCGCCTGCGACGGCGAGGTGACCCTGATCGCCCCCGAGACCGAGCCGGCGCTCGCGGAGTACGCCCGCGAGGGCTCGATCCGCTGGGAGCAGCGCCCGTATGCCGGGGCCGCCGACCTGGAGGGCGCCTTCATGGTCATCGCCGCCACCGACGACACCGACGTGAACATCGCGGTCTTCGAGGACGCCGAGCGGCGGGCGATGCTCGTGAACGTCGTCGACGTCCCTCCCCTGTGCAACTTCATCCTGCCGGCGATCGTCCGCACGGGCCCGCTGGCGATCGCGATCTCCACAGCCGGCGCCTCCCCGGCGCTGGCCAAGCGCATGAAGCGGGAGATCGAAGGGCAGTTCGGCGAGCCCTACGCGCGCCTGGCCGTGCTGCTCAACGAGGTGCGCGGGTGGGCGAAGGGAACGCTTCCCACCTACCAGGACCGCAAGGAGTTCTTCGAGGGCATCGTGGGAGGGGATCCCGACCCGATCGCCCTGCTTCGCGCCGGCGACGAGCAGGCCGTCCGGGAGCTGATCGCCAGGGCCCAGGACGCGGTGGCGCTGCAGGTCTAGCGAGCCCAGGTGGCGGCACTCCAGGTCGAGGGCCTGACGCGCCACTACGGCGAACGGGAAGCCCTCAGTCAGGTCACGTTGAGCCTCCAGGAGGGGAGGACGCTGGCCGTGTTCGGGCCCAACGGGGCCGGCAAGACGACCCTCCTGAGGGTGCTGGCCACGCTCCTGCGCCCCCACGCCGGCGAGGTGCGGGTGCTCGGCAGCCTCCTTCCCGGGGAAGCCTGGGCGGTTCGCGGCAGGGTCGGGCTGCTCGGCCACGAGCCGCTGCTGTACCGCGAGCTGACCCCCGAGCAGAACCTGCGCTTCCACGCCCGGCTGCACGGGGTGGCCCAGGGACGGGTGGGGGAGTTGCTGGAGGCCGTGGGGATGTCGGGCCGCCGCGAGGAGCCGCTGCGCACCCTCTCGCGGGGGATGGTCCAGCGCGTGGCGGTGGCGCGGGCGGTCCTGCACGACCCGGAGCTGCTGCTGCTGGACGAGCCCTACTCGAACCTCGACCCCGCGGCGATCGAGCTGGTCGCCCCGCTGATCGGTCCCGCCTCCGGCCGTACGAGGGTCGTCTGCAGCCACGATCCCGGAGGGGGCCTGGCCGAGGCCGACCTGGTCCTGGGCCTGCGGGCCGGGCGCCCCGCGCTGCTGCGGGCCGCCTCTGAGGTCGTCCCCGAGCAGATCACGGAGCTGTACAGGTGAGGCGCACGGTGGGGGCCCTGCTCCGCAAGGAGCTGCTGGTCGAGCTGCGCACGCTGGAGTCGGTCCCGGGCATGTCCCTGTTCGCGATCACCACGTTCGTCGTCTTCCACTTCGCCCTGAACCGCAACAGCGTCGAAGGCGACCTCGGTGCGGGGATCCTGTGGGTCACCCTGTTGTTCGCCTCGATCCTGGGCGTCAACCGGCTGTTCGTCGCGGATGCCGAGCAGGGAGGCTTCGACGGGTTCCTGCTGGCGCCCGTCGATCGCAGCGCGATGCTCGTGGCCAAGGCCCTGACGCTGCTGGCCTATCTGGCCGTGCTGGAGCTGGTGGCGGTCCCCGCCTTCGCCCTGCTGCTCCTGGGACCCTCCCTGGGACCGGTCCTCCCGGAACTGCTGCTGGTCCTCCTGCTCGGGGACCTCGGGATCGCGGTCATCGGCACGCTCGTGGCGGCGCTGGCGGTTCGCACGCGTGCCCGGGACCTGCTCGGGCCGCTGCTGGCCCTTCCCCTGCTCGTCCCGATCGTGATCGGCGGGGCGCGCGCGACGGCACCGCTGCTGGCCTTCGCCCATCCCTCCGGCTCCCCTGGGCGCTGGCTGGCGACGCTTGGGGTCTATGATCTGATCTTCGGGCTGATCGCCTTCGCCCTGTTCGATTTCCTCCTGGAGGACTGAATGAAATCCTCACGCCGGCAGCCGGCCGGCTCTTCCGACAGCAGCCATCGCCCTGGCGACTCGTGGAGGCGCCCTCCGAGCCTGCGCACCCTCAGCATCTCGGCGGCCCTCGCGATGTCCCTGGCCCTGGCCCTCGTCTTCTTCTACGCGCCGCTGGATGCCGAACAGGGCTTCCTCCAGAAGATCTTCTACGTCCACGTCCCGATGGCGATCGTCGCCCTGGGCGGGTTCGTGATCGGCGGCCTGCTGGCGATCCAGCACCTGCGCACGCGCGACCCCCGCTGGGACTACCGCTCCTACGTGGCCATCCACATGAGCCTCATCTTCGCCCTCGGCACGCTCATCACGGGCTCCATCTGGGCCAAGGGCTCGTGGGGGCACTGGTGGGTGTGGGACGAGCCCACCCTCGTCTCCTTCCTGATCGTGTTCCTCCTCTACGCCACCTACCAGCCGCTGAGGTTCGCCATCGAGGACCCCGAGCGCCAGGCGCGGTACGCATCCGTCTTCGCCGTCACCGCCGGGGCCTTCGTGCCGATGAACTTCATCGCCGTGCGCCTGTCGACGGCGTTCCTGCACCCGCGGGTCCTCGGCAGCACCTCCAACCTCCCCGGCTCGATGGCCCTGACCTTCCTCGTGTCCCTCGTGGCGATGTCACTGCTCTACGCGACCCTGTGCAGATACGAGCTGACCGCGAAGCACGCCCGCGCCCAGGCGAGGGCGCTGCGCCGCCGCCTCTCGGCCGACCCCGAGCAGGTTCCTCCGATGGCCCGCAGCGCCGCTCCCAGCGCCCACCCGGCAACCGCCGGGGCGTCGAGGACGGTGGCGTGATGGCCGCCATCGTGCCGGCCTCGCTTCCCGCCCTCCCCCTGCACGAGGCGGGCAAGTACGTGGCCGGGGCCTACGTCGTCCTGTTCGCCCTGGTGCTGATCTACGTCGCGATCATGGCCATCCGCCTCTCGCGCATAGAGAGGGAGCTCGGGGAGCTTCTGGCTCTGACGGAGGAGCGCGGGGCCGGCGGGGCCGAGGGCGCCGGCGGCGAGCGGGGGGCGACCCGGGCATGAGCGAGCTGCTCGCCCTCGGCATCTCCCACAAGACGGCTCCGGTGGCATTGCGGGAGCGCCTCGCCTTCAGCGAGAGCGAGGCGGAGGAGTTCGCCCGCAGGGCGACGGCCAGCGCCGAGGTGCGGGAGGCGGTCGTGATCTCCACCTGCAACCGCACAGAGGTCTACCTCGTCGTCGGCGACCCGGTCCGGGCGGAGGCGGATGTGCTCGGCCTGCTGGCCCGCCGGGCCGGCATCCGGCCCACCGAGCTGGCGGAGGCGATCTACTCGCCCCGCAACTGCGATGCCGCGCGCCACCTCTACCGGGTCACGGCCGGGCTGGAGTCGATGATCGTCGGGGAGGCCGAGATCCAGGGCCAGGTCCGCCGCGCGCACGAGACGGCGGTGCGGGCGGGCTGCACGGGCCCCCTCTCCAACCGGCTGTTCGCGGCGGCGCTGACGACCGGCAAGCGGGTGCGCTCGGAGACCGGCATCGGATCGAGCCGGATCAGCGTGCCGTCGGTGGCGGTCGACCTCGCCCTGAGCGTCCTCGGGGAGCTCAAGCGCCGCCACGTGGTGATCCTCGGAGCCGGCGAGACCAGCGAGCTGACCGCGCGGGCTCTCGCCGAGCAGGGAGCCGGGACGATGTTCGTCGCCAACCGGCACGCCGACCGGGCGATCTCCCTCGCGCAGCGCTTCGGAGGGTCCGTCGTCGGCCTCGAGAGACTGCCCGACCAGCTCGTGCTCGCGGACATCGTCCTCTCCTCGACCTCCTCCCCCCATCCGATCGTCGGCCGGGAGGAGCTCGAGCTCGTCATGTCCCAGCGCGACGGCCGGCCCCTGCTGCTGATCGACATCGCCGTGCCCCGCGACATCGATCCCGCCTGCGGGCAGCTCGAGGGGGTCACCCTCTATGACATCGACGACCTGCAGGCCGTGGTGGACCGCAACCTCAGCTCCCGCGCCGGGGAGGCCCCCCGCGCCCTGGAGATCGTCGAGCAGGAGATACACCGCTTCGCGCGCTGGCTTGGGCAGCTCGACGCGATCCCCACGGTCGGCGCGCTGCGCGAGCACGGCAACACGATTGTCGAGCAGGTCCTCGCGGAGAACTCCGAGCGCTGGGACAGCGCCTCGGGAAGGGACCTGGCGAGGGTCGAGGCGATCGCCCGCGCCGTCATGTCCCGTCTGCTGCACGAGCCGACGATCAGGCTGCGCAGCCTCGGGGGCGACCGCGGGCATGCGAGCCTCGAGCTCGTCAGGGAGCTGTTCGGACTGCGGGAGGAGCCCGCGGCGCAGCAGCCGGCCTCGCAGGAGCTGGCGGAGGTCCACGACCTGCCTGTGCCCTCCAGGGTGCGCCGACGCCGCGAGGGCTGATGCGCATCGGTACCCGGCGCAGCGCCCTGGCGCTGGCCCAGGCCGGAATGGTCGCCGAGATGCTGGGCGGCTGCGAGCTCGTGCCGATCACCACGGCCGGCGACAGGGATGCCCCTGCCCAGGACAAGTCCAGGTGGGTGGCCGAGCTGGAGCAGGCTCTCATCGACGGCGAGATCGACCTCGCCGTGCACTCCGCCAAGGATCTGCCCGCGCGGACGGCCCCCGGACTCGCCCTGCTCGGCGCGCCCGCCCGTGCGGCGGCCGAGGACGTGCTGTGCGGAGCGAGCACGCTCGAGGGTCTCCCGCGTGGCGCCCGGATCGGCACCAGCAGCATCAGGCGCAGGGCCCAGCTGCTCGCCGCCCGGGAGGACCTGGAGGTCGTCCCGATGCGGGGCAACGTCGACACGCGCCTGCGCCGCCTCGGCGAGCCGGAGGGGCAGCTCGCGGCGATCGTCCTCGCGCGGGCGGGTCTGCAGCGACTGCAGCGAGAGCCCGAGATCGGGGGGGTCCTCGACCCGGAGCGGTTCGTCCCCGCTCCCGGCCAGGGCATCCTGGCGCTGGAGGGACGCGAGGAGGATGCCCGCGCGCGAGCGGCCGCAGAGACGGTCACCGACGCGGCCACCCTCTCCTGCCTGCTGGCCGAGCGCGCCCTCGCCCTGGCGCTGCAGGCCAGCTGCAACACGCCGCTGGGGGCACACGCGACCGCCTCGCAGGACGGCGAGATGCACCTCAGCGCATGGGTCGGGCTGCCCGACGGCTCCGCCTGGGCCGCGGACCGGCGCGACGGGCCGGGCTCCGCACCGGAGGACCTCGGCCGCGAGCTCGCGAGCCGGCTGGAGTCGGTCGGGGCCAGGGAGATGCTCAGGCAGGCGGAGGAGGTCCAGGTTGCCCGCGGATGAGGGCGGTCCCGGCCGCGTGTACCTGGTCGGGGCCGGCCCGGGCGACCCGGGCCTGCTGAGCGTGCGGGCGATCGAGCTGATCGCCGCCGCCGACGTGATCCTCTACGACCGGCTGATTCCGGAGGGGGCCCTCGACGGCGCTCGCGCGGACGCCCGGCTGCTGTTCGTCGGCAAGGAGGGCGGCGGGCCGTCGGTCCCCCAGGACCAGACGGAGGGACTGATGGTCGAGCACGCCCGGGCGGGCAGGACGGTCGTGCGCCTGAAGGGCGGGGACCCCTTCGTCTTCGGGCGCGGCGGCGAGGAGGCCCTGATCCTGCGCGAGGCGGGCATACCCTTCGAGGTCGTTCCCGGGATCACAGCCGGGGTGGCCGCCCCGGCCTATGCTGGCATCCCGGTGACCCACCGCGGTCTCGCCAGCGCGGTGGCCCTCGTGACCGGGCACGAGGATCCCGCCAAGGAGGAGACGGCGATCGACTGGGGGGCGCTGGCGGCGTTCCCCGGCACGCTCGTCTTCTACATGGGGGTGCGCCGGCTGGGGGAGATCGCCGCAGCCCTCGTCGCGGCCGGACGGCCGGCGAGCGAGCCCGCAGCCGTCGTCGAAGGCGGCACCCTGCCCGGCCAGAGAACCGTCGCCGCCACCCTGGAGACGATCGCGGAGAGGGTCGCCCAGGAGGGCGTCCGGCCGCCCTCGGTGACGGTCGTCGGACAGGTCGCCGCGATGGCCGAGCGCCTGGCCTGGCTGCCGCCACGGCCCCTGAACGGGCGGTCGGTCGCGGTGACCCGCGCTCGCGCACAGGCCAGCGGCCTGGCCCGGCGCCTGCGCGAGCTCGGGGCCCGCGTCGTGCAGGCTCCGGTGATCAGGGTGCGCCCGCTGCCCGGGCCACCCCTGGACCCGGGCCCCTACGACCTCATCTGCCTCACCAGCCCGAACGGCGTCGCCGAGCTGTTCGATCGCCTGCAAAGCTCGGACCCGCCTCGCGACGCCCGCTCCCTGGCGGGGCGGACGGTCGCGGCGATAGGCCCGGGCACCGCCCGGGCGCTGGCGGACCGGGGGGTCATCGCGGACATCCTGCCCGAGCGCTTCGTGGCCGAGTCCCTGGTGGAGGCCCTGGCGGGCGTTCCCGTCACGCGCGCCCTGATCGCCAGGGCGGCCGGGGCGCGCGACGTGCTGCCGCAGGCGCTGCGGGACCGCGGCGTCGCGGTCGACGTGCTCGACCTGTACGAGACCGTCGCCGAGCCGCTGGCGGCGGGGACGCTGACAGCCGCTCGTGAGGCCGACTACGTCACCTTCACCTCCTCCTCGACGGTCCGCTACTTCCTGGAGGCCGCCGGGGGCCGGGCCGGCCTCTCCCCGAGCACCCGCATCGTCTCGATCGGCCCCGTCACCAGCGCCACCCTGCGCGAGCACGGGCTGGAGCCGGCCGTGGAGGCAGAGCGGCACGACATCGATGGGGTCGTTGCGGCCCTGCTCTCCGACGCGGTGGGCTGAGCCGCCGATGGCGGTGGTGACCTTCCTCTCCGACTACGGCCTTCGGGACGAGTTCGTGGGGGTCTGTCACGGGGTGATCGCCCGACGCTGCCCCGAGGCGAGGATCATCGACGTCGCCCACGGCATACCCGCGCCAGGACGTGCGGGCGGGGGCGCTCGTGCTGCGGGGGGCTCTCCCCTACCTGCCGCCGGGGGTGCACCTTGCGGTGGTCGACCCGACGGTCGGGGCCGTCGGCGAGGCGGCCCGCCGGGCCGTGGCCCTGCGAACGGCCGAGGAGGGCCGCCTGCTGGTGGGGCCCGACAACGGCCTGCTGATGCCAGCCGCCGATCGGCTGGGCGGGGTGGTCGAGGCCGTGGACATCGGCGAGAGCCCTGAGCGCCTGCATCCGGTCTCGCGCACCTTCCACGGGCGGGATCTGTTCGCCCCCGTGGCGGGCGCCCTGGCGGACGGACAGGATCTGCAGGCGGTCGGGAGGGGGATCGCCGCCGAGGGCCTGCGCAGGCTGCAGCTGCCGACGGCGAGGACGACGCCCGAGGGCCTGGCGGCCCACGTGCTGCACGCCGACGGGTTCGGCAACCTGATCCTTGACGCCACCCCCGAGCAGATCGACCAGATCGGGGTGCGGCAGGGCGACCGGCTCGCCGTGACCGGCGGCGGTGGCGAGCACACCGCCCGCTACGTGGGGACGTTCGCCGAGGTCGACCCGGGCGAGCTGCTCCTCTATGAGGACGGCATCGGCCAGCTTGCCCTGGCCGTCAACGGCGGCTCGGCTGCGCAGACGCTGGGGGCCGGGCGCGACGACGAGCTGGTGGCCAGGAGGGCCTGACGGTGGCCGCCGACCGGCTCGCCTCGCCGCGGGTGCACCTGCGCACGACCGACTCGACCAACGAACGGGCAAGGCAGCTCGCGCTCGCGGGCGCCCCCCACGGAACGCTCGTGACGGCCGGCGAGCAGACCGCGGGTCGGGGACGCCAGGGACGCCGCTGGTCGGCTCCGCCGGGAAGCTCGCTGCTGATGTCGCTGGTGCTGCGGTCCCCTCCCGCCCTGCTGCCCCTGATCGCCGCGGTGGCCGTCAGCGAGGCGGCCGGGGAGCGGGCGATGATCAAGTGGCCGAACGACGTCGTCCTGGTCGGGCCCGACGGCCTGGGCAAGCTCGCCGGGATCCTGGTCGAGGGGCGCCTCCAGGAGGACTGGGCGGTGCTCGGCATCGGCCTAAACGTGGCCGTGGACCTCGCCGGGCT
Organism: uncultured Solirubrobacteraceae bacterium; assembly: GCA_963767405.1. GTDB lineage: Bacteria > Actinomycetota > Thermoleophilia > Solirubrobacterales > Solirubrobacteraceae > Palsa-744. The sequence goes on along the minus strand of CAVYDP010000004.1, from coordinate 595,233 downwards.
GCCCGAGGAGGTGAGGGCCCGGGCGGCGAGCATGCAGCGGCCTCCCGAGGAGATCGAGACGATCCTGGCCGAGCTGCTGGAGGGGCTGACGCGGTGGATGGCCGCGCCGGCCCAGGCGGTCCTCGACGCCTGGACCGAGCGCGACGCCCTGCGCGGGCGGCGGGTCGAGTGGGCCGGCGGCAGCGGGACCGCGCAGGGGATCGACGGCGGCGGGCGTCTCGTCGTCTCCCTGCAGGGAGGCGGCCGCACGACCCTGGAGGCGGGCGAGGTGCACCTCGGGGCACCCGGCGCCTGAGGGGGCCGGCGGCGGCGCGATACTGCCCCGCATGGCGAGCATCTTCCCGATCGGGCACATCTATGACCTGGTGGTCGCCGACGACGGCCGTCAGCGGGCCTTCGTGTGCCTGGCCGCCCTGCTCGTCTCCTTCCTGGCGATCCGCACGAGCGCCCGCATGACGCGGCGCTTCACCTGGTGGCCGGGAGGGGTGCAGACCAGCGGCGGGGTGCACCTGCACCACTTCGTATGGGGCATCTTCCTGATGATGGGCAGCGGGTTCGTGGGTGTGGGCCTGCACCTGAGCGAGCCCTGGGGAGGCATCGTGGCGGCCATCTTCGGCGTGGGAGCAGGCTTCACCCTCGACGAGTTCGCTCTCTGGACGCGCCTGGAAGACGTCTACTGGAGCCGCGATGGGCGCTCCTCGCTGGAGGCCGTCGCGATCGTCGCCAGCGTGGGAGCGCTGGTCGTGATCGGCATCAGGCCCTTCGAGCTCGACGACCCCGCCTCGGCCCTGACGGTCAGCGCGACGATCGGTCTCTCGCTGCTGGCGGCCGCCGCGGCGATCCTGAAGGGGCGGATCCTGTTGGGCGCCGTGGGCCTGTTCCTCTTCCCCGTCGGCCTGGTGGGAGCGGCGCGCCTCGCCCACCCACGTTCGCCGTGGGCACGCCGCTTCTACGCGCCGGGCAGCGGGCGCCTGATGCGCTCCGAGCGGCGATTCGACGATCCCAGCAGGCTGCAGGCCCGTCTGGTGCGCCGGCTGGCGGATGCCGTCGGCGGTCGCCCGAGCGCGCCCGGCTAGACGGCCCGAGCGGGGTCCACGGCCTCCTCGGGGCCCTCCGGAGCCGAGCCCCGATGCCCGTTGGCCTGCGCGGCGGAGGCCTCCTCCCTGCGAGACCTCGCGATCGCCGCCCCGCCGCGGGCGACGACCTCTGGTGCGGGCCCGGTGCCGTTCTGGTCGGCCTTGGCTCCCTTGCGCCGGCGGCGGGTGCCGCGGGCGCGGCGCTTGGGGAAGTTGCGCAGCAGCTCGCGAGCCAGGGCGGGGGGCTTGCGGGCCATCCGCGTGCGGGCCCCGCGCAGGGCCTCCTCGGCCTCCGGGGTGTGGGCGAGGGCGGCCGCGAGCAGGGCCGCGGCGAGCCGGCGATCCTGCTTGCGGGCGGCGTGGATCAGCCGGCGGGCGTTGCGGGCGTGGGCGCCGCCGGCGGAGTTGACGAGCAGGCCGAGCAGGCGCTTGGTCTCGGGCCAGCGCTGCACGGCGTACTCCTCGTGGACGTCGCGGGTGTACTCGGCCAGGCGCCAGATCCAGGCGTTGGCCTGGTCGCGGCGGCCGATCCGGCGCTCGACCAGCGCCCGCAGCATGATCTTGGTGGCCTCCTTGCGCTCCTCCCGCGGCCAGCCCGCCGATGATGTCGATCGCCTCGTCGAAGGCGTCGGGGTCGCGCAGGGCGGCGATGTCGGCCAGCGCCCGCAGGCGCAGCTGGGGGTTCTTGTTGCGCTGGACGGCGGTGATCAGGAAGCGGCTCTTGAGCTCGCCGCTGCGGTCGAAGTGGAGCATCGCCCGTGCCCGGCGCCAGCCGTTGGGCGCCACGCGGGCGCCGGCCAGCGCCGCCCACAGGTGCTGCTCGCCGTAGTCGAGGTGCTCGACCGCGATCCGCCACAGCTCGCGCTCGAAGACGGCGAACCGCCGCTCCTCCTCCGCGCACACGGGCAGCACGCGGCGCTCCACGCGCATCCGCCGGCCGCGGCCGCGGCGCACGGGGCCGACGACGATCGCCCCGCCGCGGTAGACGTCGCGGTCCAGCAGCGAGTGCAGCGTGACGACCGGGTCGTCGTGCTTGGTCGCGGGGTGGACGAAGTCCACGACCAGGCCCGCCTCCTTGCCGGGGTGGCGGCGGGTGACGCGGCCCACGCGCTGCTGGTAGATGCGCTTGGAGGCCGTCGGGGCGAGGTGCACGCAGACGGTCGCCCGCGGGCTGTTCCATCCCTCGGCGAGCAGCTGGGCGTTGATCAGCACGTCGATGTCGCCGCGCTCGTAGCGGGCGAGGATCCCGACGAGCTCGCGCTTGGGGGTCTCGCCGGAGACGGCCTGGGCCTTGATCCCCTCGGCCCGGAAGGCTTCGGCGAGGTTGTAGGCGTGGCGCACGCCGGCGGCGTAGACGACGCCGGGGACGCCGTTGAAGCGGGTCTTGTAGAGGTTGGCGACGGCCAGGTTGAAGGGCTGCTGGTCGAGCAGTTTGGCCAGCTCGTCCTGGTCGAACTCGGTGTCCACCTCGCCCCGGCGCAGGGGCACCTTGGCGATCGTCCGGACGCCCACGCCGGGGGAGATGCGCACGCAGCGCAGCGGCGCGATCACCCCGCGGCGGGCCGCCGCGGCGAGGTCGAAGCGGGAGGTCTGGGTGGGGAACAGGTCGGTGACGTGGCGGGCGATGAGCGCGCCCGTGGCGGTCATGCCGATGAAGATCGGGCCGGTCCAGTTGCGGATCGCCGCGCTCGTCTTCTCGCCGAGCGCGGTGTGGGCCTCGTCGCAGATGACGATCGTGTAGGCGCTCGAGATCTTCGCCGGCGTTGCGCACGAACCACTGGTAGGTCTCGACCGTCACCGGGCCCCTGGCCGAGTCCTCGCCCTTCAGCAGCGGTCGGCTGATGCGCTTGGAGTAGCCGCGGTCGCGGAGCTCGCCGAGGAACTGGTCGACGAGGTTGCGCCGGTGGGTGAGGATCAGCACCCCGCCGGTCTGGGAGGCCTCGACGAAGCCGAGCGCGGCGACCGTCTTGCCGGCGCCCGGTGGCGTGCTCGAACCAGAAGCGCTTGGCGGCGTTGGGGTCCTCGGGCTGCTCGCCGAGCGACTCCTCCTCGTCCTCCTCCTCGACCCAGTCGCGGGGCTCCTCGTCGGACGTCCGCCTCCTGCTCGGCTCCTCCTCGTCCTCGATGCTCGGCGGTCCTCGTGCAGCTCCCCCTCGAGGTCCTCGACGTCTCGTCCTCGTCCTCGTCGGGAGCGGCGCGCTGCGACCGGCCCGAGGTCCTCGTCCTCGTCCTCCTCGTCCTCGTCGAGCTCCTCCTCGTCCTCGTCGCTCTCCTCGTCCTCCTCGGCGCCTCCGCCGCGGCGGCCGCCTCGGCGGCGCCGTTGGCGGCGCAGGCTCGTCGGGCCCGAGGATCGCGGCCGAGGCCAGCAGCTCCGGCGAGGCCGACCGTTGCAGCGGCCGTTGCCGCCGGAGCCCGTGCGCTGCTCCTCGGCCAGCAGCGCCGTGAGCGTGCCCGACAGGGCGTCCACCTGGTGGGCGGAGAGGACGGTGCCGTCGGCGAGCTTCGGCTCCTCCTCGGAGAGGACCCGCTCGAGCCCCAGCAGCAGCGAGAACTCCCGCCGCCAGGCCGTGGACGGGCTGGTTGCGCCTTGGGGTCCTCCTCGAGCTCGGCCAGGGCCAGGTCGAGGGCGCCGCCGGCGCGGGCGTGCCGGGGGCGAGCGCGACGGCGGGATCCTCGCCCTCGTGCAGGAAGCGCTCGCGGACGAGCTTTTCCGCCCGCGCGATCGTCGGCAGAACTTGGAATCGATCGCGGCCCGCGGGGCCACTGAGGTGGACTCGGCCATAGCGGCTCTGGACTTCGAGACAGGACCGCGCGAAAGTGCGACTTCGGCGCGGCTCGAAACGCGACGGCGCCCGTCTCGCACCGTCTCGCCGGACGCTAACGGCGCCCCGGCTGTGATGTGGCTGAGGATATAACACCCGCAGGCGCCATCGAAGGGGTCTGGCCATCGGCACCGCTTATCTGCGACGCTGTGACCGCGATGAGCCTCAGGCGAGTCGGCTGCTCGCGGCGGCTGGCCGTGGGACTCGCGGCGCTCGTGGTGGTGGGGCTGGTGCAGCTGGGCAGCTCCTCCGGCGCCGGCTCCCGCCTCGAAGCTCACGCTGGCGCAGATGCGCGCACGAGCTGGCCGGCTCGCCGTCCCGCGCTGGCGGCGCTGCACGCACAGGCCGGCGCGCTGCTCGCCGGGCGGCATGCCGGCGCTGCAGGGCGCGGCTGGCCACGCTCCGCGGCCGCCCGGTGGTGATCAACAAGTGGGCCTCCTGGTGTGAGCCCTGCCGGGCGGAGTTCGGGGTCTTCCAGCGGGTGTCGCTGGGACGGGCCGCGAGGTCGCCTTCGTCGGGATCGACTCCGGCGACAGCCGCCGGCGAAGCGGCTCGCTTCCTGCGCTCCTTCCCGGTGAGCTACCCGAGCTACTTCGACGCGAGCGGCAGGCCGGGCTCGCCGTGAGCGACTCGACCTTCACGCCGGTGACCGTGTTCCACGGCGCCCACGGGGGCCTGTTCATCCACCAGGGCCCCTACCTGAGCGAGGCGAAGCTCGAACGGGACGTCGCGCGCTACGCGCTCGGCGCCTGAGGCCGGATGCCGGAGCTGCGCATCGACCCGCTCAGCGGGCACCGGACGATCGTCGCCGGGGAGCGCTCGAGGCGGCCGGGAGGCGAGCCGCGCAGCTGCGCCCGCCGACCCGATCGACCCCGCCGAGCGACCCCTTCGCCGAGGGCCACGAGGACCGCACCCCGCCGGAGCTGTACGCGCTGCGGCCGGCGGGCGGCCGCCCGACTCGCCGGGCTGGAGGGTGCGGGTCGTGCCGAACCTCTACCCGGCGCCTCGACCCGGACCCGGCGGGGCCGGAGCCGGTGGCGCAGCGGAGCCGAGCCCGGCGGGCCGCGGACACGCCGCAGAGCTGTTCGTCTCGCTGCCCGCGACGGGCGCCCACGAGGTGATCGTCAACGGCCCCGCAGTCGGTGACCTCGCTGGCGGAACTTCCGACGCGAGCAGGTGGTCGCGGCGGTCGAGGTGTGGCGGGAGCGGATGCGCGCGCACCGAGCACAGCGCCTACGTGCAGCTGATCGTCAACGAGCGGCGTGGAGGCGGGGGCCTCGCTGCCGCACACCCACGCCCAGCTCTACGCGCTGGACTTCGTCCCGGCCGACGTGGCCCGCGAGCGCGAGCGGGCGGGCGCCTACACGACGCGCACGATGGGCCAGAGCCTGCTCGGGGACCTGGTCGCCGAGGAGGTGCGCCGGGGCGAGCGGATCGTGGCGATCGACGAGGAGGCGGTGCTGATCGCGCCCTTCGCCTCGCGGCTGCCCTTCCAGCTGATGCTCGCCCCGCGCAGGCCCCGGCCCCGCTTCGAGGAGGGAGGGCCCACCGGAGCGGCGCTGCTGCACGACGGCCTGTGCCGCCTGGCCCGCCACCTCGGCTCCAGCCCGCCGCTGAACATGTGGGTGCGCACCGCCCCCAGCGGGAGCCGAGGACTTCTGCTGGCGGATCGACGTGATGCCGCGGCTCACCCACCTCGCGGGACTCGAGCTCTCGACGGAGCTGAACCTCAACATCGTCGCCCCCGAGGACGCCGCCGCGGCCCTGCGGCGAGGCGCTGACGGCGGCCCCCGCCGACGTCCGGGTAGGCTGGCCGCCGTCGATGGCGCCCGAGGAACGCTTCGTGCCCCGCTTCGCCGCCGAGCCCCCGCAGGAGGGCGCTGCCCGACGGGCGCTGGGAGGAGCGCCTGCGCGCAGGAGCTTCTCGCGGCCGCCTCTCGACTCGACGCCGACGGGGCCGACCTCGGCGAGCCGGGGCGCGATCCGCTGGTACCCCGACCGCACCTGGCACGGGCGCACCTACGTGCCCGCGCACCGCCCGCACCGCCGGCGGCTTCGAGCTGTTCGGCTACGTCCGCTACCTGCCGGCGACGAGGAGGCGAGCCCGGCGACTTCTCCGCGCAGGTCGACTTCACCGACGAGACCGCCGAGCGCAACCCGGACTGGCGGCTCGACCTCTGCGACGAGGTGATCGGCCGCTGGCGGGGCGAGCCGGGGCGGTGGCGGCGATGACGCTGATCTGGGGCCGCCCGCTGGTCTCCGGCGGGACGTGGCGACGGCCGAGCTGGCGGGCTGGCGGTCGACCAGTGCGAGCTGCTCGAGGAACGCTTCACGCTGATCGCCCCCGACGACTACCGCGGCGACCTGCTGGAGATCAAGCTGTTCGACGGCCGCGGCCGGGAGCTGGCGCGGGAGTCGCTGTACGACGAGGACGAGGACGAGGACGACCAGTAGCACCGGCGCGCCTGCCGCGGAGGTGGACGGGCGATAATCGCTCAGGTGGCATCCAGGAGCCGGGAGAGTCGATCGGCGGCGGCGATCGTCAGGCGCATCCCCCGCGAGGAGGCGGCTGGGGAGATGCTGGCAGGCCTGCAGGCCCAGGTGCCCGCATTTCGAGCATCTCGCAGAGGCGTCCCGTGCCGACGTCCTCGGAGGGCTGGAAAGGAGCCTCGCGCGATGGTCGCGGTTCCTCGCCAGCGGCGTCATGCCCGACGACTCCGACTTCGATCCCCTGCGGGCGTGGGCTCGCGCCAGGGCGACTGAGGGGCTGCGACTGGAGGATCTGCTGCGGGCGTTCGCGATACTCCGCCAGCTGGGCTGGGCGATGCTTCGCCGTCATGCGCGCAGCGGAGAGTCCGAGGCCCTGCTCACGCTGGCTGGGCGGCTCGGGGACTACCTGGATCGGACCTCCCTCGTCGTCACGGAGACCTATCTCGCCGAGCGTGAGCTCCTGGTCTCCGAGGAGGAGCGCCACACGCGCACGCTGCTCGACCTCCTCTGCAGCCAGGAGCCGCTGACACCGGCTGCCGGCGAGCTCGCGGAGCGGCTCGGTGTGCCGCTGCAGTCGGCCTACTCGGCCTTCGCCGTCGTGATCCCCGGCAGCCCGCCGCACCGTCACGCGGCGCTGGCGGCCCGGCTGCGCCAGGCGGGATGGCGACTGGCGGTGACGCAGAGCGACCGCGTCGTGGGGGCCTCGTGGAAGCCGCTGCGGCATGCCGATCTCAATGAGAGCCCGGACGCGCTGCTCGTGATCGGAGAGCCCGTCCCCCGGTCCCGCCTGGGGCAGGCGCGTGAGGATGTCGAGGCGCTCGTCGAGCACGCTCGGCGAGCCGGCATGGTGGGCGAGGTCAGGTTCGAGGACCACCTGCTGGAGACCATCGTCGAGCGCTCCAGCGAGCTGGCGAGGCGCCTGAGCGCCAGGCTGCTGGCCAGCCTGGACGTCGGGGAGCGCAGCGAGCTGGCGCACACGCTGAGCACGTTCCTCGACTGCCGGATGGACCGCACGCTGACGAGCTCCTCCCTTCAGATCCACCGCAACACGCTGGCCTACCGCCTGGGTCGCATCGAGCAGCTGACCGGTCTGGATCTCGGCGCGCCGCGCGATCTCGCCTGCAGCTACGTCGCCCTCAAGCTCGCGAGAGCCGATGAGGAGGCCGGCGAGATCGAGTGAGTTGTGCAAGTGCACAAGGTGGCCGGCGGAAGTTCGGCGTCAGGTCATTGCGCAAGGGCATGGCGCCAACTACCGTCTGACTGGAGGCCGCGGGCAAGGTGATGCGCCGCGGCTCGTGTGGAGACGAGGAGAGCGAGGGGACATGCATCTAGGCACGAAAATGGCTCGCCTGACGTTGAGCGCTGCTGTGCTGGCGGCGGCAACCGTGGTGTCGACGGGCGGTGTTGCGATGGGCGCCGTGCCCGTGCACAGGTCCTTCATGCCGGGCTTCAAGCCCGCCGGGGCGGTCGGGGAAATGCAGGAACACTTCCAGCCGCCCAAGCTCTCAGGGCCGAGCCCGAGCCTCAACCTCAACAGGGTCGGAGTGATCGCCATCGGAGCCAAGAAGGCCAAGAACGTGCTCGTGCTCGAGCCCGGGACGTCGGCCGGCGCGGCCTATTTCGTCCCCTTCGCGAAGTCGCTCGTCTCACGGCTGCCCGACTGGCAGGTGTGGGCCGTCGAACGCCGGGAGAACCTGCTCGAGGACCAGGCCGTGCTCAGGAGGGCAAAGGACGGCATCGCCTCCGGCCAGGAACTCTTCGACTACTACCTCGGCTGGCTTGCGGGCGCGAAACCACGCCACCGCTTCCTGCCCCTCACCGCAGAAGGCCCCTCCGGTCTCAACTTCCTCGCGCCCTTCCCCAAACAGTCCAAAGAACTCAACGAATTCGGGTCCGGATGGGGGATGAACGTCGCCGTCGAAGACCTCCACAGGGTCATCGAAGCCGCCAAGGCGCGCGGTGGGAAGGTGGTGCTCGGGGGCCACTCCCTCGGCGGCTCGGTCGTCACCGCCTACGCGACGTGGGACTTCGGCGGCTCGCCGGGCGCCGACGGACTCTCCGGCCTCGTCTACGACGACGGAGGGAGCAGCCCGATCCCGATCACGAAGGAAAAGGCCGAAGAAGAGCTAGGAGCACTCCACGCACGCAAAGCGCCCTGGCTGGCATTCGGTGGCATCGGCGCGCCCTTCCTGGGCCTGTTCTCGGCACTCGGCTCGACCGCCACGGCGGTCCCCGCCCTCTCCCAGGAAGTATCGCTGGCGGAGACCTTCCCGTTCCTGCCCGAAAACCTGAAGCCGAAAACCTCCCCGGGCTGCAAAGCGTCCGAACCCGGCTGCCTCATCCCGGTCAACAACGAAGCCGAGTTCGGGTACGGCGTCAACGTCGGCACGTCGCCGCCGACCCTGATCGCGGCGCAGGTGCATGCCGGTGCCGGGATCGAAGAAACGGCAAAAGAAGACGGGCTGCACGGCTGGAACGGGCTGGGTGCGATCTCGCCGTTGAAACGCTATGCGGAAATGCTCTCCGGGACAGGGCTCCAGCACGCCGACGGCACCGAGTGGTACTTCCCCGAAAGGCTCACCATCGACACCGGGGCGGTGGCCGACGGGAACGCCAACCCGGCCCAGGAAGTGCTCGAAGAGCACGCCATCCACGGCCACGACCTGCCCACGTCGCTGAAGATCCTGGCGATCAGCTCGGAACTGGACAAAGTGTTCGGCGCCAGCTCGCTGATCGCCGCCGAAGTCCTGGCCGAACAGTCGGGGATCCCGTCGCAGAACCTGACCCTGATCGACCGGGAAGCGGAATACGCGCACAACGACCCGGCCGCGGCCGAACCGGAAGGCGACATCGAAGCCAACGTGTTCTTCCGGGAAATGGTGCCCTTCCTGCAGGGCCTGGGCTAGGCGAGAGGCGAGCGTAGGGGCACGGCGGGCAGCCCACCCGGGGCTGCGACGCCGTGCCCTGGGTGGGCTGCCTATTTCGCCTTGCAGGCCGCCAGCGCCTGTTCCCGCGCCGGCCCCGCCGGCACGGATGAGCTGTTGATTACTTCTTCGCAGACTTCCCGGGCCGCCTGCTTCACGGCCGCCGAGTCGCCTTTGGCCGCCTTTTCACAGACTCCTTCGAGTTTGGCCTTGGCGCCCGGCGTCAGTTTCGTCTGAGTCTGGACCAGGTGCTTGCACTCCTGTACGGCCTGCTGCACGTTCGCGGCGCCGGTCGGGATCGGCGTCGAGGTGGTCGTGGTCGTGGCAGCCGGGGTGGTGGTCGCGGCAGTGGACTTGGTGGAGCTGCCGCTTCCGCATCCGCCTATGAGCGCCCCGCAGCAGAGCGCGAGGAGAAGCGGCGGGATACGCCGTCGTGTCATCGGTCCCCCTTTTTCGTTGGACGCTACTTCGCGCGTTGGACGCTACTTCGCGCCTTCTTCGTGTTCGCGGCTCTTGTAGGCGTGTTCTTCGGCGGCTTCTTCCTTGGCGAACTGCTTGTTCGCGGCCACTTCGGAGGCGCTGGGGCCTTTGCTCTTGCTCTTGGTCTTGCTCGTCTTCTTGTGCGAGCCTGACGAGCCCTTGCCGCGACCCGCCTTCCTGGTGGTGCCGGAACGCTTGTGCTTGCCGCCCGACTTGTGCTTCTTGGTCTTGGTCGTCCCGGAGCTCGCGGCGGCCGCCTGCGCTTCGGCCTGGCGCTTTTTCAGTTCGGCTTCTTCGGCCGCTTCGCGCTTCTTGCTCGCAGCGAGTTCGGCTTCGGCACGCTTGCGGTTCGCGGCTTCTTCGCCGCCTTCTTCTTCGCCAGCTTCGGCCTTCGATCCCTTTGCCGCGCCCCGTTCGGCCGACTTCGGGGTCTTGCCCGACCCGCCCGTGCCGCAGCCGTAGAGCAGCCCTCCTCCGAGGGCCAGGAGCAGGCAGAGCAGGATGACGCGCGTGAGGCCGGAAAGGCGGCCTCCCATGCCTCGTACCGCTGGGGACCGGTCCGGCATGGAATCCAAGCTACCAGCGTCCTGCGGGATGCTCAACCGCCTGGGGCCGTCCGCCGGGGCGCGGGACGGGTCAGCCCGCGCTCGATGCGGCCCAGAGGTTGACGCCGCCCTCCTGGGCGTGGATGTCTATCTCGGCCAGCTCCTCGGGGCTGAAGTCGAGGCGCTCAAGCGCCGCCACGTTCTGATCCAGCTGCTTGACGCTGCTGGCTCCCAGCAGGGCGGATGTCACGCGCTCGTCGCGCAGCGTCCAGGCGATCGCCATCTGTGCGAGCGTCTGGCCGCGCCGCTGTGCGATCTCGTTCAGAGCCCTGGCGCGGGCCAGGTTCTCGTCGGAGAGGAGCTGCTCGGAGAAATAGTTGCCGCGACGCACGCGGCTGTCCTCGGGGATGCCGCCGAGGTAGCGGTCGGTGAGCAGGCCCTGGGCCAGCGGGGAGAAGACGATCGCCCCGATCCCCTCCTGGCCGAGCACGTCGCGGAGGCCCTGCTCGATCCAGCGGTTGACCAGCGAGTAGGAGGGCTGGTGGATCAGCAGCGGCGTCCCCAGCTCGCGCAGGATCCGGGCCGCCTCCAGTGTCCGCTCGGGCCCGTAGGAGGAGATTCCCACATATCTCGCGTAGCCCTGGCGCACCGCCGTGTCGAGCGCCCCCATCGTCTCCTCCAGGGGCGTCCGCGGGTCGAAGCGGTGGGAGTAGAAGATGTCGACGTAGTCGAGGCGCATGCGCATGAGGCTCTGGCCGAGGCTTCCCAGCAGGTACTTGCGAGAGCCCCACTCCCCGTAGGGACCGGGCCACATGTCGTAACCGGCCTTCGTCGAGATGACCAGCTCCTCCCGGTAGGGGTGCAGGTCCTCGGCGAAGATGCGCCCGAAGTTGATCTCCGCGCTGCCGTACGGCGGGCCGTAGTTGTTCGCGAGGTCGAAGTGGGTGATGCCGAGGTCGAAGGCGCGCCGCAGGATCGCCCGGCTGCCGGCCAGGGGGCGGTCGTCGCCGAAGTTCTGCCACAGCCCGAGGGAGATCGCCGGCAGCTGCAACCCGCTGCGCCCGCAGCGCCGGTAGATCATCTTGTCGTAGCGGTCCTGCGCCGGCAGGTAGGGCTTCGGGGCGAGCTCGGCGTTGAAGGGCACGTTGCGAGTATCCCACGAGCGGGACGCTCGCGGCCCGATTCGAGCCCGCCCGCTCAGCCTTCCAGCGCCTCGCGCGCGTCGTCGAGTCTCCGTGCCAGCGACTGGGGGGTGCCGGTGTAGGCCGGCCCGGTGCCATCGCTGAGCAGCTCGTTGAGGATGGCGATCCCGCGCACGTATGCGGGGCGAGGGCCGGCGAGCCAGGCGGCGAGCGAATGCAGCCGCTCCCTGTTGACGAGCACGGGGTCGCGGCGGGTGAGAGCCCACCAGCGCCTCTGAGGCCCCTCGGCGCTTGCCACGAGCCCGTCGAGGGACTCGGCGAGCGTGGCCCGGAAGCGGGGGGAGCTGAGCAGGGCGGCGCGGGCGGCGAGCTGCTGGGAGCGGGCGGGATCGGCACCGTCTATCAGGGCCCGATCGAGCGATCCGGAGCGAAGCCGCGCGGCGGCTCTCGCGATCCGCCCCGGGCTCAGGACGCGTCCACGCTCCAGGTGCCCAGGCGCCGTCCGTGTCCCCGTGAAGCCTGGCGGCGGTGATGGCCTCCTGCGATACGATCATTGTGAAACCTCCGTAACGCGATAGCTGGTTAGTAACCTACCATAACTAGACACCGGTGTCAAAGACAGAGCCATCAGAGATCCCGCATCGACTCGACCTCGTGATCGACTACGTCAACACGCTCGACGCCGAGGAGGGCACCGATGCCCTCCAGACCCCCTCGGGCCTGACCGAATGGCTTTCCGAGCACGACCTGCTCGACCCCACCGGGGACCACGCGAGCGCTTGCGAGCAGCGCGACGCGATCGCCCTGCGGGAGGCGCTGCGGAGGCTGATGCTCGAGAACAACGGCGGCGCCGCCGACGCCGACGCCTGGGATGTGCTGGAGCGCTCGGCCCGTGGCGGCGAGCTCGCCGCCCACTTCGATCGGAGTGGATCGCTGAGCCTGCTCCCGCAGGCCCGCGGGACGTCCGGGGCGCTGGCGCAGCTGCTGGTCCCGGTGGCGAGCTCGATCGGCGATGGCTCCTGGCAGCGGGTCAAGGCCTGCCGGGACTCGGACTGCCGGTGGGCGTTCTATGACCGCTCGCGCAACCGATCGGCGGTGTGGTGCGAGATGGCCGTCTGCGGGAACCGCACGAAGGTGCGTGCCTACCGCAATCGCGCCCCGGGCGGCTGAGCACCCGGGGGATGCCCCCGCCAGGAGTCGAACCTGGATTTACCGCTTAGGAGGCGGTCGTCTTATCCATTGGACTACGAGGGCCGGCCGTCGCCGGGACGGCTGCGCAGAAGGCTACCGGCGCGGGGCATCGGCGCCCGCGGAGATCTCCGGGGCCCCGGCGGCGACGCTGCAGAGGTCGTCCCCCACCAGCCTGTGGGTGATCCACTGCTCCATCGTCTGGGCGCCGATCCGCCTGTAGAAGCCGAGGGCCAGCTCGTTCCAGTCCAGAGCCGACCATTCCAGGCGCTCGCCGCCGCGCTCTCGCGCCCTCGCGGCAACGGATGCCGAGCAGCGCCCTGCCCACCCCGGAGCCGCGGTGGGCGGGGCGCACGAACAGGTCCTCCAGCCATATCCCCTGGACCGAGAGGAAGGTGGAGAAGGTCGGGTAGAAGAGGGCGTAGCCGGCGGTCTGGTCCCCGACCTCGGCGATCAGGGCCTCCGCGGCAGGACGCTCGCCGAACAGTGCCCGGTGGAGTAGGTCCTCGGTGGCGTGAACCTCGTCGGCGAGCTTCTCGTACTCGGCCAGCTCCCGTATCAGGCCGAGCAGCAGCCCCACGTCCTCGGGCCGGGCCGCGCGGATCCGTGGGGATGGCGCTGCGCCGCTCACGCCACGCGATCCGGACGGTCTGGATAGACCTCGTCGATCGTCGTCAGCGCCACATACGGCGCGCCGGCCTCCCGTTCGATCGCGGCGCCACCCCCGGCGAGACGGTCGAGCACGCTGATCACCCCGCAGATCTCGTGCCCGGCCTCGTGCAGGGCCGCGATCGCCGCCAGCGTGGAGCCTCCCGTGGTGACCACGTCCTCCACCACCACGCAGCGATCCTCGGGGCCGAGGGACGGGCCCTCGATGCGCCGCTGCAGGCCGTGGGCCTTGGCCTCCTTGCGGACGAAGAACCCCTTCACGCGGGCGCCTCCGGCGAGCGCCGCGCACACCACCGGGTCGGCGCCCATGGTCATGCCCCCGACGGCGCTGCCCGCCCACTCAGAGACCTGCCCTGCGACGAGGGCCGCCAGCGCGCTGAATCCGTCGGGCAGAAGGATGGCCCGCTTGGCGTCGACGTAGTACTCGGCCCGCGCGCCGCTGGTCAGGGTCACCTCGCCGATCACGAGGGCGTGGCGGCGCAGCTCCTCGATCAGGCGCGTTCGCGCGGCGTGCGAGTCCGGTCGTATCTTCGTCCAGGCGCTCCAAGCGGCGCGACCTAATCTAGCGTTGTGCTCTCCACGATCGTCAGGTTGCTCAGGTTCGCTTCAATCGCCATCTGCGTGATCGTGGCCCTGTCCTTCCTGGTCTTCGCCTTAGACCAGACCGAATCGGCCTCCAGCCATCAGCAGCAACAGCTCGCCCAGACGGGGCAGGCATCCTCACGCGCCGGCACGGCGTCCGCCAACCACGAGAACGCCCTGCACCGGACGCTTGACGAAGTCTCCTCCCAGCTCACCTCCCCCTTCTCGGGGATCGTCTCCGACTCCGGCAGCGAATGGGCGATCAGGGGCGTGAAGCTGCTGCTCGCCCTGCTCGTCTACGGCTTCGGGCTCGGCTACCTGGCGCGGACGATCAGGGTCAGGGCCCGAGGGCTCAGGGCCCGCCGCGCTGGCCGCGGGGCGTCGCGAGCTGCCGCCTCCGCCCTCGTTGTAGACGTCGACGGGCGTGCCCGGGCGCGACCCAGGCGTAGATCGTCGGCGCGTCCGGGATCGGCACGCGCAGGCAGCCATGGCTCGCGGCGTAGGTCGGCACTTCGGCATACCCGTGGATGGCGTAGCCGCGGATGAAGTAGTTGGAGTCCACCATCCCGTCGGCTGTTGATCCCCGGTTCTTCATGTAGACGTTGAAGTGCCCGATCACCGTCGGCGTCGAGGGCTTGCCCGAGCTCATCGTGTAGATCATCCGCACGCGGCCGCCCGGTTCGATCTCGGCGAGGACCTGCTTGGTGAGGTCGGCCTCGACGTGGCGGCCGTCGTGGGGTAGCGGACGTGGAACGCCTCCGGCCCCTTTCTGCAGCAGTTCGAACACGCGCCTGCCGGCATACGGGACCCGTTCGAGCCCCGTCATCTTGCGATAGGCGACGAGCGCCCGGCCGGTCGCTTCGTCGAAGACCCCGTTCAGCGGCACCGCGTAGTGGAGGGCGTTCAGCTCGGACTGCAGCAGCCGCACCGACGGCCCGACGCGAGCCGGGGCCACGCCCGCGTTGACGAACCTGATGCCCGGGCGAGCGGCCGCTGAAGGCGGCCTGCTGGGGCGTCGCATAGTGCGCCGCCCGCGCCTGCACGAACCCCGCGTAGGCGCTCGTGAGGCTGAGGTGGAACTGGCCCGTCCCGTTGCCGAGGGGGCGCACGCCGACCGTCCTCACACCGATCTTGCGCCCATCGCGGTAGAAGCTCGACCTTGACCGCCTGTCCGGCCACGTATGGGGTGACGATCCCCCGGACGACCACACCACGTCCCACGAAGGCGAACAGCGGCTTGCCGCCGGCCTTCTGGATGCACGAGCTTGATGGCTCCTGCCGCCGGTGCGGGCTGGGGAGCGGGACGGGACCGTCGGGGGTTCCGCGCCGAGGGCACGCGGCCGGGAGGGCGAGGCAGACGGCGAGCGGGCAGGCGGCAGCCAGCCGATGTCCGTTTCTCATGCGCACGATCCTATGCGTCCGGGCGGGCGAGCACGGCCGCCCGGCTGCACCAGGCCCGCCCTCTCGCCCGCGAGGATCAGCAGCCAGATCGAGCCGATCGACACCACCATCAGAACGGGCGCCTGCCAGCCCCACTCCTCCAGGCTCGACGAAGGCGACCGAGTTGTTCAGGGAATGGGCGACCATGCAGGGGTAGAGCGAGCCCGTGTAGCGGTAGAGCAGGCACAGCCCGAAGCCGAGGGCCGCAAGCGGCAGGAGGTCCAGGGCGGGGGCCGAGAACGCGTGCACGCCACCGAACAGCAGCCCGGTGATCACGGCCGCCGTCATCGTCCCCCTGCCAGTTCCGCAGCGCCGTGAAGATGTAACCCGCGGAAGAGGATCTCCTCGCAGATCGGGGCGACGACGCAGGTCAGCGCCGGCGCTCAGCACCAGCAGCGCCGCCCCTTCTTGGGTGCCCAGCGTTTCCAGCAGCTTCTCTTCGTCGGGTGGACGAGTTCCTGCCAGATGACGCTCAGGACGATGAAGGCGAACAGCAGCGCCAGCGACCAGCCGCGCGGCCGATCTCCAGCGGCTCCCCGGCCGGCGCAGACCGAGCTGCCAGGCGTGCACCGCCCGGCCGCCGATGTGGGCGCAGTAGACGGCCGCCCCAACGAAGGCCAGGTCCTGCACGAACGTGTCCGCGATCGTCAGCCCGGGCGGGGTGTGTTCGCTTGAGTCATCTGTCACCCCCAGGGCGAGCGCGGGCAGATCGACCGCGAGGGCGCCTACGGCCGCCAGGACGAGGCCGCCGAGGAGGGCCACCGGCGCGGTCCACGGCGGCCAGTCGGTCGTGGGGGAGCTGGAGGGGTCCCCCTGCTCCGAGGCTCCCGGCGCGACGGGCGCGGCCCCTCGGCGCCGAGCGCCGGGGGTCGAGGGGCCGGGCCACCCTAGGCCACCCAGTGCCAGGTGGCGAACTGGGCCAGGAACAGGACCATCAGCAGGCCCGAGGCGGTCAGCAGGGGCGCTCGCGCGCGGGGGCGCTCGGCAGCCATGCCGCGGTCGCGATCGAGAGCGGGAAGAGCACGACCAGGAAGCGGGGCAGCGACATCAGGGGCTGGGAGCTCACCGGGTAGGACAGGGGCAGGGCCAGCGCGGCCAGCACGTAGGCCCCGTAGGCCAGGGGCAGCCTTCTCAGGACCCCGATGACCGCAGGGACCGCCGCCGCCAGGAAGGCGAGCAGCATCAGGTTGTGGCCGGCGGAAACGAAGGGACTCCCTTCGCCCGCCTGGAAGTACACGTGCCGGCGCTGGCCCGAGAGGAGCTGCACGAGCGCCCAGGAAGGCGGCCTTCACGCCATCCCAGACGCCGACGTAGGGACCGGCGAAATGCCGTGCCCCACGCCACCTGGGCGCTCAACGGCGCCAGCGCGTCCCCGCCCGCCGCGGCGAGCAGGACGGCGAACATGAGCACACCGGCCGGCAGCAGCGCCAGCCAGGCCACATCCCGGCGCAGGCGATACCGGGGCAGCAGCAGCCGGCCGCCCTCGCGGTCGGGCGGACGATCCTCGCGAGGCCCATACAGGTAGATCATCAGCGCCGGGAGGGCGAGAACGAGGCCGGTGCTGCGGGTGGCGCCCGCGAGGGCCCCCAGCACGCCCACCAGCGCCCAGCGCCCCTGCCGGGCGCTCCAGAACAGCGCCACCGAGAGAGCCAGGTAGAGGGACTCTGAGTAGACCGCGGAGAGGTAGAAGGCCATCGGGGCGAAGGCCGTGACCATGACGGCCAGCCGCGCTGCCTCCCCGCTCAGGGGCCTGCCCGTGGCCGCGTCGGCGAGGCGGCCGAGCTCGAGGGTGGTGAGCCTGTGGATCCCGTACAGGGCGGCGGCGAGGGCCGCCATCGAGAGGGCCACGCCGGCGAGGATCGGCGGCACCCCGAACCAGGCGATCGACCTCAGGCCGATCGGATAGAGCGGGAAGAAGGCGGTGCGGGGAGCGGTCAAGGCGCCGAGGTCGGGCCGGTAGCCGTAACGGGCGATCACCAGGTACCAGGCCGAGTCCCACCGGGCCGCCGGAGCCGCCAGCAGGTTCCCCAGGGCGCCGAACCCCCTGGTCACCCCGGGCGGGTCGAAGGCGCCCCGGCGGGGTCCGAACCCGAGCGCGAGGATGGTTGCGACCCCCGCCGTCCACACCAGCAGTCGCGAGCTCCACAGGGCGCGCCAGCTGTCACGCACGGCCGCCGCGCGTGACGCGTCGAGGGTGCGCAGTCCCGCGACGCCCGCCCGGGCGTGGAAGGGAACGGCCAGCTCCTCGGCCGGGTCCGCGATTGTCAGCTCGGCTGTGTCGGGGTTCATGAGGGATCGCACCGAGCCTCGGGATCGGTGCGAGGGACCTTCCAGGAAATCACAACGTGGCACGGTAATCTCGAACCTCTCGAGATGTCTCGACAAGCACGAAAGCGCCGTCGCAGGCACAACCATGCCGGCGGCGCGCGCGTCCTCATGGTCGGAGGCGGCATCCTCGCGGGTGCCCTGGTGATCGGCACGATCGCGCTGGTGGGCTACGTGCTGAACGTCGCCCAGTCCGCGCCCGCCCTGGGCTCCCTGCATCCGATCCTCAGCGGGGGCTCCTCGCAGGTGTTCGCCTCAGACGGCACCCGCCTGGGGTTCATCCAGTCCGACGAGCTGCGCACGCCCGTCGGCTGGAGCGCCATCCCGGCGAACCTCCGCAACGCGACCGTCGCCATCGAGGACCAGCGCTTCTACAAACACGACGGGGTCGACCTGACCGGGATCTTCCGCTCGGCGATCAAGGACATCGCCCACGGGGCCGCCCTGCAGGGCGGCTCGACGATCACCATGCAGCTGATCCGCAACGTGTACCTGGGCAACGACCAGCACACGCTCAAGCAGAAGATCATCGAGGCCAAGCTGGCACTCGACTACGAGAAACATCACAACAAGCACTCGATCCTGACCAGCTACCTCAACAGCGTCCCCTACGGGACGGTCGGAGGGCAGACGGCGATCGGCGTCCAGGCCGCGGCGCGCATCTTCTTCGACAAACCGGTCTCGCAGCTGAACCTCGAGCAGTCCGCCCTGCTCGCCGGCCTGCCGCAGGCCCCGTCGCAGTACAACCCCTTCCGGGCCCCCGCCGTCGCCCGTTCCCGCCGCAACGAGGTGCTCTCCAAGATGGCGGAACTGCACTACATCAGCGCCGACGAAGCCTCCGCCGCGAAGGCGGCCCCGCTCGGCGTCCACCTGGGCAACTACTACTCCCAGCGCCGCGAGGACTTCTTCTTCGAATACGTCCGCGAGCTGCTCATCCACCGCTACGGCAAGACGACGGTGGAAGGCGGCGGCCTGAAGGTGTACACGACGATCGACCTGAACATGCAGCGCCTGGCGCGCAAAGCGATCGGGGAAGTGCTCAGCTCACCCGAAGACCCCGCGTCGGCGATCGTGACGATCAACCCGGAAAACGGAGACATCGAGGCGATGGCCGAGTCGGAGAGCTACGGCAAGTCCCAGTACAACCTCGCCGCCGACGGCCACCGCCAGCCTGGGTCGACCTTCAAGGCGATCGACCTCGCCGACGCCCTCTCCAGGGGCATCGACCCCAACTCCACCTACTACCTCTCGCACACGCTCTCCCCGGGCTGGCTCCCCGGCTATCCGACATACGAAGTGAGGACCTTCGAGGGAACCTCGCTGAACAAGTCGCTCAGCCTGGTCCAGGCCACACTGGCCTCCGACAACACCATCTACGCACAGCTCGCCGCCGACCTCGGCGAGGAAACGATCACGCAGATGGCCTACAAGCTGGGGGTGAAGACCCACCTGTCGAGCTACCCCGCGGAAGCCCTCGGAGGGCTCACCCTCGGCGTGACGCCGCTCGAAATGGCAGACGTCTACGCGACGCTGGCGGACGGAGGCTGGCGCAACGAACCGATCGCCGTCACCAAGGTGGTGTTCCCCGACGGCCACACCGACAGCAACTGGGGCCAGCCGCACCGGGTGAAGGTGCTCAGCGAAGCCATCACGGGCGAAGAGACCCGCATCCTTCACCAGAACGTGCTCGGCGGCACCGCGGTGCGCTCGCAGATCAACTGCCCGACGGCCGCCAAGACCGGCACGACCAGCGAACTCGTCGACGCGTGGCTGGACGGTTACAACTCCCGATACTCGACGGTGGTCTGGATGGGCTACCCGAACACGCGGGTGTCGATGACCGACGTGCATGGTGAACCGCAGCAGGGTGGGGCGCTGCCGGCGAACATCTGGCACAACTACATGGCGGCCGTCACCGAAGGCAAGCCGTGCGCGCCGCTGCACGAATCGAACACCGGCATCTCCTTCCTGCCCTTCTACGGCAAGTACGCCACGACCGGGCAGGAACAGGCCGGCTCGGAAGCCGAATCCGAATCCAAGGAAAAGCATCCGTCTCACCACGGCGGCAAAGGCAAAGGTGCGCCCGGTGGCCAGGGGCCGGCCCCCAGGGCCACCCCGCCCAGCCCCCCGAAGCCCGCCCCGGCACCCGGCGGACAGACGCCGACGGTGAGGAAAACCGGGGGGGCGGCGCCGGGCTGACCGCTGTCGGGCCGGTGATTTTCACCCCCGATCCCGAGCACACTGGTAGTTTGGGGGTCGGGAAATGGAACTACGGTCGCCCCATGGCGACCAGATTGGATCGGGAGTGGCCAAGGAGGACAAGGTCGAATTCGAGGGCGAGGTGATCGAGGCCCTGCCGAACGCGATGTTCCGCGTCAAGCTGGACAACGACCACGTGGTCCTCGGACACGTCGCGGGAAAGATGCGGCGCTTCAGGATCCGCATCCTCCCGGGCGATCGCGTTCGCTGCGAGCTCTCCCCCTACGACCTCGACAGGGCTCGGATCGTCTACAGGCACCGCTGAGCGCCGCCCATCGCCGAGCTCTCCCTGATCGACTCCATCGCGGCCGCCCTCGCATCGCGGCGGCAGGCGGGGAGAGTGCTGCGGGGGCCCGGGGACGATGCGGCGGTAGTGCTCGCCCGGCCGGTCTGCGTGACCTCGGTCGATGCGATGGTGCAGGGGGTCCACTTCCGCCTGGGGCAGGGATGGTCCACGCCGGCGGACGTCGGGCATCGGGCGATGGCGGGAGCCCTCTCCGACCTCGCCGCCATGGGCGCCGAGTCCGGGGAGGCGTACATCGTGCTGGGCCTCCCGGCCCATCTCCAGGAGGCGGAGGCGCTGGAGCTGGTCCGCGGCGGCGGACGAGCTCGCGGCCCGCTTCGGGACCGTGATCGCAGGGGGCGACGTCGTCGCCGCGGGTGAGCTGATCGTCTCGGTCACGGCCGTCGGCTGGGCCCAGGAGCCCGATCAGCTGGTCGGCCGTGACGGCGCCCGCCCCGGAGACCTGGTGGGGGTGACCGGCCGCCTCGGCGCGGCGGGGGCCGCCCTCGCGGTCATGCAGGGGCGGGCCCCGGCGAGCCCCGACGCCGACCCCGTCCTGCAGCGGGCGCGGCGACCGGTCCCCCGCCTGGCCGAGGGCCGGGCGCTCGCGCAGGCCGGGGTGCACGCGATGATCGACCTCTCCGACGGGCTGGCCAGCTGACGCCGGGCACATCGGCAGGCGCAGCGAGGTCCTGCTGCAGGTGCGTCTGGCGGAGCTGCCCGTCGCGCCGGGGGTCGAGGCGGTGGCTCGGGACCTCGGCATTCCGGGCTGGCGACTGGCGGCCGGGGGCGGAGAAGACTACGAGCTGTGCTTCTGCGCGGACCCGCGGGACCGGGAGCAGGTGGAGGCTGCTCTCGCCGCCCTCGGGACGGTCGAAGTCTCCTGGGTCGGGGAGGTGGTGCCGGGCGGGCCCGGGGTTCTCCTCTCAGACGAGCGGGGAGACGCTGTTCGGATCGAGGGATTTGAGCATCGGTGGTAGCGCCCGCCGGTGCGGGCTGGCGGGACGCGCCTCGATCGGGCGGGCGATGACCCCGCCCGTCAGCAGGCGTGCCGCCCCCACCGGAACCGTGCGGACCAGGCGGGCGAACACCAGCAGCCTTTTCGCAGCGCTGAACAGCGGGGTGCAGGCGGATAGGACGAGGCGGCTGTAGCCGACCTCGGCCTCGGCCGCCTGGACGTCCGAGGGGGAGACCACGCGGTGGCCCACCACCGTGTAGAGGAAATGGGCATAGGGCATGTTCAGCATGATGCGGCTGCCCGGCACGAGGGCGTCGATGTGGCGGAAGGGCGCCAGGTAGGTGGTGCGGTGACCGGCGATCGCCGTGGTGCCGTCCACGCCGGGGAAGGGCGTTTCCGAGTAGATCCCCGGACCGCTCTTGAGGTCTTCCGTGCTCGTCCCCTTCACGACCACGAAGCTGGCCCCGATGCGGGGGATGGCGATGCGCCCGACCGCGCTGCCGTCTGCGGCGTGTCGCTGGAGGTCCTGCGCCAGGAAGGCGATCCTCCGCCGCTCGTCGGCGATGCCGGCCAGGGCGCGGGCCTCGGCGGCTCCCGGGGGGGCGCCTTCGGCCTGCCGCAGCTGCCCGCTCAGCTGGTCCTGGCGCAGGCGTGTCAGCAGGGCGGAGATCGGCTCCTGCCAGAGCAGCGTGACGAGGCCGTCGGCGAGCGCCAGGGAGCCGAAGGCGATCAGGAGCACGGCGAGCCAGCGCATGGCCCGGCCCGAGCGCGAGCGGGGCATCGGCTCCTGGCCGATCCCTGCGGCCGTGGCGCTCGGAGTGAACGGGAGCTCGGACACCGCTGGTCCCTATCGTCGCAGAGCCGACTCCGTACCACCGAGGGAGCCCGGTCCGGCGTAGGACATCGGCCCGCGGATGGTGAGCTCGATCCGCTCGGGGCCGGCCACGGAGACGGGCAGGGAGGGCTCCTTCGCCGCCACCATCGCCGCCGCCGCCGCGCAGCCGAAGGCGATGCTCCACAGCAGGGCCCCGCCGAGGCCGACGTGGCCTCCGGCCAGGAGCAGGATCGCGCTCCAGGCGACGCTGCCCGCTCCCATGCCGAGCTGGTCGGCGTAGAAGGCGATCAGCAGGATCAGCGGCAGCAGGGCCGCCCCGAGGAGCGCGAAGGAGATCCAGCGGCGCGGGCGCAGGCCGGGGTCCGCGATCAGCAGCCACAGGTGAAGTGCCGGCAGCAGCAGCAGGACGGTGTACGGGTTGGCGATCCACACCAGCACCGACACCGGCGCCAGCACCGCCAGCACGGGCAGGCCGGCCGCCTCCGGGTCCGGCGCGAGGCTCCACCCCAGCCTGCGCAGCAACGACCCCCACAGCAGCCACGCCAGCATGAAGGTGAGGCCCACCGCCACCACGGCGGTGACGGCCTCGGCGTCCAGCGGCATGGCGCCGGGAAGGACGGGCACCGAGGGGGCGGCCACGATCCCGAGCAGGCCGAGGAGGGAGCAGAACAGAGCACAGCAGAGGAATGGGAGGGCGCAGCTGAGGGTCCACAGGGTCCAGCGGCCGGCGGGGATCGCGCCGCCGGCGCATCCGGGCGAGTCCGTCTGCGGCCGCGATCAGGGGAGGAAGGAGGAGCGTGCCCCCGAGCAGCCGCAGCGCCCATTCGGGGATCGTCTTGCGCTGGAGCAGGACGCCGGTCTGCGTCGCCCGGGAGGCGTCGGGGCTCGTGTCGAGTGCGTCGACGGCGCTCAGCACCGCCCGCCCGAGGCCTTCCAGCCTGGCCGAGCTCACCCGAGCGTGGGGCGAGGGGCCGCGTTCGCCGGAGGCCTGGACGAGCACGGCGGGGATGCCGCGGGGGTCGAGGACACCCTGCTCGCCCGCCGCCAGAGGGAACATGAGATGGGCGACCTGCCCCAGCAGGGAAGGGCTCCCCGGGTTCCAGCCTCCCTCGTGCACGATCGCATCGCGCGACCGTCCGCTGGAGCTGCAGCGGAGCCGAGCCGAACCCGTCCGAGTAGGGGATGACGAAGGGGGGCTGGGCGCGCCTGCCGGCGAGGTCCCCGAGCACGATCGCCGCATCGAGTGGTCCGTGCAGGGCGCCGGCCAGGTCGGCCGCCCCGGCGTCGCCCCCGCTGCCGCCGCTGGTCGAGGCGAGGATGATCGTGCGCTTGGTCTCCCGGGCCGCGAAGACCCTGGCCAGCTCCAGCAGGGCGGCGGTGCCCGAGAGCTCCGCGCGGGAGGGTCGCACGGCGGCGTCCCGGTGGGCGATCACCAGGATCGGCGTCTCGTTGGTCGACCCGGGCCGTTCGGCGATCACCGTGAGCAGGCGGCGCTCGCCGTCGATCGTCTGCCCTTCCAGGTGGCGCCTGCGCACGGAGAAGCCGCCGCCGGCCGTGCCCCCGAGCCCCTGCAGGGTGCGGGCAACCTGCGCGGCCACCGCGCGCGTCCCCGGCTCCGCCGGCCCGCCGTTCGGGGAAGGCGGCCGTCAGCCGCTGCAGCTCGGCGAAGGCCCTGGCGCCCTGGAAGGCGTCCGGAGCCAGGGTCGAGGTCAGCGGAGCCGGCCGGCTGCCGAGGGAGAAGGCGGCGATGGCGAGTGCGAAGAGGAAGGGCACGAAGGCCGCGCGATACAGGCGCCCGTTGAGCATCCGCCTAGACCATAGTTCGCCGGCCGGCTCCTCGCCGGGGCGAAGGCGCAAAGTGCGACAGCGCCCAGGCATGGTTCGCGCCCAACGTTAGGTATCGTGCCGCCGCGTGCTCCAGCCCGTAGCCGTAGGCACCAAGAACCTCGCCGACTACACCCATATCTGCGGGCGCGAGCTGATCGCGGAGATCCGCGAGCTCGCCGAGCCGCTGCAGGGCCATCGCGTCGTTCACATCTCGGCCACGGCCTTCGGCGGAGGCGTCTCGGAGATCCTCTACACGCTGGTCCCGCTGATGAGGGACGTCGGCCTGGACTGCGAGTGGCAGGTGATCTACGGTCGGGAAGAGTTCTTCAACGCGACCAAGCTGATGCACAACGCTCTGCAGGGCGCCCCCCAGGACCTCGACGAGGAGCAGTGGGCGACCTGGCGGCAGCTACAACGAGATGAACGCCCGCGAGCTCACCGGAGGGCTGGGACGTCTGCCTCGTCCACGATCCCCAGCCGGCCGCCCTCTGCCAGCTCGTCCCGGAGAAGGCGAAGGGCTGGATCTGGCGGTGCCACATCGACCTCTCCACCCCCAACCCGGACACGATCAGCCAGCTGCTGCCCTACATCGAGCAGTACCCCGAGTCCCTGTTCCACATGGAGGAGTACGTGCCGGGCGGGATGAAGGGGCACGTCAACGTGGTGCCTCCGGCGATCGACCCGCTGACGCCCAAGAACATGGCCCTCTCGCCCGAGGACGGGGCCTTCGTCTGCGGGCAGTTCGGGATCGACGTCGACCGGCCCCTGATCTGCCAGGTCTCGCGCTTCGACCCCTGGAAGGACCCGCTCGGCGTGATCGACGCCTACCGCCTGGTCAAGGAGTCGATGCCGGAGGTGCAGCTGGCGCTGGTCGGCTCGATGGCCAGCGACGACCCGGAGGGCTGGGACTTCTTCAACGCCACCATCGCCCACGCCGACGGCGACCCGGACATCCACATCCTCAACAACTTCAACAACGTCGGGGCGATCGAGGTCAACGCCTTCCAGTCCCACTCCGACGTGCTGATCCAGAAGTCCACCCGCGAGGGCTTCGGCCTGACCGTCTCGGAGGCGATCTGGAAGGCGCGGCCCTTCGTCGGCGGCAACGTCGGGCGGCATCCCGCTGCAGATCGAGGACGGCGTCACCGGCTATCTCGTCTCCAGCGCCGAGCAGTGCGCCCAGCGCACGCTGGACATCCTGCGCGACCCCGAGCTCGGGCGCGCGCCTGGGCCGCGCGCGGCAAGGAGCACGTGCGCCAGCACTTCCTCACGCCCCGCTACCTGCGGGACTACCTGCGGATCTTCAACGAGCTGCAGGAGGCCTGAGCGACGTGCCGGCACAGCGGACTCCGCTGGTGCTGGTCAGCAACCGCGGGCCCGGTGACCTTCCAGGCCGGACGGCGAGGTCCAGCGCGGGTCGGGCGGCCTGGTCACGGCGCTGACCGGGCCTCGCCTCCCACCGCGAAGCGATCTGGATCGCCTCGGCGATGAGCGAGTACGACGCCGAGGTCTCGCGCGAGCACGGCGGCCGCGCCTTCCCGGTGCGCTCGCCCGGCGGGCGGCGAGTACCAGGTGCGGCTGGTCGTCAGCGACCCGGACGCCTACGACCGCTTCTACAACGTCTTCGCCAACCCGATGCTGTGGTTCATCCAGCACTACCTGTGGGACCTCTCCAACGCGCCGGACATCCGCCGCGAGGAGATCGAGGCGTTCGAGTTCGGCTACAACGTCGTCAACGAGGACCTCGCGCGGGCGGTCGTCGAGGAGCTCGAGGGAGTCGACGAACCGGTCGTGATGGTCCACGACTACCACCTCTACACGCTGCCCGACCTCGTGCGCCGGGCGCGGCCCGGACGCCTTCCTGCACCACTTCATCCACATCCCGTGGACCGCAGCCGGACGCCTGGCGCGTGCTGCCCACGCGGATCCGCGAGGAGATCTACACGGGCCTGCTGGCGAACGACATCATCGGCTTCCACACCCGCTCCTACCGGCACAACTTCCTGCAGTGCTGCCGCGACCTGATGGACCTCGAGGTCGACTTCGAGCGCGGCGTCGTCCAGCTTCGGCGACCGCGAGGTCTGGGTGCGCGCCTACCCGCTGCCGATCGACCACCGGGCCACCCGGCAGATCGCCCAGGGCGAGCGGGTGCGGCGAGTTCGAGGCAGGAGCTGCTGCGCCGCCGCCGCGACTTCCTGATCCTGCGCGTCGACCGCGCCGACCTGTGCAAGAACGTGCTGCGCGGCTTCTCCGCCTTCGACCTGTTCCTCGAGCAGCACCCCGAGTTCATCGAGCGGGTCACGTTCATCGCCCAGCTGATGCCCTCGCGGACCGACGTGCCCGCAGTACGCCGAGTACCTCGAGCGGATCGAGGCGCTGGTGGCGGTCGTCAACCACCGCCACGGCACCCCCGACTGGATGCCGATCCAGCTCAAGCTGCGCGACGACCTCGAGGAGGCGATGGCCGCCTACAAGCACTACGACGTGCTGCTCGTCAACGCGATGTTCGACGGCATGAACCTGGTCGCCAAGGAGGGGCCGATCGTCAACGAGCGCGAGGGCGTCTCGATCCTCTCCGAGAACACCGGCGCCCACGAGGAGCTCGGCGAGTACGCGCTGTCGGTCAACCCGTTCGACATCCAGGAGCTGGCCAACTCGATCTACGCGGCGCTGACGATGGACCCGCGCGGAGCGCCGCCGCCGCGCGCGAGGGGCTGGTCGAGATCGTCACCTCGCGCGACCCCGGGCGACTGGATCGACGAGCAGCTCGCCGACATCCGCGCCAAGGGCCGCTCCGGGCGCGCCGGGCGTGACGGCTCGGACGCGGACCCGCTAGTCTTTCCTCCGAGCGCATGACCCTGCCCGCACCCACATACGACCTCGTCCTGCTGCTCGACCCCCAGGCCGAGGAGGACGACCCGCGCGAAGATCGTCGCCGACGCGCGCGCCGCGATCGAGGCGCAGGGCGAGCTGCTGCGCCACGACGAGTGGGGCGAGCGGCCGCTGACCTACCCGATCGACGGCAAGGCCAGCGCCGAGTACCACCTGCTCCAGTTCCACGCCGGCGAGCCGGAGCTGCTCGAGCGGCCTCGACCGCACGCTGCGGATCACCGACGGCGTCCTGCGCTTCCGCGATCATCAAGCTCGAGCCGGGCGTGCCGGACGCGCCGGACATGCGGCGCCGCCGTCGGCCGCCGAGGCCGCGCCGGACGCGCCGGCCGAGGCGCCCGCCGCGGCCGAGCCGCGCCCGAGCGCCCGCCGCCGAGGCCGCCCGCGCCGGCCGAGCCGCAGGCCCGCCCGAGGCCGCGGCGGCGCCCGAGGCCGAGCCGAGCGGCCGAGCCCCGGTCGCCGAGCCGCCGAGCGCCGGACGTGTGCCGGTCGCGGTCGCGCCGAGGGTAATAAGATCGGCGCGATGGGCTGGGCCGAGGACATGAGCGACGGCACCGTCGACGCGCACCGACGTGCTGCGCGCCTCGCCGCCGATGTTCGAGTCGCGGATGCTGGACGCGCTCTCGCGCGTGCATCCCGTCGGTGCCGCTCCTGATCTTCGTGCCGGCGATCGTCGCTGATGGCGCCTGGGGCCTGTCGCAGGTCAGCGTGCTCGCCGACGATCGGCCTGGTCGCTCGGCGGCTACGCGCTGTGGACGCTGTTCGAGTACTGGCTGCACCGGCTCGTCTTCCACTTCGAGCCCGAGGACGGGCTCGGCGCGCGGCATGCACTGGATCATCCACGGCGTCCACCACGACCACCCCAACGACCCGATGCGCCTGGTGATGCCGCCCGCCGTGAGCATCCCGCTGGGCGCGGTCGTGTTCGGCGTCCATGTACCTGATCTTCGGCCCACGCTACGCGCCCGGCGCTCGGCGCGGGCTTCTTCACCGGGCTACCTGGTCTACGACATGACGCACTACTACCTGCACCACTTCCGCCCGCGCGGGCGGCTCGGGCGGATGCTGCGCGAGCGCCACATGCGCCACCACTTCCAGGACGACACGCGCGGCTTCGGCATCAGCGCGCCCTACTGGGACGAGGTGTTCCGCACCTCCCCGCGCGAGCAAGCGATCCTCGCAATGAGCGGGATCGCAGCGGACGTCGCGGACAGCCGCATCGCCGGCCGCGGTCTAGACTCGGCGCTCGAGCTCGCAGGCTCGAGCGGTCCGCGGACCGGACGAGGAACAAGCCGAAAGGAAGAGGAGCCGTGGCCGCCACCAACATCAACCGGGTCGTCCTGACCGGAAACCTGACCGCCGACCCCGAGCTGCGCTCGCTGCCGAGCGGCACGTCGGTGTGCAGCCTGCGCGTCGCCTGCAACACGCGCCGCAAGAACGGCAGCACCGGCGAATGGGAGGACAAGCCCAACTACTTCAACGTCACCGTGTGGGGCGCGCAGGGCGAGAACGCCGCCCGCTACCTTCCAAGGGCCGCCCCGTCGCGATCGACGGGCGCCTGGAGTGGCGCGAGTGGGAGGCCCAGGACGGCGCCAAACGCCAGGCAATCGATATCATTGCCGACTCGGTGCAGTTCCTGGGCTCGCGCGACGACGCCTCCGGTGGAGGCGGCTTCGCGCGGCAACGGGGGCTCCAAGGGCAGCGACGTCCCCGTCGACGAAGGGGATTTCCAGCCCGCACCGGTCGCCGGCGCGCGCCGCCGACGACGACATTCCGTTCTAGCCAGACAGCGAGGTCTTAGTGTTTCCGACAGCATCCATGCTCGGCCGCCAGCCGCTCGGCGGCGGGGCGACTCTGATGGCCAAGGCACGCGGACGCGGCAAGCCGGTCCGCCGGCGCGACAAGAAGGGCGGGCCCGGCAGCGGCCGGCGCAAGCCTGCCAGCACTGCCGCGACAAGGTCGAGCAGGTCGACTACAAGGACGTCGCCTCGCTGCGCAAGTTCATCTCCGAGAAGGGCAAGATCCGCTCGCGCCGGATCACCGGCTCCTGCCGCCGCCACCAGGTGCAGATCGCCCGCGCGGTCAAGCGCGCGCGCGAGCTGGCGCTGCTGCCCTACGTCAACGAGGGCGGCCGCGAGGACAGTGCGCGGTCGCCGCGAACGCGGCGACCGCGACTAGAGGGACCTAGCGATGCCCGAGGCGATCCTGCTGCAGGACGTCGAGACGCTCGGCGAGCAGGGCACCGTCGTCGACGTCTCCAAGGGCTACCTGCGCAACTACCTGATCCCGCGCAAGCTCGCCCAGCCGGCCACGAAGGGCGCGATCGAGACGATCCGCCAGCGCCAGGCCGCCGCCGAGCGGGCCGCGCGCGAGGCGGTCGAGAAAGCCCAGGAGAACGTCAACCTGCTGAACCGCACGGTGCTCACGATCCCCC
Organism: uncultured Solirubrobacteraceae bacterium; assembly: GCA_963767405.1. GTDB lineage: Bacteria > Actinomycetota > Thermoleophilia > Solirubrobacterales > Solirubrobacteraceae > Palsa-744. The sequence goes on along the minus strand of CAVYDP010000004.1, from coordinate 566,065 downwards.
AGCAGGCGGGCGCCGACGGGCGCCTGTTCGGCTCGGTCACCGCCCAGGACATCGCCGACGCGCGATCCGCGAAGCGCGCGGGCTGCGGATCGACAAACGCAACGTGCACCTGCCGGAGCCGATCAAGAACGTCGGCACCTACATGGTCGTGGTCGAGGTCGTCGACGGCGTGACCGCCACGATCAAGACGATGGTCGTCGCCAAGAAGTAGGCGCGTCCCGCCGGCCGCGCGCGATCGGCGGCTGCCGTCGCCGAGTCGCCTGCGAACATGCGTTCGTGAGAGCCGAAATCCTCCGAGATAGCGGGGAGCGCTCCCGGGGCCCGCGCGGGCGGCGATCTAGACTCGGCCCAGCCATGGCCATGAGCGCCGTCTCCACAGCCAACGGCGCCCGCGCAGCGCCCGCCGGGGCGATCACCCCGCCGCACAACCTCGACGCCGAGCAGTCGGTGCTCGGGCGCGATCCTGCTCTCGGACCGCTCGCTGTACGCGCTCGTGATCGAGGAGGGGCTGCGGGCGGAGGACTTCTACCGCGAGCGCCACGGGACGATCTACGAGGCGATGCTCGCGCTCTACAACGAGAGCGAGCCGGTCGACGTGCTGACGGTCACCGACCGCCTGCGCCAGATGGGCAAGCTCGAGGACGTCGGCGGGCCAGGCGGCGGTGGACGAGCTGACCGGCGTCGTGCCGGCCGCCGGCCACGCCCGCCGCTACGCGCAGATCGTGCGCGAGAACGCGCTGCTGCGGCGGCTGCTGAAGGCCTCCTACGAGATCCAGGAGAGCGTGCTCGGCCACGAGGCCGCCGCCGCGCGAGCTCGTCGAGCAGGCCGAGAAGGCGATGCTCGAGGTCGCGCGCGACGACCGCCAGCAGGACTTCCGCGCGATCGAGGAGGTGCTGCACGAGGAGCTCGACAAGCTGCACCGGCTGTCGCTGGAGGGCACCTCGCTGACCGGCACGCCGTCGGGCTTCAAGGACCTCGACGAGATCACCGGCGGCTTCCAGCCGGGCAACCTGATCATCATCGCCGCGCGCCCGGCGATGGGCAAGAGCGCGCTCGTCTGCAACATCGCCGAGAACGCCGCCGTCGAGCACGGCAAGCCCGTGGCGCTGTTCTCGCTGGAGATGGCCGAGGCCGAGCTCGCCCAGCGCTTCGTCGCCTCCCAGGCGCGGATCAAGGGCGAGGAGCTGCGCAAGGGCCGGGTGGCCGAGCAGCGCTGGCCGAAGATCCTGAGCGCCAGCCAGCGGCTGGCGACGCGCGCCGCTGTGGGTCGACGACTCCAGCGACGTCGGGATGCTCGAGATCCGCGCCAAGGCGCGGCGCCTGCACAGCCAGTGCGAGGGCGGCCTCGGGCTGATCATCATCGACTACCTGCAGCTGATGCGCACCGACAGCCGCTACGACAGCCGCGTGACGGCGGTCGGCGAGCTCAGCCGCGGCCTGAAGATCCTCGCGCGCGAGCTGGGCGTGCCGGTGATCGCCCTCTCGCAGCTGAGCCGCGCGGTCGAGCAGCGCTCCGCCGAAGAAGCCGCTGCTCTCGGACCTGCGCGAGAGCGGGAACCTCGAGCAGGACTCCGACCTGGTGATGTTCATCTACCGCGACGAGTACTACGAGCGAGGACTCCGAGCGCCCCGGCGAGGCCGACCTGATCATCGCCAAGCACCGCAACGGCGCGGTCGGCAAGGTCACGCTGACCTTCCAGAAGGAGTACCCGAAGTTCATGAACTACGCCGGCGAGCGCTACGCGCAGTGAGCGGGCAGCCGTTCGACGTCGTCCAGGCGTCGACCGGAGGCCCGCGACCTGCGGCCCCGACCGGCGGCGGCGAGTGCCCGCTCGGGCATCTGCGACGGCAGCGGCTTCCTGATCGACGAGGCGACGAACACGGCGCGCGACTGCGGCTGCCGCGCGGCGCGCATCGCGGGCGCGCGCACGCGGAGCCTCGCCGGGCGGATCCCCCGCCGCTACCGGGGCGTCTCCTTCGACCGGCCCCCGGTCAGCGACATCGCCCGGACGGCCCCCGACCAGGTCCAGCTCGTGCGCCGCTACGTGCGCGACGATCGACGAGCAACCTCGACGGCGGCCGCGGGCTGTGGATCCAGGGCGACGTCGGCACCGGCAAGACGACGCTCGCGATGCTCGTCTCCAAAGCGGCGCTCGACGCCGGCCGCTCGGTCGCGATCTACTCGCTGCCGCGCCTGCTGAACCTGCTGCGCGAGTCGATGGACTCGCGAGGGCGGGATGCTCGACTTCCTCGACCGCCTCGCGGCGGTCGACCTGCTGCACATCGACGACCTCGGCGCCGAGAACCAGCACCGACTGGGTGCTCGAGCAGCTCTACTCGATCGTCAACGCGCGCTACGAGGCCGAGCGGGCGATCGTGGCGACGACCAACCTGATGCCGGACGAGCTCGCCGAGCGCCTCGGCGCGCGCACGGTCTCGCGGCTGGTGGAGATCTGCGGCGATCCGATCCCGCTGTACGGCGACGGACAAGCGCCGCGAGTTCCGGCGCGGCGATCCGGGCGAGATCGCCTGAGCCGACGCCCGGCGCCTGGCGCGACCCCGTCCCTAAACTCCACTGCGCATGCCGGGAATCGTGATAGTCGGCGCCCAGTGGGGCGACGAGGGCAAGGGCAAGATCACCGACCTGCTCGCCGAGCACGCCGACGCGGTCGTGCGCTTCCAGGGCGGCAACAACGCCGGCCACACGATCGTGCGCGGCGACGAGGAGTGGAAGCTGCACCTGATCCCCTCGGGGATCCTCTACCCCGGCAAGCGCTGCGTGATCGGCAACGGCGTGGTGATCGACCCGCGCGTGCTGATCGACGAGCTCGACGCCCTGCGCGCGCGGCGGGTCGACGTCAGCGGCCTGCGGATCTCGGCCAACGCCCACCTGATCATGCCCTACCACCTGCTGCTCGACTCGGCCGGCGAGGCGAAGCTCGGCAAGCCTGCAGATCGGCACCACCCGCCGCGGGCATCGGCCCCTGCTACGCGGACAAGGCGGCGCGCCTGGGCATCCGCGTCCAGGACCTGCTCGACGAGAAGATCCTGAAGAAGAAGATCGTCGCCGCGATGGAGCCCAAGCGCCTCTCGCTGCGCCCCTTCGAGAAGGACCCGGCGCTCGACCTGCACACGATGACCGAGGAGTACCTCACCTTCGGCCACCGCCTCGAGCAGCACATCGCCGACACCTCGCAAGCTGATGTGGGAGATGCTCGACGAAGAGCGAGACGGTGATCCTCGAGGGCGCCCAGGGGGCGATGCTCGACATCGACCACGGCACCTATCCGTTCGTCACCTCCTCCAACCCGCTCGCCGGGGCCGCCTGCGTGGGCAGCGGCATCGGGCCGAAGGCGATCGACGAGGTCTGGGGGATCTCCAAGGCCTACACCACGCGCGTCGGCGCCGGGCCCGTTCCCGAGCGAGCTGCACGACGACGATGGGCGAGCTGATCCGCGAGCGCGGCGGCGAGTTCGGCACGACCACCGGCCGCCCCCGGCGGACCGGCTGGCTCGACCTCGTGGCGCTGCGCTACGCCGCGCGCCTGAACACGATGACGGCGCTGGTGATCACCAAGCTCGACGTGCTCTCGGGCCTCGACCGGATCTAGCGTGTGCACCAGCTACCGGGGCGCGGACGGGGCCGAGTTCGAGGACTTCCCCTACCACCAGACGGTCCTCCACCACACCGACGGCGGAGCTCACCGAGCTGCCCGGCTGGAAGGAGGACCTCGGCGAGTGCCGCACGCCCTCCGACCTGCCCGCAGGCCGCCCGCGAGTACCTGCGACTTCATCGCCGAGCACACCGGCGTGCCCGTCGCCCTGATCGGCGTCGGGCCCGGGCCGCGAGCAGGTGATCTGGACCGACGCCGGCCGCCAGACGCTGATCGGCGCCAACGGCCGGGCCCCCTCCGGCCTGACCCGGGCGGAGATCCGGCCCAACCCGGCGGCCCGACGCTCCCCGGCTTCACCGGGGGTCTCCCTGAGCGGGCGCCCCGCAGAGGCCTCCGGGGGGCCTTGCGTGCCTTCTCCCGCCCTCCGGGCCCCTCAGGGGCCGGTTCCCGCGCGACTCGGGAGGGTGGCGTGAGGGTGCCGTAGATCGCCCGCAGCCAGACCGCCAGCAGCACCTCGACCACGCTCTCCTCCGCCAGGGCGGGGGCCTCGCCGGCGAAGGTCGCGTAGAGAGCCCGTCTCGTTCATCGAGACCAGCGCGATGGCGAGCTCCCGCGCGGGCACGCCGTCCGGCGCCGCTCCGCGGGCGCGCTCGGCTTCGATCGCCGAGCAGGCATCCCGGACCCAGCTCTCCATCACCCCGGACCACAGCTCGCGGGCCTCGGCGTTGACCGCGCGCATCTCGGCACCGGCGAGGACCACCGCCCGGTGGGCGCCGAAGGTCTCGAAGAAGACGCGCAGGCCTTCCCGCCAGCGGGCGGCGGGGTCCTCGGAGAGGCGCCCCAGGAGGTCCCCCCGGCCGGCGTCGGCCTGCTCGACGAGGCGGTCGATCAGGGTCAGGAAGACGGCGTCCTTGGAGGGGAAGTAGAAGTAGAAGCTCGGCCGCGAGATGCCGGCCCCGCGGGCGAGGTCGTCCACCGAGATCTCCTGCAGCGGGCGCTCCTCGAGCAGGCGCTCGGCGGTCGCGAGGATCGCCGACTCGCGCTCCTCGCCGCTCACCCGGGCGCGCGCGACGCCCGCGGCGCGGGGACCGTCCTGGTGGATTGCCGTGCTGCCATCCGCAGCAGCGACTATATCCGCCATCGGCGGTCTGATCAACACGGTGTTGACAGCCCCGACGAGATGTTGATAAGGTGCCCGCGGATGAGCGGGGCGATCCCGACAGGCACCGAGGGCGAGCACTTCGACGTCCTGATAGTCGGCGCCGGCCTGTCGGGCATCGGCGCGGCCTGCCATCTGCAGCGCGAGTGCCCCGACAGGACCTTCGCGATCCTCGAGGCGCGCGAGTCGATCGGGGGCACCTGGGATCTCTTCCGCTACCCGGGCATCCGCTCGGACTCGGACATGTTCACCCTCGGCTACTGGTTCAAGCCATGGGAGGAGGCGCAGGTCGATCGCCGACGGTCCCTCGATTCGCAGCTACATCGTGCAGACGGCCCGGGAGCACGAGGTCGAGGAGAGGATCCGCTTCAGCCGCCGGGTGCTCCGGGCGGAGTGGTCCTCGCGGACGGCTACCTGGAGCGTCGAGGTGGAGCACCTCGACAGCGGCCAGTGCTCCCTGCTGAGCTGCAACTTCCTGTTCGGATGCACCGGCTACTACCGCTACGACGAGGGCTACCTGCCCGACTTCCCCGGCATCGAGCGCTTCTCCGGGACGATCGTGCACCCGCAGCACTGGCCCGAGGACCTCGACTACTCCGGCAAGCGCGTCGTCGTCATCGGCAGCGGCGCGACAGCGGTGACCCTCGTCCCGGCCATGGCCGAGACGGCGGGGCACGTGACGATGCTGCAGCGCTCCCCCAGCTACGTCCTCTCCCTGCCCGGACGCGACCCGATCGCCGCCCTGCTGCGCAGGGTGCTCCCCGAGCGGGCGGCCTACCCGGTCGTGCGGTGGAAGAACGTCCTGCTGGCCCAGGCCCTGTTCGCCCTCAGCCGCCGGGCGCCGCGGTTGATGAGCCGGCTCCTGCGGGACGGTGTGCGCAGGAGGCTCCCGGAGGGCTTCGACGTCGACCGGCACTTCAAACCCAGCTACCAGCCCTGGGATCAGCGTCTGTGCTTCGTACCGGACGGGGACATGTTCGACGCCATCTGCGCCGGGCGCGCCTCGATCGTGACCGACCGCATCGAGACCTTCACCGAGTCCGGCATCCGGCTCGCCTCCGGGGCCGAGCTCGAGGCGGACATCATCGTGACGGCAACCGGCCTCAACCTCCTGGCGCTCGGCGGGATCTCCCTGGCCGTGGACGGGGAGGAGGTCGACATCTCCCGGTCGGTGGGCTACAAGGGGATGATGCTGAGCGGGATCCCGAACCTCGCCCTCACGCTCGGCTACACCAACGCCTCCTGGACCCTGAAGGGGGACCTGGTCGGCGAATACGTCTGCCGGCTGCTCAACCACATGAGGGCCCGCGGCTACCGCCAGTGCACCCCCCGCGCCCCGGACCCCTCCCTCCCGACACAGCCCTTCCTCGACCTCAAGGCGGGCTACGTCCTGCGCTCGCTCGACGCCCTTCCCAAGCAGGGGGCACGGGCGCCCTGGCGGCTGAACCAGAACTACGTCCTGGATGTGAGGCTGCTGCGCCGCGGCCCCCTGGAGGACGAGGGCATCGAGTTCTCCCGCGGCCCGGTCGGGATCCCGAGCGAGCCCCCCGAGCGGCTGGCGGCCTGACGCCCTGCGCTAACGCTCGCGGCGGTCGCGAATCGTCCGCCTCGCCGCGGTGTCGGCGGCCGCGGTGGCGATCCAGATGATCACCGTCGCCGCCACGTAGGTGCCCGCGCCGTGCACGTGGAGCCCTTCGACGACGATCGCGACGATGATCAGGGCCACGATCGTGGAAGCCAGCGCGAGCAGCCCCGCGAGGGCAACCGATGGCTGGCGCACGAGTATCCGCAGGGCCATGAACTGGACGACGATGTGGGTCACCCAGAACAGCAGGGTCGCCTCGACGAGCGCCGCCGCGCTGATCGAGAAGTTGCTGAGCACGGCCGAGCAGACCAGCAGGGCGACGGCAATCCCTCCCAGCGACGCCGCCAGCCTGATCCCCCATCCGCGGAGCATCACTCGAGCATACGCCTGCGAGGACCCTCGGCACCGGCCTGGGACCGGTTGCACGAGGAGGGAATGGGCCGTGCAGGAATCGAACCTGCAACCTTGGGCTTAAGAGGCCCCTGCTCTGCCGGTTGAGCTAACGGCCCGCGAAGCGCGACGGCCGAATCGTGATCGGTGCCGGCTCGGGCCCAGAGTCTAGCCGAGCCCGGCTGAGCCGGAGGCTCAGAACACGACCGTGCGGCGCCCGTCGGCGATCACGCGGTCCTGCAGGTGCAGCGAGACGGCTCGCGAGAGCACCATCCGCTCGACGTCGCGCCCGACGCGCTCTAGCTCCTCGGCGCTCTGGCGGTGGTCGACGCGGACGACGTCCTGGTCGATGATCGGACCGTCGTCGAGCTGTCTCGGTGACGTAGTGGGCGGTGGCGCCGATCAGCTTCACGCCGCGCTCGTGCGCCCGGCGGTAGGGGTCGGCGCCCGGGAAAGGCCGGCAGGAAGGAGTGGTGGATGTTGATCGCCGGCATCGCCACCCGCCCGAGGAACTCGCCGCTCAGCACCTGCATGTAGCGGGCCAGCACGAGCAGCTCGGCCGGCCCTCCAGCAGCTCCAGCCATCCGCGCCTCCGCCTCGCTTCCTTCGTCCGCCGCGGGCGACGGGAACGTGGTGGAAGGGCACGCCCGCCGCGAGCGTCTCGCGCTCGAGGTCGGGATGGTTGGAGATCACCGCGACGATCTCCGTGTCCGAGCTCGCCGCGGCGGCGGCGCCAGAGCAGGTCGAGCAGGCAGTGGTCGTGGCGCGAGACGAGGATCGCGCTGCGGCGGATCTCGCCCCACCAGCGCAGCTGCCAGTCCATCTCGAAGCGCGCTGCCACCTCGCGCCCGGAAGGCCTCGTGCAGAGCGTCCGCTGTCGGCCCCTCGGGCAGGAAGAACTCGGTGCGCAGGAAGAAGCGCCCGCCGCTGGGGTCGGAGGAGTACTGGTGGGAGGAGACGATGTTCGCCTCCTGGGCGAACAGGAAGCCCGAGACCGCCGCGACGATGCCCGGGCGATCGGGGCAGGAGATCAGCAGCCTCGCCGTGTAGTGAGGCGCCTCCCCGCACTCGCGGGGCGGCCTATTTCGTCGCCGGTATCGAGGTGGTCGTCGGGCGTCTTCGTCGGCGCGCGGCGTGGTCGGTGGATCTGCGTGCGTGTAGCAGCCGTTCGGCGCCTTCTTCAGACCGGTAGGTTTTGCCGTTCGTGGTGGTCATGTAGGTCTGGCCGCCGTTCGGGAACTTCTTGACTTCGGCGAGTTCGTTCTTCACCCGTGCGCGCTGCGTTCGCCGGCGCCAGGCTCACCGCCTTCGCCGCGGCCAGGTCGCCGAGGCGCGCGTTCTTGGCCTTGTAGGCGAACTCCGCGAGCTGCGCGTAGTAGGCGGCCGTGGGTCGCCGTTCGACCACGAGTTGCAGCGCCTGCACGGCTTTCGCGGGTTCGTTCAGCCCTGCTTCGCTGTAGATCACGTAGACGAGCTGGGCGAGTTCGGGGTTGGGGTTGGGCGGGTTCAGGGCGAGGTAGCTGATCCAGGCCTGGGAGGCTCGCCGGTAGAGTTCCTTGCCCTTGCTCGTGGGCGCGCCGGAGGCCGTCACGTAGCCTTCGTTGCCCGCTTCGTGGAGCAGGTTCTTGGCGAGCTGTTCCCAGTTGGCCGGGTTGCTCGGCTGCGTCTTGGTCGATCTTTTCGTACTTCTTGATCTTGCTCGCGAAGCTCGCCGCCGCCGGATGCCTTCGTTGTTGCTGGTCGGCGTTGAGGATGCCGCCGCCGCCGCAGCCCGCCGCCGACGCCGAAGCCGACGAGGCCGACGCCGATCAGCACGGCCAGGCCCGATGTAGATCACCTTGACCGTGCGGCGACGGCCGCGGCCTCGCAGGTCGAACAGCATCAGGAGAGGTCCTCGTCGGTGTGGTCGATGATCTGCTGCACGGTCGGTTCCTCGGGGTCGTCGGGTCGCGGCGCGGGACCTCGGTCATGGCGCGGAGTCGCCCGCGTCGTTCCCCGCAGTCCCCGGCTCAGCGCTCCCGCCGCGCCGGCGTCGTGCTCGCCCGATGACCGCTGCAAGCAGGATACTCGCCTCGTAGAGCAGATACAGCGGTACCGTCTCGAGCAGCAGGGTGATCACGTCGCCCGGCAGGAACGCCGCGACCGCGGCGCAGGCGACGATCGCGTAGCGGCGGCTGTGGCGCAGCTGCTCGACGGTCACCATTTCCATGCGCGTCGCGCCGAGGATCACGACCGGCACCTGGAAGACGAGCCCCATCGCGAGCAGGATCGTCGCGGCGAATTTGTAGAACTGGTTGGCCTGGACGAGGTTGTTGAACTGGCCCGCGTTGAAGTTGACGAAGAAGCGCACGGCCGCCGGCAGCACGATGAAGTAGCCGAACGCGACGCCGGCCACGAACAGCAGCGGGGACGCCATCAGCAGCGGGCATCGCCGCCCGGCGCTCGTTCGGCTTCAGCGCCGGGAGGATGAAGGCGAACAGCTCGTAGAGGATCACCGGCAGGGAGATGATCAGGGCGAAGTAGAAGGCGACGGTCAGGGTCGTCGTGAACGGTTCGCCCACGCTCGAGGGTCACCGGCTTGTCCCCGGTCGGGTTGCGCGGGATCTTCGCGACGTCGCGCTCCAGCGCGGCCATCAGCGGCAGCAGCTGGGCGCGGGTCGGCGCCGCAGACACCGCTGCCGGGCGCCGCCAGCAGGCCGCAGCGCGCGGGCTGGTGTCCTCGGCCGTGCTTCACGACCGCCTGCTGGGCGAGCACCGCCTGCCCGACCGTCCCCTCGCCCTTTCAGCGACCTGCTTGCGCGTCTGGGTCGTGAGGGGTTTGTTGATGATCCGCAGCAGTTCGTGGTTCTGCCAGAAGCAGAACCCGAAGGCGACGACCAGCACGCCGCCGCAGATGATCAGCCGGGTGCGCAGCTCATCGAGGTGGTCGACGAGGCTCAGCCGATCCTCGTGGCCGATCGGACGGATCGCGATCGCGCCATGGGATGGGTGAACCTACCACCGCGCCCCGCCCGGCACGGGCGCTAAAGCCCTCCGCCCGATGCGTCGATGACGACTGGGAACGGCATGGACTCCGAAAAAGAACCCGACATCCAACAGCGCCTTGCGCTGCCGGCCGGGGAGCAGATCGACGTCGTCTCGAGCGAGCACGGACAGGCTCCGCAGACCGCCGGCTCACCCGGCCAGCTGCACATCTGCTTCCACTGCGCGGGCGAGCTGGTCTACCCGCTCGACTGGTCCGAGGAAGGCCCCCGCCACTGGCGGATCGTCCTTCGCTGCCCCGAGTGCGAGTCCCGCCGCGAGGGCGTCTTCGACCAGGCGGCCGTGGAACGGCTCGACGACGAGCTCGACCGCGGGTCGAGCGCCCTGCTCGGCGACCTGCGGCGGATGACCCACGCCAACATGTCCGAGGAAATCGAGTTCTTCGCCCGGGCGCTCGACGCAGACCTGATCCTGCCGAGCGACTTCTAGACCGCTCAGCGGTAGCGCTCGACGACCGCGTCGGCGACCAGCTCCAGCAGCACCGCCCGCCCCCCGGGCAGGATCGAGGGCAGCGACGCCTTCGCCTCGGCGACCACGGCGAGCGCGCGCTCGCGGGCCTCGTCCAGCGCTCCCGTCGCGGCGATCCGCTCGCACAGCTCCTCGGCCTGGCGCGGCGCCGCCGAGGGTGCGCAGCTCGACACGGCCGCCAGCCCGGATCGCGTTCGCGAGCGAGGATGAAGGGCAGGGTGACGGTGCCGTCGAGCAGGTCCGTGCCGCGGGACTTGCCGGTCCGCTCGACCGGCCCCGACACGTCGAGCACGTCGTCGAGCATCTGGAAGGCCAGGCCGATCCGCCGGGCGAACGCCCCCAGCGCCCTCGGCGAGCGGCGCTCGAGCCGGCGGCCGCGGTCAGCGCCCCGAGCCGGCAGGCGGCCTCGAACAGGGCCGCCGTCTTCAGCTCGCAGCGGCGCAGGTAGCGCTCGACGGCGACCGGCGCGGCGCAGGCGTCCTCGCGCTGCAGCAGCTCGCCTTCGGCCAGCGCCGAGCTGGCCTGCGAGAGCGCGCTGCAAGCTGCGCGGCGATCCTCGTTGCGGGCGAGCTCGGCGAAGGCCCGCGAGAACAGCAGGTCGCCCGTCGCCACCGCGACCCGGCGACCCGCGGCGGCGGCGACCGTGGGGCGCCCTCGCCGCAGCTGCGCCCCGTCGATCAGGTCGTCGTGGACGAGCGTGGCCGAGTGGACGAGCTCGACCGCCACCGCGGCCCGCACCAGCCGCTCCTCGCCCCTCGGCGGTGTCCGGCGGCCCGCCCGCCGACTCGGCGGCCAGCACGACCAGCAGCGGCCGCAGTCGCTTGCCGCCCGCCGCGACCGTCGCGTTCGCGTGCGACGGCCAGGGGCGCCCCCGCCTCGGCGGTCACCCGCTCGAGGTGGCGCTCGGTGACGGGCCATCAGCTCGCGCAGGCGCCTCCCCGCCACGCCGCATGATCGCGTCCACGCCGTCGGCAGCCTGCGCCGGGACGCTGCCCGCCAGGCCGCGCTCACCGCGCTCATCAGCCCGCCCGCCCGGGACCGTGCCCGCGTGGATCGCGACGATCCCGCCCGCGGTGAGCACGTATTCACCTCGCCCAGGCCGGCGCCCGCGCCAGCTCGGCGGCCAGCGCCGCGGGCCCGGGGAAGCGCTTGCACCGAGTTCGGCAGGTAGGTGTAGGCGTCGGCGATCGCCGGCTCTCGGCGACGAGCTCCGCCGCGATGCGCGCCTCGCCCGCTCCTGCCGCCGCGTCCCAGCGCCGGAACCAGGCGGTCGAACCAGAGCCGGTAGAAATGCGACAGCGGCGGGCGCGTGGGGGTCGTGATCTCGAGCACCACGACCCGGCCGCCGGGGCGCACGACCCGCGCCATCTCCGCCAGGCCCCGGGCGAGGTCGTCGAAGTTGCGCGCCCCGAAGCCGACCGTCGCCGCGTCGAAGCTGTCGTCCGGCGTAGGGCAGGTCCATCGCATCGGCCCACTCGAAGCTGGGCCGGACCGTTGCGCTCTGCATCGTCAGCGCCTTGGCCCGGGCGCGCTCGAGCATCCCCTCGGCGAAGTCGCTGCCGAGCACCTCGCCGCCCGGGGCAACGCGCCGCGGCCAGCTCGATCGCGAGGTCGCCCGTGCCCGTGGCGACGTCGAGCACGCGGCTGCCGGGGCCGACCCGAGCCAGGTCCACCGCCCGGGAGCGCCAGCGGTGATGCAGACCGGCGGTCATCGCCGTGTTCATCGAGGTCGTAGACCGCGGCGATGCGATCGAACATCGCCCGGACCTGCCCCGCCTCCAGCTTTCCGGCGCCGGCTCCGTGACGGGCGGCCATCGGCTCTGGCTACTTGAGCTGGGAGAGGAAGTTGACGATTTCGTTGAACTTCTTCGGCGGCAGGTTCTTGAACGAGGGCATCGGCGCCGTCGGGTTGACGAGCGTGCGGGCGATCGCCTGCCGGGGAAGCCGGGAGGCGATATTGGTCAGGTTCGGCCCCGGTCCGGCGTTGCCGTTCTCGCCGATCTTGTGGCAGGCCAGGCAGCCCGACTGGGCGACCGCCTTCTTGCCGCCTTCGTATTCGGCAAGGACGGCTCCGCCGGCCTGCAGCACGTGGGGCGGCGTGGCCATTTCGATCGCGGTCGGCGAGCCGGCGTTGGCCCCCTTGTAGGTGAGGAAGGCCATCGCCCCGATCACGACGATGGCGGTGAGGGTCGCGATCGGGCGGTGCTCCGGGCGGCGCTCCGGACCGCGGTCGTAGAAGGGCAGCAGGAACAGCAGGATCATGCCGATCGTCGGCACGCCGATCGTCGCCAGGGGGACGAGGCTGGGCGGCTTGATCACCCGCAGGACCTCGAACAGGAAGAAGAAGTACCACTCGGGCCGCGGAACGTAGGTCGTCGTGGTGGGGTTCGCCTTGGACCCGAGCTCGGCCCCGAGGACGAGCGACATCGAGATGATGACGGCCATCACGACGCAGGCCATCGCGGCGTCCTTGGCCACCGCGTAGGGGAAGAACGGCTTGCCCTTCGCCTTCAGGATCGCGTATTCGCGGAGGTACTCCTCCTTCTCGCGCTGGTTCATCGCCGGCCCTCCGGCCGTTCGGATGCAGCTGCAGGGGACACCGGGCTAGACCTCCGCCTCACGCAGCTCTTCGCGCGGCTCGGCCTTGCTCCAGGGCGGTGCGGTCGTCCCCAGCTTCGCGACGAGGTACAGGTGGGCGCCGATCAGGGCGGCGAGCAGGCCCGGGACGAGCAGCATGTGGATGGCATAGAAGCGCGACAGCGTTGTGGCTCCGAATTCCGAGCCGCCGCGTAGGAAGTCGCTGAGGTAGGGGCCGATCAGCGGCCCGGTCCCGTTGATGTTCACGCCGACGATCGTGGCCCAGTAGGCGCGCTGGTCGAAGGGGAGCAGGTAGCCGGTGAACGACATCGTCATCGTCAGGATCAGCAGCACCACGCCGATGACCCAGTTCAGCTCCCGCGGATACTTGTAGGCGCCGCAGAAGAAGGTCCGCCCCATGTGCAGGAACACGAGGATCACCATCACGCTCGAGCCCCACTTGTGCATTCCGCGCACGAACTGCCCGAGGAAGACGTCGTTGGTGACGTACCTGATCGATTCGTAGGCTCCCCCGGAGGCGTCCGGCCGGTAGTACATCGCCAGGAACACCCCGGTCACGGCCTGCGAGAGGAAGGCGAACATGGTCGCCGAGCCGAGGGTGTAGAACCAGTTGGTCCCCTTCGGGATCTTGCGGAACATCATCCAACGGGCGGCTCCGCTCAGCGAGGTGCGTTCGTCGACCCAGTCGACGACGGTGATGCCGGCGGTCTTGGCCTCCTCGGCCACCTCGACCTTCCCGTTCGCGTCCCCCGGACGCGGCGGCGGCCCCTTCAGGGCGGAGGGCACGGGCGGGGTCGGTAGCTTGGGAAGCCTTGGCACGGTCCTAGAGTTTCTGAGCGCCGGGTCGGGACGGGTACAGGTACTGGCCGATGCCGTCCAGGGGCTCGCCCGGGTCGCGCGGCGAGAAGCGGCGCAGCTCGCTGTTCACGCTGAAGCGGGGTCCGACCTGGACCTCTTCGCCGACCACCCGGGTGTAGAAGCGGTCGAGGGGACGCACCGGGGGTCCCCCGACACGGCGCCCGAGCAGGTCATAGACGCCGCCGTGGCAGGGGCAGATGAAGCGCTCGGCGGCATCGACCCAGCGCACCGGGCAGCCGAGGTGGGCGCAGCGGCTTGAGATGGCGATGTAGGGCGTGCCGTGCTGGTCGTAGGGGTCGGTGTCGATCTGGGGGTTGAACTTGCGCATGTAGACCGTGGTCTTGCCCGCCTCCCCGACGTTCGGGGTGACGGTCATGACCACCGGGACGTAGTTGTTGTCCGGGAAGAACCCGACCGGCCCGACCGTCTCCCAGCGGTTGGGAGTGCTTTTGAAGATCGGGCCCAGAGCGAAGCCGAGCGCGGGCAGCACGAAGGCTCCCGCGGCGATCGCGCCGGCGGCGTTCGCGCCTCCGGTCATGAGACGCCGTCGAGTGATCGTCTCCCCCTCGAAGGCCCCCGGGATCTGACGGTCGAGGGTGTACTTGGACTTGTGCTTGAGGCGCTTGTCTGCCACGGGGCGCTAACAATATCGAGGCGGGATTCAGGGCGACGCCGGGCGCTTCGCGGCGCTTGTGCGCATCGCCTCGAGCGCCCCCGGGTCGCCGGCGAAGACGAGGTGCTTGGCGCAGCGGTGGGCCTCGCTGGGGCCCCAGCCGACCGCTCTGGCGCCGGCCTCCCACACCGCCTCTGCCAGCGCACCGTCGCCGGCCCCCTGGGCCAGGGCGCTGAGCGTGATCGTGTCGGCCAGCTCCGCGACGGCGAGGGTGTCCCCGAGCTCCACCAGGCGGGCGAGTCCGACGGCGTAGAGCCGGTCGCCGGCGAGCAGCCTGAGATCGGCCTCGGGCACCTGCACCAGCCGGGGGGTCCCGTAGTGCAGCAGGTAGCCCTCGTAGATGGCCTCCACGAGCAGCTCGTACTCGTCCCGCAGCGCGGACGTCCGCGGGCCCCCCGCAGCCGTCGCGGCCGGGCTCGCCGCGGCCCCCGACCATTCGCCCTCGGCGGCGAGCAGCCTGCCCATCAGCCCTCCCCCCTCGCGAAGCACCCCGTGCAGGCGCTCCAGGCCCTCCGCGCTCATCGGGGCAGGCTCGCGAAGGCCGCGGCGGCGGCCTCGAGGGTGCGGTCGAGGTGCTCCTGGGTGTGGGCCAGGGAGGGGAACCACGCCTCGAACTGGGACGGCGGGGGGTAGACGCCGCGGGAGAGCAGCCCGCGACACCACGCCGCATGGGCGTCCAGGTCGCATGCCTGCGCGTCGCCAAAGGACTCCACCGGGCTGTCGCTGAAGAAGACCGTGAGCAGCCCGGGAGCGCTCTGGACCTGCACCGGATAGGCGCCCGCGGCGTCCCGCAGGCCGTCCGCGAGACGGTCGGTGAAGGCCGCCAGGCGAAGGTAGGCGGGTTCGTCCAGGAGGTCGAGGGTGGCCAGGCCCGCGGCCACGGCCAGGGGGTTCCCGGAGAGCGTCCCGGCCTGGTAGACCGGGCCCGCCGGCGCCAGCATCCGCATCAGCTCGCAGGCGCCCCCGACCGCGGCGGCGGGCAGGCCTCCGCCGATGACCTTCCCGAGGATCGTGATGTCCGCGGTCACGCCGCTCAGCTCCTGGGCTCCGCCGGCGGCGACCCGAAAGCCGCTGATCACCTCGTCGAGGATCAGCAGAGCGCCCGTCGCGTCGGCGCTCTCCCGGAGAAGCTCGAGGAATCCCTCCCGGGGCGGCACCAGGCCCATGTTCGCCGGCAGCGGCTCGGCGATGATGGCGGCCAGCTGGCGCTCCTCGGTTGCGGCCAGGAGCGCCTCGGGATCGTTCCAGGGCACGACCACGGTGTCCGCGGCCGCCGCCGCCGTGACACCCGGGCTGGCAGGCAGGGCCTGCGTGGCCAGGCCCGAGCCGGCCTGCGCCAGGAGCCCGTCGACGTGGCCGTGGTAGGCCCCGGCGAACTTCAGGATCGGATCGCGCCCGGTCGCCGCCCGGGCGAGCCGGATCGCCGTCATCGTCGCCTCCGTGCCCGAGGAGGTCATGCGCAGCATCTCCACCGACTCCATGCGACGGGCTACCTCCTCGGCCAGTTCGACCTCGCCGGCGGTCGGCGCCCCGAAGCTGGTGCCACGCGCCGCCGCCTCCGTGACGGCGGCGAGCACGTGCGGATGGCAGTGGCCGTGGATCAACGGACCCCATGAGCAGACGTAGTCCACCAGCCGGTTCCCGTCGACGTCGACCAGCTCGGCCCCCTCCCCTCGCGCGATGAAGAGGGGCTCCCGGCCGATCGAGCGCATCGCCCGCACCGGCGAGTTCACCCCGCCGGGGATCCTCGCCAGCGCACGCCGGTACAACGCAGCCGAGCGCGTGTCGGTGAGCGACGCCGTCACTTGACGGTGCTCATCGCGGCGACGCTGCGGGCGGCCTTGCGCGCGGGGCCCGGGAGAGGCGGCCGCGGAGCGTGTTGCGCACGCCGGCGCGCAGCCGCGCGCCGTCCATGATGCCGGCGAGGGCGAGCTGCGCGCCCCCGCGCAGACGGTGGCCATTGACCATATTGGTGGCGCCCATCCGGTAGTAGTACATGCCGCGCACCTTGAGCCGGCGCTTGAACCGCGCCCAGGCGGGTGCCGCGGCGAGCTTGGCGGCGAACTCGTCGGCGCCGATCGGGTCCTGTCCGGCCGCTCGCCTGCGCTGGTTCTCGCTCAGGCGCAGAACGCCGAGCTGCTGGTCCCAGAAGCGCGCCAGCTGCACCGACCCGGCGCGCTTGCGGTAGTAGACGAGCGGTTCCGGGAGGTTCAACACGACCCCTCGCTCGGCCAAGCGGCAGAAGAAGTCGAAGTCGTCGGCGGCCCCGTACTCGGTCGTGTAGCCGCCGACCGCATCGAAGTCCGCGCGCCGGTAGAGGGCCGAGGAGTGGATGACGAAAAACAGCCGGCCTGCCCGTCTGATGGCTTCGTAGTCCGACTCGCTGGTCGGCCCCATGACGGCCGGCGAGATGACCTTCTTGGCGTCGTTCATGTTGAGGCCGTGGGCGCCCAGCAACGCGATGCGGCGGCTGCCCTTCCAGTCGCGGATGAAGGCGGCCTGGCGCTCGAGCTTGCTGGCCTCCCAGACGTCGTCGGAGTCGCACGTGGCGATCCACTCCCCGTGGGTGGCCCGTATCGCCTCGTTGCGGGCGGCGACGACCCCCTCGCGCTGGGAGCGGCGGATGTAGCGGATGGGCACCCCGCTCGCCTCGCGCTCGGCGAACCGGCGGACGATGGCCTCGGTGTCGTCCTCGGAGGCGTCGTCGCAGACCACGACCTCCGCGGCAGGCAGCGTCTGGGCGACGATGGAGACGAGCGCGTCGCGGATGCGCGCGGCATCGTTGAAGGTGGGCACGACGACCGAGATCGAACCTGGCCCCGGCGGGGCGGACGGGCCGTCCGCCCCCTCACTCGTCGAGCTCGTCACAGCCCCAAGATCCTAGCGGCGAGCAGCTCGGCGTCAGCCCTCGTCAGGCATTCGACCACCGCGCTCACGAGTGCCTGCGCTCCCAGTCCTTGAAGTCCTCGGTGAAGTACAGGAGCCGGATCTTCTTGAACTCGGTGGAGGAGTACAGGGTGGCCCGCTCGCTGATGCCGGTCTGGTCGGCGATCGCATCGAGGACCGCGTCGCACTCCTCCTTGGAGCGCCCGTGGGCCATCGTGAAGACCGAGTAGGGCCAGTCGGGATAGGTCGGGCGCTGGTAGCAGTGGGAGATCCCGCGCACAGCCGCCATCTGGCAGCCCACCTGCAGGATCTGCTCCTCGGGAACCTTCCAGACCCCCATGCCGTTGGCGGAGAAGCCCGCCCTGCGGTGGTAGAGGATCGCCGCCACCCGGCGCAAGAGCCCGCGCTCCTGCATGCCCGCGAGGTGATCGAGCAGGCGCTCCTGGCTGAGGTTCAGCTCGGCGGCCGCCGGGGCGTAGGGCTCCGGTGTCACCGGCATGTCCCCCTGCAGGGCGCGGATCACGGCGATGTCCCGCTCGTCGTAGGGCTGGGGCTCGAGCTCGATCGGCGCCACCGGCTCGGCGGAGCTCGCCAGCGCGCTGGTGTCGCCCTCCATCTCCAGGTCCATGCGGATCTTGAACAGCCTCAGGGTCGGCAGCTGCCGGACCGACTCCGCTCCCGACTCCCGCGCGAGCACCTCCAGCGTCCCCTCGAGCCCGAGAGGGGAGTCGGGCTCGGTGGCGATCGTGAACCACAGGTTGAACTCGTGGTTGCGCAGGTAGTTGTGGGACACGCCGGGGTGCTCGTTGATCACCTTGGCCGCCCGGTGCGGATGCTCGGTGTCCACCTTCGCCGCCACGAGCATCGAGGAGTACCCGAGGGCGCGCGTGTCGAAGATCGGGGTGACCTGGCGGATGATGCGCTTGTCGAGCAGCCGCTGCACGCGGGCCATCACCTCGGCCTCCTCGATCCCGGCCAGCCCCGCGACGTGCTGGTAGGGGCGGGGAGCGATCGGGAAGCTCCCCTGCATCAGGTTCAGGAGCTTGCGGTCGACGTCGTCGAGCGGGACCGCGGAGCCGTCCTTGCGACTGCGGATCTTGGGCACCGCGGCGGGGGAACGGTCGCCCGCGGCCTCGTCGCTGATCAGGTCTGGTCGGCTAGCCATCGGGCTGCGTCCTTTGCGTGGTAGGTGATGATCGTGTCCGCCCCTGCCCGTCGCAGCGAGACGAGGATCTCGAGCACGGCGGTCCGCTCGTCGAGGTGACCGGCCGCAGCGGCGGCCTTGACCATCGCATACTCGCCGCTCACGTTGTAGGCGGCCACCGGCAGGCGGGTGGACTCCTTCACCGCCGCGATCAGGTCTCCGTAGGCGAGGGCGGGCTTGACCATCACCATGTCGGCGCCCTCCTCGACGTCGAGCAGGGCCTCCCTGACGGCCTCGCGGCCGTTGGCCGGATCCATCTGGTAGGCCCGCCTGTCCCCGAAGGCGGGGGTCGATCCGGCGGCCTCCCGGAAGGGGCCGTAGAAGGCGGATGCGAACTTGGCCGAGTAGGCCAGGATGGGGGTGTCGAGCAGGCCCTCCCCGTCGAGCTCCTCGCGGATCGCCCCGACGCGGCCGTCCATCATGTCCGAGGGCGCGACCATGTCCGCCCCCGCCCGCGCATGGCTGACGGCCGTGCGGGCGAGCAGCTCCAGCGTGGCGTCGTTGTCCACGACCCCGTCCTCCCGCAGGACCCCGCAGTGGCCGTGGGCGGTGTACTCGCACAGGCACACGTCGGTGATCACAAGCAGCTCCGGGACGGCCTGCTTGATCGCCCGCAGGGCCATCTGGACGACGCCGTCCTCATCCCAGGCACCCGATCCCTGCTGGTCCTTCTCCGCGGGGATGCCGAACAGCATCACCGCGCCCACTCCCAGCCGGGCCGCCTCCCGGGCCTCCTCGACGGCCTGCAAGAGGGCGAGCCTGTCGACGCCGGGCATCGACTCGATCGGCTCCCTGGGGGCCACCTCGCCCTCCGCCACGAACATCGGCAGCACGAGGTCTGTGGCCCGGAGGTCCGTCTCGCGCACCAGGCCTCTCAGGCCCGCCGAGGCCCGCAGCCGGCGCATACGCGTCTGTGGAAAGGCCATCGTCCTGCCAGGTTAGAGCCTACCGGGAGCCGGCCGGCGGCTCATTCGGCCCGGCTCAGCCCCACCCGGGCGAGGGCCCCGAGCACGATCGTGAGCACCGCCAGGTGGGCGAGGGAGCCGGCCAGCGGCGGGGAGGCTCCGTTGACCGCCGCATCAAGCGCCTGCAGGGAGGCCTTGAAGGGGAACACGAAGGAGATCGCGCTGATCGCCTGGTAGAAGCCGTGCGCAACCGACCCCGCCGGCACCAGCGCCAGGAAGGCGAGCGGAAGCGAGAGCAGGAAGGCCAGCAGCGAAGCGGCGCGAACCTCTCGCGCCAGGGCCCCGATGGCCAGGCCGAGCGCCGCGAACCCCGTCGCCGCGAATGCCATCGCGATCACCCACATGCCCACCCGGCCCCAGTTCAGGGTGACGAAGCCCCCGACCCCCGCGAGCATCGTGAAGGAGACCAGAAAGCCGCAGCCGGCCGCCAGCAGTCCCTTCTCCACGAGCAGCAGCTCCCTGGAGACGAGGCCCCGGATCAACCGGGGCAGGGCGTGCTCTTCCCGCTCCAGGGCCACTCCCCCCGCCGCCAGCAGGACGCACAGGAACATCAGCGAGACGGTCACGGCGACCACCACCGCGAACGTGTCCAGCGGCGTGCGCCGGCCGCGCAGGAGGGTGCTCTTGACCTTCACGGGCTGGCCCACCGTGGTGAGGACCTTCTTGCTGACGTTCAGGTTCTGGGCGGCGAATTCGGCGAAGGCCTCGACCCTTTCCAGCGCCGCCCGGCTGGCTCCCGGCGGCTGACGGGCGATCACCTGGCGCAACAGCCCCGGTATCCGGTCCAGGCCGACCAGCCTGTTGGGGGCTCCCAGCACGCTGAGGCTCCCTCCCTTCAGGAGCAGGTCGATGGCCTGGGCGGCGGCGCGCTGCAGCTGTTCGGAGAAGCCCAGGTTCGCCTGCGCCAGGACGGAGCTGAGCTGGGACTGCACGAGGGACTGCTCCAGGGCGTCCCCGTTGTAGATGACTTCCAGCTCGCCCTGGGTGGTGCCGGAGGAGACCCGCGTGGCGATGTCGGGGGGGATGATCACCGCGGCGAGCACATCCGCCGACCTGACCTTCGCGACGGCCTGCGCCCGGGTGGCGACTTTGACGGGGTGCACCTGGCTGAACAGCTCCTCGGCGTAGCGCCCGAGCTCGACCCGCCTCGCCCCCAGCTGGATCGTCTGCCCCGGGGGCGTTTCGTCGACGATGGCGACGTGAGGACGGGAGGGGGTGCGGGAGATGGCAAACCCGATCAGCAGGGCGATCACGACCGGGTAGAGGATCAGCACCGCCAGCAGCAGCCGCGAGCGGCCGAGGATCAGCAGGTCCTTGCGCAGCAGCCATCTCACGGGCGGCCCGGCTCCGTGTCCTGCTCCTGCTCGGCGAGGAACCTCACGAAAGCCTGTTCGAGATCCACCGCCGCCGCCCCGCCGCCGCGCTCCAGCAGCTCGGCGGGAGGCCCGTCGAACAGCAGCCTTCCCTCGCTGAGCACCAGCACGCGTCCCGCATACCTCTGGGCCTCGTTGACGTTGTGGGTCGAGAAGAGGACGGTCGTCCCCGCCCGCGAGAGGCCCGAGATGAACTCCCACAGGCGCTCGCGCTGGCCGGGATCCAGGGAGGCCGATGGCTCGTCGAGGGCCAGGACGGGCGGATCGGCGATCAGGGCGAGGGCGAGGTTGACCCGCTGGCGGTTGCCGCCGGAGAGCTTGCCGACGGCGTCCCGCGCGCGCTCGGACAGGCCCGTCTGGTCGAGCATCCCGGCGACGGCCCGGTCGGGCTCGGGGACCTTCTCGAGCCGGGCGAAGAGCTCCAGGTTCTCCCTCACGGAGAGCTTGGAGTAGAGGGCGGGCTGCTGCGGGGCCCAGCCCACCTTGCGCGGCCCCGGGGCGACGACCCCTGCGCTCGGCGGCTGGACCCCGGCGAGGATCGAGAGCAGGGTGGTCTTGCCGGCGCCGTTGGGGCCCACCACCGCTACCAGCTCCCCGGGCTCGGCCCTGAAGCTGATCTCGCGCAGAGCCCGCAGCTCGCCGTAGCTCTTGGCGAGCCCGGTGACGGTGAGGCTCGGGCTCACAGCAGCCGGCGCGTCGGGCGATCCCAGGATTCCAGGACGAGGTGCCGGCTCAGGTAGACCGCGGTCTCACGCAACACCGCGAGGCTCGGCAGCGCCACCAGAGCGCCGATGATGCCGTAGAGCTGCAGCCCGAACAGCAGCGCGAAGATCACCAGCAGCGGGTTGATCCGCAGCGTGTGCCCGAACACCTGCGGAGCGACGACATGGCCCTCGAGCTGCTGCAGGCCGACGAACAGCAGCGCGACCCACAGGGCCGTGATCGGTTCGGTCAGCAGGGCGACGAGCACCGGTGGCAGCGCCCCCAGGATCGGGCCGACGTAGGGGATCAGCTCCATCACCCCGTAGAAGACCCCGAACGCGAGGGCGTACTTGCGCCCGTCGGGGAAGATCCCGATCAGCCCGAAGACGTAGAGGGAGACCCCGGCGGAGAGGCCCATGATCGTGCTGAACAGGAGCTGGCCGCCCACGTAGCGGGAGACGGCCCGCTGCACCAGCAGCGGATAGTCGTCGGCCCGCGACCCGTCCCCGGGAGGCATGAGACGGCGCACCAGTCCCCCTATCCGTTGCCCGTACAGGAGCATGTACACGGACAGCACGAACACGAGCACCAGGTCGAAGATCGCGTTCGCGACTTCGGTGAGCAGGGCGCCCCCGAAGGAGGCGAATTTGGAGGCGCTCTTGGACACTTTGTCCTGGATGCTCTGCAGGGCGGTTTTCCCGGGTTTGACCAGATGCAGATGGATGCCCTGGCTGTTCAGTTCGCTCTGCAGCGTCGCGAGCCGTTTGTTGGCTTCTTCGACGATGTGGGGCAGGTTGTTCGTGAACGTGCGCACCTGATGGGAGATAGGGTTCGAGAGCAGAAAGCCGATGCCGGCGAGGGAGAGGAAGAACGCGAGGTACACGGCCAGCACCGCCAGGCCGCGCGGGAAGCGCGGGCGCTGGAGGAAGGAGACGGCCGGATTGAGGATCAGCGCGATGAGGCCCGCAACGATGAACAGCAACACCACTTTCCCGGCGGCTTTCGCCAGCGCCCACAGCGCGAGGATCGCCAGCGGCAGCAGCACCAGCTGGATCCAGCGCGGCACGACGACATGCGGCGGCTCCGATGGCTGGGCGTCCGGGGAGTCGGCGAGCGCCTCCTCCTCGGGCTGCGGCTCCGCGGCTTCGGGAGCTTTCTCGGAGACCCCGCTCACTTGCCTCCCATCATCCCCAGAGTATGGCTGAGGCCCAGGCGGGGGCCTCGGGGGCGGACGGCGAGGCGGCCGCACCGGCGCGCATCCTCTTCGTCGGAGACATCGTGGGAGGGATCGGGCGCAACACCCTGCTCGACTGCCTACCGGTCCTGCGTGAGCGCTACGCCCCCACCTTCGTGGTGGTCAACGGAGAGAACGCCGCCGGGGGCCTGGGGATAACCCCCAAGAACGCCGACCAGATGCTGGCCGCCGGCGTCGATGCCATCACGCTGGGCAACCACACCTATCACCGCCGGGAGATCTACCCGTATCTCGACCGCCAGGAGCGCATCGTCAGGCCCGCCAACTTCCTGCGCAGCCAGCCCGGCCGCGGCGTCTGCGTGGTGGAGAGCGAGGGACTGCGCCTGGGGGTGGTCAACCTGAGCGGGAACCTCTACCTGCGCGCCGGGCGCTCGGCCTTCACCGAGATCGAGGTGGCGCTCGGTGAGCTTGGCGGGGTCGACCACATCCTCGTCGACGTCCACGCCGAGGCCACCTCGGAGAAGGTGGCCATGGGCTGGCATTTGGACGGCCGGGTGACCGCCGTCGTCGGAACCCACACGCACGTGCCGACGGCCGACGCCAGGGTGCTTCCCGGCGGCACCGCCTACATCACCGACGTGGGGATGACGGGGCCGCGCGGCGGCGTCATCGGCGTCAAGCGCGAGCTGGCGGTCGAGGCGCTGCTGACACAGATGCCGGTGCGCTTCGAAACCTCCGAGGAGGATCCCTGGCTGATGGGGGTGCTGATCAGCTGCTCGCGACGGCTGCGAGCCGACTCGATCGAGCAGGTTCTGATGCCTCGACCGGGGGATCGGGCCGAGGGTCGCTGAGCCTTCCCAGCAGGGCCAGCATCACGAGCGGGAAGAACCAGGGGATGTAGAGGTAGAACCAGTGTTCGATCGAGAGCTGCAGGGCGAGGATCACCGCCGCACAGGCAGCCGCCAGGCCCACCAGGTCGCCGCGCCGGGGCACCAGGGCGAGGATCACCGCCAGTGCCACGGCGCCTATCTCGACCGCATGCTCGAGGTCGCGCAGGCCGTACAGCCCCCACACGGAGAAGGGAGATGCGCGGTCGGCCTGGTAGACGAAGGTCCGCTCGTAGATCGTGTGCAGGGAGTCGTGGCTCAGCGCCGGCAGGAGGGCGAGGGCGCCGACCCCGACGAAGCCGGCCAGGAACAGGCCGGCTGCCACCAGGCGGCGGCGGACCGGCAGCTCGCCCAGGCCGTGGGTGGCGAGCACGGGCGCGAGGGCGAGCGGGGCGAACTTCGTCAGGCCGGCCAGGGCGGCGAACGCTCCGCGGGCCGTGCAGGCGAGCCTCGATCGGTAGCCGGCGGCCAGGATGGCGGCCAGGACGAGGTCGGCCACGAGGGTGTCGTTGGTGTTGCTCTCGAGGGCGAAGAGGGTGAAGGGATAGGAGACCCAGGCGTAGGCCAGGGCGATCCCCAGGGTCGGGCCGCGCATGCGCCGTCCGATCAGGAACAGAAGCCCCACCGCGAGCAGGTCGAAGAAGATCGCAGCGGCGTGGGCGGCGGGCAGGTCGTCCCAGTGCCCGCTCCATCCGAAGATCTGCTGGAACGGCACGTAGGCCTCGTAGTTGGCCGGCCCGTACGTGTCTCCGTGTTCGTTGTCGGACGGGTAGTGGCCGTACAGGGGCTTGCCGTGGGTGATCCTCTGCGCTCCGATCACGCCCGCGTAGCCGACGTCCACCACGTTGGAGTCGGCCACGTTGAGGCCGATGCGAAAGCCGATCAGGAAGACCACGCCGAGGGCCAGCCACGGCGCGGGGAAGAGCAGTCTCATCGATGGTCCCGCCCGGCGCCTGGGCCGCCGCAGCAGGGCGAGCATGCGAACGAGCAGGTAGAGCAGGGGCGGATAGGCCAGGGGCACGGAGGCGTAGATGTGGGCGTGGTTGAAGAAGGCGAGCGACACCGACAGGGAGAGCAGGACGAGCAGGTCCAGATGCAGCAGCGAGAACGGGCGGCGGGGGTTGAGGAAGGGGAGCAGGAACAGGACACACAGGGGCAGCCATATGTAGAGGGCGTTGACGTGGCGGCCGAAGGCCCCCGGATAGCCGCGGGCCATCGTCCATGCGACCTGGAACCCGGTCCACTGTTCGACCACCCGACCGGAGAGGTCGTCGATGATCACCTGCCCGATCTCCTTCTTGCCGTCGCGGGAGAAGAAGCTCACCTGCCAGCGGAAGGCAGGCTTGAGGTAGGCCCCTCCGTAGGAGCCGGGGTATTTGGCGCGAACCGCCCGCATCTTCGGCAGGGCTTCCGCGATCTGCAGGACGCGGCTGGCCGACAGGCGCCTGCCGGCCGGGGGGACGTTCGAGTCCGGCACCGGGACGGGGGCTTCGGGGTCGGCCGCGCCCGCGGCGGGGGTGGCGGGGGTGCTGCCCGCGACCTTCGTCGCGGTCGCGGGGGCCGTCGTCACAACGGGCCTGGAGGCTGCGGCAGCGGAGGCGACCGGGCCGATCGCCACGAGACACAGGACGGTTGCCAATAGCCGCAGCATCACGGCAGGGTAACGTTACGACCCCGCCGCCGGGGGCGCCTGGGCGGGGTGGGCGGGCTTCTAATCGACCCCGAAGTGGGCGAGGACGACGGAGGCCACGTCGCGGATGGCCCACTGGACGGGCTCGGGGTCGGGCAGGGCGACGCCGCTGAGGACGAGGGCCCCGAGCGAGTCGCTGGCGTGCAGCGAGCCGTGGCTGCCTCCCCCCACGTGGGCCTGGCGACCCCAGTCCATGAACTCGTAGCCGGGGGCGGCCGACAGCAGGACCTCTCCCGAGGTGCGGCAGGTGAGAGCCGCCCACACCCGGTCGAGGGCATCGGGATAGGAGGGGCTCACAAGCACTCCGTCGCGGATCTCCCCGTCGATCGTCTCGAGGGCGCCCTCGACGTTCCAGCGGCGCCCGCGCGGGTCGGCGACGGGGCCATCGGGGGCGAAGCGCAGCTCCCCGTGGACGGGGCTCGAGATGACCCCTTCCCGGGGAGCCTCGTGGGCGTCCCGCTCGAGCCACATCACCAGGTCTATTCCCTCGATGCCCAGGGCGATCGTCTCCACCGAGGCGCGCATGGCGTCACGCTCGGACTCGTAGAGGGCATACACCATGGCCGCCCGTTGGGAGGGGCAGACCGCGATCCGGGGCTCGACTTCCGCGGAGGGCTCGGACGGGCGGATCGGACCGAGCACCCCGAGCTCCGCCAGCTCGTCCTGCAGGGCGATCGCAGCCGTCACCGGCGCCTGAGAGTGGTCGGCCATGACGATCACCGCATGCTCCTCCAGGAAGCGGTCCACGCCCCCGCCGGCCTCCATCACCCGGGCCAGCTGGAGGTCGGCCTGGGCGATCGACCGCTGCTGGGCCTCCGGGCCCCGCTTGTGGGAGTACCAGTCGTTGTCGGGCAGGGACAGCAGCAGGAAGTCGAAGAGATCGTTCTCCACCAGGTGCACCGAGACGCAGCCGGAGTGGCGGTCACGCACCCCAGGCATCCCCAGCGCCGAGCGGCAGCCGGTGCGGCGCGAGGCGAAGATGTCGGCATAGAAGAGCTCGCGCGGGCCCATCACCGGATAGCGCATCAGGGTCGATGCGACCCTCGTGAGGGCTGTGTCCCGCTGGGGCTCGTGCCGGTGGCGCCCGCGATACATCAGATAGGTGGTCCCTGCGGTGCGCACGTCCCGGTCGTCGAGCGACTCGAACAGGGTCGGGGTCCGCTCGGAGAGGTGGGCCCGGTTCATGTTGTAGACGGTGTCGGTGAGCTGGCGGGCGATCCCGAAGCGCTGGGACGCCCGGAAGCTCGAGCCGTACTCGACGTAGCGATGCTCCCCGCGGTGGAACCAGTTCATGGCCGGGATCTCGTGAGCGTCCTGCCAGGCGCCGGTGACGATCGAGGCGGCGCACACCGGCGTCACCGAGGGAAAGGCGGCGACGCAGTCGGGCACGTAGCGCCCCACCTCCACGAGCCGCTCGAGCACCGGGGCGGCCCCCGCGGCGATCGTGCGCTCGAGCATCGCCGGCGCCATCGCGTCGATCACGCAGAGGACCAGCTTGGGCTCCCCGGAGCTCAAGGCGAGGGCCTCAGCGGCGCAGGATCCGCAGGCCGGCGTACTTCTCCCCCGACCGCGCCCGTCGCCGCCACACGAACCATGCGAAGGCCGCCACCACCACGTACCCGAGCGGGTGCAGCAGGGCCACCAGGCCGGCGACGAGCAGCGAGGCCGCGTCGAGGTACACCGTGAGGGCCTCCCGGGCGGCTCGATCCGACAGGCGGGCCCGTGCCCCGGCGACGACGGGGTGCGAGGCGCCCAGGCCTAGGGCGGACGCGGCGAGGCCGCCGATCGTCCCCGGCCAGGCGACTGCCCCGTGCCCCGCCAGCGTCCCGGCGAACAGGACGATCCCGGCACCGAACGAGAGCCCCACGAGCGCCGCGGCGAGGGGGCCTTCCCGAGAGCGCGTCCTCAGCTGGCCGATCGGATTGAGTCCCAGCAGCAGCTGGAGCGCGTAGGAGAGGACCAGCGCGACGGCCACGACGAGCAGCCACCAGCCCTCCTGCAGGAAGTGGAAGCTGCCCGTTCCGAAGCTCACGTCGAGGGCTTCGGCGGAGGCCAGCGCGCCCGCCAGCAGCACCGGCAGGAACGGGCGCAGGCCGCATGCGGCCGCGAGGCCGAGGCCGAGGCCTATGTCGAAGACGATGCCGTGCATACGGGAAAGTCGTCTCAGGTGCGGTACCTTGCGACGGGGGCAGGACGATAGACGACCCGTCCGCCAGCCGACGATCGCCGCGCCGGAGGTTCCCTCGGGGCGGCGGCGAACAGAGGTCATACGGAAATGCGATCGACCAGCGAAGACGGCGACGGGCGGCGAACCCGTCCCGCGGCTCACGAGCTCGCCCGGTACGAGGCGCTGTTCGCGGCCCGCACCCGCGGCATGAAGAGCTCGGCCATGCGCGAGATGATGGCCCTGACCGAGCGCCCTGACGTGATCTCCCTCGCGGGGGGCCTGCCTGACACCTCGACCTTCGCCCCGGCCCTCTATGCGGGGGTGATGGCCGACGTCGCCGCGGAGTCCACGGCTCGCGCCCTGCAGTACGGACCGACCGAGGGCATGGCGGCGACCGTGCGCTGCATCGTCGAGGTGATGGGGGCGGAGGGCACTGCGGTGGACCCCGAGGACGTGATCGTCACGACCGGGGGCCAGCAGGTGATCGACCTCGTCTGCAAGACCCTGATCGACCCCGGGGACGTGATCGTCGCGGAGGCCCCCACCTACCCCGGGGCGGTCCCCACCTTCAGCGCCTACCAGGCCCACGTGGAGCAGATCGAGATGGATGCCGACGGGATGCCGATCGACGCCCTGGAGGCCACCCTCGACCGCCTCCAGGCCGAGGGCCGCAGGCCCAAGTTCATCTACACGATCCCCAACTTCCAGAATCCGGGCGGGGTGACGATGTCGCTGGCGCGGCGCCGGCGCCTCGTGGAGGTGGCCCGGGAGCGGGAGCTGCTGGTGCTCGAGGACAACCCCTACGGCCTCCTTCGCTACGAGGGGGAGCCCCTGCCCACCCTCTACTCCCTCGACGCCGAGGCCGTCGGACGGGGCGGGGCCTCCGACCTGGTCATCTACCTGGGCACCTTCTCGAAGATCCTCTCCCCCGGCCTGCGCCTGGGCTGGGCGGTGGCGCCGCGACCGGTGCTGGAGAAGCTGAACCTCGGAAAACAGGGCGCCGACCTCTGCTCCTCGCCCGTCACCCAGATGTTCGTGGCGGCCTACTTCGACCGGCAGGAAGGGGGGTGGCAGCAGTACGTGGAGACCCTCAAGGACCTCTACCGGTCTCGCCGCGACGCCATGCTCGAGGCGCTCGACGAGCACTTCGGGGAGCGGGCCAGCTGGACCCGGCCGCAGGGCGGGCTGTTCATCTGGGCGACCCTGGACGAGCGCATCGACACGACCGACCTGCTGGCGCTGGCGCGGACCAGCGAGGGGGTCGCCTTCGTCCCCGGCCGGGCGGCCTACATGGACGGCCACAGCGGAGCCTCGTCGATGCGCCTGAACTTCGCCGGGATACCCGAGCGGGACATCCGCGAGGGGGTGCGCCGGATCGGCAGGGCGATGCGCGAGCAGCTCGGGCTGCTGGGATCGCTCGCCGGGGCCGGCGAGGAGGCGCCTGCCTCCGCGAGCGAGAGCCCGGAGGCGGGTCTCGCCGACGTGGTCGCTCTGCCGCGGCGCCGCAGCGCCGGCCCGGCGCGCCGCAGCAGCGATCGATGAGGGTCGCCGTCCTCAAGGGCGGCCGCTCGCTGGAGCGCGCGGTCTCACTGCGCTCGGGGGCCCAGGTGCAGGACGGCCTGCAGAGGCTGGGACACGAGGTCGTCGGGATCGACGTCGGACCGAGCCTCGTCGAGCAGCTGCTGGCGGAGAGCCCCGACGCGGCCTTCATCGCCCTGCACGGGCGCGACGGGGAGGACGGGACGGTGCAGGGGCTCCTCGAAGCACTCGGGCTGCCGTACACGGGCTCCCCTCCGTCGGCCTGCATGCGCTGCACCGACAAGGTCCTGGCCAAGCACCTCATGCGCGAGGCGGGCATACCCACGCCCCCCTTTCACTCCCTGAGGGAGAGCTCCATCAAGGACCTGGGGGCCGCCGCGGCCCTGGGATCGGTCGAGAGGGGCCTCGGCTTCCCCCTCGTCGTCAAGCCCGCCCGCGGCGGCTCGGCCCTGGGAGTCAAGTTCGCGAGCGACGCCTCCGAGATGCCCCAGGCGATGGTGGGGGCCTTCTCCTACGACGAGACGATCCTGCTCGAGCGCCACGTCTCCGGGCGCGACCTCGCGGTCTCCGTGCTGGAGGGGGACACCGCCGAGGCCCTCCCGGTCGTCGAGGCCGTGCCCCGCGTGGAGGACTTCTACGACTACGAGTCGCGATACGAGATCGGGATGACCACGTTCGTGTGTCCCGCCGAGCTCGCCCCGGAGACCACCGCCCGGGCACAGGAGCTGGCCCTCGAGGTCTACCGCCTGCTCGGCTGCAGGGGCTTCGCCCGCATCGACCTGATGCTCGAGCGGGACAGCGAGGAGCTGTGGGTGCTGGAGGCGAACGTGGTGCCCGGGCTCACCGAGACCAGCCTGCTGCCTCAGGCCGCCGACGCCGCCGGGGTGGGCTTCGAGGAGCTGGTCAGCCGCATCCTCGCCAGCGCGACGCGGTAGCACGCCGCTCAGGAGTCGCCTGCGGCGAAGTCCTCCGGGGACACCTGGTCGAGGAACTCCTTGAACTTCTCGACCACGTCCTCGGACTCCTCGACGTCGTGCTCGAACTCGATGGCGGACTCGGAGATGACCTCCTCGGCCGCATAGATCGGGGCGCCCGAACGGACGGCCAGGGCGATCGCGTCGCTCGGACGGGAGTCGATCTCGAACTCGCGCCCGTTGATGCTGAGCGTGATCGAGGCGAAGAAGGTGTTCTCGCGCAGCTCGGTCACGGATACCTGGGTGCACTTGACGTCCAGCTCGCCGAGGATGTCGCAGAGCAGGTCGTGGGTCATCGGCCTGGGAGTGCCAGCTCCCTGCAGCTTCATGAGGATCGAGGCAGCCTCAGGATGGCCGATCCAGATGGGCAGGAACTTGTTGCCGTCCACGGTCTTCAGGAGCACGATGGGCTGCTTGCCGACCATGTCGAAGCTGACGCCGTAGATCACCATCTCCTGCACAAGAATCCTCCGTGAGGCGGGAAGTCAGAGTATAGGTCCCGGGTCGACCGTCGACCACGGCCCGGCGGTCGCCGGTGGGCCGCGAATCTCAGGCCTGCGACCGGAAGCTCCAGAGCTTGTTGCCGAGGAAGTTCAGGGGGGTCGAGGCCCCCACGGCGAGGGCCTGCGCCGGCACCTTGGAGAGGCCGGCGCTCTCGACCAGAAGGGTCAGGATGATCAGGCTCACCCCGAAGGCCACGAGGCTGACGATGAGGAAGCGCACCGCCTGGAAGCGGGCGATCCCGTCCCGGGCATCGAAGGTCCAGTGGCGGTTGAGGACGAAGTTGTTCAGGACGGCGGTGAGCCAGGCGGCGACCGCCGCCACGCGGTAGTCGACCCCGACGACGTGGACGAAGAAGGCGTACACGGCGAGGTTGACGATGAATCCGATGCCCCCCACGAGCCCGAAGCGAACGAGCTGCAGCCAGTTGGCAGGCCGGCGCATTCCATGGAGCAGGCGACTGTGCGCCCGCAGCGGCACCGCCGTGGCGTCCTCGTGCATCGCCCCAGCCTAGCGACACGAGCAGGCAGACGCTGGCGCTAGCCTTGATCGCAATGAGAACCCTCTCGACGGCCATCGCCGCGCTCGGCTGCCTGGCGGCCGCCGGCGGCATCTCCGCATGCGGCGGAGCCCAGGCCGGCGGCGGGCACCAGAGCCCGGCGGCGGCCCGCTCGCCGGCACCTTTGGTGGCGGTCGTCGACCCCGCCTCCCCCCGCCGCTCCCAGGGCACCGCCAGGGAGGTCGCCGATCCGCAGGAAGCCAAGAGCTACCCGGCCCCAGCCACGGTGCGACACGCCGCCGCGGCCACCCCCACCAAGGCCAGCGAAGCCGTCGTGGCCGCCGGGGCCCCCTCCGACGCCGAAGTGCGCCAGGAGCTCAAGCAGATGGAAGCGGCGGAACGCAGCGCCAAGAACGCCCAGCGAATGCGTCTCACCCCGGTTGCGGGCGGGCAGTCCATCGGCGGCAACGGCACGATCCCGATCCCCTCCGGGGTGCCCGAAGTGGTGCAGAAGGTCGTGGCCGGGGCCAACGAGATCGCCGACTTCCCCTACGTCTTCGGCGGCGGCCACGGCTCGTTCGTCGACAACGCCTATGACTGCTCGGGCTCGGTGAGCTACGCGCTGGCCGCCGGGGGCCTGCTGAGCGCCCCGGAGACCTCGGGCGAACTCGAGAGGTGGGGCGTGTCGGGGCCCGGGCGCTACATCACCATCTACGCGAACGCCGGTCACACCTACATGTACGTAGACGGCGTCCTGTACGACACGGCCGGGCGCAGCGGCGTGTACGCCTCTCGCTGGCTGGTCACCGGCGTGGACAACAGCGGCTTCGTGGCCCGGCACTGGCCCGGCCTCTGAGCGGTCACGATGCTCCTGGCGGCTGCGCTCTCGCTCCCACTCGCCCTCGACGGCGAATCGGCCTCGTCGGGCAACATCGGGCTGGCCGTCATCGCCGTCGTCTCGATGGTCTTCGGGTACCTGCTCCTCGCCGGCCTGTGGTACTTCGTCTTCCGCGACAAGGCGCGGGCGAAGCGCAAACGCGACTCCGCGGACTGAACCTCGAGGGGTCTCTCAGCCGGACAGCTTGGCCGAGCTGACCACGGTCGTGCTCGCCGGGTTCTTGGAGGCGGAGTTGCGCACGATCAGCCGCAGCATCACCGGGGCGCTGCGCGTGTGCGAGAGCCGGGCGGCGGTGTGCTTGGAGAGCTTGATCACGATCGTGCTCCGCCCAGCACCGGTGGTAACCAGGATCGCCCTGGCGATCATCACCTCGGGCGGCGTCCCGGCCGGCAGACCCACGGCGGGGGCACCGCCGAGCTTCAGGCGGCGTGCCAGCGTGCGGCTGATCAGGACCTCGAAGTGCCCCGTCACCTGCTCGTTGACGGAGTAGCGGACGACCAGTCCCTTGTGCAGGACCTTGCGCAGGGAGCGGGAGATCACGGCCGCTGCCGCCACGGGCGCGGGGACCACGCTGCTCCCGGCGGAGCCACCGCCGCCCGGGCCGCCGCCCGCGCCGGGGCTGGCCGAGCCGGGTACGGCAGGGGCGGGAGGAGTCGGGCCGTTCACCGTGAGTTCGTGAGCGACGCTCGCGGTGTGACCGCCCACGTCCGTCACGGTGAGGGTGACGTTGTAGACACCGCCGTAGGTGTAGGCGTGGAACACGCTGGCGGCGCAGGGGCTCAACCAGGGGTTTTCGCAGGCCGGCGCGCCGGGGGCATAGCCCGTGACGGGCGCGCTGTCGTCGCCGAAGTTCCATGTGTAGGTGGCGTAGTTGGGCTGGGGCGCCCCGCCGCCCGAGTAGCCGATCGCGGCGTCCAGTGTGATATCCGACTCCATGCCGTCGAAGCCGACGATTTCACCTGAGTTGACCGGGTTGGGCGCGGTAAATCTCGGGTCGAGGTTGGTGTGGGTGACACACGCCACCCCCGGGTAGGGAAGGCGGTAGGCGGAGAGGTTGAAGGCGTCGTTGAGGTAGTAGCTGTTCGAGCCGAGGCTCTGGTTGAACAGCGTCCCGGCTCCGGTTTCGGGGTTGGCGGCGCTGCTGCCGCCCAGCACGGGGGCGAACAGGAACCGGCACTCGTCCGTGTTCTCGTTGTGGGCGGTGTCCTTCCAGGCGTTCAGAAGGGGGTTGGTGACGATGTTCTGCTGCTCATTGGCGATCTGGTTGATGATCAGATCGGCCAGGCCCGTGTCGCAGCCGCCGTCCGAGGTGGGGCAGGGAAGCTGGTTGGGCTCCTGCTGGTGGGGACCTTCGAGGAGTTCCCTTTCTTCCACCTTCGCTTTTTCTTCGGTGTCCATTTCCCCGAATTCTTTTTCTTCTTTCGCGTTTCTTTCCTTCGCTTTCTCGGGCTGCTCGGTGGGTTTCGTGCTCGGATCCAGGCCGCCGTCCTGGCATTCCCAGGCGGGTGTGCGATCGACCGATTTGAGGTGAGGGTCGGCGAAGCCGCCGGCCGACCAGGGGATCACTCCGTAGACGATCGAATTCCCGTCCCCGGTGGGCAGTTTGCCCGGGTTGATCGCGGCGTGGTAGCTGCAGAAGCTGTTGGCATAGCTTTCAGCGGTGTTCGCGTAGTCCGAGCAGTGGCCGGCCGGGCCCCCTTCGTCGAGGCACACGGTCACCCCGGGAGGGGTGAGGATGTAGAAGACGTTGCCGAGGCCCTTCGGGAGGCCGTGCTGGTTGACGAAGGCTTCCACCTGCGAGGCCACCTGCGCGGTTGTCAGGCACACCGAGGTTTCTTCGGGGCCGATGCGATCGCTTGGGGCCAGCGGGTGCGGGTCCGTGCAGCCGCCGGGCGTGGGGTAGGCGGCGGTGTCCGTGTAGGCGCCCTTGAAGGTCTGCTGGTAGGTGGCCGGTTTGTTCGACTTGTCGGTGTACTGGGCGTCGACGGAGAACACGCTTTCAAGCGCGCCGCTGGACGTGCCGGCATCCTGGAAGTAGCTGTCGATCACGTTCTGCCAGTCACCGTGGTAGTGATCGGTCGGATCCCAGTAGATTGCGTAGGTGCCCGTGCCGTGGAGGACGGGGTTGCCTTCGGGGTTGGCGTATTTCGCCGGGACCAGTTCTTTGAGATAGGCTTCGTTCGTCCGCGGCTGAAGTCCCACCGGCACGGTCCCTACTTCGGTCACGACCGCCTGAGCGGGCGAGGCCACCATCAGCAGCAGGCCGGCGGTCAACGCGAGGGTGAGGCCCCAAAGCGCGCTCGAACGCGTTCCGGCGAGCGGGTGCGACAGGCGGGCAAAGGAAGTCACGAGCCACTAATCGGCAGCGGAACCCCATTGCCTTAGCCCGCTGGACGACCGTGCCAGCGGATGGCCCCGGGGGGCGTCCTCCTAGTGGTGGCGGGTGGAGCGGTGCTTCGATTTCGCCGCGGCGGCCCTGCGGGCGTAGTAGGCCCGGGCCGTGGAGTAGGCGGAGATGAGTTTGGAGAGGACTTCGTGGGAGGTTTCCCCGACCGAGGGCATTTCCACGGGGTCGGTCGCGCCCGTTGGAAGCAGGCCCAGCTCCAGGTGGGGCGCCGAGGAGATGCCGACGGTGCCGCAGCCCACCTCGGCGATCGGCTGGCCCGCGCTCACGTGGGTCCCCACGGGGACGAGAGCGGGCGCCGCGTGGCCGTAGTAGACGTACCGTCCGCGGTCGGGGCCGCTTTCGATCAGCAGGACCGGGGCGTACCTGCCGAATCCGTCGAGTCCCTCGTGGACGATGGTGCCCTCGGCCACTGCGAGCTCGCGCAGGTGGGATCCGCATTGGTTGGAGCTGCCGCCCACGTCCACGCCCTGGTCGAGGCTCCACCAGCTCCGGGAGGCGACGTGGGAGAGGGGGTAGAGCGGGAACACCCAGCCCGTGGGGCTCATCGGGTACGGGCTGGCCGCGTAGACCGGCGCCGAGGTCGCGCTGCCCGGGGTGCCGCCCGTGGCAGAGGTCGAGCCGCCTTCGCTCGGCAGGGTCGGAGGGGCCGCGGGAGGGGTCGCCTTCCCGGGTTCCGTCCCGCCGGTGACCACGGCCACCGCCTGCCCCACCGTCAGGGCGAGCACGAGGATCGAGCCCAGCATGAGCGTGACTGCGAGCGTGACGGGACGCCGTCGGCGCAACTCTCGCCTCTCTTCGTCGGCCGACGGGGTTAGCTGACGGGCTAGCGAAACTTCGCCTTCCGCGGATCCACCGCGGAACTCGCCCCAACAACTTGGGTCCCCCGCTCCGAGGCGCCTGCCCCGGATTAGGCGTGCGCAAGCCTAGCGCATGCGCCGGGCGGAGGGTGACAGCGGCCGCCCGCCCCTCATCCCCCGCCTGCATAGAGCTGACGCAGCAGTTCGGCGACGATCGGGGCGGTCTCCCCGAAGGTCGGACAGCATGTGCCCCCGCCGGGAGGCGTGAGCCCGATCTCCAGGTGTGGGCCGGAGGAGATCCCGACCACGCCGCAGCCCACCTCCGCCAGGGGCTGGCCGGTCGTGACGTGCGCCCCCACCGGGACCAGGGCCGGGGCGGCGTGGCCGTAGTACACGAACCAGCCGTCGTAAGGACCACCTTCGACGCGCACCACGGGGGCGTACGGGCCGAAGCCGGGTATGCCCTCCCGCACGACCGTGCCGGGGGTGATCGCGACCTCCACGGCGGCGTTGCCGCAGGCGGCGTTGCGAGTGGAGATGTCCACCCCCTGGTCCTGGCTCCAGGTCCCGGGGCCGAGGACGAGCGAGGCCGGCTGGATCGGGAACACCCAGCTCAGGCCTCCCCCGCCACCGGCGTAGGTGGCGCCCTGTTCGAAGGACTGGGTGGAGTCTCCCTTCGGCAGGGTGATCCCCTCCTTGCGGGCCTGCGCGATCTCGGCCTTTATCTGCGCATCGGAGGGAGCCCCCGGCGCGACGTAGCCCCCTCCGGCCGAAGCGGCCGCGGGGAGGGCGTCCGCCCGTCCGATCTTCCCCGAGACCTCACGCCGGGCCAGTTCCCGTGCGGCGGCCTTCGGCGGCAGGGGCAATGAACGGGTCGCCTTGGGGTCGGTGCCTCTCGGGCGAGCGGGGGCGCTCGCGGTCGCGGTCGTGCCGCGAGCGGGACCCGTGTGGGATGAGCCGCAGCCGACGACGGCGAGAGCCCCCAGCAACAGGGGCAGGGTCCATCTGCAGGCCATCCGGCGATGGTAGCTCCGCCCGCGCCTTCCCCGCCCCTCTTCGCCTCAAGCGCGGACCCCGGGACGCCGATGATCGCCGTGTTGGCATGGACTCATCCGACGAGCACACAGACCGAGGGCTGATCGGCTCACACCCCGGGCGCTTTCCGCTGCCCATACCGGCGGCGATCGCGGACCCCGGCGGGACCGCCGCCCGTCGTGCCGCCGGGGCGCATGCGCGCAAGAGCGTCTGGGCGGCCGCTGCCCTGCTGCTCGCCGTCGCCGGAACGCTCGGCGCGGTGCTCGGGTCCCGCGCCGTCGCCCGCACCGACGCCGACAAGCAGCGCCTCGCCTTCCATCTAGCTGCGGAGGAGATCACCTCCACGCTCCAGCTCGCGATCCAGCACGAGGAAGACCTGGTCGTGAACGCCAGCGCCTTCGTCTCCGGCACCCCGCGGATCACGGCCCGGTCCTTCGATCGCTGGGCCGAAACGGTGCGGGCCATGGAGCGCTACCCCGAGCTGTTGAACATCGGCCTGGTGAAGATGGTGCCCGCCTCCCGGCTGGGCCAGTTCGAGGCGCAGCTGGCAACCAGCCCCGTGGAACCCCTCGGGGTCGGTCGGGCCGGCCCCTCGGAACGCTTCGCGGTGACGCCCCCCGGCACGCGGCCCTATTACTGCTTCGCGGTGGCCGGACTGTCCAGGAACCTGGCGACCTACCTGCCGAGCGGGCTGGACTTCTGCGCCCTGACCGGCGCCCTGATCAGCTCCCGCGACTCCGGACGCAGCAGCTACGCCCCTCTCGTGGCGGCGGGCACGACCACCCTCGGGGTGCAGACGCCCGTCTACCGCGGAGGGCGCGTCCCGTCCACCTCGGCTGCCCGCCGCAGGTCCTTCATCGGCTGGATCGGCGAGCTGCTGGCACCGCAGACCCTGCTGCGAAGGGCCCTGACCGGACATGCGAACACGGCAGTCACCTTCCGCTTCGACGCCGGGCGCTCGCACATCGTCTTCCACAGCGGCAGCGCCCCGGCCCGCGGGCAGGCCACGGCGATCGACCTCCACAACGGCTGGAGCGTGCGCAGTGCCACGGTCGCGGCGTCGGCGAGCGTCCTGGATGACTCCTACGCGCTGACCCTGCTCCTCGGGGGCACCCTGCTGAGCGTCCTGATCGCGCTGCTGGTGTTCCTGCTTGGGACCGGGCGCATGCGGGCGCTGTACCTGGTGCGCCAGAAGACGCGGGAGCTCTCCCACCAGGCCCTCCACGACACCCTCACCGGGCTGCCCAACCGCGCGCTGGTCATGGACCGGGCCGAGCAGATGCTCTCGCGCACGTCACGCCAGCCCGGGATGGTCGCGGGAGCCCTGTTCGTGGACATCGACGGCTTCAAGCGCGTCAACGACAACCTCGGCCACGCGGCCGGCGACCGTCTGCTCCAGATCGTGGGGGAGCGCCTCACGCGGGCGGTGCGCGATCAGGACACGGTCGGGCGCCTGGGCGGTGACGAGTTCGTCCTGCTCGTGGAATCGACGGCTCAGGAGGCCACCGCCGACCTCCTCGCCGATCGTCTGATCGACTGCCTTCGCGAGCCGGTCGAGCTTCCCGGCGCCCGCACGGTCTTCTCGATCACGGCCAGCATCGGGGTGGCCGTGGGCCAGTACTCCACGCCGGACGCCATGCTGCGCGACGCCGACCTGGCCCTGTATGCCGCCAAGGCGGGCGGGAAGGATCGTTACTCCCTCTTCGACTCGAGCATGCACGCCGACGTCGAAGGGCGCGAGGAGCTGGAAGCCGATCTGGCCAAGGCGCTGGGCCAGGGCCAGTTCTTCCTGCTCTATCAGCCGATCGTGGAACTCGCGACCGGCGCCATCGTCGGCGTGGAGGCGCTGCTCCGCTGGCGCCACCCCACCCGCGGCATCGTGGCTCCGGACGAGTTCATCCCCGTGGCGGAGGCGAGCGGGATGATCG
Organism: uncultured Solirubrobacteraceae bacterium; assembly: GCA_963767405.1. Classification (GTDB taxonomy): domain Bacteria; phylum Actinomycetota; class Thermoleophilia; order Solirubrobacterales; family Solirubrobacteraceae; genus Palsa-744. The sequence continues at coordinate 528,031 of CAVYDP010000004.1, read as the reverse complement.
TCCCGATCGGCCGCTGGGTGCTCGAGCAGGCGTGCCGCCAGGCCGGTGGCTGGGCGGCCGCGGGCCGGGAGATCGGCGTGTCGATCAACGTCTCCGGCCACCAGCTGGCCCAGGCCGGGTTCTGCCAGGACGTAGCCCGGGTGCTGGAGGAGACCGGGATGGCGCCCTCCTCGCTGATGCTCGAGGTGACCGAGACGACCATCATGCGGGACATCCAGGCCGCCTGCGAGCACCTCGAGCAGATCAAGGATCTCGGCGTGCGTGTCGCCCTCGACGACTTCGGCACCGGCTACGCCTCCCTCTCCCAGCTCCAGCGGATGCCCGCCGACATCATCAAGGTCGACAGGAGCTTCGTCGCGGCCCTCGAGGAAGGCGGCCAGAGCCGGGAGCTGCTCGAGGCGATCCTCGGGGTCGGGCGCTCCCTGTCCCTGAAGGTGGTCGCGGAGGGCATCGAGACCGAGGAGCAGCTTGCCGTGCTCGCCGATCTCGGCTGCGAGATGGCCCAGGGCTTCTTCCTCGGCAGGCCCACCCCCGCCGAGGTGATCGACGGCCTCCTCGGCCTGCCGTCGCTGGGCGCCGGGGCGGCCTCCGCAGCCCCGTAGGGATAACCCCTGGACATATACTTGCGCGGCCGCTCAGGCCAAACAACCAGGAGGACTCCGATGAGAAAGCTGGTCGCACGCGCCGGCGTTCCTGCCATCGTCGCAATCGCGCTCGCCGGCTGCGGAAGCAGCAAATCGAGCTCCACGGCGACCACAGCCTCGACACCGTCCTCGGGCGTGGACGCGCAGGTCGCCGCGCAGGTGCCCGCCGCGATCAAATCGAAGGGCACCCTGACGGTGGCCTCCGACGCCAGCTATGCCCCGAACGAGTTCATCGCACCCGACGGACACACGGTGATCGGGATGGATGCCGACCTCATGCACGCGCTGGGCGAAAGGATGGGCCTGAAGGTGAACATCGTCAACGCGACCTTCGACACGATCATCCCCGGTCTGGCCGCCGGGAAATACGACCTGGGAGCGTCCTCCTTCACCGACACCAAGGAACGTGAGAAGACGGTCGACTTCGTCACCTACTTCAACGCCGGGATCTCCTTCTACGCGAAGGCCTCGTCGAACCCGGGCGTCAACACCGTCGCCGACCTCTGCGGCAAGACGGTGGCCGTCGAGAAAGGCACGACCGAGCAGGAAGAATCCGAAGCGCAGAGCAAGAAGTGCACCAAAGAAGGCAAGAAGGCCGTCACCGTGCTCAGCCTACCGGGACCAGAACGGGGCCAACCTGGCCGTCTCCAGCGGCCGCGCGGAACTCGGCATGGCCGACTCGCCGGTCGCCGCCTACGCGGTCAAGCAGTCCAACGGGCAGTTCAAGCTCGTCGGCAAGACCTACGGCACGGCCCCGTACGGCCTGGCGATCCCCAAGCACACCGGGCTGACCACACCGGTCCTGGCCGCTCTGAAGGCGCTGATCGCGAACGGCAACTACATGCGGATCCTGACCAAGTGGGGCGTCCAGGCGGGGGCCATCACCGAACCGAAGATCAACGGGGCGACGAGCTGATCAGAGGCGGCGGTGTCCTCTCGCGAGGCCACCGACGAACCGGGGCGGCCCGAGGACATCAGGGCCGTCCCGGTGCGCCGCCCCGGCCGCTGGCTGGCGGCGGCGCTCGTTCTCATCCTGGCGGTCGCCGTCGTTCGCTCGGTCGCGACCAACCCGCGCTTCGAATGGAGCGTGGTCGGGAACTACCTGTTCGACGAACGCATCCTCGAAGGGCTGCGGGTCACGATCGAGCTGACCGTGATCGCGATGGCGATCGGGATCGTGCTGGGAGCCGCCCTGGCGATCATGCGGCTGTCGCCGAACCCGCTGGTGTCCGGCTCGAGCTGGCTCTACATCTGGTTCTTCCGCGGCACACCCGTCCTCGTTCAGCTGCTCTTCTGGTACAACATCGCCGCCCTCTACCCGAAGATCGCCCTCGGGATCCCGTTCGGGCCGGCCTTCGTCCACGCGGACGCGAACACGCTGATCACCCCCTTCACGGCGGCCATCCTCGGGCTGGGGCTGAACGAGGGGGCCTACATGGCGGAGATCGTGAGGGCCGGGATCATCTCCGTCGACGAGGGCCAGACCGACGCCGCCCAGTCGCTGGGCATGACACGCCTGCAGACGCTGCGCCGGATCGTCCTGCCGCAGGCGATGCGGGTGATCATCCCGCCGACGGGCAACGAGACGATCTCGATGCTCAAGACCTCCTCGCTCGCCAGCGTGATCGTCGTGACCGAGCTGCTGAAGTCGGCGCGAACTCATCTACTGCGCCAACTACAAGACGATCCAGCTTCTGATCGTGGCGAGCATCTGGTACCTCGTGTGCACGAGCATCCTCTACGTCGGACAGTTCTACCTCGAGCGCCATTACGGGCGCGGCGCCACCCGGGAGCTCCCGCCGACGCCGCTGGCCCGGATTCGCGCCGGGCTGCTGTCCCTGCGCCACGGCTACTGATGGCCGGCCCGATGGTGTTGGCCGAGGGCGTCCACAAGCGCTTCGGCCGCCAGGAGGTGCTGAAGGGGATCTCCCTGCAGGTGATGCCGGGGGAGGTGATGTGCCTGCTCGGACCCTCCGGGTCGGGCAAGTCGACCTTCCTGCGCTGCATCAACCACCTCGAGAAGATCAACGCCGGCCGGCTGTCGGTCGACGGCGAGCTCGTCGGCTACCGCGAGTCGGCGGCAAGCTGCACGAGCTGCGCGAATCGGAGATCGCCCGCAAGCGGGCCGAGATCGGGATGGTCTTCCAGCACTTCAACCTGTTCCCGAACATGACGGCGCTGGAGAACGTCACCTGCGCGCCGATCCGTGTCAAGGGTGCCTCCCGCGAGCAGGCCCGCTCGCGCGGGCGGGAGCTGCTCGAGCGGGTCGGCCTGGCCGACAAGCTGGACGTCCTATCCCGCCCAGCTCTCCGGCGGCCAGCAGCAGCGCGTGGCGATCGCCCGGGCGCTGGCGATGGAGCCGAAGCTGATGCTCTTCGACGAGCCCACCTCGGCGCTGGATCCCGAGCTGGTCGGCGAGGTCCTGGAGGTGATGCAGCAGCTCGCCCGCGAGGGCATGACGATGGTCGTGGTGACCCACGAGATGGGCTTCGCCCGGGAGGTCGCCGACGAGCGTCGTCTTCATGGACGCCGGCGTGGTGGTCGAGTCGGGCAGCCCTCCGAGGTGCTCGCGAACCCGCGCCACGAGCGCACGCGGGCGTTCCTCTCGAAGGTCCTCTAGGCGGGGGGACCCGGGCTCGAGGCGAGGTGCTCCTCGAGCCGCTCGAGCGCCTGCGCAAGGTTGGCACGGCCGAACCCGAGGCGGACGTGGCGGGGCTCTGAGTAGACGGTGCCCGGCAGCAGCAGGACGCCCGCCTGCTCGGCGATCTCCTCGCACCAGCGCAGGACGTCCCCCTGCCCCTCCACGCGGGGGAACCCGACGGGCCCGGCCGTCGGGGCGACCCATCGCATGAGGTCGGCGTGCCGGCGCAGGAAGCCCTCGAGCAGGGGCAGGTTGCCGAGCACGATCTCCCTGCTGCGCTCCACAAGCAGGTCGCCGTGGCGCAGGGCGAGGGCGACGAGCAGTTCGCTGGGAGCGCTCGAGCAGATCGTCGTGTAGAGCTTGAGGTCCCGGATGCGCCGCAGCAGTCCCTCATCGCGGCTGCCCAGCCAGCCTATGCGCAGGCCGGGCAGGCCGAAGGACTTCGAGACCGTGTTCAGCGAGATCGCCCGCTCGTAGCGATCGCAGGCGGACGGCAGACGGTCCGCGGGATCGTGCTCCAGACCGCGGTAGACCTCGTCGCTGAAGAGGACGATCGAGCGCTCGCGGGCGAGCTCGATCAGGCGATCGAACGTCTCCCGCGACATCTGGGTGCCGGTCGGGTTGTGGGGGCTGTTGACGTAGATGAGGCGGGTCTGCGCCCGCAGCAGGCCCTCCAGATCGTCGAGGTCGTGCGCCCACCCGTCCTCGTGGCGGCGCCTCCACAGGCTCACCTCGGCGCCGGTGCTCGCCGCGACCGTGGCGGCCGAGCCGTAGCAGGGGGCCTCGACGACGACGTGGTCGCCCGGCCCGAGCAGGGCGTGGTAGGCGATGAAGATGCCCTCCTCGGCGGCGGCCAGGGTGAGCACGTCCTGCGGCTGCAGGCGCTCGTAGCGCCCCGCCACGGCGGCCCTCAGCTCCTCCGAGCCGGGGACCTCGGTGTAGCCGAGCCGCATCTGCGCCAGCCGCTCGCCGGCATCGGGCTCGAGTGCGAGCAGCTCCGCCACCGTGCGGGTCTCGCAGTCGCTGCTCGAGAGCATCAGCTCGGCGCGAAACTCCCATCGCTCGTAGAAGCGCTCGAGCTCAAACGGTTCGATCTCCACGGGTGGGCACTTGTAGCATGTCCCATGGCCAGCTGGGACGCGCGCAGCGCCGTGATCGGCGGGGGAGTGGTCGGATGCGCGGTGGCGCGGGCACTGGCGCGCCGGGGGCTCGGCGGCCTGCTGCTCGAGGCCGAGCCGGGTCTCGCCCTCGGCGCCAGCGGCACCAACTCCGGGATCCTCCACACCGGCTTCGACTCGCTGCCGGGGGAGCTCGAGACCCGTCTGATCCTTCGCTCCGCCGAGCTGCGCGGGGAGCTGGAGGCGCTCGGGGTCGAGGTGTGGCGCTGCGGGGCCCGCCTGCGACCGGAGGGGGAGCAGGAGCGATCGGCCGTATCCGAGCTGGCCCGCAACGCCGCCGTGAACGGGGTCGAGGCCCGCCTGGAGAGCGACGGGTCCCTGCATGTCCCGGGTGAGTCGGTCACCGACCCGGTCGACCTCGTCCATGCCCTCGCGGCCGACGCCTCGGCCGACGGGGCCACCATCCGCCTGGGGGCGCAGGTCGTCGGCCTCGGACAGGCGCCCGAAGGGGGGATCGCGGTGGAGCTGGGCGACGGCGAGCGCCTGCGGGTACCGATGGCCGTCAACTGCGCGGGGCTCCATGCGGACGAGGTGGCGAGGATGGCCGGAGAGGACCTGCTCACCGTCTATCCCCGGAAGGGGGAGTTCCTCGTCTTGGAGAACCCGCCCGCCGATCCCCTGCTGGAGATCCTGCTTCCCGTTCCCTCCGCGATGGGCAAGGGCGTGCTCGTGTTCCCGACGCTCGACGGAAGGGTGATCGCGGGGCCGACGGCGCGGGAGCGGGAGGACAAGAGAGACTGGTCGGTCGAGGACGACGCGGTCGACCTCATCATTCCCAAGGCCGTGCGCATGTACCCGCCGCTGGAGGGAGCCGAGCCGATCGACGCCTACGCCGGGCTGCGCCCTGCCGGGCGGGGGTGCAACTACGTGATCGCACCCTCGCGCACCCTGCAGGGCATGGTCCATGCCGCCGCCATCCGCTCGACCGGGCTCTCCGCCGCCATCGGCATCGCCGAGCACATCGCCGACATGCTCGCCCCCGCGGCGCCGGACGGGCGGCCGCCCGGCCGGGGCGCCTTCATCCGGCCCCCTCGCCGCGAGGCCTGGTGGCGGCGCGCCGCCGAGCATCGCGCCGGGCGGCCCATCCCGTGACCTCCGGCCTGCTGCTGGGGATCGACGAGGGCACGACCGCGGTCAAGGCGGCCCTCTTCGACCACGAGCTGCGACCTGTCGCCGAAGCTCGACGCCCGGTGGCCACCGTCACGCCCGGCGCCGGGCTGGTCGAGCAGGATCCCGAGCTCGTGCTCGAGGCCGTCCTCGACGCGGTCGCGGAGGTGCTCTCCAAGCGCGAGGGAAGGGAGGTGCTCGCCGCCGGGCTGGCCCATCAGGGCGAGTCCGTCCTGGCCTGGGACGCCAGGAGCGGCAGCGCGCTGACCCCGATCATCGTCTGGCAGGACAAGCGCCAGCAGGCGCTGCTCGAGGAGCTCGGAGCGGAAGCCGTCGCACGCTCCGGGCTGCCCCTCGATCCCTACTTCTCGGCGGGGAAGCTGGCCTGGCTGCTCGCCAACGACGAGCTCGTGCGCGGGGCCGCCCGGGGCGGCCACCTGCGGCTGGGCACGGTCGACTCCTTCCTCGTGGATCGGCTCGGGGGAGGCTTCGCCACCGACCTCTCCACCGCCTCCCGCACCCAGCTCCTCGCGGTCGGGGGCTCGGACTGGGACGAGCCGCTGCTCGAGGCCTTCGGGGTGAGCCGGGCATGGCTGCCCCGGCTCAAGCCCGACCTTCGGCGCTCCGATCCAGCTCCGCAGCCCGCGCTGGCCGGTGCCCGTGCCGCTCGCGGCCCAGCTCGTCGATCAGCAGGCGGCGCTCGCAGGGTCGGGGGCGGTGCGGCCCGGGGAGGTCAAGGCGACCTACGGGACGGGCGTCTTCCTCCTCGGCCTTACCGACGGCCCCGTGCGGGCGCCGGGCCCGCTGCCCACGATCGCATGGGCCGCTCCCGGCGAGGACGGTGGAATCGGCGAGGTGGCCCACGCCCTCGACGGCGGCGTGTTCGCCGCCGGCTCACTCATGGACTGGCTCGCGGACGGGCTGGGCCTCGCACCCGGCGGACCCGAGCTCGCCGCCGCCGCCGCGAGCGTCCCCGACAGCGCCGGAGCGATGGTGTTGCCCGCACTGGCCGGGCTCGGGGCTCCCTGGTGGCAGCCGGGCGCACACGGGGTGCTGGCCGGCCTGCACGCGGCCGTCGGTCCGGCCCACATCGCAAGGGCGGCCCTGGAGGCGATCGCCTGGCGCGTGGCGGACATCCTCGAGGCGATGGCGGCGGTGGCGCCCGTGGAGAGCCTGCGAGTCGACGGCGGGCTCAGCAGGGAGCCGGCGCTCCTGCAGATACAGGCCGACGCCCTGGGTGTTCCCCTGACGGTCGGGACGGCCGACGCGACGGTGCTCGGAGCGGCCATGCTCGCGGGTGTGGGCGCGGGGGTGTTCGCCGACCTCGAGGATGCCGGGCGACTTCAGCCGCCCCAGAGGGCGATCCCGGCGCAGGTCGGGGAGGTGCACAGAGCGGGGGCCCGCGAGCGCTGGCTCGCCTTCGTCAGAGCGGCGGCGTCCCTGTAGCTAGGCCGTCGAGCACTCGTACCCCGCATCCGCCAGGGCGGCGAGGACCTCCTCGGTGTGACTCGGCCCGCGCGTCTCCAGCGTGAGCTCGACCCCGGTCTCCCTCACATGCAGGGAGACGGCCTCGCGGCGGTGCTCGACGCTGACGACATTCGCCCTCGTGCGAGCCACCAGATCGAGGAGCTCGGCCAGGCCGCCCGGGCGATCGGGAACACGGGTGAAGAGGCGCACCCGCCGTCCCTCCTCGGTTTCGTGGCGCAGCAGCAGTCCCGCCAGCAGGCCGCTGTCGACGTTGCCACCCGAGAGCACGGCGACGGTGCTACCCGCGACGGGTGCCAGCCGGCCGCTGAGCAGGGCGGCCGCGGCCACCGCCCCGGCCCCCTCCGATACGAGCTTCGCCTGCTCGGCGAGGAAGACCATCGCGTCTGCGATCTCATCCTCGCTGACCACCTCCAGGCCGTCGAGCAGGGTGCGCAGCAGGGGCAGCGTCAGCCTGCCCGGACGCTTGATGGCGATGCCGTCGGCGATCGTCCCGCCGGTCGCCGTGTCGATCTCCCGTCCCTGCAGGGCCTCGACGAAGGGGGCGCAGGCGGCGGCCTGCACCCCGATCAGCTCGACCTTCCCGGCGGCGCGGGCGAGGGCGATCCCCACCCCGGAGGCGAGGCCGCCGCCACCCACCGGCACGACCACCCGGGACAGGTTCGGCACGTCCTCCAGCAGCTCGAGGCCCAGGGTCCCCTGCCCGGCGATCACCTCGAGGTCGTCGAACGGGTGGACGAAGGCCGCCCCCGTGCGCGCGGCGAAGTCCTCCGCGAGAGCGAGGGCCTCGTCGACCGATGACCCCTCCAGCCGGACCGTGGCGCCCAGGGCCTCGACGGCGCAGACCTTCGAGACGGGCGCCTCGCTCGGCATGAAGACCTCGCAGGCGATGCCGTGCAGGCGGGCCGCCTGGGCGACGGCCCGCGCATGGTTGCCCGCGCTCGCGGTGACGAGGCCGGCCTGCGCGCGCTCGCCGAGGGCGGCGACCCGATGCAGAGCTCCCCGCAGCTTGAACGAGCCCGTGCGCTGGAGGCACTCGGCCTTGATGAGCACCTCCGAGCACGCGGCCTCGCTCAGGTCCGGGCAGGCGAGGGTGGGCGTGCGGACCGCCACGCCGAGGACCGAGCGACGGGCGGCATCGAGGTCGGCGCGGGCGATCAGCTCCGCGGCCTGCGGGTCGGCCTGGTCGCCATGGCTCATGGGGAGTGAAGGTATAGGTTGTGTGCCTTATCCGGCATGGCTCTGTTCGAACGGTGGGCGAGCTCGACGACATACTGGGGCGCCTGGAGCCCTCTCTCGGCCCCCTGGGGGAGGGACCGACGCCGCTGCAGGGCGGCATCACCAACCGCAACTACCGTGTCGTGCTCGGCAGCTCGGAGTATGTCCTGCGCCTCCACGGAAGGGAGACCGAGCTGCTCGGGATCAGCCGGCGCTCGGAGCGGATGGCCAACGAGGCGGCCGCCGGGCTGGGGATCGCGCCGGCCGTCGCCGAGGAGCTCGAGGGAGCTCTCGTGACCCGCTTCATCGCCTGCCGTCCCGCGGGCCCGGCCGACGTGGCCGAGCGGGTCGATGACATCGCCGGGGCTTTGCGCGCCTTCCACGAGTGCGACCTCTCTCTCCCGGTGAGCTTCTGGGTGCCCGACCTGATGGGCGAGTACGCGCGCATCATGGCCGAGCGGGGGGCGCATCCCAACGAGGAATACGAGCAGGCGGCCGCGGTGGCGGCTCGGATCGGCAGCGTGGTGGGGCTCGACCGTCCGCGGCCCTGTCACAACGACCTGCTCGCCGGCAACATCCTGCTCGCCTCCGAGGGAGGGGGCATCATGATCGTGGACTGGGAGTACGCGGGGATGGGTCATCCCCTATTCGACCTCGGCAACCTGGCGGTCAACAACGAGCTGGACGAGGCGGCCGAAGGGCGACTGCTGGCGGCCTACCGCGGAGACGAGCCGTCCCCCCTCGAGCGGGCGACCCTGAAGCTGATGCGCGTCCTCTCCGACGCCCGCGAGGGGGCTTGGGGCGCCCTGCAGGCGCTCATCTCCGAGCTCGACTTCGACTTCGAGGGCTACGCTCGGGATCACTTCGCCCGCCTGCGCGAGGCGGTCGACGGCCGTGAGTTCGATCGCTGGATCGCCACCGTGGAGGCACTGGCATGGTGAGGCCCCGCGAGGTTCCCGATCGCGCCCGGGTGGTCATCATCGGAGGTGGGGTCGGGGGAGCCTCGATCGCCTACCACCTCGCCCGTCTCGGCGAGAGGGACGTGGTGCTCCTGGACCGCGACGAGCTGACGAGCGGATCCACGTTCCACTCGGCCGGACTGGTCGGCCAGCTGCGCTCGAGCCTGTCCCTGACCCGGATGATGATGTACTCGGTCGAGCTCTACCGGACGCTCGACTGCGGGTGGGTGGAGTGCGGCGGCATCAGGCTCGCATGCACCCCGGAGCGGGAGCAGGAGGTGCTGCGGCAGGTGGCCTGGGCCAGGACATTCGGCCTGCCGCTGGAGCTGATCTCTCCCGAGCAGGCGCGGGAGCTCTTCCCCCTGATGGACACGGAGGGCGTCCGCTGCGCCTCCTACCTGGCGACCGACGGGTATCTCGACCCCTCCCAGCTGACGATGGCCCTGGCCGAGGGCGCCCGGGCGGGCGGCGGGCGCATCTTCACCCATGCCCGGGTGACCGGGATCGACGTGCAGGGCGGGCGGGTGAGGGGGGTGCAGACCGAGTGGGGCCCGATCGAGGCGGAGGTGGTCGTCAACGCGGGCGGGATGTTCGCGGCCGAGATCGGTCGCATGGCTGGGGTGAGGGTGCCGATCGTGCCCTTCGCTCACGAGTACCTGGTTACCCAGCCGTTTCGGGAGCTGGCGGCCGGTGAGGAGCGGGTCCATCTGCCCACCCTCCGCGACCCGGACCTGCTGATCTACTTCAGGGAGGAGGGGGGCGGGCTGATCATGGGCGGGTACGAGCGCCAGTCTGCTCCGTGGGCGCTGGACGAGCGGCTGATGGACGCGATCCCCCCCGACTTCAACGGGCGCCTGCTCGAAGAGGACTGGCCCCGCTTCGAGGAGATCGCGGCCAACTCGAGGCGGCGGGTGCCGGTGATGGACGAGGTGACGGTGACCCGCCTGATCAACGGTCCCGAGGCGTTCACGCCGGACAACGAGTTCTGCCTCGGGGAGAGCGAGGTCCGCGGCTTCTTCGTCGCGGCGGGCTTCTGCGCCCACGGCCTGGCCGGCGCGGGCGGCATCGGCAGGGCGATGGCCGAGTGGATCGTAGGGGGAGAGCCCTCGATGGACATGTGGGAGATGGACATCCGCCGCTTCGGCCCCCATTTCCGCTCCCCCTCCTACACCCTCAAGCGCGCGCGGGAGGTCTATGAGACCTACTACGACATCCGCTACCCCGGGCACGAGCGGCAGGCCGGGCGTCCGCTGCGGACCTCCAGCGCCTACCCCTGGCACAGCGAGCACGGGGCCGCGTTCGGCGAGAAGTCAGGATGGGAGCGTGTGAACTGGTACGCGTCCAACGCCTCGGCGGGGGAGGAGTCGCTGCGCCCACGCGGGTGGGCGGGCATGCACTGGTCGGCGGCGATCGGGGCCGAGCACGTGGGGACGCGGGAGAGGGCGGGTCTGTTCGACGAGTCCTCCTTCGCCAAGCTGGAGGTGGCCGGACCGGGAAGCGCCGAGTTCCTGGAAGGCCTCTGCGACAACCGCGTGGCGCGGGACGTGGGCGCGATCACCTACACGCAGATGCCCAACGCCCGCGGGGGGATCGAGTGCGACTTCACCGTCACCCGCGTCGAGGAGGAGCTGTTCTCGATCGTCACCGGGACCGCCTTCGGCAACCACGACCTCAGCTGGATACGCCGGCATGCCCGCGAGGACGGCAGCGTCCGCTGCTCGGACGTGACCGCCCGCTGGGCCTGCTTCGCCCTGTGGGGTCCCCTGGCCCGCGAGATCCTCTCCCCGCTGACCCCGGACCCGCTCGACTTCGGCTACATGAGGATGCGGGAGCTCGCGGTCGGGGACGTCCCGGTGCGAGCGCTGCGGGTGACCTTCGTGGGCGAGCTGGGGTGGGAGCTCTACTGCCCCACCGAGTACGGGGCGGGGCTGTGGCGCAGGCTCTGGGAGGAGGGCCGCGAGCACGGGCTCATCGCCGGGGGCTACCGGGCGATCGACTCGATGCGGCTAGAGAAGGGCTACCGCGTGTGGGCCGCCGACATCACCCCCGAGGACACCCCCTACGAGGCGGGCCTCGGCTTCTGCGTCAAGAAGGACCGCGCCTTCTCGGGATCCTCCGCCCTGGCCGAGGCCACGGAGCCGTCGCGGCGCCTGCGCTGCCTCGTGCTGGAGGATCCGCGCTCGGTGGCCCTCGGCAACGAGCCCGTGCGGGTCGGCGGGGAGATCCTCGGACGGGTGACCAGCGGCGGATACGGCTACACGGTGGGGCGCTCGATCGCCTACGCCTACCTCCCCGCCGAGATCGGCGTCGGCACCCCGGTCGAGGTGGACATCTTCGGGGAGTGGGTGGGGGGAGAGGTGGCCGCGGAGCCGCTGTTCGACCCCTCCGGCGAGCGGGTGAGGGGGTAGGCACCCCCCAAGCACGCCGGTAGCCGCGGCCCTTTAGGCTTGCGCGGTGCGCAGCTCCCCCGATCGCCCCATGGGCCTGGCTCCCGCGACCGTGCTCGACTACCGAGAGCTCGCACGACGCAGGCTGCCGCGACAGCTCTTCGACTACATCGACGGGGCGGCCTACGAGGAGGCCACGATGCGGGCGAACGTGGCCGACCTCGAGCAGGTGCTGCTGCGCCAGATCGTGATGAGGGACGTCTCGCGTCGCGACCAGCAGACGGAGGTCCTGGGCCAGCACCTGGCCCTTCCCGTGATCCTGGCCCCGGTCGGCCTCGCGGGCATGTTCGCCAGACGGGCCGAGGTCCAGGCCGCCCGCGCCGCCGAGTCGGCCGGGGTCCCCTTCGTGGAGTCCACCGTCTCGATCTGCCCTGTGGAGGAGGTCGCGGGGGCCACGCAGGCTCCGCCCTGGTTCCAGCTCTACGTGATGCGCGATCGGGCATATGCCGAGGACCTGATGTCGCGAGCGCATGCGGTCGGCTCGCCGGTGCTCGTCCTCACGATCGATCTCGCGGTGGTCGGTGCCCGCCACCGTGATACCCGCAACGCGGTCGTGGGAGAGCCGTCCGCCTGGGGCAAGGCCCGCCGGGCCATCGACCTGCTGAGCCATCCACGCTGGGTCCGCTCGGTCGGGCTCGGCGGCAAGCCGCTCACCTTCGGCAACCTCGAGAAGGCCGTGCCGGGGGCCGGAACCCCGGACTCCTTTCGGGAGTGGGTCGACGCTCAGTTCGACCCGAGCGTGACATGGGAGGACATCGCCTGGGTGCGCGAGCACTGGAGCGGGCGCCTGGTGGTCAAGGGAGTGCTCGATCCGGAGGACGCCCGCCGGGCGATCGACGCCGGGGTCGACGGCATCGTGGTCTCCAACCATGGCGGGCGCCAGCTCGATTCGGTTCCTTCGACTGTCCGCGCGCTGCCGGCCGTGGTCGACGCCGTGGAAGGCCGAGTGGAGGTGATGGTGGACGGGGGCGTGCGCACCGGCCTGGACGTCGTCAAGATGCTCGCCCTCGGAGCCCGGGCCGTGCTGCTCGGCAGAGCGTGGGCGTGGGCGGTGGCCGCGCGTGGCGAGGCCGGGGTGCGCCACATGCTCGAGGTGATGAGGGCCGACATCGACGTCGCCCTCGCCCTCACCGGCTCCACCTCCGTGGCCGACCTCGGCCGCTCCAGCCTGTATCGGTAAGCGCCAATGCGGGGGCAGGACCCTGGCCAAGCGGGCGGCGAGCCTGTATGGTGGGGCCCCTACACGATCCAACCCTCGTGGGGGGTGGGGGTCGTGATCCGAGGGGGATGACCGAGCCGCCACTGGAGGGCGGCGGCGACTGGTCACGAACGATCAGAGGAGGGAGCTAGGGATGGATTCGGGCCTTACACGCCGACAGATTCTGCAGGCGGGGGTCGCTGCCGGGGCGGTGGCCATGAGTGCCGATCCGCTCGTTCAGTTGGCAAACGCCGCCAGAGCGGCCACGCCGGGCAAACTGACGGACATCGAGCACGTGATCTTCCTGATTCAGGAGAACCGCTCGTTCGACAACTACTTCGGCACCTACAGCGGGGTGAACGGATTCGGCAACCCGGCCGCCAAAGCCGTCTTCGAACAGGAGGGCTACCCCGCTCCCGGATTCGAAGGAAAGCTGCTCCCCTTCCACCTGGACATATCGAACTCCGAGTGTTTCCCTGACATCACCCACAGCTGGCAGCCCCAGCACAAGGCCTGGAACGGCGGGGCGATGGACAAGTTCGTGAGCACCCACCTGGAAGCCGACGGCCCGGAAGCGGGACCCGCCACGATGGGCTACTACGAGAAGGCGGACATCCCCCTCTACCGTTCACTGGCCGAAAAGTTCACGCTCTGCGACAACTACTTCTGCTCGGTGCTGGGCCCGACCGACCCGAACCGTCTGTACACGATGAGCGGGACGATCGACCCCGACGGGCTAAACGGCGGCCCGCTCCTGGAGACGCTGGAGAAGTCCAGCCCGAAAGCGCACGGGAAGTTCACCTGGACCACGATGCCGGAGCAGCTCTCAGCGGCGGGGATCACCTGGAAGGTGTACCAGGGCAAGCAGCTGGCGCTGGAGGACAGCGTCCTGCCCTACTTCAAAAACTTCACGACGAATCCGACGCTCGCGAACCTCGCGTTCGAACAGACCTATCCGAAAGGCTTCCACACCGACCTCGCTCGCGAAGAACTCCCGCAGGTGTCATGGATCAACCTCTCGCTGGAAGACACCGAGCACCCCGGCAACTCCAGCCCGAAGGCCGGCGAACGCGTCTTGGCCGGGCTCATGAAAATGATCTCGACCAAAAAGCTCTGGGGCAAAGTCGCGCTGTTCCTCACCTGGGACGAGAACGGCGGCTTCTTCGACCATGTCCCTCCGCCGACCGCGCCCCCCGGCACCCCCGGGGAGTATCTGACGGTTCCCGACATCACCAACGACGCCGGCGCCGTACAGGGGCCGATCGGCCTCGGATTCCGCGTGCCGATGCTGATCATCTCCCCGTTCAGCTGCGGCGGGCTGGTGTGCTCGGACACCTTCGACCACACCTCGATGCTGCGCTTCCTCGAGACGCGCTTCGGAGCCGAGGTGCCGAACCTCAGCGAATGGCGCCGCGAAACGACGGGCGACCTGACGAGCGCCTTCAACTTCGCCGTAGCCCCGCAGAAGCGGGCGCCGCACCGTCCCAAGGTCTCGGGGGCCACCGAAGGGCCGGGCGAATGCGCGAAATCCGCACCGGTCACGGTGCCTCCGAACTCCGTTCCCGCGCAGGAACCGGGAGAACGCGGCAAACCGAGCGGGATCGTCTGACCTAGCAGCGGAGGCCCCGCGGGCGGCTCGATCCACCGAATCGCCGCCCGCGGTCCGCCGCGCGCCGTATCGTCAGGGCCTTGCGCCCTTCCCTCCGCATCGCCGGGGTCCTCCTCGGCGTGGCGATCGCCCCATCGCTGCTGACCGCCTCGAGCGCGGCCGCGGCTGCGCCGGCGTGCGCCCCCTCGCGCCTGAACGTCTCCGCCGGGCGGGCGGGGGGAGCCGTGACGGTCTCACCGGCACCCGGCTCGCTCGATGCCTCCTACCGCACCCAGATCAGCTTCCTGGGGGTCCCGGCGGCCGAGCTCGCCCAGGTCTCCGTATCGGGCTCCCACAGCGGGGCCCACCCCGGCAGGCTGCTTGCCTACTCCCAGGGAGACGGGGCGAGCTTCGTCCCCGCGACCCCCTTCACACAGGGCGAGGTGGTGACCGTTCGTGCCGCCCTTCGCGCAGGCTCGGGCGTGAAGCCGTTCTCTTGGCGTTTCACCATCGCCCAGGTCGACACCGTCAGCCGCTCCCTGGAGACCCCCCCTCCGCCTCCTCCGCCGTCGAGCCGGGGGGAAGTCCAGCACTTCCTCTCCCGCCCGGACCTGCAGCCGCCGACGGTGACGGTGACAACGGACTCGCACGCGCAGCCTCCCGGCGATCTGTTCCTGGCCCCTTATGCGGGCCCCGGGCAGTACGGCCCGATGATCCTCGACAGGGACGGAGGCCTGCTGTGGTTCAAGCGGCTGCCCGCTGGGGCACGCGCGGCGGACCTGCGGGTGCAGGAATACGAAGGCAGGCCGGTACTGACCTGGTGGGAGTCCCCCCTCGTCGCCGACGGGCGCCGTGACGCGGGTGTGGTCATCGCGGACGGCTCCTACAGGGAAATCGCCCGCGTGCGCGCCGGCAACGGCTATCAGCCCGACCTCCACGCCTTCGAAATCACGCCGCAGGGCACCGCCCTGTTCACGGTCTACGACGCGATCCGCTGCGACCTCAGCGGACATGGAGGGCCCGCCGACGGCGCCCTCGCCGACACGCTCTACCAGGAAGTCGACCTGAAGACGGGCCTCGTGCGCTTCGAGTGGCATGCCGTCGACCACGTGCCCCTGGCAGCCTCCTACCAGCCGGCCACGCCGGGGAGCCCGCGTTCGCCGTGGGACTACTTCCACATCAACGCCGTCGCGCAGAACGGGTCGCACGTCCTCGTCGACTCGCGCAACACGTGGGCCGCCTACGCGGTCGACCGGAGCAGCGGGCAGGTGCTCTGGCGCCTGGGAGGCAAGCGGTCGAGCTTCGCGCTTGGAGCCGGGGCGGCCCCGGCATGGCAGCACGACGCGCGGGAGGGGCCGGGCGGGACGGTCACCTTCTTCGACAACGAGGGGACCCCGAGGGTCCAGTCGCAGTCGCGGGCGATCGTGCTGCGTCTCGACACGGCGCGGATGACCGCGACGCTCGTCTCGAGCTTTACCCACTCCAAGCCCCTGCTGGCCGCCAGCCAGGGAGACTTCCAGCCGCTCGGCGGCGGGTGGACGGTCGGCTGGGGTCAGGAACCGTTCTTCTCGGAGTACAACAGCGAAGGGCGTCTGCTGTTCGATGCCCACCTGCCCTCGACCTACCAGTCCTACACGGTGTTCCAGTTCGGCTGGTCGGCATCGCCGGCGGAACCGCCGCGCGCGGCGGTTCGCCCCGCGGCGCACGGCGGGATCGCGGTCTACGCGAGCTGGAACGGAGCGACCGCGGTGGCCCAGTGGCGGCTGCTGGGGGGGAGCAGCGCGCGAGCGCTGAATCCCGTGGCGGTGGCGCCGCGGGGCGCCTTCGAGACGCGCATCGCCAGCTCGACGACGCCGCGCTGGGTGGCCGTGCAGGCGCTGGACGCTCAGGGCCACGCGCTCGGCACCTCCGCCGTCGTCCGCGGTTGATGGGCAATGCGGAACTGCGCTGAATGGGCGATCCAGGACTCGAACCTGGGACCTCTTCCTTATCAGAGAAGCGCTCTAACCGACTGAGCTAATCGCCCTGGGGCCGCCGATTCTAGCGCCCGACCGCGTGGGGACATCGGTCGGAGTCGCGGCCCACCCGGCTCTGATCGGCAACGCCACGCCAGTCGCGCCAGCGGGACGGTTCGGCTGACACGTATCAGACCGCCGCTCCGGGGGCGATCCGGCGAGCCAGCTCGATCGCCTCCTCGGGGCTCGCGAAGGCCAGCTCCGCCCTGTAGCCGCCGCCCCGTACCGGCCTGACCTGGATCTCGGCCCCGAGCGCGCCGGCGAGCGCCTCGGCGATCTCGCTCGGCAGCCTGCTCCTGGTCGGGATGTGGCCGGGAGCCGTCCTTGCGGCGCGAGCTCTCCTGCGCGGCTGCGTTGCTCGCCCGGGCCCGCTCTTCGGTGACCCGCACCGACCACCCCTCCTCGGCCGCCGAGCGGGCGAGCGTGCGCCGCGCGGCGTGATCCTCGGCCAGCAGCAGGGCACGGCCGTGGCCCTCGCTGAGCCTGCCGCTCCCGCAGCAGCTGCGATCACCTCGTCGGGCAGCTCGAGCAGCCGCACGAGGTTGCTCACGGCCACGCGGCTGCGGCCGACCCGGCGGCCGATCTCCTTGCGGGTCAGCCCGAGCTCCTCGACGAGCGCGGCGCACGCACGCGCCTCCTCGATCGGGTTGAGGTCCTCCCGGGCCATGTTCTCGATCAGGGCCGCTTCCAGCGCGGCGGCGTCCTCGCGCTCGCGGACGAGCGCGGGAACGGTCGCAAGCCCCGCCATCTGGGCCGCCCGCCAGCGCCGCTCGCCGGCGACGAGCTCGTATCCGCCACCGGGCGGGGCCGCACGAGCACCGGCTGCAGCACCCCCTGCTCGCCGAGCGACCCCGCCAGCGCCTCCAGGGCCTCCTCGTCGAACTCCCGCCGGGGCTGGCGCGGGTTCGGCGCGATCAGCTCGACGGGCAGCTCCCGCAGCTCCTCCTCGGGCTGCGGAGGCCCCTCGCTCGAAACCGAAAGGATCGCGCTCAGACCCCTGCCCATCCCCGGCTTCGGCCTAGCCACGCGCGGCCACCTCCTTTGCAAGCTCGAAGTACGCCTCCGCCCCGCGCTGTGGGGGTCGTGGTGGGTCACCGGAAGGCCGTGGCTCGGCGCCTCGCCAACGCGGACGTTGCGCGGGATCACCGTGTCGAAGACCAGGTCCGGGAAATGGGCGCGGACCTCCCGCTCGACGTCCTGCCCGAGCCGCGTGCGGCCGTCGTGCATCGTCAGCAGCATCCCGGCCACGGTCAGGCGCGGGTTCAGCTCCCGCTGCACGAGCGCCAGCGTCTCCAGCAGGCCCGCCAGGCCCTCCAGCGCGAAGTACTCGGTCTGCACCGGCACGATCACCCTGTCGGCTGCGACGAGCGCGCAGACGGTCAGCGGGCCCGAGCGAGGGCGGGCAGTCGAGCAGGATGTACTCGAAGCTCCCCCGGAGCGGGTCGAGCCTCTCACGCAGGCGCTGCTCGAAGCCCTCCATCCGCGGCAGCTCGACGTTGGCCCCGGCCAGTCCCGGTCCCGCGGGGAGCGCCAGCAGGCCAGCGACAGGGGTCTCGACGATCGCATCGCGCGCCTGGGCCTCGCCCGCCAGGACCTCGTAGAGGCCGGGAGTGGTCGTCTTCGGAATACCCAGCGCCACGGTCGCGTTGGCCTGGGGGTCGACGTCTACGAGCAGCGTCGCGTAGCCGGCCTCCGCGATGCACGCGGCGACGTTGACGGCGGTGGTCGTCTTGCCGACCCCGCCCTTCTGGTTGGCGATCGCGTAGATCGTTCCCACGGCCCCCAAGCTAGCGGCCGCATCAGCCGGACGACCGCGCCGGCCCTCCAAAATGCGGCGAGAAATACCCTCGCCGGACGGCCGTTCAGGCGCCGAGCGGGCGCTTGCGGGCGATGCCAGGCCGGCGGGGGAACCGCGCCGGCGTCGGCGACCGCTTCTCGAAGACGTGCAGGTGGCGGTCCCTCGGCCCCCGCGAACGGCTGGACCGCTGCGGATCTCGACGAGGCCCAGGCCCAGCTCGGCGGCCGCCGCTCGGCGGCGGCCTGCTCATCCTCGGCGCGCGCGTCCCCGCCAGTCCACGAGCTGGCCGCCGATGCGCAGCAGCGGCGCCGCGTACTCGAGCACGACCGGCTGGGGCGCCAGCGCCCGGGCGACCACGAGGTCGTGCGGCTGCCTCGCCCTCCCCCCACTCCTCGGCCCGCGCGCAGACCACCTGTCGCGTTGCGCAGGCCCAGCTGCGCGGATGAGCCGAGTGAGGAAGTCGCACTTGCGGCCTGGCTCTCGACGAGCCGCACCTCGCCGGCGGGCAGGGCCACCGCGAGCACCAGCCCCGGAAGGCCGGCCCCCGAGCCCGAGGTCCGCGACCTTCTGTCGCCGCCGCGGACCTCGGGAGCTCGAGGGCGACGAGCGAATCGGCGATGTGGACGTCGACGGCCCGCCTCGGATCCCTCACGGCCGTCGGCGCCCGCCCATCGGCGGCCACGGCCTCCAGAAGCCCCTCGCAGCTGCGGCGGACCTGCGGGCGATCGAGGCCGTAGCGGCCCGCCGAGCCGATCGAGGACCTGCAGGCGACCGCAGGATCCGGCTCATCCAGGTCCCCCTCGCCCGAGGATGTGTTTCACGTGAAACGCTCAGGTCGCCGCTGATCGGCGTCCCGTGGCGAGATGACGAGGAAGCGCTCGGGCTCGTCGCCCTCGCTGTGCGTCTCCACGTCCCCGCGGTCGCGCAGGTATTCGTGCACGATCCGCCGCTCGAACGGGGGCAGCGGGTCGAGCTCGACCGGCTCGCCCGATGTTCGACCGCCTCCTCGGCGGCATCGTCGGCTTCGGCGCGCAGCGCCTCGGCGCGGCGCTCGCGGTAGCCGTTGGCGTCGATCACGACGCGCACCGACGAGGGCCCTCGGGGAACACGATCCGCTGCGCCAGGTGCTGCACGGCGTCGATCGTCTGGCCGTGGCGGCCGATGAACAGGCCGACGTCCTCGCCCTCCAGCCGTCCCGTCAGCACGCCGTCGCCCTCCTCGACCTCGACGTCGGCCTCGAGCCCGAGATCGTCGGCGATCTCCTCGAGCAGCTCCTCGAGCGCCTCGGCAGGCTCGAGCTCGCCTGGTCCTGCGTCGTGCTCGCTCATCGTCGCCTCCCGGACCGCTTCTTCTTCTTGCGCGGCGGCCGGGCGGGGGCGCCGCGGCCGGGTCGGGCCGCGGCCGCCGGCGGGCGCGGAACGGCTCCGGCCCCGGCCCCGCGAGCGCCGGCGTGCAGCGGCGCTCTTCCGGGCTTTCCGTTGGCCGCCTCCGGTGGCGACCTCGCCCGGCTTGGCCGGCGGCGCCCATGTCGGCGTTTGATCAGATACTGCTGGCCGATCGTCCACAGGTTCGTCGTGATCCAGTACACGAGCAGGCCGGCCGGGTAGCGGTAGAGGATCACCACGAAGACGATCGGCAGCAGCAGCATCAGCCGGCGCTGGTTGGGGTCGGCGGTCGCCGTGGCGATCAGCGTCGAGCCGAGCTGCGAGCCGACGTAGAGGACGATCAGCACGACAGCGCGACGCCCGTCGCCTTGTTGGTGATGTCCGGGATGAAGAGGAACTTCGCCGACCCGGGCGCGACCTGTCTGGCAGGGCGTCGATTCGACGAACTTCGCGGGCAGGTGGGCGACGCGAGCTCGACGTCGGGCCCGCGTGGTACTTCGCCGCATTCTGCCGGGTGCCGGTTGAAGTACTGGACGAGCTCGTTCGCCGCAGATGTGCTTCTTGAGGTCCGTCCGCAGCATGTAGAACAGCGAGATGAACACCGGGCAGCTGCAGCAGCAGCGGCAGGCAGGAGGCCAAGCGGATTGATTTTGTTCTCCTGGTAGAACTTCATCAGCTCCTGCTGCTGGCGCTGTTTGTCGTCCTTGTACTTCTCTTTCAGCGCGTTGATCTGCGGCGCCAGCCGCTGCATCTCCTGCATCGACTTCAGCTGCCTGAAGGTCAGCGGCACCAGCACCGCCCGGATCAGCACCGTCAGCCCGACGATCGCGAGGCCCCAGCTGCCACCCACGAGGTGGTCGTGGATGAACACCATGATGTGTTCGAACAGCGTGATCAGGGGCGAGAACGCGTCCTCGATCACGTTTGCGAGGGGTGGCATGCTCTAGCGGGTCTCGGCTGTGCGGGTGTCGGCGGCAGGCGGGCTCGGCGCCCCGCGGCGCAGGGTCGGGCCGCGCGACCGTCAGCTGGCCGCCGTCATCGGCATGAATCTCTGAACACTCGCTGGGCCTCCACGGGATCGTATCCGCCGTAGCTCCACGGGTTGCACCTCAGCAGGCGCCACCCCGCGAGCACCAGGCCCCTAAGTATGCCGTACTCCCGGATCGCGTCGACCGCGTAGCGCGAGCAGGTCGGCTCGTACTTGCAGCGCCGCGGGATCGCCGGCGAGATGAGCGCCTGGTAGAGCGACGATCGGGGCGACGGCGATCGCCGCCGGACGCGCACGGCCGCCTCGCGCCGCGGGCGCCGCGAGCGGCGTGCGCCGCGCCGTCACTCCGCGTCGTGCCCCCGGCTCGCGGGCGGCTGCCGGCGCGACTGCAGGCCGGCTCGGCCGATCAGCTCCGCCAGCGCCGCGTCCACGCCCGCCAGCCCTCGCGCTCGGCCAGCTCGAGGGCCTCGGGGCGGGCGACGACCACGACGTCGTGCCCGGGGCGCAGCTCGGCCTCGGCGTCGCGCGAAGGCCTCGCGCAGCAGCCGCTTGACGCGGTTGCGCTCGACCGCGCCGCCGACCTTGCGCGACACCGACAGGCCGAGGCGCGGCCGCTCGACCGCCGGGTTCGGGAACGCGTACAGGACCAGGTGGCGGTTGGCCGTCGAGCGGCCCTGGCGGTAGACGCGCTCGAACTCCGCGCTGCGCGACAGCCGGCCGCTGCGGGCGCTCCGGACGCGGGTCTCATCTACGCCGGTCGTCACTCGCGGGCGCCGCGGCCTCAGGCGGACAGGCGCTTGCGGCCCTTGTCGCGGCGGCGCTTGAGCGTCAGGCGCCCCGCGCGCGTGCTCATGCGCGCGCGGAACCCGTGCGCGCGGGCGCGCTTGCGCTTCTTTGGCTGGTAGGTGCGCTTCATGCTGTCGTCTCCGGTCGCCGGCGCCGCCGAGCGGCGTCGCAGCCGCGACCGTGGCGGACTCGCCGGCGCCAGTATAGGCGCGACGCCGACGCTGATTTTTCCCGCCAATTGCGAGCACCTCGCGATGGGCCTCCGAAGGCGTTGGGTATAGTCGCCCGACCGGGCCCTCCGGGGCCCTCCTTCGAATAGTCCATCGACACTCTCCGGGAGGGAGCGGATCGACGCTGCCGTGAGCGGCGAGCTCGAGCACATATGGTCGCGCGTGCAGGCCCAGCTCGCGCTCGTCGTCGACGAGCCCACCTACCGCATCTGGCTCGACCCGCTGCGCCCGGTCGAGCTCGTCGGCGAGCGCCTCGTCTCGAGGCCCCGCCGCAGCCTGCCGCTGGATCCGCGACCGCTTCGGCAGCGTCATCGAGGCCAGCGTCGAGCTCGTGCTCGGTCCCGAGCGCGATCGTCGAGCTCGCGGCCCGGCCGCGAGCCGAGCGCGACCCCCGCCCGCGACCCCGCCACGCGGCGAGGCGCATCGGCGCCACCCGCCGCCCCGGGCCCGAGCGCCGCCGCCGCACGGTCGCCGTGCGCGGGCCCGCTCGGCAACCCCAAGCTCACCTTCGACCAGTTCGTGATCGGCGACTGCAACCGCCTCGCCCACGCCGCCGCGCTGACCGTCGCCGAGATGCCCGCGCAGGCCTACAACCCGCTGTTCATCTGCGGGCCCCCGGGCGTCGGCAAGACGCACCTGCTCAGCTCGATCGCCAACCTGCTGCTGACCCACAACCCCGGCCTCACCGTCCGCGCGACGACCGGCGAGGCGTTCACCAACGAGTTCCTCGGCGCGCTCGGCGAGCGGCAGCACCGAGCTCTTCAAGGCCCGCTTCCGCGACGTCGACGTGCTGCTGCTCGACGACGTCCAGTTCCTCGAGCGCAAGACCAGGACCGAGGAGGAGTTCTTCCACACCTTCAACGCCCTCCACGACGGCGGGCGCCAGATCGTGCTCACCTCCGACCGCCCGCCGCGCGACCTGCAGGCGCTCGAGGACCGCCTGCGCGAGCGCTTCGAGGCCGGCCTCGTCGCCGACATCCAGCCCGCCCGACCTCGCCACCCGCCTGGCGATCCTGCGCAAGCGCGCCCACCACGACGGCATCGAGCCTCGCCGACGACGGCGCGCTCGCGCGCGATCGCCGAGCGCGTCGACGAGCAACGTGCGCGCGCTCGAGGGCGCGCTGATCCGCGTCGTCGCCTTCAGCTCGCTGACCGGGCGCCCGCTCGACCGCCGAGCTCGCCCGCGAGGTCCTCGACCAGCCTCTATCCCCGGCGCGCCGCGCCGGCCGCGGCGTCCGCGCACGATCGCCGAGATCCAGGCCGCCACCTGCGCAGCACTTCGGCCTCTCCACCGAGGAGCTCCTCTCCACCGCCCGCACCCCCCGCATCGCCTGGCCGCGGCAGGTCGCCATGTACCTCGCGCGCGAGCTCACCGGCGACTCGCTGCCCGCGATCGGCAGGCGAGTTCGGCGGGCGCGACCACACCACCGTGCTGCACGCCTGCCGGCGCGCCTCGGCCCGCATCGCCGCCGACGACGGCTCGCGCGAGGCTGTGGAGAAGCTGTGCAGAGACGCTCGGCGACGACCGCGCCGTGAGCGCCTCGACGCCCGCCCGACCGCCTCGCCTGAGAGACTTCCACACGCTCTCCACAGGCCATTCACCGCCGCTCCACCGCAGACCGTCCAGCGACACAGCCGACTTCCACATGTCCACAGCCCCTACTCACTACTACCTCTTCCAGTAGCAGCAGCATGAAGCTCTCCCTCTCCTCCGCCGAGCTGTTGACGCAGCTGCAGACCGCCACCCGCGTCGCCTCGACCCGCAGCGCCGTGCAGGCGCTCTCCGGCGTGATGATCTCGGCGCCCGCGGACGGCCGCCCCGAGCTGCTCGCCACCGACATGGAGATCGGCCTGCGCGTGCCGCTCGAACGCCGAGGTGGCGCGCCCCGGCGCGGCCGTGCTGCCGGCGCGGCTGCTGCTCGACGTCGCCCGCTCGCTGCCGGCGCAGCAGCTGACGATGGAGCTGCGCAGCGCCGAGCAGGACGTCGAGCTGATCTGCGGCGCCACGACGTTCCACCTGCGCACGCTGCGCGCCGAGGACTTCCCGACGCTGCCCGATGCCCTCGCCGGAGACGCGCGTCGACGCTGCCCGCGCGACGCCTTCGTGGAGACGATCTCGCGCGTCGCCCGCTCGGCCTCGCGCGATGAGACGCGCCCGGTGCTCACCGGATCCTGATGTCGGCCTCCGGGCAGGAGCTGCGCATGGTCGCCACCGACTCCTACCGGCTGAGCGTCAAGGAGACCGCCCTGGAGGCGCCGCTGCAGGGCACCCTCGAGGCGAACGTGCCGGCCCGCGCGCTGCAGGAGCTCGTGCGGATCGCCCAGCAGACGCCGGCGGAGTCGGTCGCCGTCAGCGTCGGGCAGAACCAGGTCGTCTTCGAGCTCGGCGACGTCGTCCTCTCCTCGCGCCTGATCGACGGCCAGTTCCCCAACTACCGCCAGCTGCTGCCGGAGTCGGTCGAGCACGAGCTGCGCCTGTCGAGCGCCGAGCTGACCGACGTCGTGCGCCGCATCAGCCTGCTCGCCCAGAAGAACGCGCCGCTGCGGCTGAGCTTCAGCGAGGGCACGCTCACGGTCTCGGCGCAGACCCCCGACGTCGGCGAGGCGAGCGAGGCGATCCCGGTGCCCTTCCACGGCGAGCCGTTCGAGATCGGCTTCAACCCGGAGTTCCTGCGCGACGGGCTCGAGAGCATCGACTCCGACGAGCTCGTCCTGAAGCTGATCAGCCCGCTGCGCCCCGGGCTGATCGAATCCCCCGACACCGGCGACTTCGTCTACCTGATCATGCCCATCCGCCTCAACGTGTGACGCCGATCGAGCACTGCTCGCCGACGACGTGCGCGTCGCTCGGCGTCGAGATGCGCGACTTCCGCACCTACGCGCCGCGCGGAGGCCGCGCTCGGCGAGCGGCCTGACGGTCGTCCACGGGCCCAACGGCGCCGGCAAGTCGAACCTGCTCGAGGCGCTCTACTTCGGCTGCACCGGGCGCTCGCCGCGCACCCGCAACGACCGCGAGCTGGTCGCGCTTCGGCGCGCAGGCCACGCGGGTCACGGTCGCGCCTGCTCGACGAGGCGCGCAGCCGCACGAGCTGACCGTCGGCTACTGCGCCCGAGCCGGGCGAGCCGGCGGTCAAGCGGATGACCTCCGACGGGGCGCCCGTCGAGCGCCTGCTCGACGTGCCCCGCCAGGCCGCTGATCAGCGTGTTCCTGCCCGAGCGCCTCGAGCTGCTCAAGGGCCCGCCGGCGCTTCGCCGCGCCCACCTCGACCAGGTCGTCGCGGCGATCTGGCCGCTGCGCGCCGCAGGTCGCCGGGAGTACTCTCGGGTGCTCGCCCAGCGCAACGCGCTGCTCGCCCGCATCCGCTCCGGGCGCGCCTCCGAGGCGACGCTTCCGACGCTGGGACCGCGAGCTCGCATCGGCGGCCCTCGCGGTTCGCGACCACCGCGCGGAGGCCGTCGCGCTGCTGGCCGAGCCGTTCGCCGCCGCGCCGGAGCAGCTCGGCTTGAGCGGGCGAGCGACGCTCGAGTACCGCCCGCGCTCGCGGGCGCAGGACGAGGACGGGTTCATCGCCGAGCTGCGCGAGCGCCTGCCCAGCGACCTCGAGCGGGGCTTCTCCGGCCACGGGCCCCACCGCGACGAGCTCGCGATCCTGCGCGACGGGCGCGAGCTGCGCGTCTACGGCTCCCAGGGCGAGCAGCGCCTCGCCCTGCTGGCCCTGCTGCTCGCCGAGCGGGCCGTGCTCGCCGAGCGAGCGCGGCCGCATGCCGCTGATGCTGCTCGACGACGTGATGAGCGAGCTGGACGAGACGCGCCGCGAGCTGCTCGCCCACGAGCTCTCAGCGTGCAGGCCAGAGCGTGATCGCCACGACCGACCTCGCCCACGTCCCGGGCGCGGGGGAGGCGGGCGTGACGCGGCTGCGGATCTCCCCCGGGGCGATCCTGCAGGAGGCCGTGGCCGCGTGAGCCGGCCGGCCCCCCGCATGCTCGCCGGCGCCCTGCGGGAGCTGACCTCGACGCTCGCCCCGGCGACGACCCTGGCGCGCGTCCAGGAGGTCTGGGAGCAGGCGGCCGGGCCCGCGATCGCCGCCGCCGCGGTCCCCTCCGCGGAGCGGGAGGGGGTGCTCACGGTCCGCCTGCGAGGCGGCCGTCTGGGCGCAGGAGCTCGACCTGATGGCCGACGAGCTGATCGCTCGCCTCAACGCCGCCCTGGGGGAGCCTGCGATCCGCGAGCTGCGCTGCCGCACCGGCGCCTGATGGAGCAGCGCGCCGACCGCGAAGGCCTGCCGCAGGCAGTCCTCTTAGAAGGTCTTTAGTTCGTACCTTTAGCGTGGTGTCCTGGCCACCGGGGGCTCCATCTCGCCCGAAGGAGCAAGCAAGGTCTGCGTTCCCCGGTGGCCACTGCCGTCAATCTCCGACGGCGGCCCGAGGCGCAGCGCGATGATCTCCCGATTTCCCTGGATTTTGCAGGCGTTTAGGCCCATTTTGGCCCCGGAGCCGACCCCCCGTCGTGCTATCCTTTGGAGCGTATCCAACCCGCCCCAGCCGTGGTCCTTGCGCCCCGGAATCCGGGGCGTTCCCATGTCAACGGAGGGCCATTGGCAACAGGCAGCGACAGCTCTGAAATGAGCGCCAAGAAGAACGGCGTGGCAGACCAGCCGACGACAGGCGGCTCCTCCAGCTACGACGCGCAGGACATCACCGTGCTCGAGGGCCTCGAGGCGGTCCGCAAGCGCCCCGGCATGTACATCGGATCCACCGGTGTGATGGGTCTCCATCACCTCGTCTACGAGGTCGTGGACAACTCCGTCGACGAGGCCATCGCGGGCTTCTGCACCGAAGTCTCGGTGACGATCCACCCGGACAACTCGGTCACGGTCATCGACAACGGCCGCGGCATCCCGGTCGCCATCGATGGAGAAGGAGGGTCGACCCGCGGTCGAGGTCGTCCTGACCGTGCTCCACTCCGGCGGCAAGTTCGGCGATGGCGGCGGCTACAAGGTCTCCGGCGGCCTGCACGGCGTCGGCGTCTCGGTGGTCAACGCGCTCTCCGAGCACCTGCGCGTGGAGATCCGCCGCGACGGCCACCTGTTCTCCCAGGAGTACTCCCGCGGCGCCCCGCAGTCGGAGCTGGTCAAGGGCGAGAAGCTGCCCGCCGGCGCCCCCACGGGCACGCTCGTCACGTTCCTTGCCGACGCCGACATCTTCGAGACCCTCGACTTCGACTTCCACACCCTCGAGGAGCGCCTGCGCGAGACCGCCTTCCTCACGAGAGGGTTGAAGATCTCGATCGTCGACGAGCGCGGCGAGGGCCACTCCTCCGAGTTCCAGTACGAGGGCGGCATCGAGGACTTCGTCGCCTATCTGAACGAGAACAAGGAAACCGTCCACCGCAAGGTCGTCTTCTTCGCAGGCGACTCCGAGGAGGGCGAGGCGGAGATCGCCATGCAGTGGAACTCCTCCTACCAGGAGTCGATCCACTCCTTCGCGAACAACATCAACACGCGCGAGGGCGGTGCGCACCTGAGCGGCTTTCGCTCGGCCCTGACGCGCACGCTCAACAAGTACGCTCGCGACCACGGGCTGCTCAAGGAGAAAGAGGACAACCTCAGCGGCGAGGATGTGCGGGAGGGGCTCACCGCGGTCGTCTCCGTCAAGCTGCGCGACCCCCAGTTCGAGGGCCAGACCAAGACCAAGCTCGGCAACCCGGGCATGGCCGGCTTCGTGGAGTCGATCGTCAACACGGGCCTGGGGGAGTTCCTCGAGGAGAACCCCAGCGAGGCGCGCGCGGTGATCTCAAAGGCCGTGCAGGCGCAGCGCGCCCGCGAGGCCGCCCGCAAGGCACGCGACCTGACCCGCCGCAAGTCGGCGCTGGAGAACTCGACCCTCCCCGGCAAGCTCGCCGACTGCGCCGTCAAGGACCCGGCGCTGGCCGAGCTGTTCGTGGTCGAGGGCGACTCCGCCGGCGGCTCCGCCAAGCAGGGGCGCGACCGGGAAACGCAGGCGGTCCTGCCGCTGCGGGGAAAGATCCTCAACGTCGAGAAGTCCCGCATCGACAAGGTCCTGCAGAACACCGAGGTGCAGGCGCTGATCACGGCGATCGGGACCGGGGTGCGCGACGAGTTCAACCTCGAGAACGCGCGCTACCACAAGGTCGTGCTGATGACGGATGCCGACGTCGACGGGGCTCACATCCGCACGCTCGTGCTCACCCTTCTCTTCCGCGAGATGAAAGAGCTGATCGAAGAAGGCTATGTCTACATCGCAAAGCCGCCCCTGTACAAGCTCAAGCAGGGCTCGCGGGAGCGCTACATCGAGAAGGAGTCCGAACTCGAGGAGATCCTGCTCTCCGACAAGTGGGAGAAGTTCGAGATCTTCGACCGGCACGGGACGCAGTTCAAGCTGACCGAGGCCCGCTGGCAGCGCTTCAGCCGCCTGCTCAAGCAGTACGAGGGATGGTCCTCCTCCATGCGGGCCTCCCAGGGGCACGACGTCGTCCAGTTCCTCGAGGAGTCCTCGCTGCTCGGCGAGCAGGCGATGAGCGCCGAGGAGGCCATCGAGGTGCTCAGCCGCGCCGGCCTTGAGGGGGAGACCCACGCCACCGAGCTGCTGGAGGGCGACCCGACGGAGCTGCGGGTCAGGGCGGTCGAAGCGAAGACCGGCTTCGCCCGCGTGCACAGGATCCAGCGCAGCCTCTTCGACTCCCAGGAGTACCGCCAGCTCGCACGGGTTCACGCTCAGCTGATCGAGCTCGCCGGCACCCCCGCCTTCGAGGTCAGCCTCGGAGATGCGCACGAGACGGCGCCCTCGTTCGAGGCCCTGCGCCCGGCGGTCATGACGGCCGCCCAGAGGGGCGTGAAACTGCAGCGCTTCAAGGGACTCGGCGAGATGAACGCCGACCAGCTCGGGGAAACGACGATGGCGCCGGCCACCCGCACGCTCGCGCAGGTGACCCTCGAGGACGCCTTCGCCGCCGACCGCATCTTCTCGATGCTGATGGGCGACCAGGTCGAGCCCCGACGCGCCTTCATCGAGGACAACGCCCGTGCAGTCGCGAACCTGGATGTCTGACGGGAGGTGAGCGATGGCCGGAGCTGACGTCATAAGCGGCGGCAACATCGAGCCGCGGGCGCTCGAGGATGAGATGCGCACGGCGTACCTCGACTACGCCATGTCGGTGATCGTCGGGCGGGCGCTGCCCGACGTGAGGGACGGCCTGAAGCCCGTCCACCGCCGCGTCCTGTACGCGATGAACGAGCTCGGCCTCGGGCCGACTCGGCCCTACGCGAAGTGCGCCAAGATCGTCGGCGAGGTGATGGGCAACTATCACCCGCACGGCGACACGGCGATCTACGACACGCTCGTGCGCATGGCGCAGGACTTCTCCATGCGCTACGAGCTGGTCGACGGCCAGGGCAACTTCGGCTCCCTCGACGACGACCCGGCCGCCGCCATGAGGTACACCGAGGCGCGCCTGGCCCGCATCGCCACGGAGATGCTGCGCGACCTCGACATGGACACGGTCGACTTCGTGGCCAACTACGACGGCTCGCGCCGCGAACCGCTCGTGCTCCCGGCCCGCTTCCCGAACCTCCTCGTCAACGGCTCCTCGGGGATCGCGGTGGGCATGGCCACGAACATCCCGCCCCACAACCTGCGCGAGGTGATCGACGCCACGATCGCCTACATCGACGACCCGGACATCGGCGTCGAGGGCCTGATGCGGCACATCAAGGGCCCCGACTTCCCGACCGGGGGGATCATCCTCGGCAGGGCCGGGATCAAAGACGCATACGAGACCGGCCGCGGGCGCGTACGCATCCAGGCCCGTGCCCATGTCGAGCCGCTCAAACAGGGCAAGGAGGCGATCGTCGTCACCGAGCTCCCCTTCATGGTCAAGAAGGGCGGCTCCGGCGGGCTGATCGAAAAGATCGCCGACCTCGTGCGGGAGAAAAAGATCACCGAGATCGCCGACCTCAACGACTACTCGGACAAGCGCGGGATGCGGCTCGTGATCGAGCTCAAGCGGGACGCGATCCCGAAGGTGGTGCTCAACAAGCTCTACAAGCACACCCCGATGCAGACGACCTTCGGGGTCAACATGGTGGCCCTGGTCGACAACGTGCCGCGCACCCTCGACCTGCGGGCGGTCGTGCACAACTACGTCGCCCACCAGCGCGAGGTGATCGTTCGGCGCACCAAGCACGAGCTCGCCGAGAAGGAGGCCCGCGCCCACATCCTCGAAGGGCTCCTCACCGCGCTGGACCACCTCGACGAGATCATCGAGCTGATCCGTGCCTCGCGGGATCGGGAAGACGCCCGCGAGCAGCTGATAACCCGCTTCGAGCTGACCGCGATCCAGGCCAGCGCGATCCTCGACCTGCGCCTCTCCCAGCTCACCGCCCTCGAGGCCGACTCGATCAAACAGGAGCACGCCGACGTGACCGAGCGGATCGCCGAGCTGCGCGCCATCCTCGGCGACGAGTCGCGGGTGATGTCAGTGATCAAGGAGGAGCTGACGGAAATCACAGAGCGCTTCGGCGACGAACGCCGCACCGAGATCAGCCACTCAGAGGACGAGATCGACATCGAGGACCTGATCGCCGACCAGCAGATGGTGATCACCATCACCCAGAGCGGCTACATCAAGTCGCTGCCCCTGGCCACCTACCGCCAGCAGCAGCGCGGCGGGCGCGGGGTGACCGGAATGGACATGAAGGACGGGGACTTCATCGAGCACCTCTTCGTCTGCTCGTCGCACGACTACCTGCTGTTCTTCTCCAACCGCGGCAAGGTCTACCGCTCGAAGGTCTACGAACTGCCGGAGGCACAGCGCACGGCGAAGGGGCGGGCGCTCGTGAACATCCTGCCTCTGGCGGAGGGCGAGCGGATCCAGGCGGTCGTCTCCACGCGCGACTTCTCCGAGGCCAAGTACCTCGTCTTCGCGACCCGCAACGGAACCGTCAAGAAGACCGAGCTGGGGGCGTACAACACCCCGATCAAAGCGGACGGGATCATCGCGATCAACATCCGCCCCGAGGACGAGCTTCTCGCCGTGCGGGCGGTCGATCCCGAAGACGAGATCATCATGGTCTCCCGCGCAGGCCTGACCGTGCGCTTCGCCGAGTCCGACGTGAGGGCGATGGGCCGCGACACGACGGGCGTGCGGGGGATGCACGTCGGGGCCAAGGGCGAGGTGATCGCGATGGACGTCGCCCGCGATGACATGGACCTGCTCGTGGTCACCGAGAACGGCTACGGCAAGCGCACCCAGATCAGCCAGTACCGCAAGACCAACCGAGGGGCCAAAGGCGTCAAGACGATCGGCCTGACCGAGAAAAAGGGTGCCCTCGGCGGCGCCCTGGTCGTGCGCGAGCACCAGGAGCTGGTCTTCATAAGCGTGGGCGGCATGGTCCAGCGCACCTCCGCCGGGGGCATCTCCCAGCAGGGCCGCTCGGCGACCGGGGTCCGGGTCATGAACCTCAAGGACGACGACCTCGTCAGCGCCGTCGCCCTCGTCGTCGACACGGGCGAGGAGGACGCCGTGGCCGCCGGCGAGACGGCTCCGGCCCCCGTCGACGGCGCGCCGGAGAACGACGGAGCCTCCTAGCGGGAAACCCCCGACGCTGCGACGGAAGAGTCGCAGACTTCGCGGGGAGGCTCTTCCACATGTCCAGATTCGACCCATTCGGCTCAGATAGGGGCGACCTCCATCCGACAGGCTGGGGGTGCCCCCCACTGCAAAGCTCCTCGCAGCCACCCTCTCAATCCTCCTCCTAGCCCTCCCCTTCCCCTCCTTCGCAGCACGCGGGACAGGGCACGGTGCTCACCACCGACACAACCACGTGACCCGCACGGGCGTCCACCGCCTGCGTGGCAACTGCACCGCCGCCCGCTGCGGATCGAGGGGCCGGCACAGCGCCCACCCGCGGGTCGTCCACCCCAGGACGGTCTCCGCCCCCCGGCCGAGCAGGCCGAGGCGGGGCCACAGGACGACGGCGGTCGAAGAAGGCACAGCGACCGGGCCCGCCGCCGTCGCAGCCGTCCTGGCCACCCCCTGCCAGAACACCGAACTGACGCCCGAAGCGGCCAACCTGAGCCTCGTCCGCGCGGCCGTGCTGTGCCTGATCAACCACGCACGGGCCGAACGCGGCGAGGAATCGCTCGTTGCCAACGCCGAGCTCGAAGCCGCCGCCGAAGGCCACTGCGCGGAACTGATCTCCGACGACTACTTCGCCCACGTCTCGCCCGGCGGGATCACCCCGGTCGACCGGATCCGCCAGACCGGCTACATCCCCGGTCCATCCGTCGGCTACGTGATCGGGGAGAACCTCGCCTGGGGGACCTACAGCCTGTCCACCCCCAAGACGATCGTGGACGCCTGGATCGCATCCCCGGGCCACCTCGCCAACATCCTCGAAACGCAGTACCGCGAAACGGGTGTCGGGGTCACCCCCGCGGTCCCCGCCAGCCTCGGCGGCGGCTCCCCCGGAGCCACCTACGCTCAGGAGTTCGGCGTCATCATCCGCTGAGAGCGGACTGCCTGGAGAAGACTCGCGGCGGGCGTCAGCACGGTCCGCTACTCTGGCCAGACCAGAGAAAGGAGGTGGTCCTAACGTTGAGTGACAGTTCTTGCGGGACCCTGGAGGTGACCGGCCGTTAGGTCGGGAGGCTGGTCCGCCTAGCGGAATCCAACCCGGGACACCCCGAGACGACTGCCGGACCTGGTCCCTCCGGCCGCTGTAGGTCGCTCTCGGTCCATCCAGTCAGAGAAGCGACGCGAAGGGCGTCCCTCGGGGCGCCCTTCGTGCTTGACGCTCAGGCCGCCTGCGGCAGGTACTGCAGCCACGCCGCCGGAATCGTCGGGCTGGCGACGTGGATGAAGATCTCGGCGCGGGGGGTGCGGGGAGCCCTGCGGGGGTGCATCCCGGCCTGGCGGGGCAGCCGATCCCCCTTGCGCCTGTTGCAGGGGGCGCAGGAGGCGACGATGTTCTCCCAGCTCGACGGCCCTCCCTTGGAGCGGGGGATCACGTGGTCGACCGTGAGGTTCGACCGCGACCCGCAGTACTGGCATGTCCAGCTGTCCCTGGCGAACACGGCCCGCCGGGTGATCTTGCGACGGTGGGCGTCGCGGGGCACGTTCACGTAGGACACCAGCCGGATCACCACCGGGCGCGCGAGCGTCGAGCTCTCGGAGTGCAGCTCCCAGCGGGAGCGCTCCAGCAGCTCGGCCTTTTCCTTGAGCAGGAGGACGACCGCCCGCCTGACGGTGCAGACGTTGATCGGC
This sequence comes from uncultured Solirubrobacteraceae bacterium, assembly GCA_963767405.1. GTDB lineage: Bacteria > Actinomycetota > Thermoleophilia > Solirubrobacterales > Solirubrobacteraceae > Palsa-744. Next base: position 495,079 of record CAVYDP010000004.1, on the reverse strand, counting down.
TCGAATGTCGCGTTGAGGACGAGCACCCGACCGCCCATCGCCGTAGCGGGCGACGATTCAGGTCCGTGCCGCTGGTGCTCTGAAGGCGACACGGACCCCACCGGCTCGGGTGGGACTGTGCTCTCCATCTTCGCGCCGGAGTGTAGCGGGCGCCGAGCCCGCCGCACGGCCGGGACCCCCTCAGGACTCGACGGGTGCGGCCGCGCGGTAGGAGCCGAGCACGCGGACCTCCTCGCAGAGCTCCCGGACCCCGGCGAGCGCCTGCTGCACCCGCTCCTCCTCCGCGGCGGCGGCGAGGTCGGCGAAGAACATGTAGCTGCCGAGCCGCCTTCGGCGCGGCCGCGACTCGATCTTCGTGAGGTTGATCTCGCGGCGGGCGAACTCGTCGAGACAGCGAACCAGCCAGCCCGGGTGCTCGGCGCCGGGCCCCCAGAAGAGCAGCGAGGTCTTCCACCCGTTCGATCCCGGTCGCAGGGGCGCCGGCTCGGCCGCCCGCGCAGGCCGCCGACAGCCAGACGAACCGCGTTTCGTTGTCGTCGAGTCCTCGACGCCCTCGCGCAGAACCGTGCCGCCGTAGATCTGGCGGCGAGAAGGGTACCGAGAGCCGCCTGCCGGGGGTCCTCCCCTGCGACCACGTTTCGCACCGCCTCGGCGGTGGAGCTCGAGGGCAGGATGCGGGCGTGGCCGAGCTCCTCGCGCAGGAAGCGGCGGCACTGCCCGGGCACCTGGGGGTGGGTGATCACCGTGTCGATCCGCTCCAGGTCGACCGGTTCCCGCGCGATCAGGGAGTGACGGACCCGCAGGACGGCCTCCCCGACGATCCTCACCTCGCTGCCCGGGTCGGCGAGCAGGTCCAGTGTCACGCTGATCGACCCCTCGAGGGAGTTCTCGATCGGGACGATCGCCCATCTCACCTGCTCCCGGGTCAGCGCCATCACCGTGTCGTGGATGCTCGCCATCCCCACCGGCTCCACCGAGTCCGGGAGGGCGCTGGACAGCAGGGCCTCCTCGGTGAAGGTGCCCTCCGGTCCCAGATACCCGACCCGCGGCCGGGCGGGAGATGTCTCAGGCGGGGCGCTCATCCGGGGTCGCCCCGGACCCCTGCCCGGCGATCGCGAGGCGCACCGCCTCCGCCTCCTCGGGAGAGAGCTCGAGTTCCCCGCGCCCCTCCTGGACCCGCTTTCCGTACACCCGCGCCTGGTCGCGGTGATGGATGCAGGAGAGGACGATCCCCGACCTGTCCTCGTCGAGCAAGGCGATCGACATCGACTGCTGGCCCGACAGCTCGTTGTAGGCGTCGTAGCGGACCAGCGAGCGGTGGGAGATGGCTCCGCGCAGCGCGCTCTCCACGCCGGCGAGACGGCCGTCGAGGCGCACCGCCGACTCCTCGACGTAGTCCCGCAGCGCCTCGAAGGCCTCGTGGAGGGCGGCCGCGTGCGCCACCAGGTCGCGCTCGGCCCCGTCCCCCATCACGAGCCGCTGTGCCCTGCGCAGGCGCCGCACCCGCAGGCTGAGCACGAAGCAGCCGAGCAGGGCCAGGACGGCCGCGGCCGCGGCGGCGATCGCGATGATCCCCTGGGTGTCGGTGATCGATGTGGCCATCGCCACAAGTTAGCCGCTGACCGCCCGGCCTATTCGCCCGAAGATCGACCAGGTAGGTGTTCTTGTTGTTTTCGAGGTCGTTCTCGCCCGGGACGCCCTCGATGCTCACCTGGACCTTCGAGGCGACCACGAGCGGGACGCCCGCCACGGGGATTTCCACGTTGACCGTCTTGCCCGGTTCGGTCTTGTTCGATGATGTGGGAGGCCTTGAACACTTTCCCCGCGGCCGTCACGGTCACGTCGACCTTGACGTTGGTCTCGGTGGCTTCGCCCGAGTTTTCGACCGGACCGTGAACGTCGGGTTGCCGCCGCCGCTGACATGGTTGAGGGTCGGTTCCGGAGCGAGCGTGTTCGTGCCCACGCTGACGCCCTTGAGGGCGCTGCCGTGGTTGCCGGTCACGTTCTGTTCGGCCGTGGAGGTCCCCTTGCCGGTGAGTCTCGAGACGACCGTCGTCGGTTCAAGCCAGCCGAGGTTGGGCAGGAAGCGGCTCGCCGTCGTGGAGGCTTGGATCCCCGCGGCTTTCAGTTCCTGCCCGATCAGGGGCACGACCCGCTGCGAGTAGATGACATCGGAGGCCAGGAAGATCTCCATGTCGCCGGCGATCTTCGGGGCGACCTGGTTGCCCTGCCCGCCCAGGGCGGACGGCAGCACGGCGGCGAGCTTGGTCATGCCTTCGACCCGAAGGTCGAGCGCCAGCAGGAGGTCGCGCTGGGCGGCCGTCATTTCTCCGGGGACGCTGAGACCCTTCGCGCGCGCCGTGAGGCTCTGGGCCTGCTTGAGCAGCTGGTCGACCTGCACCTCGACGTCCAGGGCCGACTTGCCGCTGGCCCCCGAGAGGGACGTGAAGAGCGGCCGGGAGACCTGCGTTTCGAATTCTCCACCCAGCCTGCTGACGTTCGTGTTGTAGTCCTTCAGGGACTGCTGCTTCTGGCTTTTCAGGCAGCCGTTGATGAGCAGGACGATCACGATCAGCAGCACCACGGCCACGCCGGCGGCGACCCGGCGGCGCACCATCAGCGTGTGCTGATCGAGAGCTGCCGCCCCACCGCCTCCGCCGGGACGGCGGGGACGCGCGTCGCGGGCCGCCCGGGTCGCGGTGCTCTGGAGGATGGTCGAGGAGCCGTCTCCTCGCCATCGTCAAAGAACGACAAAAAGCCTCCGCTCCGTTGCAGGGTCCTGGAAGGGCCCCAGTATGACTGCCGGTCGCCCTCCTGACGAACCTGCAAATTCTCGCTCAATGCGGGTTTTCCTGCAGTTCCCGGCAGGGGCAGGGCCGGGTGGCGGCGAACGCAGGAGCCGGTGGAGTCGCCAGACACTCTCGTCCAGCCCTCATCCCCGGGGCGCATCCGGCCGCGCGAGCCGCCCCCTGGCCGCGAGGTCGACCTCCGTCCCGACGGCCTGCTGCTGGGTCGCTACCGCCTGCTGCAACGGCTCGGCGCGGGCGGCTTCGGGGTCGTGTGGAGGGCCCGCGACGAGCTGCTCGGACGGGAGGTGGCGGTCAAGCGCATCTGGCTGGGCCCGCAGGGGGACGTCGATCGGGCGGCCCGCGAGGCCCAGGCCGCGGCCCGCCTCTCACATCCCGCCATCGTCGCCCTGTACGAGGCCTGCACGATGGATGACGCCTTCCTGCTGATCAGCGAGCTGGTCGACGGGCGCACGCTCGCCGAGCTGATCGCCGCCGACTGCCTGGAGGACGAGGAGGTGCTCGAGATCGGCCTGGCGATGACCGCTGCTCTCGCCCACGCCCACGCCCGCGGGGTCGTCCACCGCGACATCAAGCCCCAGAACGTGCTCGTCCCGAACCGCTCCAGGGGGCCGGGCGGGGCCTCCGGCGAGCTGCCCGCGGCCGCCAAGCTGACCGACTTCGGGGGGGCGACGCTGGCCGGAGAGGAAGCCCTCACCCGCACCGGGGACGTCTTCGGGACCCTCGCCTACATGGCCCCCGAGCAGAGCGAGGGACGGACGGTGGGAGCCCAGGCCGACCTCTACGCCCTGGCCCTGGTCCTGTATGAGGCTCTCAGCGGGGTCAACCCCGTCCGCGGTCTGACCCCCGCCGCCACCGCCCGCCGGATCGGCACCCGCCTGGAGCCGCTGCGACGCCACCGCCCAGACCTGCCCCGAGAGCTCACGGACGCCGTCGACGGCGCCCTGGCACCGCACCCCGCCGACCGTGGCGACATGCACTCGCTGCGCGAGGCCCTGAGCGAGAGCCTCGACGGCGACCGGCGACGGCGACACCCGCGTCCGGCGCCGAACCCCGCGCGAGCGCACCCTCACCGAACCCGCACCCCGGCGGGCGGCCCCCTCTCGAACACCGGAGGCGGAGCCCGAGGAGGTGGGGCACGCCGCTGCGAGCCCCGAGGAGGGACGCCGCCGGGGGGTGCCCAGGAGCCTGGGCATCGCCGGCGGCCTGGCCCTGGCGGTCTGGCAGGCCGCCGCCGGGCGTCCGGGGGTGGCCCTGCTCGTCCTCTGCGCACTGCTGCCGGTCGCCCTGCTGACGGGAGGGCCGGCGGGCAGCCGCCTCGGCCTCGCATGGCTGGGATGCGCGCTGGCCCCGGTCCTCGGCGTCGTCGGCCTCGCCGGGGCCTTCCCCGCGCTGGCCGGACAGGCCCGGCGCTGGCACGAGCGGGCGGCGGTCGCGGCGCGTCGGCTACTGGTGGCTGACCCTCGCAGAGCCCCTGCTCGCCCGGCGCCTGTGGCTCGGTCCCCACGCGGGTACCCCGACCCGGGCGGCCTGGGAGGGCTCCCTCGGCCAGACCGCCTCCCACGTGATCGGGCCGCTGCTGAGCACGGGCGTCCTGCTCGGGGCGCTCCTGTGGGCCTGTGCAGCGATGGTCCTGCCGTGGATCGTCCGGGGCCGCAACGCGGCCGTGGACCTCGTCGCCGCGACGACCTGGTCGGCCGCCCTGGTGGCGGCGGCTCCGGGCCTGGACTCGGGTCTGTCCGCCGCGGCGCCCACGCGGCGGCCCGCGGGGCGGTCGTGGGAGGCGATCGCTGGGCGGCATGGTCGCCGTCGGCGCCCGCGCCCTGCGCGGCCCCGTGTGACCCGGGGTGCGTAGCATGGCCTCACGGCCTCCGGCCTGACCGCCCCGATCCCCCTGCCGGGCCGAGCCACGATGAACCTGCTCAAGAGCGTTGAGACCACCATCGCCAACCTCGTCGAGGGCGCTTTCGGACGCGTCTTTCGCTCCGAGGTCAGGCCGATGGAAATCGCCCGCAAGCTGGCCCGCGAGATGGACGCCCATCGCACGGTCTCGGTGTCCCGCACCTACGTGCCCAACGAGTATGCGGTCTGGCTGTCCCCGGAGGATCGCTCCCGCTACGAGGAGGTCGAGGAGGAGGTCATCGACGAGCTCTGCGCCTACCTGCTCGAGCATGCACGGCGCGAGGACCTGATCCTCGCCTCCCCGCCCCACATCACATTCCACACCGACGAGCGGCTGTCGCTCGGGGAGTTCGGGATCCAGGCCCGATTGGTCCGCCCGCCCGGTCACAGTGACGCACGGGAGGGGCCCCCCGGCGGGCCCCCCGCACCCGAGGAAGAGCATGGCAAGACGATGATCTACAGCACATCCGCCCGCGTGCGGGGCTCCGTGCAGGAGGCGCAGTCGCCGCGCCGGCCTCCGCGCGCCCTGCTGCTGCTCGACGGTCGCCGCCAGCTGCTCGGCCCCGCCGGAGGCACCATCGGCCGCAGCCGCGACTGCGACCTGGTGCTCGAGGACGCGGGCGTCTCACGCCACCATGCAGAGATCCGCCCGCAGGGGGCCGGGTGGACCTCGGAGGACCTGGGCTCGACAAACGGGGTAATGGTCAACGGCAGGACGATCCGCGGCCCGCACGCCCTCGAGCCCGGGGACGTGATCGAGCTCGGCTCGACGGAGATCGTCTTCGAGCACGCATGAACTCCCTCGAGCCGGTCTCCGTTGCGCTCAAGTTCGGCTTCCTCGCCGCGCTCTACGTGTTCCTGCTCTGGGTCGTGCGCAGCGCAAGGCGCGACCTGCGCGCAGGCCCAGCCCCCGAGGTGCACGGCCAGGCGGGCCCGATACCCCCGGACGCCACGGGGCTGTACTCAGCCTCCACCCTCGGCAGCCCCGACTTCGCCCATCGCTCTCCCCGGCTGGTGGTGGAGCGGGCCCCCGGGCACGACCCGGGCATGATCTACGATCTCGACGGGGACATCGTGCTCGGGCGCGGCGATCACGCCGAGATCAGGCTCGAGGATCCCTTCGCCTCATCCCGGCACGCCCGCATCTACGAGCAGGGCAACGTGGTCGTGATCGAAGATCTCGGCTCCACGAACGGCACCTACCTCAACGAGGAGCTGCTGCAGACTGCGAGGCCGCTGCACCCCGGTGACCGGGTGCGCATCGGCGACAGCGAATTCGCCTTCGAGGTCGACTGAGGTGCTGCGGGTCGCCGAGCAGTACTCCGGCAGCGACACGGGCCGCCAGCGGCGTGCGAACGAGGACTCGATGCTCGCCCGCTCGCCCCTGTTCGTGGTCGCCGACGGCATGGGGGGCGCCCAGGCGGGCGAGGTCGCCTCGCAGCATCGCCGTCGAGTACTTCCAGGCGGGGCTCGAGCAGTCGGGCCGGCCGGAGGATGCCCTCGCCGCCCTGGCGCAGGCCGCGAACGCCCGCATCCACGAACTCTCGCACGCCAACGCCGAGCAGGCGGGGATGGGCACGACCCTGACCGCGGTCTACGTGGCCGAGCAGGACGTGGCCATCGCCCACGTCGGGGACAGCCGCGCCTACTGCCTGCGCGACGGGGAGCTGCTGCGCCTGACCGACGACCACTCGCTCGTGGACGAACTGATTCGCCAGGGCAGGCTGACGCCCGGAGGAAGCGGTCGAGCATCCCCAGCGCTCGGTGATCACCCGCGCCCTCGGGACCGAGGGGACCGTCGACGTCGACACCCGCTCCTTCCGGGCCCGCCCCGGAGACGTGTACCTGCTCTGCAGCGACGGGCTCACGACGATGGTCTCCGAGGAGCAGATCGCCTCGCTGCTGCTGGCGAACCACCGCCTGCGGGACGCCGGCGAGGCGCTGATCGCGGCCGCCAACGAGGCCGGCGGCAGGGACAACATCACGGTGGTGCTGGTCCGTCTCGAGGAGGTGCTGCCGGGTCAGCCGCCGCCGGCGCCCTCGAACAGCCCACGATGGTGCGATGCCCCGGCGGCCCCGCCCGACGGGCGCCGGCGGCGGCCCCGCACACCGCGCCCGGCCCTGCAGGCCGGCGGCCCGACGACCGGTCGCAGCCGCCGGCGCCTGCGGGCGGCCGGGACCCTTGCCGTGCTGCTGATCGTTCTCGGGCTGATCGGCGCCGGCGCCTACCTGGCGCTGCAGTCGGTCTACTTCATCGGCACCAACGACCGCGGCCTCGTCACGCATCTTCCGCGGGCGTCCCCTTCGAGCTGCCGGCGGGCCTGAACCTCTACAGCAGCCGATTACGTCTCCGGCGTCAGCGCCTCGACCCTCACCCCCGAACGTCGCAAGACCCTGCTCGACCACTCGCTGCGCTCGGAAGCCAACGCCGCCTCCCTGATCCGCAGCCTCGAACTCGACCAGCTCGAATGAGGCCCACGCGATGAACCGTCCGATCGTACGGCTCTTCGGGCTGGTCGCCGTGCTGTTCGCCCTGCTCGTCGCCTTCACTTCGCGCTGGACGATCTTCGAAGCCTCCTCGCTGCGGGACAACGCTCTCAACCGCCGCCCCCTGCTCGAGCAGCAGCGCATCGCCCGGGGCCCGATCGTGGCCGCGAACGGGACCGTCCTCGCACGCAGCCTGCCGCCGCGCGGAAGGGATCTACGAACGGACCTACCCGACCGGGTCCCTGTTCGCGCACGCGATCGGCTACTACTTCACGAACCTGGGCAGCGCCGGCCTGGAGCGCTACCGCAACGCGGCCCTGACGGGCCAGACCTCGAGCAACCTGCAGTCGATCCTCGACCAGCTCCAGGGCAAGAAACCACGCGGCAGCAAGGTCGTCACCACGCTCGATCCCGCTCGCCCAGCGCGTGGCCAACTCCGCACTGGCCGGTCAGCGCGGGGCGGTCGTCGCGCTGGAACCCCGCACCGGAGCGGTCACCGTGATGGCCTCCTCGCCCGGCTACGACCCCGACGCCCTGCGATCCGCGGCCTCCTACGAAAAGCTCGCGACCGACAACACGGGCCGTCCGCTGGTCAACCGCGCCACCCAGTTCGGCTACGCCCCGGGCTCCACCTTCAAGGTCGTCACCGCGACGGCCGCGATCGACACCGGCGCCTTCAGCCCGAAAGCGACCGTGAGCGGGCGCAACAACGTTCCGATCTCCGGCGTGCCGCTCCAGAACGACAACAACGAGAGCTTCGGCCAGATCACCCTCACCGAAGCCCTCGCGCACTCGGTCAACACCGTCTGGGCGCAGGTCGCCGAACAGGTGGGCAAGCCGACGATGGCCCGCTACATGAACCGCTTCGGCTTCGACCGCAAGCCGAAGCTCGACTACCCGGCGGAAGAAATGTCCACCAGCGGCGAGTACGCCGGGGCGCGGCTGATCTCGCCGACCAGCCCGCAGGTGGACGTGGGGCGCATGGGCATCGGTCAGGACAAACTCGAGGTCACCCCCCTGCAGATGGCCGAGGTGGCCGCGGCCGTGGCGAATCACGGCCGGCTGATGGTTCCCCACCTGACGTCGCGGATCGTCGATCCCGAAGGGCAGACCGTCGCAGACGATCCCGCCGCAGGTGCAGTCGGTCGTGATGAAACCGTCCACGGCGCGCGCGGTCACCTCGATGATGGAAGCGGTCGTCAACGAAGGCACCGGAACCACGGCCCAGATCCCGGGCGTGCAGGTCGCCGGCAAGACCGGGACGGCCGAGACCCAGATCGGCACCGCCATCAACAACGTGTGGTTCATCGCCTTCGCGCCCGCCGCCAACCCGAAGGTGGCGATCGCGGTCACGCTGCAGGGGGTCCCCGGGCAGGGCGCCTCCTTCGCCGCCCCCGTCGCCCGCCAGGTCATCGAACAGCTGCTGCATGATTGAGCCCGAGACCCTCATCGACGGCCGCTACCGGGTGATCTCCCGCCTCGGCTCGGGCGGGATGGCCGACGTCTACCTCGCCCGCGACCAGCTGCTCGGCCGGGAGGTGGCGGTCAAGGTCCTGCACCACCACTTCGCCGAAGACCAGGAGTTCGTCGAGCGCTTCCGGCGGGAGGCCTCGAGCGCCGCCGCCCTCTCGCACCCGAACATCGTCGCCATCTTCGACCGCGGCGAGTGGAACGGCACCTACTACATCGCCATGGAGTACGTGGCCGGCCGCTCGCTGAAGGCGATCGTGCGCGAAAACGGGCCGCTGGATCCGGCCGCTGGCGATCGACATCGTCATCCAGATCCTCCGGGCCGCCCGCTTCGCCCACCGGCGCGGGGTCATCCACCGCGACCTCAAGCCGCACAACGTGATCCTCGACGAGGAGGGCCGCGCCCGGGTCACCGACTTCGGGATCGCCCGCGCCGGCGCCTCGGACATGACCCTGACGGGCTCGATCATGGGCACCGCCCAGTACCTCTCCCCCGAGCAGGCCCAGGGCTACGCGGTGAGCGCCGCCTCCGACATCTACTCGGTCGGCGTGATCCTCTACGAGCTGCTCACCGGCGCCGTCCCGTTCGAGGGCGAGACGGCGGTGGCGATCGCCTTCAAGCAGGTCTCGGCGGCACCGCGGCCGCCGAGCGAGCTGAACCCGGCGCTGCCGCCGTCGCTGGACGCCGTCGTGCTGCGCGCCCTGGCGAAGGACCCGATCGAACGCTACGCCGACGACGACGAGCTGATCGCCGCCCTGCAGGCCGAGCGCGAGGCCCTGCCGGCCGGCACGTGCCCGCGGCCGTCGCCGCCGGCCCCGAGCAGGTCGGTCGAGCCCGCCACCGGGCTCGATGCTGGCGGCCCCGCCGTCGCCTACGGCGAGGAGTACGGGCCGCCGCCCGAGGACGAGCGGCGCGCCGTCGCAACGGCGCTCTCTGGTGGAGCCTCGCGGCGCTGCTGGTTGCGGCGCCGCGCTCGTGGCGGCGATCCTGCTGCTCGGGAGCTCGCCGGCAAGGTCACCGTGCCCAACGTCGCCGGCCAGACCGAACAGGCGGCAGGGTCCAGCGCTGCGCGCGTCCGGGCTGAACCCCGTCCCGTCGCTCGCCGCGAGCTCGACCGTCCAGAGCGGGCTCGTGATCAGCCAGACGCCCGCCGCCGGCGCGCGTCGTCAGCAAGGGCAGCCAGGTCGACGATCGTCGTCTCCGGCGGCCCGGCGAGCGCGGCGGTCATCGAACGTCGAAGGCCTGACCGCCTCCCAGGCCGTCGGCGAAGCTGCGAAAAGCCGGCTTCAAGCCGACCACGCGCTCCCAGCCCAGCTCCACCGTCGCCCGCCGGCAAGGTCATCGGCACCGAACCCGCCGGCGGGAACCGACGTCGCAGCTCGGCAGCCCGGTAACCGTGCTCGTCTCCAGCGGCCCGGCGCCCGTCAGCGTGCCCGACGTGATGGGCCAGTCCCAGTCGGCGGCCGAAGCCACGCTCACGAACGCCGGGCTCGTCGTCGGGACGGTGACCAAGCGCGCCTCCACGACGGAGAACCCCGGGACGGTCCTCTCGCAGTCCCCCGCCCCGGGAACCTCCGTGAAGGCCGGCAGCAAGCGTCGACCTGGTCGTCGCCCAGGCCCCCACGGAAGTGGCGGTCCCCAGCGTGGTCGGGACAGAACGAGGCGCTCGCCTCGGCCGCCCTGGGCCGGGCCGGGCTTCAAGCCCAAGACGGTCCCCCAGAACACCACCGAACCGGCCCAGGTGGGGCTGGTGCTGCGCCAGAGCCCGGCCGCCGGGCGCCCAGGCGCGCAAGGGGCTCGACCGTGACGATCACCGTCGGCGTGCTCGGACCGCAGACCACGCCCACGACCACCACCACGACGACCACGCCCACGACTCCGCCCGCCCGGGGCCCCCTGATCCGCCCCGTGGGCCGTCTGCAGACGATCCGGCTCACGCGTCGCCGTGCTCGCCGGCGGACGCTCCTCCGAGCACGAGGTCTCGCTGTCCTCCGCCGCCGCCGTGAGCGACGGGCTGCGGGAGGCCGGGCACGAGGTCCTCTCCGTCGAGGTCGGGCCGCGACGGGCGTCTGGCGGACGGAGGGCGAGGTGATCGGCGTTACCCCCGGCGAGGGGCTTGCTGGGCGCCGACGTCGTCTTCCCCGTGCTGCACGGTCCCTTCGGCGAGGACGGGACCGTCCAGGGCCTGCTCGAGACGCTCGACGTGGCCTATGTCGGCGCCGGGGTCGCAGCCTCGGCCCTGTGCATGGACAAGGTCCTCTTCAAGGAGCTGATGGCCGCGGCCAGCCTGCCGCAGGTCGACCATCGCGGCGTACGGCGTGGCCAGCTACCGCAGCGACCCGCACAGCGTCCTGGCCGACCTGGCCGACCTCGGGCTGCCGGTGTTCGTCAAGCCCGCCCACCTCGGCTCCTCGGTGGGGATCGTCAAGGTCACCGCCGCCGCGGAGCTGGATGGGGCGCTGCGGGCGGCCTTCGCCCACGACGGCCTGGCGATCGTCGAGGCGATGGCGGGCGGGGTGGAGGTCGAGTGCGGCGTGCTCGGCCTTCCGGACTCGTCGTCTCTGGAGGGACTCGCGGCGACTCGCCTCCGAGCCCGGGGAGATCGTGCTCGCCGGGCGACTTCTACGACTACGAGGCGAAGTACGCGCCCGGCGGGATGGAGCTGAGGGTTCCCGCCGGCATCTCGCCGACCGCCCGCGAGCGCGTCAGGGAGCTCGCCGTGACGGCCTTCCAGGTCGCTGGCTGCGAGGGCCTCGCGCGGGTCGACTTCTTCGTCGAAGGCGAGCGGGTGCTGGTAAACGAGCTGAACACGATGCCCGGGTTCACGCCCACGAGCGTCTACGCACGCCTGCTTCGAGGCCTCGGGCGTCCCCTACCGGGACCTCGTCGATCGCCTCTGCCGGCTGGCCTGCGAACGCCACGAGCGCTCGCGGGCGCACCGGTACTGAGAGGGAGCTCGCCCGGGCGGGCTCAGCTCAGGTCACCTGAAGAGCGTGAGCTCGGACGATCGTCGCCGACTGGCTGCCGGGGGGAAGGGTGGTCAACCAGACCAGGTAGTAGCGGAAGGGAGCGGACACGTGCAGGCGGATCCTTTCCCCGTCGCGGACCGAGGAGCTCGAGCCCACTGGCCCGCGCCAGCCCCGGGCGGTCAGCGTCGTGGAGTCGCCGTAGGGCAGCGTGAGGATGCGGTTGGCGACGTAGACCTGGACGGCGAACCCGGGCGTCGAGGTCTGCACCCCGACGGCCCTGGCGATGACGCCGGGGGCGGCATCGAGGTAGATGCCGAGGCCAACTCCCCCGGTCTTTCTCAGGTTCCCTTCGTAGTACTGCTCGGTGCTCCAGTTCGTGTTCGGGTCCCCGTCGACGAGGTTGCCGATCAGGTCGCGGTTTTCGGGACCGGTCCCGAAGGGGTTGTAGCCGTGGGCCGCCGCCTGGCCGAGCTGCACGGCGGCGAGGCCGCCGGCGGAGGACTCCCCCGTGGCGACCCCCGCGCCGCGGTGGGTGCTCCCGGCGGCGATCCACAGGCCGACGGCGACCGCCGCGCCGACGAGTGCCAGCGAAACGAGCCAGCGCGCAGGGTGGCGCATGCGCCACGGCAGGCGGCGGCGCGCTCGCCCGGGAAGCGTGCGCAGCACCGTCGTCACCTCCCCGGTCGCCTGCCCGCTGCGGGCGGCCTCGACGGCGAGCACGTCCTCGAGATCGGACACCATGCTCGCCGCGTCCGGGTAGCGGCGGTCGAGGTCCTTGGCCACGGCCCGGTCGACGACCGAGGCGGTGGCGGCGGAGAGCTGCGGTCGCAGCGCCTGCACGTCGGGGATTTCCTCACGCACGTGCTTCATCGCCACGGCCACCGGCGAGTCCGCATGGAAGGGAACGTCGCCGGTGAGCATCTCGAACAGGACCACGCCGAGGGAGTAGAGGTCCGACTGCTGGGTCACCGGCTGGCCGAGGGCCTGCTCGGGGGAGACGTAGTCGGTCGTGCCCAGCACCCGCCCCGTGAGGGTGAGCCCTTCCTCGGTGAGCGTGCGGGCGATGCCGAAGTCGGTGATCTTCGCTCCGCCCTCGGGATCGATCAGCACGTTGTGGGGCTTGACGTCGCGGTGGACGATCTGCCGGTCGTGGGCGGCCCCCAGGGCGCGGGCGATCTCGATCGCATAGGCGACCGCCTGGGGGATCTCGAGCGGGCCCTCCCGGCGGATGATCGTCTTCAGGGTCTCTCCGTCGACGTACTCGAACACTATGTAGGGGGTGCCGATGTCCGGGTGGTCCCCGTCGGGGGACATTTCCTCCCCCGCGTCGATCACCGTGACCACGTGGGGATGGTTCAGCCGGGCCACCGAGCGGGCCTCCCGCCTGAAGCGCTCGAGCTGGTCGGAGTCGGCCGCTATCTCACGGTGCATCAGCTTTATCGCGACCGTGCGTTCGAGCACCGTGTCGAAGGCTTGATAGACGGTCGACATGCCTCCGCGCCCGATCACGGCATCGAGGCGGTAGCGCCCGCCGATCAGGTCTCCGAGGGCCGTCATCGCCATCTATTGTGAGCCCCCCAGGCGGACCGCCACGAGGGCCGCCAGCAGACAGCGGTAGATGGCGTAGGGCAGCAGCGAGCCGCGCCCGCCTCCCGGCCTCCGCAGGGCGCGCGCGGAGGCGAGGGTGGAGAGGAAGGCCGCTCCGCGCCCCGGCCAGCAGCACCCTCCTCGGCCCGGCGGCGGACATGCGGACGACCTCCAGGCCGCCCGCGCCGAGCAGGACCGGCAGGGCCACCGCCCAGGAGAGCGACCAGGCCGCCTCCCTGTCGAACCCCATCGCCCGCGCCGCCGCGAGGGTCGCCCCGTTGCGGGAGATCCCCGGGGCCAGGGCGAGCGCCTGCGCCGCTCCGAGACCCAGCCCATCGACCGGCCCCGCATCGCGGCAGCCGAGCGGCGGCCGCGGCGGCGATCCGCAAAGGCCATCGCCAGAGCGCCGGCGACCAGCCCCGCCGCGATCGAGCGCGGGCCGCCGAGGCGCCTCTCGATCTGCCCGCGAAGGACGCTCCCGGCGAGCGCCGGCGGCGCCAGCGCGAGGGCGAGCATCCGCCGCCCGGCGGCGGTCCAGCCCGGCTGTCCACCTCGCGATCATCCCCGCGCATCGCCAGCGCCAGCGCCACGCCGGCCCCGGCGTGAAGCGCGACCTCCAGCGACTTTCGCTCACGCCGCGTCGACGTCCCCGTAGGTCGTCCCGGCAAGCCAGGGGATGAGCGTCGTATGCGCGGAGGAGGAGATCGGCAGCAGCTCCGTCGGGCCCTGGAGCAGGCCTAGCGCCAGAGCATGGCCGGCGGCGAGCCTCCTCTCAGCCGGCCGCATCGGTCGCCGGCTCGCCCGCGCCCGCGCCGGCGGCGGATGACGGCGTATGCGATGCCGATCACGACCAGGGCGACGACGGCATAGTCGACGTACTCGAAGCCTTTGCGCACGCTCGTCCAGTTGCTGCCCACCGCTTCCCCGGCCAGGGCGAGACCGATGACCCAGGGCAGGCAGCCGGCCACGGTGAGCAGGGTGAAGCGGCCGAAGGGCATCTTCGCCACCCCCGCAGGCAGCGAGATGAAGGTCCTGACGATCGGGAGCATGCGGCTGAAGAAGACCGCCGGGGCGCCGTAGCGCTCGAACCATCTGTCGGCCCAGGCGATGTGGCTGGGCTTGAGGTGGAGCCATCGCCCATGGCGTTCGACCAGCTCCAGCCGCCCGGCCCGCCCGACCCCGTATGCGATCCAGGAGCCGACGAGGTTCCCGAGGACCCCCGCCGCCACGATCCCGACGAGCGTCAGATGGTGGTGGGCGCTGCTTGCGCCGGGGTCCGCCACCGCGAAGCCGGCGAAGAGCATCGTCGCCTCGGAGGGGATCGGGATGCAGGCGCTCTCGGCCAGCATCAGCAGGAATATGGCGGGCAGCCCCGCGTCGCGGACGAAGTGCCACGCGACGTTGACGAGCGACTCGGAGATGGACGCGAGGACGATCATCGCCCACGCAACGATACTGGCGTGCCCGGGCCGGGAGCGGCGCCGGCCAGGTCCGGGCGTTACCGTCCCTCGCCGATGCGCGTCTGGATCGACCTCACCAACAGCCCGCACGTGCTCGTGATGCGGCCGGTGATCGAGCGCCTGCACGCCGGCGGCCACGAGGTCGCCGTCACGGCCCGCGACTTCGCCCAGACGATCGAGCTGTGCGAGCGCTTCGGCATCGAGCACACGGCCCTGGGGCGCCATCGCGGCGGGCGCCTGGCGGCGAAGGGCGCCGGACTGCTCGCACGGTCGGCCTCCCTCGTGCGCTGGGGCTCGGGCAGGGGCTTCGACATCGCCCTCGGCCACGGCTCCAACGACGTCACCGTCGCCGCCGCACTCCTGCGCATACCGAGCTCGACGATGTTCGACTACGAGTGGGCCACCCTCCAGCATTCGGTCAACTGCCGGCTCGCCCGGGCGGTCGTGGTGCCCGATGCGATCCCACCGCAGAGGCTCGACCGCTACGGGGCCCGGGGCAAGGTGCGCCCCTACGAGGGCCTCAAGGAGGAGTACTACCTCTCCGACTTCGAGCCCGACCCGCAGGTGCTCGACCTGCTCGGCCTCGACCGCGCCAGGCCGGTGGTCGTCGTGCGCACGCCGCCCGACGTATCCCTCTATCACCGGTTCGAGAACGATCTCTTCGGCCGTGTGCTGGCGCGACTGCGCGTGGCGGCCGCCGAGACGGGGCTCCAGCCCGTGGTGCTGCCGCGCGTGCCCTCCCAGAGGCGGGAGCTCGCCCAGGTGCCGGGCTTCGTCGTCCCCGAGCACGCGATCGACGCCCAGTCGCTGATCGCCCACGCCGACCTGGTGATCTCCGCGGGCGGAACGATGAACCGCGAGGCGGTGGCTCTCGGCACCCCCGTGTACACGACATTCCAGGGGCGGCTCGGGGCGGTGGACGAGCGTTTGATCGGCGAAGGGCGCCTGCGCATGCTCCGCGACGCGGAGGAGCTCGACCTCGAGGCCCGTCCAGGCCGCGAGGGCTACTCCAGGGTGCGCCGGGACCCCGCCGTGCTGGTCGACCTGCTGCTCTCGCCCCTGCATGAAGGCCGCCCGGGCACGCCCAAGTCGTTTTAGGCCCTTACAATCATCGTGATGCGCCGACGGATCCGCTCGGCGGCCCTCCCCCTCCACCGTCATTCGCTGCCGCAGCTTGCGGTGGACGGGGCGCTGGTCGCCCTCGCGTACTACCTTGCCTTTCAGCTGCGCTTCGACAGCGGGCCTCCCCACCAGTACGCCGAGCTGAGGGAAACGACCATCTGGTGGGTGCTCGCGGGCAGCCTGCCCGTGCTCGTGCTCTCCCGGGTCTACCAGCGACGCTGGCGTTACTCCGGACAGCGGGACTACGAGGCGGTCTTGCGGGCGCTCGCGGTGATCGTGCTGCTCACGGTCGTCGCCATCGAGGTCTTCCGGCCCGTGCACCGCTACCCGCACAAGAGCACCGTGGCCGTGGTCCTCCCCAACGGGGTGATCATCCTCTACGCGCTGCTCTCCCTCGTCTTCCTGGTGGGGGTGCGGGCGATCGCACGCACGATCTACGAGCGGCGCCCGCTGGCCGCCTTCCGGTACGGGCGAAAGGGCCAGCGCACCGTCCTGATCGCCGGCGCCGGGGAGGGAGGCCGGATGGTCGCCCGGGAGATCATGCGCAACCGCGAGCTGGGCCTCGTGCCCGTCGGCTTTCTCGATGACGATCCGCTCAAGCTGCGGCTGCGGATCGACGGCGTGCAGGTGCGGGGGAACACGCAGGAGGACCTGCCCCGGATCCTCGACGGCACCGAACCCGACGAAGTCATCATCGCGATCCCCTCGGCCCCCGGCTCCACCCGCGCCCGCATCGTGCGGGAGTGCCGCCAGCGCGCCATCCCGGTCCGCACCCTCCCGACCGTCTTCGAGCTGCTGCAGACGCGGGGCGCGCTGGCCCGCCAGGTGCGCGAGGTTCGCGTCGAGGACGTCCTCGGACGCGAGCCGGTGCACATGGAGCTCGAGCGCGTGGGGGCCTACCTGACCGGCCGCGTCGTGCTCGTGACCGGGGCGGGCGGCTCGATCGGAGCCGAGCTGTGCCGGCAGATCGCCCGTGTGGAGCCGCACCGGATCATCCTTCTCGACCACGCCGAGGACAACCTCTTCTCGATCCAGCGCGAGCTCGAGGACGAGCGCCACGTCCCCGCCTCCATGCTCGCCGCCGTGCTTGCCGACTGCAAGGAGGGCGAGCGCATGCGGGAGGTGTTCACCGAGCATCGGCCGAGCATCGTCTTCCACGCCGCCGCCTACAAGCACGTCGGGCTGATGGAGGCCAACCCCGTCGAGGCGGTGCGAAACAACGCGATCGCCACCCGCGTGGTCGCTCAGGTCGCCGGCGAGGTGGGGGTCGAGCGCTTCGTCCTCGTGTCGACCGACAAGGCCGTCTCGCCCGCCACCGTCATGGGGGCCTCCAAGGCTCTCGCGGAGTTCGCCCTGGAGGCGGCCGCCGTCCGGTTCGGCGACACCCGCTACGCGGCCGTCCGCTTCGGAAACGTGCTCGGCTCCTCCGGGAGCGTGGTACCGATCTTCCGCCGCCAGATCGAACGGGGCGGGCCCGTGACCGTGACCGACGAGCGCATGACCCGCTACTTCATGACGATTCCCGAGGCGGTGCAGCTGATCATCCGCTCGGGCTCGCTGGCGGGCGGCGGCGAGGCGGACGGCATGCCGCGCCTGGGGGCGGCCGGCGCCGACGTGTTCGTGCTCGAGATGGGGGACCCGGTGCGGATCGTCGACCTGGCCCGGGCGATGATCGAGCTCTCCGGGCTGGATCCCGACAGGGACATCGACGTCGAGATCGTCGGCAGGCGGCCCGGGGAGAAGCTCGACGAGGAGCTGTTCAACGGCCACGAGCGGGTCCGGCCGACGGCCGCCGAGAAGATCATGAGAGCCGACCGCGAGCCGCTGGCGGTCGCGGCCGTGGAGTCGATATTCGCCGAGATCGGGCTGCTCGTGCTCGAAGGCGACGCCGCCGGGCTGGCCGCCCGCGTGACCGAGCTGTCGGGCGAGCTGAGGGCGGTGGCCACTGGCCAGGGAGGCGAGAAGGACCGGGTCGCGCCGGCACAGGAGGCCGTGAGGCCGCCCGGAGGCGTGATCGCCTCCCGCGACGGGCATGAGGCGCCTGAGCCCCTCGTACACTCCCCCAATCCATGAGCTTTTTGCCGCTCGCCTCCTCGCTGCTCTCCGGAACCTCCAACAAGGTCGCCGTGATCGCGGCCCTCGCGGCCCTCGTAGGGGTCGCCTTCCTCGCTCTGCTCGTCTTCTCGCAGGCGCGCGAGATCAAGCGCCTGCGCGAGTGGGCCGGACGCGCTCCGGAGCGCGCCGCCGAGACCGAGCAGCGGGTCAGCGCCGCCGCGGCGGCCCGCCTGCAACAGCAGCAGGCACCCGCCGCGGAGGGCGTACGGGCGGTTCCCCGGGCTCCGGCCCCGGTCCAGGCACGCCCCGCCTCGGCCGCCGGCCCGGCCACGAGGGTCGCCGGTGCGCCTCAGGCCGCTCCCGGCCAGCCCCCGTCGGCGCCCGTCACGCAGCCTGCCCCAGCCGGCGCCCCGACCGCCGTGCCGATCCCCGTCCCGACGGCCGCTGCCGCGGCCGGGCCCGGCGGGGCACCCCCCGCGACCGCTCCGAGCACCCAGGCTCCCGCGGCCGGCGGGCCCCAGGCTCCCGGAGCCCCGATCCAGCCACAGACGACCGCGGGGATGGCCGGTTCGCCGCCCGCGAGCCCGGGGGAGCCGGGCCCGCCCGCCCCCCCGCCCCAGCCGATCCCCTGGCAGCAGCCGGCCGGCGCACAGCAGGGCAGGATCCCCGAGGCTCCCTCCTCCGCGCCGCTGGGCGTCCCGGCCTCCGCGGCCGGCGCCGCGCAGGGGCGCTCCGAGCTCTCCGAGGCGGCCTCATCCCCTGCCGCGGCCACGCCCCAGCCCAACGGCAGCCCCGCCGATCCAGCCGCCGCCCGTCCCGTCGCGCCGCCGCCACCGCCGCCGGAGGAGCTGCGAGGTCCCCGAGCCCGCCGCGACCGGGGGACCCACAGCGCCCGCCCCTGCCGCCGCCCCCGCCCGCACCGCGGCGGGCCGTGCAGGGCGGGGATGCGGTGGCCGCCCGGCGCACCGTGCGCGTCGACCCGGCGGGAGGCCGCGGGAGGACGGCCGCCGGCGACCCGCTGCTGGCCGATGCGGCCGCGGCGCCGCGCAGGGACCGTCGCCGTGGAGGCGGCTTCTCCCGGCGCACCTGGCTGCTGATCGCGGGCGCCGCCGCCGTGGTGGCGATCGCGGCGATCGCGCTGACCTCGCTGGGAGGGTCCTCCAGCCCCGAGAAGACGGCCTCCAGCTCCTCCCAGACCCTCACGAACACGAGCGCCAAACACGCCAAGCCCCACCACCGGACCTCCGGCAAGACCGCGGCGAAGACGGTCAACCCGGCTGAAACGCCGGTGGCCGTGCTCAACGGCACCGAAACCACCGGTCTCGCCCACCGCATCTCCTCGAACCTGCAGCAGAGCGGCTACTCCCAGGCGTCGGCTCTGAGCGGGCGCCCACCCGGTGCCAACGAAGTCACCGTAGTGGAGTATGCGAGCGGTCACCAGGCGGAAGCCGAAGCGGTGGCCAGGTCGCTCTCGGTGGCCCATGTGCAGCCGATCGAACAGGCGGTCGGCGCCCTGTCGGGGACTGCGAAGGTGGTGGTGATCGTCGGCGCCGACAAGGCCACGACGGGCCCATAACCAAGTTCCTGGACATCCCCGAGCGCTCGGTGAAGCCCCGTGAGCACGGGATCACCCATGTGATCGACCGCGGCATGTCGCTCGCCGAGCTGGACAGTCTGCTGGAGGTCGCCGGGGAGATCGTCGACGTTCTCAAGCTGGGCTGGGGCACGGCCCTCGTGACCCCCAACCTCAAGGACAAGCTGGCGCGTTGCGAGCGGCGGGGCATACCGGTGGTCCTGGGCGGGACCCTCACCGAGCTGGCCATCCGTCAGGGCAGGGTGGACGGGCTGATCGCATGGCTGCGGGAGCTCGGGCTCCGCCACGTCGAGGTCTCCGACGGGACGATCGCCCTCGATCCGGAGGTCAAGCGGGAGCTGATCGAACGGCTGGCCGGCGAGTTCACGGTCCTCGCCGAGGTGGGCAGCAAGGATGCTGACTTCATCATGGCCCCCTACGTGTGGGTGGAGCAGATCGAACGGGACCTGCAGGCCGGAGCCTGGAAGGTGATCGCCGAGTCTCGCGAGTCGGGGACGGCCGGCATCTATCGCGCCACCGGCGAGGTCCGCACCGGGTTGATCGACGAGATCGTCCACGCCATCGATCCCGAGCGCCTCATCTTCGAGGCGCCGCTGCGCGAGCAGCAGGTCTGGCTGCTCAAGCGCTTCGGCACCGAGTGCAACCTCGGAAACATCGCCCCGGGCGACGTGGTCTCACTCGAGACCCTGCGCCTGGGCCTGCGCTCGGACACCGTCGAGCGGTTCGCCCTGGACGGCGGCGATTGACCGGGGCGGCGGCCTCGGCCGGCGGCCGGGACCTCGAGAACGACGCTCCCTCCGGGCCCGACCGGCTCGCAGGCATCGTGTTCGCCGTCCTGGTCGCGGCCTGCTTCGTCGCCTTCTTCGTGACCCAGCGTCTCAAGCACACGCCCACGGTCGTGCAGCGCTTCCAGCTGGCGACGTCCTTCTCCCCCACCGCCGCCGCCCACGACAAACAGGAGCAGATCTCCTTCATCGTGGCCCGCACCGACCGGGTGACCGTCGCGATCATCGACTCCAGGGGCGACGTCGTGGCGACGCTGGTGAGAAACCACCCGGTGATCCGCTACAGGCGGTTGTCCCTGCGCTGGAACGGCCGTCGCGGCACCGCACACCGCGTCCTTGAACAGACGACCGCCCGGGGACACACGATCTACCTCCCCCAGAACCACGGACGGATCGCTCCGGCCGGGGAATACCGGGTGAGGGTGAGCCTGCGCAGCCGGGACCTGCCCGTGCTCTCGCCCCGCACGTTCACGCTGGTGAAGCCGTGAGTCGACTGCCGGGGGTGGACCTCGGTGCGAGCCTGCCCGGCGCTGGAACCGTCGTCGCGGCGGCTGCCGGGGGGCTGCTCGTGGCCGGGCTGCTCGCCGCGCTGATCAGGCGCCGTCCCGATGCCTTTCCCCTGCTGGCGATCCTCGCCCTCCCCTTCCGCCTTCCGATCTCCGCCGACGGCCGCACCGTGAACCTGCTGATCCCCCTGTACCTGGTCGTGGCCGCGGGCGTGCTCGCCCACCTTCCCTCGCTCGTGAACGGGCTGCGGGGGGGCGAGAGGCCCGACCCGGGGCGGGAGCCCGACCGGATGGTGCGCGACCTGCAGTGGGTCCTGTTCGCGTCCGTGGCCCTGTACGCCCTGCAGACGATCTACTCCGCCGACCGCGCCAAGGCCGCGGAGAACCTCGCCTTCTTCTACGTCCCCTTCCTGCTCCTGTTCCTGCTCCTGCGCGAGGTCCGCTGGACTCCGCAAGTGCTGCGCCGCTGCCTCGTCCTCGCCGCCGGCCTGGGCGTCGTCTTCGCCGGGGTCGGGTTCGTCGAGTACTACCGAAAGAGCCTGTTCCTGAACCCCAAGGTCGTGGCGGCCAACCAGTACGACAACTACTTCCGGGTGAACTCGGTCTTCTTCGACCCGAGCATCTACGGGCGCTTCCTCGCCCTCGTGATGATCGCCGTCACGACCGTCGTGCTGTGGGGCCGCCGGCGGGAGGTCCAGATCGGCGCGGTCGTGCTGGCGTGGCTGCTGGCGGGGCTGGTGACCAGCTTCTCCCAGTCGAGCATCACCGCCCTGCTGCTCGGGCTGGCCGTGCTGGCCGCCTGGCGCTGGGACCTCAGGCGCACCGCCTACGTCGCGGCCGGGCTCGTGGCCCTCGGGGGAGCGCTGCTGCTGCTCGCCCCGGCGAGCCTGCACTTCGGCCTGAAGGGCTCGGGCGGATCGACCAGCAACGCCACCAGCGGGCGGGCCTCCCTCGCGTCGGGCGGCCTCGAACTGTTCGCAGATCGGCCCCTCTGGGGCTACGGCTCGGGCTCGTTCGAAACGGAGTACAAGCGACACGGCAGCACGACGACCGAGAACGCGACCTCGGCATCGCACACGATCCCCATCACCGTGGCCGCCGAGCAGGGCCTTCCCGGCCTGGTCCTCTACCTCGCCCTGCTGGTCCTCGCCTTCATCGTCCTGTTCCGCGGGGCCGGACGCTCGCCGCCCCGCATCGCCATCGCCGCGGCCTTCGCCGCGCTCGTCCTGCACACGTGGACGTACGCCGACTTCCTGGAGGATCCGACGACCTGGGCCCTGCTGGGCATCGGCGTCGCCCTCGCCAGGGCCGACGCACCCTCGAGGGTGCACGCAAGTAGCTTCTGAGCCGTGCTCGGCTACCTGAGGCGCCTGGTCACGACGGGAGCTGCATACCAGTTCGGGGACATGCTGGCGAAGGCACTGGCGCTGCTGACGCTGCCCCTGTACACCCACCACGTCGGCCCCGGGGCCTACGGGGCGGCCGAATCGCTGCTGACGGCCGTGATCCTCTCGAGCATCCTCCTGCGCGTGGGGGTCGGGGAGGCCTTCATCCGCTTCTACTTCGACGACGACGACGTGGCCCGCCGCGAGCGGATCGCCCGCACGGCCACGGCCACGGTCGCGTGGACGACGACCATCGCCGCGATCGCCGGCTTCGTGTTCGCGGCGCCCCTCTCGGAACTGCTGCTGAGCTTCCGCGACCCGCTGCTGCTGGACTGCGCGGTCCTCGGCCTGTGGGCCTTCACCAACCTGGAGATGGCCTACGCCCAGCTGCGGGTGGACGAGCGCGCCAGGACCTACATCTACGCCTCGGCCGCCAACGTCGGCATGACCGTCGCCTTCACCATCTACCTGGTGGTGTTCGCCGGCCAGGGGGCGCGCGGACTGCTGCTCGGCAACTTCGGCGCCTCGGCGATCGTCGTGCTCGGCCTGTGGTGGGTGCTGCGGCGGCGCTTCTCGCTGCGGGTGAGGACGGCCGACCTGCGGGCGATGCTCGCCTTCGGCCTGCCGACCGTGCCCGCCGATGCGAGCGTCTACGCGCTGCAGGTCGCTGACCGCTTCTACCTGTTCAGGTCCTATTCCCACACGGCGGCCGGGCTGTACGCCGTGGCGATCAAGCTCGCCACGGTGGTGTTCGTGGCGGTGAGGGGCTTCCAGTACGCATGGCCCCCCCTCGCCTACTCGATCGAGAGCGACGAGGAGGCCGCGCGGCTGTACTCGCTGGTGACGACCTACTACGCGCTGGCCACGGGGGTGGTGGTGACGGGCGTGGCCCTGCTCGGGCGCTGGATGGTGAGGCTGCTGGCGGCGCCCCGCTACTTCCATGCCTACGAGGCCCTGCCGTGGCTGGCCCTCGGCTGGGCCCTGTACGGGCTCTTCCTCGTGTTCGTCGCCATCTCCGGCCGTGCTCGCATGACCTCCCGCAACTTCCCGGCCGCCGCGGTGGGTCTGGCGCTCAACATCCTGCTGCTGGTGCTCCTCGTCCCGAGCTCCGGAGCCGGGCTCGGGATCGCCGGCGCCGGGCTGGCCCTGTGCGGGGCCTACGCCGGGATGCTGGCCGTCATGTACCTGCTCACCCGCAGCCTCTTCAGGGTCGGGTTCGAATGGGGGCGGCTGGCCCAGCTGACGGCGATCCTCGCCGGCGTGGCGGTCTCCGGCGAGCTCCTGCTCGGAGATCGCGGGGCGGGCGCCCTGCTCGCACGCGTGGCCTGGCTCGCCCTCGTTCCGGGCGCCCTGCTCCTCACCCGCTTCTTCCACCCTCACGAGCTGGCCCAGACCCGGCGGCTGGTCGCCGACGGGCGCAGGCGCGTGGCCGCCTTCCGGGCCCGCCACGGCGACGTCGAGGCGTACGCCGAGGATCCGTTGCGGGACGTCTGAGGCACCCGTCGGATCCGGGCCGATCGCCTTGGGTCCAGCCATCGTGGACGCCCTGCTCGCCCAGCTCACTGCGGGCTGACGGCCTCACCCTGCCCGGTTGTAGGCCTCGGCGGCCTCGCGCAGGCCCTCGCCGCGGTCGGGATGCAGGGTGGCGGTCACGTGGCGCCAGAAGCGCCTCGGGTCGCGTCCCGGGATCGCCAGCGCGGCCAGCGCCCGCACCGCATAGCTCCACGCCGTGAGCCAGCGCACGGCCCTGGCGGCGGCGGGGGAACGATGCTTTCGCATGTAGAGGTCGCGGTTGCGGGCCAGTTCGACGATCCGCCGCTCCGGGACGACGTCGGTCGACAGCTGCTCGTGGTGTGTCGCCCGGGCCGCCGGCACGTACAGGCTCCGCCAGCCCGCATCCCGCAGGCGGCGGGCGAAGTCGACCTCGTCGGAGTAGACGAAGAAGTCCTCGTCGAGGTATCCCACCTCCGCGGCGGCGGCCCGCCGCACCAGCAGGGCGGCGGACTGGCACCAGTCGACCTCCCGGACGCGCTCCCCCCGGCTCTGTACGGTGATCAGCCGGTGCAGGAACAGGGCCCCCGCGAGGGCCGTGCCGGGTCCCGGGAAGCGCCACGCCGAGGGCTGGCCGGCCCCGTCCGGGCGCAGCAGCCGGGCTCCCGCGCAGGCGGCGTCCGGATGGTCCTCCAGCGCCTGCCACAACGCGAGGGTGGCGCCGGCCCGCAGCTCGGAGTCCTCGTTTAAAAGCAGGCCGTAGCGGCCCCGGGCGCGGCGCAGCAGCTCCGAGTCGTTGGCGGCCTTGCCGCCACGGCGGTCGAGGGCGATCGTGAGGTCCACCGCGGGATGGCCGCGGGCCATCTCGGCCGACCCGTCGCGCGAGCCGTTGTCGAGGACGATCGTCTCGGTGGCGAACGGGAGGGCCGCCCGCTCGCGGGCGATCGCGTCCAGGCCCCGCGCGAGCAACTCGCGCTGGGAGGTGTTCACGACGCAGAAGGTGATCTCGATCGGGGGCTCGCCGGCGCCGGCGGAGGCTGCGGTCATTCGGGCATTCTCGCCTCAGACGCGCATATTGTCCGTGCGAGTGCGCATCCACCTCGTCGACCCATCGGCCTACACGCCGCCCTACGACCACGCCCTCTGCACCGCCCTGGCCGCCGCCGGGGAGGCGGTGGAGCTCTACACGAGCCGCTTCACCCACGGCAGGCCGCCCGCCGTCGAGGGCTACGAGCGACGTGAGACCTTCTACCGGGCCGGCACGCTGGTGCCCGGCTCGGCCGCGCGCCGGATCGTCAAGCTCGCCGAGCACGTCCCCGACATGCTGCGCTACCGGCGCGCCGCCAGGGAGGCCGACGTCGTGCACTTCCAGTGGCTGGCCGTCCAGCAGCTGGACATCCACCTGCTTCCCCCCAACCGCTCTCCCGCAGGCTCTCCCAGGCCGCTTGTCCTGACCGCCCACGACGTGCTGCCCCGTGAGCCCCGACGCGGGCAGCTCGCCGCCCAGCGAAGGCTCTACGAGCGCATGGATGCGGTGGTGGTGCACTCCCGTCACGGCTCGGAGCGGCTGACCGGCGAGCTCGGCGTCGACCCCGGGCGGGTGCATGTGATCCCTCACGGGGTGCTGCGGCCGTGGGAGGGCGCCGCCGAGCGCCCCCTGCCCGCCGAGATCGCCGACGGAGGCGGGCCGGTGGTCCTCTTCTTCGGGCTGCTGCGGCCGTACAAGGGGCTGGAGGTGCTGCTGGAGGCATGGCGGGGCATCGAGGGGGCGGAGCTGTGGATCGTGGGCATGCCCCGCATGGACACCGCCCGGCTGCGGGCGGCGGCCCCCGCGGGCGTGCGCTGGCTGGAGCGCTTCGTTGAGGACGGGGAGGTCCTGGCCCTCATGCGCCGCGCCAGCCTGCTCGTGCTCCCCTACACGGAGATCGACCAGTCCGGGGTCGCCTTCACCGGGCTGGGGGCGGGGCTGCCCCTGCTGCTGAGCGACGTCGGCGGCTTCCCCGAGCTGGCCGCGACCGGCGCCGCACGCACCTTCAGGTCCGGGGACGCCGGCGAGCTGCACGCGGCGCTGGCGGACCTGCTGGGCGATCCGGCCCGGCTGGCGCAGATGGCCCGGGCGGCCGGCCGCGCGGGCGAGGGAGAGCTCTCGTGGCCGAGCATCGCGGCGCGCACACTCGAGCTCTACCGAGAGCTCAGACAGGGCTGAGGGAGAATCCCGCGGGTGCTCGCCCTCGAGATCGTCTTCTGGCTGTGCGTGGGGCTCATCGTGTGGACCCAGCTGGGCTACGCCCTGGCTCTTGCCCTGCTCGTCCGCATGCGACCGCGCAGGGCGGCGGGCGGCGGGACGGGGGCGGGCGAGGCTCCCTCCCTATCGCTGATCGTGGCCGCCCACGACGAGGAGTCGGTGATCGCGGCCAAGGTCGCCAACGCCCTCTCCCTCGAGTACCCGCGGGATCGCCTGGAGGTGATCGTGGCCTGCGACGGCTGCACCGACCAGACCGCCGCCCGGGCCCGGGAGGCCGGTGCCGACCTCGTCCTCGAGCTGCCCCGCGGGGGCAAGATCCGCGCCCAGGATGCGGCCGTCGAACGTTCCCGGGGCGAGATCGTGGCCTTCTCCGACGCCAACGCCGCGTGGGATCCACAGGCCGCCGGGGCGCTGGCGGCGGCGTTCCGGGACCCGCGCGTGGGCTACGCCTGCGGCCAGGTCCGCTTCGTGCAGGCCGCGAGGGGGGACGAGGGCTCAAACCAGGAGGGCCTGTACTGGCGCTACGAGCTGGCCGTCCGCGACCACGAGTCCCGGCTGAGCTCGATAACGGCGGGCAACGGCGCGATCTACGCGACCCGCCGCAGCACCTACATCGTCGTCGACCCGCTCATGGGCCACGACCTCTCCCTGCCCTTCAACATGGTCAAGCGCGGCCTGCGGGCGGTCTACGTGCCCCAGGCCAGGGCCACGGAGAAGATGGTGCCCTCCCTGGGCGGGGAGTTCGCCCGCAAGCGGCGCATGATGAGCCACACCTGGCCGATCCTCCTGCGCGGCGGGATGCTCTCCCCGCGAGGCTACCCGCCGGGGTACGCCCTCATGATCGTCTCCCACCGGCTGCTGCGCTACATCACCCCGGGGCTGCATCTCCTCGCCCTGGCGGCGAACGTCGGGCTGCTGGCGCTCGGGGCGGGGACGATCTACGCCGTCACCCTCGCCCTGCAGCTCGCCCTGCTCGGCGCGGCGGCCCTCGCGGGCAGCGTGCGTGCGCGCCCGCTGCTGATCGCCCGCTATTACGTGCTGACGACCGCATCTCCCGCCGCGGGCCTGTGGGACTGGCTGCGGCACGGGACCTCCGCCTCGTGGGAGGCGGCCGAGGGGACCCGCTAGCAGCGACATCGCCTGGGGCCTATTGTCCGCGCCGTGGTCCGCCGCGCCGTGGACATAGCCGTCTCCTCGACGTCCCTCCTGCTCAGCTCGCCGCTGCTGGCCGCGGCGATGCTGGCGATCCGCCTGGAGAGCAGCGGGCCGGCGATCTACCGCCAGCGCCGGGCGGGTCTGCACGGGGAGCCGTTCGACGTCCTCAAACTGCGCACGATGGTGCAGGGGGCCGAGCACATCGGGGCGGGCCTGGCCGTCAACACCGGGGACCCCCGCATAACCCGCGTCGGAGCCCTGCTGCGAAGGACCTCCCTGGACGAGCTGCCCAACCTCGTCAACGTGCTCGTCGGGCACATGTCCCTGATCGGGCCCCGCCCAACCCTCCCCGTCCAGGTCGAGCAGTACACCGAGCGCCAGCGCGGACGGCTCACGGTGAGGCCCGGCATCACCGGCTGGGCGCAGGTGAACGGGCGCGCCTCGCTGCCCTGGTCGGAGCGGATCGAGCTCGACCTCTACTACATCGAACATCGCTCCCTGGCCCTCGACCTGAGGATCCTCTGGCGCACGCTGACGATGGTGCTCGGGGGCTCAGGGCTCTACAAGGGGGAGTCCGGCGGCTGGCAGGGCGAGCTGTGAGCCCGCCCGCGATCCTGCTCACGGGCGCCGGCAAGCGCTACGACATCGTCTCCTGCTTCGCCCGCCTGACCAGGACGGTCGTGGCGGACCCGGCTCCGCTGGCTCCTGCCCAGTACGCCGCGGACGTGCGCGTCTCCGTTCCCCTGATCGAGGATCCCGCCTACGTCCCGGCCCTTCAGGAGCTGTGCCGCGTGCACGGCGTCGGGGCGGTCCTGCCGCTGACCGACCTCGACATCGAGGTGCTCGCCCGCGCGCGCGAGCAGGGACGCCTGCCGGCGCTCGTGCCCTCTGCGGAGGTGGCGCGGGCGACCTTCGACAAGTACGAGGCCCATCAGCTGCTGCAGGCCCGCGGGCTGCCCTCGCCGCCCACCGTGCTTGCAGAGGAGGACCTCGCGGCCGTTCGCTACCCGGTCATGGTCAAGCCGCGACGGGGCTCGGGCGCCCGCTCGATCCACCTCGCCCGCGACGCCGAGGAGGCCGCGTTCTTCATTCGCTACGTCCCCGAGCCGACGATGGTGCAGTGGGCGATGGGGGGCCCCGAGCTCTCCATCGACTGCCTTGGCGACACCGACGGACGCTGCCTGAACGCGATACCGCGCACGATGCTCGAGTCACGCGGGGGGGAGTCCATCAAGGGGCAGGTCGTCCACGACGACGAGCTGATCGAGCTCGCCCGCGCGACGATGGAGGCGCTCTCCGTGCGGGGCCCGGCGACGATCCAGGTCTTCCGCGACCCCGAGATCGGGGTGGCGATCACCGACGTCAACACGAGGTTCGGAGGAGCGTTCCCGGCCCCCGCCTACGCGGCGCTTGCGGGGAGAACGTACCCCGAGCTGATCGTCCGCATGGCGGCCGGCGAGTCCGTCGAGCCCCATGTCGGCGAGTTCCGCTCCGGCATGACGTTCACGCGCTACTACTGGCAGCTGGAGCTCGACGAGGGCCTGCAGCCGACCGGCAGGGACATCGTCCCGGGCGGCCCTCCGCCTCCCCGATGAGAAACCCTCACCCGTGAGCGGATGCCCGCCATCGGGGGTAGAATCCCAACCCGTGGCAACAGTGCTAGCCGATTCTCCGCCCGCTCCCAGCAGCGAGCAGGCGCCGGCAGAGGGAGCCGCCGGCGCACCGAACGACCCGGCCCCGGGCCAGGAGGAGCAGGCCCAGGCCCAGGCCGAGCGCCGGTGCGCGAAGTGCGCCGCGCCGATGGCCCCCGGGCAGGACTGGTGCCTGCAGTGCGGGACGGGCGCACCTCAGAGCCTCGGCGGCGCGCGGTGGAGCTCGGCGGCGACGATCCTCGCCGTCACCGCCGTGCTCGCGCTGGGGGCCGCCGCGGCCGCCTATGCGGCCCTGAGCAAGAAGTCGCGGACGGCGCCCGTGGTGACCAAGACTGTCGCCCAGGCGACGACGCCCGCGCCCGCAACCACGCCCGGCGCGATCAACCCGGGCACGCCGACGACCGTCAAACCGCTGGGAACCACGGCGAAACCGCCCAAGATCCCCCTCCAGCAGGTGACCCCGACGGCTCCCGCAACGACACCCGCCCCGACGACCACGCCCACGCAGACCAAAACGGGCGAAACGGGCACGAGCACGACCCCCTCCACGTCGCAGACCGGCGGGTCGGGCGGCGAATCGCAGCCGGCGGCGATCCTGCTCGACACCAACGCCGCATCCACCTACAACCCGTACAACTATCCCGCCGGCGACTTCGGGGATCCGAGCCTTGCGATCGACGGGGACACCTCCACCGGATGGACCGCCGCGGTCAACCCGGAAACGGCCCCCAAGCTCGCCGAGGGAGTCGTCATCGAACTGAAGACCGCCCGCAAGCTCTCCGCGGCGAAGCTCGTCACCACCACGCCCGGCATGACCGTTCAGGTCTACGGCGCCGCCGGCAAGACCGTGCCGCCCTCGATCACCGACCCCGCCTGGGTGGCCCTCACCCACGCGATCGTGGTCCACAAGCGCCACGCGCGGCTCGGGCTGCAGAACAAGAAGCGCGGATTCACCTTCCTCGCGCTCTGGATCAGCCGCGCCCCCGCCGCCTCCGGCCAGTCGCCGGCGCGCGTGACGGTCAACGAACTCGAACTGTTCCCGGCGGCCTAGGCTTTCAGCGTCCGGGCGGGCTTGGCGGCGGGACGTCGCCCGGCCGCGCGCTTGGCACGCTTCGCCCGGGGCGGTGCCCACAGCTCGTCGAGGAATGAGGCGATCTCCCCCGTCAGGCGCTCGGGCCGCATGCGCAGCTCGACCAGCGAGTCGGCTTCGAGCAGCCGCGCGTTGGGCATCTCCTTCGCGAGCATGCCGGCATCGGAGAAGGGATGGATGGGGTCGCGCGTGTGCCCGAGGATCAGGGTCGGCGTGGTGAACGTCCTGCGCTCGCTGCGGTGCGGAGCGATGCGGCCGAAGAAGAGCCCCTGAAGCAGGGCGCCGCCCGGTCCCGGTTCCTGGCGGAAGACATCGAGCATCACGTTCCCGTAGTGGGGTAGGAGGCGCCGCGGCACCGCTCGGGCTCCTCGCGCCAGCAGCTTCATCACGGGCTCGCCGAACGTGAGGGCCACGAGCAGGGGGGTGAACGAGAGGGCGCTGGCGAGCAGCCCGTTGTCCAGCACGGGCATCTCGATGACCATGCCGCGGAGCCGCTCCGGGTCCCTGGCCGCCACCTCCAGCGCGGCGTTGGCCCCGAGCGAGGTGCCCATGACGACGGCCTGGTCGATGCCCAGGTGGTCCATCAGGCCGACGATCTGGCGCCCGTAGATGGCCATCGAGTAACGCCACATGTCCCGCGGCCGGTCCGAGCGGCCGTGGCCGAGCAGGTCCAGGGTGATCACCCGGTTTCCCCGCGCGGCGAGGTCTTCGGCCAGGGGGCGGTGCATCTCCTGGGAGAGCAGCAGGCCGTGCAGGAGGATCAGCGGCCGCGCGCCGGCGGCCGAGCGCGCCGTCCGCCCGCGCACGCCGCCCGAGGTCACCGCGGCCGGGCCGCCACCGAACTCTGCGAAGGCGATTCGCTGTCCCTCGAACCTGAAGAACGGCATGGCTGCACAGTACACGGCACAGCGCGCCGCGGGCCGCGGCGCGCTAGTTTGCAGGCCCAGCCCATCGGCCAGCCACCACAGGAGGGACTTTCATGGCCAAGCAGCCCCGCATCCTCGCCGGCGAGACGGCGGCGATCACAGGCGCCGCCCGCGGGATCGGCCGCGCGACCGCGCAGGCGCTCCTGCGCCAGGGCATGAAGGTGGCGATCGGTGACGTCGACTTCGAGGCGGCCCGCCAGACCGCCTCCGAGCTCGGTCAGAGCACGGTCGCCCTGCCCCTGGACGTCACCGACAGGGACTCCTTCGCCGCCTTCCTGGATGGGGCCGAGGAGCAGCTCGGGCCGCTCGACGTGCTGGTCAACAACGCCGGCATCATGCAGGTCGGGCGCTTCATCGACGAGGACGACCTGACCGCCCGGCGCATGGTCGACATCAACCTCCACGGGGTGATCCTGGGAATGAAGCTGGCCCTCGCGCGGATGATCCCCCGCGGCCAGGGCCACATCGTCAACATCTCCTCCCAGGCGGGCAAGTTCGGCACCCCCGGGGGAGCCACCTACTCGGCCACCAAGCACGCCGTCGTGGGCCTCACCGAGGCCGTCAGGGGCGAGCTGCGCCTGATGGGGGCCCCGATCGCCCTCAGCTACGTGATGCCCTTCGTGGTCAACACCGAGCTCGGCTCGGGGCTGGGGGAGGCCCGGGGGATGAGCAGCCTCGAGCCCTCCGACGTCGCCGACGCGATCGTGGAGGCGCTGCAGTACGGGACCGTGGACGTGTGGGTCCCGAAGTCGGCCAAGCGCACCAACGTGCTCGGGGCCGTGCTGCCCCGGCCGCTGTCGGAGGGCATGGCCCGGGCGATGAAGGCCGACAGGGTGCTCGCGGGGGCCGACCTCAACAGGCGCCGCGACTACGAGCTGCGGGCGGCCCGCTCGGAGCCGGGCCTGGAGCCATCGACCGAGCCGGCGCAGATCGCGCCGGGCACCGAGGCGTAGGAGCCCTCCCGACGCCTCAGGCGGCGGTGAGCCAGTCGGCGATCAGCTGGCCGATGAGCGGCCCCTGATCCTCCTGCAGGAAGTGGCCGCCGCCCTCGATCGGGCGCGGCGCCGGGCGGCCGATCGACTCGGCGAAGCGCTCTCCCACCGACAGCGGCAGCACGGGGTCCGAGTCGCCCCAGAGCATCAGCGTCGGGCGGCGGTCCGAGCGCAGTGACTCGAGCACGCGCTGCCCGGCCTCGGCGCCGGGGGCGTCGGGGGTCTGCGGGATCAGCAGCGGAAAGGCGCGCGCGCCCGCCTTGGAGGCGAGGCTGGGGAAGGGGGCGTCGTAGGCGGCGATCACCTCGTCGCCGGGGTCGTTCTTGCAGGCGCCCGCGCACCAGGAACCCGACCGGCAGGTCCTCGGTTCGGGCTCGACGAAGTCGCTGAAGGCGAGCCAGGCGTCGGTCATCTTCTGGTGGCCCGTGAACAGGCCGGTGTCGAGGATCACCAGGCGGTCGATGCGATCGCGCTGCTCGACCGCCAGGCGCAGCCCGATCGGTCCGCCCCAGTCGTGCACGACGGCGGTGGCCCCCCGCAGGTCGAGGTCCTCCAGCAGCGTCGCCGCCAGGGCGGTGTGGCGGTCGTAGGTGTAGAAGTCGATGTCGACGGGCTTGTCCGAGCGGCCGAAGCCGACCAGATCGGGCGCGATGCAGCGAAAGCCGGCGTCGCGGACGGGCGGCAGCACCTTGCGCCACAGATAGGACCAGGTCGGCTCGCCGTGGAAGAAGATCGACCGGCGGGCCCTCGCCCTCGTCGAGATGGGCGAGGCGCAGGCCCTCGACCTCGCTGTAGTGGGACTCGAACGGGAAGTCGGGCAGGCCCTCGCGTCGTCTCCTCGGGCGTGCGGACCGCCTCGGTCATCTCGCGGCGCAGCATACCCGCGTGCCTCATCGGCTAGGCTCGCGGCCCGTGCACGCAGCAACCCTCCACCTGGCGCCCATCCTGGCGGCGGAGAAGAGCAAGGTCCCGTTCTACATCGCGGGCGGCCTGCTCGTGGCATGGGCGCTGTTCGTGTCGCTCGTGCTGGGCCTGCGCCGTCCCGAGCTTCCCCGAGACGCTCGGCCAGCAGCGCATCATCGGGCGATCAGCGCGGTGCTCGTGCTGGCGGCCGTCGACGACCGCCGTGATCACCTCCGGCTCGCCCGCCAAGACCGAGGAAGCCACGGCGCCGCGGCCACGCCGACCGCCACGACGCCGACCGCCACGACGCAGGCCCCCGCCACCGGCACGACGGGCACCCCGAAGGCGACCACCGGCACACCGATGCCGCCGTCCTCCCCCGCCGCGGCCACCTCGCTCAAGCTGGCGGCCAACCCCGCCGGCCAGCTGAGCTACGACACCAAGACGCTGAGCGCCAAGGCCGGCAAGGTCACGATCGCGATGGCGAACATGTCCCCGCTCGAACACAACGTGACGGTCGCCGCAGGGAGCAAGGTGCTCGGCGCCACGCCGACCTTCACCGGCGGGACCAAGGCGCTGACCCTGAAACTCAAGCCCGGTCACTACACCTTCTACTGCTCGGTGCCCGGGCACCGGCAGGCCGGCATGGAAGGCACGCTGAACGTCTCCTCGTGAAGCTCTACGTCTGCTGGGGAACCTTTCCGACGCCCCGCCCCGGCGGACACCCCTGCGCCAACGCCTATCACGCGCTGCGCGACGCGGGGCACGACCCCGAGGTGATCAAGTCCTACGGGCTGGCCCCGCTGCCCGGGGTGCTCAACCGCACGACGGGGCGCCGCGAGGTGCAGGAGCTGACGGGCAACCGCTGGGTGCCCACGCTCGTGCTCGACGACGGCACCGTCATCGACGGCTCGCGGGAGATCGTCGGACTGGGCCCGGGCCAACCCGGCGTAGCTCGCGTGGAGATCGCCGCTCGATGCCGCTGCCGACGGCGCTCGGCCAGGTGTCGCTCGAGCTCCTCGTCGGCGCGGGCCGCGGCGCGGCCGAGGGCGAGCGCCAGATCGCCCGCGCAACTGACGGCGGCGGTCCCCAGTACAAGGATTGATGGACACCAGGCTCACCCCTGTTCCCCCCTGCAGCCTTTCTCCGGAGTCGGACACTCGCACAGCCGGCGGACGGCAGTCCACCGCCGGCGGTCGACGCAGTCCGCTTTATCCGTACATTTCGGCGGCGGGGGGACGCTGTCCTCCTGCGCCGGCCCTGCCAACACCCAAGAGAAGGGAACCCGTATGGACGTCCTTGCCAGGCTCGACGAGATACGCGCCGCCATCGACGTGCTGGAGCACCCTTTCTACCAGCGCTGGAGCGCCGGCGAGCTGAGCGCGGGAGAGCTCGCGCTCTACGCGGGCGAGTACCGCCACGCGGTCGTGGCGCTCGCCGACGCCTCGCGCGGCCGCCGCCGAGACCGCCGCCGTCCACCGGGACGGTCTGCGCCGCCACGCCGAGGAGGAGGCCGCGCACGTGGCGCTGTGGGACGGCTTCGCGCAGGCCTGCGGGGCGGCTGCCGCCGGACGTGCAGGGTCCCTGCGACGGGAACCCGCGAGTGCGTCGCGCGCGTGGACGGCGGGCGAGGACCTGCTCGAGCATCTGGCCGTGCTCTACGCGATCGAGGCCGGCCAGCCCGAGATCTCGCAGACCAAGCTCGACGGGCTTCGCGAGCACTACGGCTACGGCGAGGAGGGCCCCGCGACCGAGTACTTCACGCGTGCACCGGGTGCGCGACGTCGAGCACGCCCGCGACGGCGGCGCAGCTGATCGGAGAGCTGATCGCCGGCGATCCCGCTCGGGAGGCAGGCCGAGCGATGGTCAGCCGCGCCGAGGCGGCGCTGCGAGGCAACTGGCGCCTGCTCGACGGCGTCGAAGCCGTAGGCCCGCGGCGCGGCTGCCTCCGGCGCGGACAGGCGCCAGGCGAACAGCACGGCGGCGACCGAGGTGGCGAGGTTCAGGCTGGAGACCCCGGGCCGCATCGGGATCCGCAGCCGCGCGTCGGCCCGCGCGGCAGCTCGGCGCTGAGGCCGTCGCGCTCGGTGCCGAAGGCGAGGACCGCGCGCGGGTCGAGCCGCCGGCCGCGGTCGAGCTCCTCGCCGTCCGGGTCGAGCGCGAGCAGCGGCGCGGCGATCCGGCGAGTTCGGCGCAAGCTCCTCCAGGCGCGCGACGGGCAGGGCGAAATGCAGGCCCGCCGCGCCGCGCAGCGCGTCGGGGTGCCAGGGGTCGTGGCTGCCGGTCGTGAGCACGCGCGCCGGCGTCGGCGGCGGCCGCGACCCGCACGCAGGCGCCCATGTTGCCGAGGTCGCGCGGGTCCTCGAGCAGCACGATCGGGCGCGGCAGGGGCCCCGCCAGCACCGCCTCCGGCTCGACAGGCGGGGCGGCGGGCCAGGGCCATCACCCCCGTCGAGGGCGGCAGCGGCGCGAGCTGGTCGAACAGCTCCGGGTCGATCTCGCGCGCCAGCGCGGCCAGCCGCTCGGCGCAGCTCCGGGGCCGAGCCGCGAGCGCGAGCAGCTGCAGCTCGGCGGCGTCGCGCGTCACGAGCTCCTCGATCTCGGCGCCGAAGCGCAGCGCGTGCTTGACGGCGTGAAAGCCTTCGAGCACCGCCAGCGCCGGGTCGCGCCGCGCGCGCCCGAAGCGCGGGATCAGCGATCCGTCCTGCACGCGCCGATGATCGCACGCGCCGGGCCTCCGCTAGGCTCCGGGCGGCGGCTGCGATGAAGCTCGAGGGCATCCACCACATCAGCGCGATCACCGGGCGACGCGCCCGGCAACGTCGAGTTCTACACGGGCGTGCTCGGGCATGCGGATGGTCAAGCGCACCGTCAACCAGGACGAACCGTCCGTCTACCACCTCTTCTACGGCGACGAGCACGGCTCGCCGGGGATGGACCTGACGTTCTTCGAGTACCCGGGCGCCGCACCGCGGCGTGGCGGGCGCGGGGATGGTGCACCGGATCGTCTGGCGCGTCTCCGCGCCGGAGGCGCTGGAGTTCTGGCGGGAGCACCTGGCCGCGCACGGCGTCGAGGCCGAGCTCGACCGGCGACAGCCTGCTGTTCGCCGACCCGGAGGGCCTCGAACACGAGCTGGTCGTCGACGCCAGCGGGGACGAGCCGCTGAGCGCCGTCGTCGCCGGAGATCCCGCGCCGAGCACGCGCTGCTCAGGGCTTCGACGGCGTGCGCGCCTACAGCAGCGAACCGCCGCGCAGCCAGCGCCTGCTCGCGGAGACGCTCGGCTTCACGCGCCGCGAGCGGGGAGAACTGGGAGGTGCGCGGGGACGAGCCGGGGCAGCATCTACGCCTACGACCCGGCGCCGCCCGAGATCAACCGCCGCCAGGGCGCCGGGACCGTGCACCACGTCGCGTTCGCGGCGCGCATGGACGAGATCGAGCAGTGGCGCACGCGGGTCGCCGCAGGCGGGCGCGCCGCCCGACGCCGGTGATCGAACGCTTCTACTTCAAATCCGTCTACTTCCTGGAGCCGAGCGGCGTGCTGTTCGAGATCGCCACGATCGGCCCCGGGCTTCGCGTCGACGAGGACGAGGAGCACCTCGGCGAGCGCCTCTCGCTGCCGCCGCCCTTCGAGCCGATGCGCGAGCAGCTCGAGGCGCACGCTGAAGCCGCTGCCCTACCCGCCGGCCTGGCGGATCGCGGGCGCCTGCCGGCTAGCCGCCGGCGGCGTCCAAGCGCCGCGGTTGCCGCGGCTCAGGTCCCGGCTGCAGCGCCCGATAAGTAATCCTATGAACGGTTGGGACGATCGCGGGATCGTCGACCAGTCGGCGCTGCGCATGCGCGAGGCGACGTTCGCTGCCGGGGTGTGGCTGACCTATGTCGTCTGCGGCAGCAGCGCGCTTCTACATCGCCCTGACCTGGGAACGGCCGCACCGCATGCCTGATCTCGTGCCTCTTCGGCGCCGGCCTGCTCGGGCGCGGTGATCGTCGCCGCGCTGCCGCGGGAGCGGATCGTGCGCAGCCGCTTCCGCGAGGCCTTCTTCTTCGGCTGGAGCCTGCTCGACCTGGCCCTGATCGTGGTCGGCCGCGCTCCCGACGGCGGCACCGGACAGCCCGCTCGCCCTGGTCTTCTTCATCCCGGTCGTGTTCGCCGCGATGTCCTACCCGCTCGTCTCGGTGGTCGCCGTCGGCCGGCCTCTCGGTCGCCTCCTACCTGATCGCTGGCCGTGACCGTGGGCGGTGCGCCCGTGGAGCTACCAGGCGCTGTTCGCGGCGATGCTCTTCTGCACCGGCGCGATGAGCGCGCTGGCAGGCGCGCAACCACGACCGCCAGCAGCAGCGCGCTGATGGACGTCTCGCGGGCGGACCCGCTGACCGGGTGCCTGAACCGCCGCGGCTTCGAGGAGCGGGCCGTCGCCGAGATCGCGCGCGGCCGACCAGACGCGCCCACCAGGGCGCGGTGCTGCTGCTCGACGTGGACCACTTCAAGGAGGTCAACGACCGCCACGGACACGCCGCCGGCGACGAGCTGCTGCGCTGGGTCGTGCGGACGCTGCAGCGCGGTGCTCCGGCCCGCCGACGCGATCGGGCGCATCGGCGGCGACGAGTTCGCCGTGCTGCTCGCCGACATCGAGCCCGCCGACGCGCTGGAGATCGCGGCGCGGATGGCCGCGGCCCTCGCCGGCCGGGCAGCCCTGCTCGATCGGGCTGGCGAGCTTCCCGATGGACGGCACCGACCTCGAGGAGCTGATGCGGGCGGCCGACGGCCGCCTCTACGCCTCGCGCCACGGGCGGCCCGACGCGGCGGGACGAGCGTCGACGAGCGCCTCAGCTGGGCGGCGACGCTCGCCCACGCCGTCGACATGCGCATGAACGCCGAGCACGAGCACTCGCGGGCGGTCGCCGACTGCGCCGTGGCGATCGCCGCGGCGCTCGGCTGGCAGGAGGAGATGCTCGGCATGCTGCGGATCGCGGCGATGCTGCACGACGTCGGCAAGGTGACGGTCCCCGACCGGATCCTCGCAAGCCCGGACCGCTGACCGCGGAGGAGTTCGAGCTCATCAAGGGCCACAGCGTGGCCGGCGCCGAACTGGTCGCCCGCGTCGAGGGGCTCGATCAGATCGTGCCCTGGATCCGCCATTCGCACGAGAGCTTCGACGGCTCCGGCTACCCCGACGGGCTGAGCGGGCGAGGCGATCCCCCAGGCGTCGCGCATCATGCTCGTCGCCGACGCCTTCGACGCGATCACCAGCACGCGTCCCTACCGCGCGGCGCGCCGATCGAGCACGCCTTCCGGCGAGCTGCGCAGCGGGATCGGGAACCCAGTTCGACCCCGCCTGCGTGCGTGCCCTGCTCGAGCACCTGCAGGCGTGCGAACCGCCACGGAAGCGCTGCGCGCTGGCGTCGCACCTCGCACCGGGGCGCAGGCGGTCTAGGCGGCGCGCCTCGGACGCCCCGGCGCGAACGGCGGGTGCGACGGGACAGCACCGCGCCCCAGTCGGCGTCCTCGCAGCGGCGCCGGCTCGGTGCTCGGCGATGAACTCGAGCAGCAGCGCCGGCCAGGCCGTCGGGGTCTTCGAGGTGGGGGAAGTGGGCCGCGCGCGGCAGCGTGCGGAAGAGGCTGTGCGGCATCGCCTCGTGCGCGGCGCGGCCGTGCTCGAGGGGGATCGTGTGGTCGCGCTCGCCCCACACGATCAGCGTCGGGATCGCCTCGAGCAGGTACAGGCGGTCGGTGGCGCTGACCCGCTGGCCGCGCACGTCGATCACCGAGCGCAGCGTCTGCAGGAAGGCGTCGCCGCGCGCCGGCGTTCTCGCAGCGGGCGCAGCGCGCGCGCGATCGCCTGCAGGTAGACGCCGCTGGCGATGCCGCGCTCGCGCAGCCGCGTGCCCGGCCTGCCGCAGCGCCGCCGAGCAGGCGCGGGTGGATCGTCAGCGAGAGCAGCGCCGAGATGCCCGGGCAGGGCGGCGGTGCGCAGCACCGGGCTGACCTCGCGGCCGAGCCCGCCGCTGGAGACGAGCGACGAGGCGCTCGACGCGCTGGGGGAACTGGTAGAAGAACTGCATCGCGACGCCGCCGCCGAGCGAGTGCCCGACGATCGTCGCCCGCTCGATGCCGATCGCCGCGAGCAGGTCGCGGATGCTCGCCGCGTGGGCGCCGAGCGAGTAGTCCCCGCGCGGCGCCGCCGAGTCGCCGTGGCCGATCAGGTCGGGGGCGATGACCGTGTGCTCGCCGGCGAGCCGGCGGGCGACCGCCTGCCAGTGGCTCGAGGAGTTGAGCATGCCGTGGATCAGCACGACCGGCGGCCCGCTGCCGGCGACCCTGTAGATCGACGCGGCGCCCGTGCAGCGCGATCTCCCACTCCTCGAACTGCGGCTGCAGCGGCGGGACCGGCACGGGACCGGCGCCAGGGGGACGGACCCCGCGGTCCGGATCGGCCTTGCTGGGCATCAGCGCGGCACCTCACGCGGACGCTAGCAAAGGGCCATACTGCCCGTGCGATGCTGCGGCTCGTCACGATCCCGATCAGCCACTACTGCGAGAAGGCCCGCTGGGCGCTCGAGCGGGCGGGCATCGCCCTACCGCGAGGAGCGCCACGTCCAGGGCTCCACCGCTCGCCGCCCGCCGCGCCGGCGGCGGCGGCACCGTGCCGGTGCTGGTCACGCCCGACGGGCGCGATCGGGGACTCGGCGCAGATCCTCGAATGGGTCGACGCGCGCATCGAGCCCGAGCGCCGGCTGTTCGCCGCGAGAGCCGCCGAGCGGGCGGCGGTGCGAGCGCTGTGCCGGCGCCTCGACGAGCAGCTCGGGCCGCAGCGGCCGGCGGCTGATCTACGTCCACATGTCTCGCGCAGCGCGGAGCTGATGCTGCGCTTCAACAACCAGGGCGTGCCGCGCCTGGGAGGACCGGCGCTGCGCGTGGGCCTGGCCGCTGCGCGCGAGGCTTCATCGCGCCGCGCTGCTCGCGATCGCGCCGGGCGTGGAGGTGCGACGACGAGGCGATCGTGTGGCGGGAGTTCGACCGCGTCGCCGGCCTGCTCGCCGACGGCCGCCCCTACCTCTCGGGGAGCGCTTCGGCGCCGCCGACCTGACCTTCGCGGCGCTCGCCGCGCCGTCGTCGCTGCCGCCCGCCTACGGCGTCCCGCTGCCCCAGCCGGAGCTGCTCGACGCCGGCCACGGCCGCCCTCGTGCGCCGTGCCGCGAGCATCCCGGCGGGGCGCTATCGCGCTGCGCGATGATCTCCGAGCAGCGCCTCGCCTCGCCGATACCTGCGCCGAGCACCGCCTGACCGCAGGGGCGCGAGCCCGCCTCACCCGGTCTCGCGCCACAGGCGGATGTTGCGGCGCCCGGCCCGCAGCGCCCGGCGCCGCGACCGCTCACGGTCTGGCAGCTCCGGCTCGCCGTCCTCTGAGAGGCTGTCGAGGTCCGCGCGGTCGTCGTCGGGCTCCGGCCACTCGTGCAGGCAGTGGCATGCCGAGCCCAGCCGCCGGCAGTCGCCCCGCAGATGCGCCGCCCGAGCTCGAACCACGATCGGAGTGCCGAGCCCGCCGGGCCGCGTGCGTCCGAGCAGCGCCTCGGCCTCTGCGAGCGCGGCCGCAGCGTCGCGCCGCTGAAGCGCGCGCATCTCCTGCGCGGCCGCCGTGCGCGCGCTGCGCCACGCGCGGTGCTGGGGCGACTCCGGCAGAGCGTCCAGCCGCCCCGCCGCGCGGGCGCCGGCGCAGGCGTCCGCGGCCCCCGGCGGTCAGGCGCCCACACCGTGCGTCCGTGCGCGCGGCTGCGCTCGACCGCAGCCCGCCGTCGCTCCAGCCTCTCCAGGGCGTCCGCGCACGGAGCGCCCGGCGGCCGACCGCCGCGCGCGATGCGCGAGGTGCTCGAGGACCGCTCGCAGCGACGCCGGAGCTCCCGGCCGGGGGCGGTGGCGCTCGGCGCGCTCCACCGCCGCCAGGACCAGCTCGTCGGAGGGGGTGCGGGGGAGCGCCCCGCGCGACGTTCGGTCTCGGTGGTGCATGTCCGCCTCCTCGGGTCTCGTGAGCAGATCCGAGGCGCCCGCCGGCCGGACCGCCGAAGGCTCGACGCGACGCACGGCGTCGCGCGCTGAGCGACAATCGACGGGCATCGAGGGTGAGCGACTCGGTGCCGGGCCCGGGGTGTTCGACGCACCGCCGGGCCGCTGTTTCTGCGGTCTGCGCCCGACGCTAGCCGCGGCGCGGTGGCCGCCGGCAAGCCTGTTTGCGAGAAAGTCTGCACTCCGGCGCAGCGTGGCGCACCGCGGCAGCACTGCGGACAGGCCGGGCCGGAAAAGACGGCACCCGGACGGCGCAGCGAAGGCCGTCGGCAGATTGTCCAGGGCGGCCAGTTGCCCGCGTCTGGCCATGGCGACTAGACTCGGCTCGGGATGGTCTCCGGCGGAGGTACGACGATCGACGCGCCGAGCCCGCAATCCCGCGTCGCCCGGAGACGCGCCGCGGGCTCCGGCCGTGCGGCTCGGCGGAGATGCGCAAGACCTACGGCGAGGTGGTCGCCATCGAGCGCCTGTCGCTGGAGGTGCCGCGCGGGCGAGTTCTTCACGATGCTCGGGCCCTCCGGCTCGGGCAAGACGACGACGCTGCGCGTGATCGCCGGCTTCGAGCTCGCCGACTCCGGGCGGCGTCGAGCTGCACGGCGTGGACGTCACGCGCAGCCCGCCGTACGAGCGCCCGGTCAACACCGTCTTCCAGGACTACGCGCTGTTCCCGCACATGAGCGTGCTCGACAACGTCGCCTACGGCCTGCGCGTGAAGGGGCGTCGGCAAGCGCGAGCGCCGCGAGCGGCGCGCCGAGGCGCTGGAGATGGTGCGCCTGCCCGGGCGTCGAGAACCGGCGCCCGATCCAGCTCTCGGGCGGCCAGCGCCAGCGCGTGGCGCTCGCCCGCGCGATCGTCAACCGCCCGCGCGTGCTGCTGCTCGACGAGCCGCTCGGCGCGCTCGACCTGAAGCTGCGCCAGGAGATGCAGCTCGAGCTGAAGTCGATCCAGCGCGAGCTGAGCGAGCGCATCACCTTCATCTACGTCACCCACGACCAGGACGAGGCGCTGACGATGAGCGACCGCATCGCGGTCTTCTCCGACGGGCGCATCGAGCAGGTGGGCACGCCCGGGCGAGATCTACGAGCGCCCCGTCAACGAGTTCGTGGCCGGCTTCGTCGGCACCTCGAACATCCTCGAGCGCGACGGCAGGCGCGCTACTGGTGCGCCCGGAGAAGATCCGCATGCTCGCCGACGGCGAGGCGCGACGCGGGGGCGCTCGCGGGGGTCGTGCGCGAGGTCGCCTACCTCGGCTCGGTCACGCGCTACGTGGTCGAGTCCGGACAGCGGCGCAGACGCTCATCGTGCTGCAGACAGAACCTCGACACGTCCGCCGCGCGAGGCGCTGGCAGGAACGGGGGCGCCGCGTGCGGCTCGCCTGGCGAGAGGAGGACGCGTCGGTGCTGCATGACTCACCGACAACACACGAAAGAGGAGGACGTGAGAGCGATGAGGCTTGCGAAGATCGACTGGGCGCTGGGGGCCTGGTGCTGGCGGCGATGGCCGTGGCGGTGAGCGCCTGCGGCAGCTCCTCGAGCAGCACGGCCGCGAGCAACCTGCCGACGAGCATCGGGGCCGGCGAGGGGCAGCTCAACCTCGTCGCGTGGGAAGGCTACGCCCAGCCGGAATGGGTGAAGCCGTTCGAAAAGCAGACCGGCTGCATGGTGCACGCCAAGTACGCCGGGCTCCTCCGACGAAATGGTGACGCTGATGCGCCAGGGCGGCGGCAGCCAGTACGACATGGTCTCCGCCTCCGGCGACGCCAGCCTGCGCCTGATCCGCGGCGGCGAACGTCGCGGCGATGAACGTCGCGCTGGTGCCGGAATGGAAGAACTTCATCCCGCAGCTGCAGTCGCCGCCGCACAACACGGTCGACGGCAAGTCCACTACGGGATCTCGCTGCAGTGGGGCCCGAACATCCTGCTCTACAACACCAAGTCGGTCACGCCGGCGCCGACGAGCTGGGCAGCGATCTACAGCCCGAAGTACAAAGGCCTCGATCACGGTCCCGAACAACCCGATCCAGATCGCCGACGCGGCGCTGTACCTGTCGAAGACCCAGCCGAGCCTCGGCATCACCGACCCGTACGAGCTCACCGAAGCGCAGCTCAACGCGGCGGTGAACCTGCTCAAGCAACAGCAGCCGCTGATCAAGAAGTACTGGGCGCTGGCGCTCCGACGAGATCGAACTGTTCAAGAACGGCGACGCCGTGATCGGAGCGGCGTGGCCGCTACCAGACGAACACGCTGGAACGCCGACAAAGCGCCGGTCAAGCGAACTGATCCCGGTCCGAGGGCGCGACCGGCTGGGCGGACACGTGGATGCTCTCCGCGCACGCCAAGCACCCGAACTGCGCCTACAAATGGGTGAACTGGGTGTCGAGCCCGAAAGTGCAGGCCGAGCAGGCGATCTCCTACGGCGAGACGCCCGCCAACACGAAGGCGTGCCCGTACATGGAAAAGATCAAGAAGGGCTCGTGCGTCGACGTACCACGCGAACGCGCCGGCGCGTACTTCAACAGCATCAAGTTCTGGAAGACGCCGGTCAAAGAATGCGGCAACGGCCAGAACGACTGCATGGACTACAGCGCCTGGCAGCAGAAGTGGACCGAAGTCACCGGCGTAGCGCGGCGCAGCGGCCAGGCGCCCGCCGCGGGCCTCGCCGTCGAACCGCGCGGCCCGCACCCGCGTGTCGGCGGCTCTGTTCCGCCGGCCGTGGCTGCGGGCCGTCGCTGCTGCTGTCCGCGCCGGGCGCGTGGTTCGTGCTGATCTACCTGGCGGCGCTCGTGCTGCTGTTCCTCTCGGCGCTGTGGAGCGTCGACCCGTTCACCGGCAAGCTCGTCCACAGCTGGACGCTCGACAACTTCAAGACGCTCGTCAAAGTCCCCGCCTACCGCACGATCGCGCTGCGCACGATCGGGATCGCCGCGGCGGTGACCGTCACCGACGCGATGCTGGCGCTGCCGTTCGCCTTCTTCGCCGTGCGGATCGCGCCCAGGCGGCTGCAGGCGGCGCTGTTCGTGGCGGTGCTGATCCCGCTGTGGTCGAGCTACCTCGTGCGCGTGTACGTCTGGCGGCTGATCCTCGCCAAGGACGGCGATCCTCAACTGGTTCCTCGAACAGCTCGGCCTCGGGGCGCTCAACATCGGCTACTCGAACTGGGCGATGTGGATCGTGTTCAGCTACATCTGGCTGCCGTTCATGATCCTGCCGATCTGGTCGGCGTTCGAACGCGTGCCCGACTCCTACATCGAGGCCTCGGCCGACCTCGGCGCGCGCGGCTGGCGGACGTTCCGCACGGTGCTGCTGCCGCTGATCCTGCCCGGGATCGTCGGCCGGATCGATCTTCACCTTCTCGCTGACGCTCGGCGACTTCATCACCCCGACGCTCGTCGGCGGCGCCGGCTCGGACTTCATCGGCAACGTCGTCTACCAGGAACGTGGGGGTCGCCAACAACGTGCCGTTCGCCGCGGCGTTCGCGACCGTGCCGCTGGTCGTCATGGGCATCTACCTGCTGGTCGCCCGACGGCTGGGAGCGTTCGAGGCGCTGTGATCGGGCTCGAGCCGATGGAGCCGCATCG
Source organism: uncultured Solirubrobacteraceae bacterium (assembly GCA_963767405.1). Classification (GTDB taxonomy): domain Bacteria; phylum Actinomycetota; class Thermoleophilia; order Solirubrobacterales; family Solirubrobacteraceae; genus Palsa-744. The sequence goes on along the minus strand of CAVYDP010000004.1, from coordinate 450,855 downwards.
CGCTGGCCGTGTGGACGGTCGCTGATCATGCTGTTCCTGTTCTTCCCGATCGCGATCATCATCCTGTACGCGTTCAACCCCTCCAACGTGCAGAGCTGGCCGCTGCCGGGGCTCTCGACGAAGTGGTTCTCCTCGACCTGGCACAACGAAGAAATGCGCCACGCGCTGTGGCTGTCGGTGCGCGCCGGGCTGATCGCGACGACGATCGCGATGGTGCTCGGCTCGATGGCCGCCTTCGCGGTGCACCGCTTCCGCTTCTTCGGGCGCGAAGCGATCTCCGTTTCTGTTCGTGCTGCCGCTCGCGCTGCCGGGGATCATCACCGGCATGGCGCTGAACTCGTTCATCACCTTCAACGGCGTCGAACTTCTCGCTGCTGACGATCGTGATCGGGCACGCCACCTTCTGCATCGTCGTCGTCTACAACAACGTGCTCGCGCGCCTGCGGCGCACGCAGTCCTCGCTCATGGAGGCCTCGATGGACCTCGGCGCCGACGGCTGGCAGACCTTCCGCTTCGTGACCCTGCCGGTGATCGCCACCGCGCTCGTCGCCGGCGGCCTGCTCGCGTTCGCGCTGTCGTTCGACGAGATCGTCGTCACGACGTTCACCGCCGGGCGCGCAGAACACGCTGCCGATCTGGATCTTCGGCAACATCCGCCTCGGCCAGCAGCTGCCGCAGGTCAACGTGGTCGTGCTGTTCGTGATCCTGATCAGCGTGATCCCGGTCGCGCTCGCCCAGCGGCTCACCCGCGACACGGGCGTCCTGCGCGGCGCGGCCGGCGGCGCCTGCCGCCGAGGCGGTCCCCTGACGGATGCGACTCCAGCCAGAACGAGCACCCCCTACCTGGACGCGCTGCGCGAGTACGCGGCCAGCGAGCCCCGCGCGGCTGCACGTGCCCGGACACAAGGGCGGCCCGGGAGCCGACCCGGGCCTGCTCGAGGCGATCGGCGAGCAGGCGCTGGCCCTGGACATCCCGGCGCTCACCTACGGCATCGACGTCGGCCCCGACCCGACCCCGTTCGAGCAGGCCCAGCGGCTGGCCGCCGAGGCGTGGGGGGCCAGGCGCGCCTGGTTCCTGGTCAACGGCGCCTCGCAGGGGAACCTCGCGGCGGGCCTGGCGCTCGCCCACCGCGGCAGGCGAGGTCGTCGTCCAGCGCAACGCCCACTCGAGCACGATCGACGCGCTGGTCCTCTCGGGCCTGCGCCCGACGTTCGCCGCGCCGGAGCTCGACCCCGAGCTCGGGATCGCCCACTGCCTGACCGCCGAGACGCTCGCAGCGCAGCGCTGCGCGGCGACGCCGGCAGCCGTCGGCGCGTGGGTGATCTCGCCGACCTACTTCGGCGCGGTCGCCGACGTCGCGGCGCTGGCCGAGGTGGCGCACGCGCCACGGCGTGCCGCTGATCGTCGACGAGGCGTGGGGGGCGCACATGGCCTTCCACGAGGCGCTGCCCGAGCACGCGCTCTCGCCGGGGGCGGACCTGGTGATCTCGAGCACCCACAAGATCGTCGGCAGCCTCACGCAGTCGGCGATGCTGCACCTCGGCCGCGGAGGACCGGGGACTGATCGGCGAGGACACGGTCGACCGGGCGGTCACGCTGACCGAGTCGACGAGCCCCAACTCGCCTGCTGTTCGCCTCGCTCGACGCCGCCCGGCGCCAGGCGGCCGTGCACGGCCGCGAGCTGCTGGAGCGCACGATGGCGGCGCTGGCGGCGGCGCGCGAGCAGATCCGCGCGATCGAGGGCCTCGACGTGCTCGACGAGCGCCTGGCGGGGCGCCCGGGCGTGTTCGCCTACGACCCGCTGCGCCTGGCGGTGGACGTGCGCGGCGTCGCCGCGAGCGGCTACGAGCTGGCGCCGATGCTGCGCGAGATCGGACGACATCAACCTCGAGCTGTACGGCCAGAACGTGATCGTGGCGGTGTTCGGGATGGGCGAGCGGGGCCTGCCCGAGGCGCAGCGGCTGGTGGCGGCGCTGCGCGAGGCCGTGGACCGGGTCGGGCTCGACCCGGGGGGCGCGCGGGCGAGCTTCGCGGCGCCTCCGCCGTGGGGCGAGCTGGCGATGACCCCGCGCGAGGCCTACCTCGGGGCGCCAGGAGGTGGTCGCCGGCCGCAGATGCCGTCGGGCGGATCGCGGCGGAGTCGCTGGCGACCTATCCGCCGGGGATCCCCAACGTGCTGCCCGGGCGAGCGGCTCACGGCCGAGACGCTCGCCTACGTCCAGCAGCACGCTCGAGCTGGGCGGCAGCGTGCGCGGGGCCAGCGACCGGCAGCTGCGCACCGTGCGCGTGGTCGTGGAGGAGCCGGCCTAGCCGGTCGTGGCGGGGTAGCCGACGACCTCGACCAGCCAGCGGGAGAAGAGCGCCCGGGCGAGGGGCACCGACTCCGCAGCGGCGGCACGGACCTGCTCGAGCAGGGCGGCCGGGCCGCCGGGTCCCGCGATCTGCTCGACCTCGGCGGCGTAGTCGGGGATCTCCATCCATTCGGCGGCCAGCGCCGGGGTCACCTCCAGATGGAACTGCACGGCATAGGCCCTGCCGAGCACGAAGGCCTGCTGCTCGTAGAGGTCCGAGCGGGCGAGCCGCTGAGCGCCGGACGGAAGCTCGTAGGTGTCCTCGTGCCACTGCAGGGAGAGAAAGCGGGCGGGGGCCGCGGCGAAGACCGGGTCGCGGGCCGCCCTCGAGGTGAGCTGCACCGGGAGCACCCCCAGCTCGGTGCGGGGCCCCCGCTGCACCCGCGCTCCGAGGCCGGCCGCCAGCAGCTGGGCCCCGAGGCAGACGCCCCAGTAGGCCATGCCCGACCGCACGGCCTCGGCGATCAGGGCCTTCTCCGGCCCGAGCCAGGGATGGGTGTCCTCGTCGTTGGCTGCCATCCCTCCGCCCATGACGAGCAGGGCCGCGTGTTCGCGCCAGTCGGGCAGCGGCTGTCCCTCGTCCACGAGGACGCGGTGGAAGGCGATGCCCCGGGCCTGCAGCTCGTCCTCGTAGGCGCCGGGGGGTTCGCGGGCGGAGTGCTGCAGGACCAGCAGCGGACCGGGGCCGGAGCTCGGTCGCATCGGTCGGCAGTGTAGGCGCCGGCTAGGAGTCCCGCCCGGGGGCGAGCTCGATCAGCAGCCGGCCGCCGCTCCTGCGGTCAGCCAGGAGCAACGTCTTGCCCGCAGTTCAATATGTCGGACCCATGAGCTACACGCCTCCCGCCGTGGTCCTGCAGCGGTACGCATCGGTGCTCGTCGACTTCGCCCTCGGCGGCGGCGAGGGCGTCAAGCCCGGCGAGGTGGTGCGGGTCGTCGCGCCTGAGGTCTCCAAGCCTCTCTATCAGGAGCTGCTCAAGGCGGTGTGGCGTGCCGGCGCCCACGCGATCGGCGGCCTACCACCCCGACGAGGACCAGGGCATGAGTGCGTCGCGGGAGTTCTACGAGTCCGCCACCGAGCATCAGCTGGACTTCTTCCCGTCCCATCTCATGCGTGGCCTGGTCGACGAGATGGACCACCAGGTCGCGGTCATCGCGGACACCGATCCGCACGCGCTGGAGACGGTCGAGCCGTCGCGGATCATGCGGCGGGGAGAGGCGATGAAGCCGCTGCTTGACTGGCGCGGGGAGAAGGAGAACGAAGGGCGCTTCAGCTGGACGCTGGGCCTCTACGGGACCGAGGCGATGGCGGCGGAGGCGGGGATGGGGCTGGAGGAGTACTGGCAGCAGATCATCCAGGCCTGCTTTCTCGACGAGGAGGATCCGATCGCCCGCTGGCGGGAGGTGGGCAGGCAGCTCGACCAGGCGCGCGAGCGCCTCGACGGGATGGACATCGAGCGTGTGCACGTCGAGGGCGACGGACGTCGACCTGTGGGTGACCATCGGCGAGCAGCGGCGCTGGCTCGGCGGCCGCGGCCGCAACATCCCCAGCTTCGAGCTGTTCACCAGCCCCGACTGGCGCGGGACGGAGGGCTGGATCCGCTTCGACCAGCCGCTCTACCGCTACGGCAAGCCTGGTCAAGGGCATCCGGCTGGCCTTCGCCGACGGCCGCGTGACGGAGGCGAGCGCCGAGGAGAACGAGCAGATCCTGACCGAGATGATCGCCACCGAGGGGGCCGACCGCGTCGGCGAGTTCTCGCTGACCGATCGGCGCTTCTCCGGATCACGCGGTTCATGGCCCACACGCTCTATGACGAGAACGTCGGCGGGCACGTTCGGCAACACGCACATCGCCCTCGGGCGCTCCTACCAGGACGCCTACGCCGGGGACCCGGCGCCGCTGCAGTCAGAGGACTGGGAGCGTCTCGGCTTCAACACCTCGAGCGTCCACACCGACATCGTCTCGACCTCCGACCGGGTCGTGACCGCTCAGCTGCGGGGCGGGGGCGAGCGGGTCATCTACAGCGGCGGGGAGTTCCAGCTCGACTAGACCCGCGGGGCCATGCGCCGGCACCGATGAGTTCTCGGCTGCCCTACGGTCAGATGCTCAAAGGCAGACGATCGGAAAGGCGGGTCCCGATGGGCAGAGTTGTGGTCTCAGAGTTCGTGACGCTGGACGACGTGATGGAGGACCCCGGCGGAGGCGAGGACTTCGACCGCGGCGGCTGGGCGTTCAAGTTCGACCGCGGGGCGGAGGGAGACAAGTTCAAGATGGAGGAGCTGATGGCGGCCGACGCCCAGCTGCTCGGCCGGGTCACCTATGAAGGGTTCGCCAGGGCGTGGCCGTCGATGGAGGCGGGGGAGTTCGGCAAGAAGATGAACGAGATGCCCAAGTACGTGTTCTCGAGCACCCTGCAGAGCGCCGAGTGGACCAACTCGACGGTGATCGGCGGCGACCTCGGCGAGGAGGTGGCGAAGCTGAAGGACCTCTACGCCGGGGACATCCTCGTCGCCGGCAGCGCCCGGCTCGTCCGGGGGCTGACCGCCGCCGATCTCGTCGACGAATACCGGCTGATGGTCTTCCCCACCGTGCTCGGAGCGGGCAAGCGGCTGTTCGGCGAGACCGGGGCTCCGATCTCGCTGCGCCTGCTCGAGACCGGCACGGCGGGGGAGTGCGCGACCCTGAGGTACGGCTCGGCCTAGCCGGCGTTGGCCGGAGCCGGGTCGGGCCGCACGATGACCGTGTCGGCGACCTGGATGATCTCGTCGGCCGCCAGGTCCGCGCGCGATGCGTGCTCGCGGATCGCCTCGGGACTGCTGGCCTGGTAGATGCAGACGGTCCCGACACGGCCGTCGGCCTCGCCGAGGACATAGCTTCGAATCCAGCGGATGTCGTCGGACATCTGCTCGTCGCCGACCATCCTCGAGCGCTCCGCGGCCTGCCCGAGCTCGTCTCCGGACTCCCAGGCGCTCCGCCGCAAGATCACGTAGGTGTTCATTACCCATCTCCTTTCGACGCCTATTCGTAAGCCGCCGGAAAGACCCACCGACCGGCGGTCGGTCGGTAATCTACCAGAAGGAGCCATGAGCACGCAACAGGACACCGAGGCAGCCGAGGCGACCCGCCAGAGGATCGTGGCTGTGGCGCGCGAGCTGATCGTCGAGCGGGGCTACGACGGCGCCAGCACGGCCGAGATCCTCCGCCGTGCGGGCGTCAGCCGCGGCGGGCTCTACCACCACTTCGCCGGCAAGGCGGAGCTGCTGGCGGCCGTACTGGACGCCGTCGAGCGGGATTTCGTCGTGCGCCTGGCCGCGGTCGTGGCGGATGCTCCCGACCCCGTCTCGGCGCTGGAGATCGGCACCCGGTGGTACCTGGACGAGTGCCTGCGCTCAACGGAGATCCAGCGGGCCGGTCTGGTCGAGGGCCGCGAGGCTCTCGGGTGGGAGGCGTGGCGGGCGGTCGTGGCGCCCTACGGCCTGACCATGCTCTCCGAGGCCCTGGCCGAAGGAATGGAGCAGGGTCTGATCGAGCGTGCCGATCCGGGCGCGCTCGCCCACCTCATCCTCGCCGCCCTTCACGAGGCGTCGGCGATCATCCTGACGGCCGAGGACCGCCAGGCCGAGCGCGAGCGGACGGGGCAGGCCGTGGAAATGCTTCTCGCCGGCCTGCGCACGCGTTAGCGGGGCACCGAACCGGCCGCAGGACAGGTCGGAGACCAAGCCGCCGGGAGGTGGGGTGCGCTAGGTTGCCGATGTCAACAAGGGGAGGGTTCCGATGCACGCGGTCGTGATCGAGGTAGACACCACCGGAGAGCCGGATCGAGAGGCGGGGCTGAAGTATCTGCGCGAGCAGGTCGTTCCCACCATCAGCCGGGCACCCGGGTTCCAGGCCGGCTACTGGCTCAGGCCTCTGGAGGACGGGAAGGGGACGTCGCTGGTGCTGTTCGACACCGCGGAGGCGGCCGAGGCGGCTTCGAGCGATCTCCAGGTGGGGAGCAGCGTGGGTCCGGGCGTGACCGTGCTGCGCCGGGAGGTGCGGGAGGTCGCTGCGTCGGCCTGACCCCGAGGGCTACAGCGCGAGGGTGCGCTCGACGATGGCCGCTCCGTCGAGGCCGCTGGGCAGGTCTCCGAAGGCGAGCCCTCGCGCGTCGAGTCGTCCTGCACAGAAAGCATCCGAGATCGGCGCTGGGGAGTGGCGCAGGAGAAGGCTGGCCTGCAGTCCCAGTGCCATGTCCTCGACCACCCGGCGCGCTCGCCACTGTGCCTCGGCCGGGTCGGTCATCAGGGCAGACAGCCCGTCGCGCACCCGGCCCATGTGGGCGTCGAAGCGAGCATCCGTCCCGGCCGCCAGCTCGCACTCGGCCAGGAAGGCGCCCGCCGCCTCGGGCTCGCGGCCCAGCGCGCGAAGCACGTCCAGGGCGATCACGTTGCCCGAGCCCTCCCAGACGGTGCCGAGCTGGATGTCGCGGTAGAACTGCGCCATCGGCGCCTCCTCGACGTAGCCGTTACCCCCCAGGCACTCGAGCGCCTCGGCCGCCAGGGGGGCGCCGCGCTTGCAAACCCAGTACTTCATGACGGCGAGGGCGACGCGGCGGAAGGCGGCCTCGTGAGCGTCCTGCGAGTCGAAGGCACGGGCGATCCGCAGCGTCGCGGCCGTTGCCGCCTCGGACTCCAGGGCGATGTCGGCGAGCACGTTGACCATCGCCGGCTGGCGGCTGAGGGGAGCGCCGAAGGCGGCCCTGTGGCGCGCATGCCAGACCGCCTCGGCGACGACACGGCGCATCATGCCGGCGACCGCCGTGAGGGTGTCCAGTCGCGTCCAGATCAGCTGCTCCACCACGAAGGCCGTTCCCCGGCCCTCCTCGCCGAGGATCCGTGCGGGAAGGTGGTCGTACTCGACCTCGGAGGAGGCGAGGCAGCGACCGCCGAGCTTGTCCTTCAGGCGCTGGATCTGGAACCCCGGATGGGGACGCTCGGCGACGAAGCAGGTGATCCCGGCCTCGGTCTGGGCGAGGGTGAAGAAGACGTCGAACACGGGTGGGTGCAGAACCACTTGTGACCGGTCAGCTCGAACCAGCCGTCGCCGATCGGCTCGGCGATCGTCGTGTTGGCGCGAAGATCGGACCCGCCCTGCTTCTCGGTCATGACCATGCCGGCCTGGGCGAACCGGTCGTAGTCGGGCAGCGTGAGGCGTTCCTCCCACTCCTGCGCCAGCTTCGCGCCCGGAGATCTGCTTGGGCATGCAGTAGGAGCAGCGGAAGTTGCAGCGGTCCGTTACCGAGATGCGCAGCTCGCGCAACGGGCGCGCCCTCTGATCCAGTGTGGCGATCACGGCGAGGTCCTCGGTGTGGTCGCGCCGGTCGCTGTCCGCGCGCTCGGGCAGGACACCAACCAGGCGAATCCGGTTCCCGCTCTCACTGCTTTTGCTTGGCTGCGTGGCGTCGCGCGTAGAGCTTCTCCCGGATCGTCATCGCACCCGGGTGGCCGCTGCCGGGCCAAGGGGTCAGCAGCAGCAACAGCCGCGCTCTCGAGGAGGCGAGGACCTCGTGCCGCTCTGCTGGGGCGAGCTCGATGAGCAATCCTGGCCCACCCTCGGCGTGCTCGCCGGCGGCTGTGGTGACCTCGATCGCGCCATCGATCACGATCACCCACGCGCGCTCGTGCACCTCATGGTCGGACAGGCTCTCGCCGGCGGCGAGGTCGAGCACGATCGCGCGCGCCGCATCACTCGAGGACAGGATCTCCGGTAGTCGCGGCTTGAGGTCGAGCGTCTTGAGCTGCCAGGTCTTCAAGCGGCCTCCATGTCGGTGAGGGGATGGCGCGCGCCGCCGGAGACCCTAACGCCTAGGTGCGCCACAGTACCGCCGGGGTGACGTCGAGCGCCGTAGGAGCCAAGGGCTACGCCCCGGAGCGTCATCCACGACGGAAACGCCGGTGCTCGGCGACGGCCGGTGCTGCCGTGGACGGCTCATGCGGGCCGGCCTATTCGTACTCGCCAGACCTCAGGGCCCTCCTCGAGGTAGTTCCAGGTGAACTGGTCCGGGTGCTCGGCCTCGAACTGGTAGTAGAGCGGCTTGGGGTCGTGGTCGTTGACGAGCTCAAAGCCGCTGCCCGCGGCGAGCTGTCCGTAGGTGTCGAAGATCAGCTGGTGGCGGCGGGCGGGCGGCTCGGTGCGGACGTCGAGTTGTGGGTCGGGCATTGCGGTGCTCCTTGGTCGTGGGTGGGGTCCGATGGCATTCGCGCCAGCCGGTGCATCAGCGCGTTGATGCGCTGAGCTTCGGCGGGATGGCGTTGGCGCAACGCCGCCCACGCCCGTCCAGCAAGCCGGTTGGCGGTCTCGGGCTGGCCGCTTTCACCGAGCGTGCGCAGGGCATCGGCGAGCACAGGCGTGAGTGCTGTGAGCGTCTCATCGTCGGTCGCACGAGTTTTCACGGCCTGATTGTTTTTACAGGCTTCTTGTGAAAAGATCAAGTCGTGGACGATCAGCTTGGAGCGCTCGGCCTGCTCACCCGCCCGCTTGATGCTGGCCTGGCGCTCGAGATGCTGCGGCAAGTGATCGACCCGGAGCTTGGGGTCAACATCGTGGACCTCGGGCTCGTCTACGACGTGACCATCGCTGCGGACGGCAGCGTTGCGATCGAGATGACGCTGACCACGCCAGCGTGCCCGCTGGGGGGCTTTCTAGATGATCGGATACGAGCCTGTCTGGCGCAGCTGCCGCAGGTGCGCGGCGTCGCGGTCAAGCTGGTGTGGGAGCCGCCTTGGGATCCGGCGGCGATGAGCCAGGCGGCGCGCGAGCAGCTCGGATGGGCGTGAACGCCACCCAGCGCATCTCAGGAGCTTCGATCGACGTTCACGGCGCCGCGCAGATGCGGCGTCGACGCGGGCCGCTGATGGCACTGGCGCTCGTCGCCCTGTTCGCCGGGCTGTGGGGCGGGCTGCTGCGCCTCGGCCTGTCGTTGCCGAGCGGCCTGAGCACGGCCAGCGAAATGCATGGCCCGCTGATGGCGCTCGGCTTTCTGGGCACGCTCGTGAGCCTCGAGCGGGCGGTCGCGCTGGGGCGCTGGTGGTCCTACGCGGCGCCGCTGTCCGCGGGCCTGGGAGCGCTCGCGGCGCTGGCCGGCGTTCCCGGCGGTCTGGGGCCGGCGCTGCTGACGCTCGCGGGGCTCGTACTACTCGTCGACCACGTCGTTCTGCAGCATATGGCCCCCTCGCTGCACAACGCCGTGATGGGGCTCGGCGCTCTCGCCTGGTCAGCGGCCGCCGTGGCGTGGCTGCTGGGCGCCGATGTGAGCCGCTTCGCCCCGCTGCTCGCGGGCTTTCTCGTGCTGACGATCGTCGGCGAGCGGCTGGAGCTGACACGCGCCGTGCGTCTCTCATCCGGAGCGCGGGGGCTGCTGGCGGTTGCGCTCGCCGTGTTCTGCGTCGGCCTGGTGGTGTCCCTGCCCGCCGAGACCCTGGGCGTGCGGATCGCGGGCGCGGGGCTTCTCGGCCAGGCGGCCTGGCTGGCTCGCTATGACGTCGCACGGCGCACCGTGCGCATGGGCGGCGTCACCCAGTTCATGGCCTGCGCGCTGCTCGCCGGCTACGTGTGGCTCGCCGTGGCCGGCGTGTTGTGGACGGCATACGCGCCGATGGTCGACGGTCCCGCCTACGACGCGGCATTGCACGCGGTGTTCCTCGGGTTCGTGATGTCGATGGTCTTCGCGCACGCGCCCGTCATCGTCCCGGCCGTGCTGCGCGTCTCACTGCCTTTTCGCCGCGGCTTCTACGCGCACCTGGCATTGCTGCACGCCTCGCTGGCGCTGCGCCTGCTCGGCGGCGACCTCGCCGGCAATCTGGCGGCCTGGCAATGGGGCGGAGTGCTGGGCGAGGTCGCAATCCTGCTGTTCCTGGCCGTCAGCGCATCTGCGGCGCTGCATGCCCGCCGCACCCCTCGCAGAGCACCTGGGGAGCAGGCCCGCCGATCACCGCTTCGCCAAGGTGCGACTCATGGATGAGCTGACCCGCTATCAGCTGGCGCTCTTCTTTCACCTGCTCGGTGCGCTGCTGTTCATCGCAGGCATCATTCTGGCCGGGGTCGCCTTCGAGGCGGCCCGGCGCAGGCAGCGGCCCGCCGAGATTGCCCTGCTGCTCGGGCTCACGCGGGTGGGGGTGGCCCTGGTCGGCATCGGCGCATTGCTGGTGCTCGGCTTCGGCCTGTGGCTCGTGCATCTCGGCGGCTTCGGCTACGGCGCCGGCTGGGTCGAGGCGGCGATCGCGCTGTACGTGGCCGCGCTCGTGCTCGGCGCCATCGGCGGCCGACGGCCCAAGCAGGCACGCCGCACTCGCCACGCGGCTCGCCGCCGAGGACGCGCCGGCCAACGCCGAGCTTCGCGCGCTGCTCGACGATCGCGTCTCGCTCGCAGCCAACTACACGTCCGCGGCGGCCGTCCTCGCGATCCTGGCGCTGATGGTCTTCAAGCCATGAGCACCCACCTGACACGAATGATCGACGATGGGTGAGCTCGGCGCGTTTCTGAGGATTGCCCGCAAGGGCAGCGTGCAACGCGATCCGCCTGAGCGCGTCGGCGACTACCGGGAGTTCGTCGTGCCGCTCCCGGACGCGGAGCTCCGTGCGCAGGGCGCGCGCTGCATGGACTGCGGCGTGCCGTTCTGCCACAACGGATGTCCGGTGGGCAACCTGATTCCCGACTGGAACGATCTCGTCTACCACGACCGCTGGAAGGAGGCGATCGCCCAGCTGCACGCCACCAACAACTTCCCCGACTTCACCGGGCGGGCGTGCCCGGCGCCGTGCGAAGCGGCGTGCGTGATGGAGATCCGGGAGGGCGAAGCGGTCACGATCAAGCAGATCGAGCAGGCGATCGTCGACCGCGCGTGGAAGGAGGGCTGGATTACGCCGCAGCCACCCGCATTCGAGACCGGTCGCAGAGTCGCGGTGATCGGCTCGGGCCCGGCCGGCTTGGCGGCCGCCCAGCAACTGCGCCGGGCGGGGACACGGCATCGTGCTGTTCGAGCGCGACGAGGCGCCGGGCGGCCTGCTGCGCTTCGGCATCCCGGACTTCAAGATCGAAAAGACTGTCGTGCAGCGGCGCGTGCAGCAGCTCATCGACGAGGGAGTCGAGGTGCGCTGCGGGGTCGATGTCGGTCGCGATCTTCCTGCCGCAGATCTCTTGAAGGGCTTCGATGCGACAGTTATCGCCACCGGCTCACGAGTTCCGCGCGACCTGCCGGTCGACGGCCGCGAGCTGGATGGCATCCACTTCGCGATGGACTACCTCTATCGAGCGCAACCGCTGGGTCGCCGGACAACAAGGGCCCGAGCCGACCGTCCCGGCGCCGTCCCCAACGAATGAGATAGCCACCGCCGGCAAGCATGTCGTGGTCATCGGCGGCGGTGACACGGGCGCTGATTGCGTTGGCAATGCCCTGCGGGAGGGCGCCGCGTCGGTCACGCAGCTGGAGCTGCTGCCCGAGCCGCCTCACCGGCGACCTGATGAGCGTACACCGTGGCCTCTGTGGCCAGACAAGTTTCGTCTGAGCTATGCGATGCAGGAGGCCCACGAGCTCGAACGGGGCGAGCAGGACTACTCGATCGCAACCACCTGCTTCATCGGCGTAGATGGCGCGGTGAGCGGTCTGCGCTTCTCCCAGGCCGGGCCGACCCCTCCGTTCGCGCCGGTCGCGGGCACCGAGCGCGAGCTGCGCGCGGATCTGGTGCTTCTCGCGTTGGGCTTCCTGCACCCTGAACCACACCTGCTCGCACAGCTCGGCGTGGAGCGGGATCCTCGAGGTAACGTCAAGACGACCGGTCCGTACGCCACCGCGATCGAAGGCGTATTTGCCGCCGGAGACGCCCGCCGTGGCCAGTCGCTGATCGTGTGGGCGATCAACGAGGGCCGCCAGTGCGCGCGCATGGTTGACCGCTACCTGAGTGGTCTGGGCTACCACGAGCCTGCGCACACCGGCAACGTCGAACCTGCCGATGAGGGACCGGAGGGCCCCCCTGGACACGTCAACTACGGCATCACGAGAAGCAACTGAGCACAATACCGTCGCCCGTCGTGTGCGGGCGGCCTCTCTTAAGTCGCGTGCGTGCGGGCTTCCCTTAGATAAGAGCCTCTGCGGAGCTGACACGCCTACCTAGCCCGCGTGCAGCCTGCTGGCTTTTTTACTGGCGATGTGGAAGTATCCGCGCCGTGTCGATCTACCTCGGTTGGTGCGGGACGTCACGCAAGCCGGTTGAAGGCTTCGAGGCCTTGAGGTTGGAGTGGCGATCATGATCGGCCGAGGCTAGGGCCTGATGGCCGCCTCGACTCCGGGAGGCCTAGACGGCAATGCCTGAGCGCCCCAATCCGTTGCTCGAGGCGCATCGCTTCTTGCGTCGTGGGCCGGTCAACGCCGAGGGCTGGAGCCAGCTGGTCGCCAAGGACCGGGCATGGGAGCGCTCCTACCGAGGACGCTGGGCTCATGACAAGGTGGTGCGCTCCACCCACGGCGTGAACTGCACGGGGTCGTGCTCGTGGAACGTCTATGTCAAGGACGGGCTGATCACGTGGGAGTCCCAGGCTGTCGACTATCCCTCGACGGGTGCGGAGATGCCCGACTATGAGCCGCGCGGCTGTCCTCGCGGGGCGTCGTTCTCCTGGTATACCTACTCGCCGCTGCGGCTGAAGTACCCCTACATCCGCGGCAGCCTCCTGGAGATGTTCCGCGAGGCGCGCGCGCGACTCGGCGACCCGGTTGACGCATGGGCGGAGATCGTCGATGACCCCGAGAAGGCGCGGCTTTATCGGCGCCAGCGCGGCAAGGGCGGATTCGTGCGCGCCTCCTGGGATGAGGCGGTGGACATGATCGCCGCCGCTCACGTGCACACGATCAAGCGCTATGGCCCCGACCGCGTCGTCGGCTTCTCGCCGATCCCGGCGATGTCGCAGGCCTCCTACGCCGCCGGTACGCGCTTCCTCTCGCTCATCGGCGGGGTGATCCTGTCCTTCTACGACTGGTATGCGGACCTGCCGCCGTCCTCGCCGCAGGCGTTTGGCGACCAGACCGACGTGCCGGAGTCCGGCGACTGGTTCAACGCGGGCTACCTGCTGATCTGGGGCACGAACCTGCCGACGACCAGAACGCCCGATGCGCACTTCATGACCGAGGCCCGCTACCGCGGCCAGAAGGTGGTCGTCGTCTCACCCGACTACGCCGAGCACACGAAGTTCGCCGATCACTGGCTGGCCGCCGAGCCGGGAAGCGACGGGGCGCTGGCGATGGCGATGGGCCACGTGATCCTCAAGGAGTTCTACGTCGATCGTCAGGTCCCCTACTTCCAGGACTACGCACGGCGCTTCACCGACCTGCCGCTGCTTCTCACCCTGCGCGAGCGCGACGGCGCATACGTGCCCGACCGGCTGCTGCGCGCATCGGACCTGGAGGGCTCCGGCGGCGAGGGCGAGCACGCCGAGTGGAAGCCGGTCGTGCTCGACGCGCGCACCGGCGAGCCGGCGGTGCCGGGCGGCTCGGTCGGGCACCGTTATGGCGAGCCCGGGCGCTGGAACCTGCGTCTGGACGGCATCGAGCCCGCGCTTACGCTGATCGACCGGGCGAGCGATCAGGTGCCCATCGACCTGCCGCGCTTCGATGTCGGCGAGGGGGAGGGCGGCACGACGGTGCGCCGCGGCGTGCCCGCCGTCCGTGTCGGCGGGCGGCTCGTGACGACGGTGTTGGACCTGACGCTTGCGCACTACGGGGTCGCGCGCGAGGGCCTGCCGGGCGACTGGCCGTCCGGCTATGAGGATCCGGCGCCGTGCACGCCGGCGTGGCAGGAGCCGATCACCGGCGTGGAGGGCCAGCTCGTGGCCCGGGTCGCGCGGGAGTTCGCCCGCAACGCCGAGGTCACCCGCGGGCGTTCGATGATCGCGATGGGCGCCGGCACCAACCACTGGTTTCACTCCGATCAGGTCTACCGGACGTTCCTGGCGCTGGTGATGATGTGCGGCTGTGAGGGCGTCAACGGCGGTGGCTGGGCGCACTACGTCGGCCAGGAGAAGGTCAGGCCGCTGGCCGGCTGGCAGACGATCGCGTTCGCGCTGGACTGGGTGCGCCCGCCGCGCCATCAGTCGGGCACCCCGTTCTTCTACCTGGCCACCGACCAGTGGCGCTATGAGCGCTACCAGCCCTCCGACCTGGCCTCCCCGCTCGGGCGCGGGCTGCTGGAGGGCCGTCACATCGTCGACGTCAACGCGCTCGGCGCCCGCCTGGGCTGGCTGCCCTCATACCCGAGCTTTGACCGCTCGACACTGGACCTGGTCGATGAGGCCGAACGGGCGGGCGTCGAGCCGGCCGAGCACGTCGTCAAAGAGCTGCGCGAGGGGCGGCTGCACTTCGCCTGCGAGGACCCCGACGCGCCCGATAACCACCCGAAGGTGATGACGGTCTGGCGGGCGAACCTGCTGGGCTCCTCCGGCAAGGGCCACGAGTACTTCCTCAAGCACCTGCTGGGCACCACGGAGAACGCGGTGCGCGCCGAGGAGTCTCCGCCGGAGCTGCGACCGCGCGAGGTGCGCTGGCGCGATCATGCCCCGGAGGGCAAGCTCGACCTGCTCACCACGATCGACTTCCGCATGACCTCGAACGCGCTGTTCAGCGATGTCGTGCTGCCAGCGGCCACGTGGTATGAGAAGTACGACCTGTCCTCGACGGACCTGCATCCGTTCGTGCACACGTTCAACCAGGCGGTCCCGCCGCCGTGGGAGTCAAAGAGCGACTGGGACGCGTTCGGGCGGATCGCACAACGCTTCTCCGAGCTGGCCGAGCGCCATCTCGGAGCCCGGCGCGACCTCATCGCCGCGCCGCTGCTGCACGACACGCCGGACGAGATCGCCCAGCCGCTGGGCGAGGTGCGCGACTGGCGCGCCGGGGAGTGCGAGCCGATCCCGGGCAAGACCATGCCGAAGCTGATCGTGGTCGAGCGCGACTACCCGCACGTCGGCGAGCGCTGGCGGGCGCTGGGGCCGCTGGTCGAGGAGCTCGGCACCGCGGTCAAGGGCGCCAGCTGGATCGCCGACGCGGAGGTGGCGGAGCTGCGCGCCGCCAACGGCGCGATCCGGGGCGGGGTGGCCGACGGGCGCCCGTCGCTGGAGCGCGTGGAGCACGCCTGCGAAGCGATCCTGACGCTGTCGGGGACCTGCAACGGCCGGCTGGCCGTCCAGGGCTTCCAGGCGCTCGAGCGCACGACGGGCGTGCCGCTGGCCGACCTGGCTGGCCCTCGCGCGGGCGACCGCATCACCTTCAAGGACGCTCAGGTGCAGCCGCGGACGGTGATCACCTCACCGGAGTGGTCGGGCATCGAGGCCCACGGCCGCCGCTACTCGCCGTTCACCACCAACGTAGAGCGCGAGAAGCCCTGGCACACCCTCTCGGGCCGCCAGCACTTCTACCTCGACCACGCGTGGATGCTCGAGCTCGGCGAGGGCCTGCCCGTCTTCCGTCCGCCACTACACCACAGGGTGGTCTTCGGCGACCAAGGCGCCAAGGACGACTCGGGCCGGCGCGAGCTGACCCTCAGGTACCTGACGCCGCACTCGAAGTGGTCGATCCACTCCGAGTACCAGGACAACCTGCACATGCTGACCCTGTTCCGGGGCGGCGGGATGCTGTGGATCAGCCGCGAGGACGCCGACGCCCTCGACATCAAGGACAACGACTGGGTCGAGGCCTACAACCGCAACGGCGTCGTCGCCTGCCGTGCGACGGTCTCCCACCGCATCCCGCAGGGCACGTGCCTGATGTACCACGCCAAGGACCGCCATCTCAACGTCCCACTGACCGAGCTTCACGGCAAGCGCGGCGGCACCGACAACTCGCTGACGCGGATCGTGATGAAGCCGACACACTTCATCGGCGCCTATGCCCAGCTGTCCTTCGGCTTCAACTACTACGGGCCGACCGGCTCCCAGCGCGACGAGGTCACCGTGCTGCGAAAGCGCGAGGCGGAGGTGGTCTTCGAATGAGGATCCGTGCGCAGGTCGGGATGGTGATGAACCTCGACAAGTGCATCGGCTGCCACACCTGCAGCGTGACGTGCAAGCAGGTGTGGACCAACCGCCCCGGCGCCGAGTACATGTGGTTCAACGACGTCGAGACCAAGCCCGGCCTGGGCTACCCCAAGCGCTGGGAGGACCAGGAGCACTGGCGCGGCGGCTGGGAGCTCGACGGCAAGGGCCGGCTGCGGCTGAAGGCCGGCGGGCGCATCAAGAAGCTCTTGAGCATCTTCTCCAACCCCGACCTGCCGCAGATCGACGACTACTACGAGCCCTGGACCTACGACTACGAAAAGCTCATCACCGCCCCGCTGTCCGAGCACGACCCTGTCGCGCGTGCGCAGTCCCAGCTGACGGGCAAGGCGATGGCAGAGATCCAGTGGGGCCCAAACTGGGATGACAACCTCGCCGGCGCGCCCGAGCGCATCCACCAGGACCCCCTGACCAAGGGGATCGAGGAGCAGGTCAAGGCGACCTACGAGCAGGCGTTCATGTTCTACCTGCCGAGGATCTGCGAGCACTGCCTGAACCCCTCCTGTGTGGCCTCGTGCCCATCGGGCGCGATGTACAAGCGCGAGGAGGACGGCATCGTCCTGGTCGACCAGGCCAAGTGCCGCGGCTGGCGCTTCTGCGTCTCGGGCTGCCCGTACAAGAAGGTCTACTTCAACCACAAGACCGGCAAGGCCGAGAAGTGCACGCTGTGCTACCCCCGGATCGAGGTCGGGCTGCCGACGATCTGCTCGGAGACCTGCGTCGGGCGCATCCGCTACATCGGACTCGTGCTCTATGACTCAGACCGGGTGCAAGAGGCCGCCTCGGTACGCGACGAGCACGACCTGCTCGCCGCTCAGCATGACGTGTTCCTTGACCCCGAGGACCCTGCCGTGCGAGCACAGGCGAGCCGCGACGGAATCCCTGACGACTGGATCGAGGCCGCGCGGCGCTCACCCGTCTACGCGCTCGCCCACAGATATCGCGTCGCGCTACCGCTGCACCCCGAGTTCCGCACGCTACCGATGGTCTGGTACGTGCCGCCGCTCTCCCCGATCATCAACAGCATGGAGACCGACGGGTATGAGGCAGACCCCGACCACGTCTTCGGAGCGATCGACTCGATGCGCATCCCGGTCGACTACCTCTCAAACCTCCTCGCCGCCGGCGACAGCGAGGTGATCCGAGACGTGCTGCGCCGGCTGGCCGCGATGCGCGGGCACATGCGCAAGCGCGAGGTCCTCGGCGAGCACGACACCGCGATGGCCGCCGCAGTCGGCATGAGCGTCAACGACGTCGAGGACATGTACCGGCTGCTGGCGATCGCCAACTACGAGGACCGCTACGTCATCCCCCAGGCCCACGCCGAGCTCGCCGACCGCCTGATGGAACAGCAGGGCACCTGCGGCCTTGATTTCGAGGGTGGGCCCGGCAACTGCGGCGCGATCGGTCCCGACACCGGTGCCGAGAACGAAGCGTTCATGCTGACCGACGACGAAGGACCCGTCAAGCTCGACATCGTGCAGATGCTAGGTGACCAACGGTCCGTGGACGACGGGGCGGGCGGCTGATGGCCCTCGGGACCCGACGTCGGGTGACCACCGCGAGGATCTACAAGCTGAGCTCGCTGCTGCTGCAGTACCCCGACGAGGATCTGCGCTCCGCGCAGAGGGAGATCATCGACGCGATCGGCGCGCTGCCGCGCACGCCGGCCGCCGCGGCACTCGAGCGCTTCTATGACTGGTGGGCACAGACCGACCCGCTCGTGGTGGCTCAGCACTACGTGCAGACGCTCGATTTGAACAAGCGCTCGGGGCTGTACCTGACCTTCTACGGCGAGGGTGACAAGCGCGAGCGCGGCTCGGCGCTGCTACGACTGAAGCGCCTGTACCGGGCGGCCGGCCTGCCGCTCCAGGGCACCGAGCTGCCCGACTACCTGCCGGTGATGCTCGAGTTCGCGGCCGCCGCGCCGCCAGGCTACGGCGAGGTCGTCCTGCGTGAGCACCACGCGGCGCTCGAGCTCGTGCGCCTCAGCCTCCGCGAGCGCGAGAGCCCCTACGCGCATCTCATCGACGCGGTGTGCCTCACGCTCGGCGCGCCCTCGGCGGCGGACCGCGCCCGCGTTCTGAAGCTCGCCGCGAGCGGCCCCCCGCAGGAGCTCGTCGGACTGGAGCCCTTCGCTCCGCCGGAGGTCATGCCCGCCGCCGAGGCCCGCAGATGAGCACCGGCGAAGTCCTGCTGTGGATCATCTTTCCCTACGTGGCGGCCGCCACGTTTCTTGTCGGGCACTACTGGCGCTACCGCACCGACCAGTTCGCGTGGACCAGCCGCTCGACCCAACTGCTCGACCGCCGCGTGCTCGGCTGGGCCAGCCCCGCCTTCCACTACGGGGCGCTGGCCGCGATCGGCGGGCATGTGATCGGGCTGTGCATCCCGCCGTCGCTGACCGCCTCGGTCGGCATCTCCGAGAGCTTCTACCGCTGGTTCGCGGGGATCGCGGGAGGGATCGCCGGCCTCGTCACCCTCATCGGCTTTCTCGGGCTCGTCTACCGGCGCGCAAGCAGCCCCCGGGTACGGCGCACCACCACTCGGATGGACATGCTGACGTACCTGCTGCTCACCGTGCTGATCGTCCTGGGCTGCTGGATGACCTTCGGGCACACCCTGTTCACCAGCCACCCGTACAACTACCGCGACACGATCGCGGACTGGTGGCGCTCGCTGTTCTACCTGAACCCCGACGTCAAGGCCGCGACGGGCGCACCGCTCATCTACCAACTGCACGCCATCATCGCCTGGGGGTTCTGGGCCGCGTTTCCCTTCAGTCGCCTGGTCCACGCCTGGAGCATCCCGCTGCAGTACATCGGGCGTCCCTACATCCTCTACCGGCGCCGCTACGCCGCGCGCTGATGCGCCGCCCGCGCGCGGTGGCTGACGCGCTCGAGACGATCCTCGACGCTATTCCGCCCGCCTCGGGCGCTGTGGTGATGGGCACCGGGATCGTCTCGATCGCGCTGTCGCTGGATGGGCAGGAGACGCTCTCTCGCGTGCTGCTGGCGCTCGACGCAGCAGCGTGGGTGATCCTCGCGATCCTGCTGCCCGCCCGCGCCGTGCGCGACCGCGCTCGGTTCCGCCGCGACCTGCGCACGCCCGCCGCCTTCACCGCGGTCGCGGGGACAGCCGTGCTCGGCACGCGCCTGACGCTGCTGGGCTGGAACTGGGCCGCCGGCATCCTGCTCGTCATCGCCCTCCTGGCGTGGCTCGGGCTGATGGGGCCGGTGCTGCGCCATTGGACCACGCCGACCGTGGGCGCCTCATTCATCCTGACCGTCGGAACCGAGTCGCTCGCGCTCCTCGCCGCCGCCCTCGCGTTCGCCTATCGCGCCGAGTGGCTGCTGATCGCATCGCTGCCCACGTTTGCCCTCGGCCTGGGCTTCTATCTGTTCGTGCTGAGTCGCTTCGACGTCCGCCAGCTCGCCACAGGCCATGGCGATCATTGGGTCACCGGCGGCGCACTCGCGATCTCGACCGTAACGGCAGGACGAATCGCCCTGGCCGTAGGGCAGCTGTGGTCATCCTCCGGCGCGGCCAGCGCGTTCAAGGACGTCTCGCTCGTCCTTTGGGCGCTGACGCTGATGTGGCTGCCGGTGCTGCTGTTCGCGGAGGCGCGCTGGCCGCGCCGGCGCTACAGCGTGCGCCGCTGGTCGACGGTCTTTCCGGTCGGGATGTACGCCGCCTGCAGCTTCGTCGTGGGCAAGCTCGACTCGGCCCAGGCGATCACTGACTTCGCCCACGTGTGGGTCTGGGTCGCCCTCGCCGTGTGGACGCTCGTCGTGACCGGCCTGGCGCGGGCTGCAGGGCGCACGCTGGCCGACGCGCGTGAGCACCCGGCGTCCTCCGCTCGGCCCGCCTGAGATCGGCAGCTGCGCACTGCGATCCGCCGCGCCGCGGGGCACGGAAAGCGCCCTGCTGCGGCGGATTGCTCACGTCTCGCTACTGGCGAGCCGCCATCCCGGTCAGCTTGATGAGACAGCCCGCACGGTCGGGGTCATGCGGCTCAAACCCGGCTAGCTTGGCGTCGGGTGCCATCACGTCGAGCAGCCCGCGCGTGATGCCTCTGTGCAGGGTGCAGATGACCGGCTGGTTCTCGCGGACCGCGTCCCGGTAGGGGCAGTTGGCCAGGCAGATCGTGACCTGCTTGCCCGTATGGGCGTGTGCCCGGGGCTGGAAGCCGAGCGCGGTCAGCGTCGTCTGGAACGCGTCCTCGCCGCTTGTGCCCTGGCGCGAGGCCAGCTCCTGTCCGATCTCACGGCCTGCGGCCTCGATCCCCCGCAGGCCGCGAGAGCCGGATCCCGTCGCGCGGGCGAGCCAGCGCACGAGGTCGGCGTACGCGCGTGGCGCGCGTCCGCCGGGACGTGCGTCGGGCGCGATCCTCCAGACGTCACGCGGTCGTCCGCGCAGCTGGGGTTCGGTTTCGCGCACGAGCAGCCCGTCTCGCTGAAGTCGCTCGAGGTGCAGGCGCACGCCGTTGGGGTGCAGACCGAGTTGCTCGGCGAGCTCGCCGGTGCCGGCCGGCCGACCCAGCTCACCGAGCAGCGCGAACAGGCGCGCCCTCGTGGGCTGGGAGAGCGCGTCATCTGGACTCCCGGTGCGCGGCAGGTCGATCACGTCCCCACCTAGTTTACACAGATCGACTATGAAAAGCCGGCCGTGCGTGATACGGTTTCTCCTAGCGACCGTGTGAGAAGCAAACGGAAGGGAGTTCGCGATGACCTACGTGATCACCGAGCCCTGCATCGGTACCAAGGACAACTCCTGTGTCGAGGTGTGCCCCGTGGACTGCATCCACCCGACGCCCGATGAGCCCGGCTACGACGCGGCCGAGATGCTCTACATCGACCCGGCGGAGTGCATCGATTGCGATGCCTGTGTCGAGGCGTGCCCAGTGGACGCGATCTTCGCTGAGGATGGGGTCCCGGAGGAGTGGCATCAGTACATCGCCAAGAACGCCGCGTACTACGAGCAGGTCCGCTCATGACCGGCGAGGGTCCGCTGGGCCTCGCCGGGCCTGCGTTGATGGAACCATGATCGCCGCACCGTGAGCGCCGCAGGCGCCCAAGTCGCAGCCCACGAGCTCACGACCGCCGTCCTGGGCCTACCGCGAATCGGTGCGAACCGCGAGCTGAAGGCGGCGCTTGAGTCCTATTGGGATCGACGGACGCCGGCCAGCGAGCTCGAGCATGTGGCGAGCGATCTGCGCCGCCAGCACCTGAGCAGGGCGGCGGCCGCGGGGATAGACGTCCTGCCGTCCAACGATTTCTCCCTCTATGACCACGTACCCGATGCCTGCGTCCTGGTAGGTGCAATCCCGGAGCGCTTCGCCGACCTGCAGATGTCATCGCTCGAGCGCTACTTCGCGATGGCGCGAGGCTCCTACGATGTGCGTCCGCTGGCGATGACGAAGTGGTTTGACAGCAACTACCACCACCTCGTCCCGGAGATCTCCGGGGATACGCAGTTCGCGCTGTGTGCCGAGAAGCCACTTGCGCACTACCGGGAGGCGCTGGAGTGGGGGTTCGCCACGCGGCCGGTGCTGCTCGGACCGGTCTCATTCCTGCTGCTGGCCAAGCCTGCCCGTCCCGAGTCCCAGCCGCTCGATGCGCTCGAGAACCTCCTCCTCGTCTACGAGCAACTGCTCGGCCTGCTGCACGCCGCTGGCGTGCAGGCGGTGCAGATCGATGAGCCCTGCCTGGTCACCGACCTGAGCGACGCCCAGCTGGTGGCCATCGAGCGCTCCTGGGCGCGTCTGGCTGATGCGGCGCCCGACCTTCAGCTCACGCTCGCGACGTACTTCGGTGGGCTCGGCAGGGCGCTGGAGCGTGTGCTGAGCCTACCCGCCCACGAGTTCCACCTTGACCTGGTCCGCGCACCCGAGCAACTCGAGCGGGCGCTTGGCGCGCTCGGGCCGACTGCGCGCCTGTCACTCGGGGTCATCGATGCCCGCAATGTGTGGGCCAGCGACCTGCAGGCGATCGTACGTCTTGCGGAGCCTGCGCTGCTGCGGCTCGGTCGGGATCGCGTACGACTCGCGCCTTCGTCCTCTCTGCTGCACATCCCCTATTCGGTCACGCGCGAGCTGCGCCTCGACAGCGAGCTTAGGATCTGGCTCGCCTTCGCGGAGGAGAAGCTGCACGAACTGCAGACGGTGAAGGAGGCGCTCACCTCAACTCCGACCCGCTGGCGCGAGGTGCTGGACAGCAACCGCAAGATGCTCGACGCGCGCAGCGCCTCACCGCGCGTGCACGACGCTGAGGTCGCGGCTCGTATGCGCGACGTCCACGACGCGGATCTTGGGCGCCGCTCGCCACATGACCAACGCGCACGGGCGCAAGCGCAAGCGCTGGCGCTCCCATCTCTGCCCACAACCACGATCGGCTCTTTCCCCCAGACCCAACAGATCCGAGCCGCGCGACGCGAGTGGGCCGACGGGACGCTTGACCCGCAGGAGTACGACCACTTTCTAGAGCAGGAGATCCGCACGACGATCGAGCGCCAGGAGCAGCTCGGTTTGGACGTGCTCGTGCACGGCGAGCCGGAGCGCAGCGACATGGTCGCCTACTTCGCCGAACAGCTGCGGGGTTTCGCCGTCACCGAGTTCGGCTGGGTGCAGTCGTATGGCTCGCGGTGCGTGAAGCCGCCAATCCTGTTCGGCGACGTCTCCCGTCCGCACCCGATGAGTGTGCGCTGGTGGCGCTTTGCCCAGGGCCTGACAGCGCGTCCCGTCAAGGCGATGCTCACGGGTCCCGTGACGATGCTGGCCTGGTCCTTCGTGCGCGATGACCAGCCTGCCGAGGTCACCGCCCGTCAGCTTGCCCTCGCGATCGGAGATGAGGCCCTGGATCTGGAGCGCGCCGGCGCTCCCATCATCCAGATAGACGAGCATGGCGAACCCCGATTCCCCGGCCCGGGATGAAGTGAGCACCCGTTCGGCGCAACCCCATGCGCCCGGGCTGAGCGGACGACGCTGCCGTCGGCGGACGATCGGGCCAGGCGCACCGCGTCCGAGTGAGCTGCTGCGCACGTTCTTCGCTGCGGGCCTGTGTTTCATGTTGGCCGCGGCCGTCGCCGCGATCGCGTATGTGCTCAGCGGCCGCGAATGGGTGCACTGGCTGGCGCTGCACCTGCTCCTTCTCGGCGGGATCTCCCAGCTCGTGCTCGGCGCCGGACAGTTCTTCACCTGCGCCTTCCTTGCCACCGATCCACCACCGCGCCGGCTGATCTGGGCGCAGTTCGGCGCGTGGAACATGGGCCTCATCCTCGTCGCCGTCGGCGTTCCGGGTGGGATCACCGCCCTGACCGACGTAGGCGGTGCGCTGATCGCGGTAGGCATAGCGCTGTTCGCCGCTGCGCTGCTCGGCATGCGCAGGCGCTCGCTGCAGCGCGCACCCTGGGCGCTGCGCTGGTATCAGGCGTCAGCGGCATGCCTGACGGTCGGGGTGCTGGTCGGCGTGCTGATGGCTCGCGATACGTCATGGCCATACGGGAGCCTGCTCGGCGCTCACCTGGCGCTCAACCTCGGCGGCTGGCTCGGCACCGCGATCGTTGGCACCCTGCACACGTTCTTTCCCTCCCTGACACAGACGCGGCTGCGCCACCCGCGTCTACAGCGCCCGACCTTCACGCTCTGGCTGGCGGGCATCCTGCTCTTGGCGGCCGGCGCCGCCTTCAGCATCGTCGGCATCCTCGCCCTTGGGTGGCTCAGCCTGCTGGCCTCCGCAACGCTCCTCTCGGTGAACCTTCTCGCGTCGCTGGGCGCAGCAGCTCGCCCGCTTGCCCTCCCCGCCCGTCTGCTCGCACTCGCCCACCTGTTCCTGCCTGCCGGGCTGCTGCTCGCGCTGCTGGCGACGGCCGCGGACGGCACGATGGGACCGTTCATCGGCGCGCCACGGTCCGCGCTGGCAGTCCTGCTGCTGGCCGGCTGGATCGGGCTCACGGTTTCGGGCTCGCTGCTGCACCTGCTCGCGGTCCTCGCGCGCATCAAGAGCTTCACGTTCCCGATGCCGCGGCCACGCCCTGCCCTAGACCGCGCGCTGACCGCGACCGCCGGCGTCGGAGTAGCGGCGCTCGCAATCTCATACACCCCCGGCCTCACGCCACTGCGCGACCCCGCAGCGGCTCTTACCATCGGGGTGGCGTGCGTGCTGGCGTTGCGCGTGCTCACACCCGCACTGCACGTCCTACGCCCCGCACCGTCATGAAGCGCCACCCCGCCCTCGTGCCGCTCTCGCGCGATCACCATCACGCGCTCGTGATCGCACAGCGCCTGCGCAACGCGACCGTCGAGAACGCCGCGGAGACAGCGCGGGCATTCCTCGACCACTGGGACGTCGAGGAGAAGCTGCACTTCCGCCTCGAGGAGGAGCTCCTGCTCCCGGCGTATGCCGTTCACGCCGAACCAGATCACCCGGCGATCATCCGCATGCTCCTCGACCACATCATGATCCGCCGCGACGCGGGCCAGCTTGCTGGCACGCCGCCGCTCGAGCTGCTGCACGACCTCGGAGCGCGACTCGCCGACCACGTCGCGCTCGAGGAGCACGAGGTCTTCCCACTGATCGAAGCAACGATCCCCGAGCGCGAGCTCCAAGCGCTCGGGGAGCACCTGTGCGAGAGCGCGGGTTGAGCTGCAGCGTGGACCGACGTCGTTTGCGACCCTTCCCGGTCAGCTCCCATACGTCTCGGCTGCGACGGCGATACGCGGCGAGCAGGCCATCCGCAACCAGTGCGGCCAGCTGCGGGCGCAGCTGGCGCGTCGTCCACCCGGTTCGTACGAAACCCAGGTGCTCGACGAGCTCGGACAGCGCCACCCACTCTCGCTCAACACCCCTGCGATGGCGTTCTGCACGGTCGACTGCTGCGAGCACCAGCTCGTCTGAGACGGGCTCGGACCGCCGCATCTCACGTTCCCGCCTGCTGCCTCTCTTTGGCATTGGACTGCTCCTTCGCTCGGGTCGGCCCGAGGAGCAGACCGCGATCAGCCGCACGCCACGACCAGCCGCGCGAACCACACGAGGCTGCGGGACAATCGGCGGTGCATCGAGGCCATGTCCTCGGTGCCGGGCCCCGGGGCGTTCGAGCGCCGCCGGGGCCACTTATGTCTTAAGGCGCGGGCGACCATTGCTCTGGCCACGCCCACGATCGAGCCGGATCGCCGCTAATCGACGGCAATCGACCGTTATCCGCAAGCATTTCAGGCACTAGTGCCTGAAATCACCGCCGATCACTGCCTATGCACACCGATTCCGCGCCGCCAAAACCGGCGACGTGCAGGGACCGTTAGAAATGGAGCTAGGGGGACTCGAACCCCCGACCTCCCGGGTGCGATCCAGGCGCTCTCCCAGCTGAGCTATAGCCCCATGCAGGTCCTGCCGCGAGGTTGTCGCGGTCCGGGAAGTGTAGTGGGAGAAGGACGCGGGGCGGGAGCAGTATGGTGTTGGGGCGTCATGGGATTGCTCGACGAGGCCATACGCGACCACCTGGAGCTGAAGCGCAGGCGGGGCGCCGACCCTTCGGAAATCGCCCGCGCCGAGCGCGAGGCCCTCGACCCCGGCTTCGCGCAGGCCGCACAGCCGCTGGAGGCCGGCGAAGCGGAGGAGATGGGAGTCGAGTCGTCCCGGGAGATCGCCGAGCCTGTCCTCGACGTTCCTGTGGAGGCTGAGGTCCCGGCGGAGCCGTCAGAGGTGGAGCTCTACGAGGACGCCTCCACCGAGGCGCAGGACTTCACGACCGCCGGCCAGGAGACCGCCGAGATCGATATGCAGGCCGTGCTCGACGGCGAGCCGGAGGCCTTCATCGACGAGCCCACGGAAGGACCGGTCCGGGCGCGTGCCGTCGGCGCCGAACCCATCCAGGCGGCCCCCCAGGAAGGGGCGGTCGAGGAGGAGGGATTCGAGTGGGAGGTTCCGGCTAGGGACTCCGACGAGCCCATTCCCGAGGAAATCCCCGGGCAGGAGCGGCTCTCCTTCGAGTGAGCCCCCGGGGCAGGCGGCCCTTTTCGCACCCACTGCTGTTCTCTAGACTCGCTCGCGAGGGGCCATAGCTCAGCTGGGAGAGCGCCTGCTTTGCAAGCAGGAGGTCACCGGTTCGATCCCGGTTGGCTCCATCGCCGCGACGGGCCTAGCGATCTCGGCCAAAAGCCCTGCAAAGAGGGACTGCTCACCAACCATGCGGTCAATTGTCAGCGACTGACCCCCTGCTCACAGAGCAGTAGGTCACCGGTTCGATCCCGGTTGGCTCCATTCGAGAAAACACCTGCCCAGCCGGCATAGCTGGGCGCCTCTCGTGCCCGCCGGGGATTGTCCAGGTCTCTTCGGGTTGCGCCGAAGGCTTGTCGCTAGGCTCGATGCATGGGTGCTCGCGCCGACGATCCGCCTGAGGCGGGCAAGCTACCAACCGGTCGGCTTGCGCGGACGGCTCGCGTGGGAGGGCTGGTGACGGGTCAAGGCCTGCGGTGGGCGGGAATGCGTACCGCCAACCGGGTTCGGACGGCCGAGCGTGCTGCGTCGGCCGAAAGCGAGCGGACGGCCGCGCTTGTCCAGCAGCTCGTCGACCAGCTTGGGCAGATGCGCGGCGCCGCGATGAAGGTCGGCCAGATGATCTCGATGGTCGAGTTCGACGGACTCCCGGAGGAGGAGCGGGATGAGCTGCAGCGCCGCCTCGCCGCGCTTCGCGACGACGTCCCGCCAGTGCGGTTCGCGGATCTCGAGAAGCTGATGCGCCAGGAGTTCGGCGGCCCGCTCGGGCGGGTGTTCCGCGACTTCGACGAGCAGGCGTTCGCCGCCGCGTCGATCGGCCAGGTGCACCGCGCCACCACGCTCGACGGCGACGAGGTGGCCGTGAAGATCCAGTATCCAGGGGTGGCGGAGGCGGTCGAGACTGACCTGCGCAATGCGACGCTGCTGCTGCCGCTCGTGAAACGGCTCGCTCCCGGGTTGGACGCCAAGGCGCTCGCCTCCGAGATGCGCGAGCGCATCTCGGAGGAGCTCGACTACGAGCTCGAGGCACAGAACCAGCGCCGCATCGGACGCCTCATGCGTGGGCACCCGTTCGTCCTCGTGCCGAAAGTTCACACGGACCTCTCGACTCGGCGGGTGCTCGTCTCCGAATACGTTGAGGGAGAAGGTTTCGAGGCGGTGCGCCGAGCCGATGAGGCGCAGCGCGACCGCTACGGCGAGATCGTGTTCCGGCTCCACTTCGGGCTGCTCTATCGCGACCGGATCGGCCTCGGCGACCCTCACCCCGGTAACTACCTTCTGACCCCGGACGGCCGGGTCTGCTTCCTGGACTTCGGACTCGTGCGCTACGTTACTGCCGATCGCGTCGCGGCGGAGCGGGCGATCGCCCTCGCTGTTCGCGACGGGGACGGGGAAGCTGTCAAGGCAGCCCTGCTCGCCGGCGGCTATCTCCCCGCCGGCGGAGCCGACGCGGTCGACGCCGACTTCGCGCTCGGAATGATGCGGATGGCGACCAAGTGGTATGCGGTTCCCGGGCACCGACGCTTCGAGCCCGACGACGATCGTCGACGACGAGACCGAGAGCCTCCCGACAGCGAGGAACGGGCGGCAATGAGGATGCAGGTCAACCAGTTCACCCTGCCGCCGGAAGCAATCCTGATCCGGCGGATGCACGGCGTTGTCGCCATCGTCCTGCGGCAGCTCCGAGCGGGAGCGGACTGGGGCGCCATCGCCGCGGAGTACCTCCACGGGGCTCCGCCGGCCACGCCACTCGGGCGAGCGGAGGCCGACTTCTTTGCGCGCTCCGGAGCGGCGGCGCGTGCCGCGCCGTAGGACGCAGAGCAGGCATTGAACAGGGGCTGCCTTCAGCGCCGAGCGTCGCGAAGGTTCGCGCGCGTCAGTCTAGCCACCACGCCCCATCAAATTGCCCAGCCTGGCCGGGTTGTTGCGCAGCAAAGTCGCGGAGTGCGACCTCCTGCTCGCATAGCAGGCGCTAGCCAGAATGCGACCTCCTGCTGGCTTGCCTTCGCGAACCACGCCGGCCCCGGGCCAAGGCCCGTGACCGGCGCTCGCTAGCTGCCTAGGGCAGGTGCTGCTTGCATTCGCTGCCCGAGTTGCTCCACTCCTGCTGGTAGTCGTACAGGTGCCCGTTGATCACCTGGTTGTATGGTGACCCGTCGGATGCGAACCCGAGGATCGGGCCGAATTCGTTGGCCGGGTTGAACGTGCGGCACTCATCGCCGATCTCACCTTCGCCGGACCCGTTGAACCAGGCGTTCAGTTCCGGGTCGGTGAGAGCCTCGTTGTACTCGTGCGAGAGCCCGCTGAGCAGCGCGGCGTCACCGGGGCTGTTGCGTGGGTGGCGGCCAGCTTCGTCACAGTTCTTTTCGTAGACGTATGGGTCGTTCGGCCAGATGATATTTCCAGCTGGGGTGGTGGTCGCGCCGTGGTATGCGCAATACGCCGGGGCTGAGGTGTTGGCCGAGCATTCAGTGCCGTTCCGAACGAAGCAGTCTTCGATGTTCGGTCCCCGCAGCAGGAAGTAGATGTGCTTGCCGTCGATCGGCAGCTTGTGTCTCTTGACGACCTTCTTGACCTCTGCTTCGAGCTGCTTGCCATCGAGGCAGATGGCGGCTGCTTTGCACGTGCTCTTCGGCAGTTTGTTGTTGTTGAGGATTTCGCCGCCGAACGCCACTTTGTAGGCCGCGTGGTTGCCTTCGGAGTCGGTGTACTGTTCGCTGACCGACTGAACGTTGGTGTGTGCTCCACTGTCGTGCGCGAGGTCCTTGAAGTATTCAACTACGCCCGCCGTGTAGCCGGCAGCGTATACGGGGGCGCCCGTGGGGTCCCAGAAGATCACGTACGCAGTTGATTCGGTCATCACGTGCCCACCGTGGTATTCGAGCAGGCCTTTCGGTTCCGAGAAGGGATGCAGGGCCTTGATGAACTGCTCGGTCGGCTGGATGCCGTGCCGCGCAACGAAAGCTGCTCATCCTTGACGCTGCCGAGACACTCGATGATCTACGGTACCGCCGGGAAACAGGCTCGAGAAGCTCAAGGGACACCGCGCCGGTTCCTACAGCGTTCGCATCAACCAGCAGTGGCGCATCTGCTTCAGATGGACGAGCGCTGGACCCGAGGACGTTGAGATCGTCGACTACCACTGAAACGTAGAGAAGGAATCCATCGTGACAACCGACTCGGGCTTCCCCCCGATCCACCCAGGCGAGATTCTGATGCTGGAGTACTTGGAGCCGCTCGAAGTCACCCAGCACCGCCTCGCGGTGGCCATCGGCGTTCCTCCGCGGCGAATCAACGAGATCGTCCACGGCAAGCGGCGCATCACCACTGACACGGCCCTCAGGCTCGCGCGATACTTCGGCACCAGCGAGCGCTTTTGGCTGAACCTCCAGGACCACTACGACATCGAGGTGGAACGGGACCTACTCGGCCCAACGCTCGAAGGGATCCAACCGCTCACGCCCGCCTGAGTGAAGAGTGGTCGAGCAGTAGGGTGGAACGATGGGAAGGGAGGCAGGCAGGCAGGCAGGCAGGCGTCGTGCTTTACGTGCTCGCGCTGGTAGCTGTCGTGGTCGGCGTGGACGTCTTGTTCTTCAGGCATCGGTTCTGGGAGCGCCTGATGGTAAATGTCGGGATTGTCCTGGTGTTCGCGGCGTTCTATTTGAGGTTCCTGAAGCGAGCATGAGCGGGACGCCCCCGATGAACGCGCCCAACCACAACACCGCCGCGAAACGTCTGCGCGAGTGGTGGGCATCTCCCCCGAGATCCGGCTTGCAACGCCTGATCAATCCATGGGAGTACCGCCACCTCCGCGCCTTTGGGGTCACGCGTATTGCCGGTGGCTTTGTCGCGGCCACCGCGGGCGTCGTGTGCCTCTCATACGCCGCCTACGGATGGGCAGCCTTCTTCCTGGTCATTGGGGTGCTGAACCTCGCGGATGGCTACTGGTACATCGCTATCGCTCGCTCCGCACCTCCCCGAGCCTGAGCCCGCCCGGGGCGACATCGCCGCGGTTGATCCTCCCGACTATGTCCGCGGTTGACAACGGCCGAGGACTCGTCCGTATGGGCGAAGGCTCCACGCCGTCGTCCCCGCGCGTCGATGCCCACCGGCGCCGGCTCGCCCTCCGTCAGTGGCTGCTCACGGGAGTCACGACTTCGGGCCCGAAGGCGTTGCCGCTGATCGTCGTCGTGCCCGGGTCGACGTTGAGCGTCCAGATCCCGACCTTGTTGAACCCGATCCAGTTGTTGCGGATGACGGTGTTCTTGATCGGCCCGGGCACGAGGAACGGCGGCAGACCCGAGGGCGGTTCGCCCGAGGCGACGAGGATCCCCGTCGTTTCGGTCGCGGCCGCGGCTTTGAAGTCGTAGTCGCCGTCGAGATTGTTCCTGCCCAGCGCGTTGTGTTCGAGCACGTTGCCGTTCAGGTCGCCGACCAGGTGCTGGTGGATCGTGATCCCGGCGAGGCCGTTCCCCGCGGCGTAGTTGCTGATGATCCTGTTGCCGTAGACGCCCGCGTAGGGAGCACCGCCGCCCATCAGGATCCCGGCGCCCTGACCGAGCACGCCGTTGTCGGTGGAGGAGTTGTGTTCGATCAGGTTGTCGAACACGCCCGCTTTGCCCGTCGGCAGGCCCGTTTCCGCATCGACCGCGGCCGAGCTGTGGCCCGCCAGCGTGATCCCGCAGTCGGTTTCGTTGTGGTTGGAGTTGTTGAAGCGGATCGCGTTGTTCGACGTAGGCCCGAACTCGTCCGTCATCAGGATGCCGCCGGCGTTGTGGGCGACGTAGTTGCCCGCGACGGTCGAGTCGGTCACGGAGACCAGGTGGATCGCCTCGCCGCAGTCGCCGGGCGCCTGCGGCGTCGAGAAGCACTGGCCGTATTCGGTCCCGAAGCCCTTGTCGTTGTTCACGACCACGTTGCCCGCGATCGTCACGCCGGTGACCGGCTGCCCGCCCGTGTTCGGCTTGCCTTCGGTTTCGGTCGGCGCGACCGGCGGGGTGCCGATCAGGATCCCCTCGAACTTCGCGTTCTCGATCCGGAACCCCGTGACCGTCGTGCCCGAGCCTTCGGGGCCCGCGATCTGGATGCCGTTGCCCGTCGAGGAGGAGGTCGCGTCGATCGTCGCCCAGTAGCCGTTGAGCGTGAGGCGCTTGGCGACCACGACTCCTTCGTCGTACGTGCCGGGGCAGACGACGATCCTGCCGCCGGGCGCCGCAGCGTTCACGGCCGACTGGATCGTCGAGTAGGCCGCCGTGTGGCACTGCGGGCTCGAATCGCCATAACCCGACAGTTCGCTGCTCACGTACAGCGTCGGAGGCGCAGACGAGAAGTGCCGCGCATGACCCCGCCGGTGATGGTGCGAGCTCCGAGCCGAAGCCGCCGGTGCCGCGGCCATCGCGCAGACAGCGGCCGCTGCCAACGCGACGAGGGCCTTCTGGCGCAACACGAGATCCCGCATCTCCATCCTCCTTGAACTTTGTCTTCGGCTTCGAGCCGGTCAGGTCCCCCCGAGACCGGCGCGCCGTGCGCGGGCGACGCTATCAGATCGATTCAGGAGCGAGCACGAGGCTAGAGTGGCTGTCGCCAGAGGCCTGGACGCTCACACACGCCCCAGCCGCCACTGGGAGTCGTCCGTGAACCTGAGGAGCTGTGCGAGTGCGCCGAGTTGCAGGGCGATCGCTTCGAGCGAGACTACGAGCTCCGGGTTCGGTGTGGTGTCCGTCCGAGACAACAGCTCGAGCATCGCGATCGTCTCGCCCCCGTCGCTGACCGGCACCAGTATCGCTGAGCCCATGCCCTCCGCCGCGGCGGCCCTCAGCAGCGGATCCTCAGCCGACTGCAGATCGAGCAGGCAGGTCGTTGCCATCCGGTTGCGAGCACGACCGAACTCTGCGATCGCAGGATCCTCTACGTGCTTCCAGGCCCGGGTCTCGAACGTGGCCAGGCCCGCGGGCTCTCGCATCCAGACCGCTTCGCACCTCATCGACCCGCGCGGTCTTTCGGTGCACCACGCGATTGTCGCGTCCCATCCTCCCTCCGAGCCGAGCGTGCCAACCGCGTGCTTGAGCACCGATCGCCACTCGGTCAGGCCCATGAGCGCGGCCGAGAGAGCGCGCTGCGAGCCTGTGCCCCACCTGAGGCCATCGCTCTCCGGTTCGGATGCGTCAGCCTCGGGCGCCTCCGCAGGCAGCAGGTGCTGCTCGAGCTCTGCTCGGACGGCCGTCAGCTCGGCTTCCAGCTCGCTCACATGGGCCTCTGCGCGAACGAGCGACTGCGTGAGCTCGTCGGATCGCGCCTGCCCGGCCGCAACGGCGCCATCGAGCTCATCGGCGCGCTGGGCGGCTCGTTCCGACTCGGCGCGGAGGCTGTCGAGCTGCTCGCGCTCCTGCACCAGCTCCTCCTCCAGTCGCGCGGCTGTGGCGAGCGCCTCGTCTCGCTCGACGAGGGCCGCCGCGACGCGGTCGTCACGGTCGAGAGGCGGACCGGAGCTTCCGTCGGCCAGCGTGAGCCCCCACTCCTCCAGCAGCTCCTGACGGATCGCGAACGCGTCGAGCCGTCCCCAGCGATCGAGCCTCATCAGCCGGTCGCACTCCGAACGGGCCAGCGCAGCCTCTGCGAGCGGTGCCGCCACGCTGCAAGTGGCCGTCGGCTGTCCGTCGCGGTCGCGTAGCGCAAAGCGCAGAGCAGCAAACGCGGGGCGCTCTTCAAAAGCGCCGATCAGGTACTCGAGCTCCAGCGGTTCCGGCGCGGCGATGTCCTTATTCTCCAGCCTGAGCCCTTCTATCGACGCCGCGGCGGTGAGGTCGGCATCGGTGTGGCCGCAGACGGTCTCGGCATCGGTCCCGAGCGGCTCGACGTAGCGGCGATTCACGCGCAGGTAGCGGCCATCCAGGTCCTTCAACCAGACGATCGCGGGACTCTCGTCCAGCGGCTCCTCGAGCACCGGACTCACCGGCTCGATGTCCACCTCATCGCGGACGGTGGGGATCGTGAGCACGGCCATGCGCCGGCCACGTCTGTCGACCACCGCGGCAAGGCTCGCCTCGAGACCGTCGAGCGGCGCCGTCAGGCGGTCAGCCTGGCCCGTGGTGATCAGCTCGACCTCGTGTGGACACGAGGCCAATGCACCGTCGCGCACGTCGAACCGGTCCACGAAGCCTCTCGTGGCACATGCGACCGACCCGGCCTCACCCAGCACGGCGACCGGTGCGCGCACCCCCTCGCAGACCTCGATAACGCTCTTTGCTGCGGTCCGGCCCAAGACACCCACGCTGGACAGACTAGGCGCCCGGCATGGGGAGCCTCGCTCGCCGACCCCCGGAGTGGACGAATGGTCGGCAGCGCGGTGGCTGCACTCTGTGTTCTCGCTCCTGGGCGCGAGCGCTGAAGGCCTCCCGCTATGGAAGCTTTATGGAAGCCTCAGCCGCCCGGATGCGACCAAATGAGACCCTGACCCCTTCCAAGGAGCCCCCGTTTTACGGGGGCTATCAGGATTTGACCCGCAGCGATCTGGCCTCGCGCGGATTTTGCAAGCAGGAGGTCACCGGTTCGATCCCGGTTGGCTCCACCATTTTGTTGAAGGTCGAACCGCCCCGGTCCCCAGCAAGGGGGCCGGGGCGCCGGCGTACCAGACGCAATCGGAGCGGAGTCGGAAGCTTCTCGAGGCCCTCATGGGCTGAGATGGTGGACGCGTACCGACAGAACCTCGTTCGCCGCCACGGGATTGTCCATCGGCGCTCTTCAACGAGCGCTACCGCCTCGCGCCAAGGACGAGCCTGCAGCATCGGATCTACGTGTCTGTGGACGCGCTGTTTGGCTGACGCGGCCCCTCTCGTGTCTGTACGCCGGGCCAGAAAGGCGACGGGGCCCCCTCGAGGGGGCCCCGTCCATTCGTCCCCAGCCATCCCGGTTTTTCCAACGATGGGAGCGAGCCCGCCGGCCGCGACGCTGCTGGTCGAAGGCAAAGCACCTGGTCGACACACCGGCCAGGTAAGAAAGCTTCACGGTTACCGTCAAGCAATGCCTGTTGCGGCCTGCCCGGGAGCTTCGTCGCGGAGGGCCCGTGACCTCGAGACGCGCTCGCGTGTAGCCGCCGCTGTGGGGTCTGAAGCGCCTGTGCCAAACGGGCGATAATCGCGCAGACTCATCGACGAGCACGCCGCGAGTATGACCGCTCGTGACACGGACTAGAGCGGCGGCACCTGGTTGTTGACCTGGGTTCCGTGGTAGAGGTGGTCCTGGTCCCTGCAGGCAGCCGGGAAGAAGAACTGGACGCTGTCGCTGCGCACGCCGTTGTAGCTAGCGTAGAGGGTCGCGCGACCGACTGTGCCGACGGCACATTTCTTGTCGGTGCTGCTCGTGACCCGGAATTTGATCTTCATGATGTTCCCTGGGTAGCCCCACATCATCGCGTAGTGGGAGTGGTACCCGAGGTGGTGCTCCACCGACATGATGATCACGCCGGCCCGATCCTGCTGGCACATGATCCCCGAGACCGTGCTGGCTTCGAGGTTGATGTTTCCGTGGCCCTTGGCGAAGCTGCTTTCCCCCGTGTACGAGCCCGTATGAAAGCCCCATGGAGGAATCCCGTAGACGGTCGGTACCTGAGAGCAGGACGTGGCTCCGCTGGCCGAGCCGGTCATGCCCAGCGTCGCCAGCAACGCTGTCAGCGCCGCGAGCGCAAGCCCGATGCGCGCCGTTGTTCGTGTCCCCCGCATGGAGGCGGGAACTATACGCCTCCCGCGACAACCGGACTCTCGCCGCCGCTGTCCTCGGCGGCCCTGGGGCACTCTGGCGGGCAGTTTCTCGTCATTGTCGGCGCCGCCTGCAAGCGCACAAGCAACCTGCGGACCCTTCCGGATGACCGATCTCGACGCTTGATTGGTCGGCCACAGCGGCGAAGTTATCCGTCAGCCCCGTGGCCGCCACCTTTACCCCCTGCTGCAAGATGGGCTTGCGGCGCTCGCCGCGACGCTTCTTGCAGGCTCAGCGCAGGCCGGACAGTCGGTGAGACTCTCGGCGACCCTCACGCCGGAGCGCTTCGGGCACGGGACGACCGTGGGCGTGAACACTAGATCGGGCCTCGACTGCGGTGAAACTTGAGCGCAAGGAAGGTAAGGACTCTCCGACGACCGGATACAATGCCTTTCCAGCCCGATCTGACCGCTTGGCTAGGCAGCAGAAGGTCGCGTGTGCGCGCCCCGCAGTCAGCCCTCGTGTCCACGGTAGTCCAGTATCTGGGCCCGAAGTACGCATCGGTGAGGCTGTAAGCGGGAGAATAGCTAGGGCAGTGCGAAGCTGGAATAGCCGTGACAGACCTGGTTTGACGCAACGGTGGTAGGGGCGCCGCGCGCCGCCCTTACGTCATGAGTTACCGCAGCTCGATCGCCATGGTCGGCCTCTCCGAGATTCATCTTTGCGTGCTCGAGCGCAGCGATGAATCCATCGGCATTGGCGAAGCGAGATTCGGGGTCCTTCTCAAGCGCCTGCATCACGATCGCATCGAGCTCTCGGGGCACCGCGGCGTTGCGCGCTCTCGGCGGTATGGGGCGCTCCTTGACGTGCTTGAGAAGGATCGTGACGATGCTCTCGCCGTCGAACGGGACCCTTCCGGTGAGCAGCTCGTACAGCATGATCCCGATCGAGTAGAGGTCCGAGGCGACGCCGACCGCTTGGCCCTGGGCTTGCTCGGGTGACACGTAGTGCGCCGTGCCGACGATCGCGCCTGTCTGCGTGATGTCCGATTCGCGGGAGCGGGCGATGCCGAAGTCGGTGATCTTCAGGCGCCCGGCGTCGTCGATGATCGCGTTGTCGGGCTTGAGGTCGCGGTGGACGATCCCGCGGCTGTGTACGAACCCAACGGCCCGCAGGAGCTGTGCCGCGAGGTCGACCGCTCGCGTAGGAGCGAGTGGCGCTTCTTCCCGGATGATCGCCTTCAGCGAGCGTCCGGGCACGTATTCCATCGCGATGTAGTGGGTGTCGTCCCACTCTCCGCGGTCGTAAACAGAGACGATGTGCGGATGGCGGAGGGCTGCTGCGCTCGACGCCTCCCGCCGGAACCGCTCGACGCACTCGTCGTCATCGGCAAAGCAGTCGTGCAGAAGCTTGAGCGCGATCTTTCGCCCAAGAACGAGATCCTCGGCGCAGTAAACAGCCGCGGTCCCGCCCCATCCGATGCGATCCAGCACCAGGTAGCGACCATCGACGACCATCTCGGATGGGCGTGGCCGCGTCCGGCGGGCTACGTTCGATGAGGCACTCCGGGTGGCCTGCCTCGGCACTGATGAGCACTGGTCTCGAGCCTCTGCCCGGCGTGTCCCGGTGGCTCGCGGGGCACGTCCCCAGCCCGCCGAGCGGGACAGTGTGGCGAGCGCCGGGACCTTGACTGTGTTCATCGTGGTCACCTCCGTCGGCCTTCTCGTTGCGGGTCAGTGCATGGCAGGCAAGGCGCGGTACTCCCCCCAGTAGGGCAACTGTCCGCGCCACTCAAGACAGCGCTGCGTCGGATGATGCGCGGCATGGGGTGAGTTCCGTTGCTGTAGGCGAGTGCGTAAGCTTCCGGAGATGGCAGGTGAGCGGTTTCCGTGCGGCGACCGCATCCCCGGTCGCTCCCGTCGCGACGCACGACGCCCATGCCCGGATTTGGTTTCGGTTAGGGCGTCGACAGCAGGGCGCCGGTGGGTGCGGACCTGCTTGGTCACGGACCTGCCTGTTCAAGGACACCGTGACCGTCACGCCGGGGACACGGTGAGGGTCGAGTCAGGCAGGGTCGATCCGCGGTGAGAGCGCCGGAACGTCGGGGAGGGCCCAGTCCCGGTCGCGCGGCGGGCCCTCTAGGCCGGCGGAGTGAGACGGACAAGTCTGATGTCCGTCCGGATCTGCCACGCGCGCTCGAGCGCGAGCTCGTGGCGGCGGCCGCAGCGGGCGATGCGGCGGCTTGCGAGCGGCTCGTCGAAGCGTTCCTGCCGTCGATAGCCGGTGTGGCGCGCATCTATCGCGGCACGCCCGGGGTGGAGCGCTCGGAGCTGATGCAGGAGGGGGTCGTCGGGCTGCTGAGAGCCGCCAGGCGCTACGACCCCGCGCGGGGAACACCGTTCTGGGCCTACGCGTCCTGGTGGGTGCGCCAGGCTATGCAGCAGCTCGTGGCCGAGATGACGCGGCCCGTGGCGTTGTCCGATCGGCCGCTGCGCGGGCTGGCGCGCATCAGGGAGGCTCGCGCCAAACACCTCCAGGATCACGGGAAAGAGCCGTCGATGGCGGAGCTCGCCGCCGCCACCGGGCTCCC
This sequence comes from uncultured Solirubrobacteraceae bacterium, assembly GCA_963767405.1. Classification (GTDB taxonomy): domain Bacteria; phylum Actinomycetota; class Thermoleophilia; order Solirubrobacterales; family Solirubrobacteraceae; genus Palsa-744. The sequence goes on along the minus strand of CAVYDP010000004.1, from coordinate 413,154 downwards.
GCGCAAGCAAGTCGAGAGCCTGATCGCGATCGAGCGGACGCCACGCGGGCTCCACGAGCCCTTGAGCAGTGAGGAGGGCACAGGCAACACGATGGAAGACTTCGTCGCGGATCCGGTGCCGAAGACCATTACGAGCACGTACTCGAGCGGATGGAGATCGAATACGTCCGCGGCCTGACGAACGGGCTCGAGGAACGGGAGCGCAACATCCTGTACTCCCACTATGGGCTGGGTCGTCCTGCGCAGACGCTGGCGCAGATCGCCGGCCCGCTCGGCGTGAGCACGGAGCGGGTACGGCAGATCGAGGAGCAGGCACTGAAGAAGCTGCGCATGGCCGCTGCGGCCGGAACTCCGCCTCAGCGGGCTTTGAGCGAACGCGGCCGAGATTGCAGAGCGACGATGCGATACCACTTGCATGCGCGTTTGGTTGCCCTACTTTCGCCAATGAATGTGTCAATTCTGAGCCGAAGCTCGCCGCCCGCTCGATGACCGGATCGAGCACGCGGCAGCGGTGCGTTTGCGCCCTCTGTCCTCGACTCTCGAACGCGACTTCGGGCTGAAAGGATGAGTGAGCCGTGAACACCGCGGGTCTGCGCCATGAGGCGTTTGTGTACGACTCGGATGATCAGTTCGTCGGACGGATGGCGTCCTTCCTCGAGGACGGGCTAGCGGAGGGCGCGGCCGCGATCGCGGTCACGACTCGTGCGAACTGGGCCTCGCTGCGCGACGCGCTCGGCGCCGCGGCGGAGCGCGTGTCGTTCACCGACCGCGACTCCTGCTACGTCCGGCCCGCGACGGCGATCGCGAGCTACGAAACGACACTGCAGCACCACCTCCGCGGCGGCGCTCCCGTCGGTTCGCGTGATTGCTGAGGTTCAGTTCGGCCCGACCCCCGAGGAGTGGGACGAGTGGACCGCGTACGAGGCGATCGCCAACCGCGCCTTCGCCGATCACGCCGCATGGATCGTGTGCCCCTACGACGCTCGCGTGCTGCCCGAGCAGGTGGTGGAGGGCGCGTGGCATACCCATCCGCAGGTGCTTACCGACGCGAGCCAGCCAAGCCCCCATTTCGACGAGCCCGAGCGACTCGTCCGCTCGCTCACGCGAGATCACCAGCCGCTGCCTGACTGCGGTCGCTTCCGCCGTGCAACGACACGGAAGCGTTTCGTGAGCACTTGGCCGCCGAGTTGGCCGCGGCAAACGTCTCCCAGACGAGCGCGCTGGACATGCTGCTCGCGGCGAGCGAGATCGTTGCGAACGCATGGCAATACGCCAATGGCCCTGAGCTGGTGCGGGTCGGCCTAGTCGAGGGAGCGTTCGTTTGCGAGATCTCCGACGGAGGGCCGGGACTCGACGATCCGCTCGCGGGCTACCTTCCGCCCAGGCCGATCAGAAGCGCGGCGCCGGGCTATGGATCGCCCGGCAGCTTGTCTCCCGCGTCGAGCTTCTCCCCGCCGCTCCCGGGCTCACGGTCAGGCTCTGGCCCTAGCCGCCACGAGAGCGAGAGTTCCGTGCTCGACGAGGGTCCGCCGCCCAAGAAGCTTCTCGAGCCGCCATCTACGCAAGTGTTGGGGTTGCCTCGCGCGCGCCGACGCCCCGGACGGCGGCGAGGCTGGGCGCGAGCTCCTGCGCGCGCCCGGGCTCACGTACTTCGAGCGCGACGTCGAGGTGGCCGTCGATCCTCACGTCGGTCAGCGCCACGCTGTCACTGCGCCGGGCGACGCGCTCGAACAGCAAGTCGACGCTCGCGTCGGCTACGCGCAGCCCGTGCAGTTCGAGGCGGTCGATCTGGCGGGGGAGGGACGGTCGCCTGATCCGCAGGGTCCGCGTGAGCCCGTCCGGCACGAGTCCCAGCCCGGCGGTCAGCATGAAGGGCAGGGCTCCGGCTGCCCACGCCTGGGGACTGCACGCGATCGGGTATGGCACAGGGTCCTCGTAGTCGGCGCGAGAGAATCCCGCGAACAGCTCCGGCAGTCGGTAGGCGCGAAAGCTGGCGGCAGCCTCGAGCAGGTTGCCGAAGATGCGCAGGAACGCCTCGTCGAATCCGTACTTGCGCAGGCCCACGGCGAAAAGAGCGTTGTCGTGGGGCCAGATCGTGCCAGTGTGATACCCGACCGGGTTGAAGCCGCGTTCGTCGGCGCTGAGCGTTCGCACTCCCCAGCCCGAGTATGCCCCGGTACCCATGAGCGCATCACGGATCGCTCCTGCGCGCTCGGGCGGTACGGCCGATGACCACAGCAGGTGACCCTGGTTGGAGCCCAGCACGCGGCTCGGGCGCTTGTCGGCGTCCAGCGCCATCGCGTAGAACCCGCGGTCGGGGAGCCAGAAGCGCTCCAGCGCGGCGGCGATCCGTTCGGCGTGGGCGCGCAGCTCGTGGGCCCGGTCCGTGTCGCCGTCGAGCTCGAACAGGCGAGCCAGGCCTCGCTTGGCTGCCAGCGCGTAGCCCTGCACCTCCACGAGCGCGATCGGCGCGGAAAGGTTTTTGCCATCCTCATCGAGGATGCCGTCCCAGGAGTCCTTCCAGCCCTGATTGACGAGTCCGGAGGAGGACCGGCTTCGATACTCGAGGAGCCCGTCGCCGTCGAGGTCGCCGAAGGCGTCGATCCATCGCAGCGCTTGCTCGACCTCGGGTCGAAGCTCCCGGAAAAGGTCGAGCGAACCGGTCCAGTCGGCGTGCTCGCATAGCAGGCAGAGGAACAGCGGGGTGGCATCGACGGTCCCGTAATAACGCCCGAACGGGGTCAGCCCCAGCGCGGCGAGCTCGCCCGTGCGCAGCTCATGCAGAACCTTGCCGGGCTCCTCGTCGTGCTCGTCGTCGATCCGGGTGCCCAGCCGGTCGGCGAGCAGACGGAGCGTTGACTCGGCCATCGCGGGGTCGAACGCGAGCATCTCAAGGGCCGCGATGATGCTGTCGCGCCCGAACAGGGTGGCGTACCATGGAACCCCGGCCGCGCAGTAGCGGCGGCCGTCGAGCTCCGAAGCCAGCAGCCGCAGGTCGAGCAGCGACCGGCGCAGCACGCGATCGAAGAGCTCGTCGTCAGCCTCGACACGCGTGCGATCTGTCAACCAGGCGTCGGCCTCGGTTCCGGCCCGGAATATCGACGTACCACAACGACGCCCATTTGGGTTGATTGCGCGGATGTCGAAATCGCCGTCTGCGACCGCGAAGCAGACGTCAAGCGTGCGCTCCATGCCCGGATCGAGTCGTACGCGCACGTGCAGCCGGTCGGGCTCAGCCTCGGCGCCGTGGCAGCTGATCGTCGTCGACCGCTCGCGCCCATCGAGGCCGACCGCAGTGAAGCGGACCGTGTCGCCCCGCGCCTCGCGCCGCACCTTGCGCATCGTCGGGCTCACGAGCCCGCGGACCTCAAGCATCGGCCGGAAGTCGGCATCGAGGAGCAATTCGAGGTCGAACTCGATCCGATCGCGGGCGTGGGAGCGCACCGTGATCTGGTCGACCATCGCGCCCGGCAGCATCCGACGCTCGACTCGGACCCGAAGCGACTGCAACGGAAGCTCGCGCCCGTTGGGGAGCACGAGGTCTGGGTTGGTGAGCTCGAAGACCGCCGCCGTCCCGGCGGCGTCCGACGCGATCAGAAGTCGCGGCCGCCGACCGCCGACCCGCAGCTCATACCCGCTGAGATAGCGGCAGTCCTCGAGATACAGGCCGAGCGGATGGTCGTCCGCCACCGGCAGCCGACCGTCGCGCAAAGCCGCGCAGAACCCGTTGCCCGCCTTGACGACGGTCGTCTGCGAGAGGTCGACCAGTTCCATCAGGCCGCCTCCGCCACCAGCTCAGAGACATCGTGGCGACTGTCGACACCGCGCACGGCCGCGTCGCGATAGACCGCTTCATAAGCGGCGGCCACGCGATCTGGCGCGAAGCGTTGCGCGACCGTCTGGCGGCATCGTTCCGGCTCGATGCTCGCAGCCTTCTCGACCAATGCCGCCATCTCGTCCTCATCGTCGACCAGAAACCCGGTCTCGCCGTGATCGACGATCTCCGGCGCGGAGCCCTGCGCGAACGCCAGGACCGGCGTGCCGGCGGCCAGCGCCTCGACCATCACCATCCCGAACGGCTCCGGCCATCGGATCGGCATCAGGAACGCGAACGCTTCCGCGAACAGACGCTGCTTTTGTACGCCGCCGACCTCGCCGACGTAGCGAACCATCCGGCCATCGAGGTGCGGCTCGACCTCGGTGGCGAAGAACCGCTCGAAGCCAGGTTGCACAGGGCCGGCGAGCACCAGCGGCCGCCCGGCAGCTCGGGCGACCTTGATCGCGCGGTGCGGTCCCTTCTCCGGGACCATGCGACCGACCCAGAGCAGGTACTCGCCCTTGCGATCCCCAAGCGGCCACGAACGCACGTCGATCGGGTTGGGCACAACGGCGCTGATATGTGCGCCCTCGGGCGCGTCGCCCGCCTGCGCCCTGCTGATGCACACCAACTTCCCGTTCACGCCGTGGCGTGCATAGAAGGCGCTGGTGTCCTCATCGAACGGCCCGTGCACCGTATGCACGAGCGGGGAGGCCAAGCGGTCGGCCATCGCCAACGCCGTGAACCCACAGTGGTCGTGCACGACGTCGAATGGCTCACCGGTGTGCGCGGCGGAGTCGACGGCGGCAAACGCCCGCGCTACGTGGTCGGCCTCGAACAACGCCCGCCCGATGCTGTCCGCGTGGGAGCGGGCCAGCAGCGGCCGCACCGTCGCGCTCGATCTCGATCCCGGCGCGCAAAACAGCTCGACCCGATGGCCGTGCGCTACCAGCGCGTCGCAGAGCAGAGCAATCACCGACTCGATGCCGCCGTAGCCCGGTGGAGGTACTGGAATCCACGGCGGTGCGAGAACTGCGATCCGCAGCGGCGCGTCGTTCACCGGCTCGACTGGCTTGTGCCAAGACACCTTGCTCCTGGCGTGGGGCCGCGTCAGGTCGTCCATCCGCCCATACAGCTCCCGCCAAACGCGCGACTCGGACACCGCAGCCGAGGCCACCGCCTGCACACTCTCAGCGCATGCGACGCACAGCCGCTCGTGCGACTCCGACAGGCGCAGGACCAGCCGTTTGCAAGAAGCGCAGCGCCGCATAGTTAGCTTCATTTCGTTCTCGGCACGTTTCGCAGACAGCGCATCCGCGCTCTCAATAGGTCTGCGGCGCGCCCACATCAACCTCCTGGAGATCCGGCGAGCCGGGGATGGTGGCTAGTCGCCGCGGACGGTGACGAGTGGCGACGGAGGCTCCCTCCTGCCAGCACCCTCGCGCTTGCCGATCTCCCATACAGGTCCTATTCGACTGCTGGAACGCAAGGAAAAGATCATTGCTACGAAACCTGTTCGCCGGTTTGCTTCTCTTGCTCGAACTCCCTGTCCTGCCGCCAATGCGTCGCTGACGCGTTGATAGCGGGGTTGATGATCTGTGCATACCTGCTCCGGCAGCGCCTCGCGCGCAGCGTGCGGAGCACGCCGCCGCGCGACCACGTACGCCGCCAGGCGGAGAGCCGCATCGAGCGGCTCGGATCGCCAGCGAGCTCGACGATGGAGAGCAGTCACGACCCCCGACGCAACAGCCTGAGCCCATGACCTCCTCGAGCACCCCTCCGATCCCATCACGCGACCCCGTCGAGACGTCAGACTCGCAAGGGACCGGTTTGCCGCGCGCAAAGCGGGGCTGCGTCGAGCTGGGACCGATCGCGGCGCCGACCCTCTCGCTCGACGTCGCGGAGCAGGTCCGGCGGGAGCTCGCGGACACCCTCGCCCGCCGTTATCCCGGTGTCCGCTGGGAGGTGACGGCGGTAATGGACGATCTCACGCAAGCGCCCGTTCACCTGACCGAACTCGTCGACGCCACTCGCCAGCGCATGCTCGCGGAGGATTGGCAGCTCGCGGTGTGCATCACGGATCTTCCGTTGCGGCTCGCAGGCCGCCCGATGCTCACGCACACCAGCCCCACACACGGGATCGCACTGATCTCGCTGCCCGCACTCGGGCCGTTCCAAGTGAGGCGACGCCTTGTGGAGGAGACCGCGGCGGCAGTCGGCCACCTGGTCGGCGACCCGCCGCGGCGCCGATCCGGCGGCCTGCCGGTTCTGGTCCGCCCTCGGGTGCAGCGCCGCCTCACCGAGTTGGCCACCGAGGTCGAGACTGGCTCGGGCGTCGCCTTCGTCGCTCGCGTTCTCAGCGGCCATCTTCGCCTGTTGCTGGGCATGATCCGCGCCAACCATCCGTGGCGCTTGGTCGCTCGCCTCTCACGCGCGCTGGCGGGTACCACTCGGCGGCGAATCGACCATCCGACCAGCCCGATGTCCCGACGACGATGCGACCGGGCATACCTGCCATCTACCCCCGTCGAGGTGCTGCTACCCGACCAATACCACGAGGGCATCTGCCAGATGAACACGTCCGGCGGGCGCGTCGGGCACCAGGACTTCGGCTGCGTGAGTGGGTGGTGATTGAAACGGATCAGCGAAAGACCTATGGGGGAGAGACGTGAGCTGTCACTCGACAAGACAAGCGTGGCGTAGGCAGGGCTTCAGGACGCGAATCGCCTTGGGTACCACGTTGCTCACGCTCGCGGGCTTTACCGGGGCTTGCGGTGGTGGCGCCAAGAAGCCAGCGACAACGGACGCGACAGAACAGGTTAAGCAAGCCTGGGTGACGTTCTTTGACGGCTCCACGCCGGCTGCGAGGAAGGTGGCGCTGCTGCAGAACGGGCAGCGATTCGCGCCCATAATCCAGGCTGAAGCCAACTCGCCACTAGCCAAGCAGACGAAAGTCGTCGTAAGCAAGGTCACGCTAGAAGGCACGACGCGCGCCAAGGTTCTCTACACGATCACGCTCGCGGGTCAGCCCGCGCTCTCGAACCAGACCGGAACCGGGGTTCTCGAAGGCGGGACCTGGCATGTGAGCGATCAGAGCTTCTGCGCGCTCGTCAGCCTCCAGGGGGCGACGCCGCCGGCATGCCGGAGCGCTTGACCGGGGCGCAATGGGCGCGATGGGTGTGCACGCGCGGCGACCGTCTCAGGCGGCGTGGCCCGCGCTCGCGACGCTCTGCGCCGTCCTCTTCCTGACCTTCCTCGACAACACGATCGTCAGCGTCGCGCTCGCCGACATGCAGACGTCGCTGCAGTCGGGGGTCACGCAGCCTGCAGTGGATCGTCGACGGCTACATGCTCGCCTTCGCGGCGCTGATGCTGACGGGGGCACGCTCGGCGACCTGCTCGGCCGCAAGAAGGTGATGCTCGGCCGGGGTCGCTCTCTTCTGCGCGGGCTCGCTCGTGGCCGCGCTCGCTCTCGACACGGACATGCTGATCGCGGGCGCGTCGTGATGGGTGTCGGCGCCGCCGCTTCGCGAGCCGGGCACGCTGTCGCTGATCCGCCAGTCTACCCGGACGCGCGGCGCGCGCGCGCGAGCGCTCGGCGTCTGGACGTCGGTCTCCGGGATCTCGCTCGCGGCTCGGCCCGGTGCTCGGCGGCCTGCTCGTCGGCGCGAGCGGGTGGCGGGCGATCTTCTGGTTCAACCTCGGCTTCGGCGCTGCTCGCGTTCGCCGCCGCCGCGGCGGTGCTTCCCGAGAGCTCCGACCCGCAGGGCCGCCGCTCGACGTCCCGGGGCTGCGCTCGGGCGCCGTCGCGGTGACGGCGGTCACGTTCGCCGTGATCGAGGGCGAGAGCGCCGGCTTCACGGCACCTGGTGGATCGACGTGCTGTTCGCTCTCGCGGCGGCTGCGACCGCGGCGCCTTCGTCCTCGATCGAGCGGCGTAGCCCCGACCCGGTGCTCCGGCTCGAGTTCTTCCGGCAACCCGACTTCACCGCGCCAACGCCGTCGCCTTCGCGACGAGCTTCGGCCTCTTCGCGGTGTTCTTCTTCACGGCGCTCTACCTGCAGGTGGTCGCGAATTTCTCCGGCTGGAAGATCGCGCTCGCAGTTCCTGGCGATGGCAGTCGCGATCGCGGCGGCGCGCCTGTCGCCGGCCGCTGGACGGCCGCGCGAGGTCCGCGCGAGCCGCTCACGGTCGGCTGCCTCCTCGCGGGCGCGGGCCTGCTCGCCGTCGACGCTCTGCTCGAGCCGCACGTCTCGTCTGTCGCGCTCGCAGTGGCGCTCGCGCTGGCGGGGCTCGGTCTCGGGCTCGCGCTCGTCGCCGTGACCGAGCCGTGCTGGCGATCGTGCCGGCGCGAGCGCTCGGGTATGGCGGCGTCGACCGTCAACACGAGCCGCCAGCTCGGCGGCGTCCTCGCCGTCGCGATCCTGGGCGCGATCGTCGACGCCCAGCTGACCGGCAACCTGGTCACCAAGCTCAGGCAGCTCGGCATTCCGCCGAACTTTCAAGCGGTCGTGATCGCCGGGGTGACTCACGGCGCCGTCCCGAGCAGCGCCGCCAGCGTCCATAACCCTGCGGCTGTCGGACACGAAACACTCGTCGCAAAGGTCATCCAGGCCGCCGAGGACGCCTTCGGAAGCGGGCTCCACCTGAGCATGCTGGTCGCCAGCGCGATGCTTTTCGCGGCCGCCGCGCTTAGCCTGCTCGCGGCCCATCGTCAGCCGCTCCGCGCTTCTGCGGCTGCCCCCAGTCACGCCTGACGGGCGCCTCCACGGCTGGTTGTGCGTTGCGGCGACGCAGCGCTTGGAATGGCCAGCGGCGTGCTCTTGCCGTCCTACAGCCCGCTCAGTCCTTTGTGATTTCCCGCCCTTACGCTCGCCACTTGATGGAGCAGCCAACCGGCTGGGTCTCAGCCGGGTCGGGCGTGCGACCGGAGAGCACGGAGTCGAGCGCCGCCCGCAGCCACGCGGCGTTCTCGCCTGGGCGTTCGTAGTCACCGTCAGGCGCTCCCCGGTAGCGCAGGACGCCGGCGGCGTCGAGCACGAAGACGTCGGGAGTCGTCAGCGCGTCGTAGGCGCGGGCGACCTCTTGCGACTCGTCTCGCAGGTAGGGAACCCCGTCGAACTCGCCGTCCTCCACACGCGCCTGCATCGCCTCGACGGAGTCGCGTGGATAGCGTGCCGCATCGTTCGGATTGATCGCGAGCATTTTCACGCCGCGCTCTGCGTAGTCCCTCGCCACCGCGATGATTCGCTCGTGCCACGCGAGAGCATACGGGCAGTGGTTGCACGTGAAGACCACCACAGTGGCCGGCGCGCCGTCCGGTCTGTGAAGCGCCCCGCCGGTGTCAGGGAGCGCAAATGAGGGCGCCTGCTCGCCGATCGAGGTCACGGTCAGCCCGCTACCTTCGGTCCTGACGCGACGCGCAGCGCGTCTCGCAGGTCGGCCGGATCCGGCGTCGGAGATATGCGGCCGTCGCGACGCCTGTAGACCCTGCAGGTGAGCCCGGTGGGCTCCTCTCCGGGCGGCTGCACATCGAGACCGTCGATGCGGATCGTGGGCGAGCCGACGAACCGCTCAGCGGCCGCCTCGTCATCGGTGCAGACCTGTCTGACGATCACGGAGTGCGGATCGAGGCCGGCCTCCAGGAGAGCCTCGCGCAGGTCGGAGAGCGCGCGTGGATGCGACGGACAACCGTCCCAGTACAGGAACTCAACGCGCATCTGTCCACAGTATCGAGAGGGCTAACGGACGGAGCGACTAGCAATGGCTTCTGGTCGCTCGTCTGAAGGGCGGGCCCGCGGGCCGGGTGCGCCGAGGCCGATCCGTGACCTTCCGGCGGCCGCTCCGGGATCTGTGCGGATGCGCGAGGGGATCGCGCGACCTAGCGTCGTGGTCTCGCAAGACAAGGAGGCCTCTCGTGCAACCCAAGCGCCGTTTCCGTCTGAGCTACGCCAACGTGACTGCGACGACCGCGCTCGTGGCGGTCGTCGCCGGCACTGCCGTCGCATCCATTCCTGCTCCCGGGGGGGTGATCAAGGTTTGGTTTCGCGGCCCCTTACCGCCTACCCCCTCAACTCCTGCGCGCTGACCGCGTCGAGACAGAGTGCGGCGAATCGATCCCAGCGTCGGGGAGCAGCCGATCAGCGCGGCGGCTCTTGCTCAGCAGCTCGTTGGCGTACAGTCCGAGCGTCAGCTTTGGGTCGGTGTGTCCGAGCTGCGCCATGACGTAGGCCGAGTCCTCTCCCTCGGCCACCAACCAGGACGCGAACGAGCGCCGCAGCGCGTGCGGGACAGGCCCGCCGGTAGCGGCTCGCCGCCCGCCCGAACGATCTTCTCGTTAGCCCGCTCGACGGCCCTCAACAGCATCCGGCGGCGCCTCAGCATGCCGGGGCTTACCGTCATCACACCGCCAGACGGAGGGACACCTGTGGGCGTCGGCTATCCGGAGCGCTCGTGGACATCCCAGCTGGAGGCACCTTAGCCCCTCACGCCTCGCAGTAGACCGCTCGGTCGCCTTCGCTCGTCTAAGCGCCGGCGAGCTCGCGGACCGCCAGAGCGGCCGGCACGATGCTGCCGATCCGCCCCGCACTCTCGCCTGCGTAGAGCGGCGTGACCTCCACCAGACGCTCATCCATGCCCTGCAGGATCGATGCGGGACCGTAGAACGGCAACGAGCGCCGTTGCATGCGCAGCGCACGGGCGCTCATCGAGGGCGGCAGGCTGCGCAGCAGCGGTGCAGCGATGCGGTTAAGGGTGCGCACCGGCCCCGGGCCGAGCACGCTGCCACGACACCAGCGTTCGGTCGCCGCATTGGGCACCACTCGGTGGCGCTCATGCCACGCGACGCTGAACAGGAGCGTCTCGATCGTGTCCGTCGCGCCAAGCACGCGCCGCTTGTATGCCGGGTGAGCCGCACACTCCTCGGTCAGCAGGAAGCGAGTGCCGGCGACCGCCGCGGCGGCGCCCGCGTCGAGCGCGCGGCGCACGTCCACGGCCTCGGCGATCCCACCGGCGAGAAGCACCGGGCGGTCTCCCGCGACTTCGAGCGCCTTCGGCAGGAACTCAAGCGCGGCCTCCACCCCGAGCAGATGGCCACCCGCCTCGATCCCCTGCGCGATCAAGCCATCCGCGCCGTCACGCAAGGCCCGCGCCGCCTGCGCCACCGTGCCCACCTGCTGCAGCACCAGCACCCCGGCAGCATGAAGGAGCTCCACCATCCCAGCATCGAAGCCACAGAACAGCACCACGCAGTCAGCACCTGCATCCACACATGCCTGCACGTGGCTCTTCCTTGCGAACGGCATCAGCAGATTGACGGCCATCGGACGGCCCGGTGCGATCGCGCGCGCCCGCACGATCTCATCATGCATCTCCTGCGGTGCGAGCATGATCCCAACGGTGCCCAGCCCACCGGCGCCCGAAACGGCGCCGGCCAGCTCCGCCCCGGACGTACCTCCGCCCATGCCGGCCTGGGCAATCGGATGCTCAAGTCCCAGGCGGTCGAGCAGATCCATAGCCGTTGCTCACATCGCCTCGGGCACGGCTTGGGATCCACTGAGCTCGATCACGCAGCCCGCTTGATCGGGGTCACGCGGGACGAAGCCGGCCAGCTTGGCGTGCGGTTCGAACACGTCGAGCAGCCCGCGTGTCATGCCTCGGTGCCGCGTGCAGACGACCGGCTGGTTCTCGGGCACGACGTAGCTGTAAGGACAGTTGGCTAAGCAGAAGGTCAGCCGGTCGCCCTCGCGCAGGGCGACGCGGGGTTGAAAACCGAGCGTTGCCAGCGTGACCTCGAGTGTCGATCCCTCAGCTCGTTGGGCCAGCTCGCGGCCGATCCGCCTGCCGGTCGCCTGGACGCCTCGCAGGCCACCGGTTCGCGATCTCATTGCTCGCGCCAGCCAGCGCCCGATGTCCGCGTAGGCGCGGGGGGGCTGCCCGCCCGGCCGCGCGTCGGGCGCGATCCTCCACACGTCGCGGGGGCGACCACGCGCCTGATGTGCGCGATCGCGTACGAGCAGGCCGGCGTGCTGCAGGCGCTCGAGGTGGATCCGCACGCCGTTCGGATGGAGGTCGAGGTGTTGCGCCAGCTCGGCGGTATCCGCAGGACGCCCCAGCTCGCCGAGTAGCGCGAACAGGCGCGCCCTGGTCGTCTGTGCGAGCGGGTCGTCAGGGCTGACGCTGAGCGGCGCGTCAATCATCCCAAATAATTTTACACAGCTCCGCTATGAAAAGCAAAGGGCACGTGATAGCCTTTTTCCCATCCAGGGTTGTATAAAGATGGGAAGGGAGTCTGCACGGTGACCTACGTGATCAACCAGCCTTGCATCGCCACCAAGGACACCTCCTGTGTGGAGGTCTGCCCGGTCGACTGCATACACCCGACGCCCGACGAGCCAGGGTTCGACGAGGCCGAGCAGCTCTACATCGACCCAGCCGAGTGCATCGACTGCGACGCGTGCGTCGAGGCGTGCCCCGTTGACGCGATCACACCGGGGGATCAAGTCCCACCCGAGTGGCAGAAGTACATCGAGATCAACGCCGGCTACTACGCCATGCGTCAGCCATGAGCGCCGCCCCCACCGCCTCGGCAGGTAGCCCAGCCCGCGCTCCGACGGTGCGGCCAACGCGGATCGGTCAGAGCGTCATGTTCTCGCTCTCGTTCAGGACCAGCATGACCGATGCGGACATCGCGCGTCTCGCGAGAATGCTCAATCTCGATACACACCTGCATCCCAAGCTGCGCGACAGTCCAAGCCGCCCCGGTCTCGCTCGGCTGGACTTCGATTCCGGTCTGTTCCTCCTGCGGGACGACGAGGCTGACAAGTGGGTGCTCGAGGGACGAACCTGGGGTGATCCGCCCCCTCAGAGCGTCCTCGAATGGCACGTGCGCACGGTCGCCGCGGCACGCCAGCTCGATCCCACCGTGACATACCCGGCGCAACCGGCGACGCGGTTATGCGCCAGCACGGTGCGGCCCTAGGTCATGCAGCGAACAAACCAGCTCACAGGTCAATACGCGGCAGACATTCGCGAATACGCGCCATCGAGCACCGCATTCTCAAGCGGCTGATACGTGGAGGTCAGCTGGCAAGCGACACGAAGCCGCCGACGATCGTCCCGTAGGCGACGTGAGCGAGGAGTGTGTGACCGCTCGGCTATCGTCGGATTGGGAGCCTCGCATTGGAGGTGTGAGCGATCGAGCGAGGTCGAGGACTTGCGATTGCAGCGGCAGCGGTTGTGCTGGTCGCCGCGGCGGTCACCGTCGCCCTGAGCGGGAGCCAGCCGGCGCGCAGAGCGCCGAAGACGACTCGCCCTCCCGCAGCGAGGACGGTGACTTCGCCTCCTCCGAAGCCGCGGGGCCCGTTCGCCGTCGGCTTGCGGGTCCTGCGCCTCGTCGACCACAGCCGGCTGATCGGCGCCGAGCCCCGCACGCTCGTGACAGTGGTCCGTTACCCCGCGGTCGGTGCGCCGTCCGCCAGAGATCTTCCAAACGCCCAGCCCGAGCGGGCGGGAGGACCGTTTCCGCTCATCGTCTTCGCGCACGGCTACCGGCTTGCGCCGTATACATACACCCAACTGCTGCAGGCGTGGGCGCATGCCGGCTATGTGGTCGCCGCCCCCGCCTTCCCGCTCACTAATGCCGACGCGCCGGTTGTGGACAGATCCGACGTGATCAACCAGCCGCAAGACGTGCGCTTCGTGATCTCGCGGCTGCTCGCCCAGCGGGGCGCGCCTCTCGGCGGCCTGATCGATGGCACCCGCATTGCGCTCGGCGGACACTCCGACGGAGTCGATAGCGCGCTCGCCGTCGCCTACGGCAAGTTCCGCGATCGACGCGTCCGCGCGGCGCTCGGTTTTTCGGGAGCCGAGATATCCGCCTTCAGGGGCTTCAGCGGCTCTCCTCGCGGCGTGCCGCTGCTCGCCGCCCAGGGCACCGCCGACTCGGTCAACGCGCCAAGCGGCACCTACTCCTATTTCGCCGACGCCCCGCGTCCGAAGTACCTGCTGATGCTGCTCGGAGCGGAGCACACGGCGCCGTACCAGGACGATCAACCGTATCTCCGGATCGTCCAGCGTGTGTCGACGGCGTTCCTCGACGGCTACGTCAAGGGTGACGCCGCCGCCCGCCAGCGGCTCGCGGCGCGCGGCTCCGTTCCCGGCCTCTCAACACTCCAGATCGACCGGTGAGCATCAGCGCCCCGGGCCGCTGGCAGCCGGGGCGCTCGGCTACCCCTCCGGCTCCGGGGGCACGGCACCGATTCGAGGATGGAAGCCGGATGGAAGCCTCAGCCATCGCCAGCGGACCCACGAAGGTCGCCTGAATCAGCCAGAAACGCCCGAAAGTGCTGTGTATGTCGTGATCTGAGCCGCAAAGATCGCCAGCCGCCTGCTCTTTGCAAGCAGGAGGTCGGCGGTTCGATCCCGCCTGGCTCCATCAGTGCAAATGGCTGCAAATTAGCCTATTCGCGCTATTTGAGCGCCGATGCCCGAGGGTCGAGATGTTCCGAGGGTACCGCTCGAGACCCTCTTGAGCACGTTTCACTGGACGGGTAGACGCGGGATCGCGGCCTTCGCGCGCGAGTGGCGCAGCCCTTACCGCGCGCTCCAGCTCGTCGCGCAGAAAGATCCAGCGCCGGCCGAGCTTGCGCCCAGGGAGCACGCCCCTACGCGCATAGTCCAACACCGTGGAGATCGGCAGGTGCAGTAGCTCGGAGACATCACGGCCGTCGAGAACATCCTCACGAGCGAGGGGACGGGGTACCCCCGGCTCGTCATCCCGCGGTAACGCAGAAACGGCGCCCATGCCCATATAGAGCGTGAGGAGCCGCAACCGCCCATCGGATCCTCACGCCGCTTGCGTCGCGGGCACCACGATCGAAGCAAAGACCGCCGCCGCCGGCTCGCGCGCTGATCCCCAGATGATCGCCGGCTGCCACCTGCCTCGCGCGACAACGGCCACCGGCGAAGCGCGGCGCACGCGCTGAACCGTCGCTCAGGTGGGCCCCGGTACCTTGCGCGTCACCTGGTAGCGGCGTCCGCATCGACGATGGCGGCCTCGGGATGCTGCGCTTGGATGTTGGTGAGCGCGAGGTTTGCGGGGGTCGCGGGCATGTATTCGTAGGCGAGGAACCGATAGGTGTCGCGCCCGAAGACGATCTGGACTGGATGGAAGGTGTCGGGTTCAACGTCCGCGTAGGCTTCGGTGTGGCGGACGACTGGGGCGTCGGCGGGCAGCGGTGGGGCATCAGCCGGCAGGCTTGTGGGCAGGTCGAGCTTGATTCGCTGCACCGTGCGTCCATCCAGCTGTGCGGTGCCCGCCTCGTGTGCCCTGCCTTCGGCGATGGCTGTGCGGAGCGCGCTCGCCGGGTCGGCTCCGTCTTCGATGATCTGATCGTGCGGGCCGGGTAGGGTGGCGCCGAGGGTGACGCGGATGCGCGCCTTGAGGAATGTGCCCGGTGACAGGAGGGTGAGCGACGGCAGGACCGTACCCGGCCTCGTCTTTCCCGTCGGCGCTTCCAGTGTGCCGCCGATTTCGAGCGGCTGCCCGGAGAGCTCCCGCTGGAGGTAGTTGAGCAGCGCGCTTCCCCCGTGTGCGAAATTGGACGGGCCTGCGTAGCCGAGGTCCACGCCGTAGGTGTCCGCGAGAGCGGCGCCGCCGAGGCGCGAGCCGACCTGCACGCCGCCGCCTGGCTCAAGGACGGCACGGTAGGAGCGCGGCGGTTTGCCCTCGATCCAGAGCTCCTCGGGACCGAACGTGGTCCTTTGCTTCAAGACCGGATTCCCGGGTTCGGGCGTGATGATGTGTTCCCAGCGCTCGTACAGGACGGCCCCAGCTCCGGGAGGCGTTAGTGCGGCGGCGGCCCTCGCGAGCAAGCCCGGCGCGCCGCTCCAGGGCGCGATCGCGACCAGAGCGCTCGCCGCGAGTGCCACGCAGAGCGCCAGCCCGCCGAGAATCCTGCGGCGTGTCTGATCCACCCGTCGGCCGGACCCGGCCGTCCGATTGGCTGGCGGTCGAAGGAGCGGCGAGTTCCTATCACCGCGATCCGCGCCGCAAAGAGACTCACGCTCGACGTGCTCGGTGATCCGTCCCCAGTCAGGCTCCTTCGGCTCCGGGACGGGATTCACGGCACGCACCCGCTCGAAGATGTCCTGTCGACGGCTCATCCTGATACCTCCGGAATCGATCTGTCGGGATTCGTTGAACCCCCCTCGGCGGCCATCTCGGCGAGGGCCGACTCAAGCCGCCTGCGGGCACGGTGCAGGCGAACCGCAAACGCCGAGGGGCTGCAACCGACTACCTTCGCTGCCTGCCTCGTCGACAGGCCCTCCCAGGCGCTGAGCAGAATCGCCTCGCGATCGCTCTCACGCAGCCGTGCCAGCGCGTGCAGGATCTCGTGGTCGGCTTCGGCCCCCGGGGGTGCGGGTTCGGCGGCGATGCGCGCAACGAGCCTTGACTGCCGGCCGCTCGCGCGGCGGTCATTCGCCAACACCCCTCGCGCGATCCCGTACAACCATGGCAGCGGCTCGGCCGGCATCTCCGAGCGCCGTCGCCACGCGACCAGAAACGTCTCGGCCGCAACATCCTGAGCCGTCGCCGGGTCGGCCCGTCGCAGCGCATAGGCGTGCACTGGCCCCGCATAGCGACGGAAGTACGTCTCGAAAAGCCGTGCTTGGTCGATCTGCACAACCGTATATGTCCGGCTCACCCCCGTTCTTTACAGCACCCGCGACCAGCGCCGGTCCACACCCCCGGCCATCTCGCGCGTAGACCCGACCGCATGTCCGACACGGCTTCCCAGGCCGCCCGAAACCCGTGTCCTTGGCTCATCTATGCGGTTTTCGAGAGCCTCGGGTGCTCTTAGCTTAGACGCTGCCGAAAAACGCTCCGTTGGGGCGCCTTTGGGCCGCATGCTCGCGCACTGGCTCTCGCAGATCGTTCGACGCAAACGTCTCCGGCTTGATCACGAGGGCGCTCGCTTTCGCGGGCCTTCGTTGGTGTCGTTAGGCGCGTGGCGTTACACCGTCGCGGGCTTCTCGGGCCTCGAGCTGGCGGAGATTGTCCTGCGTGCTGTGATCGCGCTCCATGTGTGCGTCGGTGAGCGGGCCGAGGATGCCGCGCAGCGCCGACATCGGCGCCCAGCGACGCGGCCGGATGATGCGTGGCTGGCGGCGTTCGATCCCGCGCACGATCGCCTCGCCGGCGGTGCTCGGCGCCAGGCGCTTGTGCAACGGCTTCGGCAGGGCTGTGAGCATCGCGTGCGCGAGCGGGTCGCTGTCGAGGGCCTGATGGACCATCTCGGTGTCGATAAATCCGAAGTAGGCGATGCTCGCGCTGGCTTCGTGGTGGCGGAGCTCCACCCGCAGTGCGCGGCCGAGTTGCTCAACGGCGGCCTTGCTCATCGCATACGGCGCGGCGCCGACGCCGTTCATGAAGGCGTAGATCGAGGAGACGAGCACGATGTGGCCCTCCCGGCGGATGATTTCGGGCAGCGCGGCATCCACGGTGCGAACAGTCCCCATCAGATTGACGTCGAGCACGCGCTCGAAGTTCTCCGAGGAGGTGCCACGAAACGTGGCGACTCGTGAGGCGATACCCGCGTTGGCGACGACGACGTCAAGCCCTCCAAAGTGCTCGACCGCCGTGGCGACCGCACGTTGCATGGCGATCCGATTGGTGACATCGGCGGCGAGGCCGAGTGCCCTACTGGCGTGTAGCTCTGTGGCCGCGCGCTTCACCGCCGCCGCATCCAGGTCAATGATCGCCACCGCAGCCCCGCGGGCGAGGAGGGCTAGTGCTGTGGCAAGGCCGATTCCCCGAGCCCCACCGGTCACCAGAGCGACCTTACCGGCGAGGTCATACCGCGGCATCTACTGTGCGCGCCGGGCGCGCTCTATGCGCATCAGCTCATCGTGGGCGACCCAGTTGGGCTCGGGGAACAGCTGGCAGTACTTGGCGTCGCGCATCAGCTTCTCGACGCCGGTCTCGACCATGTAGCCGGTGCCGCCGAACACCTGCACCGCGTCGGTGCTGCTCGCGACCGCGGCATCGCTCGCGGCGATCTTCACGGCGAGCGCCTGCGCCTCATCGAGGGCGGGCTCGGCCGGATCGATGACGATCTCCGGCCAGCATGCGAGCCTCACCGCCATCGCGGCGAGCATGTCGCTGACAGCGTCGTGCTCGATGATCGCCACCCCGCCCTGCCTGCGTGCGTGGGCGTACTCGAGCGCCATCTCATAGGCGCGCCGGGCGATCCCATGCGCGATCGCCGCTGTCCCGGCTCGCAGGAGCGCCAGCGCGGCGAGAGCGCCTGCGGTTCCCGTGGGGCCGTTGACCTCGGCGGTCGCCGGTGCGCCACTGATGCCGGCCATCTCGATCGACGCGGCGGGTGCAGCGCACAGACCCATCTGGTCGGTCTCGCGCGCCAGTTTCAGCCCCGGGGCATCGCGCGGGATCGCCCACGCAGCAGGCTGCGGCGCGTCCGGCAGGATCACGAGCCCGTCGGCGCCGTGCGCGCCGAGCGCAAAGGCAAGCCGGCCGCCGAGCCGTCCGTCCGAGGTCCTTACCCCTGTTGCAGATGCGCCCGCCACGAGCGTCCAGCGTGCGCCGAAGGGAATGTCGGTGAGCTGCTCATCGGTGAGCGTCGCCAGAGCTGCGTTGCAGAGCAGCACGCACATCGCTGTGCCGCCGTCGCCGACGGCGAGCTCCTCGATCATCGCAAGCAGGTCAGGAATGCCCAACCCGGCGCCTGCGTGCCGCTCGTCGAGCAGCACGCGGTCGAGTCCGAGCTGCACGAGCAGGCGCCAGCACTCGGCGCGGACGTCCTGGCCGCCGGCGTCGAGCGCCGCGGCCCGCGGCGCCAGCTCGCGAGAGCCCAGCTCGCGCGCCATCGCCCGGATCTCGGCGCGCTCGCTCACACTGGCAGCGCTCATGATCGACGTCCATATCCATCGACGTTGGCTTGCTGGGGCGGGTCTGGCTGCAGATGAGCGTTCCCGTCTCCGTTCGTGTGGGCTTGCGCGGCTAGGTTAGGGTGGACGCGGCGCAGCGGGGGCAGGCAGTTCATGGTCTCTGCGTGGCAGAGACCGCGGTAGACCTCGAGCCTGTTGAGCTGGTTGGTGCCCTCATAGATCTGGGTGAGCTTCGCGTCGCGCCAGAGCTTCTCGAGCTCGGATCCGACGGGTCCGGCGCGCAGGCCGACGAGCTCCAGCGCCGCGCCGGTGACCCGCATCGCCACGTCGCCGCCGCGGGCCTTCGCCATCGAGGAGAGCGCGAGCGAGCGCGTGATGGCGCGCTCGCTGGTGCTGCGGTGAAGGAGGGCGACGGTCGCGTCGCGGGCGCGGTCTGAGTTCAGCCAGCCGCGGACGGGTGGCCTGCTGCGGAGGAGCGCCGGCACATGTCCGAGGGCGCGAACGCCGGGGTTGGACATGACGTCCGCGAGCGCGGCGTGGTCGAGCTCGGTGGCGGCGTCCATATAGAGCTGGCGCGCAAGATGGATCTCCTCCTCCATGTCCGCCAGCGCGAGCTGAACATGCTGGCGCTCGAGCAGACCCCTGCCGGCCGGGTCCTCCTGCAGCCAGCCCAGCACGCGCTCGTAGGCTCCGCGCGCGATGCCCGTCGCGATCGCCGCGACCGGGGGACGCGAGCAGGCGAGCACGATCGTCGTGGCGGCGGCACCGTCTCCCTCCCGGCTGACGATCCGCTCGGCGGGGACGAACACCTCATCGAATGTCAGCTCGGCGGCGGGGCAGGCGCGCTGGCCCATCTTGTGCTCGACGCGTGCGACCGCGAACCCCTCGGCGCGGGTGTCCAGCAGAAAGCAGGTCCAGCTCTCGGCCGGGCGTCTGGGGTCGGTGGGCATCAGGAGCGTGATCCAGCGCGCGACGCTGCCGTTTGAGATGAACCGCTTGGTGCCGCTCAGGCGAAAGCCGCCCGGCACACGGCGAGCGTGGCTCGTGATGCGCGCGTGGCGCAGCAGGTCGGGGTCCTCGACGTCGGTTCCGGCTTCGGGCTCGGTGATCGCGCAGGCCATCAGCTGTGGCTCGCTTGTGTATTCGGATGCGACGAGCTCCGCGAGCACCCCGTCCCATTGGGAGGGTCCACCGAGGAGCAGCGGGGAGATCCCGAGCGCGTGGGCGCCGAAGATCAGCGCGATCCCCGGGCATGCGGCACAGAGCTCCTCCATCACGACCGCGACCTGGGTCGACATCCCGCCGGCTCCGCCCGCGGGCTTGGGGATCAGCAGGCGGAGCATCCCGGCCTCGGCACCCGCGCGCACCAGATCCCAGTCAAACCAGGACGGATCCTCACCTGTGCGCCGGTCGATCTCAAGGGCCCGCGGGCGCACCTGCTCCTGCGCGAAGCGATACGCCCGTGCGCGAAGGCGCTCGAGCTCTTGCACATCGAGGCCGCCGTCCTGGGCGAGGCGGGGGAACTGCTCGCTCAGCGAGCGCTCGGGCATCATGGTGTTCATCGCCGCACCCGCCTATGCCGGCTGCGCCGCAGCATCGGCGCTGGCCACGGCGGTTCGGGCGAGCAGCGCGGGCGATAGATGCTCGGGTCCGTAGAGGATCCCCTCGAAGCGAGGCATGTACTGGTACTGCAGCGGACGGCGCCAGGCGATCAGGTCCGCCAGCTCGCGTGCGATCGGGTGACGCTCACCGAGCTCTAGCGTCGCAGCGCCGGGGCTCATGCTGACGCCCATCTCGAGCGCGTTGATCTTGAACTCCGAGCCCTGCGGCTGGCGGTCCATCCACAGGTGGCTGAAGAGCTGGAGCTCCTGCGAGCGGGGCGTGGCGATCCGCTCGCCGGAGAGAGTCAGGATGTGCTCCTCTCCCTCGCTCAGGCGGCAGACACGCCGGGTAGCGGTCTCCTCGAAGTCGATTCCGGCGATGAACTTGGGGTAGTTGTAGAAGTCCACGCCGCCCGCGCGGGCGATCTCGGTCGTGACCGGGAGGTGCTGAACCCAGGCGTGCAGCTGGCGTCTGCGCAGGCTCGAGGCCAGAGCCCGGCCCGGCAGGTTCGCCAGGAACCACGGCTCGTTCAGGACGACCGAGATAGCCAGCTCGTTGTAGGGCCCGAGGTCGGTGTCGCGATACTCAAAGCAGGTGATCGCTAGCGCGCCGAGACCCGGCGCCAGGCGGGCCGGGGAGAAGCGCGGGTCGGGCATCAGGCGGCGCAGCGCCCCCAGCCGGGCGGCGAACACGGCCTGTGTGGCGGTGCCGTCGTAGTAGAAGATCGGCACCTTCGCCGGCTGGCCCGCGACCGTCACATCGGACTGGGCGACGCCATCAAAGAACGGTGAGTGTCTCATCGCGACCTCTCTCGAGTAGGCGGGATCAGGGACTGAAACCACTGGCTACCCTCGGTAACCTACCACAAGTAGCCTACTGATGGTAGAATGAGCGTTGTGCCGTCCTCCGCTGACACGCTCGTCAAGGGACATCGCTCGGGCCGGGTGCCCCGCGCCGTGCGCTCCGAGCAGCTGCTCGGCGTGGCCGATCAGCTGTTCGCCGAGCGCGGCTTCCACGGCGCCTCGATGGACGAGCTCGCCAGGCGCGCCGGCGTGTCAAAGCCCGTGATCTACGACCACTTCGGCTCCAAGGAGCAGCTGTTCGCTACCTGTGTTCGCCGCACCGGAGAGGCCCTCGCCGAGCACGTCGCGACCGCGGTGCGCAAGGAGACAGAGCCGCGAGCGCGCCTGCGCGCCGGGTCGATCGCCTACTTCCGCTTCCTTCAAGAGCAGCTGCAGGCCTGGGCCGTACTGTTCGACGAGCAGGAGGGCAGGGACACCCGGTTCGCCGCCGAGGCCGCACGCATCAGGCACCGGCAGTCAGAGCTCATGATCGACCTGATGGCCGAGAGCACCGGCACCGAGCCGGGCCACGAAGGCCGGGAGATGCTCGAAGCGATGACGCTCGCCATCGCCGGCGCCTACGAGTCGCTTTCCCTCTGGTGGCGTGAGCACCCCGAGGTCCCCCCCGAGCAGCTAGCGGACTGGCTGCTCGACCTGCTCTGGCCCGGACTGGAAGGACTCATGACGCAACTCGCCGCCTCACCCTGACCCGCCTCAGCGCCGAATGCCTGGCCCGAAGCGCGGCTCAGATACCGCTTGCTCGTTCCCATCAGCCCGTCCTCTCAAGCGATCCAAGAGCCCGGAGCGGTTCACTGGGCCCCCGTCCGCTGTCCTCCTCAGCAGGCTGAGAACGACGCGGCCGAGTGCTCGCGACGCAGCATGCCTTCCGGTGCCGCCAGGCCTCCCACTCACAGGGACACCTGATGCACGGCAGTGCGACTGCTGTGCGATCGCAGCCTCATCCGTTGGCCGTTTTACGCCGCTGGCGGCCTGTAAGGGGCGTGATGAGTCCTGCGAGCATCGGTGCCGGCAAAGCGGGCGGGTATGCGAGCCGAGAGCGCGGCCCTGATCGCTCACCAGACTGGACACGCTGATCGGCTGGCATCGCCCGTGCGGCCGGGGGTCGATTCTGCCGTGGCCGCTGCCGAAGGGACTTCCGACGCCGGCGGGGCGTCGTCGATAAGGCTATGCCAGTGCCGCCGCTAGCTGCTGGGCCTCAACGCGGACAGGGTGAGGCAGCGTGATCGTCAGGTGGCCATCGTGGTCCAGCAGCCACTTCGCGTTGATGATCGTGACGCTGACTACCTCCCCATTGGCGTCGTAGCGGACACCGTGCCCCTCCGGTGTGACCAGTGCTTGGGCAGCCTCATTGGACTCGCCGCGGCCCAGGTAGAGAACGTCGCCGTCCGCGTCGTATTTGGCGCGCTCGAACGAAAGTCCGTTGATGTCGATCGTCATGGCTTCACCCCATCTGGTGCTCGCCCGTGGCCGTACCCAAACGCGGTCACGATCCGTGGCGGCTCTCGCTCAAAGTCTACGACGACCATCAGCCATTCGCTGGGGCCCGCGTGCCGGCGGAAGAACCGCTCGCGCCTGGGCCGGGCGTCCGGTTCGCGATAGTCGGGTTCGGCGACAGCGGCGAGCACGCCGCCGAGGTGGTGCTGCAGCTCCGGATGACCGACCCACGGGTCCAGGACATGGACCAGCCATGTGTCCTCGAACAGAGCCACGCGCCTGCCCTCAGGCGTAGTCGTCTCGGCGAGGATCGGGCGATCGTTCATGGCTGCTCGACGGCCTGTGGGCTCAGCGCTCCGATGAACGCGCGATTGAGCGTCTCGACATCCTGCGCGCGGCTCTTGGCGTGCAGGTAGCGCTCGGTCGTGCTCAGCCGCGAGTGTCCGAGAAACGCCTGCACGAAATGGGCGCTGGCCTCGCGAGCGACAAGCGATCCAGCGGCATGGCGCAGGGAGTGGAAGGTCAGCGTGCGCAGGCCGGCCGAGTCGCGCGCGGCCCCAAAGCGCCTGCGCAAGGCTGAGCCGTCAAGGCGTCGCCCCAGGCGCGAACAGAACACGTAGTCCCGGCGGGTGGTGTAGTCGTCGCGCGAGGCTAGTCTCGCCAGCGCCATCGCGGCCGGGTCGGCGAGCGGCACCGCTCGTGCCTGCCAGCTCTTCGTCGGGCCCTCAACGCCGCCGCTCACGGCACGGTGCACGATGATCCGGCGCGCATCGAGGTCGACATCCTCCCAGCGAAGCGCCAACAGCTCGCCCATGCGTAGGCCCGTGTAGGCGGCCACACGGTAGAGCTCGCCGTCTTGGCGGTCCTCCCACGCGCGCCATTTGACCTCGGCGTCGCTCAGCTCGAGCATGCTCGGCTGGCGGTGCCGACCGGCCTCGGCAGCGCGCGCGAGGGCCTCGATCTCCTCAGGCTCGTAGAAGTCGAGAACGGCTGCCGGCATTTCGCGGCGCTTGTTCGTGCCGCTCACGGGATTGTGGGGGAGGGCGTAGGTGTCCTCACGGCACGCGTAGGTGAACATCGCGCTGAGCACTTGCCTGTAGCTGTTGACCTGTCGCGCGGACAAGTGCGCGCGGTCCAATCCCCGCAAGAACGAGGCGACCTCTCGCGTGGCTACGGTCCCAATCCGGCGGTCACCCAACGCTTTCATAATCCTGCCCTGCGAGCGCCCTGCCCCGCGCTTGTGAGGAGTGTCGGGCTCGGCGAGCAGGTATCGGTAGTTGCGCAGCGTGGAGGGCTTGGCGCCCTTCTCGCGCTCGACGTAATCGAGCCACTCGGCAGCGAGTTCGCGAACCGTGACTCCGTGTTCGCGGCGCTCGCGTTCACCCCGTTCGATCTCCCGCTCAGCGGCATCATGCTCGGCGATCAGCTCCGCCATCCGCACAGTGGCGCGCTTCGCGTCGAAGCTGCCGGGCGGCACCCTTCCCCGCCGTGGGCGCCACTGCCCCTCCTCGGTGTCGCGGGTGAGCCACGCCGGTCCGATCCTGCGCTTTACCTGGTGGCCGTCGCGCCTCCACTTGGCCTCGTAGAACGGCCCGTCATCGCCAACTCGCACGATCAGCGCACCTGTCGGATCCGACCTCACAAGAGCGAGGGTACCACCTGGGTACCGCCACGGCGCGGGTATCGCTTTGGGTACCGCTTGAGGCCAAATGAGCCGGTTTAGCGGGGGGTTTGGCGACCTAGAAAGCGCTTCTCTAAGCCAACTGCTGGGCAGCGCGCCGCTTTGCAAGCAGGAGGTCACCGGTTCGATCCCGGTTGGCTCCATAGATCGAATCGCCTGCAAATCGGCAACTTCTTGGCCTGCTGGTCGCGATGGGAGCCCTTGCTCGAGGCGCCGATTTCGCCGCTGCTGCCTTTTCGCTGCCTCAACCCATCGCTCTTGGTGTGTCTGTCAGCGGACGGCTCACCGCCGTGGCGACAACGTGGAGAGCCGTGCCCTGCCACACTCACGCCGGTGAGGCGACCGGCATGAAGATCGACCCGCACACCCCCGTGATCGTCGGAGTCGGGCAGGTGCTGCGCCCGTGACGGGGACGAGGAGCCCTCCGAGCCGGTGGCGCTGATCGTGCAGGCGCTGCGACGCGGCGGCCGAGGACAGCGGCGCCGGTGAGCGGCTGCTGCGGCGCGCCGACTCGGTGCGCTGCGTCCCCGTCGTCGGCTGGCACTACCGGGACGCCGCCGCGCTCGTCGCCGAGGACCTTCGGCGCGAGCCCACGCGAGACCGGCACAGCGTCGATGTTCGGCGGCGACGGACCACAGGTGCTGATCAACGACACCGCCGCGAGGATCGCCCGCGGGGAGCTCGACGTCGCCCTCATCGGCGGCGGCGAGGCCGTGAAGTCTGCGCGACGCCCGGCGCGCGGGTCGAGCGCCGGCGTGGCGCAGCCAGGACGAGACACGTGCCCGCGCCCCGCACGCTCGGCGAGGACCGCCCGGCGGTGACCTGGGCGAGGACGGCGGCCGGGCTCGCGCCGCCGGTGTATCATGTACGCGCTGATCGAGAGCGCCGTACGCGCCGCCAGCGGCGAGCCCCCCGCGGCCCACCTCGCCAGCGGATCGCGGCCTGTGGTCGCGGTTCTCCGCAGGTTGCCGCCGGCAACCCACACGCGTGGCTCAGCGCGCCTACACGGCGCGAGGAGATCGCCACCCCGTCGCCCGCCATCGCATGGTCGCGGCCCCGTACACGAAGCTCCTCACCGCCAACATCCAGGTCAACATGGCGAGCGGCCTGATCCTCACCAGCGCCCGCGCCGCCGAGCAGGCCGGGGTCCCGCAGGACCGGTGGATCTTCATCCACGCCGGCGCCCAGGCACACGAACGCTGGCACGTCGCGAGCGCACGCACGCTCGTCCGGCTGCTCCGGCGATCCGCGCCGCGGGCCGGGCCGCCCTGCGAGCGCGCAGGCGTGACGATCGACGAGATCGCCCACCTCGACCTGTACTCGTGCTTCCCGTCGGCCGTGCAGATCGCGGCGCGCGAGCTCGGTCTCGCGATCGACGACCCGGCGCGACCCCTGACGGTGACCGGGGGGCTGACATTCGCCGGCGGTCCGGGCAACAACTACGCCAGCCACGCGATCGCCACGCTGATGCCCCGGCTGCGAGCCGACCCCGAGGCCTATGGCCTCGCGACCGCGGTCGGCTGGTATCTGACCAAGCACGCTGTCGGCATCTACTCCGCCCGTCCCCCGCGCCAGCCGTTCGCCAGCCTCGACCCCCAGCCGCCGCTGCCGCAGCCACGGCGAGGCCGCCGACCACACGGGGCCGGCGACTATCGAGGCATACACCGTCCAATACGAGCGAGGCTGCGCCCGAGGCGGCGATCGTGAGCGCCATCACCACTCAGAAGGATCGAGTGGTGATCCGCAGCGCGGAGCCCGAGACGATCGACGCGGTGCTCACCGGCGACCCCCTCGGGTGGCCGATCGTCATCGGTGCTGATCGGCGAGTCAGCATCGAGTGCGCGGCGGCACGGACGCCGATAGCGCGACACGGCTGACAGCTCATCTTGGCGAACTCGAGCCCGCCGCCCGTAGCCTCCGCTGGGGGCGCGCGATCAACTCTTCACATACCCTTGACATTCAACAGCGAGTGCGGGTAGCGTCGCATGGGAGTGGTGCGTCCGGGAACAGGGGGCTCCCAGAGGCTCTAGGACGACCCTATGCCCTCACCGAGAACAGGGAGAAGACGCGATGAACAGGAAGCTCCTCGCCAGCCTCGCACCGCTACTCGCGATCACGGCGTTCGCGTTCGCGGCGGCGGCGGCCCAGGCTGAACCGCATTGGTACAAAAAAAACGCGTTGGTCGGCTCATCGCCCGTGACGGTGGCGACTGCGGGCACGCTCACGCTCAACGCGCTTTCGGCGACGATCAAATGCAAAGTGGCCGACAGCGAGGAAATCTGGAACCCCGCCGGTGGTGGGGCAGGCCAGGATCTTGTTCAGGCGTTTGTGCTCTCAGGCTGCAAAAACAAAGTGTCCTCCGCTGCTTGTCCCAAAGGCAAACTGGAAGTCAAAGCGGAAGCGTTGCCGTGGCCGTCGCGACTGTTCTCCACGCCTCCGCCCGGCAGCGTGATACGAGACGAAATCGCGGGCATCCGGTTGCTAGTCGCCTGCATCTCCTCCGCCGGTACCGTCGGGGACGTGTTCGAAGGATCGCTTACGCCAGAAGTCGGCAACGGAGCCCTGATCTTCGGGGGCCCTGGTGGGGGCATGCTTTTCGACAGCGGATCGAATCCAATGACCGTTTCAGGCAAAGACACGCTCAAAGCCCCTCCTGGCAAAATCACGGCAAAAGACCCGTGAGCGCTACGTAGCAGCGCTCACCAGAGCTAGAGAGCGCTGGACTGGTGCGTGGGGCCGTGCGCGGTCCCACGCAAGGTCCGTTACCTTCGAGACGCTGGCTGGACAGCGCGTTGGTGGGTGGCGCGCCGTGCGACGCCGAAGGGTTGACTGGCGCCTCCAAGCACGATGCCAGCGCGCACACCGAAGGCTCACTAGCCTGGACTAGCGGGGAACGATGGCTCGGGCCAAGGCCGACGGAACGTCAGGCTTGACGAGCGCTAGCGCGCCCTGCTTACATACCAGACACGTTTTGCTGAGGATTACGCTCAGAGAGAGGCCGAAGCAGGAAGGGATCTGGGAGAGATGCGAATCAGGGATGAACGCACAAGGGTTGCGACCCACACGGCATTGAATCGCCGGACGTCGAGCGGCAGCTACGGAGGCCGCAGGACTCGTCGTGCCGCGGTCGTCGCTGCAGCGGACCTCGTGGCCGAGGGTGGGGTGGGAAAGGTGACGGGAGCTGCCGTCGCTGCTCGTGCGGGCATCACGCTGCGGCAGTTCGAGAGCATGTTCGACGGCGAGGACGCGTGCCTGCTTGCCGCATTCGACGAGGGACTCGCACGCCTTTCCCTCCAGCTCAGCGAAGAGGGCTCTGCGCATGGAGCGCTGCGCGTGCAGCGAATCTACCGCGGACTCATGACCCTGCTCCGATTCCTCGATAACGAGCCGGGGTGGGGCCGCATACTGCTGATCGAGCCTCTCGATGCGGTCACGGCCCGGCGCGGGCGGGCACTTGGTGCACTCGCGCGAGTGATCAGCGATAGCGAGTTCGGATCACCGAACGACGTCGACCCGCCTCCGACGCGGACTGTTGCGATGGACGTCGTGATTCAAGTGCTGTCGGGGATCCGACAACGGATGCTCCATCCCGATCAGCCACTGATCTCGCTGGCCCCGGCGATGATGTCCTCCGTGATCGAACCGCAGCTCGGGCGTCTGCCGGGCGATGGCTTCGAGAGGTTTCGCGCGCGCGGTTTTTGAGCCGGCTCCGATCGCGGTCTTCGGTCGCGTCGCGAGCGTTGATACGAGTGTCCGCGAGCATCGGTGTAGGCTCCCGATGAACGTCCCGGATCTGCCGTCCGTCTCCGTCGCAGTCCCCACCTTCAACGAGTCGGGCGCAACGGCCGCGCGCCCTCCTCGATCGTCGAGCAGACGCTGCCACCAGGCGAGATCGTGGTTTGCGAGGACGGCACCGAGGACTTCGTACGCGAGTCCGCAGCCCGGCGAGCTCGCGCGCTAGCCGTCCGGGCTTGTCGCATGACCGAGCGCCCACTTTCCCGACGTCCCTACCGACTGCTGCAGCGCGCGTCTTGTGTCAAGCGGTGGCTAGAAAGTGCGCGTCGCCCCTTTGAGACTGGACTCGCCAGGGATCGGCTTGCAACCGGGCGGGGGGCATACGCGCAGGTTGTGACTCGATCTCCGCTCCACGGAACAGGGCCTCCTCGGGGGCGCGCGCAGCGGGCGGTGGCGTGAATCAGCCCGGTCCGGCCTCGACGACCTGCCTGAGCCCCTCCGGCGGCTGCTTGGCGAGTAGGGTTTCAAGCCTTCCGAGAACCGGACCCTTTGCTAGGAGGGACAGGACGCGCCCTGGGTCGAACTCGGTCTGAAAGCTTGCGTGGGTGCGCCCGTCACCGAGATCCTCGAACGTCCAGGTGGCGGTGAGATGCCTAAGGTCACCGGACTCCCGCTGCATGTGCAGAGTGCGCTCCTGCTCGTATGTCAACCGCAGGTTCAGCTCGACGTGGGCGACCAGCGCGTCGATGTTGGTTCTGACGAGGGATGCGCGGCCGTCGCCGTCGCGCTCGAGGACCTCGACCGCCGCGATCGCCTGGTGCCAGTCCGGCGTGCGGGCGGTGTCGCACACCACCTGGAAGCAGACCGCCGCCGGTGCCCTGATCTCCGCCGAGGAGGCGCCCCCGAAGCGGCTCAACCCAGCTCCGCCGATGTCTTGCCGAGCAGAAGCCGGGCGATGATCAGCAGCTGAATCTGCTGGGTGCCCTCGAAGATGTCAAGGATCTTTGCGTCGCGCGCCCACTTCTCAAGCAGGATGCGCTCGCTGTAGCCCAGGCTGCCGCACAGCTCGACGCACTCCAGGGCGACCTCGACGCAGACGCGTCCGGCCTTGGCCTTCGCCATCGAGGCCTGCAGGCTGTTGGGCTTGCTGTTGTCGGCCATCCACGCGGCCTGCAGCGTCAGCAGACGGGCTGCCTCGTAGTCGGCTTCCATCGCCAACAGCCGCGCGGCGGCCGCGTGCTGGGTGAGGGCTGGCGCCGCATAGTCGACACTGATGCCGGCTTTCTCGAGCAGGCCCCTGGTCTCCTCCAGGCATGCGCGGGTCAGCCCGACCGCCATCCCTGCGACCAGCGGGCGGGTGTTGTCGAAGGTCTGCATCGCACCGGCGAAGCCCTGCTTGACGTCGACCTCCGGGCTGCCGAGCATGTCGTCCTTGGGTACGCGGCAGTCCTCTAGGCGGAAGGCGGCGGTGTCAGACGCACGGATGCCGAGCTTGTGCTCCAGACGCTCGAGCTTCAGACCGGGGTTCTCGCGCTCCACGACGAACGACTTGATCGCCGCGCGTCCCTTGGAGCGATCGAGGGTGGCCCAGACCACCACGAGCTCGGCGCGCTCGCCAGAGGTCACGTAGATCTTCTCGCCGTTGAGCACATAGTCGATCGCCGTCGAGCACCGCCGTGGTGCGGATCGCGGCGGAGTCCGAGCCGGCCTCGGGCTCGGTGATCGCCATCGCTGCCCAGCGACCCTGGAAGCGCGCGAGCTGCTCCTCGGTCGCTACCGAGGCGATCGCGGAGTTGCCCAGGCCCTGCCGCGGCATGCTGAGCAACAGGCCCACGTCGCCCCAGCAGAGCTCGATGACGCCGAGCACCGTCGAGAGGTTCGAGCCGTTGCGGTTCCCCTCATCGCGGTCACGGGCCCTCTCCCGCCGTACGCCTGCGGCACCGGCGCCGTTGGCGCTACCCGCGTTCATGCCGTCGATCAGAGCGGCCAGCATGTCGAGCTCCTTGGGGTAGGAGTGCTCGGCGAGGTCGTACTTGCGGGAGATCGGGCGGAACACCTCGCCCGCGACCTGCCGGGCCTGGGTGACGAGGGGGGCGAACTTCTTGGGGGTCTCGAGGTTGATCATGCGGTCTCCTTTGGCTCTAGACGAGCAGGGCGCCCTCCATCACTCCCGCCGCCCGCAGGTCGCGGTACCAGCGCTCCACCGGGTGCTCCTTTACGTAGCCGTGCCCGCCGAGCAGCTGAACCCCGTCGCAGCCGATTCGCGCCGCCTTCTCCGCGCATAGGCGGCGCGCCAGCGCCGCCTCCCTGTGAAAGCTCCTTCCATGGTCGGCGCGGGCGGCGGCGTGGTATGTGAGCAGGCGCATCCCCTCGAGCTCGATCGCGATATCGGCAACGGTGAACGCCACCGCCTGGCGGTTTGAGATCGGCTGGCCAAACGCGACTCGTTCGTTGACGTAGGGGATCACGTAATCAAGGGCGGCTTGGGCGGCGCCGACCGCCAGGGCGCACCATGAAAGGCGGGCGCGCTGCACGCACTCGGTGTAGATCTCGCGGCTTCCTGCGCCGAGCAGCGCGCTGGCCGGCACACGCACGCCCTCGAGCGCGAGGCGCCCGGTCGCGGCGGCTCGCAGGCCCATCGCGGGCTCAGGCTCGGTGAACAGGCCGCTCGCCCCGGACTCCACGATGAACAGGCAGGGCCCGAGGGTCTCGGCCTCAGCGGCGACCACGAACAGCTCAGCCTGTGCGGCACGCGGCACGAGAGTCTTCAAGCCGCTGAGGATCCACCCTTCCGAATCCGGTCGCGCGCGGGTCGCCAGACGCATCGGGTCAAACAGGGGCACGGGCTCGAGCAGCGCGAGGGCCGCGGCGGGCGGGTCGTCTGACGTAAACGCCGGCAGGTAGGCCGCCTGCTGCTCCTCATCTCCCCAGAGGCCGAGGGCGCTCGCCACCGCACCAGGCGCGAGCATGGCGAGGGCGATCCCGAGGTCTCCGTGAGCGAGCGCCTCGGCCAGGAGCACGCCCGTGACCGCGCAGCGCTCGACCATGACCCCTCCGAGCTGCTCCGGTATGCCGAGCGTCGTCAGGCCGAGGTCACTCGCTTCGGCCAGGAGGTCCGTCGGTGTTGCACACGCGGCTGTCGGCGTCGGAGGCGGCGGGACGAACCTTCTCCTGCGCGAACGCTCCGACTGCCTCGCGGAGCATCTGCTGCTCCTCATCGGGCGTCAGGTCGAACAGCTCGCCGCCGCGCGTGGGCCCCTGACGCGCCGGGCTGGCCAGCCGCCGCGCCGCCTTGAAGGTGCGGCTCGCCGCGGCGGCGCTGCGAAACCCCCCGCGGCTGCCGCGATAGACCCATCGCTCGGCGGGCTTTCGCAATCCCACGCGGTCAAGCAGCGTCCCGCCAGCCAGCTGGTTGAGGCCGCGCAGGCCGAAACGCATGCTGCGTTCTGTGGCGTTCACTGCTCCTCCTTGTCTTGGTCGGCGGCAGCGGCGGGCTTGACCCGGCCGTCGAGATGTCTCTTCTGGCCACTCGGATCCGTCACCCAGAAGCGAATTCCGTCGTCCTCGAGGGTTCTGCTGAACGCGACCGTGGCGGGCAGCAGGATCGGGCGGCGGAACCTGACCTCGATGCTGAAGGCCGGCGGCAGGCGATGTTCGAGCGCAGCCAGGCAGCGCGCCTTCGTCCACATGCCGTGCGCGATCGCCCGCGGAAAGCCAAACGCCCTGGCGGTCAGGGGGTGCAGGTGGATCGGGTTGCGGTCTCCCGACACAGCGGCGTAGCGTCGGCCGAGGTCCGCTGGTAGGCGCCACTCGACGGCACGCGTCGTCAAGAGAGCTTCGGGCTGCTCATCGCGCATGCCGGCCGGGCCAGTGCGCTGTTCGCGGTGCAGCATCGTGCTGAGCTCCTCCCAGACGACCTCTCCCGCGGCGCGGACCTCCGTCACCAGCGAGAAGGTGAGGCCGCGAGGGTGCGCCTGCAGCCGGGTCGCGTGCACCCGCAGATCAAGGCGCTCATCGCGCTGGATCGGACGGTGTTGGGTGATGCGGTTGGCGACATGGACCAGGCCCACCGCAGCGCAGGGAAAGCGCCTGTCTGCCATCAGGGCGAGATGAAGGGGGAACGCGAGCACGTGCGGGTAGGTACCGGGCAGGTGTTCGCGCAGGGGGAATCCGCAAACGCGCGTGTAGTCCGCCAGCCGCTCGCGAACCACGCGGAAGTCCGCGAGTCTAAGGCGCACATCCGGGACCTTTCCGCCGGCGCCGGCCACCCACGGCAGCCGTGAGGCGCCCGGCAGCAGCGGCGTCAGCGTACGGGCGTAGAGCGGGAGCATCCTTGGCGGCCCGGTGAGCTCGCGGCTTGCCATCACGCTCCCAGCAGGCTCTGGCCGCATACCCGCACGACGTTGCCATTGACGGCGCTAGAGGCTGGGTGGGCGAGCCAGGCGATCGTCTCGGCGACGTCGATCGGCAGCCCGCCTTGTGAGAGGCTGCTCATCCGCCGGCCGGCTTCGCGGATCGTGATCGGCATCTTGGCGGTCATCCCGGTTTCGATGAAGCCGGGGGCGACGGCGTTGATCGTCAGCCCGCGTTCGGCCAGTTCGGGTGCGAGCGCCTCAACCCTCCCGATCACGCCAGCCTTGGAGGTGGCGTAGTTGGTCTGGCCCGCGTTGCCCGCGACCCCGCTCATAGAGGACACACAGACGATCCGCCCGTTCTCGTTTAGGGCATGTGCCTGAAGGAGCGCGTCGTCAATGCGCTCCTGGCTAGCGAGGTTGATCTCCATCAGCTCGGTCCAGAGCTCGCTCGGCATCTTGGCGAGGGTGCGGTCGCGCGTCACGCCAGCGTTGTGCACAACGACGTCCAGTCCCGTTGAGAATCGCTGTGCGATCGCAGCGGGGGCCTCGGGCGCTGTGATGTCGAGCTCGATCGCCTCCCCGCCGAGCCGCTCGGTCACCCTCTTCAGGTCGTCGGCCAGCGCGGGCACGTCGAGTCCGACGACATGTGCCCCTTCGCGGGCGAGGGTCGATGCGGTCGCCTCGCCGATGCCCCTGGAGGCGCCGGTCACCAGGGCGATCCTTCCGGTGAGTGGATGGTCCCAGTCGAAGTCTTCGGGCGGGACCACGCTCTGCAGGCGCACGACCTGGCCCGATACGTACGCTGAGCGGGGGGAGAGCAGGAAGCGCAGCGTGGAGGCGACTCCGTCCTCTGCGCCGGCGTCCACCTGCACGAGTTGGACTGTCGCGCCGCGACCGATCTCCTTGCCCAGCGAACGGGTGAAGCCCTCGAGCGCCCGCTGGGCGGTTCTCTGCCTCGCCGAGGCGCAAGCTGACGGTGGGCTCCCGAGCACGATCACCCTGCCGCACTGCTCGACCCGGCGGACCGTGCCGTGAAAGAAGGCGTGCAGACAAACCAGCTCAGTGGAGTCGCCGATTCCGGTGGCGTCGAAGACGAGTGCCTTGAGGCGCTGCTCGCCGTCGGCCTGCGGGTCGAAGATCTCTGCGTCAACACCGGCACCGGCGACGATCGAGTGCACTGGGTCTTCAAGGCCCGCGGCAAGCTCAGCACGAGCTCCGGCCAGCACCGCGGCGACGGCTCCGAGCAGCCACCCGGCGGGTGCGGCGCCCAGCAAGCACGCGCCCGCTGATGACCGGATCGCCGGGGCGATGGCGCTCGAGTACCACCGGGCGGGGAAGGCCGACCTTCCGTGCCAGGAGCCTGCCCGCCCGGGAGTTGACGAGCTGAACGTAACGGTCGCTCATGGCTTTCTCCCGCTGGTCACGGCGCCTCCAGCACGGCGAGGATGCCCTGGCCGGCGGCCGCGCAGATGCTGATCACGCCCCGCCCCCCGCCTCTTTCGCGCAGCGTCTTGGCAAGGGAAGCGACAATGCGCCCACCCGTCGCCGCGAACGGATGGCCGACAGCCAGCGAGCCTCCGTTGACGTTGAGCCGCTCACGGTCGATCGAGCCCAGCGGCTCACTGCAGCCCGAGACGCTCGCGACAGAACACCGGGTCCTCCCAGGCGCGCAGCGTGCAGAGAACCTGGGCGGCGAACGCCTCGTGGATCTCGTAGAAGTCGAAGTCTCCCAGCGCCAGCCCAGCGCGGTCGAGCATTCTCGCCATCGCGTAGGCGGGCGCCATCAGCAGACCCTCGCGCCTGCGCACGTAGTCCACCGCAGCGGTCTGAGCCGCGGCGAGATAGGCAAGCACTGGCAGTTCGCGCTCGCGCGCCCAGTCCTCGCTGGCCAGCAGCACGACGGAGGCTCCGTCGCTGAGCGGGGTGGAGTTGCCTGCAGTCATCGTGCCGTCCGCCGCCGCCGAACACAGGCTGCAGCTGCGCGAGCTTCTCGGGCGTGCAGTCAGAACGCAGGTTCTCATCGCGCTCGAGGCCCTGATAGGGGGTGAGTAGATCCTCGAAGAACCCCCGCTCGTACGCAGCGGCCAGCCGCTGGTGGCTGCGCGCCGCCAGCGCGTCCTGCTCGACGCGCGCCACGCCCCACTCGGAGGCCATGATCGCGCAGTGCTCGCCCATCGACAGGCCCGTGCGGGGCTCGGCGTTGCGCGGTATCTCGGGGACAAGCTGCCGCGGACGCAGGCGCGTAAGCAGACGCAGCACGGCCGGCGAGCCGAAGGCGTGCGGTTGACCTCGAGCAGGAGCCTGCGGAGATCCTCGTTGAGGGCGAGCGGTGCGTCGGAGGTCGTGTCGACGCCGCCCGCGATCCCCGCGTCGATCTGCCCCAGCGCGATCTTGTTGGCGACCGCGACGACCGCCTCAAGGCCCGTCGCGCACGCCTGCTGGATGTCGTAGGCCGGCGTCTCGGGAGCCAGCGCCGTGCTCAGCACGGCTTCGCGAGTGAGGTCGCGCTCGCGCGGGTGCTTGAGCACCGCGCCAGCGACCACCTCGCCGAGCAACTCGCCCTCCAGACGAGCGCGGCGCGATCAGACCATCGAGCGCCGCGGTGAGCATGCTCGTGGTTTGAGGCGTGCGCGTAGGCGGAGTTCGAACGCGCGAACGGGATGCGGTTGCCGGCGAGAACCGCCACACGACGGACGCTGCTCCTCATGCGCCCCTCCCACCGGCCCAGGGCTCGACCTCGGCTGCTCCGAAGATGAGTGGCGTGACGTTGGCCCTGCTGTCGGCTTCACCGACATCCGTCCGGAGCGGGTGCGACGCGCCCATCACTGTGACTCGCCGTAGAGGGAAAAGGGGAAACCGCCGACCGTCTGCGAGGCCACCCGAGAGGAGGATGTTTCTAGGTGACGCTCGGGCAAGTCCGCCGCAAGTACCCTCGCCTGCCCCACACGCGCGATGCACGACGCCGCGGGGCAAAGGCCAGAACGCAAGACAAGCCTGCTGTGCGATCCGATTGGCATCCCTTTCGTTTGAGATCTCTGCTTCCGCGGAACGGAGTCAGTCATTCATAAACGTGCCTGGTATCTCAACACAGCTGCTCCTCGGAGTCAAGGATCCTGATTCTCGGCACCCGCTTTTCCGATACGTCCTGGGTCCACACGTGCCCTGGGAGCCCTCCACTCACAGGCGGCTCTGAAACCAGATGGTCTGGTTTGACGGCGGTCTCCGGTCCGGCGTAGCAGCGCACGATCACGAGGCGGCGTATGGGCAGCCACCCGGACCTGCTGCCCAAACGCTCGGGGCTGCGGGGGACAGCCGCGTGCGTAACGATCAGCGATCCTGCGCTGGTAGACGTCCTGCTGTGCAGGCAGTAGGTCGTCGTGGGCAGTGCCGATTGCGACGAATCGTCGCGACTACGGCGACGTGCTCACGGGCGGTGGTCGCCGTTGACGGGTTAGTCTCGCGGGAGCCACGGCGCATCCACTATGTGCTGCGGCGCGCCTGAGATCCTCATCCCAGGTGACGACTGTGGTGTCGGCACCGAGCGCGAGCGCGGTCGCGAGGTGGCCCGCGTCGTACCCGCCCAGTTCGAACTTCTCCGCGAGCTCGCCTGCCTGCCGCGCGAGCTGGCCGTCGATCCCGACGAGTACCAGTTCGCTCTGCAACGATTCGAACTCCTCGCGCGCCCGAGCGTACCCCGTGACTGCCAGCCGCCCGCCACGACGCGCGGCCGCGAGCGCCGCGCGAGCCTCCGGATGGCACAGGATGCTGGATGCTGCCCGAAGCCCAGCGCCCCACAGCTCGGCCGCCAGCTCAGAGCCCGCCTCGACAATGACGAGCTTTACGAGCGCAGACGTGTCGAAGTACAGAGTCAGCGGCGCTGCTCGGCGACGAGGTCGGAGACCGAGCCGCGTGCCTTCACACGCGCTCGGCGCGAGCTGCGCGCACGCGCTGGCGGCGTGATGAGACCCCGCCGGACCAGATCCTCGAGCAGATCCTCCCTATCCACCGCAGACAGCCGCGCGATCGGCTGGCCGCGGCGCGTGACCACAACTTGAGCGCCCTGCTCGACGCGCTCGAGATGCTCGCTCAATCGATCGTGAAGCTCACGCACCCCTACCTCATACCCATGGCCATGTAGCGTCATGGATGTGATCGTTAGCAGCTACACGGCTCTCCCGCTCGGGCTCCACGTCCGAGAGCCGAGGCGAACACCCGAATGCGGCGGAGCCTTTTTGTCGTGGTGGACGTCTTCACCGACACGCCGCTCCAGCGCGACCAGCTGGGGTGTCGTCACCGACGCGCGGAACCCGTCGTCGAAGCTATCTAACACCAACCATTGCGTTTCAGACCGCGCGCGGGGCAGGCGCCGTAGCCTGCTCTTGACATCGTGCGGCGGCATGTGTAAGGATACCGTCGCCGTTTGCAAATCGCATGCGGCGCATGAAGCAAACTCCTCTTCATCCCTCTTGGAGTCAGCTTCGCGGGGCGCTGCGGCCTAATACGCCGCAGCGCCTCCTACTAGGAAAGCTTGGCGAAACAACCAGCAAGACTCGGGTCTGCTCACGCAACCCGGACACGCTGCCGATGTCTTCATTGTGATGCGTCGAGTCGGAGCACGTGGTGTCGCGCTTGCCTCCGTGTTCATATCGGTAGGAGCGCTGTCGGCTGGCCAAGCAATCGAACGCTCCTCAGCATCGTCACGATCAGCGGTGATCGTCGGCGCGTGAACGGCACCGTGTCCGTGCGCGCCCAGGACGGCCATGTCGTTGCTCGCGTCAGCGCCTCGCGGCGCTCTGGGTTTCGCGTTGTGGTTGCACCGGGCCAGTACACCGTGACCGCCGTCGCACGTGGTGAAGTACGGTCGGGATGCCGACCGAGGACCGTGGTGGCTCAGTCCGGCAAGACGACGCATGTGAAGGTTGCAACTTCCTGTCTTGTGAGTTAGATGCCCGCACCGGGCGATCGCTCACGCCGCCCGGCGTTTCTCAAGCAAGCGTGAAAGCGCAAGTGATGCCGATCAGCGCCTTTGGGTTGTGTCTCTGGTCGGCCGATGTGCCCGCGCCGTGTACTCGGAGCGCTCAAGGCGTCCAGGCGGGCCGTGGGCGACGAGTTCGCCCACTGGCCCGGCGCTAGCGATAGCGTTCGGCCAGCGCGCAAACACGGTTCGCTCGCTACTCGGGTCGCGCCTCCCGGGCTGCCATCGGCGTCACGTGGTTGAGATTTCTGAAACCGACCGTGCGCTATAAGGCCGTAGTCTGCCGCGAGGCACGTGAGGGCTTCTGCGGACGACACAGCGATCGGACTGGTTCACTCTTGAAACCGTCGCAGCAGGGGCGCTACCCGCGGAGGTGGGTTCGCTCACTGTCTTGCCAGTCCACGTGACGAAACCAAGAACTGAAGGTGGTGGAGCCGGTGCCCGAAACGAAGACCAAACGCCGCCCGGCGGCACAAAAACAGGTGGCCAGCCGCAAACCTCGCGCGGCCGGCAAGCAGCGCGAGGTCAACAGCTCGGTCCAACGGACCACGGAGCTTTCTGAGGATGTGGTGCGGGAGCTCGAGGACGGTGCCCAGAGCGCGATCCAGGCCGTGCGCAAGTTCCTCGGCACCGTCGATGAGGCGCTGCCGCCACACAGTGAGGGCCCGTCAAGGAGGGAGGAGATTACCGACTCCGCCTTGGAGATGGCCCAGCGACTGGTGCACACTCAGTCGGAGTTCCTGCGTCGGGTGGTGGACAGCGCGGGCAAGTCGCTCAGCAAATCGGACGACGGGAAGTAGCACGCCAAGCGGGAGCGGCGGGCTCGCAGTCAGCCGCTCCCGAAGCGTGTCCGATCCCCATGGACAGAACCAGGGCAGAGGTCGTCCGAGCACAGCTCGCCAGAACGAACGTTCACTGGGCGGGAGCCGCCCGGGAGCTTCGGGAGCTCCTGATCGGCTTGGCGAGCGAGATAGATCGCTTGGATAAGCGCGTCAGCGAGCTGGAAGCCGAACTGCGCAGGGCCTAACGCGGGGCGACCGTTGAAGCGCAGCCTCGGTGCGGCGCCGGGCAAGGCCCCTCTACGATCGACGAGCCCGAGCGCACCGTCAGTCGGCTCTTCACCCCGTCCTGACGACCCATCCGCGTGAAACCGGCGTGCCCTTCACGCCCACCGCTTGGATCACGCAACTCAGGTAGCAGTCGGGCCCGGCTGCCTCGTCGAGCTCGATGGATGCGGGGTCATGATCTGTGTGCGCGTTCGCGGTCGAGCTCCTTGCCGAAGGCCACCTCGACGGCCTTGGTCATGGTGGGCTGAAAGACGGCGGTGAGCGCCTCGGAGGCGAGCGGCCGCAGCTGATCGAGCGCTGCTCGCACCTGGGGCCAGTCGGACTCGGGCCGGCCGGCATCGTCGAAGGGCTTCCAGATGAACCGCAGGAAGATCTGCACGAAGGTCTGTGCGACGCGGTCGGTGTCGCGCTTGAGCTTGCCCATCATCTCGAGTGCGGCGTCGAAGGGGACGCCCAGGCCGACAAGTCGCTCGCCTGCGGCCAGCAGGGTCGGGCTGGGAACTTCGAAGCAGTCCTCTCCGATTGAGATCACCAAGCCGAGCTTCTCGGCCTTGGCGATGAGCTTTGGGTCGATTTCGCCGCCGAGGCGCTTGAGCAGGTCGGCGTGCCCGACGATCTCGGGTGTCTCGGTCTCGAAGGGGGCCATGAGGGATCGGGTGAAGCCGAGTACCTCCTCCCCGGCGCCGCGAGATTCCTGAAGCAGATGGGCGATCGCGGCGAGGTTGAACCCCTGGGCCTGCATCTCTCGGATCAGCTGCAGCCGCGCCAGGTGCTCGGCGCGGTAGTAGCCGACCCTGCCCTGGACCTCCGGTGGTCGGATCAGCCCGCGCGACTGGTAGCTGCGCACGTTTCGCACCGTTAGCCCAGCCGCCTGGGCGAGCTGGTCGATCGTCATCCGCTGCTCGGTCTGCGCTCTGGCCATCCCCGAAGCATATTCCCGTGATCAACGTCACACAGATCCATGAGACGTTAGGTCTATGATACAAAACATAACGATACGACGGTGGGCGGTCGCGTTCGACGATCACCGGCCAGGAGGCAGCCATGAGCAGGCCACGAAGCGAGCCGGCCGGCACCACGCCGAGGTGGCGATCCTGGTCGATCCTGCTCGCGTGGGGCGTGACGATCGGGGTGCTCGCACTTTTCGGCAGGGGCCTGGAAGGCAGGCTTGCGCCGATGTCCCTGGCGGTACCCGGCACCCCCTCCTCACGGGCCGAAGCGATGCTGAGCGCCAAGTTCGGTAACACAATCCCAATCGCCGTCCTGCTGCGCGGCCCACCAGCGGAAGTCGACCGCCAGGGGCAGCGGCTGGTGGCTGCGCTGCGGCAGATCAGCACAGGTCCAGGTGCTCTCGCCGTGGGACCGATCGACCAGGGTGGGATCGCTGCGCCCACAGCCGGGGGCCGCGTTCGTGCTCGTGACCTAC
The DNA here is from genome assembly GCA_963767405.1 of uncultured Solirubrobacteraceae bacterium. Taxonomy (GTDB): domain Bacteria; phylum Actinomycetota; class Thermoleophilia; order Solirubrobacterales; family Solirubrobacteraceae; genus Palsa-744. The sequence continues at coordinate 373,289 of CAVYDP010000004.1, read as the reverse complement.
GTTCGGCCTGCGAGCCGGGCGATGGCGGTGGTGCCGAGCACCGAAGCCGTGATCGCCCGCACCGTCCACCGGCCGGTGGGCAGTTACCTCACCGGCGTGGCGGTGATCGGGCGGGCGCTTCAGAACGCCACGATGGCGGACACAGAGCGGGCCGAGATGATCGCGCTGCCGGTGCTGATCCTCGTGCTGCTGCTGGTCTTCCGCTCGCCGGTGGCCGCCGCGGTGCCCCTCGCGATGGGCGCTGCGACCGTGACGGCCGGGCGCGGGCTGCTGTGGCTCGCCAGCTTCCTGACGCCGGTCAACTCGCTGGGAGTCGCGATCGCCGCAATGATGAGCCTCGCGCTCGGAGTCGACTACGCGCTGCTGATGGTCTCGCGCGTGCGTCAGGAGCTGGCCGGCGGCTGCGATCATCAGACGGCGGTGGCGATCGCGTCCTCCTCTGCCGGGCGCACGATCGCAGCGGCGGGCGGCACGCTTGCGCTGACGATGCTCGCGGCGAGCGGGGTCGCGACGCCCGGGTTGCTCGGCCCAGTGGCGATCGGAGTCGTCATCTCGGGCCTGCTGAGCGTCGCGCTGGCGCTGACCGCGATGCCGGCGCTGCTGCGCCTGCTCGGCCCCCGCCTGGACCGCTGGGAGATCCGGCTCACGAGCTCCCGCACCGCCGGGCGCCGCACCGGAGCGGGAGCTTTCGCCGAACGGCTGATCGCTCACCCCGCGATCACCGTCCCGCTGATCCTCCTCGGGATGCTGGCGCTGGCGGCCCCCGCCGGCGCGCTGCGGATGGGCCCACCTGACGCGTCGGAGCTTCCCTCCTCGAGCCCCGCGCGCGTCGCGGTGCGGATGGTGGAGCGCACGATCGGACCGGGGTGGTCGGCGCCGTTCGTGATAGTCGCGAGCGCTGAGCGCGGCGCGATCACCACCCCCCAGCGCCTGCGGGCGCTGATGCACTGGCAGGAAGCGATCGCCCGCGAACCCGATGTGGCGGCGGTGCTCGGCCCGGCATCGGTCGCCGGCGCGCAACGAAAGCTCAGCCGAAGCCCACGCCGCGCTCGCATCCGCTCCGAAGCGCCTGGAAGGCGCCCAGCGCGGGATCAAGGGCCTGCGCTCGGGACTGAGCCGCGCAGGCGACGGCGTCACCGAACTGCGAGGAGGCCTCGCCTCGGCCGCGGCCGGCGCAAGATCGCTCGGCGGAGGCGCCGGACGCGCCCAGAGCGGCGCCGGAGCACTGGCCGCCCAGACGGGCAGAGCCGAGGAAGGCGCCAGGCGACTGGCAGGCGAAACGGGCCGCGCCCACGCCGGCGCACAGGCGACTGGCGAGCGAAACCGGCCGCGCCAGCGACGGCGCACGGCGACTGGCGAGCGAAACCGGCCGCGCCGGCGACGGCGCCAAGCAGCTGCAGACGGGCATCGCCCAGGCGGCGGCAGGATCGGCCGGGCTCGCGGACGGGCTCGACGAAGCCGCCGCGGGCGCCGAACGCCTCGCCACCTCCGACGGCCCGCTGACGGCCGGCGCGGCGCAGCTCGCGGGCGGCATGGACACGCTCGACAACACCGTGCACGCGCTGCTTGCGCCGATCGACCTGCTCGCCGAACAGCTCCACACCTGGGCCGGCTGGATCGCCGCGCTGCGAGCCTCCGATCAGCAGCTGCGCACCCGCCTGAGCGAAGCCACGCACGAACTCGACGCGATGACCGTCGGGCGCGGCGACCCGCGCTATCCAGCGCTGGCAGAAGACCTCGCCGCCATCACGCAGCTGATCGAAGCGAACGGCCTCTCACAGCTCACCCGCATCCAACAGCAGCTGACCCAGGGCCTGGAATGGCTCGCGGATCTCCCCGGGGAGCTCTCGCAGCTGACCGCCGGCCTGGACCGGCTGCGGTCGGGCGCCGACCGGCTCGCCACCGGCACGAGGGAATCCGAAGAAGGAGCACTCAGGCTCAACTCCGCCCTGCATCGCCTGGCCACGGGCGGACACACCCTCTCCGGCGGCCTAGCCGGGCTGAGCGGCGGCGCAGGCCAGCTGACGAACGGGCTCGGCAAGCTCACAAGCGGCAATGCACAGCTCGCCAACGGGCTCGGCAAGCTCGCCGGCGGTAACGCCCGGCTCGCCGGCGGGCTCGGCAGTCTCGCTGCCGGCAACACACAGCTCGCCAGCGGGCTCGGCAAGCTCACAAGCGGCAACGCACAGCTCGCCAACGGGCTCGGCACCCTCGCTGCCGGCAACACACAGCTTGCCGGCGGCCTCTCGGCCGGTGACAGCCGCGCCGGAGCGCTCGCCGCGGGCCTCCACGGCACGCAACGGCCGCTGCAGAGCTACGCGAGCATGCTGCACGGCTACCAGCAGGACTCCCAGCTGCTGCACACCGAAGCCCCGAACGCGCTCGACTCTGGCTATCTCGTGCTCACCGCGCTCGACGGCACCGTCTCCCCCCAACGCGAACAGGTCGCCCAGCTCGTCAACGTAGATGGGGGCGGCCAGGCCGCCCGCATGATGGTCATCGCCTCCAGCGCGCCCGACTCGACCGCGACCGCGGCTCTCAGCCGGAGGCTACGGCGCGCGCTGCCGTCGCTCGCCGCGGCGACCGGGAGCAAGATCGAGATCGGCCAGGGAGCCCAATACCTGCTCGACTACACGAACGCCAACACCGCCCGCTTCCCATGGCTCGTGCTCGCGCTGGCGATCGTCGCCATGCTCACGCTGATCGTGGTCCTGCGAGCGCTGCTGCTGCCGCTGATCGCCGTCGCGCTGAACCTCGCCACGATCGCCGTCGCGCTCGGGGCGCTGGAGCTGCTCACCGAGGGGCACGTGCTCGGCGGCCCCGGCTACATCGACGCCGCCTCGGGCGCCGGCATCATCTCGATCATGTTCGTCCTGTCGATCGACTACGAGGTCTTCCTGCTGACACGCATGCGCGAGCAGTGGGCAGCCGGGGGCGACTCCGAGGGCGCGATCTCCTACGGGCTGCGGCACACGGCGGGCGTGATCACTGGCTCCGCCGCGATCATGACGGCCGTCTTCCTCGCGTTCGCCGCGGCCGACGTCATCCCACTGCGCCAGTTCGGCGTTGGGCTGACGATCGCCGTCCTGCTCGACGCGACGATCGTGCGACTCGTGCTGCTACCAGCGATCATGCGCATCGCCGGCCCGCGCATATGGTGGCTGCCACGATGGCTCGAACGCAGGCTCCCAGCAGTCGAGTGAGGGCATGCGGACTCGCCAACCGGGAGATCACGATGATGACCTCCTGCCGTCTTAGCAGGAGGTCACTCGGACCACGACTCCCGACCCGGACGCTCGCAGACGCCCCGATCTCGTTGAGCGGGACTTCACCGCCAGCCGTCCGAACGAGCTGTGGGTCGCTGACTTCTCCTATCTGCGTTGCTGGGAGGGCGTGGTGTTCTTCAGCTTCGTGATCGACGTCTACAGCCGCAAGGTCGTGGGCTGGCAGTTCGCCAGCCACATGCGCACCACGCTTGTCCTCGACGCGCTACGGATGGCTCTCTCGACCAGAGAACGCGTGCAGGAGGTCCGTCTCGTGCATCACTCAGACCGCGGCAGCCAAGGCGGATTCAGGTGGTCCTCGCAACGCCTAGCGAGAGGTGGCTGTGATGGGCGTGAAGCGGAGAAGATCCGATCGGGCAGGTCGAGCACGCATGCGTTCGCCGGGTCGTCCGCCGGTGGCTCGTCGTGAGCATCGGCAGCGTTTCTGGGCGGCGATCGCTCGTGGTCTCTCCAGCGAAGATGCCGCAGTCGTGGCGGGGGTGTCTATCCCAGTGGGTGTCCGGTGGTTTCGTGAGGGTGGCGGCATGTCACCAATCACCCAGGCCCCGCTGTCGGGGCGTTACCTGTCGTTTGCCGAGCGGGAGGAGATCGCACTCCTGTGTGCTCGCGGATGTGGCGTGAGGGAGACCGCGCGGCTCCTCGGCCGCTCGCCGTCCACGATCTCCCGAGAGCTCCGTCGGAATGCCGCGACGCGCAGCGGCAGTTTTGAGTACCGCGCCACGACCGCGCAGTGGCATGCCGACCGTCGCGCCCGTCGCCCGAAGACAGCGAAGCTCGCCGGCAACCAGGAGCTGCGTCGGTATGTGCAGGATCGTCTTGCTGGCGTGATCGAGCGTCCGGATGGGAGCAGCCTCGAGGGGCCGGATGTCCGCTGGATCGGTCGCCGGCACGGGCGCCGCCAAGACCGGCGTTGGGCGAGGGCGTGGAGTCCTGAGCAGATCTCGAACCGGCTCGGCCTCGACTTCCCCGATGATGAGTCGATGCGGATCTCGCATGAGGCGATCTACCAGTCGCTCTATGTGCAGGGCCGTGGAGCGCTGCGCCGCGAGCTCACCGCCTGTCTGCGCAGCGGCCGAGCGCTCAGGTTCCCGCGAGCCCGCACTCGCGGGCGCGGCAAGCAGCTTCGTGACCAAGGAGATCCTGATCAGCGAGCGCTCCGCCGAGGCCGAGGACCGCGCTGTCCCGGGGCACTGGGAGGGCGATCTGATCCTTGGCCTTGGCAAATCCGCTATTGGCACGCTCGTCGAGCGCAGTACTCGGTTCACGATGTTGCTGCATTTGCCGCCGATGGAGGGTCACGGCGGCCCGAGGGTGAAGAACGGTCCGCCGCTCGCCGGGCACGGCGCTGAGGCTGTGCGTGATGCGATCACCCAAGCGATCAGCACGCTGCCTGAGCAGCTCCGCCGCTCGCTCACCTGGGACCAGGGCGCTGAGATGGCACAGCACGCTCAGCTACGAATCGACACGGGCCTGCAGGTGTATTTCTGTGACCCTCAGAGCCCGTGGCAGCGCGGCACCAACGAGAACACCAACGGTCTGCTTCGCCAGTACTTCCCAAAAGGAACTGATCTCACAAGACACACGGTCGAGGACCTCGCCGCGGTCGCCGCCACACTCAACAGCAGGCCGCGCAAGACACTCCAATGGAGAACGCCGGCCGAGACGCTCGACGAACACCTACGATCAGTTCAACGAAACGTCGTTGCAAGCGCCGGTTGAATCCGCCCAATACACCTCGATCGACTACACCCAGACCCTCGACGATCACAACGTCCTCGGCTCGATCGAATCGGTCGGCGACGCCTACGACAACGCTGTCGCTGAGAGCTTCGTCGACAGCTTCAAGACCGAGCTCATCGCAGACCGCGTCTGGGCGACCCGCTCGCAGCTCGAGCTCGCCGTCGTCGAGTACGTCGCCTGGTTCAACAACGAGCGTCTCCACGAAACCCTCGACGACCGGCCACCCCGAGAACTCGAGGACCTCTACGCTGCGAAATACCAGCCAACCACACCCATCAAATGAATGTTGGGAACCCACAAAACCCGTCTCCGTGGAACCCAGGACGGCTCAGGGCGTGATACGACTCGATATAAATACCGATGTCGTTTGGTTAGCCACGCGGCAAGTCAGCTCCCATTCATCTCTCTTGGAGCCAACTTCCTCAGGGGCGTTGCGGTGCGGCCGCGCCGCAACGCTTCTCTTCCCATCGCCGCCCACCGGCCACAACGCAGTGCGTCTCCAAACGGCCGAGCGAAGTGCTGGGTGATGTGGCGGTTGTGCACCCTCTCGTCGTCGAGCCGTTCGGCTCTGTGAGCCGTGTGCGTTTGAGGATCGTCCGCCGGCGCCGGCGCTCCCGATCGCGCGACGCGTAAGAGCTGGCCCGCTCTCGAGCGCCACGGATCGTGACCGTTATGGCTCGCCTTTTCCATGCCACGATCGCCCGGTGTACCGGGCTAAGGGCCAGGGTAAGAATCGGTACGCGCTGGCCAACGGGAGCACTTGGCGTCGTCACATCACACCCTGAGCTTGTTGATGGCGCGGGTCGCCAGCGATATCAGCGGGTTAGCTCTGGGGTTTGACGTATCTTGTGAGGGCGCAGAGCTTTTCGAGGCTGTGACGCGCGGCGGGCCGGGTTGGTTGTCGGTGCCCGGGCGCGCAGAGCTTGTCTCGCAGGCCGGCGAGCAGTCCATGCGCGGGGCGGGATCCCTTGGGCCGGGCGGAGCCGGCAGGGGCAATGGTGTTGGGGTTCGAGCGGGGCGTCGGAGAGATGGTGAGCGGATGTTGGGTGGGGCGCGCGGTGCTGGTCGTTGGGGCTGGCGGGCCGGTGGGGGTGGTGTTCGCGGCCGCGGGCCGGGTGGCCGGGGCTCGGTTGGGGTCTGCGGCGGTGGTCTGGGGGCCAGGGGTGTTGGCTTGGCTGGCGCTGGCTCGGGCGGTTGGCGAGCCCCCGTGGGCACAGCCGGCGAGGAGGGCGAGCGCAGCCGTGGCTACGGCCAGCGGAACTGATGTGCGCGAGGATCGGCTGCTCACAGGCTTCTGAGGGGTTTAGCCGGGCAGGGGGATCGTGTTTGCCGGTGCGGCGATCGTGATGGGTTGGTTCCAGTTGGTGTAGGTGGTTTGTCCGGTTTCGCGTCCTTGCTTGGTTTGCTTGATGGGGTAGGGGTTGCCGGTGGTGGCGATGTAGAGGGTGCCGTTGTAGAGCTTGGCCTTGTGGTTGAGGGTGATCGCGGGCTGGCCGTCGAGGGTGGAGGCGGGGCCCTTGGCCAGCGGCCGGGGGACGGTGAGCTGGACGGTCAGCTGCTTGTCGAGTTCGGTGAGGTAGGCGAGCTGGGCGAGCTGGGGGTTGTTGGCCGCGGCCTTCAGCCAGGTGCCGGGGGTGAGGTGGATCCCGATCGTGTGTTCCAGGCGCCGTGCGAAGGCGGGGTTGCCGGTCAGGTAGAGGGTGTTGCCGGTGCGGGTGACTTCGAAGGAGAGTCCTGCCAGCTTGACGCGTGCGCGCCCGCCGCTCTGGTCGAGTTCCTGATCGCTGGCGAACCTCAGCCGGCCCTGGGCGGCGTTGTTGACGATATGCACCGAGCTGGCTCTCAGCGCTGCTTGGCGGGCGCTGGCGAGGATCTGTTCGGGGCTTTTCGAGGCGATGTCGTTGGCGTTGGATCCTCCGCAGCTGGCGAGGATGATCGCCAGCAGGCAGAGGACGATCGCAGCCGGCGCCGCGAGCGCGCTCCGCCGTCTGTGGCGGGGTGGGTTAGCCATGGTGGGTGGTGGTCTTCCTGTGGGTGCGGGCTTTGTGGGCTGGTGCGTAGCGTTTGCGGGCCTGTTTTTCGCAGGCGGCGCGCTTGGCGTGACTGTGCTTGTAGCGTTCTGCGGCAGGCCTTCAGCGCTTTGGCGAGCAGTTGGGCGCGGGTGAGCTTGCGTGTGGGCGGCGAGCACCCGCTTCGCAGCCGGTGGGGGTGATCGTGGTGTTCTGTTCGATCACGTGGCCGTTCTGGGCGGTGATCTCGGTCGGCATCAGCAGGGTTCTGCTTGCAGAGGTTGTAGTCTGTCCTTCGCCGGGACGTAGGCGGTCGAGCGCGGAGTGCGGGCCGGCGGGCAGCACCGTTTCGAAGCGTCGTGAACGGCGCGTCGGGGGCGGTTTCGAAGCGGCGAGTAGGTGATCCCGTTTTTGATGTCGGTCTTGCCGTCCAGGACCAGCGTGATCCCTTCGCCCTGGAGCACGAACTCGACGTCGGGGAACGCCGCGCCGCCGTGGGAGACCAGATACGCGGGCCCCGCCAGCGGGCTCTTCAGGACGGGCGTGTGGATCGTGGCGGTGCCGATCATCGATTCTTCGCTGCACGCCGGCGGGGTTCGCTTCGAAGGTCGCCGCCAGGCACGCTTTCTGGAGCGTCGTGAGCCTGGAGGGCAGCTCGAGCGGCAGCTGCAGGTCGACCTTGCGGATGTTCGCCTGCCCCAGCCCGCGCCGATTCGAGCTTCACCGTGAAGCCGGTCCCGTTGGCTTGCTGCGCCTGCCCGTCGACGCGAGGCCGTGAGCTTCGGCGCGAACGGCAGGCCTCCGCAGCCGCCGACCTGGAACGGCGAGGAGACCGGCGCCGCGCGCACCTTCGATCGCCTGAGACGTGCCGGTGATGCTCATCGGGTCACAGCTGTCGGGTTGAACTCGAAGCCCGGCCGGTCGACGGTCACGAGCACGTCGTTTGAGCTGCAGCGGGATCCCTCGGATCTGCGTCGGCAGCGGGTCCTGCGGACGATCGATCGTGATCTCACCGCCGCCGTATTCGGGTCCATGAACAGCTTCGAGCGCACCGTGACGAACCCCAGATCGAACGGCCCCGCCTTCGCCGGCGTCACGATCTCAGCCCGAACGGCGCCCCGCCATAACCGGCCCGTGATGAACACCCGCCCCCGCCCAGCACGAACGGTTCCGGACCCAAGCCCCGCCACGCCGTCGCATGCCCGATCGCTTCCCGGCCGGACACGACCACGGCGCCGCCTGCGGCGTTCCGAGCACAGCTCACCTCGAGAGCATCGCCGCGACCCCGGCCGGCAGATGCATCCGACACCCCCGTCAACGCCTGATCCCCGTCCGGCCGCGTCAATTCGCAGCTGTAAACGCGCGTGAACGCCCCCGCCTGCGTCGGTTCGTGCTTTACGCGCCGAACCCCGGCGCGAACGGCAGCGCGCCAGCCGGGCACGGGCCACCACCAGCACCCGAGCTCACCTGGAAACCTTCGCCGGCGAGAGCACGCTCACCGGACCCGTCCCCGACCACGGCGTGAACACGCCTTCCGCCGCATACGACCCGCACCGCGCAGGCGTCGACACCGACGCCCGCGGCCCGCCGAACAAATCCACCTTCAATTCTTCGAACGGCACCTGCGGCGTATTTGCGGAACGTCGTCGCGACCCGCAGCGTCGCGGGTCCAGGCTGCCCTTCCCCGCCAGCTTCACCAGCACCCCCGACACCGGATCTTCAGCCACCAGATACAACGCCACCAGCGAGCCGAACGGGTTCTTTCCCCCTTCCCCGTTCGGCGCCGGCTCGCGAGATACACTCCGCCTTCAAGTTCGTGCGACAGCAAGGGCGTCCTGATGTGCACCACCCCGACCTTCGACGCATCCGGACACGACGGCGCACCCGACGTGAACTCCTGCGTCTGCGTCTGCCCGTTCAGGCCCTCAAAGCCGATCTGGCTCTCAGAGCACGCCACAGAGCCCATTCGCCGCCGACGGACTCACCTCCACCCCGACAGGCAACGTGATGGTCGTATCCCGCACGTCCGCCTCGGCCAGTCCTTCCGCTTCAAGCGTCGACGTTCTGCGGCACCTTGACGTCGACGGTCAATCCCGTCGGGCGTGCTTCCGCTGTGGACTTCTGGCGCGATGTTCAGCGCCGGGGCGAACGGCAGCTCTTCGCAGCCCTCGAAGCCGAGCGGTTGGCCGGTGCGCGCGAGCCAAGTGTATGCGGTGTCGAGGAAGCGGCCGGGTTCCAGCCACGAGTCGGCTTCCATCGGAGCGAGCACGAGGTTCTGCCGCAGGGTTCGCCCCGCAGGGCGTTGGCAGGGTCAGGAACGGTGTTTCGGGCACGCCGCTCTTGGACGGGCAGGCTTTTTCCGACCTGCTCCTTGGAACTCTCCGCCGGCCACGCATTCCCATCCCCGCGCGTTGTCGTGCCGCGGATCGCCGGGGACGCCCCAGAACGTCACCTGAGCTACTCAGCGAGCCCTGCGGTCTGTGTGCGTTTCGGCCGTGTCCACGTCGACGCCGTAGTCGCGGCCGGAGCGCACCGAGGTGTCGATCACGATCGGAACCTTGCCGATCACCTCGAACCCGAACCGCGCCGGCTCGCCCTGGGCCGGGACCAGGTTGAACACCGGTACGGTCTTGCGTGAATACGTGGACGGTGACGGGTTCGTTGGCGGTCACCGTCGCCACCCCGACCACCGAGCTCGGCGGGCACAGATTGGTTTCGATCGACGAGCGCGAAGAAGTTCGCCATCGTGCACTGTGACGCAGCGTTCGGGTTGCCGACCAGGCCCGGGGGCAGGTGGAAACGGAGGTCCCTCGGCAGCTGCGACGGGCTGACGCCCTGTCTGGTTCAAGGCGAGCGTCGTGGTGAGCTGGAACGGATGCGTGCCGGCCTGTGCGGCGGGTGTGCCGTCCTCGTTGAACGGCTCCAGTTCATAGCCGGCGATACCGAACGCCGGCGGCGTTCCGCTCACCACGACCGGCAGCGATCTTGGAGGCTTTGGTCGGTGCTCCGCCGCCTTCGACGCTCGCCTGATCGGACAGCGTGGTTTCGGTGCCAGGCGGCTCTTGGACCTTCACCTGTCACTGCGACCGGGATCTGTTCGTACGGGTAGAGGATCCCGGTGAACGTGCACCGCAGAGTTGCGAGGGTGCATTGCACCGGGGTCCCGTTCCTGGGCGAGCCTTCGATCGCGGTCGCGCTCAGCCCGGGCGGCAGCTGGTCTGTGATCGTCACCGTGCCCTTGCTGCCATCGATCGGCGCATCGCCGAGGTTGCTGGCGAGAACGATCACTTTGCCTTCCCCGCCGGGCGTGAGGTTCGTCGGCGACGCTTCCGAGCTGATCTGCCACCAGGGGGCTTCGGCGAATGCCGGCGTCGGGCCCCCGAGCGCTCCAGCGAGAGCGCCGGCAAGGACGGCGAGGCCGAGCCGACGGGATTTCCTGACTCGTCGAGCGAGCCTCCTTCGGGTTTGCGAAGGGATCATCGCCCACCCGTCCCTGCTGGGCGCCCCACGGAGATCGTGGCCTTCATGTGCTTACTGGCCCTTACGGCCTTTTTGGCCTTCGCCTTTGGCCCGTACAGCTTCCTCGCGTGCGCTTCGCAAGCCTTACGCTTGCTCTTGGAATGACGGTGTTGTCTCCTGCACGCCTTGATCGCCTTTGCCAGCTTCTGCGCCCTGGTCAGGGGCTTCGAGCTCGCCTGTGCGCCCTTGACCCCCAGCTTGGCGGGCTGCTGAGCGACGTTCCCGGGGCCTGAGAACATCGCCGTGCCACCCGGGCCGATCGGCGCCTGGACGGGACCGGAGGCCGGACGGCATGCATCGGCCGCGCTGCAGCCGGGCGGCGCCGGGGCCGGTGGGGCAAGGCAGGGCGATGACGGCGTGCACACGCGTGCGTCGTAGATGTCAAACGCGGTGTCGGTGTCCTGCGGCGAGAGTCGGGCGGCGGTCACGAAGAACACGTCGTTGCCGCCCGGCGTGGCTTCGATGAACGCCGATTCGTTGCTCGACGTGCCGGAGGAGAGCAACGCGACGCACCCGCCGGAGGAGCTCTCGCAGCTCCCGATGCCCGAGGGCTCGTACTCGTAGACGTTCTCCTTTCCGTTGCTCGCCGCTGGCACCAGTTCGTCGGGGCTGTTGAAGTACAGCCGTCCCTCGTCGTTCAGGTAGCGGGACTGGAACATGGCGCTTGTGATGCTCTGCGCGGTCCAGCCCGGTATGTTCCCGGCGAGCCAGCGGCCGAACCAGATCTTGCGCCGGTCGACGAGCAGCCCGAGCCCTTCGCCAGATTCGTTTTCGTCGATCACGCCGACCGGGCGCGCACCGGTCGGGTTGCACGACACGCACGTCAGCCTCGCCGTCGCGGAATCGTAGAGGTAGACCTCCTCGTCGCGCTGGCCGCTGCGCTGATCGCGGTTGTCGTAGCCCGTTGGGCTCGCCGCGGACATGAACGCAAGAAACCGTCCGCTTGGCGAGACGCGGGCCGTCAGATAGGCGCTGTCCCCGAGACCCCCGCCTTCCCACTCCGGGCTGTCTTCGCTCGACAGAGCCGCGATGAAGACAGTCGACCATCGGGTGCCGTCGTAGTGCAGCTCGTAGAGGTTGTCGTTCCCGGCTTCGGCGGCTTCGCCGGCACCGTTTTCGTTGAAGGCCAAGACGCCTTGGGCGACGATGTAGGCCGTCGTGCCATCGTTGCTCGCGCCGAACACAAAGCCCTGCACGCCCGCGTGCTCGCCCGGGGTGCCGTCGACCGTGCAGGTCTGTGAGCCGGCACGCCAGCTTGCCGTGCTCGGTGACCATTTCGCACTCGTACAGGTCGGCTGCCACCGGCGCCGTCGTGGAGTCGGCGGTAAGCCGTTGCCTGTCGGTGAAGAACACGCGGGAGCCGTCGCTGCTCGCAGTCTGGAAGCGTGCCAAGCCTTCATGTCTCGGTTCGGCGATGCCCTGTGCTGCGTCGAGTTGGACGGTTTCGCCGGTGGCGGTGTCACGCATGTACAGATGGCCCAGGTGGGCTTCCGCTTCAGGTGTGGTCCAGATGATCCGGGAGCCGTCGCTCGAGATGGCGTCGGCGGCCGTGTTGGCATAGCCGAGTTCAACCGACCGCTTCAGCGGCGTTCCCTGCGGCAGCACGCTCACCAGCTGCAGTTGGCCCGCGGTCCACTCATACAATCCCGGCGCCGAGGACCGCCCCTTTAGGGCTATCGCGGAGTGGAGCACCACATTGCTGAGATCGGGAGAGGCGCCGACGAAATTGACGTGCCCCCCGAACATGGTGCCGGCCGCCACGTCCGCTTCGGTCAAGAGCGGAAGATACGTTGCGCTAGCGTTGTCGCGCAGGTACATCGTCGTCTGCGTAACGCCCGGCGCCAGCGGCGGTTCGGGGGGGTTCCCCGGCGGTTCCACGAGCGCTGCGGCGAGGTCCGGCGTGAAGAACTGGTACTCCGGCGGTTCGCCCGGATGCACGCCCTGCGCTTTGTTGCTGGGTGTCGCGATGTCCTGCGAGCTCCAGCCGCTCGGCCCTCGGGTCGCGAGGATCTGCTGCCATTCCGGGCTGCGGTTGCCCTGGACTTCTTCCCCGAGCGCCCCGTCGGCGACATATGTCAGCCGCGTCCCCGCTTCAGACGCGAGTATCACGCCGCCTTCGCGGGTCAGCGCTTCGACGGGGGCGCCCCGCTTGTCCGGCGGCGAGACCATCTCCCACGCGCGGCCATCAGGCAACGCTGGCCGCTGGGTGGTGAACGTGCGCTCGGTGCCTTCGCTCGTGCCCAGCGAGTTGATCGCCACGACCCGGTAGTAGTAGTTGGTGTCCGGCGTCAGGCCCTCGATCCGTAGGCTCACGGGCACATCGGCTTCGCCTGCCCCGATATCGCTTCCGGGCGGGGTCGGCACGCTCGCGCACCCGGACGGATCGGCCAAGCAGCTCGATGTGCCGTACTGGAAGTAGTAGGTCGTGTCATGCCCGAGAGGATCGATCGTCGCGTGGAGCGTCGCTTCGGTTGATGTCGCATCCGCCGCGGACTCGCTGTCGATCCGTGCCGCGGCGATCGTCGTGAACACCTGGTCCGGCCCCGTCGTTACGCCGGCGCTGTTGCTCGCAACGACGCGAAAGTGATAGGTGACCCCGAGCTTCAGGCCCGTAAGCGGCGCCGACACGGCGACCGGTTCTGCTCCCGCGCCTATGGTCGAGCCCGGGACCTCGATCCCGTAGGATGTCGTTTCACCGTATTCGAAACGATACGTCGTTTCAAGCTCGCCAGGAGAGATCTTCGCGTTGAGCGTGGCTTCTTCATGACCGATTCCGCTCGTTGGCTCGTTGGTGATCCGTGGCGGTCCCGAAGTGGTGAAATTCCGATCGGCGCCGTACGTCGTGCCGAAGCTGTTCGCCGCCACGAGGCGATAGTGGTAGGCGGTGTTCGGCTTAAGGCTGCTCAGATCGGTCACCGCCGCGACCGCTTCCGTGCCTGACCCGGCATCCGTGCCTGGCGGCTGAGGGCTCGCGTTGCCGTACCTGGTGCTCAGCCCCCATTCGAAGTAGTAGTGTGCGTCAAATCCCTTCGGTAATAGCGAGCCCGTCAAAGACGCGCTCGTCGGCTGGAGGTTCTGCACCGGCCCAGTGCTCAGCTGTTCCACCGCCGTCGGCGTGGTGAACTGGCGGGTGATTCCGTAGTTGGTGCCGTTTTCGTTTTCGGCCGCCAGCCGGTAGAAATAGGTCGTGCCCGCATGCAACGCTTCGAGCGTCACCGGCACGCTCTCTTCGCCGCCCGAGAACGGGACAGCGGGTGTGCTCGCGCCGAGAGCCGCGGTCGATCCCCACTGAAAGAAGTAGTGCCCGGGTTCGCCGGCGTCGTTGACGGTGCCGTTGAGGATCGCGCTAGTGCGCGTTTGCTTGGAGGCCTTGCCGGTGGTGACGTCGGGGACGACCTTGCCCGGCCCGAACACGTCAACCCGCGCCAGGCCCGCATCGGCTACGTACACATCGCCCGCCGAGTCCACCGCGAGCCCCAGAGGTTCGCTCAGCGGCCCACTCGGGGTGCTCGTGATCCACCCCACCCATTTGCCCGCCTGATTGAACTCGGCGACCATGTGCCGTTCGGCCTCCGCCACGAGCACGTCGCCGGTCGTTTCGTCGATCGCAACCGCAGCGACGTTGTCCGCTTCTTCTTCCTTTCCGAGGAAGGAGCCGCTCGGCGAGCTCGAGCCCGTGATCTTCCCTTCGAGTTCCCCACTGGCGTTGAACTCGTACACGGCGCCCCGCGCGCCGTCGGCGACGAACACCCTTCCCGTCGCGGCACTCACCGCCACGCTGTTCGGCCTTTCCATTTTCCCACGCGTCAAAGAGCGGACGAGATCACCTTCGAGCGCTTCTTCGTGCCCAGCGGCCTTGGGCTTGAAGACTCGGACGGCGCCGAGTCCCGTTTCCGGGCTTTCGGGTTCCACGACGTACACGTCCTCGGCAGACGCACTCGCCGAGTTGTCGACCGCGACGCCGCTGACTTCTCCGAATTCCCCGCTCGGCGTACCCGCCCCCGACCATTCCGAGAGCAGCCCATACCCGCCGGACCCGTTCGGCTTGAACACGAACACCGTGTCCGTCCGGACGTCCGCCACATAAACCAAACCGCTGGCTTCGTCAACCGCCACGCCAACGGCATACAGCGAGCCTTCGCCGATCTGCGTCAGAAACGCTCCCGACGAGCTGAACACGTCGATCGCGCCAGCGCCCTCGTCGGCCACGAACACCCGCCCGTCGGCGTGGTCGACGGCCACGGCTTCGGGTTCTGAGAGCGGATTGCCCGTTTGGGTTTCGGTCAAGCTCGAGAGAAAGCCATGGCCAGTCGCGGCACTGGCCGTGGCACTACCGGACACAAGAGCAAGCACGAACAGCGCGAGTGCCCGCCGACCGATCATCGCGAGCACTTCTAGCCCACCACGCCTCGCTTGAGGGCCAAGACATCGCCCGCGCGCCCAATCGTCTTTCCGAAAACAGCTCATTCGGTTCCTTCTCGCAAACGGCGGGCACCCCGGCGACAGACGTGTGCGTGGAGCCAAAGGGCCCCACGCACACACTCTCACTATCCGACGACGGGTCGATTACTTTGTTTTGATCTCACCCGGTTCTTCGGGAGTGTTCACATTGGTGACTTCCTCACCCGCAGCAGACCACTGCAGGGTGACGTGGGGTGCTTCAAATATGTTCCAGAGGTAGTCTTCGAGCAAGGCGGTCTTCCCGCCTTCGAACTTGCTCGGGATGTTTTCCTCGGTCGCCGGATTGACGCTGTAGACCTGTTCGAACGAGCTGGTCATTGTGTTGACCGGCGTGATAGGCGAGATGATCCCGTCGTTCCCGCCCTTCTTCGGGTCGTAGTGCGCGCCTTCTGTCTTGTTTCCGACGCCCACCACCGTTTCGATGACTTCGGCACATTCAAACTTCGCAAAGGCACCGTGCTTTTCCACCGGTTCGAGTAGCACGCCTACCGTTTTCGCGCCTTTGTTGATGTATCCCAGAGTACCCTTCAACGGGTTTATGTTGATTTCTTCTTCCGCCGCCCCAGATGACTTGCAGGGAAGGGCCCCGAAAGCCTTACAGCCCTCGAACGTAACCGCTACGTTTTGCACGCCCGACTTGCCGGCCTGTTCACCTGCAGCGTGCTCGCTTTCGCATTCGATCTTGACCGCTTCTTCTTCATCCGTTGACCATGTCCCGCCTTCGGCTTCACACTTCGCCTTCGGGAGCCGATTAGCCGTGTCTTCTCCGCCTTTTTCGCACGACGTGAGGAACGTACTCAGTACGCCGCCGCTGCCGACGTCATGGCTGGTGAATTTGACGTTTGGGAGACTGCTGCCCTTCTCCCATTCAAACGATCCGGGCTTGCCCTTGGTCTGACAGTTCGAATCGGTGTATTTACCGCCTGCTTTTGCCACGCATTTGCCCCATTCCGGGCTGCTCGCGGACGCGCTGCCCACCGCAACGACGAGGATCGCCATCACCGCTGCCAGGCACAGCCCGATGATCTTCACATGTCTCACTTGTGGGGATAGGCTTTGGTGGCTCGTGCTCGGAGCAGGGTGAACGGTGGTGTGCGCCACGATTTGCGCCACTCTTGGGTCGGTCTGGCGAGATGGAGGTGGCGTTCCGAGATCGCGGGCGGTGGCGGCGGTCAGCGCGCCGCGTGTGCGGGCGAGTCAAGGCGTGCCGGTTCGCCGCAGACGCACCGTTGGACGAAAGGGTCGTCCCATTCATCCCACTGGCTGCCAAGCTCGTGTCTGGCCCACGCTGGGCTTGAGATCGGGGGCATTGCCACGGACGAAACGTCATGGTATGGTTTCGCCCGATTCATGGGCTGGAGGGGCCTTTATGCGTCGGATGCTGAGTTATTCCGTGGGCGGGAAGGCGTCAAGAGGGCTAAGACGTCGACTGGGGCGAGGCTGACGGATGGCCGTCGGCTTGCGCCAGCGTCACGGCCGAGGCTGCCGCGGAAGGCCCTGTGAGTGCTCGTGGGAGGCCTTCGTCTACTCCAAGCGCGACGGCAAGAAGATTCGTAAGACCTTTGCGACGCAGGCAGCCGCGAGGGCCTGGCGCGAGGAGACCCAGGTGGCGGTGCGGAGGATGCTCATGCGGGCTCCGACGAGCATCACAGTCGCTGAGGCTGCCGAGGAATGGTTCCGGGGTGCGCGTGAGGGCTGGATCCGCACGCGCTCTGGTGATGTCTACAAGCCGGCGGCGATCCGAGCGTATGAGATGGGCTTCCGGCTCCGGGCCAGACCGGCACTGGGATCAATGCGCCTGTCGGACGTGACACGCAATGATGTCCAGGATCTCGTCGATGCACTCGTCGCAGAGGGTTGGCATGCGTCCACGGTGATCGTCACGATCTCGGCGGTCAGAGTGATCTACAAGCGAGCGCTCGCTCGGGGCGACGTTGCGGTGAACCCCGTCGTCGGCGTCCAGTTGCCGGCGGTGCGGGGCGGACGGAACCGTATTGCCAGCCCCAAGGAGTGCGCACGGCTGCTGCAGGCGCTTTCCGCCCGCGACCGGCCGTTGTGGGCAACCGCCATGTACGCGGGGCTGCGGAGGGGCGAGCTGATGGCGCTGCGCATCGAAGACATCCAGCTCGACCGGGGCGTCATCAACGTGTCTCGCGGCTGGGACATCCTGGAGGGGGAGATAACGCCCAAGTCCGGGCGGGAGCGCACCGTCCCCATCGCCGCTGCGCTCCACCGCCACCTGGCCGCCCACTTGCTCGCCCTGCCCTGGAGCCAGGGTCTGGTATTCGGCGTCAGCTCCACGAGCCCCTTCAACGGGACACCCCTGTTCAAGCGAGCTGAACGCACGTGGGATGCGGCGGGATTGACGCGGATCACCCTTCACGAGTGCCGTCACACCTTCGCGTTGTTGATGATCGCCGCGGGTGTCAACGCCAAGGCTCTGTCGACCTACATGGGCCACGCCAATATCTCGATCACGCTCGACCGCTATGGCCATCTCATGCCCGGCAGCGAGACCGAGGCCGCAGGAATGCTCGACGCTTATCTGCTTCGGAGCGCGCCACTAATGCGCCACACGCCCGTCCCAGCACCCGGGTACATGGGGCGCAATGGGACGAACGGAGGAGGTCCGAACGGCGCTTCCAATGCGCTTCTAGCCCACAATCTCGCCGCACGCCGCCGTGCACTTGGGCTCACCCAGGACGAGCTCGCAAAGCGCGCCCACACCAGCCCTTCTTTGATCTCGCGCGTCGAGAGCGGTCAGCGCGCGCCGACCGTGACTACGCTCAGGCGCTTAGCTCAAGCGCTCGAGGCCAACCTCGTCGTCGACTTCGACGGCCGACCGGGACGACAGAACGATGTCGCCGAGCACATCACGGCGCCCTAGCGAGTTCTCCCAAGGTTCAGCTGCCGCCGCCGAGCGCCGTGGACCTCATGCGCTCCACCGCCTCGATCGCCTTCTTCGGCCCCACGAAGGGGGCGATCGCGATGTAGGCCAGCAGCGGCAACTGCCGCGGCAGCTCCGCGAGCTCACCACGCGAAGCGTGCCCGTAGAAGATCTCGAAGACGGCGCCAGTGATCGCGTGCGAGCAAAGCCGCGGCAGCCGGCTCGCCTGTGCCCCCAGCGTGTAGCCCTCCTGCAGAAAGATCGTGGCCGCCCGCTTGAGCTGCTCGGTCTGCTCGATCGCGGCGGGCCCGGCGGCGTAGCACTCGACGATCCTCAGGTGGGAGAGCTCCGGATTGGAGGCGATCGCGACCACGAGCGCCTGCAGGGCGAACCACACCCGCTCAGGCCAGCTGCGGCCGCTGAAGTAGGCGGCCGAGCACGCCTCGAACAGATCCTGCGTCCCAAATTGCTGTGCGCCGAGGTACGCGTCCTGCTTGCTGGCGAAGTGGGCGTAGAAGACATCCCTCGAGATCCCCGCGGCTGCGACGATGTCGGTCACGGTCGCCTCGGCGTAGCCCTTGGTCACGATCACCTCGGCGGTGCCCTGGATTATGCGCATGCGCTGGCTACGCGCGACGGCGGCCGCCGGCAGGCGGTGACGCCCTCGAGGCAAGCGCTCCGGGGCAGGGGCGAGTTCCGCCGCCGCCTTGGTCCACTTCCGTGCGAGGTTCGCCGGGAGGCGGGTGTGGGGTCCGGTGCTCCAGTGAGCCGTCCCTGTTGGCGTCGAGTAGGACTCGAGCCAGGCGAGCAGGTCCTCTACGAGGATGCCCAGCCGGTCCTCGTTGTGGGTTCGCAGGTCATGGGAGACGATGCTGCGCACCGCCGCGAGCAATGCTCCCGCCGGCAGGTCCAGGCTGGCGCCATTCCCAGCCCCGGCGTCGAGGAATTCCTGGGCGCGCTGCTCGAAGGCGCCGAGAACGCGCTCACGCTCGGCCCGCACGCGAGGGCCGCCCGCGAGGGCCTCGACCAGCAGCAAACGGCCGCCGTCGGGGTCGCTTTCCAGCGCCTCGAGCAAGCGTACGAGCACCGTGCGCGAGGCCTGCCGCCAGTCCTCCTCCCCCGTCAGGGGCTCGGTGCGGCTCAGAACGTGGGCTGCCGCCTGCCGGTAGGCGGCGAGCAGGCAGTCTTCCTTGTCCTCGAACTGCTCGTAGAACGTCGCGCTCGAAACTCCCGCATGCGAGCTCACATCGGCGACGCTCACGCTCGGGTAGCTGCGCTGGGCCGACAGCTCGATCATCGCGGTGACGAGACGCTCGCGCTGCCCTGCCTTGGGCTGTTTAGCCGACACGCCGCCGGGGCCCGGCGCGTTGCTTGCGGCCTCTTTGCGGCCTGTCTTTGGAGGGGTTCGTGGCATACCGACCGCACGGCACGATACACAAAATCGCCCCAACGGCGACCACCCGGTTTCACGGCGCTCCGCGAAGAGCCCTGGGCCCTTCGCCCGGCCAGCGCCGGCCTTCCCCTCACTGCGAACTCTCCCACTCGCTCGGCATTGGCCTTCAGGCCTCCAGCGCAATGAGGGTGTCCCACCCACCGCCCGACGCTCGTGTCGCTCCCCTTGACACCGCCACCGGTCCGTGTATAGGATACCGTTGTCATTCAGGTGGCCCCGCTTGCGAGGCCAGGTTGTCGGGAGGGGACAGAGGAAGGGATGCCAATGAGCTAGAGGCTCGCCCGCCGGACGCGGACCGCGTCAGCTCGCGAGCACACGCGGCACAGGCCGCGAACTCGACGTCCAACAACTGGACGAAGCATGAATTCGGTGCCGGAACGAATCTCCGAGCGGAGAGCCCCGGTGCCACTGACCTGTTGACAGAGAAAAAGGAGTGGTGGGACAAGTGAGACATGTAAAGATGATGGCACTCTGCCTGGTGGCCGTGTTCGCGCTCAGCGCGGTGGTCGTCACGGCAGCTCAGGCAGAAGGCCCGGAATGGGGCCGGTGCGTGAAACTCGCCAAGAAGAAGGGCAAGTACACGGATTCGAACTGCACTACTCTCTCGGGCAAGATCAAGAAAGAAGTGTTCGTCCCGAGCGAAAAGGGCGAATACGAATGGGTGCCCGGCGCTGAATCGAAATGCTACAGCGTCAAGAAGAAAAAGGCCAAGTACACGGATTCGAACTGCACTACTCTCTCGGGCAAGATCAAGAAAGAAGTGTTCGTCCCGAGCGAAAAGGGCGAATACGAAAAAACGGGCGGCGGTGCCTTCACAGCCGCGGGCGGTAAAGGAGTTCTAGAGTCATACACACACCTCTGTAACGACGAACAAACCGAACCACACGAATGTGAAGGACCGTACCTTCCCGCGGCCGTCGAATGTGCAAGCGAGACGGGTAGCGGTGAAGCGTTGGGAAGCAAAGAAGTGAGTAACGTCCACGTGGCGTTCCATAACTGCGTTCTCTTTGAATCGATTCCTTGCACAAGCCCGAGTGCCGCACCAGGCGAAATCCAAACCAGCACGCTGAAGGGCGAACTGGGGTACATCGAAAAAGCAGGACATAAGGTCGGTGTGAGCCTTACCCCAGCAGCAGGCAAAGAAGCACTGTTTGCCAAATTCGATTGCATCGAACCTGAATCGTTCGAAGCGGAAATTAGGGTTGGCGCAGGAAGCGCCAAACAAGGTTTCGCGTGGAAACCAAACCCGCAGAGCGGGAATGGCGGCAACAACGGGATAATCTCGCCGATTATCCCGGTCAACACCATGACCAACACGTTCG
The DNA here is from genome assembly GCA_963767405.1 of uncultured Solirubrobacteraceae bacterium. Lineage (GTDB taxonomy): Bacteria > Actinomycetota > Thermoleophilia > Solirubrobacterales > Solirubrobacteraceae > Palsa-744. The sequence goes on along the minus strand of CAVYDP010000004.1, from coordinate 352,614 downwards.
AACAGGTGTACACGAGCACGACTCCGGGCACGGCGGACGAAACAACGAGGAATGTCCCAGACCATTTCGAAGGCGGCGAATTCCAGGCCCTCGAAAGTGTTCTATTCGGTATTCTCGAACCCGAAAACCCGTACGCCATGTCGTGGTCGAAGGCAGCTCAGGAAATCACCAACGTGAACACGAATTCGGAAGGTGCCGCCGAGATCAAAGGCTAAGAGGCACAAGAGCGTGGTGACACGCTTGACGTGAAATAGTTGGTGCGTGGGCTCACTGCGTGGGTCCACGCACCTTTCAATCTGCAGTGTAAAGAGACAATGGACCGCCAAGAAGACAGGGTTTCGGCCGACAGAGGCTTGATGCGGGGCGTAATCAGAGATGCTTGGGCGTATCGTGTGCTGGGGCCTCACGGTGCTCGGATGGATGCCTTTGCGAAGCCCGGCCGCAGTGCGCGCTGTGGTCTGCTCGTCCTGTCCTGTGTCCTGTTAGGAGCGTCGCTGGTGGGGAGCGCCCCAGCGCTGGCGATCCCTCAGAGGGGGCATGTGTTGAGCTTTGCCTTTGGCTCGAAGGGCAAAGGGACAGGCCAGTTCTCTGCTCCCGGTGGGGTGGCCGTCAACGACTTGACGGGTGCGTTGTATGTCGCTGACCGCAAAAACAAACGGGTGCAGGAGTTTATGCCCGTGTTCAACAAAGCCGGGATGCTGGTGGAAGAGGAATATGTGCGGGAATGGGAAGTGGCGTCTCCGCAGAGCGTGGCGGTCGATAACTCCACCGAAGGGGCTGACCCGTCCCAGGGCGACGTGTACGTGGTCCACGGCGGCAAAACGATCGAGAAGTTCAGCAGCGAAGGCGCTCAGATCGGCGAACCGCTGAAGAAGTTCGCGCCGAAGTCTGGCGCAGCGCAGAAATTCGAAGCTATCGAGGGCGTCGCGGTCGATTCGACAGGCTCGCTGTTCGTCTACCAGGAAGACGGGAAGATCTACAGGTTCAGCGACGCGGTGGCCAACGAAGCTGAATCGAGCCTGCAGGCAGAACTGGCCCAGAAAGGCAAGCCCGGATTCGCGGTTGACCCCGCCGGCAACTTCTACGTTGGGGTCCAGAGCGAAGGTCAGGAAGCGCTGGAACGAGAGAAGGAAGAAGGACGCACAGAACTGCCGGTGGTCGCGAAGCTCGCCGGGGCGACCGGGAGCGTGCTGCTGCCCGAACTCGACTCTCAGGACACGACGGCGGTGGCGGTAAACCCGGCCTATGTGCCCGCCAACCTGGTCGATGAACGCGGCGACGTGTACGTCACTAACGAGGTCTCGGCCGCGGGCAAGACGGTCACGACGATTTCCGAGTTTGGACCGGATGGCGGGCTGATCCAGAGCTTCGGTGCCGCGGGTCTGAGCGAAGGGGACGGCATCGCCGTCGATGCCCAGACCGGCACGTTGTACGTTGCCGACGCCGCCTCGAACAAGGTCGACGTGTTCGGGCTCGAACCGGCCGGGCCGCCGACGGTCGATGGCCTGACGGCGCAGAGCCTGCCGGTGACCCCGCCGGTATCCAACGCCACCAAGCTCGCCGCACAGGTCAACCCCCGCGGCGCCGACACTCACTACTACTTCGAATACGGGTCCGCGAGCTGCGCGGCGACCCCGTCCTTGTGCACCAGGGCGCCCACCGCGGACGCCGGCGCGGGCTTCGGCGACCAGAGCGAGAGCCTTGAACTGCAGGACCTCCCGCCCGGCAGCTACCACTACCGGGTCGTCGCAGAAAGCTCGTTCGGCGCTGTCCAGAGCCCTGAACATACGTTCACGGTCCTCTCGCTGCTGAGCGGCCTGCCCGACGGACGCGCCTGGGAGATGGTCTCCCCGCCGGACAAGATCGGCGCGCCGATCGAGCCGCTCACCCGCGAAGGCGGGGTGATCCTGGCCGGCGAAAACGGCGACGCGATCACGTATGTGACACAGGGGGCAATCGCAGAAGAAGCCCCGGGAAACCGCACCCCTGAACTGCAGCAGGTCCTCGCCACGCGTGGTAGCAAAGGCTGGAACTCGCAGGACATCGTCACTCCCAGCACCAAGGCGCAGGGCGTGACGGCGGGACAGACGCCGGAGTACCAGTACTTCTCATCCGACCTGTCGCTCGCGCTGGTGCAGCCGTTCGGTACGACCGCCAAGGCGGAACCGCCGCTCGCGCCCGAAGTCACGCAGAGGACGATGTACATCCGCGATGACACGACCGGGACCTATCTGCCGTTGGTGACCGAAGCGAACGTGCCGCCAGGCACCGAATTCGGACAACAGATTCATTTCGTGGCCGCAACGCCGGATCTCAGCCATGTCGTCCTGGCCTCGACCGTAGCTTTGACGGGTGCCCCCTCGGGCCCGGGCCTGTATGAGTGGTCCGGCGGCAAACTCCGGTTCGTGAGCCTGCTGCCCGCCGGCACACCCGCGCCCAGCGCGGCGCTCGGCTATCTCGACGTCCATGCGCACGCGATCTCGACCGACGGCACGCGCGTGATCTGGACCGACATCGCCGGGGGTACTGGTCACCTGTACATGCGTGACACCGCGACGGGAGAAACGATCCAGCTCGACGCGGCACAGGGTGTTTCCGAACCACCGGAAGGCTCGGCGGAGTTCCAGACGGCCAGCGGCGATGGCTCGAAGGTGCTCTTCACCGATAAGCAACGGTTGACGCCCGATTCGACCGCGGAAGCGGGACAGGGTGTGGGGAAGGCCGACTTGTACGAGTGTGAAGTGGGCGAGCAGGCCGGCAAGCCTGTCTGCCACCTCAGAGACCTCACGGTCGATCAGCACGCAGGCGAACACGCCAGTGTGCAGGGTCTGTTGTTCGGTGCGGGTGAAGACGGCTCGGATGTGTATTTCGTCGCGCGCGGCGTGCTGGCTGCCAATGAAAACGGCAACGGCGAAGCGGCGCAGGCGGGCAAGGACAACCTGTATGCGCTTCGCTACGACGGCACGGAATGGACAAGCACGTTCATCGCCGTGCTCTCGGGCGAAGACAGCCCCGAGTGGGAAGGAGGAGAACACGCGAACACCGCGTTCCTTACGGCGCGTGTCTCGCCGAATGGCCGGTATCTCGCGTTCATGACGGCCGCGAACCCGACAGGGTATGACAACGTCGATCAGACCAGCGGCAAGCGCGACGAGGAGGTCTACCTGTATGACTCGAGCTCGGCGAGCCTGACGTGCGTTTCGTGCAATCCGACAGGCGCGCCGCCGGCAGGAGTGCTCGACACCGTGGAATCCAGTGAAGGACTCGGGCTTCTCGTCGACAGACGAAAAATCTGGCTCGGGCGCTGGCTCGCCGGGAACATTCCCGGCTGGACTGCGGAGAACCTCGTCAGCGCGCTGTTCCAGTCGCGGTATCTGTCTGATAGTGGACGGCTGTTCTTCAACAGCCCCGATGATCTGGTGCCGCAGGCCACCAACCACAAGGAGGACGTCTACGAGTACGAGCCGGCGGGCGTGGGAGGCTGCGAAAGCGCTTCCGGTGGGTGTGTGGCGTTGATCTCCTCGGGCACCGCGGCCAACGAATCGGCGTTCCTGGAAGCGACGCCGAGCGGTAACGACGTGTTCTTCCTCACGGCCGCAAAGCTGCTGCCCCAGGACACCGATACCGCCTTCGACATCTATGACGCGCGTGTCTGCACGCAGCAATCGCCCTGCTTGACCCCGCCCTCGCCCGCACCGGCGGGCTGCACCACGGCCGACGCCTGCCGCCCGGCCTCACCCCCCCTGCAGGACCCGATCGGCCCGTCGGGCAGCGCGACGTTCTCCGGCCCGGGGAACCTCCTCCAAGCGCCAGCACCCCAACACGAAGTCAAAGGCTCCAAGACGAGCTCGAAACCGTTGACTAACGCGCAGAAGCTCGCCAAAGCGCTGAAGGCGTGCAGGAAACAGCACCGCCACTCCAAGAAGAGGCGAAAGGCATGCGAAGCGCACGCCCGCAAGCTCTACGGGCCCAAGACAAAAGCGAAGTCCTCAGGCGGCGGATCGCCGAAAGGGAGGCGATGATGGCCTTCAAGCCTCACACGATCCGTACGCGATCCATGCGAGCCGCGTGCCCGCGTCTGCTCGTTGCCTGCGCGACTACCGTGGCGCTGGCGCTGGCAGGTGCGGCACCGGCGTCTGCCGAAGGGCCGTGGTGGCGGATCGGCACGGAAGTCGTGCCGACCTACCTGCCGCCGGGAGGGGAAGGCCAGATCATCGTGGCGGTAAGCAACCTCGGCGACGGGACGGTCGACGGAAGCAAAGCCCCGGTCACCATCGCCGATAAGCTGCCAGCGGGGCTGACCGCGACCTCGATGACGGGTAACCAGATGAAATGCTCGCTCCCGACGCTGCAGTGCACCTACACCGGGGTGCTCGATCCCTACCAGCGGGTGGCGGTCACGATCAAGGTGAAGGTCGAAGAGCCGCCGGGCACGGTCACCTCGCTGCCCGACGAAATGAGCGTGGAAGGCGGGGGAGCGCAGAGAACCGTGAGCGTCCAGGATGTGACGATCAACGGAGCACCGACGCCGTTCGGCATACAGGCACAGGGCTACGAACTCGCACCGTCCAACGAGGATGGGACACCCGCTTCGCAGGCGGGCTCGCATCCGTTCCAGCTCACAACCACGCTGGTCCTGAACCAGGCAAACCAGCCGACTGGGCGCCAGCCGGTGACGCTGCCGAAGGATCTGGGCTTCGACCTTCCAGCCGGCCTCGTCGGCAATCCGAACGCGGCTGCGCAGTGCCCGATGACGGTCTTCTACGCGACTGCGGGCGAAACCGGAGTCGATCTCTGCCCGCCGACCTCCGTGCTGGGGGTGGCGACGGTGACGGCGAACGAACCCCTCATCAATCACGTGTTCACTGCGACGGTCCCCCTGTTCAACCTGGTGCCGCCGCAGGGCGAGCCGGCACGGTTCGGTTTTGAGGTGCTCGGCAAGGTCTTTCTCGTGGTCGACACCTCGGTGCGCACGGGTGGCGATTACAGTGTGGCGGCGAGCGTGAAGGACGCTACGCAGGTCGCGGGGCTGTTGAGCAGTCAGGTGACGCTCTGGGGTGTGCCCGGCGACCCGCGCCATAACCAGTCTCGTGGCTGGGAATGCATCGACGGCGGCGCCTTCCAGAGCGAGATCAACAAGCCGTGCCCCGCATCCAGCGACGAGCCGCAGGAACCGTTCTTGATGCTGCCGACGTCTTGTCCTGCGAACCCGGCGAGTGAAAGGTTTACTTCGTCAATGGAAGCGGACTCGTGGGCGCAGCCGGGAAGCTTCCAGGCGGCGGAATACTCCTGGCTGACGGGTAGCGGTGAACCGCTGGGGCTGGAAGGTTGCAGCAAGCTCCCGTTCACCCCGTCGATCGGCGTCGCCCCGGACGTCCACAATGGGAGCACCCCGACGGGGTTGAGCGTCAATGTCCATGTGCCTCAGACTACGACTCTCGAAGCCGAAGGGCTGGCGGAGGCGGACGTAAGGGACACGACGGTTACGTTCCCGGAGGGAGTGCAGGTGAGCCCGTCGGCGGCGAATGGGCTGGAGGCATGCTCTCAGGGGGAGGTCGGCTACATGGGCTTGAACGGGCAGACGCAGACCCAGGAATTCACTTCTGGCAAGCCGTCGTGCCCGGATTCGGCGAAGGTCGGGGTGGTGCATATCAGGACGCCGTTGCTGTCGCATGAACTTGAAGGCGCTATGTATCTCGCGACGCCGGCGCCGAACGGGGAAGGGGGCAAGAACCCGTTCGGTTCGCTGGTCGCGTTCTATCTGGTGGCTGAAGACCCGGTGTCGGGTGTGCTCGTGAAGCTGGCCGGCGAAGGGAAGCTGGACCCGACGACGGGGCAGATCACGACGATCGTTCAAGAATACGCCGCAGCTGCCTTTTGAAGAACTCAAAGTCGATCTGTTCGGTGGCCGACGGGCGTCTGTGACCACTCCGCGCTGTGCGGGGGCTATGCGACGGGTGCGGTGTTCACGCCGTGGTCGGGCACGGGCCCTGTGAGCGTCGTGTCCCCGAGTGAAGAATTCCACGTCAGCTCTGGTGCGGGTGGCGGCGCGTGCCTGCCGGGCGCGCTCGCCGTTCTCGCCTGGCTTTGCTGCGCAGAGTCCGTGAGCACGACAGGCTGGTGCGTTCACGCCGTTTCGGCTCGAAATTGACCGTCCTGATGGCGATCAGGCGCTGACGGGTGTGACGGTGCATCTGCCGGCGGGTGTCGCGGCGCTGCTGTCCTCGGTCACGCCGTGTCCGGAACCGCCGCCGGGGCAGGAATGGGCGTGTGGGCCGGAGAGCCTGGTCGGGCATTCGACGGCGAGCTCGGGGCTGGGCAGCGAACCGGTTGTGCTGGGCGGGAACGTGTACCTGACCGCGGGCTATGACGGTGCGCCGTTCGGGCTGCTGGTCGAGACGCACGCTGCGGCGGGCCCGTTCGACCTCGGGATGGTGGATGTGCGCTCGCGGATCAACGTTGACCCGAACACGGCGGCGGTCACGATCACCACCGACCCGGGACCGCACGGCGACGCGTTGCCGACGATGCTCAAAGGCATCCCGGTGCAGCTCAAACGGCTGCATCGTGACGGTCGACCGGCCGAACTTCGAGTTCAACCCGACCAGCTGCAACCCGATGAGCATCACCGGGACGCTCGCCGGCGCCGAAGGCGGCGTGGCGGGTGTGTCCTCGCGGTTCCAGGTCGGCGGCTGCCAGAACCTGCCGTTCCAGCCGACGCTGACCGCGTCGGTGGATGGGCACGCCAGCAAAGCCAACGGGACGAGCTTCGACGTGAAGGTCACCTCGGCCGGGTTGGGGCAGGCGAACATCGCCAAAGTCGACCTGCAGCTGCCCGCAACGCTGCCCTCGCGGCTGTCGACGCTCCAACAGGCCTGCCTGGAAAGCGTGTTCAACGCGAACCCCGCCTCCTGTGATGAAGGGTCGCTGATCGGCAACGCGACCGTCCACACCCCGGTGCTCAAGAGCCCGCTGATCGGTCCCGCCTACCTGGTCTCCCACGGCAGCGCGGCGTTCCCCGATGTCGAGTTCGTGCTGCAGGGCGAAGGCATCACGCTGATCCTGGACGGCAAGACCGACATCAAAGGCGGCATCACCTACTCGCCGCTTCGAATCCGCCCCCGACGCGCCGTTCACGAGCTTTGAAACCGAGCTGCCGGCCGGCCCCCACTCGCGCTCTGGCGTCAACGTCCCGCCGCAGAAGAACTACAACTCTGCAAGACCAGCCTTTCGATGCCCACCACGATCACCGCCCAGGACGGCGCCGTGATCGAACAGAACACCAAGCTCACCCCCACCGGCTGCAACGGCGTGCTCGCCTCCAAAGCCAAGAAGCCCACAAGGGCCCAGCTGCTCGCCAAAGCACTGAAGGCCTGCAAGAAGAAGTACAAGCACAGCCACACCAAACGCGCCGCCTGCGAAAAACAGGCCCGCAAACACTACGCACCCAAGAAGAAACCCGCCCACAAGACCACCAACCAGCACAAGACCACCAAAAACCATGCATAACCGCCCTCGCGCCCTCGCGCCCCTGATCTCCCTCGCCCTCGCGACGGTCCTCGCCGGCTGCGGCTCCTCCAGCAACAACATCGCCTCCAAATCCCCGGCCGAGATCCTCGCGGCCAGCCGAGCCACTGCCCTCAATGCAAGCTCCGTACACATTGTGAGCTGGGCCTCCCTGGGTAAGGCCTCGTTCAAGTCCGACTTCGAACTCGCCCAAAACGCGGGCCGCGCACGCCTCTCGATCCTCGGCGTCACCAGCGATGTGATCCGCATCGGCAACACCCTCTACATCAAAGGCAACCGCGCCTTTCGTAGACAACTCGAACGCCGCATCGGCGTGCACTTGCCCGAAGGCGCGTGGATCAAGGCACCCGCCACCTACCCCAAACTCGTCGGGCTCGCGGCCCTCACCAACGTAAGCCACGTCTCGACCACCCTACCGAGAAGCCCAGCGGCGCTCAGCAAGGGAGCTACCACCACCATCAACGGACAGCGCGCAGTCGAACTCAAGCAGGCCGCGAGGCTGTACGCCGGCACCCTCTACATCGCTACGACCGGCAACCCCTACCCCATCTGGCACGTCAAGCACGGACACGAATCCGGCCAAACCACCTACACCAACTGGAATCAGCCCGTCACGCTCAGCGCACCGGCCAACGCGATCGAGCTCAGCAAACTCCAACAGCAAGCCTCAGCGACACCGCCGGCTGCGACGCCAAACGTCAAACGCCCGCCCGCCCGCAGCGCAACGCCTGCCACGGGTGTCTCTATCCACCACACAGCAACACGCAGCCAGACGCCCCCGCCAAGCACTACGCGAACTCCGCTCGCTGCTCGTTCACCCAGCTCGACGGGCAGCCACCGAGCTGTACATGGACTGTGCGCACTCGGGCGCACCCGACCACATAGGCCATCGGCAAGACACACACACAGCCTTGAAAAGTTCTGCGCGACGATCAAACGCGCCCAAACACACCCCAGCGCAAGCACGGCCCCCAAGAACCCCCGCTGAGGCCGTTGGCCGTCCCGGGGCCGCCCCGAGTTCGCGGCCGTCGGTTTGGTCGGTTCCGACTTCTATCGGATAAGCGTGGTTGTGAGCCATCCTGGGTTTGACGGAGACTTCGATGCCAGGGTTCTGCCTGGCGGAAGGAGAAGTCTCCGTGCATGCCAAGAGCGAGGAAGTATCCGGAGGAGTTGTTGGAGCGCGCGACGCGGCTGGTGTTCGAGTCGGGCGTCCGATCGCGCATGTCGCGGCGTGATCTGGGCATCGCGCCGGAGACGCTGCGCAAATACGTGCGGCAGGTCGAAGCGGACGAGGGCCGGCGCAAGGACGTGCTGAGCAGCCGAGGAGCGCGAGGAGATCAAGGCGCTGCGCCGGGAGGTTGCGCAGCTGCGCCGGGCGAACGAGATCCTGAAGGCCGCCAGCGTGTTTTTCGCGGGCGAGCTCGATCCACACCGTCCGAAGTGAGCGCGTTCATCGAGGAGCACCGCGAGCGCTTCGGGGTCGAGCCGATCTGCGAGACCCTGGGCGTGTCGGCGTCCGCCTACTACGAGCGCGCCACGCGGCCGGCGCTCGGCCCGCCGGCGTCGAGGACGAGCGGCTGCTCGGCGTGATCCGGGAGCTGCACGAGGCCAACTACTACGCCTACGGCTCCCGGCGGATGTGGAAGGCGCTGCTGCGGGCCGGCGAGCAGGTCGGCCGCGGCCGGGTGGAGCGGCTGATGCGCCAGAACGGCATCCAGGGCGCCAAGCGGCGCGGGAAGCCGTGGCGGACCACCACGCCCGACCCGCGGGCGCAGCGGCCGCCGGATCTCGTCGAGCGCGACTTCACGGCCTCCCGGCCGGACGAGCTGTGGTTCGCGGACTTCACCTATCTGCGCTGCTGGGAGGGCCTCGTGTTCTTCAGCTTCGTGATCGACGCCTACAGCCGGCGGATCGTCGGCTGGCAGTTCGCCAGCGCACATGCGCACCACGCTCGTCCTCGACGCGCTGCGGATGGCGCTCGCACCAGCGCGCAGCCCGGCGCTGACGTCGAGCTCGTCCATCACAGCGACGCCGGCAGCCAATACACCTCGATCGACTACACCCAGACCCTCGACGACCACGGCGTGCTCGCCTCGATCGGCATCGGTCGGCGACGCCTACGACAACGCGCTCGCCGAGAGCTTCGTCGACAGCTTCAAGACCGAGCTGATCGCCGACCGCGTCTGGGCGACCCGCTCGCCAGCTCGAGCTCGCCATCGTCGAGTACGTCGCCTGGTTCAACAACGAGCGCCTCCACGAAACCCTCGACGACCGGCCACCCCGAGAGATCGAGGAACTCTACGCTGCGAAAAACAGGCCAACCATCACCCATCAAATGAAGGTAGGGAACCTACAAAAACGGTCTCCGTGGAACCCAGGACGGCTCATGATGAAGAGGAGCTTGCTTCGTGTGCGGCTCGCAATTGCGAACGGCGACGGTGTCCTCACACATACAGGTCGCAACGTCAAGACAGCGGGGCGAGCGGCTTCCCGGTAGTACCGGTTTGAAACGCAGTGGTTGGTGTTAGCCTGGCCCGAGACGACCGCCGTCATCGCCTGCGGCACCGAGGCTGCGTTTCAACAGTCGCCCCTGCATTTAGGCCTTGCGCAGTTCGACTTCCAGTGCAGCACGCTGATCTTGCGGGCAGTGGCAATGAGATCGGCTCCCTCAGGTTCGAGCTCTGCCAACGCGATTGCTCTGATGATCTCTCCAAGGATCGCCCCTGGCCGTTCCCCTATGTAGGTGATCGGGTTCCTGTGTCGGCGCCGGTGAGAAACTGACCCCCCTTCGCCGGTTGAGAATTGACCCCCCTCGGGTGGTGGCGGAGGCGTCCGGGGTGCTGGTGAGCCTGGCTCGGTCGTGTTGTCGAGACCGGGAGAAGGGGCGTGCTGGACGTGGAGCGGTGGGCCGAGCTGCGCAGGGAGCACTTCGTTCGCGGGGTCTCGATCAAGGAGCTGATGCGCCGCACCGGGCTTGGCGCGCAACACGATCAGGGCGGCGCTGCGCTCGGAGGCGCCGCCGGGCTTTCGCTGTCCTGAGCGCCCGTCGAAGCTCGACCCGTTCAAGGAGGAGATCCACGAGCTGCTGCGCGGGGATCCGAAGCTGCCCGGGGTCAGGGTCCGGGAGCTGATCGAGCCGCTCGGGTTCGATGGCGGCAAGTCGATCGTCGATGACTATCTGCGGGAGGTGCGCCCGCTGTTCGTGAGCGCACGCGCACGCATCAGCGCACGGTCTATCGGCCGGGGGAGATCTGCCAGTGGGATCTGTGGGAGACCTCCGAGCCCGTGCCGGTCGGCCACGGCCAGACCCGTCGGGCGTGGGTCGTGGTCGTGCTGCCTGGGCTATTCGCGCGCTGGCGCCGGGCGCGCTGATCTTCAGCAAGGAAGCACCGGACGTGCTGTGGGGCATGGGCCGCTGCTTGTGGTCGATCGGCGCGCTGCCGCGGCTGATGGTGTGGGATCGCGAGGGGTGCCTGCACGCCGGCGGCGGACGCCCGACCGATGTCTATGCCGGCGTTCTGCGGCCAGCTGAAGCTCGACTGGTATTTCTGCGCAGCCGGCCGACCCGCAGGCCAAGGGCGCGGTCGAGCGTCTGCAGGGGTATCTGGAGACCAACTTCGAGCCCGGCCGGCGCTTCGCGAACCACCTCGACTTCCAGCTGCAGCTCGACGCGTGGTTCGCAGAAGGCCAACGCGCGGACGCACAAGACGCTGCAGCGCCCGGCCGATCGACCGGCTCGCCGAGGAGCGCGAGGTGATGCGCGCGCTGCCCGAGCGCGAGCCCGACGTCGACCGCCGCTGGGTGACGCGGGTGCCGCCCGATCCGTACTTCGCTTCGACACCAACGACTACTCGCTCGACCCCGGCCTCGTCGGACGCCGCGTGGAGGTCCGCGTCTCGCCAGCGACAGATCACCGCGGTGGCGCTCGACACCGGGCGAGCTCGCGTGCTCGCCACGAGCGCAGCTTCGCCAAGAACCGCACGATCACCGCGCTCGAGCACGCCCGGGCGCTGCAGGGAGCGCCGCGGCGAGGCCGCGAGCGAGGAGAGTCGCTCGTCGAGCAGCGCCCGCTCGCCGTCTATGACCGGCTGATCGCGTGAGCGCCACCGCCGAGCTCACGCACCTGTTCCGGGCGATGAAGGCCCCGGCGGCCGCCCGGGCGCTGCCGAAGCTCGCCGAGCGCGCCCGCTCGGAGGAATGGAGCTATGAGCGCTTCGCCGAGGCGCTGCTGTCCACCGAGATCGCCTCGCGAGACGCCTCCGGCGGAGAGCTGCGGATCAACGCCGCACGGTTCCCCGCCCGCAAGACGCTCGAGGAGTTCGACTTCACCTTCCAGCGCTCGGTCAAGAAGCAGGTGATCGAGCATCTCGGCCAGCTCGACTTCCTGCACGCCCGCGAGAACGTGATCCTGCTCGGCCCACCCGGCACCGGCAAGACCCACCTCGCGATCGCGCTCGGCATCCGCGCGTGCCTGGCCGGCCAGCGCGTGCTGTTCCGCACCGCCACCGAGTGGGTCGCCCTGCTCGCCGACGCCCAACGCCAGGGCCGCCTCGAGGACGAGCTCAAACGCCTCGAGCGCATCCCGCTGCTGATCTGCGACGAGGTCGGCTACATCCCGTTCGACCCCCAAGCCGCGAACCTGATGTTCATGCTCGTCTCCCGCCGCTACGAGCGCGCGAGCCTGATCGTCACCAGCAACAAGCCCTTCTGCGCCTGGGGCGAGATCTTCGGCGACGACGCCACCGCCGCCGCGATGATCGACCGGCTCGTCCACCACGCCGAGATCCTCTCCCTCAAGGGCGACAGCTACCGCCTCAAGGACCGCGACCTCGGCGCCCGACCCCGCCCACAACGCCCGACGCCGACTGACCCCGCCCGAAGCCGCGCCGGCGGCTACTCGCTCCGCCTCGCCTACGGCTCGGCTACGCGAGCAGCCGCCACACCAGGGGGGTCAATTCTCAACCGGCGCCAAAGGGTCAATTCTCAACCGGCCTTGACATCCTGCGAGCACCCTGGGGCATTCACCGCCAATCCGCTTCGCGAGCGCATGCAGCGCCGATGCTTGAGCTGAGCTCTTCGCGGGTGCCGTGACCGAGAAGAGGTAGCGGGTATGGATGTAAAGTCCTCGTAGCGACGATGTCGGCTGCGACTCGGCGACGGTTGCAGGCGTGATCGCGGCTTTCGAGCTTGATGGTGTCGCGGGGTGTCTTGAGAGGGTCGGCATCGCGAGCACGGTTGGTCATCTGGGAGCACGGGCTCCGAGGATGATCGCCCGATCGCGCCGCCGGGCGACCTGCGCGGCTCCTGCCGTGTCTGTCGAGGCTCATTCGCATGGCCGCGCTGCTCCTGGCCCGGCCCGCCGGGTGAACGATAGCGGGATGCAACTCTAGTGCTGGCGAGACAGGCCGAGCAGTGGACAGGAAGACGCTCCGGCGCGCGCGGACTAGACGCCTCTATAGCGGCGTGTGCGTCTGGATTACGGTAGTGTCAGTTCCGCTCACGAAACGCAATGGTTGGACTTCAGTCCGCCAACCATTGAGATACCCAGACCGCCACTATGAAACGCGACGGTATGAATGGCTAGGACCTTGCCCCAGGCGGCGCCTCCGCCGGCCAGTCAAACGATCCCGGGGAATCGGGGTGCCCGGCGGAGTTCTCCGCTCGTGCCGCCGCGGGCATGAGCGAGGAGAACGGCCAGCCTGGCGAGCGTACGCCGAAACCGGACGCTGGGCAAGCAGAGGGCGTCAGCGTCCAGAGCACGACGGTGCGAGAGGACCAGCGCTCACGAGTGCTTCACGCGATCGTGCAGGTGGTTGGCGAGCATGGCTACCTGCGCGCGAAGATCGGCGAGATATCGAGTAGGGCCGGGGTGTCCCGGGCGACCTTCTATGAGATGTTCGAGAGCAAGCAGCACTGTTTCCTCGCGGCCTACGGCGAGCTCGCAGAGGCAGCGGTCGAGCGGGTCAGGATGGCGATCGACTCTCTCGGCAGTGACAGCCCCGTCGAGGCCGCCCTTGCCGTATTGGTCGACCACGCCGAGCGGGAGCGCTCAGCGTTTGACTGCCTCATGCACGAGGTCACGCTCGCGGGGCCGCGAGGAATAGCTGAGCGCGACCGGCTGATGGGACGGCTGGTAGAGGTCATCGAAGAGGCGCAGGTGGCGTCCAGCGATCCGCCGGCATACGTCTCCGACATTCCGCTTCGGATGCTGCTTGGGGGAGCGGTCCGCGCGCTGGGGATGCGCATGCGCCGCGGCGATCAGGATCTCGGACGCCTGCTCGGAGAACTCGTCGCATGGAGCGATCTGTACCGCGTTTCACGCAAAGCGGCACGGTGGGCGGAGATGGAGCCGAACCGGGTGCTGCTGGACCGGGCGAGCCATGAGGTGACATTCGGGATGTTCACCCCGCAGGGACCGCCGCGGGGACGCCACCGCCTGCCCCCGTCGACGGTGAGACGCTTGCAACGCGAACGGATCCTTCACGCGACCGCATCGGCGATGAGCCAGAAAGGCTACGCGGAGACGACCGTGGCCGACATTGTCGCCGCGGCCGGACTCTCCCGCGAGGTCTTCTACGCGCACGTAGGCGGTAGGAGGGAGGCCCTCGTCGAGGCGAGCAAGCTGTTCTTCGAGCAGTCGATCGCCGCGATGGCGGGAGCCTTCTTCACCGCCCCGGACTCCTGGCCCGAGCGGGTATGGGCGGCAGGTGCGGCCCTCAGCGAGTTTCTCGTGGCGGCGCCGGCGTTTACCAGGCTCGCGTTCATCGAGGCCTATGCGCCTGACCTGGCCGCAGCGCGTCGTACCGACGAGCTGTTCCTCGGATTCACGATGTTCCTCGAGGGGGGTCAGCGCGAGCGCCCGCACGGCAAGCCGATCCCGACATTCCCGCCTGAGGCACTCACGGGCGCCATGATCGAGGCCGTCGCCATCTTCATCAGCGAGGACCGCATCATGGAGCTCCCAGGGCTCCTGCCTCTGGCCACCTACATGACGCTCGCGCCCTTTACGGGGTTCCGCTTCGCCAACGAGTTCGTCGACCACAAGCTGCGTGAGCTCACGAGCGAGCACGCCTGATCCCCAGCGTCCCGTTTCGGACGTTGCTGAATGCCATCGGTATCGGCCCAATCAAGCAGGATGCCCAGCCAAGCAAAAGCGTCTAGAGGTCACCGGCACCACAAATGTAAGCGACTGGTCGCTGTTTATCGAAATCAGGTAACCTCTGGCCGGGGAACACCGTGCCGTCGCCCGTACGTCAGCCAGATTCCGAGCGCCCGAGCCGTCGCGCCGGGCCCGAGACCGCTGTGCCGACACGCGCCCCTGGACGCACGCAGCGTGAGCGGCTCGTGGACGCGATGATCGACCTCGTCGCGGCTGAGGGCTATCCGGCCGTGAGCATCGCCCAGCTCAGCGGGCACGCCGGCGTTTCGAGCGCGACGTTCTATGAGCAGTTCAGCGACAAGGAAGACTGTGCGCTCGCCGCCTACGCCACGGCGACCGAACGCCTGCTTGCCCAGATGCAGCCGGTGGACCGCGAGGCGGCGACCACATGCGAGGGGTGGTCGCAATCGGCCGCGACTGCGCTCGGCAGCCTCCTGAACGTCGTGTCCGTCGACACCGCCGCTGCACGATGGGTGTTCGTGGAGGCTCTCGCAGGAGGCCCGCAGGTGCGCGAGCAGCGAAAGCAGGTGATGACGGTGTTCCAGCAGAGAGCCCAGGCGTTCCTGGCGAGCACGCCGCCGGCATGCGCGAGGCTTGACCTCCCGCCGGCGGCCCTTATCGGAGGTGTACGCAGCATCGTCTCGCGGCATCTGCGCACCAACGCAGATGATCAGCTGCCCGCGCTGGCCGGGGACCTTGTCGCCTGGGTCCAGTCCTACGCGATCCCGGCCGGACGCACGCCTTGGAGCACCGGGCCACGCGCCCGCTTGCGCCTGACAGCCGCCGACAGGCCCCAGCCCGTCCCGGCCACACCAAGGCGGCTGCCGCGCGGCCGACACAGGCTGCCGGCAAGCGTTGTAGCGCGCAGCCACCGCACGCGGATCGTCCACGCGACGGCCGAGGTCACGCAAGCGAAGGGATACGCGGACACGACTGTCCGGGACATCGTCTCCGCTGCGGGCGTCTCGAGACAGGTCTTCTACGAGCACTTCACCGACAAGCAGCACGCGTTCCTCGAAGCCCAGCATCATCCGACACAGCACATCCTCGACACTTGCGCGGCCGCCTACTTCGCACCTGAGGCGTGGCCCGAACGCGTCTGGAGCGGCCTGAAGGCGCTACTTGAGCTCGTCGTCGTGAACCCGGCGCTCTCGCATCTGCGCCTGGTCGAGTGCTACGCGGCCGGCCCACCCGCGATCCGCCGCGCCGAGGAGGTCACGCGATCCTTCACGATCTTCCTCGAGGAAGGCTACCGTTCCCGGCCGGACGCCAGCGGGCTCCCCCGCATCACCTCCCAGGCGATCGCCGGCGCGATCTTCGAGATCGTCCAGCGACACGCCGCCCGCGGCGAGCTGGAGGTCCTGCCGTCCCTGCTGCCCCAGCTCACCTACATCGCCATCGCGCCCTTCACGGGAGCCGAGGAAGCGATCCTAACTCTTCAGCAGCTCATCATCCGCGACCAGCGAAAGGTGTGATCGTGATCGACGCGGGCTCAACACAGCTGCCAAGGCAGATACCGGCGGTCGGGGGAGATCGGCCGCGAAAGCACGGCCGAGAGCGAACGTCACCGAGGCCCGACCAACGCTCCCGCCTAGTCGACGCGATCGTAGCGGTCGTCGCAGATCATGGCTATGGCGGCGCCAAGATCGGGGACATCGCGACCCGCGCGGGCGTCTCGAGGGCGACCTTCTACGAGATGTTCATCGACAAGGAGGAGTGCTTCTTGGCCGCTCATGACGCGCTCTCCACACGTGTGAGCAACGATCTCGACGAGGAGCTGGGCGGGGCTGCTGCCGACAGGGCGGCTCATGCTGCCGTGAGCGCCTTGGCGAACCTCGCCGGGCGCGAACCGGCCGTGTTTAGCTTCCTCACGCACGAGGCGTTGCTCGCCGGCCCACGAGCCAGGGAGCGCCGCGATCGTCTGCTGGGTCGCATCGAGACCATGATCAAGCGCTCGTGGCAGCAAGCTTTCAAGGACGGGCCGGTGCTGGAGATCCACCCCGGGACGCTCGTTGGGGGCGTCGTGCGGCTGCTGGGCATCGACATACGACGCAGCGCCCAGCCTACCGAGCGACTGCTCCCTGAGCTGCACCGCTGGGTCGACTCATACGCCGCGCCCGCAGGGTCGCCGAGGTGGCACGAGCTGCTGTTCGCGCCCCTGCCCCTTCGTGTCGGCTCCGATCGACACCCCCGTCCCACGTTTCCCCGGACGCTTCCACGTGGAAGACACCGACTTCCGAAGGATGTTGTCGAGAGCGTCCAGCGCGAGCGGATCGCCTACGCGACCGCGGAGGTGATCAAGAATCGGGACGCGACGAGCGTCGCTGTGGCTGAGATCGTGGCAGCGGCAGGCGTGTCTCGTGAGGTCTTCTACGCGCACTTTCGCGATAAGGAGCAGGCGTTCCTAGCGACGCATCAGCTCATATTCGAACAGCTGATGGCAGCCACGACCAGCGCGTTCTTCACGCCTGACACGACGTGGCCCGAGCGTGTGTGGGAGGCGGGGCTCGCGTTCACCGAGCTACTCGCTGCGAGACCCAGCTTCGCGCACTTCGGGTTCGTGTCCGCCTACGGGATCGGGGAGATCGGAGTGCGGCGTGTGGATGAGACCATCCTCGCGTTCGGCCTCTTCCTCGAGGAGGGTTACCGCTATCGCCCAGAGGCCGCCGAGCTTCCTCGCCTCGTCTCCGACGTCATCGCGGTCGCGATCATGGAACTGTGCGCCTTGTATGTCCGTGCCGATCGAACGGAAGAGCTACCACGGCTGGTGCCCGCCGTCACCTACACGGCTCTCGCTCCTTTCATGGGAAGCAGAGCGGCAGGCGAGTTCGTCGATGCCAGGCTGAATGCCTGTCGGCCACTCAACGTCGAGGCATCGTCCGAGGATGGTGAGCGCTGCTGATCTCCCATAGGAGCTCCAGGAAGGGGTATGCGAGCCGCACGTCCAGACTGCGCGGAGCGGCCGACGCAGTCTGCCCTTCGCGCGACTCCAGGCGCTCCCGGACCATCAGTTGAAGCCTCGATGGCCCGGTATCGCGTCCGAGGTAGGGCGCAAGCACGATATCCAGCAGCGGATCGATCAACCCGGTCATAGGTGGAGCACCGGGCTCGGACAGTCGAAGGCGCACTGTCTCGCTCGCAGAGAGCACGACATCGCGCGCACATCCGGGTAGCGGATCGCCGGCCCCGACTACCCTCCTGCCCTCGTCGACTAGTGCCGCGAGAGCGCCGATCGCCTCCAGATAGCGTGCGGTTGTGTCGTCGAACCCGCCCGGTGGCTCAAGAACGCACAGGCTGGCCAGCTCGGGCTCCTCCTCGCAGAACGCGAGGAACGCCAGCAGGCCCCCCGCGACACGCTCGGCCCAGCCCGCGCCGGACTCGAACGCTGGGGCCGCCCGATCCCTCGCCAGCCCTGCAGCGGTCATAAAGGCCGCGGTGAGGCATTGGTCGGGGTCATCGAACAGCTGGTGGAACGTTTCCTTCGTGACCCCTGCCCTTCTACAGATTTGCGCGACGGTCAACGCCTCGAGCGCCTGTTCTCGCGCGATCTTGGCCACCCCAGCGATGATCCACATCCGGTGGACCTGTAGCACGAGGTGGCGGGAGAGCTCATCCGACGGGACCAGCGAAGATGCATCAATCCCCATGGCAGCAAACCCAGAGGCTGGTGACGAACCGGGTCTTGGGGGGTCACAACTCGCCATCTGTTCTCCTCGAGTGGGTTCTTGTGCGCGGTACTCGGCCGTGTTTTGAACGATGACGGCCGCCGTTGCAGCTGCGCCAGCTGCGCCGCCTCGCATATCGGCATCCACAAGCGCAAGGTCTGTATACACGGCGCATAGGACAGGAGACCGCTGCGCCAGCGGTCACTTCTCTGGCACAACATCCGACAATCTGAAACCAATCGGTACCGGTTGGGCCGGCCCGGTGAGACTTCCACCGGGTTCGCTGGCTCACTGGCCGCTCGCCGCGGGTGGGCCTAAGGGTCTGGTCGCAGCACCCTCCCAGGGGGCTCATCTGCCGAGCCTGCCCACCAACACGTACCGTTAGGTTTCAGCGGGCTGCCCGTTGGCCAGCGCATGCGCCACAGCGCTGCTACCCCGCCCCTAGCAATGAGGCTGACAGGGCAAGAGCAGTTGACAGGACGACACCGCTATGCTTCCATCCCATTGCCGTTCAGAACGGCACAGATCTGGCTAACGGAGGCTCAAGCCTGTTGTTCAACGCAGCCGCAAGCAAGAGGGGGGGGTATGAGACCGATCGAGGATCTCTCTCGGGATGAGCAACGCGCCTGGGAGCATCTGAATGAGGCGGAACGCAAGGTTGTCGAGGCGCGCCTCGCGGTCATCCGCGTCACCAACCGCGAAGCTTCTCGGCGAAGTCTGTCGCGCCAGCACCAGCCGCTTCTGCAGGTGATCCGAAATGACGCCGAGTAGAGCGCACCAGCACTCCGTGACGAGCCGACCGCAGGCACGAGATGGACAGAAGCTTGAGCGCCGCCCCGAGAGAGCGGCGGCGTTCAGGGGTTCCCGGCCTACGCTCCCTCGGAAGCCGGGGGTCACGGTAGCGCTGCGGCTCCCCGGGGAGCCGCAGCGTTTGCCCCGCCGAACCGATTGCGAATGGGATGACGACGTCTGAGCTGCCAATTGGCGAGGGATGCCGCTTTCCGCTCTCTGCACGCCAAGGAGGTAGGCGCTCGCATGAGAGCTACTTGGTGTTCCAGCGCGCGCGGATCCTCTCATCCCTTGCCGAGCTCTGCTACGAGCAGCGGCTCCACTCGTTGTCGATAGCGAGCATCGTCGTCCGCGCGGGCGTGTCGCGAACGACCTTCTACACCCTCTTTGAGAATCGCGACGCCTGCTTTCACGCCGCGTTTGACGACGCGGTGGCCTACGCAAGATCGATAGTCGCGCCGGCCTACGATGCAGAGCGGGACTGGATAGAAAGCATCAGGGCAGGACTGCAAGCGCTGCTGGACTTTCTCGATCAGGAGCCCACCCTTGCGTGGCTGTGCGTGGTCGAGTCTCTGGCGGCGGCCCCCGAGACACTCGAGCGCCGCCAGGAGGTGCTACGCGACCTCAGGGCGGTCGTCGACCGCGGGCGCTACGTCGGCGGGGCCCGCCCGCAGGCGCTCGCTGCAGAGGCGATTGTCGGCGGAGCCTTCGCGGTGATCCACGCACGGCTCATCGAACCCGACGGAGACTCATTGACGGCCCTGCTCAACCCCCTCATGAGCGCGATCGTGCTGCCGTACCTCGGAAAATCTCAGGCTCGCCGCGAGCTTCTTAGACGAGACTCGGCCAGACATGGTGACCCGCCCGACGGCTTCCCTCATGCCACACGCGGCGCCGACCACGACGTGCGCGTTACCTACCGTACCGCGAGAACGCTCGCCACGATCGCGGAGATGCCGGAGGCAAACAACCGTCAGATCAGCCAGGCCGCGGGTATCACTGACCAGGGCCAGATGTCAAGGCTTGTGGCGCGTCTCGCGCGGCTGGGCCTTATCGAAAACGTGGCGGAGGGACAACCCAAGCACGCTCCGAACGCGTGGACCCTAACCGAGAAGGGTCGACAGCTCGACCAGGTGCTACGCGCACGATTTCGCCTTCCCGCGCACGAGAGGCTGTCCTGGGAGGCCATCACACATCAGCGAAAGTCCGCGATCGATCATGGCGGCCGTGCCGGCGACATCGCAAGTAGTGGGATCTGAGCGGGCGAGGTTCGTGCGGGTGAGCGCAAAGGCACTGTGGGCGTGGGCAGTACTCTTCTGCCTGCTGGTGTGGTTCGCTGTCTACCTGGCGGCGGGAGCCCCGACGCCCTGGTGAGGCCGCGGCTGCCGGCAGTTACGGAGATAGTCAGATCAGCGTGCGAACCGGACGCGCTCGATCTGGCGCACGCCAGGCAGGGCGGGCGCCCATGCGTGCTTCAATCGGCCCACTCCTGTGTGGCTGTGTCGGTCACCAAGTCGGACCGTCGACGCATACGGGTAGCGTTGAGCTGTCGCGACCCGATCCTGCGCACCAATTTGAGGCGCCCTAGACGATTTCGCCGGCGATGTTCGCCAGAAACCTTAGGCGGGCCCAACGCTCGCTTGAACATGAAATAACGATTCTTGCCTGCCCACTTGGCGCGGTACATCGCGACATCGGCGTCGCGAAGGAGTTCTCCGGGCGAAAGCTCTTCGCTCATTTCGACCCCGATGCTCGCGGTGACCGTCACGGTGGCCTGCTCGGCGCCTAGCCAAAACGGCTGCCCGAGCGATTCGAGCAGGCGCTCCGCCACCCTCTCTGGTCCTTCCTCTGGGGACACCTCGGCAAGCACGACGAACTCATCGCCGGCAAGTCGTCCGAGGGCATCCACATCGCGAGTCACGCCGGTGAACCGCGCGGCTACCTCCTGCAGCAGTTGGTCGCCAGCGTCATGCCCGAATGTGTCGTTGATCGACTTGAAGTCGTCGAGGTCGATGAACAACGCAGCGACACGTGTCTGGGTGTGACGCGAACGCACCAGCATCTGCTCGAGCCGGTCCAGAAGCAGGGCCCGGTTCGGAAGTTTCGTAAGTGGGTCATGCGTTGCTCGGAAGGCGAGTTCCTCTTCGCGCCGGGTACGCTGCTCGTCGGTGCGGCGACGCTCCGACTCGAAGGCTTCGCCCATTTGCACAAGTATCACGCTGAGAGTGCGCTGAAGCATGGCCATCGCCTGGGCGCAGACGTGTGGCGGTATCGCGAGGTTGACGGCAATCTCGCGCACAGTCTCTTCGGCCGACTCGTGCCACTTCAGGCAGCGCTTGATCGCCTCGTTCAGCGGTAGCGCGCGCTGGGCCGCAAGCTCGCCGAAGATGATCCACGACTCTTGATCGTCTTCGTGCCCTAGGTCCGCAGCCTCCCCGGCCATTTGTCGGGCAACGCTGATCGTGGAGACGGTTCCTACCCGTTCGAAACGCTTCTCGGCCGGCTCGTCCAGTGGCTGACCTTGGTCCCCGGTCCGCGTCACCATTCCCCGGACTACCTCCTGGCGGCGGACGTAGAGTGCTTCGCCCAGACGCCTGAGCTCCGCCCCCGACGCCACCGGGTCGTCGCAGCTCCGCGTGGCCCGGCTGACGGATGGTCTTGGTAGCTTGCTCGGCATCGCCTAAAGATCGGTGCCGTGATCCAAATCTTGAGTGCGGACGCTCCACCTCCACAAGCGTCGCGGGTCATACCGCTGCTAGATAGCGAACGCCGATGGTATGCGTTGGACAGCGGCCAGAGTTTCCCAGGCCGGCGGTATAGAGCGGGTTGCGACCAGCCTGCGGCGACGCTCAGTCCGACGCTTAACCGACGCTCTGTTCGCCGGCATCGACGACGTGCTTGGGCCTACGACGGCGGCTCGGGTGGTCTCATCGCAATGTCTGCTCCGTCGGGCTGACGCGCCAAGAGTCCTAGGGTTTGGGCAGCAGGCGCCATTCCGCTGCCCAAACGCAGCCGAATCGCGCCAAACGGCGCCCAATCGGGCTCACCGCGATCCCCCGTAGACGCTGCAATCCGGGCAATTCTTTGGGTGCGCCGCGTCGTTTTGCAAGCAGGAGGTCGGCGGTTCGATCCCGGTTGGCTCCATCCTCGCTTCAGCTGCTCAGGAGGGCGGCTGCCGCCTAGCGCTTGAGGCTTGTCGGCGGGACGAGCGTCTCGTCAGGAGATGCTTCGCTCCCGTCACGCCTGCCGTCCATGCGAACCGGCTTCCTACTTCCATGCTCGACACGCAGGAGGTCGGGCCGTTGGGCCCGTGTTCTCCGGTGGTTGGAGCGGCGGGAGCCGTACGCGACAGTTCGCGGGACGGCAGCCTTGGACCGGAGTCGCCGGCGCGTGCGATCATCGCGGGAGTCAATGGCGAATCGCTTTATCGTCGAGCTCAGGGTCCACGAGCCCCCGGCCGAGGCGCGCGCTCGTGCAGCGTCCGCGCTCGATGGGCCGGCGGGCGCGGTCGGCCTGCGTCTGCGCCCGGGGGTCGGCGGCGTGAACGAGCTGGTGTATCGGCCGCCGCTCGGGTTCCCGCTGATGCTCAGCCTCTGGCGTCGCCTGCGCGGCGAGCGGATGCGGGTGGCATTCGATCCCGGCCCGGCGGGCGGCACCAGCGTCGCGATCAGCGGCTCGGTGGCGCGTCGCGCGAGCGCCCTGGCAAGGGATCCGGATCACTGGGCCGGGCCGCTGGGCGGGTCGCCGAGCGACCGGAGGCAGAGTCCTCCACCCGCTCCTCCTCCGCGCCCGAAGGTGGCTCGGACCGCCTCGGGCGCGGCCGCGTCGCCGGGCTCCGACGAGGCGGTGATCGAGGTCCGCGGGCTGCGCAAGGTCTACGACGGCAGGGAGGTCGTGAAGGGGATCGACCTGCAAGTCCGCCACGGCGAGGTGTTTGCGTTCCTCGGACCCAACGGCGCGGGCAAGACCACGACGGTGGAGATCCTCGAGGGCTACCGCCGCCGCAACTCGGGGGAGGTGAGCGTGCTCGGCGTGGACCCCGCCCACGCCGACGGCGCCTGGCGCTCCCGGCTGGGCCTGGTGCTGCAGTCGTGCACAATGCCCGCCGAGCTGACGGTGAGCGAGCTGCTCGCGCTGTATGCGGGCTACTACCCGAAGCCTCGGGCGGTCGAGGAGACGATCGGGCTCGTCGGGCTGACCGGGCAGCACGACTCGCGCACCGCCCACCTCTCCGGGGGGCAGCTGCGCCGCCTGGACGTCGCCCTAGCGCTGATCGGCGATCCCGAGCTGGTGTTCCTCGACGAGCCGACGACCGGCTTCGACCCCTCGGCACGACATCAGGCGTGGGAGGTGATCGCGAACCTCAGAACGCTGGGCAAGACGATCTTCCTCACCACCCACTACATGGACGAGGCGCAGTCGCTCGCCGATCGCGTGGCGGTGATCCGGGCGGGCGAGATCGTGGCGGAGGGCACACCCGAGACGCTGGGCGGGCGCGATCGTGCGGCGAGCGATGTCTCCTTCGCGCTGCCCGTCGGCGTGGGGTTCGCGGCATTGCCGGATGCGCTCCGGTCCCTGGCCGAGCTGAGAGAGGGCCGGGTCCACATCGAGGCGCGCGCCCCGGCGCAGATCCTCCACACGCTCACCGAGTGGGCGCTGGCGCACGATCACGAGCTCCACGATCTGGCCGTCGGACGGCCATCGCTGGAGGACGTCTACCTGCGTCTCACCGGCGGCGAGAGGGCGCCAGATCGAGCGGAGGTGGGATCGTGAGCGGCGCGGCGCTCTTCAGACACCAGTTTCGCGTCGACCTGCTGCGATTCTGGCGCAACCCGCAGTCGCGTTACTTCACAGTTTTGCTGCCGGTCGTCTTCCTCGTGATCTTCGCGGCGATCTTCAAGGGCACGACCATCGTCGAAGGGCGCGTGATCCGGCTCACGACGTTCTACGTCCCGGGGATCATGACGCTGGGAATCATCTCCGCGACCTACGTCAACCTCACCCAGGCCGTCGTGACGCAGCGGGAGAGCGGCGAGCTCAAGCGGGTGCGGGGGACGCCGCTGCCGGCGCGGCTCGTCATCTCCAGCCGCGCCGGGGTGGGGGTGGTCGTGGCGGTGGTGATGTCGGCCCTGCTACTGGCGCTGGGCGCCGTCGCCTATGGAGTCTCGCTGCCGCGGCCGTTCCTCGGCCTGGCACTGGCAGTTGTCGTCGGGGCGGGCGTGTTCGCGTGCATCGCGTTCGCTGTGTCGACCGTCGTCCGCGATGCGGACGCGGCCGCGCCGGTGACCAACCTCACCGTTCTTCCGCTGTACTTCATATCGGGCGTGTTCGTGCCCGAGAGCCAGATCCCGAAGGGGCTTCACGACGTCGCCGAGGTCTTCCCCATCTACCACCTCGCCAAGGCCCTACGCCTCCCCTTCGTCAAGCCGCACGGCCTCGGCTTATCGGGGGTCGACCTGCTGGTCCTCGGGCTCTGGGGCGTGGCGGCCCTGCTCGTGGCGAGCCGCCGCTTCAGGTGGTCGCCGAGCTCGCTGAGCTAGGGGTTCTTGCCGGGCGGCCCGCGGCGCCGAGGGCGATCAGCGGAAGGGGGAGCTTCGAAGCCCCGAGACGGGTCTCCCCGCCTAACGGTTTTCCGGACCGGCGCAGTCTGAGGTCGGGGAGGTGTGCCGAAGCGGCCCACGAGATCGGACCCTCGCCCGGCGCCATGACCTGCTGCTGCACGCGCAGGGGGTCGCTCGACCGGCAAAGGCGAGGACGGTCGGGGCTTGAGGAGCTTCGCCGCGAGCTGCGACCTCCTGCGGAGATAGCAGACGATCACGTCGCCCGTGGGCTAACGCGCTACGGATGGTCTGCGCGCCAGAACGCTGGACCGACTTCGCTGCGTGAGACGATCCGGGAGCACCGCGCGAGCGACGCTCCCCCTTTCGCTCCGTTACATTCGGGCAATGAGTTCGGACGAGGCCGGAACGGCCTCGCGGCGAGTGAGGGGAGCGAGCACATGAATGACGAGTATCCGGTTGTCTTCTCGGTCGAGTACCCGGACCGGGCCCTAAACCGGCTCAGCACGGCGTTCCGCGTCTTCACGATCATCCCGATCGCAGTCGTATTCGCGAGCATCGGCGGCTACTCAGGCGCATGGGGCCACGACGGCGGCTCTCGGAGCACGACGCTCGCAGTCGGCGGCACCGGCCTGCTGTTCCTTCCACCGCTCCTGATGATCCTGTTCCGCGAGAAGTACCCGCGTTGGTGGTATGAGTGGAACCGCGAGCTACTGCGGTTCAGCAACCGGCTGGGGGTCTACCTGGCCCTCATGGACGACCGTTACCCATCGACCGATGAGCAGCAGTCGGTGCGCCTCGACTTCCCCCACCCGGAACCCAGGACGCAGCTCAACCGATGGCTACCGCTGGTGAAGTGGCTGCTCGCCATACCTCACTACGTCGCTCTCTTCTTCCTCTACATTGGCGCGTTCTTCGCGGTCATCGCTGCCTGGCTTGCGATCCTCCTCAGCGGTCGCTACCCCCGCGGGATCTTCGATTTCGTCGAGGGCGTGATCCGCTGGCACAACCGCGTGGTCGGGTATGCGTTCATCCTCGTAACCGATCGCTATCCACCCTTCCGCCTGCGTCCCTGAATCACCGGGGCCAAAGGAACGAAGGGACGAATGGATCAACGGACTGCGCTGGGCGGTCCGCCCGGCGGGCATCGTACCCGTCCCGGAACCCGGAATGTCGGCAATTGACGACCATGTTTCAGCGAGCCCGGCGGCGGCTTGTTCACGTATTGGCGCCCGCCAGGGCATGCGGCGGGACGTGGCAGTCACTGGCCAGAAGCACATCTAGGAGCCGCCGAAGCCGATCTTGATGGTCAAAAGCCGAAGCCCCGGGCCCGTTATGTGGGGCCGGGGCGGTTCGACCTTCGGGCAGATGGTCGAATAAACAGGACTTGAACTAACACGCCCGGCGCAGGAGGCTGCCGGCGTGTCGCCTTCGGCAAGGGCGAGCGTGCGGCGCGACCTACGATCTGTTGCCCGGGGGGGCCTCTCCTATGCCGGTTTGATGACTGCCTGCGCAGATGGCAGGAGGTCATGCACATCCTGCAGGCCCCGGCTTCCTCTCTACACCAGGACCTAAGACTGTCTCGGCTCCTCAGCGATTGCTGCCATAACCTCGCGGGCTAGATAACGCTGCTGGCCGCGGGGGCCGCTAGCGGCCGCCTCAAGAAGGTCGAGACCTTCGAGCTGGCGGAGGAGTTTGAGGGCCGTAGGTCTCGTGACACCCAGTTGCTCCTCGGCGGCCCTCGCCGAGATTATGGGCGTCTCACACACCAGGTCGACAAGCAGCAGGGCGTTACTCGATCGAAGTACCGACGCTGCTTGTCGGTAGCGCTCACGGAGTTCAACGATCCGCTGCGCCCGCCCCACCGCGTCAGCGGCTTGGGAGTGCACGGCGGTCAGGAACAGCTCGATCCAGGGGAGCGGATCACCGCGCTCCCGCACGCTTTGAAGTGCCTCGTAGTACTGATCCCGCTGGCGCTCGAGGTACGCGCTGAGGTACAACAGAGGCGCGGGCAGCCGGCCATGCTCGACGAGCATGAATACGGAGAGAAGTCGGCCGAGACGACCGTTCCCATCAAGGAAGGGATGGAGAGTCTCGAACTGGTAGTGCAGCAGAGCGTTCTGGATCAGCAACGGAGCCTCGCCCTCCTCATGGGCATAGCGCTCCCAGTCGGCGAGCAGCGCGGGAAGCTGATCTGGAGGGGGCGGCACATAGCGAGCGTTCTCAATCGTCGACCCTTGGGCACCGACCCAGTTCTGGGTGGTACGAAACTCGCCCGGCATCCGCTCGCGGCCTCGGACGCCAGCCAACAGACGGAGGTGGATCTCTCGAATCAGTCGGACACCGAGCGGCAAGCGGCTGAGCTGGGCAAGGCCCCATTCCAAGGCGTCGATGTAGTTGAGCACCTCCTCGACGTCGGGGTTTGGCGGCTCGCCCGTTGCCTTGGCCTCAAACACGTCAGCCAGGGACGCCTGAGTCCCCTCGATCCGCGCCGAAGACAGCGCCTCGCGCATCAGGTATGGCCGGATCAGTAGGTACGGGTTAGGCACGAGCTGGCCGACGCCAGCGAGGCGCCCAAGCGATGCCTCAGCGTCAGCGAGCAGGCGAATAATCGGCGCAGGCAGCTCAATCGAGCGGGGGATAGCGGCTGGGAAGTAGGCTACGTAGCCATGGCGTCCAGGAGTGCGCCTCGCGACGCCGAAGGGCGTAGACGCATACTCAGCGAGCTCCATTAGGGCACCTTACCGTCTCTAAAGGCGTCGGCACAAACCTTTAGAGTCGCGGCGGGACCGTAAAGGGCCTTACAGGGTCATCCGGTCGTCTTCGCCGGTAGGCCTACTCCCCGGCGGGTCGCCTTGGTCTGCCCCGCTGGATCAACAGTCGGGCCCGACTCCACGGCGCTGGTCGCCGCGAGCGGGCTCCTTACGTCAGAGCGGGCATCTTCAGCGACCCCCTGCGGTGAGGGCAGGGAGTCGTTCAGCGCGCGGCGCCCGAGCAAGCGGAGCCCGACGAGCCGCGGGGTCCCCCCTTTGGCGCAGGCGGCGCGGAACCCGCGGCCTGCTGGCTTAGGAAGATGCGCCATATAAGTCTCGACTTATAGAAGTCATGCCTTATAATCCTGTGATGGCATGGGAAATCGAAACGAGCAAGCAGGTCACCGAGTGGCTGCTCGGTCTCGACGAAGAGACGTTCGATCTCATCATGCCAGCGATCGACATGCTGGCCGAGCAAGGACCGAACCTCGGACGCCCGCTCGCCGATCGTGTCAAAGACAGCCGTCATCACAACATGAAGGAGCTTCGCTCAGCCGGACGCAACATCCGTGTTCTCTTTGCGTTCGACCCCGACCGGCAGGCCATCGTGCTGATCGGCGGCGACAAGGCGGGCAGGTGGACCGAGTGGTACCGGGAGAATATCCCGCTGGCCGACAAACTATATGACAAGCATCTCGCGGGAGAGAAGATATGAGTGGCACCAGTAACTGGAAGACAATCCGCAAGCAGGTCGTCGGAAGGGACGAGACCCGCGCCAAGCGCGCTCGCGACGCGATGGATGCCGAGCTCGCGCTCGGGCCGCTACGTAAGCACCGCAAAGCAAGTCAAGCCGATGTCGCCAAGCGGCTAGCCGTATCCCAGGCAAATATCTCGCAGATTGAGCGTGGTGACGTCAAGATCTCGACGTTGGCCGGCTACGTCGGCGCTCTCGGTGGCACGCTGGAGGTACGTGCTGTCTTCGACGATGAGACAGTGTCGCTCTCAGAGGCTAGTCTGCGGAACATCAAGGTGGTCGGAGGGAAACGCGGCGGCCGCGGACGGTCGAGTCGGACCAAAAAAGTCGCCGCCGCTAAGACGATGCGTGTCAAAGGTCCTAGAAAAGCCGCACAGGCCAGCAAGGTGGGCGCCAAACCGAAGCGTCGCGCGAGCGTAGAGAGGGGATCCGAGGCTTAGTACGACATGCTCGCAGGGCGATCTCCTGCTGTCCTTGCCGTCAGGACGCCGTTGCGTCGCGACTAGCAGGAGAGCGACTGGCTGCGGAGATAGCAGGTGGTCACGACTGCCCACTACCGCGCTGGCCACGCATCTCTACCCCACCCGCGGTAAGCCAAGAGGTTGGGAAAGGCCATTACTCGAAATGAATGGGCCCGAGGTTCTGGTCCCCGCGTCGTCTTCAACGAGATAGCCTTCGTTGGACGCACCCAAGGAAACGGAAGGGCAGGTGCCTGTGACGCCCATCCTGACTGTCGTGGTTCCGCTAGTTGTCGTTTTGTACGCCCTGATCTTCAGGATCAATCACGCTGAGCACTTCGCGCCCCAGGCGTACTACCGGAGAAAGACGGCCGGGGCGCCCGTCGCCTTCGAATTCGAATCGCTCGCCCCCCGCCCCCGCAAGGCTCCACCCGCAGACTTGTCGGCGAAGGCGGCAGCGATCCCCGACCGTCAAGACGAGTAGGGCGAGGCGGTCGGGGCATGGTCGAATATGCCGACGCGGAAATGAGAGCTCCTGCGCAGATGGCAGGCGGTCTAGTTCTAGGGCCCGAGCGGACGCGCCCGCCCTTCACGAGACAGTTTGTCTCGTTCCGATCGTCTTGCGCAGACCCGCCAGGGCCTGGTCGCCGACGCGCTTGAAGGCGAGTCCGAGCAGCGGATCTGCGACCCTCAGCGGCACCTTCAGCGTCAGGTCCGCGTCGTAGGTGACTCGTGTGCCGCCGTCGGACGACTCGAACGTGATCCGGTCAAGGGATACGACGGTCGAGTTCTCGCCGCGGAACGTGACAGCGTTCGGCTGGTCGTACTCGACGATGCGGTAGATGAGCGTCGTCTTGCGGCCGATGAAGGAGGCCACGAGCCGGAACTCGGCCCCCTCGCCGAGCGGCCCCTCGCCGAGGCGCTCGGATTGCACGGTACCCGGATCCCACTCCTCGGCCGTGGAGAAATCGCTCAGATAGGCGAACGCTGCCTCGGGGGAACGCGGCGTGTCGACGGTTGCCTTGTAGCGGGCCATGGAGCTCTCCCTATTTCGAGTTGATCGTGACAGGACCTGAGGGGCTGTGCCAGCCACGCTCCGACCGATGACCGTGTGTCAGGGCCAGCGCCTCGACGCAGTCAGTTCCGCGAACCCCACGAGAGCAACGATCCAAGCCCGAGCGGTTTTCTCGCCCCAGCGATCGACTCCGCTATCGCTGTTGCGAGCGGATCGCTGGGAGTCCTGAGGCACAACGCCGCCGCCGACGACCCCGGCTGGCGAGGCCCGAGCGCCGAGGGTCGTCTTGGCCTCCAGGGGCGACGGTCCGTATGCAACGCTCGCCGACGTATGCCTGTGTGCTCGCTCCGACCCCCTGCTTCTCGCTCGGTCAGGGGAACTGGGCCTCCTCGGTGCTCGTTTTTCGGGACACGACAAGCGTGTCACCGCAGGGGGCCTTCTTCATGGCAGTCCGGAGCAGCAGCGTCGAGAAAACTCATCGGCGCTTTCGCAAATCGACAGTTCCGGGAGTGGGTTCGACTATGCCGCATTGGCGGCGAAGCAGGAGCTGGCCGGGCGCGGCCCTGATCATCGTCGCGATCAAGCTGGTATGGCGCCTATTGAGGGACCGTTGGTTGTGCTATCTGGAGCGATCCCGGCTGCGGGTGGTGGTGGTGTAGCAGCGTTGGCACCGTGGCCGTTGACCATCTGCATCAGCGGTCCGATCAGATCGATCGGGAGCGGGAAGACGATCGTGGAGTTCTGCTCGCTGCCGATCTCGAGCAGCGTTTGCAGATAGCGCAACTGGATCGTTACGGGATTGCGGCTGATCACGTCGGCCGCCTCGCCGAGCTTGGCGGCAGCCTGGGCCTCGCCCTCGGCGTTGATGATCTTGGCCCGGCGCTCACGCTCGGCCTCGGCCTGCCGCGCGATCGCGTGCTGCATGTCCTCGGGGATCTCCACGTCCTTGATCTCCACGGCTGTGACCTTGATGCCCCACGGCTCGGTCTGGTCGTCGATGATCTTCTGCAGGTCCTCGTTGAGCCGCTCGCGCTCGGCGAGCAGCGTGTCGAGCTCGGCCTTGCCGAGCACCGAGCGCAGCGTCGTCTGTGCGATCTGCGATGTCGCGGCGAGAACGTCCTGGACCTCGACGACGGACCTGTTGGGATCGACAACATGGAAGTAGGTCACGGCGGTAACGCGGGCCGGCACGTTGTCGCGGGTGATCACCTCCTGGGGTGGGATCTGCTGCGTCACGGTCCGCAGGCTGACGCGCACCATCCGATCTACAAATGGAATCAGCAATACAACCCCGGGTCCCTTCTGATCGAGCAGGCGTCCGAGCCGAAAGATGACGCTGCGCTCGTACTCGCGCAGGATGCGCACGGACGCTGTGGCCAGGATCAACCCGAGCAGCAGGAGCACGCCTAGGACGATGAGGACGACTGTGACGATCATGGATTCAGCTCCCATTCCTCGGCCTTGCGCACACACAAGGTCAAACCGTTGACGCGTTCGACGACGACTCGGTCGCCGTCGTGCAACGCGGTTTCTTGGTCAATTGGACTCGGCTCGGCGCGCCACAGCGACCCGTCGATAAAGACCTGCGCCTCGGTGCCGCCACTCGAGCGCACGACGCCGACGTGGCCCACGAGGGCCTCTCTGCCGGTGCGTGGGCGTGCTCTCAGAGGGCGCAGGATTCGGCGCCTGGCGAGCAGCAGCAGCGACATGGCCGTCCCCGCGGCGCACAGCGCGACGATCAGCACGACTGCCGCACCGGCGCCAGCGGCGAGCAACAGCAGCGCCACACCACCGATGGCGGCGGCGCTCGCGCATGCGCCAACCAGTCCGCCGGTCGACAGATGCGCCTCAGCCAGTAACAGCACCAGGGCTACGCCGATCAAAGCTAGACCCAGAGCAGTCATGGCCTCAATGCGGAGCTACCAGTGTTCATCGCATCATCAAGCGTACCGCCCGCCCGGCCCAGCGCGGGGGTCGTGGACTCGCCGAGTAGAGGGCGCAAGGTTGTGTTCGCGGTGCAGCGTCGCGTCATCGCGACGCTCCCCACGAGCGCTGCCCTACGATTGGCGACGGTGTCGACCGCCACTGCCCACCGCCGCCCTGTCGCTGGTGCCCCCACAGGAGGTCTCCCTGCTCCGTGAAGCCGTGGCGTGAACCTGTCGCGGCGTCGAGCGCGAGTACGCCCAAGGCTTCCCGGCGGTTTAGCCGGTCAGTAGGCAGCTCGATCAGAATGAAGGCACAGATGCGCCGTGCACTGATATCCCTGATCTCGCTGATTGCATTGCCGATCGGCTGGCCGCACCATCTCGTGCTCGGGCTTACCGACCAGCCCGGCGATGCAGCGAGACTGCGCGCGCACGTTGCGCTCGATGCGCGCTACCAGTACCTCGCCGGCGGGGTGAACACGGGGAAGGGATGGGCGACGTGGAACCCGAGCGGGACGTTCGCCTCGCTGTATGTGCGCGAGTCGATCGCGCAGCACATGATTCCGGTGCTGACCTACTACCAGCTGCTTCATTCAAGACCGTCGCTGGGCACACACGAGCTCGAACGGGACGTCTCCAATCTCCGCAACCGAGCCACGATGCGCGCCTATTGGGCCGACTACAGCCTGCTGCTGCGCCGCGTGGCACCGGCCGCCGGGCACCACCCCGTCGTGATCCAGATCGAGCCGGATCTGTGGGGCTTCTTGGAGCAGGCGCACGCCACCGCGCTCGCGCGCTCGTTCGCCCGGCACCTGATCGCGCTGCGCAACCGGCTCGCGCCGCACGTGCTGCTCGCATGGCATCTCAGCGTCTGGGGAACAAGCGAGGACCCGACTTACTCCAAGCCGTCGCTCGCGCACATGGATGCGCTGGCCGCCACCTCGGCCGCGTTCTACGACTCGCTGGGCGCCCACTTCGACCTCGTGTTCAACGACGTCACCAACCGCGACGCGGGCTTCTATCGGACAGTCCTGCACAACCCGAACACCGCCTGGGGACCCGAAGACTTTCGCCGCCACGACGTCTACATCGCCGGCTTCACGCGCCGCACCCACACGCCGGTGGTGCTGTGGCAGTTGCCGCTCGGCAACACCTCCTCAACGAAACGTTCGGTCGCTACACCGATAACCGCCTGCAATGGTGGTTCGAAGATCCCACCGGCCAACACTTGAAGGCCACCCGCGAC
Source organism: uncultured Solirubrobacteraceae bacterium (assembly GCA_963767405.1). Classification (GTDB taxonomy): domain Bacteria; phylum Actinomycetota; class Thermoleophilia; order Solirubrobacterales; family Solirubrobacteraceae; genus Palsa-744. The sequence goes on along the minus strand of CAVYDP010000004.1, from coordinate 319,765 downwards.
GCGGGTGTGATCGGCCTGCTGTTCGGCGGAGGTGCCCCGGGGACGACCAGCGCACAGACCGACGGCGGGCTCTTCTACCGGCTTGCACGCCGCTACATCGCCGCGCCGCTCGCCCTGCGTTGAGGGCTCGCTCCGGTCAGGGGCGGCCGCCGAGGCGGTCCAGCTCAGGCTCGCGCGCGAGCGCGCGCAGCTCGAGCTGCTCCTCGTCGCGGACGATGTGCACGACGGCGTTGATCAGCGCGAGGTGCGTGAACGCCTGCGGGAAGTTCCCGAGGTGGCGGCCGGTGGCGGCGTCGATCTGCTCGGCGTAGAGCGCCAGCGGGCTCGCGTGCGAGAGCAGCTTCTCGCACAGCTCGCGGGCGCGCGCCCGCTCCCCGATCTCCGCCAGCGCCGACACCAGCCAGAACGAGCAGATCGTGAACGTGCCCTCCTCGCTGGCGAAGCCGTCGTCGGTCTGTTCGACGCGATAGCGCAGCACGAGGCCGTTCTCGGTCAGCTCGTCGGCGATCGCGAGCACGGTGGCGCGGATGCGTGGATCGTCGGGCGCGCAGGAATCGCACCAGCGGCATCAGCAGCAGCGAGGCATCCAACGCGTCGGTCTCGTAGTGCTGCACGAACACGCCGCGGTCGTTGAGCCCGTGCGCGCAGATGTCGGCGTGGATCTCCTCGGCGGCGGCTGCCCAGCGGTCGGCCGTCGCGTTGTCGTGGCGGATCCGTGCAAGGCGCGCTCCGCGGTCGGCTGCGACCCAGCACATCAGCTTCGAGGAGGTGAAGTGCTTCGGCTCCCCTCGCACCTCCCAGATGCCGCGGTCGGGCTCCCGCCAGTGCGCGAGCGCCGCCTCGACCTGGCGCTTGATGATCGGCCACAGCCGGTCGGGCAGCTGATCGCGGGATCTGGTGTGCAGGTAGATCGAGTCGAGCACCGCACCCCACACGTCGTGCTGCGCCTGGTCGTAGGCGCCGTTGCCGATGCGCACCGGGCGCGCGTGGTCGTACCCGGACAGATGCTCGAGCTCCTGCTCCTCGAGCCTGCTCTCCCCCCCGATCCCGTACATGACCTGCAGCTGCCCCTCCTCGGCCTCCGCGACGTCTGCGACGAAGTAGAAGAAGTCGTTCGCCTCCTCGTCGAAGCCGAGCGTGTACAGCGCCCACAGCATGAACGTCGAGTCGCGAATCCAGCTGTAGCGATAGTCCCAGTTGCGGTCTCCACCCGGCGTCTCGGGCAGCGACGTCGTGGCGGCCGCAACCATCGCTCCGGACGGCGCGTAGGTGAGGCCCTTGAGCGTCAGGGCGCTGCGCTGCAGGTAGGAGCGCCACGGGTGATCCGGGAAACGTTCCGTGCTTGAGCCATTCCTGCCAGAAGCGACGCGTCGCCGCCATCCGGGCCTGAGCCTCCTCGTAGGTCGACGGCATCGGATTCTTCGACCAGCCGAGCGCGACGAACGAGACCTCGCCCTCGTGCAACGTCGTCCGTGCCCGTGCGCGCGGGCCCTCGAAGCCGAGGCGCAGATCGGTGACGAGCTGCAGCTCGAGGTCCATGCCCTCCGAGCGCGCCACCGCCTCGTTGTACCCGGCACCGGTGTAGGACCAGTCGGCGGCCAGCCCGCCGTAGTCGAACGCCGGCTCGCAGTCGAGCTTGATCTCCGCCGAGCCCTGCACGCACTCGATCAGCCGCAGCAACACGTGGTCGGCGTCGTGGTCGGTCGGCGAGCGCCGGTGGCTTGCTGACCGTTCCTCGTCGTGACGCCAGGGGCCGATGCTGAGCGCGTCGCGCACGATCACCCATCCCATCCGCGTCTCCCACGTGGTCTCCAGCACCATCGTCCCGGGGATGTAGCGCCTGCGCCGCCGGAACTCTCACGTCGGCGGGACCGACGCGAAAGCCGCCCGCGTCACGGTCGAGGATCGAGCCGAACACGCTGGGGGAGTCCATGCGCGGCAGACACAGCCATTCGACGTTGCCGCTCGGCGCGATCAGCGCCGTCGTCTCGCAGTCCGACAGAAACGCGTAGTCGCCGATCGGCGGAAACGGGCTGATCGGGACTTCCTGCTCGGAGCGCCCGTCAGGCGCCTTCTCGGAGTCCCCGCTCATGGGCCCGCGATTCTGGCTCCGTGCACAAATCCTGTCAAGGTATGATCCGGTGCCGGCGGTGATGTACCGACTCGACGTGGAACCTCAGACACAGCCTACCTCGATCGACGTCATCGCCTCGGCGCTCGAGCCCGCGCTACCGGATCTCGGGCGCCTCAGCTCGCCGGACGGAGCGATCACGCTGATGCTCAGCGACATCGCCGACGCGAGCACCCTGGCCGACGACCTTGGTCCCGAGCGCTGGGAGCAGCTGCTGCGCGACCACCACACGCTCGTCGAGCATGTGCTCGCGCATCACGACGGCGAGCTCCTCAAGTTCGAGCGCGACGGCTTCTTCGCGTCCTTCGACAGCGCCCACGCGGGCCTCCACGCCGCGGTCGAGCTGCAACGGACCTTCGCGGGGCCCGCCGACCGCCGACGATCGCGCCGTGGCCCTGCGCATCGGCCTGCACTCGGGATTCGTGATCGCCAACCCCGATCAGCCGCTCGGCCGCAACGTCGTGCTCGCCAGCCGCATCGCAGCCCAGGCGAAGGGCGGAGAGATCCTGGTCTCCTCGACGCTGAAGCAGTACACCGAGACGGATCCGAGCTTCCGCTTCGAACCCCGCGGCGAGCACCACTTCAAGGGGGTCGTGGGCGAGCACACCGTCTACGCGGTCCGCTGGCGACTAGAGCGCGACCCGCTCCGGCCGGGCCCTGTAAGCCGGGCGCACGTCACTCGAGGCTCAGGTACCCGCCGCTGCGGCGAGCATGCGCGCGTACTCACCGGCGCTCGCAGGCCGCTTGTCGGGATCCTTCTGCAAGCGCCAGCATCAGCGTGTGTCCGAAGTGGGGCGACATGTCGCTGCGAAGGCGGCACGGGTCGGGCGGCTCCTCCTGCAGATGGGCCCACAGGATCCGCATACCCTTGACATCGGCAAACGGTGGCTGGCCACACATGCACTCGTACATGACGCAACCAAGGGCGTAGATGTCTGTAGCCGCGCTGAGAGAGTCGCCGCGGATCTGCTCGGGAGCCATGTAATCCATGGTTCCAAGTGCTTGACCGGCGCGCGTCAGCAGGCTTCCCTGGGTGTTCTTGGCAAGGCCGAAGTCGGTTATGTGCGCCTGGCCGCGCCCGTCGAGCAGGATGTTGGCGGGCTTGACGTCGCGGTGAACCATTCCGGCGGCCCACAACGCTTCCAGCCCGGCCGCGACATCCGCACAGATGCGCACCGCGCCTGCTGTGTCGAGTGGGCCATCCCGCTCGAGCTTCTCCTCCAGGGTGAGGCCATCGATGAATCTCTGCACCATGTAAGGAAGGCCTTCGTACTCGCCCGTGGCGATGAGTGGTACTACGTTCGGATGCTTGACAGTCTGGGCGATACGCGCCTCCTGCTGGAAACGGCGCCTCAGCGTCTCGTCGCGTGCCATGTCGCTCTTTACGAGCTTGAGGGCTACACGTGTGCCATCGGGAGCTGCCGCCTGGTAGACCCGCCCCATGCCGCCTTCGCCCAGTAGACGGTCGATGGCATAGTCGCCGATGTGGGTTGGGTTGACAAGGTCGTCGGAGAACTGGTCGCTCATCCGTTAGCGCGGGGGGACTGCACTGCGATCACCTAGGCTGCGGCTTTCGAGCTCGCCCGCCGCCGCGTCTCCCCGACGCTCGCAGTCGCTTCACCGACTCCGCAGAGGAACAGTTCGCTCGTTGGCACAGGTGAGTCGACGAGGGAGGCGCTGTAGACGAGCGGGCGCCCGCGTGAGCGCCGATTCAGCGCGGTGGCCTTCTGCTGGCCGACGAGCGCGCCGCAGAGGGCAGGCGCGGTCGCCGTTGCAGGCACGCTCTTGTTGAGTTCGCTGCGTTCGAGCACCCCGCTGTAGATACCGCTGCCGTCGTAGTCGATGCCGTGTACGACGATGACAGCGTTGTTCCGGCGGATGTCGGCTGCGACGGACGGGGGTACCGCGATCGTGCGGGCATAGTGCAGCGTGCCCCCTGTCAGGAATCGGGGAAACGCCAGGATGTTGGCCGGACTGGTATCGCCGCTTGTTGTGAGTGCCAGGACGGGCGGACCGTAGTAGTTGATTCCGTCGGTAGTGCTGATCGTCAGATGGTGGTTGTGTGGCCGCGCTGCCGAGGCAGGCGGGCATTCGCCTTTGCCGCCCGCGTGGATATGCATGGCATGCACCAGCGCGGCGTTGTTGTCCAGGCCGTTCGTCGTCACGGTGATCGTCGCCTCGTTCCCGTTGAGCCGCACGGTTGCGTTGCCGGCGCCGGTGACATGGTTCGTCGGCACCTGCGCAAGCGCCGATGACGACAATTCGCCCGCCTTCGTGCTGGAGGACGACGTCAGGAGCACAACTGCGGCTGCCACTCCCACGAGCGCCACGAGCGCCAGAGCCACGGCGTACCACGGGCGCCTCCTTCTCGCCTCGGGGCCACCTCGATCGGGTTTCCCCGGCGGGGGCGGGGGTTGCTCGCGAGCGGGCGGCGGCGCATCGTGCGCAAGCACAGGTTCAGGGTATGACCCAGCGGCCCCGGGGGACCGCTCGGCGCCGGTGTCTCGTGGGGTCGGCGGGACCCCGTGCGAACCGCCGCCCCCGGACGGCGTGCCCGGAGTCGTCCCAGCGGCCGCAGGACCCGGCGGCGCCGGCTCCTCGACGCTCGCACCCGACAAGACTGTCGGTGGACCCGGGGGGCGGTTCCTGGACACTCGCGCTCGGCAAGACGGTCGGTGGACCCGGCGCCGGCTCCTGGACACCCGCGTCCGACAAGACCGTCGGTGGGCCCTGCGGCGCCGGCTCCTGGACGCTCGGGCCCGGCAGGACAGTGGGTGGGACCGGTGGCGCCGCCTCTTGGACGCTCGGGCCCGACAGGACTGTCGGTGGGCCCGCGGCGATGTCCACGCCGGAAGCTGCCGAGCTCTGCGGGACCGGCTCGAGGGAGGCGTACGCCGCGCCGACGAACTCGCGGCACGTCGGGTACCGGTCGTTGGGATCCTTGGCCAGGGCGCACATGATCACGTCGTCGATGCCGCCTCGCAGCTCGGCTCGGATGGCGCTGGGCGGCGTCGGCGGCTCCTCGACATGAGCCCAGATGACCGCGGCGTCTACGTCCTTGACGAATGGGACCCGTCCGGTGAGGCACTCGTAGAGCACGCAGCCCAGCGAGTAGATGTCCGCGCGGCCGTCCACGTCCCTGCCCTGGATCTGCTCGGGGGCGATGTAGTCGATGGTCCCCAGCAGCTGGCCGGTCGCCGTGAGCCCGCTGCGCGACACCGTGTGCTTGGTGAGGCCGAAGTCGGCCATGTAGACGTGGTCGGGATCGCCGTCGGATCCGCGTTCTATGAGGACGTTCGCGGGCTTGACGTCGCGGTGCACGAGTCCGAGCCGATGGGCAGCGTCGAGTGCGCGGCCCGCCTGCCCGATCAGCAGCAGCGCCTGACCCGGCGAGATGTGCCCCTGCGAATCGAGCACGGTGCGGAGGTCGGAGCCGGCGACGTAGCGCATGGCGATGTACAGCAGATCGTCACACGGACCCGTGTCGTAGATCGGGATCACGTTCGGGTGGTTCAGCGAGGCGGCGAGGCGCGACTCCTTGAGGAAGCGCGCGCGGAAGGCGTCGTCCGTCGCGAGCTCGGGCGCGAGCACCTTGAGCGCAACGGTATTGCCGAGGCGCACGTTTTCAGCCTCGTAGACGACGCTCATCCCACCGCGACCGAGGACTGCTCGCAGTCGGTAGCCTGCGAAGTCCTGACCCACAAGCGGCAGCGTGGGCATCACAACCCTCCGGAGGTGGTGGTCACCGCTGCGACTGCGATCTCTCCCCCTCGCGTCCTTGTAAGTCGGCGCATCAGATCATCCGGCCAACGAGTGGAACCATCATACTCCTCAGAGGGTTGAGATTCCCCTCAGCGCGGCGGCCATGGCGACGGCGACGATCAGCAGCCCGGCGATCGCGATCGCCCACCTGAGCGACTCCGGCCGGCGGTCCCGAGCTCCCTCCCGCACCGGTGCTCCTGGCGCGGCGCCGAGCGCCTGCGCGGCCTGCTCGTCGCCGGTGGGGGCCGCCTCGCCCGTGGCGACGATCGGCCGAGGACTCGCCCGCCGCAGACCGCCGGCGGCCGCGAGCGCCGCCTGCCCGAGCTCGCCGGCCGACGGGTAGCGCTCGCTCGGGTCCTTCGCCATCGCGCGGCGCACCACATCGTCGAACTCGCGAGGCAGGTCGGGGCGCAGATCGACAGGCGAGGGCGGCGGGGCGTCGACGTGGGCCAGCGCTGCCGGACCCTCCTGCCACCTGGCGAACGGCGCCTCGCCGGTGAGCGCCTCGAACAGCAGGCACCCCAGCGCGTAGATGTCGGCGCGTGCGTCGACCTGCTGGTTGAGGACCTGCTCGGGCGCCACGTATTCGGCTCGTGCGACGATCGACCCCTGCCGCGTCAGTCCGCCGCCCGCGGCGGCGTGCTTGGCGAGCCCGAAGTCGGTGAGGTATGCGTGGTCTCGGGCGGCGAGCAGGACATTGGAGGGCTTGACGTCGCGGTGCAGCATCCCGCGAGCGTGGGCGGCGTCGAGCGCCGCGCCGACCTGGCGGACGATGCGCGCGGCCCGCAGCGGCTCGATGCGCCCCTCCGCGGCGATCAGCGCGCGCAGGTCGGTGCCCTCGACGAGACGCATCATGATGAAGAGCACGCCGTCCTCCTCGCCGGCGTCGAAGATGGGAATGACGTTCGGGTGGTCGATCGCGGCCGCGATCCGCGACTCGCGCCGAAAGCGCTCGCGGAAGCGTTCCTCCCGGGAGTACTCGGGGAGGATCAGCTTGAGGGCCACCGGGCGCTGGAGCGCGAGCTCCTCGGCGCGGTAGACGACGCCCATGTCTCCGTGGCCGATCACCTCCTCGACCCGGCACCCCGCGAAGACGGAGCCGAGCGGGAGCTCGGGGGTCGGCTCCTCCCAGGCCGCATCGGGGACTGCCGGGGCCGCAGGCCCGCTCGCGGGTGCGGGGGGCGGTGCTGGAACGGGCGGGGCCGGCGCCGCCGGCGGGGCGGGCGCTCGCCCGACAGCGGCCAACTCCAGCGTCGTCGAGCCGACCCGCACCGAGTCGCCCACCGTCAGCACCTGGCGGCCGCGAACGCGCTCGCCGTTTACGAATGTCCCGTTGGCCGACCCGAGATCCTCGATGCTCAGCTCGCCGCCCGCGTCGCGGGCGATGCGGGCGTGGCGGCGGGAAAGCTCGACATCGTCGCTCAGCCTCCCGTCTCCGCTCACCGCCCGCCCGATGACGAGCTCGTCCCCCGGCGCGAGCCGGCGGCCCAGGGCCGCCCCGGCGGTGACCACCAGCACCTCACCGGCCTCGGCGGCCACGCTCGGCGGGCTCCTCCGCACGAGCTGCCGTCGGGCCTCGCGATTCCTCGGGCACTGCGCCGGAGCGGTCGGTCACCTCCAGGACCGTCTTGCCCACCCTGACGACATCGCCGAGGTCGAGCACCCGCGGAGCGTCGATGCGCTCGTCGTTCACGAATGTCCCGTTTGCCGACCCGAGATCCTCGATCGTGAGCTGACCGTCGGCTCCGCGCGAGACGTGTGCGTGCCGGCGCGAGATCTCGGGATCGTCGCCGAGCCTTCCCTCCTCCTCGGGGGCTACGCGGCCGATCAGCAGGTCGGCGTCCACGCTCAGGCGCTTGCCGCGTTCCTTACCTTCGATCACCCGCAGCTGCTCGCCGGCCATCAGCTTCGAAGACTACGCGTCTCCTGCCTTCCGCCAGGTGCCGCCGGTACTTGGCGGCGACGATCGCGAGAGCCCCGATCTCGATCGTGGCCGTCGCCGGGACGGACCTTCTCGACAACGCTGAGTTCCCGGTGGATAATGTGCGGCGTGTCCGCGACGCCTCCCGCCGACGCCCAGTCCGTCTCGGACTCCGAGGGCCGCGTCGAGGCCGAGCGCGCGGGCCGGCCATTCCTCCTATACACGGACGGCGATGGCAGGCAACAGCTGTTCTTCTTCGCGCCCGACGCGGCTCATGCCTCGGTCGGCCGCCTGCCGCCGTCGGATCTCCTGCTCGACTGGGACGAGCAGGTCTCGCGCCTGCACGCCCGGTTCGAGCGGGTCGAGGACGATTGGGAGCTCGTCGACGACGGCCTCTCGAGCAACGGCACGTTCGTCAACGGGGAGCGCCTGAGCGGCAGGCGCCGCCTGAAGGACGGCGACACCCTGCGCTTCGGGACCACGACCGTCACCTTCCGCTCGCCCCGAGCGAGAGCAGCCGGGTACGGCGGACCCAGTCCAGACCGACCCCGGCCGCGGTGGGCCTCTCGACCACCCAGCGCCGCGTCCTGGTGGCGCTGTGCCGTCCGTACAAGGCTGGGAGAGCGTTCGCCAGCCCAGCCACCGACCAGCAGATCGCCGACGAGCTGTTCCTGTCCGTCGGTGAGGTGAGGACCCATCTCAGGGTGCTGTACGCGAAGCTCGGCGTCGAGCAGCTGCCCCAGAGCGACATGCGAGTCCGCCTGGTCGAGCGGGCCTTCTCCGCCGGCCTGATCTCCGAGCGCGACCTCTAGAGAGGATGCTCTCTCCCGGCTCCACCTTTGCCGGATACGAGGTCGAGAGCGTCGTCGGCGCCGGCGGGATCGGGATCCTCTACCGCGCCCGCCAGCTGCGGCTCGACCGGCCCGTCGCGCTCAAGCTGGTCGAGCCCGAGGTCGCGCGCGACCCCGTGGTCCGGGAGCGGCTGCGCCGCGAGGCGCGAACGGTGGCCGCGCTCGACCACCCCAACGTGGTCCCGCTGTATGAGGCGGGCGAGGAGGACGGAACGGTCTACATCGTCACGCGGTGGGTCGAGGGCACCGAGCTAGGCACCCTGATCCTGAGCGAAGGTCCCTTGGAGCCCGGACGGGCGGCACGGATCGCCGCTCAGATCGCCGCGGCGCTCGAGGTGGCCCACGAGAAGGGGCTCGTTCACCGGGACGTCAAGCCCTCCAACGTGATCCTGACCCACGAGGATCACGTCTACCTGACGGACTTCGGACTCGCCAAGCGAGCTGAGACGGCCCCGGGCCTGACAGCCGTGGACCAGATGCTGGGAACCGTCGACTACGTGGCGCCGGAGCTGATCGAGGGCAGCGAGCCCGACGCGCGAAGCGACGTCTACAGCCTCGGCTGCGTGCTCTTCGAGATGCTCACGGGCGAGGCCCCGTTCGCCGACCAGAAGGGCGGGATGGCCAAGATGTGGGCCCAGGTCAACGCCGAGCCGCCCTCGGTGCGCGAGCGGCGGCCGCGACGTGCCGCCGGCGCTCGAGGACGTGATGCGGCGCGCGATGGCCAAGGCGCCCGAGGCCCGTCCCACGGCGGCGGCCTTCCGGGCGGGCGTGCTCGACGCCGTCGGCGAGCTGCCGTGAGCGCGCCCGGCGGCTAGGAGCAGGCGTCGAGGAGCTTCGTCGTGAGCATGATCCGCCCGAGCGCCACCCAGGCGGCGCCGTAGTAGGTCGGCGACCGCCGATCGAGGGCCTCGGCCTCGTCGAGCAGTCCGTCCCGGGCAGCCGGTTGTCCGGCGGCGTCGGCCGCCCCGGCCGCGGCCACGAGCACGACGGGATGCAGGACGTCGCCGATCGGCCGCCCGGAGAGCGTCGTGCTCCACGGGCAGCTTGGTCGGGTCCTGCCCAGCGAACACGGGCCATGCCCTGGCGGCGATCTGCCGGCCGGCCGGGTCCGGATCCTCGGCCATCCGGACAAGCGTGCGCACGGCATCGAAGCTGAATTCCGGCCGCGACTGCGGTTCGCTCGGCGAGCCGATCGGCACGGGCTTGCCACCCTCGAGCCTCGCCCAGTCCGGCGGCAGCCGCGACGAACCCGACATCAACTTGCTCGTGATCGAGCGTGAGCTCGCCGCCAGGCTGGCCCAGCGGCCGTCGCCGGAAGCGGCGCCCAGCGCGGCGTACGCGGCGGGCGAGAAGTAGCTGGGGTTGACCGTGATCGGCGGGCTGACCGCCCAGGGACCGGCCGTCAGCACCGGCGCGCCCTGGAACGAGGCGACCTCCACCTGCATGGATCGCGTTCCCCAGCTGAATCGCCTGCTGTCGCAGGGCCGGCCGGTGGAAGCGGCAGGCGGCGAGCAGCAGCGCTCGGCTGGCGTCGAGGTCGGCGTCGGAGGCCGCCTGCGGATCCACCACGTGCCCGTTGCGCCACAGGAACGAGATCAGCCCGTCGGGGCGCCGGAGGTTGTTCTGCGTCCACGCCCAGATCGTGTCGAAGCGGCGCGAGTCGCCGATCGCGGCCGCCAGCAGCATCCCGTATGCCTGTCCCTCGCCGACGGTGTCGCCCCCCTGATCGATCCGCACGACGCGCCCGTCGTGGCTGACGTAGCGGTTCGAGGAAGTGTCGGGCGGCGGCGACAGCCCGGTCCTGGGCCGCGACTGGGCAGTCGAGCTCGCGGGGACCGGGTGGTCGAGCTCTGCGCGGAGCCGCTCCCACCGCAGCCGGTGAGGAGCAACGCCGCGGTCCCGCCCAGCGCCGACCGCGACGACGATCACGGCCACATCTCGCACGGGCCGGCTCAAGCGAGCGACCTCGGCGGGCTCGAGCGCCTCCGCGGCTGGAGCGCGGCGGCTTCTGCAGCGCCGCCCAGCATCCGGTCATCAGGATCGAGACGTGGACGGCGGCGAACGACACGTTGTTGATCGTGGCGGCGTCCGGATTGTGGACCAGACCGTAGACGCAGGCCGCGACCAGCACCCCGACGGCCACGAGCGCGGGCATCACCGCCGCCGGCTGGCGGGCCTCGGCGCCCTTCTTCGGGGTCACGACGAACGAGCCCTTCTTGCGCAGCACGGTGTAGATCGTGGAGAGCACGTGGATCCAGAAGTTCGCCGCCGACAGCGCAAAGGCGGCGAACGTGTAGGAGCCCGCGCCGGCGACCGCCGCCATCGTCAGCGCCACGGCGTAGTAGGGCACGAAGTGCAGCAGGAACTCGGGAGCGTCGATGCCGCCGATCGGCTGGCCGCCGCCGAGCAGACGAACGACCGGGAAGCTCATGTAGATGAGCACGGTCCACCCGGAGAGGAAGTACAGGCCCGAGAGCAGGTACTGCGCCTTCAGCCTCAGCGGAAGCCGCGCTTTCAGCGCGCGCGGGATGCCCGACAGACAGCCCCTGGCCCAGCGCTGCTGCTGGGAGACGTAGGCGGCGGTGTCTTCGGGGCCGAGGCCGCGCGCCAGCACGTCCGGCACGTACGCCGAGCTCCAGCCCTTCTCGTGCAGGTGGATCGAGAGCTCGAAGTCCTCGGTGAGCGAGTTCGTGGGGAACCCGCCCGACGCTCTCGAACGCCTCGCGGCGGAACAGCACGTTGGTGCCGCAGCAGAAGACGGCGTCGAGCCCGTCCTTGCCGCGAGCGATCGCCCCGAAGAACAGCGCCTGCTGCGCCCAGGACGCCGCGGCGATGCGATTGCCCTCGGTGTTGGCGTAGTACTGCGGCGTCTGGACGAACGCGATCTTGGGGTCCTCCATCCACCCGAGCGTGGCCTCGAGGAAGCCCGGGTCCGCCACGTGGTCGGAGTCGAACACGGCGATGAACGGGGCGGACGTCTTGGTCAGGGCATGGTTGATGTTGCCCGCCTTCGCGCCGGTGTGCTCCGGCGCGCCGGATGTAGCCCACGCCGTAGCGCGCGGCGAGATCGCGCATCGCGTCGTCGTTGCCGTCGTCGAGCACGTGGACCCTCACCTCCGCGCCCCGCAGGCCGACGGCGGCGGCCACCGTCAGGTCGACGATGTCCGGCGGCTCCTTGTAGACCGGGATGAACACGTCGACGGCCACCCGCCTGCTCGGCGCTCGCTTCTCGCGCACCCGCTCGTTGGAGACGGTCCACCAGAAGCCGAGCGCCTGCATCAGGTTGAAGAGCTCGGCGGCGATCAGGATGCCGTAGAGGTACGGGGGTGCCGACGCGGTCCGGGTTGAGCAGCCAGCCGAAGTACCACACCGCGAAGGGCACCCCGAGCAGGATCAGGATGCGCACCCGCCGGCGCACGCTCCAGGTCTTCGGCACGGGCTCCCACGTGACCCGCCGAAGGCGGACGTCCCAGGGCCGACTGCTCATTGGAACTCCCAGACGAGTGTTTGCGGTGTCTTGAAGCGGCGCACGAGCGTTCGGAAGAACGTGAGCTGTCCGACGACCCTGTTCGTCTGCATTGAAGAACGCCTTGTTGCTCTGGAACGAGGCGAGGACGAACACGGGGCTCCCCTCGCGCTGCTGCGGCTATGCGGTGCGGAGAGGGGCTGGCTGCGGAGGTTCGGCGCGTAGTACTCGAGCACGTAGCGCATGTCGGACGGCTCGAACAGGACGAGGCTGTTCGGGCCCGGCATTCGCCTTGATGTCCTGGATCGCGCCGCGGAAGTCGAACAGCCGGGGATTGGCCTTGTTGAGCTGCTGATCGGCCAGGCCGATCAGCAGCGTCAGCGGCGACGCCGCCGGCGACGAGCAGCCGCGCCCTCGGCTGGCGTATCCAGCCGGTGATCAGCCGCGCGATCAGGAGCAGCACCAGCGGCACGAGGATCAGGAAGTTGCGCACCTCGAAATACGAGCGGTCGAACGCGGACACGACGATCAGCAGCACGACGAGGGCGATCGCGGCGGCGGCGAGGCTCATCGTCTGGCGCGATCCGCCGCGGCCGAGCAGGACCAGCGAGCCGAGCAGGAACAGCGGCCACATCGCCGCCAGCAGCACGGTCGTCGCATCGGGCTGGTAGCCCCACAGCGACCAGGCCATGTTCGCGAGCACGGAGTAGAACGACAGGTAGTCATAGGTCCCGCTCGGCGAGCCGGCCGCAGCCGGAGGTGACCTGGTACTGGTGGTGGGCGAACACCAGCAGCGGCACCAGCTGCATCACGAGCACGGCGGCCGAGTAGGCGAAGCCCAGCGCCAGCGGCCTGACGGGCTCGCCCGCTGCGTTTGCGGTGGACGAGGACGCCGACGAACACGAGCTGCTGCACGCCGATCAGCAGCAGGCCGAAGTAGTGCGACCACAGCAGCGCGGCGGTGGCGAGGATGTAGGCCGCCCAGTTGAGCATCGTCGCCGTTGCGGATCACTCGCAGCTGCGTCAGCAGAGCGAGCAGCCCGAACAGCGCCGCGAACTCGTACATCCGCACCTCCTGCGAGTACCAGATGAGCAGCGGGGAGACGGCGGCGAACGCGGCCGCGATCAGGCCGGTGCGACGGTCGTACAGCTCCCGTCCCAGCTCGTAGAGCACCGGGATCACGAGCGTCCCGGCGATCAGCGAGGGGAGCCGGACGGCGAATTCGCTGTCGCCGAACGCCCGGATCGTCAACCACAGCGTCAGGTGGTAGAGGGGCGGCTGGCGGTCGCCGTAGTACAGGTTGCGGAACAGGTCGTGCAGCGAAAGGTGCGCCTGGTGGATGCTGATCGCCTCGTCGAGCCAGATCCCGCGCGGCACGGCCAGGCGCAACGCCAGTCCCGCGAGGATCGAGCCCGCCGAGGACGAGACAGCGCGGTGTTGCGGCTCGTGTCCGGCTCGCCTCGTCGCGGGAGGCGGCCGCGCGGGCCGAAGAGCTCAGCCTCGTGGGCACCGCGGAGGCGCCGAAAGGCCGTTGCCAACGAGTTCCTCTCCAGCGGCTTGACCGTCTGCACAGGACCAGTGCCTCCCGACGCGACTAGTGCTCTGGCCACTCTAACCGAGGCCGGGCGATCCTGGGCGGGGCGATTATCTGGGTCGCTTCGACTTCGCGCTCGACGCCTGATCGGCGCAATGGCGCCTCCGCCTCCTGGACCGGGCCTAGCCTGCGCCTGACGCGCCCGTCGCCGGCACCAGGGCGAACGTGAGCGTGATCGGCTCCGAATTCTCGAGCGCATCCTGCATCGCGCTCTCGTCGTCGTAGCGCGACTGCAGGCGCCGCGCCTCGCATCGCACCTCGACGAGCGGGTCTGAGAACGGCCAGGGATCGAGCGTAAACGTCCCCTCGCCGCCCGCCCGCAGCTCGATGTCGGCGAGGCCCTCGCGGGCCGGGACGTCGCGGGCGGTGAATGGGTCCCACCCGTTGCAGAGGGCCAGCGACAGGCCGTCCCAGGTCCACATCTGCCGCTGCGTCCGCCGCGTCTGCTCCTCGGTCAGGCCCAGCAGGCCGCGAAGCCGGGCCTGTCGTGCGCGCTCGGCCTCGATGTGCTCCTTCAGCGACTCCCCCTGATCGGGTGCGGCGCGCAGGCGCAGTTCCGACAGCGAGGAGCCGTGGAGCGAGACCACCAGCGCCGCGTGCTGGCTCTGGCTGAGGAGGCGATCTGGAGCGGTCCTCCAGATGGCCAGGTGCTCCTCGACGGTCAGCTCGAGGAAGTTGCGTGGCAGCCCGGTCTCGGAGCTGAGCCCGGGCCGGAGGTCGAACAGCGCCCAGCCGATGTCGTGCTGCTCTGCGCCGAGCGCGATCTCCTCGCGCGGATCGGGGCCGGGGAAGTCGTCGTTGCCCCACGCCCTGGCGAGCTGTCCCGACAGCCATGCATGCGAGAGCTGGCCGATCGCCAGCGCACCCTGATCGTTCCGGCGCACTAGCACGGGGCGAGCTTACCGGCCCGCGCGCTGTGACCCGAGACGCGCTGGTCGCGCGCAGCCAACACAATCGCGCCCCGGCTGGCAGAGTTCCAGCGATGGAGGGGAGCCAGGCGACAGGGGCGCCGCCCGAGGGAGGCACGCGCGAGCACACCGCCGCCATACGCGCGCGACTGGCCGAAGTGCTGGGCGAGCCGCCGACGGGCGAGATCCGCCGGCTGAGCGGCGGCGCCTCGCGGGAGACCTACCTCTGCGGGTGCGGCTCGCGCGGCGCAGCTGGTCCTGCAGATCGAACACGGGCGGGAAGCCGTCGGGCGAGCCGCCCGGGCAGGCCGCGCTGCTCCAGGCCGCCGCACAGGCGGGCGTGCCGGTGGCGAGCGTGGTCGCGCACGGCAGCGATGACCCCGTGCTCGGCGCGGCCTGGACGCTCGTCGAGGCGCTCGCCGGCACGACGCGACCCGAAGGCAGATCCTCCCGGCCGCACGCCGCGAGCGATGCGCCACGAGCTCATCGACAGCGTCGCCGCAGGCGCTCGCGGCCGTGCACCGCATGCCGGCCGATCCCTCGCTGGCGCCGCCGGTCGAGGATCCGCTCGCGCAGCTGCGCGAGCTGCACGAGCGCCTCGGCGAGCCGCATCCCGACCTTCGAGCTCGCCTTCCGCGCGCTCGGCGGCGACCGGCCGCCGGCCGCGCCGGACGCTCGTGCACGGCGACTTCCGCATGGGCAACCTGATGGTCGACGGCGAGCGGGTCACCGGCGTGCTCGACTGGGAGCTCGCCCACATCGGCGACCCGGTCGAGGACCTCGGCTGGCTGTGCGTGCCGGCGTGGCGCTTCGCGCGCCCCGACCTGCCCGGCGGCCGGGCTCGGCACGCGCGAGCAGCTGCTCGCGGCCTACGAGCGCCACTGCGGCGTGTCGCGTGTCGATCCGGCGGCGCTGCGCCGGTGGGAGCTCGCCGGCACGCTGCGCTGGGGGGTGATCTGCGTGATGCAGGCGTTCACGCACCTCTCGGGCGCGAGGCGCTCGGTCGAGCACGCGGTCATCGGCCGCCGCGCGTGCGAGGTCGAGTGGGACCTGCTCGAGCTGCTCGACCCGCAGCGGGCGACGCCGCCGCGCAGCCCGCCGGCTGACCGGCACCGAGCCGACGCCGGGCCCGCCGCCCTGCACGACCGCCCGACGCGCGGTCGAGCTGCTCGAGGCGGCGCGCGGAGCGCTCGGCGAGCGACGTGCTGCCGCAGCTCGAGGGACGCCCGGCGTTCCAGCTGCGCGTCGTCGCTGCGCGCGCTGGGGATCGTGCGCCGCGAGCTCGAGCACGCGGCGCGAGCACGCGGCGCGTGCACGCGGCGGCGCTCGCCGCGCTCGGGTGTCGCGACGAGCGCGAGCTGGCCGTCGCGATCCGCGAGGGCGCCTTCGACGACGCGCGACGCGCGAGCTGCTCGCGGCGCTGCGCGACGATCGTGCGCGCGAAGCTCGAGGTCGCCAACCCCGGCTATCTGCAGACACGACCGAACCACAGCGAAGGAGGAACGATGAACGAGGAGCTGCCGCAGGAGATGGCGGCGCTGATCGAGGAGATCGACGCCTTCATCGCGGCCGAGGTCCGACCGCTGGAAGCCGCAGGACGACAACGCGCGCTTCTTCGACCACCGGCGCGAGCTACGCGCGCACCGACTTCGAGGCCGGCGGGATCCCGCAGCGCGGAGTGGGAGGAGCTGCTCGAGGAGATGGTCGAGCGCGCCGACCGCGCCGGCCTGTGGCGCTACGCGCTGCCCGAGGAGCTCGGCGGCCGCGGCGGCTCGAACCTCGCGATGGCGATCGTGCGCGAGCACCTCAACCGGCTCGGCATCGGCCTCCACAACGATCCCGCAGAGCGAGATCTCGATGATCGGCAACTTCCCGACCGTGATCCTCGCGCACGAGTTCGGGACGCCCGCGCAGCAGGAGGCTCTTCGTGGAGCGGCGCGCTGCGCCGCGAGGTCGGCGCTCGCGTTCGGCCTCACCGAGCCCAACCACGGCTCCGACGCGACCTACCTGGAGACGACCGCGCGCCGCGAGGGCGAGGAATGGGTGATCGACGGCACCAAGCGCTTCAACTCGGGCATGCACCGCGCGAGCCACGACCTCGTCTTCGCCCGCACCTCGGGCTCGCCGGGCGAGGCCGCGGGGCATCACGGCGTTCATCGTGCCCCGCGACGCGCCCGGGCTGAGCGTCGAGTTCTACTGGTGGACGTTCAACATGCCCACCGACCACGCCGAGGTGTCGCTCGAGGACGTGCGGGTCGGCGACGAGGCGATCCTCGGCGAGCTCGACCTCGGCCTCGCGCTGGCCCAGCGCTTCGTCCACGAGAACCGCATCCGCCAGGCCGCCTCGAGCCTCGGCGCGGCCGCCGTTCTGCATCGAGGAGGCCGTCACGCTGGGCGCGCGAGCGGACCGTCTGGGGCAAGCCGCTGTGGCGCAACCAGGGCATCCAGTTCCCGCTCGCCGAGCTGTGGACCGAATGCGAGCTCGTGCGCGGGCTCGTGCGCCGGACCGCCGCCGAGCTCGATCGCCACCACCACATGGAGGTGACCCACCTGGTCGCGATGGCCAACTACCGCGCCAACCGGCTCGCCTGCGAGGCCGCCGACCGGGCGATGCAGACCTGCGGCGGGATCGGCTACACGCGCCACATGCCCTTCGAGCACATCTACCGCCACCACCGCCGCTACCGGATCACCGAGGGCAGCGAGGAGATCCAGATCCGCAAGGTCGGCTACGAGCTGTTCAAGCGCTGAGCACGCGAATCCATGGTTGAGATGTGCCGCCAAAGAACTGAGGTCACCGGAAGCCTGGAGCATCGTGGCTCCGGTGCCGATATGACCGTGCATGGACGAGCATGTGCGTATCGATCAGGGCGTCGCGGGGCGGAGCGCGCGACGAGAGGCCGAGCGAAGGCGCGGGCGAAAGGCACGAGAGAGGGTCTCTCGGTCGGGACTGGGGCGCGTCCTCGGTGGCCCGTCCCCCGACGCGAAGCGACTCGCTGGCCAGGAGAAGCGCTGGTCCACCGGAGCGCGTGGGGAGGAGATTCTGGCCGAGTCACTGGCACGCCGGTCCCCGGAGCAGGTGAGGCGGATTCACGCAGAGCTTTCGCAGACGCTCCTGCCAGCGTAGACCGGGGTACGCGGGTACGCGAAGACCCTGTGCTCGACAGCCACTTCCGCGATGTGACCTCCTGCTGCCCGAGCAAGCGGTCTCGTCGGTCTGCAGAGCCTTCTGCCACGTCTCCAGCCCAAAGATCAAGTCACTTGACAAGCACGGCGGATGCCGCTACAGTCGGTCAAGTCACTTTATAAACAGCCGGCGGGAGGCAAGTGAGAGTCGCTGGCAAGGGGCAAGGGAGAGTCAAATGGATACCGCTTCCAGGACGACCATCAACGTGGGGGCCATCGAGATCCGCTTCCTCGTCGACGCGGAGGACTCCGGCGGCAGCGTCACCGTGTTCGAGTGCAGGGTGCCCGCAGGCGCGAAGGTGCCCGCGCCGCACAGCCACGACGGCTTCGAGGAGACGATCTACGGGCTCCAGGGGAAGTCGGTGTGGACGATCGACGGGCGCGAGTTCGAGATCGGCCCCGGCGACTCGTCGTGCATAGCGCGGGGCTCCATACATGCGTTCGAGAACCGTGGCGAGGCCGAGGCGCGGTTCCTCGCGATCGCCACCCCCGGGGTCTTCGGGCCCTCCTACTTCCAAGAGGTGAGCGACGTTTTCGCCGCCTCGGCCGGAGGGCCCCCGGACCTGTCCGCAATCGGCGAGGTGATGCGCCGCCACGGCCTGACTCCTGCGATGCCCGTCTCGAGCTGAGGGGGGTGGGCGCGATGATCGAGAGCCGACACACATCGCGCACGGAGGTTGTTGAGGTGCTCGCCTCGACGGCGCGGCTGCACAAGCGATGAGCTCCCAGACCGCACGTCCACCGTCCACCGCGCAGGAGACTCCGGTCAGGCCGCCGCTGATCGGGGCGCTCCTGCGCATGCCCTGGGAGTCCGTTCGCGAGCGGATGCTCCTCGGCCTGCACGAGGCGGGCTTCGACGATCTCGTCGCCGCGCATCTGAACGTGCTGCAGTACCCCGGACCCGAGAACCGCCGCCCGTCGGATCTCGCTACCGACACCCGCATGACCAAACAGGCGATGAACTATCTCCTAGGACAGATGGAACGGCTCGGGTATCTTGAACGCCACGAGGACCCCGAGGACCAGCGGTCCAAGCGGATCCATCTCACCGATCGGGGTCATGCCGCGATCCGGACGATCCGCCGGACGGTCGGTGAGATCGAGGCCGAGTGGGAACAGGAGCTCGGGCCGCACCAGTTCGGGCAGCTGCGGGAGCTGCTCATCCGTCTCAGCGCCATAGCTGCGCCCGAGCAGGCGTAAGCCGGTTCGCAGGAATCCATCTGGGGAAAGGATGGGCCCGGCTGGACTCAAACCAGCGACTTACCGAATATGAGCCCGACGCGTGCGCTCGCCTACACGGATCTTGCCTCCTCGGTTCGCGGTGGAGTCAAGTGACAACGACTCGCGGAGGTACTTCGGCAATCAGGAGGTCACCGGTTCGATCCCGGTTGGCTCCATACTCAACGCCGAACCGCTCGCTCCGCGATGCTGGCCATGATGGCTGTGCCGAGCGCGCTGAGAACGCCGGAGTGCGGAGGCTCAACCGCGCTTGACGGTTTGGTCTTGGCGACTACCCTTGCGGTCGTGGTCACAATGGCCGGGAGAGCGGGAGACGTGGATGGCGGCTCCCCGTACGGGGTGGCCTTGACGGACTGGTTGGCCTGTGCCTGCGCGGGTGCGGATGAGCGCGCCGCCAGAGCGGTCCGTGCCTCGGGCGATGACCTGCTGGCAGAGGTTGCGTTTGTGGCCACCGCCGGGCACGTGCTCGATTTCGATGACACGTTCGTTGAGGGCGTCGCGCACGTCAGCGCGACCTGTGCGCCCGCGGCGCTGGTGGTGGCAGCGCGGCTTGGGCTCTCGCTCGGCGCGGCGCTGGACGCCTATGCGGCGGCCTTCGAGGCGATGGCGGCCGTCGCCGCGGCGAGCCATCCCGCGCTGTACGACGGGGGCTGGCATCCAACCGCCGTGTGCGGTCCGATTGGCGCGGCGGTAGCCGCGCTCATGTCTGCTCGAGCTGCCGGCGGCACAGCGCGAGAACGCCGTTTCGCTTGCGCTGTTGCGCGCTGGCGGGACGCGGGGTGCGTTTGGCTCTGACGGCAAGGCGATTCAGGTCGGCCTGGCGGCCGCCGCCGGCGTGCAGGCGGCGCTGCTTGCGCGTGCTGGAGCCAGCGTGGATCCGCGGGCGATTGCACGGTCCCGCTCGGGTTCGAGGGAGTGTTCGGCGCCGCCTGGCCGCAAACGGACGCGGGCGGCACGTTCGCTGGTCCCACGCCGTGCGATCGAGCGCAACTGGATCAAGCTGTACCCGAGCTGCCTCGGGTACCCATTCGCCGATCGAGGCCGCTGCGCAGGCGCCGCGAACGCGGCTATCGGCTCGATGACGAGCAGCTCGACGTACGTCGTGCACCCGCTCGCGCATCAGGCCGCCCACCTCGACATCGTCAGCGACGGATTGTCCGCAAAGTTCTCGATCCCCTATTGCGTCACGCACACGCTCGCCCACGGTCCGCCGCGGGTGCGCGATTTCGCAGCGATCGACACCGCTGCCCGTGAGCGTTCGCGGCTCGTGAACGTGACCGTCGACGCAGTCGCTGCCCGAGTTCGGAGCGGTCTTGGCAGTCGCGGGAAACGAGCTCGCGCGCGTACCCTGCCCGAGGGGGGCGCCCGAGCGGCCTGTCTCGGCGTCCGAGCTCGCGGGCAAGGTGGACGGACCTCGCCGGCGATCGCCTGCATGGGCTGTTCGCTGACCTTGGCGTCCCCGCCGCCGACGCCCTGAACGCCGCTGGCCTGCGATGCACAGAGGCGACCATCACGGCGTAGCTCGCGGCGGCCACACGCAAGCGCTACCCCTCCCTGCGGCGCACGGACGCGGCCGACGCGGCCCACCCCGGGTTCACACGGCGCCCCACGCGGGCGCTGCCCGCGCGGGTAGCTCAGACCAGCGTGCCGCTGCCAGCGCGGAGAAGTCAGGCCATGCCCGTGGACGCTGCTTCGGGCGGCGGACCAGCTCGGGCAGCCCACGCGGTAGTTCTGCCAGCCGCTCGGCCAACGGCGTCTCGCGCAAGTGCTTGGTAGTCGTCTGGACTGCCATCTCGATAACTTCGTGGCGCCGGGAGCGGCTCATCAGGTTTGTGCCCATCACGTCGAGATCGTGAACGGTCGGCTGGATCAAGAGGACCTCGGTACCCCGCTTTCGCAGTCGGGCGGCCTCGCTGCCGAGCCGTCTCCCGGCGTTCTGCCTGATGGAGAAGGCGACCCGCTCGCCCAGCGTGCGCCTGGAGCCGGCGTGAAGCGAGGACATCGGGTTCAGCGCGATGACCAGATCCAGTCGCTCGTTCTCCAGAATGTCGAGGTTGGACGTCGAGCGCAGTCCGCCGTCGACGTAGCGACGGCCCTCGATCTCGACCGCGCGAAAGAACCCCGGTATCGCACAGGAGGCAGCCACGGCACTGGGAAGCTGCGCCGGCGGCGACTCCTCGCGGCCGAAGGCCACTCGCCTCCCGGTCTGGTAATCGACGGCCACCGCCCAGAAGTTCGGGTGCGGAGCCCAAGGCGACGCGCAGGCCCGCCGAACGGTGTCCTGCAGTGGCGCGGTCGAGATCGGACCGAGCGGCAGCCAGCCGGCCAAGATCGCGGCGGGCGAGTAGCGGTAGGGGCGGGCCAGCGAGGAGAGCGCCAGCCGCCACGAGCCCGGCCCGAGCGCTGGGACGCCACGGTGCAGCTTGAAACTCGCACCTGCCGAGCGATCGGCGCTCGAGGCCGGATGCCCTCGAGCGTCGGTGAGGCCGACGAATTGCTCGCCCGACGAGTGGGCCACCATGAACCAGGGCGGCACTCCGCAGGCCAAGAGCGCACCCACCATGCAGCCGGCTGAGGTCCCAACGACGTAGTCGGCGCTCCCTGGGTCCCAGCCCGTCTCGGTCGCGATCGCGTGGAGCGCACCAGTCAGCCACGCGCCGCCAAGCACACCCCCGGCACCTGACATGGAGTAAAAAGTCAAGGGCCCGCGTGGGTTGGCGCTGAGCGATTCGAGCGTCGGATGGCGGGCGTCCCGGGGCAGCGACGGTTGATCAGACTGACATTCGCGGGTTGGTGCCGCATGACTGGTGTCCGTCGGGAGCTGCCTCGGTCTAGCGCCGCGGGTCGCCGGAGAGCCGGCGCCGCATAGGTGTTGCGAGGGTTCTCCTTCTGGGAGGGACCGCCCGCCACCCCACGCTCGAACGGGGGTTCTTCAGGCCGTTCTCAGTGGCTGCTCGGTAGCGATCGCCCAGACGAACCCAGCGAACTCGCGGGCGCATGCCACCACGATCTTCTGGTGGGGCTTGCCGCGGCCGGCCATCCTTGACCACCGTCGATGCAGTCGTTGCTGGCAACGCCACGCTCGCTCGAGGACCTGTGGGTCTTGGCCGCGCTGGCGGCGCGAGAGCTCATAGCCGACCGTTGGGCGGCGGCGACTGTTCCAGGACGCCTCAACGAGCAGCCGCCGAGCGTGCGCTGAGCCGGCCTTGGTGATCGAGCCCTGCCTGCGGCTCTCGCCGGAGGAGCGCTCGGAGGGAACCAGGCCGACGAAGCTCATGAACTGCTCGGCGGTCTTGAACCTGGTGAAATCGCCGGCCTCGGCGGCCAGCCCGATCGCGGTCAATGTGTCGATCCCGCGCATGCAGCGAAGCCGGCCAATCAGCTCGCAGTGCGGCCCCTCGGCAGCGAGATGGTGAAGCTCGGCCTCCAGCATCTCGATGCGGCGGTCAACCTGGTCGACGGCGAACAGGTAGTCATCGAACGCCTGCTGCTGGCCGGGCAGCTGGAAGGCCTGGCGGGCAAGCCACGCGCGGCGCGTGGTGCCCCAACAGGTCGTCGGCATTCTCCGCTCATGGCGCAGACAGAACTTCCCGAGCCGGTGGCGGGCACGCATCCTGTCCAAACGCGCGTCCTCTCTGGCGCGAACGAGATCGCGCAGCGCCTCATGCTCGGGCGTCGGGATGAAGATCTCCGTCAAGAGCCCAGCTGCGTGCAACCCAGCCAGCCGCCGGGCGTCGCGCTTGTCGGTCTTCACGCGATCCGAGGGCCGCGAGGGAACCAGCCCGGGCGCGACGATCACGCTGTCCACCCCAGCCGCGAGCAGCGCGCGATGCAGCCCAAAGCCCGTCGGGCCGGCCTCCTGGCAGACCCGGGCGCCGGGCCACGCCCGGACCTCTCCCAGCAGCTGCTCGTGGTCATAGCCAAGCGTCGTCTCGCGCAGCAATTCGCCATCACGCATCGCCGCCAGCCTGACCGACGACTTGTGCACATCCAACCCCACCGCGACTGCCCTGCGATCCTCTGACATGGTCGGCGACCTCCGTATGTGGCTCGGCCAGGCTATGCCCGGCAACCCACGCAGATGCGCAGGCCGCCGACCACCTTCACCGAGCGCCCGGACCCACCCGGCCACTCCATCCTGTCTAGCACCAGACCAACCTTGGGACCCTCGAACTCGGCCATGGGTTGACGTTAGTGGTCGCCGCACCCGGGGCCTGGAGGCGCATGCGGGCCGGAGCCGACCCCGAGTTCGCCCTGCGTGAGACTTCTACGGCCAGCGCCTGCGCGTTTTTGCGGATGGCGCGCGAGCCGGAACGGTCTACGCTCGCGAAATGGAAGGCCGGCATGAGCGGACCGCGACGGCGGAAGCCGAGGGGCCGGGCGGCGCGGCGGTCCACGCGCGCACGCAGTACACGCGTAAGAAGATTCCGCGCGATCGCGATGACGACTACACGCTCGACGGCGGCGGCGGCGCGGCGGGCTTTCCTTCGCGAGCAGACCGGCGTGGCGTTGGAGCACGTCTCCCACTACTCCTTCGACCCATCGGTCCTCCCCGGGAACGTCGAGCACTTCACCGGGGTCGCGCAGGTGCCGATCGGCATCGCCGGCCCGCTGCTCGTCGACGGCGAGCACGCGCAGGGCGAGTTCTACGTGCCGCTGGCGACCACCGAGGGCACTCTGGTCGCGAGCTACAACCGCGGCATGAAGATGCTGCGCGAGGCCGGCGGCGTGAAGACCACCATCCTGGATGACGCCATGCAGCGCGCCCCCGCCTTCGTGTTCGAGAGCGCCCGCGAGGCGCGCGCGTTCGGAGAATGGCTGACAGAGCACTTCGCGGAGATCAAGCAGGCGGCTGAGGCCACCACGCGCATCGGCCGGCTGCGCGGCATCGAGCAGTACTCCGCCAGCCGGATCCTGTTCACGCGCTTTGACTACACGACGGGCGACGCCGCCGGCCAGAACCTCACGGGCAAGGCGACCGCCGCGGCATGCGCGTGGATCACCTCCAACTACGAGGGCATCACCGACTTCTATCTGGAGTCGAACTTCGCCACCGACAAGAAGAGCTCGCAGGTCAACATCCTGCGCACTCGGGGCAAGCGCGTCGTCGCCGAGGCGACGATTCCCGCCGCGCTGATCGAGGAGCACATGCACACGAGCGCCGAGCAGCTGTTCCGGGCGCGGCAGGTGTCGAACCTCGGCGGCTTCATGTCCGGGGTCAACAACAACGGCCTGCACTCGGCCAACGGGATCGCCGCCCTGTTCATCGCCACCGGCCAGGACGCAGCCAATGTCGCGGAGTCCTCCGCGGCCCTCGGCTTCAGCGAGCTGCTCCCCAACGGCGACTACTACGGCTCGATCACGATCCCCTCGCTGATCGTCGCCAGCTATGGCGGCGGCACGGGGCTCGCCACGCAACGCGAGTGCCTGGAGCTGCTCGGTTGCTACGGAGCCGGGAAGGTCCGCAAGCTGGCCGAGATCGTCGCGGCGACGGTGCTCTGCGGCGAGCTCTCGCTTGGCTGGGCGATCCTCGCCGAAGAGTGGGTTCGGGCACACGATCTGCTCGGCCGCAATCGACCGTAGCGCGCGGGATGACGGTCAACCTGCCACTGGAGCCCGCACGCACGCTGGTGGTCGCCGGCGCTGGCCTTCGTCTGGCCCGCCGCGGCAGCCGGGCTGAGGGGGCTTGATCGCGGTGGCTTCTGCTCGGGGGACGGTGCTCGACGACGTCACCGTCACTCCGCTGGACCCGGAGCGCTTGCGCGCTGTGCTCGCGCAGGACGCCCTGGCCGGCTTTGAGCACACGCTCTCCCGTGGGCGCGAGCTGCTCCAGGCGCGGACCTTCTGGAACATCAACTCGACGGCCCGCGGTGGCGGAGTCGCCGAGATGCTTCGCTCTCTGCTCGGCTACACACGCGGCGCTGGGCTCGATACGCGCTGGGTGACGATCAAAGGCGACCCCGAGTTCTTCCGTATAACCAAGCGCCTCCACAATCGACTTCACGGACACGACGGCGACGACGGACCGCTGGGCGAGGCCGAGCGCGCCGCCTATGAGCACTGCTGTGCCGCGAGCGCGGAGCTGATGGCCGAGCGCATTCGCCCCAGAGACGTCGTGCTGCTGCACGATCCACAGACGGCCGGCATGATCCCGCGGCTGCTCGACACGGGGGTGCCGATCATCTGGCGCGCGCACGTTGGCGTCGACCCGCCCAACGACCTCGCCCGCGAAGCCTGGCGCTTCCTGATCCCCTACGTCGAGCTTGCGGACGCCTACGTGTTCTCGCATTCGGCCTATCTCTGGGAGGGGCTCGATCCCGCCAAGCTGAAGGTGATCGCGCCCTCGATCGATGTCTTCTCGCCGAAGAACCACGCGATGGCGTTCACAAGTGTGACCGCAGTGCTCCGCGCCGCCGGACTGGCGGCCGACCGCCGCCACCACTATCCCAGGGCGGTCTTCGAGCGGCTCGATGGCACGGTCGGCCACGTGGAGTCCAAGGCGCGACTCGTCGAGGAGGGGCAACTCTGGCTCGGCGTCCCGCTGCTCACCCAGATCTCGCGCTGGGACCGCCTGAAGGACCCTCTGGGCGTGCTCGCCGCGTTCGCCGAGCACGTAGAGGCCGACGACGAGCCGCACCTCTTGCTGGCGGGTCCCGATGTGACGGCGGTCGCCGATGATCCCGAAGGCCAGGAGGTGTTCGAGGAGGTCGAAGCCGCCTGGTCGGAACTGCCCCGCCGAATCCGTCGCTGCGTGCATCTCGCCCTGCTGCCGATGGTGGACCCCGACGAGAACGCCGTGATCGTCAACGCCCTTCAGCGGCGCGCCGACGTCGTCGCCCAGAAGAGCCTGGCGGAGGGCTTCGGCCTCACCGTCGCAGAGGCAATGTGGAAGGGGCGCCCGGTCGTCGCCTCTCACGTCGGCGGCATCCGCGAGCAGATCGAGGACGGCCGCACCGGCTTCCTCGTGGACCCCCGCGACCTGCGAACCTTCGGCGAGCGCGTGAGCGGGCTCCTGGAAGACCCCCACGGCGCAGAGCGCATGGGTGCAGCGGCGCAGACACGCGTACGCGACCTGTTCCTGGGCCCGCGGCACCTCGGCCAGTACGTCGAGCTGCTCGAGAGCGTGCTGGACTGCCGCTCTTGACCTGCCGGCCCTGGCGGTCGAATTCGCCCACTCGGGTGCCGTCGAGAGGACTCAGCGCGCGGCGCCCGCGAGCGGTCAGGTCGCGTAGAGGGCGTCGAAGCTGTCGGCGAACTTGTCGTAGACGATCCTGCGCTTGACCTTTAGCGTCGGCGTCAGCTCGCCCTCGGCCTGGGTGAGGTCGCGGTCGAGGACCGCGAAGCGCTTGACCTGCTCGATGCGCGCGAAGCGCGCGTTGGTCTCCTCTACCACCTTTCGGATCACGGCCCGCACCTGTTCATCCCCGGCCATCGAGCTGCCGTCCGGCTCGATGCCGAGCCGCGCCGCGAGGGCGGGCGCCTCCTCGGGGTCGAGCGTGATCAGCGCCACCAGATAGGGTCGGTTGTCGCCGTACACGAGGGCCTGGGAGATCCAGCGGCTCTCCTTGAGCGCCGTCTCGATGTTCGCCGGGGCGATGTTCTTGCCGCTGGAGGTGATGATGATCTCCTTCTTGCGGCCGGTGATCGTAAGAAAGCCGTCCTTGAGCGACCCGATGTCGCCGGTGCGGAACCATCCGTTCGTGAACGCCTCCTCGGTCGCACGTGCGTCCTTCAGGTAGCCGTCGAAGATGTGAGGGCCGCGCATCAGGATCTCGCCGTCATCGGCGATCCGGACGTCCACGCGGGGCAGCGGCCTGCCGACGGTTCCTATCCGGCGCTCGCGGATCGTGTTCAGGGTGCCGGCCGCGGTGCTCTCGCTCAGTCCCCAACCCTCGAGGACCGTAACCCCAGAGGCGTCGAAGAACTCGAGCACGTCGGCGGCGATCGGGGCCGCGCCGCTCATCGCGAGCCGGAGGCGGTTGCCGAAGAGCCCGCGCACCTTGGACAGCACGAGGCGATCTGAGAGTTCCTGGCGGCGGCGGAGCAGCAAGCCGACCGACTCCGGCTCGCGCCGGCGAGCCTCGCGCCCCGTTTCGAGCGCCCAGCGGAAGATCGCGCGCCTGACTGCCGACTGCTCAGCCACGCCGGCCGATGCCGCCGTGAAGATCTTCTCGAACACGCGCGGGACCGAGGTGAGATGCGTCGGGCTCACCTCGCGGATGTCTTGCAGCAGGCGCTGCGGGTCGCGCTGCCAGAACGCGAGCGTCCCGCCGACGTCGAGCGTCACCATCTGGATGATGCGCGCGAGCGAGTGCGCAAGCGGCAGGAACATGAACACGATCACGGGCGGGTTCTCGAAGTCCAGCACCTGCTCGTAGACATTCGCAGTCGACATCCAGTTCGAATGGGAGAGCATGCAGGCCTTGGGCGGACCCGTGGTGCCGGATGTGTAGACCAGTGTCGCCAGGTCGCGGGAGCCGACCGCGGCCACGCGCCTGTCCACCTCCTCGGCGTCGATCTTCGCACCCGCCGTGCAAAGCTCCGCGAGGGTCATTGCGTCGCGGTCCTCGCCAGTGAGCAGGACCACGTGCTCGAGCTGCGGGCAGCGGTCCTTCACCCGCGCGACCTTCGCGAGCTGATCGGCGTCCTCGCAGAACACGAGCCGGCTGTCGGAGTGCACGAGGACGTACTCGCACTCCTCCGGCGAGTTCGTGTGGTAGATCGGCGCGGTTGCGGCGCCGGCGCACATCACGCCGGCATCTGCGAGCGTCCACTCCGGACGGGTGTTGCACTGGATCGCGACACGGTCGCCACGCTCGATACCAAGCGCGATCAAGCCGCATGCGATCTCACGGACGGACCGCAACAGCTGCGCATAGGAAACCTCACTCCACTGGCCGCCGTCCTTGTAGCTCAGCGCAGCCCCCTCGCGGCCCGCGCTGCGGAGCAGCATCTCGCCGAGCGTACGCCCTTGCGTGGAGCGCTCGAGCGCGGCGCGCTCGGGAACCGATGACGCACCGGCGGGGAGCGTTGCGGTGGTACGCCTGAGTGTCACCCTCGTCATGATCCTCGCCTCACCGTGGGCGAGCGACTCGCGCGCATCCGCCTCCAGGCTGCGAGCAACCCGCGGACCGACAGCTCTTGACGCAACCTAGATCCTGACCCGGCCCCGGCGCATCGGCGCAAATCACGCCCTCAGGGCAGCGGAGGACTACTGAACCGGCACGTCTTGGACCGAGGACCAGAGCTTCGGGGTGCGACGACGACAAGGCCGCGCTCATGCGCTTGGCCAGCGTGAGTGGGAGGCGGGCGAGCTCGCTCGGCGCCTAGCCGATGATCGGCCAGCGCCTGTCGGGGGCTCTCCGCCTGCTCTTGCTCTGGGGGCGATGCTTCCGGCGTGCTCAGGCGGCCCTACGCCTGTCCTCAGTCCGAGTCGCCGCTCCTCGCGCGGTATGTGCAGTTCCGGGACGGCTGCCGACGAGGCACACACCCTTGCCTACCGCGAGCTGAGCTGGGAGGTCCTCGGCGATCCCCGCGCCTTCCTCGGGGACCTATCGACGTTGCTGTCCGGCGCTTGCGATCCTGTCCAGCTGCCGCCGTGGGGCCCGTTCGACGCTGTCGTTCAGGCCAGCACCCGCCCGCGGAACTTCCGCAGGCCGAGCGTCAGGAAGGTCGCGCAGAACCCGATCAGCACCGGGTAGACGACGTAGAGATGCATGTGCGGGGCCTGCGTGAGGCCGGCGCGCAGGCCCTCGTTCACGTAGATCAGCGGGTTGATCAGGACGATGATCTGCAGCCAGTGGATGCCGCCGACCTGCACCGGGGCGAGGCGGGTCCACTGGTAGTAGGTGCCTCCCAGAAAGGTCAGCGGCAGCACCACGAATCCGAACATCAGCCCGATGTTCCGCGGCTCGAAGGCGGTACCCAGCAGCAGCCCGAGCGAGGTCATGGTGACGCAGGCGAGCGGGATCAAGGTGAGCACCACCGTCCAGGTGACGGTGAGGTGCGCATGGACGCCCGCCGCGTGGATGACCGCGGCGATCGGGAAGACGATCAGTGCCGCCAGCAGACCCTGGACCGCCCCAGATAAGACCTTTGAGGCGGCGACGAGCCAGATCGGGCAGGGCGCCTGCACGCGGTCCTCGATCTCGCGGGTGTAGCCGAACTCGGTCGACAACTGGAGTGCGACTGCCTGGATCCCCTGGAACATGATCGAGATCCCGACCACGCCGGGAACGAGCACGGTGGCGAAGGCCGACTCCGACGCCGTGCCCCCGCCGATCCCTTGGCCGATGGTGGGGAACACGTAGAGGAAGACGAACACGAGCAGAAACGGCTGTATCAGCGTGCGCACGACGAACTCGCCGAGGTTCTTCCGCAGGACCACCAGGTCGCGAAGGATCAGCGCCCAGAGGGCATCGCGGCTCGCCGCCGCGACCGACCTCGTGGGCTTGATCTCGATCCGCGGCTGGGAGCCCGCCAGTGGAGCACTGCCCGTGACCGCCATTACTCGCGCAGCCCCTTGCCGGTGAGGCTGATGAATACCGTCTCCAGACTCGGCTCGCTGACGGACAGATCGATCAGTTCATAGCCGCCGCTCTCGGCCGTCGCGACGACACGCGGAACGATGCGCTCGTCGCCCTTGACGTGCAACTCGACGCCCCCGCCGTCGTCCAGGACCCGCGTGTGCGTCACGTCGCTGAGATCGCGTGCGAGCCACGCGGCCAGCGCTTCCGCGTCCCCGGCCGCCTTCACGGTGACGATCGTGTCGGCTCCGACCGATCGCTTGAGCGCATAGGGCGTGTCCAGCGCAAGGATCTTGCCGTTGTCCATGATCGCCACCCGGTCGCAGAGCTGGTCGGCCTCCTCCATGTAATGGGTCGTCAGCATCACCGTCTGGCCTTCACGGTTGAGCTCGCCGAGGATCTCCCAGAGAGCGAGGCGGCTCTGCGGGTCCAGACCCGCCGTGGGCTCGTCGAGGAACAGCACCGCCGGCCGGTGAAAGATCGCCCGCGCCATCATCAGGCGCTGCGCCATCCCTCCGGACAGTGCAAACACTGAGGCCTTCGCCCACTTCGCGAGGTGGAACTGCTCGAGCAGCCTGTCAGCGATCTGGCGGGACTGGGACGCCGAGATACCGAACAGCCGGCCGTGGAAGTAGAGGTTCTCCCACACAGTCAGCTGGCGGTCGAGGGTGTTCTGCTGAGAGACGATCCCGAGCAGCTGCTTCGCCAGCGCGGGCTCGGCGACTACGTTGATACCTCCCACGTACGCGGAACCCGACGTCGGGACCACTCGTGTCGTCAGCATCCCGGCGGTCGTGGTCTTGCCCGCGCCGTTCGGCCCGAGCAGGCCGAATATCTCGCCCCCATGGACGTCCAGGTTGAGCGCGTCGACGGCCGCGAAGTCGGTGCCGGCATAGACCTTCGTGAGGTCTACCGTGCGGATAACCGGGTCGTCGGCCCGCGCCGCTGCGCCCCGCACCGAGGGATCCGCGATCGTTTCGCCGACGCGGGTGTGCATCTCACCATGTATAGCGCGCGACCGCCGAACAGAGCGCGACGTAGGACTCCCGCTCCGCGCGGGTGCGATGCTGCGATCCGCACGTTCGAAAATAGGGTCTGGCGGATGAGCGAGGAGCGGCACTTCACGGCCGACGATGCGCGCGGGGCCAGCGAGCGGATCGGCGACGACTGAGCAGCCTCGCCGTCATGGAGGCCGAGGCGGAGCCATACTGGGCCGGCAGGGCAGGTAGCGGCTCCTTGGGTGACGTCCGACTGCGAGAGCACCTCACCTCGGTTCGCGTATGACCTCCTGCGACGTTGGCAGGAGGTCATACGAGGCGCATCCTGCTGTGAGGGCAACCGGTCGCGGACCCAACACCAGTTGTTCGTACATAATCCAGTGATCAATGGCTCGAGGGTGAGTGATGGTCGCTGACGACGAGGACTGGGTGCTGAGGTTCCTTGAGCGATTCGCTGCGATGTCGGAGAGCGAGCGCGACGCTGCGATCGACGCACTCTCGCCAAATGATCGAGATGCTCTCCTTGCGCTCGCAGACGCTAGGGCGAAGACAGCTGACGCAGACCCGATCGAGGTTCTAGACGCCGGTCAGGGCGGACTCGACAAGCTCTACAAGGTGGCACAGCCGGCTGACTTACTCGCGGTGATCAACCTCGCCGCCGCGGAACGCCCGGCTCTCGTGGTCGAGGCTCTGTTCGCCGCGGTGATCCTGCATCGGGGCTGGGATGAGGGGGAGCCAGCAGCGATCGTGGACCTGCGCGAACGGTGGCATTGGCATGTGCACGAGCAGGTTGACGCAGCAAGACAACGTGAAGATGACGACCAGAACGGCGTGGCTGATGGCAGCTCGGCGTAACTACGGCTCGGGGTGGATCGCGGGCCGTAACGAACCGATGAGGAGTCCACGACCCCCGATGTGGTCGAGCTTTGGCGCTCGTGACAGCGAGCGGCTTCGAGGGAACCAGAGAGGAGCCACACAATGCCGCACGAACCGCCGTTTCACACGGACAGCCCCGAGTACCCGCCCACGCACCGGAATGTTTATCACGACAACTCCCTGTGCGACCACGGCAAAGCCATCAAGCAAGAGCATCGCGTCCCCGGCCCTGGTGGTCGGCCCCGGTGCGACCGCTGCAATACCCTGGCCGGTAAGGAACACCAGTGGCCGGTCCTACGGGTTATCTCGGCACCTTTTCGGGTGGTCGGCAAACTAATAAGCAAACTCGTGCGCTCTGGCGACTGACCTTGGCGTCGACACGCCGAGCATCCGCATCTCACGGCTTGCCGAGGGCGGGGGTAGGCGATGCGCTCGCGGGTTGCGTGCTCTAGTAGTGGCCGAGGTGCTCTGCGTCTGGCCAGATGCCGTCACCTGGCATGTCGAGTCGATCGGTCAGTGGCTGACGCCATTCGGGCGTCACATTGGGCTCGCCCAAGTAATCGGGGACGCGCACGGCTTGCCCGTGCTCCAACCCGCCGATCGTCACGTTCCGGTACAGGTGGCCGTCGATCCCGTGGGCGCGGTAGCGCGGTCGAGCTGTCGGTGCGGGACACTCGACGGAGGCTAAGCCTGGATCCACCGCGTAGATGCGCGACGGGCAGGATTGGTGGTGTTGGTGGGGTTGTCGGGTGTCCGGTCGGTCTTTGGGAGCGTGAGGGGCGGCTGCGGTTCCTTTGGAGGCGTCCACGTGTGTGTTTCTTGGCATGGTCAGATCGCCGGGGTCGGCGGCGGTCTGAGTGGTGGTCCTTGCTGGCTGGGCGCTGTTCAGTGCGTCGCGGGCAGCGCTCGTATTCGCGCGAGCGCGCGGGTAAAGTCGCCCTGCCAGGGCCAGCGGGCAGGAAGGTGAAGTGTCCATTGGCGGGCGGTGCGCGTCAGCCGGCCGGGTATCTGAAGCAGCCGGCGGCGGAAGGTGCGGGCGGCGCGGACGGTTTCGCCGGGCAGGCCGATCAGGGTGGTCCATCGCAGCAGGTTGTGCGCTAGGCACGCGATGACTGTCCAGGCGCTGTTGGCGTTGAATTTGCCGGAGGGGAAGTGCGCGAGCGCTTGGTCTTTCAGATCGCGGATCGTGAGCTCGACGACGGCGTGCTGACGGTGCTCTGACTCGACGACCTCCAGAGGATCTGTGCGGTTGGTCAGGAACGGGAAGTAGCGCCAGTCCGGCCACAGCTCGGCCTGCGGGCCGACCAGTCGAGTGCGACGCACGATCAGCCGCTTCTCGCCGACCATGATTTCGGCGATCTGCGCCTCCCCGCCGGCGGGATAGTCCTGGAGTGACTGCCAGGCCGCCTCGGGGATCTCAGCGACAGCTTCCTTGACCCAGAACTGCAGGCGCACACTGATCGAATACGCCCAGCCCGCCTTCTCCAGGCAAGCGATCAGCTTCTTGTTCCAAAACGCCGAGTCGGCCCTGAACAGCTTCTCGCCGGTCGCGCCAGCGCGCGCCACACGGGCGATCAGCTCCTCTGCGAAGCGCAGCACCCCGCGCGCGCTGGCCGCCTGCCCCCTGCGGAGCCGCACGTGCAGCACCTCGCCGGTATCAGCGCGGCTGGCGAGCATCGGGTGATACCCGCGTCGTTTGGTGTAGCCGAAACCGACCCCCTCCTTCTCATAGCCATGAACCTCGCCGACGAAACTGTCGACATCAACCACCAGCCGCTCATCTCCGGGGCCGGCGCCCGCCCGCCACGCACGAGTCAGCGCCTCTGCGAGCACACGGTCGAGCTGACGCACATGGCCGAAGGTGAACGCCCGCAGGAACGTCCCCAGCGTCGATGGTGCCGGCAGCCAGCCGCCCAGAAGCCGGCGTGTGCGTCCAGCGCGTAGCACCTCGCACCCGTCGATGCAATCGGCGCCCAACAGCATCCCGTAGATCAGCGCCATCACCTTCCTGCCCGCGTTGCACGCGCCCGGCCGGTCACGCCGCAGCACTACGAACCGGCCGGCCAGCCGCTCGATCCCCAGCCGTCCCGCAAGTGTCGCGACCAGCGCGATCCCGGCATCGCAGACCACCCGCTCATCGTCAAAAACGACCCGCACCCCGTCCAGTCCGACCGGCTCGTCATCCTGCACCATGAAGGTGACCTCCTGACGCCGGGCCCCGGCTGCCGTCACAGCCTGAAAAAGCCCTGCTCAGGAGGTCACTTAAGAGACACCACCGGACAGAACCCGCCCCTCAACGCGGTGGATCCAGGCTAAGAGGTGCCGCAGCGACCTCCTGCTGGCGGAGCAGGCGATCTCTCCGTCCTCGTAACTGCTCACCGTGCGGGCGACCGTCTGTTGTAAAGGCAGCCGATCACGGACGCGGGTTCGATTCCCATCGTCTCCCTTAACAGGGATAGGGGCGAAGTAGCGCGAACTTCGCCCCAACGTCTGCCTCGGTTGCTGCGATGTGGCGCACCCGAGCTGTGGATGGAGACCTAGCACCCCGGGCGGGCCACGACAGTTGTCGGCCTACTCGGGCCAAGGACTCAGTGGTTACTCACCTTGACGTTGCATTTGGCGCCGTGCAGCCTCTTGCACACGACGAGATAGCCCTGGCGGGGCTTGTTGTGGGCGTCGGTCAGCCCGGCATCGAAGCGCGCCTTGGCCGTCCCGCCGGTCCAGTTGTAGATGTACAGGCGCCTGATGCGCGACTGTGAGCCGGCCACCTTGAACATGTATCCGAGCACCTTCGCCGCGCGCTTCAGGCCGGAGCCACGCCGGTTGGGGAAGGCGCCCCTGAACTGCACGATCCCACCGGTCTCCGTCAGCCACACCTGACCGCCCAGCGCCCGCCCGAGTGCGCGCGTGCGCCAGCTCTGCAGGCGGTTGATGTCCGAGTAGTTGTGCAGCCCCCAGATCTTTGGCATGACGGTCTGTAGTTTGCCGATCTCGCGCTTGAATTCGGAGATGTAGCGGAGGGTCGGCGAGATGTTGATCTGATCGAGCACGTCCAGCCCGACGACCGTGCAGCCCCTGCAGACGCGAATCAGCGCCTGGTAGTACTTGGCGGCAGCCCTCGCCGATGGGCTCGCGACCGCGCGCGGGATGTTGCCGCGATTGGCCTCGTCCCAGGACTGATACTGCCTGACGTGCGGAAAGAGCTTCACGAATTTCTGCACATCGTGTTTGTAGGTGGCGACGCTGGGCATCTTCGTGGGCGTGTACTCGGAGTGGTAGAAGGCGACCAGCACCTGGATGTGCTGCGCTTCCGCCGCCTTGATCCAGGCGCGGGCCAGATCGAGCGAGTAGGGACGCACGGCCGCGTCGTACGGGGCGATGTAGCGGGCGATTTTGGTGTGCAGCCGCTGCCAGTGCGGGTCGGTGAACATCTCCACCTGCTCGTCACCGATGCCCGTCAGGTAGGACGCCGCGCCGTGCGCGCCGGGCGAGTTGCGCGCTGTCGCAGCTGCCCGGCCGATCGCGCTGGGGGCGATCGCAGCGGCCGACAGCAGCGACATGGTGGCGATCGGGAGTAGGCGGCGAAGGCGTCTCATGCAGGGCTCAACAGGCTCCGGGTCTCAGGGTTGCGGGCTTCCAGCAGTCTGACGACGGCTTTGCTTCTCTCACCTACGAGGACTTTGCTCGGTTACGTGGCCGGCGCATGGACATTTCCTCCGCCTCGCCCGTTTGCTCTACAAGCGGTCCTCACGGTGCACTCTCCCGGCGCACGCTCAGGGAGCGACGATATCCAACGACCCGCGCTTCCTCTCTTCAGCGAACGAGGATGGGGCTGCTGTAGTTGGATACGTGTGCCCCGTCTTTGATCTGAATGAGTGCGCGGTAGACGCCCGGTCGGGGGACACGGACGACGCGGCTGAAGGTGGAGACTGTAGGGGAGCCGGCTTTCAGGGAAGTGCCACCCTCGTTCACGGACCTGTGGCCGGGCTTGAGCCGTTGGAAGCCGACGAGGGCGCCGACCTCCGCCGGGGTCACCGTGCCGTACAGGCGCACGAAACCGCGGCGGCGGGCTTTGCGAGCGTGGAAGGAGGCCCGGACCGCCACGTTCTCAAGCAGCACCGGACTGGACACCTGTGGTTTGCCGATCGTCACGACGCGCAACTGCGTGTTCTGGAGAAGGCCGAGGAACGGGAATGAGAAGGCCCCGGTCGAGTTCGTCACCTGCGGGTTGCCGACGATCGTGAAGCCGCCAATGTAGGGGTAGGGATTGGCCTGCAACATGATCTGGTGGTTGCCGGCGCCTGTCCCGGATGGCGTGCCCTGCCCTACGTGAAAAGGCGCACATCTCGCTGCGGAAAGTCGGTTTCACCAGAGGCTGCACCGGCGAGTCGATCGGTGTGGCAATCGGGTAGCAAGCCCAAGACGTTCGCTGCCGCGAAGAGCCCCCGCTCCATTTGAAGAATTGCCTGCTAGTCGGCACCTTTCTTGGCTAGCTTGCGACCAGGCGAACGGGAATCCCCCGGGCGGCTTCAGGCCCCCGGACTCCCCCTCTCGCTCGCGGCGCCTGAACTCCCGTTCCGGCTCAGTTGCGCACCGCAAAGCGTCGAGAACTTCGCAAACCTGCGCAGGGCTCATCTAGCCTGTGGGCGCATATGCGCAAGCTCGCTGCCCTCTCGACGGCCTGCGCGGCGCTCCTCGCCGGCTCGGTCGCCCATGCGGAAACGGGGATCACGGACAAGCTCGTCCGGCGCGGCTCTGCGGTCAGGGTGACCTCCAAGCCCGCGGGCACGACGAGCATCCAGGTCGCCGTGATGGAAGACCTGGCGGGAGACGGCCTGAAATATCTCACCCTGCCGGCTTCCCAGCGGGTCTACACGCCCCCGGCCGCCACACCCGTCGTGGACGTGCGGGCCCATGGCCCCGAAGGGCCGATCGGCGGGTGGGCGGGGCGGCTGCAGACCGTCCCCCGCCCAGAAAGGCCGCCGAAAACAGAACCGCCGCTCGAAGCACCGCCCGTCGAAGAACCGCCGCTCGAAGAACCGCCGCTCGAAGAACCGCCGTCGATGGTCGTGGGCGTGGACTCCGGCGGCTGGGGCGGCTCGGCCTTCTCCGATCTGGCCTCGGGCGGCATCCACTACATCCGCACGAGCTCGGCTCATGCCGGACTGGTCGCCGAAGCGATCAAGGCCGGCGTGCAGGTGGCGAGCGTGATCTTCGGGGAAGGCGGGACAATCGGCGCGATCAACCCGGCCTCCTACGGCCTGGAAGTCGCCGCCTACTTCAACAAGTACGGTCGGGCCGGCGGTCTGGCTGTGGAGGTGCTGAACGAGCCGGGCGGCAGTTGGTTCTGGTCGGACCCGACGAACTACACGGCCTACACGAAGCTGGCAAAGGCCACTCATGAAGCGCTCGCCACGCTCCCCGCGGAAAAGCGGCCGGTGGAGCTGTGCACATGGGATGGGGGTGTCGGCGGAGGAACCACGTTCGGGAAAGGCATCGAGGCCGCGGGTGCCTTGCCGTACTGCGATGGGGTGACCGTCCACCCATACGGGGGGTCATCGGGCCAGCACGGTGGCGCGCAGGGCGACCGCAAGGTGGTCGAAGGGGCGCACGGCGAATCCGGGCTCCCGGTGTATGTGACGGAGGTCGGCTGGCCCACCGCCGTCGGGCAGCCCCCGACCGGGGACAGCCAGCAATGGACCGAAGCCCAGCAGGCCGCGAACATCACCGGCCTCATGGCGTGGGCGCATGGCACCGGCTATGTGCCGATGGTCATCTACTTCAACTACGTGGACTACGGCACCAACGCGTTCTACGGGATCGAGGCCAAGAGCCGTGTGCACAAGCTCTCCTTCGCCGCGCTCGCGCAAGCCGCCGCCCGGTACGGGTAGACGAGAAACCCCACGACCTCGACGAGCACGCCGAAGTCGGACGACCCCTCCCCGATCCGGACCACGCGATCAAGGAGACGGCCGCGATCCGCTGCCCAAACCCAGCCTGATCGCGCCTCATCCGGCCGTATCCGCCCAGTGGCTGGAGGCAAGAATCCCCGGCCAATGCCGAGAGATCGGGCTTCGCAGCCGATTGGCCGCGTCGTTTTGCAAGCAGGAGGTCACCGGTTCGATCCCGGTTGGCTCCATCTGTGGCCGCCGGCTGCGCGCGTTTCCTCTACCGGCACGATGGCTTCGGACGGGAATGTGGTCGCCGTCCAATCGCCATCGACGTGGATGCCGATCCACGAGTCGCGCAACCTCGACACCCCGACTGGCAGGCCGAGCTCGGCGCAGCGGCCCCGGTCAGCTGAACACCGCCCGGCACCCTGGCGCCGCCGCCGCTACTGGACCGGAGGGCTCGGGCCTGGCCCTTGCCCTGGCAGGTACGGACAGCTGGGATCGGAGGCCAGGTGGTCGCCGGTGACGGCGAATGCGCGGGCACGGCTGCCGCCGCACACCTCACGGAACTCGCAGCGACCGCACTTGCCCTTTAGAGCCTGCGGGTCACGTAACTCGCGAAACAGCGGCGAGTCGCGGTACAGCGCGACGGGATCCTCCTCCCGCACGTTTCCAGCGCTCAGGGGCAGGAAACCAGAGGGCATCACCTCGCCCAGGTGCGAGACGAACATGAAGCCGCGCGCATCGTTGACACCTTTGGCAGGACCTGGGCGGTCGAGACCGTCGGCAAAACGGAATCCGGCACTGGCACGACGGGAGGATCGCTGGCGCACGATCCGCCGGAACTGCGGCGCCGCAGCCGCGCTGCGCACCCACCGCTCGCGCTCCTCGGCGTAGCGCTCAGCGATGTTGTGCCCGATCGCGTCGACGAACGGGAAGGTCCAAGCGGCACCCTCCTCGATCGCGATCCCGGCCCTTAGGGGATCCTCCTCCGAGGCATGCACCTCGCGCGACCACACCTCGAAGAACCGCGCGTGAGCGACGTGGTAAGCGCGCATCAGCGTGTCGATCGACGCGTCGCGGTGCACGAAGCCCCGCGCGACCTTGACGGTCGCGGGCGGCGAGACGGTGCTCGCCGGATCGCGACCGTCAACCACCATAGCGATGAAAAGGCGCACGACACTCTCGGTGCTCGCCTGGGTTCCCTCACGCAGCTCTTCGTCGGCGTGAAGCTCGCGAAGATCGCTTCGGCGAGCTCGCTGGCGACCCCGTCGGACCACTCGTGATCGACTGCGCGCTCGGCGATGAGTTCGCGCAGGACCTCCTAGCGCTCGGCCACGTCGCTGGTAGCGGTGTTGGCCGCGGTGGGCATCGGTTCCGTGAACGGTAGACCGCCGCATCGCGCCGCGCACGCAAAAGCGCGCGAAACGGCCCGAATCTCTGGTTTTACCGCACCGGAATCGCGGAGTCGCCCAAGCCTTTCAGTTGGAGACTACTGAGACGCGCTCCGTGGCAAACACCCACTCCGCGTGTGGCCCTCCCGCTTGTGGACGCTCGCGCGCGCTCTTACGGTTGATGCCGTGCCGAGCCCGACGCTTGCGACTGCGGCTGTGGGCGACGACCCCGGCCTTGATGCACCGCTGCTGCGCGCCCTGCGCGGGGAGCCGGTGGAGTACATCCCCGCCGCGGGTGCCGCCTAGATCTCCGAGTGAGCCCTGACGAGAGGAGCCCAACAGCGATGTCCGCGATCTTTCCCCGCGAGCAGGCCGAGACGGCCGTCGGTTTTCCCGCAGGCCTCGCCTACACCGCCTACGCGGCCTTTCGCGCCTCCCGGGCAATCGCCGGCCGGCCGTGCACCGATCTGGCCGCCGAGGCCGAGCGAGCCCTCGCCGAGGCCGACGACGTGGTGCGGATCGTCGACCTGATCCGCCACCTGCGAGCGGCAGAGGCGCGCCTCTACACCAAGAACGAGCTGCCGTTCATCACGGGCATCCGCAAGCCTCTCGCGGAGATCCTGGCCGACCTGCCCTAGCTTGGCGCGCTTTCAACAACCGATCCGGGCTGGACTTTGGCGGAGACCTCGATGCCAGGATCTCATCCTTGAGAGAGAGGAAATCGCAAGCGATGCCAGGACCGAGGAAGTATTCCGATGAGTTCGCGAGCGGGCCGTTGTGGCGTTGCTCGGCGACCCACGCCTGAGCTGATCTCATGATGAACGAGACCTCCCCGACCTGCAAGGCCGATGCCACCCCCGCGGCTGCACGCAGGGGCGGTGCACAGCTAGGTCGTCTGAGGCGAGGCTGGCTTGCGGCGTGGGCGGCTGCGATGGCGCTGTTCGGGTGGGCCCTGATGACCCTCGGTGCGTTCGTGCGTACGTCCGAATCCGGGCTTGGGTGTCCCGACTGGCCTGCGTGCCACGGCCAACTCGTCGCAGCTGGCCACCACGCCATGATCGAGGAGTTCCATCGTTGGATCGCGACGGTGCTCGTCGTCGGTGTGGTTGGCTTGGCGCTGATGGTGTTCCGCGGCTATCGCCGCGAGCCCCGGGTGACTCGCCCGGTTGTTTGGATGCTGGCACTGCTCGCGCTCCAGGTTGTCCTGGGCGGCGTGACCGTGTTGCTTCGCAACGTCTCCTGGACGGTCGTCGTCCACTACGGCGCGGCAGCGCTTCTGGTGGGGTCGATCACCCTCGTTGCCGTACGGCTCGCCTTCCCGACCGTCGAACCGGCACCACACGACTCGTTCTCGCGACTGATCGGCTGGTTCGTGACGCTCAGCTTTGGCCTGCTGTTGGCAGGCTCGAGCGTGGCCAACACGGACTCCCACACCGCATGTGGTCGTGGATTCCCGCTATGCAACGGATCCCTGGTCCCGTCCTTAGACCATCGAGTCGTCATCAATCTGACCCACCGTTTTTGGGCGGGGGCGATGCTCGTGTTCGCCCTGTGGCTGCTGTTCCGCAGCGGCCGTGATCGGGCGGGCGTGCCACCGATCGAGTGGGCGGCGGCCGTGGTGGCCATCCTCTACCTCGTTCAGGCGGGTGTCGGCATCGCCGTCCTTGGGCTGGGCGAGAACACGGCCATCGAGGTGCTGCACTCCTCTATCGGGTCGCTCGCGTGGGTGGCGCTCGCAACGCTTATTTCGCTGACTTGGACGCTGGCCCCATACCAGCGTACGAATCGAAGCCAGAGATGAATCGCTTTCTCCCGTTGGTTTTGGTGCAGCCCCTCGGCCGCGCAATCCCAACCTAGACCGGTCCGTCGTCCGATCCGAAAGCGCGATCCGCCGTCACGACGACGCCTCCTCTTGCACCAAAGCGCAAGTCTGGAGGCGTGCTACGCCCGGGCTGGCAGGGACCGAGCGGCGCACGCCGCAACCCGCCGCCCCCTCGTGCAAGGTGAGGCGGCGTCGGGCCGGGGCGCTACGTGGCCGTCAGACGGCGGCCGGAACGGGGACGACCTCAGCGAACTTCACCGTGTCGATGAACTGCCGAAAGCGCGCAAGCTTGCCGTCACGGATATCCCAGATGTGGACGACGGGCAGGTCCAGGGCCTTCCCAGTCGCTTTGCCGGCCCCCGTATAGCGGACGACCGCGGCGACGGTTTCACCGGATCCCATGAACTCCTCGGGTACGATCGCGAAGCCTTCGACGTCCTCAGCGATCGGGCCAAAGACCTTCTGCGCGACGGCCTCGCCGCCGTGGTGCAGACCCCCGTATGGCATGCCCTCAGCCTCGTACCATTCGATGTCGTCAGCGAATGCGCCGAGCACGGCGGGCACATCGCCTCGCGCGAACGCCCCGTAGACACCCTTGACGAACTCGATGCTCTGCTCACTCATGGCTCCCCTTTGTTCGGCTGCTTGTGGTCTGAAGCTATCAGGCGGCGAGAGACCGAGTTCAGGCACGATGCCAACCCACGCGGGATCCGCAGCTCCGCCTCACCGCCGGATCCGCAGTTCCGGAAAATTGACAAACGTGCTCGGTACGCTCAGGGCCGGCAGGTCCGTAGGCCCGGCGCTGGTGCCCTCCGACTAGCTACGTCTCGACGAGCAGGACGAGGGTGTCGGCGCGAACGCCGTCGTAGGCCATCGCGTCGGCACCAGCTTGGGACTGCATCACAGCCTGCAAGGCGGCCATGTCGGGAAGAAGACTCAGCGTCTACTGCGCGTGCTGAGGCCTCGTGGGCGGCGGGACTGTCGGAGTAGGGGTCGGTGCCGGTGTCCGGCGACGCCCGCTTCGATGGGAGGCTGTTTCGCAAACTGTTTGGGCGGCTGTCAGCGCGGGCGCTCGCGGTGTGTTTCGCGCTCTGAGGCGCGTGGTGGCCTGGGCGGTGGGTCCCTGGCAGCCCGGACGGGCTTCCCGAGCCCCTTTCAGGCCCCGGCGGCCGCTGTCTGGTGGTTGTGGAGCTTCAGCAAATTGTGGGTGGCGGTGATTAGTCGCCATTCAGACCTTGCGGCGGCTCTTCCGCGGCGTTGGAAGCGATCGATGCGACGGTTGAACTTCGTGTGTCCGAACACCGGCTCGATCATCGCCTGGCGTTTTCGGTAGAGCGCGTGTCCGAGCTCGGTGGAGAGCACTCGGCGCATGTGCTCGTAGGCGCCGCCATCCCATCCCGGACGGCTGCCTTTGCGCTTGCCGGCGTCGGGCGGGATGAGAACCTGGATCCCGTGATCGATGACGTTCTCCATCTGCTCCTTGTGCCAGTAGCCGGCGTCGGCAAGCAACACCCCCGGCGTCTCGCTGACGCCGGCCGCCTCCAGCTCGCTTTGGGCGGCGTCGAGCATCGGCTCGAGATGTCCGAAATCTGGTGAGTCGACCGTGACCTCGGCGGCAATCACGATCTGGTTCTCATCCACCACTGCCTGCGCGTTGTAACCCTGGACGTAGCCGCGCGAGGCCTTCAACATCCGCGAGTCGGGATCGGTCAAGTTCATCTTCCCCGCCGGAACCTCGGGCGGCGTATACGGAGTCGGTGATGCGCCGAGCCTTCGGCCCTTCGTGTCGCGCCCGTGCACCCGGTAGCCCTCATATGCAGCATTCGCTCGCGACTCCACCCACAACTCCTCCTCCAGGCGGCGCTTTGCCTCTTTCAGCCGCGCGGGGCGAGACCGCGGGATCGGCTTGGCTTCCTTG
Source organism: uncultured Solirubrobacteraceae bacterium (assembly GCA_963767405.1). Taxonomy (GTDB): domain Bacteria; phylum Actinomycetota; class Thermoleophilia; order Solirubrobacterales; family Solirubrobacteraceae; genus Palsa-744. Next base: position 277,281 of record CAVYDP010000004.1, on the reverse strand, counting down.
GCGCGTTCCTCATCGAGCTGACGTTTGGCCTCGCGCAGCCAGCCACGGCGGCCCTGGCTGGTCGACAGATGCTCGGGCAGCTCATCGCCACGCTTCTCGCCGTAGAGCTCATCCTCGGCAGCGTCGACTTCGGCGGCCTCTTTGAGGATCTCCCGCGCGATCCGGTCATAGTCCGCGTTCGCTTCGCGGCTCGCGTTCGCATGGACCTTCGTGCCGTCAACCGCGATCGTGCCGACCTTGACTATCCCCGCCCGTGCGCACAGTGTGAGCACGCTGCTGAACAGGCCGGCCAGCGCGTCTGAGTGCTCTGAGCGAAACCGGTTGATCGTCACGTGATCAGGCGCCAGGTTCGACGCGATCACGCGGAAGGCGACGTCCTCCACGCACGCACGCTCGATGCCCCGCGAGGAGCGCTGCCCCTTCGCATACGCATACAGCACGACCGCGACCATCATCGCCGGGTCATAGGCCGCGCGACCCCACCCGTCCTGGCGGTAGCGAGCGTAGAACGCCGACAGATCCATGCCCTTGACCGCGTCGATCACGAACCACGCGAGATGGTTCTCCGGCAGCCACTCACGCAACGACGGGGACATCAACAGCAACTGCTCACGATCACACTCGATGAAGTTCTGAGCCATGCCCAGAAGCTTCTTAAACCCGCCGGACAGACCGGGGTTTGCGAAACAGCCTCATGGCAAAGCAGTCGTCTCAACCGACACGCTAGGCGTTATCGCTTAGAGACGAGGAGGAGCAGTGACGCATATCGGCCACCGCCACTTCCGCATTGCCTTGGCGGAGCGAGCGTCGCTGCTGCTCACTCCGCGGCGGGCAGGTCCTTCTTCTCGCGCGCCTCCAGCCAGTCGTCGAAGTCGCGGGCGACGATCCGCTCGTCGTGGACCCCGGCGGCATCTGGAGAGGCCAGCCAAACGATTGGCGGTCCCATGATCGCTGGGTCCAGCAGGTTGGCGCGCAGCTCGTCCGGCATCTCGTCGGGGATCATCCCGGTAGCGGTCGCCCCGCCGGGGAGCAGGATGTTGGCGGTGACCGGTGTGTCGGCCAAGTCGGCGGCCATCACTCGGGCCAGGGCCTCCACGGCGGCGCCGGACGGTCCATAGGGGATGAAGCCGCGGCGCGTCATCGTCTGCTCGTTCATCGAGAGCGTGACCACCCGTCCGCCGCCGGCGCTCAGCATTCGCGGCACCACCTCCCGGGCGACCAGGAAGGTCCCGGTCGCCTTGGTCTCCAGCAAGTCGCGAAAGCCGGCGGGCGGCACCTGCCAAAATGGTTGCGGCTCGCTCATGAACCTCGGGTTGACAGTGCGCATCCCGATCCCGGCGTTGTTGACCAGCAGATCTAGGCCGTCGAGCGTCTCGTAGGCCATGTCGACTGCCGCCGACACCGAGCATGCGTTGCGGACGTCGAGCTCGACTCCCAGCGCACCGGCGCCCAGCTCCGCGGCGGTGGCCTGCGCCCGCTCCCGACGGCGGCTGGTCACCACCACCCGGGCGCCCGCCTGCGCGAGCGCCTGCGCCATCGCCAGCCCCAGGCCACTCGTGCCGCCCGTCACCAGGACGCGGGTGTGGCTCAGCTGCGCCATCGAAGCTCAGCCTAGCTATCGCGTGCCGTCGGTATGCCTGTACGCTCGCTAGACGCTTCCGCTCTACGCCGGGGCGCCTTCGTGCTCCCCGGTGCCGAAGCGTCGGCGCACGACGAGGACAGGCAGCGCCGTGTGCGCGAGCAGGTCGCGGGTGACGCTGCCCGCGAGGTGGCCGGCGAGACCGTGGCGCTCGTGCGAGCCGGTGACGATCAGGCTCGCGCCGTGCTGCTCCGCGACCTCGACGATGCCCTTCCACGTCGGCGCGGCCTTGGCGCACGCGACGGTCGCGCGGAAGCCCGCCTCCTCAGCCAGCGACGCGCCGTGCGCCGCCGTCGCTTCAGCGGCGTGCCTCACCTCGACGGCGTTGTCGGCGTCGAAGTGCTGTCCCCCGACCGGTATGAAGCCGACGTCCGCCGGCTGCCAGACGCAGACGATCAGCGCCTCGCGGCCGTGCTCCAGCTGTCGGCCGGCCTCCTCGATCGCCAGACCGGCGAGTTCGGTGCCGTCGTATGCAAAGAGAACCGGCCCGGTGGACGTCACGCGGTAATTCCTCTCACCCGGAGCTTTCGCTCGCGGCCACCGGGGTGTGCGGCATGCCGCGGAGCTTGGCGAACAATGGTGGCGAATACCACGCCGGCGCGTCTCCGTCGAGGAAGCGGTCGAGGTCCGGCTTCTGCGGGCGCGCCCCGCCGACCAGGTAGAGCACGACGCCGAGCACCGCACCGAGATCGCGATCGCAAGACCGATCGAGAGTGCCGTCGCGGTCCCCGCCTCCAGACTGCCTCCGACCGTGAGCGCGAGGTGAGCGAAGATCGGCGCGATCATGAACGCTGCGACCGCGCGCAGCAGCTCCACGATCGCGAACACCCGCTGGAGGTTCGCGGACGGCAGCGAAAAGCCCGCGACGAACAGTGCCGGCGCGACTGTCGCGCCGAGCCCGATGCCGGTGAGGCCCGAGCCCACCAGGGTCAGGGCCTGACTCGGCGGGACCTCCATGCGGAATACAGCGATGCCCGCGGCGAGGAAGAGCATCCCGCCGACGGCATGTAGTGCAGCGCCTTGCGCCTCAACAGGACCCCCAACAGCACCGCGGTGATCACTGCACCGGCAGCCTCCGGTAGGTAGAGCAGGCCCACCGTAACGGAGCGTAGTGCTGCAGCAGCACGGCGGCCGTCAGCGCCGTCGCCGAGACCGACGCGGCAGCCGCGAACAGGGCCACGAGGACGCCGGCGACCGGAATCGTGCTCGTCAGCATCGTGCGGACGGTGAGCAGCGGCCGCTTGGCGCGATACTGGTAGACGATCAGGATCACGATCACGGCCAGCCCGCCAAGCAGCGGCAGCAGCGTCGAGGGTCCGAGAACGGGTGCGTCAGCAACTCCGAGGCGCCATAAAAGGCAGCGAAGCAACCGATCGCCGCCAGCGCGATCGCCGGCAGGTCCCGCGGCGATTCCGGGTCGGCCGGTGGCGAATCCTCGAAGGTCAGCAACGACAGCAGGAGCGCCGTCGCCGAGACCGCGGCCACGATCCAGAACAGTGGGCGCCAGCCGCCCGCGTGCGCCTGGATCCCGCCGAGGGTAGGGCCAAGTGCAACTGCGCCGAAGATGCACATGTTCATGATCACCGCCGTGTCGCGGAGCTTGTGGCCGGGTAGCCGATCGCGAGCGGCGGTACCGCGGCGATCAGCAGCAGGCTGGTGCACAGCCCCTGGAGAACGTGGCCGGTGATGAACACCGCCGCGTCCTGCGCGGAGGCGACGAGAATCGATCCGAAGAGCAGCACGACGGCGTACAGCACCATCATCCGGCGCTGCGGCAGATGCTGAGCAAACTGCACTGCCAGCACCGTGCCGACGGCGTACGCCGCGTTCGCCAGGCCGGACCGAGGCTCAGCGTCTGGAGGCTCGTGTGCAGGTCCGTGGCGATTCGCAGCGTGAGCGGCTCGACCGCCGCCGACAGCACCAAGTACGGGACAAGCGCGAACATGACCATTGCCGCGGCGGCGGCCCAACGTCCCGCGAGCGGCCCTTGGCGCATCAGAGCGGCCTCCCAAATGGCCCGGCAGATCGGGTGAGGCTCGGTGCGGGATTTGTTCGCGGCCGTGGGGTCACGGCGTCAACCCTAGAAGCTTGAGCCGTGCGTCCGTGCGACCGACGCGTTGCGCACGGCGCGGCTGCGCGGGTCCTACCTTGGCGCCCTGCCTACGTGGCGCGAACGATCGGCGAGCGCCTCACGAGCGGGACGCCCAGGCTGGAGGGTCGGCCTACGCTCGGTTTCGCCAGGGCGCGGTAGCGCCAGCGTCGTTCGTCGCGGGGCTTACGGCGTACCGACCGCGAGCCACCCGAGCGAACCGTGGCGAGATGCCGGCCACATTCGAGCTCAAGCACTTCTTAACCGACCCCCAACGCACCGGTTCGCCGAGAAGGGTCTCAACGGCTCCATGGACGTCGCGCGCCCGCATCGGCTCGCGCTGATCCGTGAGCACACGTATGACCGCGTCTTGGACCCAGTCGTGTCGACGGTGCCTGGACCCGATCGGAAGACATGCCTGCTCGGCGCGGCAGCCACTGGGGGCATCGGCGTCGTCTTTGGGGTCGGTGCACGCGTCCGTGCGGGCTTCGAGCAACGCTTCCAGGGGTCGCGGAGGGTTGGAATGGTGTCCGGTTAGGTCCATCTCACCGGAGGCAGGGTCGCTTGTGCAAGCCGCCCTATCCGGACGTGCGCCACACGACCCTCGCCGGCGCCACGCAAGGCGGAGACGGTTAGATTGGGCCGGTGAGCTTCACCGTCGCGGCTGACGCGTACGACCGCTTCATGGGCAGGTACTCGATGCTGCTCGCCCCCCTGATGGCCGATCTCGCAGCGGTTACGGCCGGTCAGCGAGTGCTCGACGTCGGCTGCGGCCCCGGAGCGCTAACAGCCGAGCTGGTCGGGCGGCTGGGACCGGCCTTCGTTTCGGCCGTCGATCCCTCGGAGTCCTTTGTCTCAGCGGCCCGAGCGCGCCACGCCGGGGTCGACGTGCAATGTGCATCCGCGGAGCAGCTGCCGTTTCCCGACCGGACGTTCGACGCAGCCCTGGCGCAACTTGTGGTTCATTTCATGGCGGACCCCGTCGTGGGAGTGGGCGAGATGGCGCGCGTCACCCGGCATGATGGTGTGGTGGTGGCATGCGTCTGGGATCATGCCGGCGGGCGGGGGCCGCTCAGCCAGTTCTGGGAGGCGGCGCGTGAGCTGGATCCCGAGGTCGAGGATGAGTCGCAGCTTGTGGGCACCCGCGCCGGCGACCTTGCGCGGCTTCTCCGTGTAGTGGGGCTGCACGAGATCGAGGCGACCGCCCTTACAGTCAGCGTCGAATATCCGAGCTTCGAAGATTGGTGGGAGCCGTTCACCCTCGGCGTGGGGCCGGCGGGCGCGTACACGGCTGGCCTCGACGCGCGGCAACAAGCGGAGTTGCGCGAGCTCTGCCGCGAGAGGATGTCAACGGCACCGTTCGTCGTGTCCGCCCGGGCCTGGGCAGCACGCGGCCTCGTCTAGCCGTGCCGACAGCACGGACACCACGGTCGCCGCCGCGTGCGCGTGATGGACAACCCGCTCCCCTCGCCGAGCGCGGTATCCCGTCAGTCCGCTCTCGCTGGTGCGCACCGCAAAGCCTCCACCCGCGCCTGACGGTTAAGTCTTAGCCCACTAGGTTCCATCCGCAGTCTCGTCGTCCCCAGCCCGTGACAGCCGGCGCGAAAAGCTAGCCAGTCGTTGGCTGCGGCGGCTCGGCCTACCTGACCAGCCGCACTTCCGCCGTAGTTTGCTTCCGCAGGCTCCTCGCAAAAGGGTTACCCCCTGGAGTCAGCCGGTGGTGGGGAAGCAGAACAAGTCCAAACCCGTGTTGGGCCACCCACGATGCGAGCGGCGGCTGAGGGCACCCGGCCAGCATCTTGAACGTCGCGCGGCTGGCGACGGATCCGAGGAGCTCGCGGGCCTCCTGCAGATCCAGTTCCGCTTCCTCCCTGACCGCGATGTTGTACGGACCCTCCCCGCCGGCCCGGCCCCATAGCGGGGCCCGTGCCTGCGGGGCGAGCGTCACGACCGACAACTCGCGCCCCGCGTTGGCCAGTTCGGCGGCCTCACGCAGAGCCGCTGTGCCTGCGTTGCTGCGCTCGAAGACGACTGCGACCCGCCCGGCCGCACCGGAGCCGGAGCCGCCGTGTACCGAGCCTTCCACCGGAGTTGTGCCGAGCTTCGGCATACAGGGCACGTTACAAGAGCGCCGCGGCTCGCTTGAGGATGCCGCTGGTCAATCAGTGGCCGTGCCCGAGCAGCCGCTGCGCGGCCAGCCGCTCGCACGGGGCGAGCTCTCTGCAGATCCCTTCGTTCGCGCTAGACCTCGCGCGGCTTCAAACAGCGCCTTCAGCAGTCGACATGCAGCGCCGGAAGGCGATCGGGGCTGATCCCCTCCTGTATGCACGCGAGGTATGCGATGCCGCGATGTATCCCGTCAATGACGAGCACGCGATCGTCAAACACGCCTATCCGCATGACCACGTCAGCCTTCCACCTGTCGCTCGCCATGTCATCCATGAAGCGGTCAACTCGCAGGTCATCCGCTCGGTCCTCAGCTGCCTGGAGCGTCTTGCTGCGTTGCCGATATATCGCGAGCAACTGCCCGACCGTCTTGTGGCTTCTGTCGATGTAGCCCATGAAGCTGGCGAACAGCGTCGGCGAGCCGGCCAGTTCCTCCGCCGATAGGGGCTTGAGAGCCATCCCGAGCATCGTCCCTCGGGGGACGACCTCGCCATATGGCCAGCCGTCCAAAGATGTCTACTCCCGGTTGGCACGGCCGTCAGGCCGTCCGGACTGCGCGGCACCGCCCCGCACCGGACGCGCCCGCATCGGACGCGCCCGTGCCGGACTGGCGGGCCGTCGCATGAAGGCGGGATCCCGGCCACCCGCAGCGGAGACCGGGATCCCTGCTCTCGTCGCCCCGTCAGACGCTCACAGCGCCGGAATGAAGCTCTGGTTGCCTCCCTGGAGGGTCACTTCTTCCAGTTCGCCTTCCATCGTTCCGCCGCTGAATTCGGCTTCGCCGGCGCCGTTGATGTGCGAGCCTTTGTATTTGCACGTCGGCGTCAGTTTCACAGTCGCCGTGACGCCTTTCAGTTCCCATTCGATGTCGAGCCGTTCGCGGAATTCCCCGAATTTCTTTTCCTGGGACCCTTCGAGTTTTTCCTTTTCGGTCGCGTAGCTCACGTCTTCGAAGGATTTGACTTCCCCCTTGGTTTCCGCCGCGGAGGGCACCCATTGGGAGGGAATCGTTACTTCGCAGGTGCTGTCGCTCGCTCCGAAGGTGACGCTCGTAGGACCGAGTTTCAGGGACCCGTTCGAGTGGAATTCCATGCCCAGGGTGAAGCTGGCGTGGACCGCTTCTTCCAGGCCTCCACCGGTCGGCCGGGCCGCTTCGCAGTGAGAGAACTTGACTTCCTGAAAGAACGTTTCCGATTCGCCCATAACGACGGAGCCGCTGGACTTCAGTTCTTTTTCACATTCTGCGAACCGGTACGGGCCGAGCTTCATTTCGCCGGCTTCCCCTTTGCCCTTCACGGTGCCCGCGACCGTCGCCCGGAATTTCCCGAAGACCGGTTTTTCTTTGGCGGCAAGCGCCGGCGAGGCCAGCACGCCCAGTGTGCACACGCTCAAAGCGAGAGCGACCACGATCGTTGTCCGTCTCATCCCCTGGATCTCCTTGCGTTAGCAGTGCGAAGGTATGGCCGAGACCGTGCCGGGCAACCGACGCCCCCTCCCCGTCGCGCACGCGCCCGAACGCCTCCGCCTGATCGACAGCCGCAACATACCACGGGCACGGGGTCCGCTTTCCCACTCGAACAGCCGCGATCTGAGCAACCGCCGCGGCCGGTCCGTGATCGTCGAAGCCTTCCGCCCGCTGTTGCCAAACCCAGACCAACGCGCCCAGGCCCGCCCTGGTCTGCCAGTCTGTTGCGATGCGTATGCGTCGAGCCCGCCACGACGCCGCCCGCCGCCTCGCGGGCCCCTCGTTCGGCATTCGCGACATGGCGATCGACCTCGGGACGGCGAACACGCTCGTGTACGTGGACGGGCGCGGGATTGTCGTCTCCGAGCCATCCGTCGTCGCGTCCGACCCGGCGTCCGGGCATGTGCACGCTGTCGGCGCCGATGCCCAGCGAATGATCGGGCGCACGCCCGCGACGATCTCGGCGACCCGACCGCTGCGCCATGGGGTGATCGCCGACTTCGCCGTCACCGAGGCGATGCTGCGGTACTTCATCCGCAAGGTGCTCGACCGCCAGCGAGCACATCCGCGCCTGATCGTGTGCGCCCCCTCGGGGATCACCCAGGTCGAGCAGCGGGCGGTCGAGGAGGCGTCGCTCGCCGCCGGTGCGCGGCGCGTTCACCTGATCGAGGAGCCCATCGCTGCGGCGATCGGCGCCGGCCTGGAGATCGAGGAGCCGGTCGGCCGCATGGTCGTCGACATCGGCGGGGGCACCAGCGAGATGGCGATCATCTCGCTCGGGGGCATCGTGCTGTCGCGCTCGCTGCGCGTGGGCGGCTATGAGATGGACGAGGCGATCACCCGCTACCTGCGGCTCGAGCACTCGCTCGCGATTGGCTCGCCGACGGCCGAGGCGATCAAGATCGCGATCGGAGCGGCGATCCCCCTGCAGCCCGAAGAGGTCTACGAGGTGCGGGGGCGCCACCTCCTGACGGGCCTGCCCACCGAGGTCCTCCTTCGCAGCGGCGAGGTGCTGGATGCCCTCCGCGCGCCGCTGGGCGAAATCGTGGACGCCGTCAAGGACACGCTCGAGCAGACGCCGCCGGAGCTCACTGGCGACATCGCCCGCGACGGCATCCTCCTGGCGGGCGGCGGCGTCCTCCTGCGCGGGTTTCGCGAGCTCCTCGCCGCCGAGACCGGGCTTCCGGTGTCGCTCGCCGGCTCTCCGCTCACCTGCGTTGCAGAGGGCTCCGGAGGCGCCCTCTCGCACTTCGACGACCTCGCCCGGCCGGCGAACAGGAGCCGGTTGAGGTTCGCCCGCAGCATCCGCTAGGCAGAGGCGCCGCCGAACCGGCGTCGATCCCGGGTGGCTCAATCGCGATAGCGGCCCCGACGGAGGCCCGTGCAAACCGGACCGCCGTTGCTGGGGCACGACACGTATCCTCCGATACGAGGGGGCACTGTGAGGCATTGGGCAACGGACGAGCAGGAGCCGACCGTTCGGCCACGTGCAGCGGGTGGGCGCGATCACGGGGTTCGCCGAGGCACCGTCCCTCAGCTCCGACGGCAGGACCCTCTACTACCACGAGCGGGTCGGCCGCACCTTCGAGATACAGACAGTTACCCGCCCGTAGTCGGCGTGGGGACTGCTCTGCAAGCAGGAGGAAGCGGGGCGGCCCAGGCCGCCCCGTGGGCCGCTACGGCCCCGTGAAGCCCTCCCGCGTAGCAGGGCCGCGCCGCCGCAGTTGTCCGTCTTCGGGATCGCCCCGTTCGAAGAAGTCCGATACGAGCTGCTGCCTCGGTTCCAGGCGCGTCCCGGCGGGCGCCGTGGGGGTCCTCGCCGAGGAGGTTGGGGACGTTTCTGGTACGGAGGCGGTTCGACGCCGATGAATTCTGCCCGACCCCGTGCGGGCTTTCGCGGATCGGGCCCGATGTCCCAGTAGTACTCGGCCGAGCCGGTGAAGGGATGGCGACTGATCCGCGGGACGTTCCACAGCACGTTGGTGTTCGGCCAGCGGCCTTTGTAGAGCACCGGTCTGTGGGCGGAGGCGCCGACCGTGCGCGCCTCGACGTCGGCCTGGTAGTCGGTCACCTGGTGGTCGCCGAAGGCCACGTCCATCAGCACCTGGTGCCCCGGCGTGTCGGGCAGCGGGTTGCAGGTCATCCGCTCGGCGTATCCGTCCGGCTCGCCGCGATCCCAGAGCATCTGCATCAGGCCGAGCACCAGGGGACGCGTGGTTTCATCGGGATAGAACGGGTACAACACCTGCGCGAATTCGGAGCGAAGTCGACCGACCTCGGCAGCAGCACCGAGTAGTTCATCGCGGGCACGCCGAGCGAGGCCCGCGTGAAGTCCGGCGAGACCGCCGTCAGCGCCCCGCCCATGATCCCGCCCTGGCTGTTGCCGTTGTAGAACAGGCGGCTCGTGTCGAGCACCGAGCCGCTGGCCAGCGTGCCGTCCTGGTGGAAGGCGGCTCGGTCGTTGAAGCCGGAGGGGCTGATCAGCGCCCGGCCCAGGTAGAGCTCGTCGAGCAGGCCCTGCTGGAGGCGGTCGGGGATCGCCGGGAACGCCGAGACGTTCTGCAGCGCGGCGATCACGACCGCCACGTCCGATTCGGCCATGCCGATCTCATCGGTCGCGCATTGGACGATCTTGTATCCCTGGGAGAGGCTGCGTTGTGGGCCCGAGCCGACCTCCGAGGCGTCTGCCCAGCAGCCCGTGCCCGTACAGCGCCGGTCGCGCCGCTCCGGCCGGCCCGCTGGTCGCCGAGAGCGGGGATGATGCAGTCGAAGTTCGCCGTCCAGAGTGCCGTTCTGGATCGGGTTCCCTTCCGCGTCCAGATGCATCGTCCCGCCCGGCCCGCAGGATCGGGGAACAGGAAGCAGGGAACCGTGAACGTGCCCTTGACCCGCCGGGCGATCTGTCCCGGGTTCGGTTCGTTTTCGACGCTGGTGACTGCAAACGTCGGCGAGCTGCCCTGCGGCATGCCGTCGGCGAGGTTGGTGTCGCCCGAGCTGGGCGAAAGCGTCGTTGCGCATCGAGAGCTCGCGCCCGCTGTTGTTCTGCGTCGCTGGCGACGGTGAAGTCCCACGCGAGGTACAGGCTGCTGCGGGCGATGCCCGGCGCTTTCGAGCGTCGAGAAGATCTCTTCGAAGTGCGGACGCCGGGCGTTGATCGCTTCCTGTTCGGAGGGCACTTCGTCGCGGTAGTAGCGGAAGGCGGCCGGCGCTTGAGGCTTTCCCTGCGGCGTTCTTGAGGTTTCGCAGGGCGACGATGTAGCGATGCCGGCCGTGAAGTTGACGGCGGGGTGGATCTCCAGCGCCGCCTTTGCGGGGTTTTCGCGCTCGAGTCGATCTCGACCCAGATCGGCCAGCGCGCGCCCGTGCGGGCGTCGATCACGACGACGGGGGCCTTGCCTCAGGGCGTACTTGCCGAGTTGTTGATGGGCACGGCCCATCGCCCGCACGTCGGCGGTCGGTATCGATGCCGGGGACCTTCAGCAGGATCACCGACCCGGGGCTGAACCCGTCGGAGGCGTTGTAGGGGCCGGCTTCGATGTGCACGCCGAGGAGTTGGCCGGCATCCCTTCGGTCTTGAAGTTGACCCTGCGGCTCCGTCGCGCTGTTGGGGTCGGCGACCGTGTAGTAGTCGTCGGGGAACGGCACCATGCAGTCTGGGTTGCCGGGGTCGGCGATGAAGTCGCAGTTTTCCGCCTCGCTCAAATCGATCGGCGGCAGAGTCTCCTGGACGGCGTGGCGCGGTCCTGAGCGCGCCGGCGCGGCACCAGCGATCGCGGCGGGCATGACGGCGAGTGCCAGCAGGGCGCCCGTGACGGCCATCCGCAGGTGGGTCCTCATCCTCATCCCCTCCAATCTCTCCGGCGGCACCTCAAAGCCCCTCCGGCCCTTCGGCAGCCCGACCGGTCGCTCCCGCTCTCACGCTAACGCCAATCTTCTGCATAATGCGCGCGAGATTGACCACCCGTCCTCCGGCGACCGGTAGCTCGCTGGAGCCCGGCACGTAGCTTCCCCGGATGCGGCTCGGGCCGTGCGCGGGCCTTAGCGTGGGGCCAGTTCTCTCGAGTGGCACACAGACGACCAGGTCGGCCTGCTGGAAAAGGGAGTCATCCGATGGAGAAGATGAGCGCGCTCGACGCCTCGTTTCTCGACGTCGAGGACGCGGTGAGCCACATGCACATCGGCTCGATCGGGATCTTCGAGGGGCCGCCGCCGTCCATGGCGGGAGCTCCGCGAGCATGGTGCTCGGGAAGCTCCCGCTCGTTCCCCGCTACCGCCAGGTCGTCCGCACCGTCCCGTTCAGCATCGGGCGGCCGGTATGGGTCGACGACCCGCCATTTCAACCTCGACTACCACCTGCGCCGCACCGGCCTGCCGGCCCCCGGAGGAGACGAGGAGCTGCGCCGGCTGGTCGGGCGGATCATGTCGCAGCAGCTCGACCGCTCCAAGCCGCTGTGGGAGATGTGGGCCGTCGAGGGCCTCGACGCCGACCGCTGGGCGCTCATCTCGAAGATCCACCACTGCATGGTCGACGGGGTCGCCGGCACCGACCTGATCGCCGTCCTGATGGACCGCGAGCCGGCCTCGCGCGCGCCGCCGGTGCTGAGCCATGGGCGCCCCAGGCGCCGCCCGCCGACGGGCCTGCTCCTCGCGAGCGGAATCGCGGAGAACCTCCTGATTCCCGTGGAGATGGCACGGGCGCTGTCCTCCCCCGACCGGATCCTCCGGCGCGGACGGGAAGCTGCGCGAGGGCTGCTGCGCCTGAGGGGTGTGACGAGGCCGACCCCGAGGTCGTCGCTGAACGGACCGCTCGGGACCGCATCGCCGCTGGAGCTGGGCGCGAGCGCGAGCTGTCGGAGATCAAGGAGGTGCGCGCGGCGCTGGGCGGAACCGTGAACGACGTCGTGCTCGCGTGCCATCACCGGCGGCTTCAGGCGCCTGATCATCTCGCGGGGCGAGTCCGTCGAGCGCGTCGTGCGGACGCTCGTCCCGGTCTCGGTCCGCTCCTCCACCGAGCACGGCGTCTACAACAACCGCGTCTCGGCGATGTTCGCCGACCTGCCCGTCGGGATCGAGGATCCGGTCGAGCGGCTGCACTCGATCCGGGCGCAGATGGCCGATCTCAAGGAGTCCCACGAGGCGGTCGCGGGCGAGGTGCTCACCTCGCTCGGCGGCTTCGCGCCGCCGCTGCTGCTCGCGCTCGCCGAGCGGCTCGCAACGCGGGTCCCGCAGCACAACGTCAACACGGTCACCACGAACGTCCCCGGACCGCAGCATCCGCTGTACGCGTGCGGGCGGCGGATGCTCGAGTCTCTTCCCTACGTCCCGCTGGGCGGGCACGTGAGGGTCGGCGTGGCGATCTACTCCTACGACGGCGCGTGCACGTTCGGGGTCACCGGCGACTACGACGCGGCACCGGACATCGACGTCCTCTGCGAGGGAATCGAGAGGTCCCTGGCGGAGCTCCTCGGCCGCGCCCGGTCCCGTCGCAGCGCGAGAGCTCCCCGGGGCGCCAATGGCAGCCGGCAGAGCCCGCTCAACCCCCGAGTCGCGGCGGCGGACCGACTGAGCGCCCCGGCGACAGGCGATGACCCCAACATGAGCGGCTCGTCCTCGTCAGCGCCTCGAGCACGCCCTCGAGCTGTTCGACCCGGCGCACCGGCCGCCCCCGCCCCGCCTGCGCGACGGCTACCTCGACGTGCTCGGCGAGATGCGGACGCGACGGGCCCGCACCCGGGTCAGCGGTGGATGGCCAGCCGCGCCCTCCCGCAGATCTACGAGCGGCTGTGGCGCCCGCTGGGGGACGCCTGCTGATGGGCGTGGGCGGACCGGACATGCGCGGCGAGCACCGCTTCGCGCTGGAGGCGCTCTCGCTGACCGGCGGCGAGCGGGTGCTCGACGTGGCCTGCGGGCCGGGGAACTTCACGCGCTCCTTCGCCCGCGCCGCAGACGAAGGGGTGGTCGTGGGTCTGGATGCGTCAAGGACGATGCTGGCGCGGGCGGTGCGGGAGACCCAGCGCCGAGAACGTCGCCTACGTGCTCGGGGACGCCTGCGCACTGCCCTTCCGCGACGGCGCGTTCGACGCGGTCTGCTGCTTTGCCGCCCTCTACCTGATCGAGCAGCCGATGCGAGCCCTCGACGAGATCGCGCGCGTGCTCGCCCCGGGCGGGAGGGTGGCGATCCTGTCCAGCTGCAGCCGGGGCCCCCTGCCCGCAGACATCACGAGCCCTCTCGTCAAGGGCCTCACCGGCGTGCGGATGTTCGCCCGCGACGAGCTCACGGGCGCGCTGAGCGCTCGGGGCCTCGACCGACGTGCATCAGCGCGTCGCCGGCCTGGCTCAGTTCGTGGCCGCGCGCAGGCCCGTCTCCCTGAGACGCCGAGCCGACCTGGCTCGCTCTCGCGTCTGCGTTACCGCGGGACCTCGCGCCCCAGCCAGCCGCGGTAGAAGCCCTCCACGTCCGGCAGGAACTCGTGAACCACCGGGATAGCCGGGCTGGAGCGCCTCCACCTCGAGCTGGCGGGCGCAGGAAGGGCAGTAGTACTCGCGGATCTGCTGGAGCTTCGGATCCGGGCCGGCCATCTTCGGATAGATCTCCAGCAGCGCCTCCTCGCTGTCGCGCACGTAGACCACGGCGTCCATCTTCCAGTTGCGGTTGTGGGCGCAGAAGTCGTGCCCGCAGTCGCAGCGGTAGATGAGCTGCCCGTCGGATCGACGTCGGACGATATTGAGCCCCTCCCCCGCGGGCAGCACGATCGGGTCCTCGTAGGGAGCCCGCTCCTGCAGAACCGCGACCCACTTCTCGAAGCGATCCGCGTCCTTGTAGCCGGACTGGATGTCCTTCACCTCACGCCGGGACAGCTTCTCGTCGAGCAGCGCCGCGAGCGTGTCCTGGTCGAGCTTGCCTGCGCCGCCGCGGGGCAGCTCGTCCTCGCCGGTTGAGGATCGGATCTGGGCAAGGAACGCGTCGGCCGCCTCGTCCGGGCTCACCCTGCCGGCCTGGGAGCGCTGCTGCCTTGACGGTCGGCGTTGGGACGTCGTACTCGAAGTCATCCGGCAGGTCCCAGAAGCCGCGATACTCGGCCGCCCAGCGCGGCGAGAGACGCATCGACTCGGCGTACATCGCCTTGACCGGCTCGGCGAAGTCCTGCGCCAGGACACGCTCGCGCTCGGCGGCCACCCACTCGCGCACTGGGACGGCCCGCTGCAGCCGGCGGCGGCGAAACGCATCGCGGTCGGAGACGCCGTAGACCGACTCGGCGAAGCGGGCGAGCATGATGGCCCTCCTCGACGTCCCGCCGGATCGCCTCGGCCGGCCGCAGCAGCGGATCGCCGAGACCCGCCCCTCCCTTCATCACGGACAGGTAGAGGTCTCCGTTGGAGAACGGCTCGAGCAGTGTGATCCCGTCGCGCTTGTAGTCGCGCGAGCTGCCCTGGATCGCCATCAGCGCTGGGCTCTCGAAGTCGCCGTCGGCGATCGGGTAGGGCTCGCCGCGCCGGGCGCGCTCGATCAGGTCGGCGCCGTGGATGTTGTGTATGTAGGCCGTCGCCCCCGGGTAGCCGCCGAACAGTCCCGAGGAGGAGAGCACGCGCCCGGTGCCGATGTTCTGCAGCTCCCAGAAGGGCGTCTTGTTGACCATGAACAGAGACTCGAAGCTCGACCCGCCGCGGTGGCGCCCGGGTCCGCCCGAGGAGGCCTTGACCCGCCGCGACAGGTAGACGAACGGCGAGATCAGCTCCCACATCTCCACGTCTCCCGTGTCGCCCTCGGGGTTGAACATCGCCGCGCAGTAGTCGGTGCCGTCGAGCACGTACTTCGCCCCCATGCCCTGGGCGGAGATCTCGAAGTTCATGATCGCCGAGGAGCTGCCGTACTGGTCGATCCCGCCACCCTGCTGGACGTTGCCCGAGACCGAGTAGGCGGCCAGCACCTCCTCGATGAACCCGCGTGCCTGCAGTGCCCGTGAGATCGTTCGCGGGAAGCCGGTGAACGACGGCTGCAGGAACGCCCAGGCGATCGCGGTGGAGCCCTCGGCGTCACCGAGATTGGCGATCGTGCCCTCCGGGAAGTTCGTCTCGATCGCGAAGTACGCGCCGTCGTTGACCTTGTCGTTGCAGATCAGCGTCTGCGTGAACATCACCCAGATCGCCCCCTGCATCCCGGACGGCGTGCAGTTCATCGAGTGCCAGCCCCAGGCCGAGCAGCCGTCGTAGTCGAGTTCGTAGGTGCCGTCCCCGCCGATCCTCACCTCGAACGGCGAGTGCATGATGATGTCCCGCCGCGCCCGCGCCGGCAGCTGCTCCTTGTCGGCGAACTCCGCGTCGAACCCCGCCGGGGAGCGATAGCGGCCCGGCACCGTCATCTCGCGGATGCGCGACTTGAACGAGCGCCGCCCCTCCTCGATCACCTCGCGGCTGAACGACTTGAAGCGCTCGACGCCCTCCTCGAGGACGACCCGCTCGACGGCCTGGCGGATCATGTGACAGCCGGCCAGCCGCGTGCGCTCGTCGAGCAGGTAGTAGACCGAGGCCCGCGTGCGCTTCTTGCAGCGCTCCAGGTGCCACGGGGCGAGCTCGTCCCGCTCGCCGATCTTCATGCACGGAAGGTCGATGCCGTCCTCGTAGCGCGTCGTCGGTCCCACGGGAACGCCTCCGGGCGTGCTCGCGCCGATGTCCAGGACGTGCGTGACCCCGCCCGCCCAGGCGATCAGCTCGTCCTCCCAGAAGATCGGCACGAACGTCTGCACGTCGGCGTTGTGGACGTCCCCGATCGTGGGGTCGTTGTTGGCGAAGATGTCCCCCGGCCTGATCCCCGGGATTGTCCTCGTATCCGTTGCGGACCATCCACTTGATCGCGTCGGACATCGTGTGGACGTGGACGATGATCCCGGTCGACAGGGCCAGCGAGTCTCCCTCGGGGGTGTACAGCGCGAAGCACAGCTCACCCAGCTCGCGCACGATCGGCGAGGCCGAGATGTTCAAGGCGGTCTCCCGTGCGGAGACCAGTCCGCCGCGGATCCTCGAGAACAGCTTCTCGTAGCCGATCGGGTCCGAGGCCATCAGCGCGAGCTCGTGCATCCCGTAGTAATGACCGGTGTCGGCGAACAGCCGCTCGGACTCCTCGAGCATCTCCTGCAGCCGCCGCCCGTCCCAGCCGATTCCCGAGCCGACCGGCTCCAGCTCCGATCGTCGCTTCAACGGTGGCCATCGACGGAGCCCTCCATGTCTGTGAGGTGGAAGATCTGATGGCCGTCGAGCTTCGCTCGGCGCCCTGGCGGGATCGCGAAGGTGGTTGCCGTGTGCTCGACGATCGCCGGGCCGTGAATCGTGTTGCCCGGTCGTACGGACTCGAGCTGGAAGACCTCGGTCTCGACGAACTGGCCGAGGCTCGCCCGGCCCCAGTGGACCTGCCTGACCGCCTTCACGGGCGGCTTGCCCGGCTCCTCGGCCAGCTGCGGCAGCGAGGGCTTCTCGACGTCGACGGTGCCGTGGACGACCACATGCGTGACGAGGTAGCCGAACTCGGGCGAACGCGCCGACGACGCGTACATCTTCGCGTAGGCCTCCTCGAAGGTCGCGATCAGGTCGTCCACCTGCGAGGCGTCGCGCAGCTCGGCGTGCGGGGAGACGAGCTCGATGTCGTTGAGCTGGCCGTAGTACTGCATCCGCACGGCGTGCGTGAAGCGGATGCTCTCCCGGGCGATCCCGGACTTCTCGAACTCGAGCGTCACGCGATCGCGCAGGCCGAGCCACGCACCGGTGATCATCGTCCCTATGCCCGCCCGTTCGTCCTCGCCGAACGCCGGCAGCAGCGGCATGTCCACGGTCTGGTCGTAGCGGTAGTCGAAGTCCGCGCAGGCGCAGCCGAACGCCGAGAACCCGGCCGCCCAGGCCGGCACCAGCACCTCCCGGTAGGTCACCCCCTCCGTGTATCCGGCGACGTGCAGCGGGCCCCCGCCGCCGTAGCACAGGAGCGTGTAGTCGGCCGGCGAGTAGCCCTTTCCCAGGATCCGCCCCACCGCCTCGTTCTTCAGCGTCTGCTCGAACAGCTCGATCACCCCGGCCGCGGCCGCCTCGACGGAGAGACCCAGCGGCCGCGCGATCTGGCGCTCGATCGCGGCACGGGCGACCTCGACGTCCAGCATCGACCTCCCCGCCGAGGAAGTAGTCCGGGTTCAGCCGACCGAGCACGAGGTTGAGATCGGTGACCGAGACCGTCTCCGTTCCTCCCTCGGGCCAGCACGCGCCGATCCGCGATCCCGCCGAGTCAGGTCCCAGCTCGGGCCGGTTGGAGTTGGGGTTGACGCGCACGAACGAGCCCGTGCCCGCGCCGATCGAGTCGATCCGCACCAGCGGGATGTTCAGGACGAAGCGGGCGATGTCGGGCGTCTGGGTGATCTCGAAGCGCCCGTCGGTGATCAGCGCGATGTCGAAGGACGTGCCGCCGATGTCGGTGCAGAGCACATTGCGCAGGCCCATCCTCTGCGCCAGCGCCTGCCCGCCGACCACGCCGCCGACGGGACCCGAGACGAGCGTGCGTCCGAGCTCCTTGGCCTCGATCGAGACGGTGCCGCCGTGGGCCGCCATCACCCGCAGCTCGAACGGCGCTCCATTCGCCTTGGTGACCTCGCGTACCGCCTTCAACGTGGCCCGCGAGGGCTCCGCCGCGTACGCCTCGATCACGGTCGAGTTCAGTCGCGGCAGGTCCCGTCCGCATCGGATACAGCTCGGAGGAGAGGAAGACGGGGACCGCTCCGTCGATCCCGCGCCTGGCCTTCTCGGCGGCGATGATCTCGGCCACCCGCCGCTCGTGGAGGGGATTGCGGTAGGAGAACAGCAGCGAGACGACGATGCCCTCCACGCCCTCGTCGAGCAGCTCGCACGCCGCCTTCGACCGCATCCTGCTCGCGCAGCGGCAGCACCTCGTCGCCGAACACGTCGATGCGCCCGCGCACGCCCTTCATCCGCTCGCGCGGGACGAGCGGCTCGTTGTGGAAGTGGGTCGCCAGATGCAGGCGATCGGAGTAGGAGAAGCCGAGGTAGGTCTGGATGCCGCGCTCCAGCCGCAGGTAGTCCTCGTGCCCGGCGTTGACGATGCAGCCGATCCGCAGCCCTTGACGCTGCAGCAGACGGTTGAGCATCGCCGTCCCGGAGTAGATGCCGGAGACGATCCCGGAAAGCCCTCCTCCGGGGTCGAGCCCCATTGCCCGAGCGCGTCGCGCGCCGAGGCGATGAAGCCGATCGACTCGTCCTCGGGAGTCGTCTGCGCCTTGCCGACGACGAACGAGCCGTGCTCGTCGACGATGAACGTGTCCGTCATCGTTCCGCCCGCGTCGATCGCAAGGACGCGGGGAACCCGTGCACGACTCTGTCTTCCCTCATCACGACCTCCTCTCGTCCCGGCGAGGGTATGGCGGCGCTCGAGTCTCCGCCAGCGTCCTTTGCCACACGCGGACGCGGCTGAACTACTTATCGCCGTGCGCCGCCGGTACCCGCCCAGCGGGCCCGGGGACCGGCTGATCGAGCGGATGCTGCTCGGCGGGGCTGAAGTGGATCGCGTGTCACGGCGTGGCCAGTTTACGCCGGGCGGGGACCCCGCGGATCGAGTAGCTTACGTAGGTGTCGGGGCATGCGCCCCGGGGGCTCGCTCTTGGGGCCTTGGCAGGACAGGGGGAAACGATCGCGTGAGTTCCATCCTTGGTGCGTTGCGGCTGCCGCATTGGATCGGCCTGGGCCTGGTCGTCGTCGCACTTGGCGGGGGCATCCCCAGCGGCTGGTACGGGCTGTTGGGGGCGCAGGCGAGCGGCGCGAAGCGCCTCACCTCGTGCCTCGAGCGCCACCACATCGACATGGCGTCGCTCCTCACGACGGTGGGGTCCCCGGCGGCGCTGTTGAACGGCGGTGCATTGGGCCAGGGGGAGAAGGCGGTGCGCGCCGCGGAGAGGCATGGCAAGCTCGAGCGCCGCCAGGCCAACGCCGTCATCGGCTGCGTACGGGGTATTGCCGCCCGCTGAGACGCCCGTCGGGCGCTGCGCGACCCTCGGGCCCGCCGCGGGGACTGCGTCGTCTCAGCTTGTCTGACCGCGTGTAAAGCCCCCCACGTGGTGGGGCCAGACTCTCAGCGAAACCCCAGAGCCCGCCCGCTCTCCGAGCATCTCCAGGACGCTGTCGCTGGGCGTGCCATAGACCGCGATGCTCGTTGTCGCCTCGAGAGTCTCTGCGTAGGCACGTTCGGCTCGCTCGCGGACGACCCCCATGTGGAACGCCATGGAGTCCGCGTCCGGGTGGACCTGGACGACCGCTGCCTCGGTGCCGTCCTCGTTGACGTACTCGTTGAAAGCGATCAGCTGCGGCTCGTTCGCCTCGATGAAGTCACTGAGCCCTGGGACGCGCGCGCTCTCCTCCTCGAGCTTGCCCTCCTTGAGCCTGTTTGTCGCGATGAAGATGAAGGGCCCTGACATGGGTGTCTCCTCTCTGTCGGCTGAGCCGTCCCCTTCGCAAGCCTGCAGGTCCGGCGGTGGCTTCAGTCGGGGTGCTTCACGGCCGCGATGTGCTCGGTCGTGATCTTGCCGTCGGATGGAACCTCAGGATGATGGACGTGGCAGAGCCTGTAGTGGCCATAGCGAAACCGGCCGCGGCGATAGCAACCCTTGTGGTGGCATATGAGCGTCGACACGATGCCGCCGATTCCGGCCAGGCTCACGACGCCGACGATGAGCCCGAGCCATTCCGCGTGAGAGGTGGTGAACGGCAAGGAGGCGATCATCGACCAGACGCCAACCTACCTTCCTCGGCAGACGGTCGATGAGCGCCTACCCCGCCATCCCTGCGGCTCGGAGGGCCTCCGCTCGGTCCATGTACTCCTCCACGCGAGCGGTCCTCCCCTCGCGCATGGTGCAGACGTGGGCCAGATCCATGTGGATCGGGATGCCGCTCGCCGCTCCGCGGCCGACGAAGCGGATCCAGGCGAAGACCCGGTCCCTGTTCGCCCTGGTCTCGTGCACCTCGACCCGGAGGTCCGGGTATGCCTCGCGCCACGTGGCGAACAGGCGCCTGATCGCATCGATTCCCCGGTGGGTGGCCGAGTCGGGATCCTCGCGGGCAGTCCGATACCGGGCATCCTCGTGCCAGTAGTCCAGCGATGGCTCCCCATCGCCCTCGTTGTAGTGGGCATACCAATCGAGGACGACCTCCACATTGTCCTGCGGCGTCGTGTCCTCGAGCAGCTCGAGGGTCCCGAGCGGTCCGGGAAGGATCGGGATCGCTTCATAGGTCATCGCGCTGCCGTACAAGCCACCTGCTCCTTCGTTGCATCGTTCGCCCTGTCTCCGGTGGGCCGGGGCGAGGCGAGCACGCACGGCTCGCGGGATACGCCGGCCACCAACAGTCCTTGAATTGATCAGGACGCCGATGAGCGGGTGCTCTTGCACGCCAAAAAGGAAAGACTGCCCTGGACGCGTTGTACGACTCGACCTCTCCCCTCCAACCGATCCCCCGGTCGGCTGGAGGGGAGTGTGTGGTCGGGTCCCCCTCACCAGCTTGATGTTTCGGCGCCCCCGCAATCCGCTTTGCCGAGCGGGCTGGCGCATCGGCGGACAACTTCGCCCGTGGCCTTGCGGCTGATCGTCAGTTCGTCGCCGTTGGTGGCTGTCACCGTGACCGAGTATTCGTTCTTGGTCGAGGTGACGGAGCTCAGATAGGCCCTGCTCGTGCTCGCGACGATCGGGATCGTCGGTTCCTCGCTGTTGAGCTTGGCCGCCGTGACCTGTTCGTAGTTACCGTCATTCCCCGTGGCGATCGTCTCGGCGGTCGTCTGAGCGGTGCGGGCCAGCTCCTTGGCCTGGACGTCCACCGCCTTGGCGGTCGAGCTCAGGAATGACGGAATCGCGATTGCAGCCAGGACCCCGATGATGATGATCACGACAAGCAGCTCGATGAGGGAGAAACCAGCCTCATCCCCCCATGCCGTGAGTCCTGCGACGGTGTCGGCAGGCTGCTGTCTGCGGATCCCCTGGTGCGACGGTTGCGAAACCACGAATAACCCTCCCTGGCGTTCACTGGCGGCCGGGCGGTCTCGTGGAGATCCCTGACTTTGCGCCCCCGTCTCGCGGCGGGTTTGCCCTGTGCAGTCTGGTTGTCGGGCTGGGAGTGTGCGGAAGAACCCCGGAGATCGCAAGCCAATCGCGCCGTACACGGCGGAAATGGACGAACGTATGAGAATCCGGGCCGAGCGGTGGCGGATGAGCGTCGTCTTCCACGCCGCCGATCCCGATCGGCCCACTACGCCCGGCCGTTCAGGGCGAGCCGGTGGTGAACCTCGCGAAGTAGCCCAGCCCTCCGCCAATACGCGTGTCGAATCGAAGCCCCGCCAGCTGCGCTCGCTGCCGGAGCGCGGGAAACCGCACCCAATGCGGGTCGCCGAAGAGCTCGCCTACGACCAGCCGTCCGTCAGGCCGCAGCACGCGCGCCAGCTCCCGCAGCGCGGCATCCTGGTCGGGAACCTCGCCCAGGACCGTCACGAGGAAGGCGGCGTCGAAGCGGCCGTTCTCGTAGGGCAGCGAGCGCGCATCGCCGGGGGTGGCGATGATGTTCTCGATGCCGCGCTCGCGCGCCCGCCGAAGCGTGTGGTCGAGCATCTCCTGCTGGAGGTCGAGGATCTCGACCGTGCCTGTCGCCCCCACCCACTCCGCGACGGAGAGGGTGTAGTAGCCGGTTCCCGGCCCGATCTCCAGGATGCGCTCGCCCTTCGCCGGCGAGAGCGCCTGCCGGAGGCGCTCGCGGGTGATGAAGGGGTGTGGGGCCTCGACCCAGAAGCGCTGGCTGTAGGGGCAGGCGCTCGGGTGCCGACGCCACCACCAGGCAACTCCGGCGACTCCGGCCGCGGCTGTCAGGAGGGTGGAGCGCGCCCGTCTCAAGGCGCGACCTCTACAGGACGTCCTTCACACCGAGGAGGAGTCACGAAGCGTCTCGACATCCGGCTGGCTCGTTCCTCTGGCCCGGCTCCTCCCCTTCGACAGTGGCGGC
The DNA here is from genome assembly GCA_963767405.1 of uncultured Solirubrobacteraceae bacterium. GTDB lineage: Bacteria > Actinomycetota > Thermoleophilia > Solirubrobacterales > Solirubrobacteraceae > Palsa-744. The sequence continues at coordinate 254,901 of CAVYDP010000004.1, read as the reverse complement.
AGCAGAGCGAGCAGCTCTGACATGGACCGCTCGACGCCCCTGGTGAGGGTGTCGATGTCGCTCGAGCTGTCGTAGTCACCGGTGATGGGTTCGTCGGACCCTCGATGTGCAGGAACGAGGCGCCCATCGGACTCATCCAGTCCATCGGTCGCCCCCATCCTCGAGAAGCCCCGCGAGTGCGGGAGCCGGACCTTCGCGCAGCGCAAGCGGCGAAAGCATCCGTTGCTCCTATGTCAAGCGAAGCTGGGAAATTGCGAGGAAGTGCCCTGCTCGTCACGGTCTGATGAGACCTTCTCGCTACCGCGTTGCTGCACCCACCAGCAGCTCGCACGGCCCGGTAAAGCCATCAGCGTCCTCGAACTCGCCGAGCGCCTCTCCGACCTCCTGCCATGCCCGCTCCCGACCGGCCTCGTCCAGTCCCGCCAGCATCTGGTGAAGGGCACCGAAGGACTCGCGCTCGAAGCGCAGACACTCGACGGCCGAAGTCATGCGCAGCGGTGAGCGTACGGCCTGGACCTGAACGTCGCGAAAGCCGGCTTGCTCGTAGGCGTCGGCGAGGATCCCCTCGCCGCCCAGGCTGAACGGTCCCGGCTGGCCGGGCAGCGGCGGCCCCAACTCGGCCCGCCGCCGGATGATCCCGACCGGCACCGCGAAGAATCGGTTGCTCTCGGGCGTCGAGTAGACGACCGCTGCGACCCGCCCGCCGGGGCGCAGCACGCGCCGCATCTCAGCCAACGCACCCTGCCGGTCGGGGAAGTAGATCAGCCCGACGCGCGATATGACCGCATCGAACGACGCGTCCTCCACGCCGGCGAGACTCTCGCCGTCCAGCTCCCGGGTCTCCACGTTAGCCAAGCCGGCATCGCGCGCGGCGGCGGCGGCGTACTCAAGGATGGCGGGTGAGATGTCGGTGGCTAGCACATGCCCGTCGGGCCCCACGCGGCGCGCCGCGGCCAGCGTCTGACCTCCGGCGCCCGCTGCCACGTCGAGTACGCGCGCGCCGGGTCGAACGCCGGCGGCGTCGAGCATCGCCTCGGTCGCCGGGCCTAGCCAGTTCTCCAGCGTCGGACCCCAGCGGTCCCAGGCTGCAGCCGTCTCCTGCCACTGCTCCCGCGTGGTCGCCTTGAACTTGTCCGGGTCGAACGTTGGTGCCGCCACGGCTGCCTCCTCGAATAAGCGTAGACATTGCGCGGCGGTCAGCTCGAGCGCACCTCACCCACCGCGGCCCGGGTCTATTCACGATCACTCCCAAAATATTCTATTCGCGTTCGCGCGCACACGCCCCCTTCTATGCGTGGTTGTTGCACAAAGCCATCTTCGAAAACCTGGGCTGCGTTTGCTGTGACGGTGGCTGAGGGGGCTTACAGCGCCGAGGTCGCGCAGGGCGCGCCGCGGGCGAGCGACGACCTGCGGCTTTTTCGACCCCGCCCTTAGAAAGGCTCCAGTGAGCCCGCCGGGGGTTTATGCAGCCGACGGCGCCGCCAGGGCCGCCCGGCGCCTCGCGGAGCTGCTCTAGGCGACGCGGGCGCGGTCCGGCGTCAAGGGCGGGCGGCCCCGGACGTTGCGTGCATACCACCGCCGGCCCAGCAGGCGCTGGGTGTTCCACGTGATGGCGCCCGGGACGCCGCGGCGGTGAAGCCAGAAGCGGTCGGGTATCGCCTCGCGAGGCTCCGTGCGCCGCGCCTCGACGTCGGCGAGGGCATAGCCGGATCCCTCGGAGCGCTCCCGGCGGGCCAGCACCCTGCCGTCGGCGTCGGCGATCTGCGCCCCGCCCTGGAAATGGCCGCGGTAGGTGACCCGGGGCAGCTCGGGCATGGGGCAGGAGAACGGGCCGCAGATCGCGGCGTGCACCACGGGTGCGCCGGTGTAGCGTCCGAACACGCTGGGAGCGCGTGCGGCGGTGGCGGCGTTCGCCGCCTCGGCCCGCCGGGTGTAGGAGGTGGGCGGCCACTCGGGGACGCTCCACCAGTTAGAGCCGCCCATCACGAGGTCGACACGGCCGCGCAGCCGGCGCGCGGTCTGGGTGCGCATGAACTCCCAGCAGACGGCGGCACCGACGGTCACCCCACCCGTCTCGATCACGCCGTCGTCGTTCCCACCCACGTAGAGGGCGTTCTCCCACATCGTCGGCAGGTCCTTGTCGTGACGTCCGAGCAGTGCCTCCGGCCCGGCGAGGAGATAGGCGTTGCGGACCTCCCCGTCGGCGTCCCTGCACAAAAAGGAGCCGCCGACGAGGACACCCTCCTCCCGGCCGACCCGCAGAAGCATCTGCGTCGCCGCCCCGTCGGGCGCCAGCGCGGCGCCCGCGAGCTCGGGCAGGAAGGCGGCACCGGTCGTGAAGAACTCCGGGAGCGCCACGGCCTCGGCACCTGCGCGCGCCGCATCTCGTGCGAGCGACTCGCAGGACGCCAGGTTGCTCGCAACGTCCGCGAGCGCCACCTCGAGCTGGACGGCCGCGACCCTCATGGGCGCGATCATAGATGCGCCGGCCGGGCAGAGCACAGGGTTGCCTGAAACACCCAGTCGCTACCGTATGCTCCCAAGCCAAGGGAGGAGGGATTGTGGGCGCCACGGCAGACACCTCGACGTCCCCGGTCACGGTGACGCGCATTCCCGATCCCGAGGAGCCTGTCCCGAGGCTGTCGGTCCCGGGATTCGCGCTCTTCCTCGCAGGATTGGGCCTGTGGTGTGGCTCGAGCACGCTGGCGCTGGCCCACGAGTGGCCCCTCTACCTCTCCATCCCCTTCAATGCTGTCGCGTCATACATGCTGTTCACCACCTCCCACGACGCGAGCCACCATTCACTCTCGTCGATAGAGGCGGTGAACGTCTGGATCGGGCGGGTGGCGACTCTCTTCTTCGCACCGCACGCCGGGTTTCGCACATGGCGCTTCATCCACATGCAGCACCACCGGTTCACCAATCACGACGACGGCCGGGACCCCGACTACTACACGCATCGCGGGCCGCGCTGGCAGATGCCTCTGCGCTGGCTGACGATCGACCTCTACTACATGGTCTTCTACGTCCCCAAGCTCCGCACGCGTCCGCGTCGCGAGCGGATCGAGTTGGCCATGACCTGGCTGGTCGTCGGCGGCTTCAGCGTCGGCGCGATCGCCACCGGGCACGCCCTCGAGCTCTTGCTCCTGTACTACCTGCCGATCCGCCTGGCGATTCTGTGGCTCGGCTTCGCCTTCGACTACCTGCCGCACAACGGCCTGGGCCACAGGCCGACCGAGGACCGCTTCAAGACGACGCGCAACCGGATCGGGCTCGAGCGCCTCGTCTCGCCGCTCCTCCTCTACCAGAACTACCACCTTGTCCATCACCTGCACCCGATCGTCCCGTTCCACAGGTACATCGCCGTGTGGCGGAGGAACGAGGAGCACTACCTCGCGGGCGGCCCGGCGCTGAGCGACCTGCGCGGACGGCCGATCACCGTGGAGGAGTACCGGCGCCTGCGCGAGCTCACCCACCACCAGAGCTCGCCGATGCCGATGTCGCAGTGATCCGCGATCTAGCCTAGGGCGCCCTTGATCGCTTCGATCGCCAGCTGCTCGGCCTCGCTGATCGGCTGGTCTCCCTCGGAGTGCGCTCGGGCGACCCGTTCGGCGAGGCTCACCACGAAGCTCCTGTAGTCGGCGAGCTCCTGTGGCTGGGCCTTGCTGTCGAGCAGTGCGATCGCGTCGCGTATGTGCTGCAGGGCGTGATCTTTGAGCTCCTCGGGTGAGCGGTAGCGGGTGTGGTCGATCTCGGGCTTGGCCGCGGCGATCTCGTCGAGCAGTTCGCTCTGGCCGTGGTGCTGGCGCGCCTCCGCGTAGGCCTTTCCCATCGAGAAGGTCTCGCGGATGGTCCCTCCTCGCTGCGCGGTGATGACGATCATGCCGGCGCTCGGCGGTCCCTCCAACACCAGGTCCCACTCCTCGGGCGTGAAGTCGGCCTTTGCGGTCATAGACGCCTCCTCTTGGTCGGCTCGAATCCTTCGGCGAGTGTAGGGCCCGGCGCTCGTGCACGCGCGACACGCCGCAGCGGCGGGTCTAGAATCGCTCGCATGGAGGCAGCGGGGTACGCGCAGAGCGTCCCGTCGGCCCGCACGCCGACTCTGTTCGCCCACGTGATGGGGCTCGTCGCCTTGACGGTGGGCTTTGCCACGTTGGGTGTCTATGTCGCCCGGGAAATGGGCGGCGCGCTGTGGTTCATCGCCTGGATCGCCGCCCTGGCCTGCCTGGTCGGGCTGAACGTCGCGAGCTCCCGCGGCAACTCCGGTCTCGCGCTCGCTCTGTTGTTCGCCTTCGGCCTGCTGATCGGCGCGAGCGTGTCGACGACCGTCAACTACTACTCCACCACCGACCCGACCGCCGTCCGTCAGGCCTTCGGGGCGACGGCCCTGTTCGTGGGTGGCCTCGGAGCAGGCGGATATGCGATCCGGCGGGACCTCTCCTTTCTCTACAGGGCGCTCTTCTGGATGCTGCTGGCGCTGATAGGCGCCGGGATCGTCCTCATCTTCGTCCACATCCCCGGCGCCTACACGGCCTACGCGCTCATCGGACTGGCGATCTTCGGCCTCTACACGGTGGTGGACTTCAACCGGTTGCGCCGCGCGGGCCGCGACGAAGCGATCCCCCTCGCCGCCGGCATCTTCCTGGACGTCCTCAACGTCTTCTTGCTGTTCCTGAGGCTGTTCGGCGAATCGCGCTGACACGAGCACGGAAGGTCGTGCGCAGGGAATCGCGACAGCGCCGCCGAAGATGGCGTCGTCATGTCAGGTGTTGCCACCCCGGGGCTGGTGGTCCTGTTCGTCGCGGGCGCCGGCGCGACCTGGGTTGCGGGCATCGCTCTCTCAAAGACGACGGACGCGCTCGACGCCAGGCTCGGCCTCGGAGAGGAGCTGGGCGGGATCCTGCTGCTCGCGATCGCCGGAAGCCTGCCCGAGCTCGCGATCACGGTCTCGGCGGCCGCGAAGGGCAACTTCGGCATAGCTGCCGGGAACCTGATCGGTGGGATCGCGGTGCAGACGATGGTTCTCGTCGTCTGCGACATCGTCGCCGGACGCCAGCGGCCGCTCACGTTCCTGGTTGGCGCGCTGACCCCGGTGCTGGAGGGACTGCTCGTCGTCCTCGTCGTGTCGGGCGTGCTGATGGGCGCCCTGCTCAAGCCCTCGACGGCGATCGGCGGCGTGGTCAGCCCTGCGTCTGTGGCGATCGTCGTTGCCTGGCTGGCTGGTGTGTATGTGATCAACCACGTGCGCAAGGCCCCGCGCTGGAGCGTCTCGATGCCGGGCAGCCGCCCGGGCAGGCGCCACCGACGTCAGCCGCACCCTGATGTCACCCACCCCTTCCCGCGTCGTTCGACGCTGCAGGTCGCCGGTATCTTCGCCGTGGCGTGCGCTGTCACCCTCGTCGCCGGCGTCGGGCTCGAGCTCAGCGGCAGCGAGCTGGCTAGCCGTGGCGGGGTCAACGGCGTCGTCTTCGGCGCCACCGTTCTGGCGACCGTGACCGCCCTGCCCGAGATCAGCTCCGGCATCGGCGCCGTGCGTCTCGGGGACAACGCCCTCGCCCTCGGCGACATCTTCGGCGGCAACGCGTTTCAGGTCTGCCTGTTCCTGGTGGCCGACCTCATCGGAGGCTCGCCCGTACTTCCCTCCGCCGGCCACCTAAACAGCTGGCTGGCCTCGCTGGGCGTGGCGCTGACGGCGGTGTATTCCATCGGCGTCATCGTCCGCCCCGACCGGTGCATCGCCCGGCTCGGCCCGGACTCGCTGCTCGCGCTCGTCGTCTTCGGGTTGGGAGTCGCCGGGCTGTTCGTGCTGGCGTACTAGCGCGAGGCCACGCTATCTCGCCCGGGCGCCCGCGCCCCGCCGCCGTTGCGGATATTCACCGCAGTGGAGCCGGAAAACCCATGTGGCTTCCCCGGGACCGTCTACCCTTAGTAACAGATGCCTCCTACTACCCATCAGCAGCGCGAGCAGCTCAAGCGCGAACAGAAGCTCGACCAGATCAAAGAGCAGGTCGAGAAGGGCACTCTCGTCATCAGGAAGATGACGGCCGAGGAGCGCCGCCTCAATCCGCCCCGCGAGGGCGAGGCGCTCTCGAGCGGGCGCCGGCGGCGTCGTTCCTAGACACCCTGTCCGCTCAGCTCTCGACCTCCGCCTCCACGCTCTGGCGGAAGGCATCGACGAGATGGAGGGCCGCCGGCGAGGGCGTGCCCCGTGGATGCAGAAGGCAGAAGCGGCGGCGGAAGTGCAGACCCTCCACCGGCACGATCTCCAGGCGATCGGCCGCGGAGAGGGCCAGCCGCGACATGGCGGTCGGCAGGCCCAGCTCGTGAGCCTCGTCCTTGGCCGCCTGGGTCGACCCGACTTCGCAGGCCGCCGTGGGCGCGCCCAGCCCGGCCTCGGTGAGCACCGTGTCGATCACCTGCCGGGTGTGGGCGTCGGGGTCTCTGAGCACCAGGGGGCTTGAGAGCAGCTCCTGCGGCGAGATCGAGGTCCGCCGCGCCCAGGGGTGCCCCAGCGGGACGGCGATCGCGATCTCGTCCTCGATCAGGGCGAGGTCGACCAGGTCGGGCACCGTCTCCTCTCCGATGCAGGCCGCCACCCCGACATCGGCCTCGCCGGCGGCGACCATGTGCTTGACGACCCGCGAGTTGGCGATCAGCACCTCGACCGGGGCGCTGGTCTGGCGGCGCATCGTGACGAGGGCCTTCGGCATCAGGAACTCCGCGGCGGTGTGGCTGATGGCCAGGTGCACCGTCTCCCTGCTGCCCCGGATCTGCGAGAGCATGCCGGTCAGCTCCTCCATCTCGGCGAGGACCCGTCTGGCGTGCAGGTACAGCCGCTCTCCGGCCGCCGTCATCGTGACCCCGCGCGGCGATCGCTCCAGAAGGGGTGCCCCGACCAGCTCCTCCAGCGAGCCGAGCCGTCTGGACACCGCCGGCTGGCTGATGTGCAGGCGCACGGCCGCACGGCCGATCCCCCCCAGGTCCACGGCGGCGCAGAAGGCGCGCAGCTCCTCGAGCTGCGGTCCGCGGGGCGGTCCCGCCGCGCTCACGATCCCCTCCTACCTGGCCTGAAGGTCATGCATACAGGTTATGCCCTCGGGGCGCCGGAGGCATGGCTTTTCGTCGCGTCATCTGAATGTTGCCGCTCGCCGGTGCGACGTTGCCCATAAGGCAAGAACAAACCAAGGCGGGGTGACAAGCCATGCATTTCCAGGTACCAGACAAGGCCACCGAAGAGCGAGACCAGCGAGACTTCGACGAGGCCGTCAACAACAAAGGGAAGGTGGTGCTGGAGGCGCTGGCGGGCCTCGGCATCTTCGCTGCCGTCCTGATGTCGATCGTGGCCCTCGTCCAGAGCGGCCAGAAGAGCGAAACGGCCGCATCCGCGCAGTCGGTCAAGCAGGCCGCGGCCGCCACTCCCGCCGCCGCGGTGGCGGTGGCCAAGCCGATCGACCTGAAGATCATCGGCGCCTACAAGGTCGCCGCCGACGGCAAGAAGCACGATGCCTTCACCAAGACCGAATTCGCCGTCAAGGTCGGCCAGCCGCTGAAGCTCAGGATCAACAACACCGACGACGTCCCGCACAGCATCACCTCCCCGGTGGCGGGCGTGAACATCGTCGCCCAGCCCGGCACCCACGTGTACACCCTCGTAGCGCGCCGTGCCGGCAAGTTCCAGTGGTACTGCATGATCCCCTGTGACAGCGATGCCAACGGGTGGGCGATGCAGAACCCGGGCTACATGAGCGGCTACATCACCGCCACCTAGAGCTTGCCCCGCCAAGGGCGCGTGCCCCGGGCCAGCACGGCCGGGGCACGTCCCTTTGCACGGCCGGGTCGGCCTCTATCCCTCGCCGGTCACGAGACCGATGGCGAAGCCGTCGTGGCCCTTGCTCCCCACGGTCTGGATCGCCGTCGCCCTGATGGTCGGCTCGGCGCCGAGCATCTCGTAGACGCGGCGTATGGCCTGCACCCCACCGTCTTCCCCCCACGGGTCCTCGGCGTCGAGGTCGATGATCGCCCCGCCTGCGGCGGGCTCGCGCCGCAGGTTCGCGAGACGGTAGCCTCCCGGCCGTGAGCGAGTCGCGAGTGGCGGTTGTGACCGGGGCAGCCTCCGGCATCGGCCGGTCCAGTGCCCTGGCCCTCGCGGCCGCGGGGATGACGGTCGCCGCCGCCGACCTGGACGAGGATGGGGTGAGAGAGACCGCGCAGCAGGCCGATCGGGCGCACGGGTTCGCCGTCGACGTGACCGACGGCGCCTCGGTCGGGGCCCTGGCCGAGGCGGTCCGTCGCGAGTGCGGTGTGCCGTATGTGATCGTCAACTGCGCCGGCTGGGATGAGACGAGGAGCTTCGTCGACACCGACAGGCCCTTCTGGGAGCGGGTCGTGGCGATCAACCTGCTGGGGGTGATCGCGGTCACCCATGCCTTCCTGGGGGAGATGATCGAGCGCGGCCGCGGCGGCAGGGTGGTCAACGTCGCCAGCGACGCCGGACGCGTCGGCTCCAGCGGAGAGGCTGTCTATGCGGGCGCCAAGGGCGGGGTGATCGCCTTCACGAAGTCCCTCGCCAGGGAGACCGCACGACACGGGATCACCGCCAACGCGGTCTGCCCGGGGCCGACGGACACGCCGCTGTTCCGCGCCCAGCCCGAGCGCCTGCAGCAGGCTCTCGCCAGGGCGGTGCCGATGGGGCGTCTGGGCCAGCCGGAGGACGTCGCCGGGGCGATCGCCTTCTTCGCCTCCGAGGGGGCCGGCTACGTGACCGGCCAGGTGCTGAGCGTCAGCGGCGGGCTGACGATGGCCGGATAGGGTCGCGGTGGACTTCGCCGACTACCAGCATCTGCGCTTGCAGCGACGCGAGCACGGCGTCCTGCTGATCACGATCGACCGCCCCGAGCGGATGAACGCGACGAACGAGCGCCTCCATCGCGAGCTGGCCGGCGTCTGGAACGACGTCGCGGCGGACGAGCAGACGCGGGTGGCGGTCGTCACGGGAGCGGGCCGTGCCTTCTCGGCCGGGGGGGACCTGGAGATGGTGCAGCGCATGTCCGGGGACTACGCGCGCGTCGCCGCGATGGCGGGGGAGGCCGCGAGCCTCGTCACCAACATGATCGACTGCGAGAAGCCGATCGTCTCAGCGATCAACGGCACGGCCGTCGGGGCGGGGCTGGCCGTCGCCCTGATGGCCGACATCAGCATCATCGCCAGCGACGCCCGCCTCACCGACGGGCATCTGCGTCTCGGGGTGGTGGCGGGAGATCATGCAGCGATCCTGTGGCCCCTGCTGTGCGGGATGGCCAAGGCCAAGTACTACCTCCTCACCGCCGAGTTCATCGACGGCGAGGAGGCCGAGCGGATCGGGCTCGTCAGCCGCTGCGTGGCGCGCGAGGAGGTCCTCGACACGGCCCTGCAGGTGGCCGACCGGATCGCGACCGGTCCCCAGCAGGCGGCCCGCTGGACCAAGCGCACCCTCAACCACTGGCTGCGCCAGGCGATACCGGCCTTCGACGCCAGCGTGGCCTACGAGATGCTGAGCTTCCTCGGCCCCGACGTGCAGGAGGGCACCCAGGCGATCCTCGACCGCCGGCCCCCGCGGTTTGACCCATGACCGTGGGCGCACGCCGCGTCAGAGGCCGGCGAGGAACTCGACCAGGGCCGCGTTGACGGCCTCGGGCTCCTGCTGCTGGACCCAGTGGCCGGCCCCGGGGACGACGATCTCCCCGCGCAGGTCGGTGACCCATCCGTGCATCGCCTCGGCGGGCATGAACCGCCGCACCGGGTCGAGCTCGCCGGTGAGGAACAGGGCGGGCTGCTCCACGCGCCGCTCGGAGACGGCCGCCATCAGCTCCCAGTTGCGATCGATGTTGCGGTACCAGTTCAGGCCGCCGGTGAAGCCGGTCCGCTCGAAGGCCTCGACGTACACCCCGAGCTCCTCCTCCGAGAGCCAGTCCGGCCGGCGCGTCTGGGCGCCGTCCTCCTGCGCCCACTGGGCGGTCCACTGCCGCGAGGTCGTCAGCGTCCGGCGCACATCGCGCGACAGCGCCTCGTCGGCCACCCCCGGCTGCTGGAACCAGACGATGTAGAAGTCCTCGCCGAGGTGTCGCCGCATGATCGGCAGTGGCGCAGCGGGCGCCCTCGGGACGAAGGGGACGCTCAGGCCCGCCACCGCCCGCACCCGCGTCCGGCTGCAGGACGGCGAGCTGCCAGACGAGGCTGGCCCCCCAGTCGTGGCCGACGAAGATCGCCGCCTCCTCCCCGAGAGTCGTCGAGCAGGCCGCAGAGGTCGCCGCACAGGGTGACGACGTCGTAGGCCTCCACCTCCGGCGGAGCCGAGCTGCGCCCGAAGCCGCGAAGGTCGGGCGCCAGCACGCGATAGCCCGCCCGCGCGAGCGCGGGCAGCTGCCGGCGCCAGGAGAAGGCGAGCTCGGGGAACCCGTGGCACAGGACCACGAGGGGTCCCTCGCCCTCCTCGAGCACGTGCAGCTCGACCCCGTTCGTCTGCACACGGCGCTCGGACACGCCCGGCACGATACGCCCATAAAAAGTCGGGGGGCGCGAGGACACCGAGGGAGGATGTCCCCGCGCCCCATGCCCACCCGCCTGGAGGGGCCGGCCGGCGGCCTTCGAGTTATCCGTGCGAGTTACTCGACGACCACGGTCGCGTCGCCAAATGCTGCCGTTTGGCATATGGCGGCGAACATCACCCCAAGGGCGAGCCAGCAGGAGAGTCCGAGCATGAGGACCATGCGCCCTGCCAGTCTCACCCCCACGGTTGAAAAAATCCAATAGGTATTTGATCCCGTGGTATAACCGTCGCCTATCCCAAAGTGTTCGGATAGTTAGGCCACACAGGAAAGACCCGGGGGGGCCAGGAGAATGAGGTTGGCAGGACGGCCCGCTGCGGGGCGAGAACGGGCCCACGGAGGGCAGGGCAGTGCAGATGAACTCTAGGCCGAGCCAGGTGCGCTACCTCGTCGCGGTCGCGGAGGAGGGGCAGATCACGCGCGCCGCCAGGCGGCTCGGGATCGCCCAGCCGGTGCTGTCCCAGGCCGTCTCCCAGCTGGAGGCCGAGCTCGGGATCGAGCTCCTCGAGCGCCACCCGCGAGGCGTCGTCCTGACGCCCGCGGGGGAGGCCTTCCTCGTCAAGGTCCGCGCCGCCCTGGCCGCCGAGACAGACGCCGCGGAGACCGCGGGGTCGCTCGCACGGGCCGCCCGCGGGGAGCTCGTCATCGGGTTCGTCGGACCGCCCCCGCCGGTGAGCATGCCTGAGCTCTTTCAAGCCTTCTCGGGCAGCCAGCCCGATGCCCACCTGGTCCTTCGGGACCTTCCCTTCCCGAGCGGCTCCACCGCGAGCTGGCTCGCCGGCGTCGATCTGGCCATCTGTCATGCGCCGGCCACGGAGGACGGGGTCTGCGTCGCAGCCGTTCCGGTCCGAACCACGGGCGCTGGTCGTCCCAGCGGGCCATCGCCTCGCCGGCATCGGCGAGGTCGGCGTCGAGGAGATCCTCGACGAGACATTCGTCAGCTACCACCCGACGGTGCAGCGAGAGTGGGCGGCCTTCCACACCCTCGACGACCACCGCGGCGGCCCGCCTGCAAGCAGCACCGCCGACCATGCCATCAACTCCCTCCAGATGGCGGGCATCATGAGCTCCACCCGGGCGGTCACCGCCGTCCCCCTGCGCGACGCGACGCTCGCCCGCCAGCTGATGGAGAGCATCGTTGCGATCCCCCTGCTGGACGCCCACCCGGCGACGATATCCCTGGTCTGGCGCAGGGAGGACGGCAATCCGCTGCTGCAGGCCTTCCTGGCGTCAGCACGAGGGGCTGACGGCCCGAGACGATGGAATTTAGGCGAGGGCACCTCCAGTACTTCGTCACCGTCGCCGAGGAGGGCCAGATCACGCGCGCAGCGAGGAAGCTTCATCTCGCCCAGCCCGCCCTGTCGCAGGCGATGGCCCAGCTCGAGGCCGATCTGGGGATAGCGCTGCTGCAGCGCCACGCTCGCGGGGTCACCCTGACCCCCGCCGGCGAGGCCTTCCTGGTGAAGGCGCGGGCGGCCGTCTCGGCCTGGACGGACGCCGTCATGACGGCGCGGTCGCTGGCGGAGGCGAAGCGGGGAACGATCGAGTTCGGGTTCCTCGGCGCCCCGCCCGGGCTCGACAGCCCCGCCGCCGCTGGAGCGCTTCACGACGGCCCACCCCCACATCGACATCCGCTATCGGGACCTTCCCTTTCCGTCGGTTCCAACCGCCTCCTGGCTGGCGGAGGTCGACATCGTGGCCTGCGCCACGCCTCCGCCCGATCCCGACGTGTGGACCCGGGTGCTGCGCCGCGAGCCGCGGGTCGTGCTCGCGCCCAGACGCCACCCGCTGGCGGATCGCCGCGAGCTCACGCTCGAGGACGTTCTCGACGAGACCTTCATCGGCCTGCATCCGTCGGTCGAGCCCGCATGGGCGGGCTTCTGGAGCCTCGACGACCATCGCGGCGGCCCACCGGCACGCCTCACCTCAGATCACGCGGCCAATCCGCAGGAGGTGCTCGCCTCGCTCGTCGTGCGAGACGCGATCACGACCGTCCCCGCGGCGGTCGCGCGTGCGATCGCGAAAGTCTCGGATAGCGTCATCCCGATCCGCCTGCTCGGGGCCGCTCCCGCGACGATCGTCCTGGCGGGGAGGAAGGACCGGCGCACGGCGCACGTCATGGCCCTCCTGCACTTCGCCGACGAGCTCGACGCCTCGCGCTAGCGGGCGAGCCTCAGTCGCTCGCGCGGCAGGCCGACGGCGGGCGCCCGTCCTTGATTCGTCCGGCGCCTAGACCTGCGCCGTCGGCTCGATCGCCGGCAGGCCGTCGATGCTGCGGCTGTTCTTCTCCCGCTGGTAGTCGAGCAGCGCCTCGGGGCCACCGACGCGGACCTTCTTCGCCGCCCAGGCGTCCATGTGCGGGCGCTGGCCCTCGTAGCTCATCAGGGGGACCCCGTATCCGCAGGAGTCGGCCACGCGCTGCACCTCCACGAGCACGATCGCCCGGCGCGACTCCGCCACCTCGGGCTGTGCGAAGGCGCAGCCGTGCAGCAGGGGCTCGAAGTCGGGGTCCCCGGCCGGCACGATCCGTCCCCGTCCATGCAGGCGCACGATGCGCGGGGGCCCCTGGAAGGCGCACAGCATGATCACGATGCGCCCGTTCTCACCGACGTGAGCGACGGTCTCGGCGCCGCTGCCTACGAGGTCGAGATAGGCGACGGTGTGGGGGTCGATCACCCGCAGGGTCTCGATCGGGCCCTTGGGGGAGACGTTGACGTGGCCGTCCCCGTCGAGGGGGGCGCTGCCGACGAAGAACAGCTGCTGCGCCCCGATCCAGCTCTCCAGCTGCTCGTCGATGCCCTCGAAGACCTTGCCCATGGTCGAACTCTAGAGGGAGGCCCGGTGGCGCCGCCTCGCACCCCCCGCGCGGCGAGGCCTACTCCGCGGGGCCCCGCCTCGCGGAACGGGAGAACGTCCAGGAGGCCGGTGACCTCGAAGATGTGCCGCTGCCTGGGGTGCCGTCCGGGGATCAGGAAGAACCCCGAGCGGTGGTCGGAGGCGAGTTCGCGACAGGTGAGGATCGTGCGCAGGCCGGTGGAGTCGATGAAGGTCAGCTCGCGCAGGTCCAGCCCGATCTCGCGGGCGCCGTCGGTGCACAGCCGCGCCATGGCCGACTCGAGCTCCGGGGCGGTGGCCATGTCCAGCTCACCCGACAGCACGATCGTGTGACGGCCGGCCCGGCCCCTCTCCTCCAACCCGAGCTCGCCCGCCCTCACGAGGGCCCCCCTGAAAGCGTCACCGAGATCGCGCCGATCGGCGGAACATACCAACCGGTGTGGCCGGCTCGCGCCGGAATGGGAAGATGTCCCGGTGGCCTCGCTGGAGGATGCCGACCTGCAGCTCAAGATGGGCGCCCGCGAGAGCGAGAGGCGCATCCACTCGGCCCAGCGGAGGCTGCTGGCGCTGAGGCTCCAGCTCGGGGGCCTGGTCGGGGACGCAGAGCTCGGGCCTCCGCTGTGCGTCCTCTTCGAGGGCTGGGACGCCTCCGGCAAGGGGGGCACGATCAGGCGCCTGGTCGCCCCGATGGACCCGCGCCATGTCCGCGTCCGCCAGTTCGGCCGGCCGAGCGAGGACGAGCGCCGCCACCACTTCATCCACCGCTTCTCGAGCGCGATGCCGGGCAGGGGCGGGATGTCGGTGCTCGACCGCTCCTGGTACGGGCGGGTGCTGGTCGAGCGGGTTGAGGGGTTCGCCAAAGAGGAGGAGTGGCGCCGAGCCTACCCCCAGATCGTGCAGTGGGAGTCCGGCCTGGCGACCGAGGGCGCCGTCCTGGTCAAGGTGTGGCTGCACGTCTCCGAGGACGAGCAGCTGCGGCGCTTTCGCGCCCGCGAGCGCGATCCGCTCAAGCGCTGGAAGCTCACCGCCGAGGACTGGCGCAACCTCTCCCACCGGCCGGAGTACGAGGCGGCCGTGGAGGAGATGCTCGCCACCACCGACCATCCCGCCGCGCCCTGGGAGGTGGTCGCGGCGGAGTCCAAGCCCTACGCGCGGGTGCGGGTGCTCGAGCTCGTGATCGCCCGGATCGAGGACGCGCTGCGGACGCTCGGGCGAAGCCCGGTCGAGATCGAGCCGTACCTGTAGGCCCTAGCGGGCGGTGGTGGGGACCGGGCGGGCGCGCAGGCGCATCGCACGACGGACCGGTTCGGGCAGGTACCAGTTCCAGCGCCCCAGCAGCTTCATGGCGGCGGGCACCAGCAGCGCACGCACGATCGTGGCGTCGAGGAAGATCGCCGCGGAGAGCCCGAGGCCGAACTCCTGCAGCCCCACGAAGCTGCCCGTCATGAACCCGGAGAAGGCCGCGATCATGATCAGGGCCGCAGCCGTGATGATCCGCCCGGTGTGCTCGAGGCCGTAGGCGACGGCCCGCTCGTTGTCGTCCGTGCGATCCCACTCCTCGCGGATGCGGGAGAGCAGGAACACCTCGTAGTCCATCGAGATCCCGAAGATCGTCGCGAACAGGAAGATCGGGATCCAGCCTTCGATCTGGGGGGAGGAGTGCGAAGCCGATGTGCTCGCCGATCCCGTGCTGGAAGACCAGCACGAGGACTCCGTAGGCGGCGCTCACCGAGAGCAGGTTCATCAGCACGGCCTTCAGCGGCAGCACGACCGACCTGAAGGCCCGCAGCAGCACCAGATAGGTGATCACGAGCACGGCCGCGACGAGCCAGGGGAAGGCGCTGTAGGCCTTGTCGACGAAGTCCACGCCGAAGGCGGGTGCTCCCGTCAGCAGGACCTGGTCCCCGCGGGGGAAGCGCGCCGCCGGGACGTACCTGTTGCGGATCGTGTGGACGAGGTCCTGCGCCTGGAAGGTCCCGGCGTCGGTGCGCCCCGCCGCGCGGATCTGAAGGGCCTCGCCGGTCGGGTCGGCGAGGTCGGCCTGCCGGGTGGCTGCCGGCGAGTTGATCGCGGGCGCCTGGATCGTCGCCGCCTGGATGCGCCGGTCCGCGCGAAGCTCTTCCACCAGGCGCAGCTCGGCGGCGACGGTCGCTGCGGCGTAGGCCCCGCCCGGGCGTCCGGTGTCGACGACGATCTGATGGGGAGCCAGCGGGCCGGGGCCGATGGTCGACTCGAGCAGGTACAGGCCGTCGGAGGCCTCGGTCCCGCGTGGCGTGCTGCGGTTGTCTCCGCCGGTCAGACGCAGTTGCAGGGCGGGGATCGCCAGGGCCACGAGCACCGATCCCGCGGTCAGCAGGTAGATCACGGGGTGGCGCATGATCGAGCGGGCCAGCCGCGTCCACATCCCGGGGGCTCCGCTCGCGCGGCGCTCCAGCAGGCTGCGCGGCACCACCCGGAACCGGTTGACGCCGGTGCCGAGGATCGACAGGAACGCCGGCAGGAAGGTCGCCGAGGCGGCGATCGAGACCAGCGGGATCAGCACGGCTCCGGCGCCCATCGAGCGCATGAATGGGAGAGGCATCAGCAGCAGCAGCGCGAGTCCGATCGCGACCGTCAGGCCGGAGAAGAGGGTGGCCCGGCCGGCCGTTGCCATCGTCGTCTCGAGGGCCTCCTGCGGGCTGTCTCCGGCGCTGAGCTGTTCGCGATACCGGAAGACGATCAGCATCGAGTAGTCGATGGCGATCGCGAGGCCGATCAGCGTGACGATGTTCGTCACGTATTCGGCCATGTTGCCGAGATGGGCGACCACCCAGACCAGCCCGAGCGTGGTTGGAAGGGTCGTGAAGGCGAAGGCGAACGGGACGGCCACCGCGCCGAGGGTGCCGAACATGAAGAGCAGGACGAGGATCGCGATCGGCACGGCGATCGTCTCCCCTTTGCTGAGGTCCTTGCTGTAGACCGGCTGCAGATCGTGGCTGAGCGCCGGAAAGCCGGTCAGGTAGGTGCGGGCGCCGCTCACGGTCCCGATCGCCCGCCGCATGCTGTCGGTGTAGTTTTTCGCGTCGGCCGCCTGCAGCGGGGTGCTGATCTGTACGTATGCCAGGCGCGGGCCGGCGATCTGGGGCGGGCCCGCTTTCCCGAACGGGACCTGGGCGGCGGCACGCTGGGCGGCGCTCTCGGCGGCCGCCAGGTTCACACGACCGGCGCGCGACTGGACGACGAGGGTGAAGGACCCGTCCCCGCGCTCGTGAAAGCGCGTGCGCAGGATCTGCAGGCCCTTTTCCGCGTCCGATCCAGGGACGCTGAAGCGGTTCGTGAGCAGCCTGCCGAGATCGGTCGTGGCCCAGCCTCCCGCCAGCAGCAGCACCACCCAGCCGATGAGGACAGGGCGGCGGTGGGACACGACCAACCGGGTCCAGCGGACCATCCCCGATGTGGTCACGCGCCCGTCGCTGTCAGGCATCGTTGTTGATGCTGGCACCGTCGGCCGTTTCGTGTCTTGACGTCCTGGAGGCCTCCGCGACTAGGTATTTTCCCCGCGCCGGGCCAGGTGCAAGGGGCGGATGCGCACCCGCTGTCGTCGGTCTAACCTGGGGGAGTGGAGGATCCTGTGACAGAAGGCAGGCGACCCGACGGTTCGGACTCACCCGCCCAGCCGTTCTCGGCGATTCTCTGCGCCGTCGACGGCTCCGAGGGCGGCTACGCCGCCGTCGAACAGGCCGCAGCCCTGACCGGGCCCGGCGGCGGCAGGCTCACCCTGCTCGAGGTGACCTCGTTCAGGGTGGAGGGAGAGCATCGGTCGCCCGTCGTGAATCCCCTGCGTGCGAAGGGCATCGTCGACAGGGCGGTGGAGATCGCCGGCGAGGCCGGCGTGGACTGGAGGGTGGAGGTGGACCCCGCCAGCCCGCCCGCGCGGGTGATCCTCGACTGGGCGCAGGATCACGACATGCTCGCGATGGGAGCGCCGAGCATCTCCTGGTTCGGCGGGATGTTCACGGCGAGCGCGACCGATGAGGCGATGGGAAGGCTCACGGCACCGCTCCTGTCCGCCCGACCGGTCTCCCCGGAGCAGCGATCGCTGCCCCCGCGCATGATGGTCGCCAGCGATGGGCTGGAGGGCTCCGACGAGCTCGTCGAGTTCGCATCCAGGCTCGCCGGCAGTCAGTCGTGCCCCTTGACGCTCATGCACGCGACGCGGCACGTGTCCCATCGACGGCGCGAGTGCGTGCGGTCACAGGGGCGCCGGCTGCTGGAGTCGCTCGGGGACAGCGCTGACGTCGTCTTCGACGCGGGCAGCCCTCGCACCGCGATCGTCGAGGCGGCGCAATCCATGCAGGCGTCGATGATCGTCATGTCCAGCCGCCGGCGCGACGGCCTGCAGACGATCGGGAGCGTGAGCCGGAAGGTGGTCCACAACGGCCACTGCACCGTGCTCCTGGTGCCACCCGAGCACCTTCAGCCGTAGCGTCAGATCGCCCGCTCGCGTCCGACCCAGTAGGGCTCGCGCAGCCGCCGCTTGAAGATCTTGCCCGAGTCCTCTCGCGGCAGGCGATCGCTGAACTCCACCAGCCGCGGAGTCTTGTAGCCGGCGAGCCTGCTCCTGACGTGCTCGCGAACCTCCTCGGCTGTGACGCGGGCGTCCTCGTGGAGCTCGACGTGCGCCGCCAGGGCCTCACCGAACTCCTCGTCCGGGATCCCGAACACCGCGCAGTCCCGCACGCCCGAGAGGGAGAGCAGACAGGCCTCGATCTCGGCCGGATAGATGTTGACGCCGCCGCTGATGACCATGTCCGAGCGCCGGTCGTTGAGGTACAGGTAGCCCTCTTCGTCGAGGTAGCCGATGTCTCCGCAGCTGACCAGGCCGTCGCGTTCCACCGAGCGCCGCTTCTCCTCATCCCCGGCATAGGTGAAGTTCGGCCACACGTCGAGCCACGAGTAGATCTCGCCGGACTCTCCCGCGGGCAGCTCGCGTCCCTCCTCGTCGAGCACCTTCACCACCGCCCGTTCGATCGGCCGTCCGACGGTCCCCGGATGCGCCAGCCACTCCTCGCTGGTGCAGTAGACGACGGGGCCGGTCTCGGTCCCCCCGTAGTACTCGGCGACGATCGGCCCGAGCCAGTCGATCATCTCCCGCTTTACCTCCGGCGGGCAGGGGGCGGCGGCATGAACCACCCAGCGCAGGGAGGAGAGGTCGTAGCGGGCCCTCACCTCCTCGGGCAGGGCCAGCATGCGCACGAACATGGTCGGCACCATCTGCACGACGGTCACGCGCTGCTCGTGCACGATCCGCAGGAACTCCTCCGCGTCGAAGCCCGTCATGATCGTCATGTCCATGCCCCGCAGGGCGCTGGCGAGGGCGTAGACGTTGGGCGCCGTGTGGTACATCGGCGCCGGGATCACCGTCCGCTCGTCCTCCCTCAGCTGGAAGATCTCGCCCAGCATCGCCTGGGTGGCCTCCCGCTGCTCGTCGCTGGCCGGTGTGCGCACGACGCCCTTGGGACGTCCGGTCGTGCCGGAGGTGTAGATGATGCTCACCGGGGCACTCTCCGGCGGACGCTCCCAGGGCTCGCTCCCCGCCATCAGGGCCGACCAGCTCACGGCCTCCCCGGGCAGACCCTCCTCGTCGCCGTCCCCGACGGCGATCAGGGGCAGCCCGGGGGGGATGCTTGCGGCCAGGGCCGGCCAAAGGTCGGCGTGAAGGATGAGCACCTTGGCCCCGCTGTCGGCGAGGACGTGGGCGATCTCCTCGCCGCGCCAGTGCCAGTTGATCGGGACCGCGCTGGCCCCGAGCGGGACCGTGGCGATCGAGGCCTCCAGGAACTCGATCGAATTGCGCAGCAACAGGGCCACCCGGTCCCCCGCACCGACGCCCATCTCGGCCAGGCCGCGGGTCGCCCGCAGCGCGCGGTCGAACAGCTCCGGATAGCTCACGAAGCGCTCGTCGCAGCGGACCCCCGTCTCCCGCTCTGCCTCCATCGCGACGATGCTAGCGCGACGATCCAACGCACCGCCCCGGGGCGGTGCGCTTCCGGCCGACGCCGGCGGCAGGTACCCTGTGAGCACGATGGAGGCGAGGGCAAGCGCCGCAACGGCTCCCGCGGCGCCGATCTGGGGGGAGCTTCGCTACGGGCGAGAGCTCGT
Source organism: uncultured Solirubrobacteraceae bacterium (assembly GCA_963767405.1). GTDB lineage: Bacteria > Actinomycetota > Thermoleophilia > Solirubrobacterales > Solirubrobacteraceae > Palsa-744. The sequence goes on along the minus strand of CAVYDP010000004.1, from coordinate 235,342 downwards.
GCGACTGCTGGTGGGCGAGGCGCTGCGCCGGCCGCAGCGAGCCGAGGCCGCCCCCGTCCTGTTGATCCCCGGGTTCATGGCCGGAGACGCCTCGCTGGCCGTGCTCAGAGGATGGCTGCGCCGGCGCGGCCATCCCGTGGCGATGAGCGGCCTGCGCATGAACGTGGGCTGCGCCGAGAGGATCCTCGGCCGTCTGCAGGACCAGCTCGCCGAGCTCGTCGAGAGGTGGGAGATGCCCGCGGTCGTGATCGGCCAGAGCCGCGGCGGGGCGCTCGCGAGGGCCCTGGCGGTACGCGAGCCCGACCGCGTGGGCGGCCTGGTCATGCTCGGCTCGCCCGTGCGGGACCCGCTGGCCGTCTCGCCGGGGGTTCTGGGCACCGTCCGCCTGATGGCCCGTCTCGGGGACCTGGGTCTGCCGGGCCTGTTCACGACCAGCTGCGCCGACGGCGGGTGCTGCGAGGCCTTCTGGGAGCAGCTGGAGGCTCCGCTGCCGGCAGGGCTCGAGGCGGTCTCGATCCACTCTCGCAGCGACGCGATCGTGGACTGGAGGGCCTGCCTGGATCCCCACGCGCGAAACGTCGAGGTCGACTCCAGCCACTGCGGGATGTCGGTGCACCCGTCCGTCTACCGGACGCTGGAGCGAACCCTGGCGAGCTTCTCGCGAAGCTAGGCGGCCACGGGCCCCTCGAGCACAGGGTGCTCGCGGCGCGGACACAAGAAGGGGCTCTCGGCGAGCCAGCTCGTGAGGTCCTTCACCGACAGGGGCGGGCTGAACAGGTAGCCCTGGGCGCGGGGGCAGTCGAAGGAGCGCAGCAGGGCCAGCTGCTCGCCGGTCTCGATTCCCTCCGCCACCACGTAGATGCCCAGCTGCCGGGCGAGGGCGATGATCGCGGCGACGATCGTGGCGGTGTCCCCGTCGCTCATCATCGCCTCGACGAAGGACCTGTCGATCTTCAGCTCGCCGACCGGCAGCTCGCGCAGATATGAAAGCGGGGAGTAGCCGGTCCCGAAGTCGTCCAGGGACAGGTTGACCCCGAGGCCTCCCAATGCGTCTATGACCGATCTGACCCGAGATCCCTCGGCGATCAGGACGCTCTCGGTGATCTCCAGCCGCAGCATCCCGGGAGGAGTGCGCCAGCGTTCCAGCCGCCCCTTGAGGTCCGCGAGGAAGGCCGAGTCGAGGAGGTTGATGGCGGAGACGTTGACGGCGAGGCTGAGCTTGCGGCCCTCCTCGAGCCAGGTCCGCTGCTGGGCGAGGGACTGATCGAGCACGCAGGCGGTCAGCTCCCGGATCACCCCGGTCTGCTCGGCGATCCCGATGAACTCGTCAGCCGCGAGCAGGCCCCGCTGGGGGTGCTGCCAGCGCACGAGCGCCTCCACTCCGGTGATCGTGTCCGAGCGCAGATCGATCTGGGGCTGGTAGTGGACGACCAGCCCGCCGTGCTCGATGGCCTCCCCGAGCTCGGCCACCAGCCCGAGGCGCTCCCTGCTGTTGTGGTCGCTGCCGGGCGTGTAGAAGCTGTAGCGGGCCCGGGCGGCCTTCGCCTCGTACATGGCCACGTCGGCCCGCTGCAGCAGCCCGTTGGCGCTTTCGGCGTCCCTGGGGAAGATCGCGATGCCGATGCTCGCGTTGACGGAGACGCTCAGGTCCTCGAGCTGGAACGGCTCGCGAAGAGCGCGATGGAGCCGCTCGGCGGCCAGCGCCGCAGCGTCCGCGTTGCGCAGGATCAGCCCGAACTCGTCTCCGCCGAGGCGGGCGAGAGGCTCGTCGCGCAGGACGCCCTGCAGGCGGGGGCCGATCTGCTGCAGCAGCAGGTCCCCGGCGTGGTGGCCGAGCGTGTCGTTGAGTTCCTTGAAGCGATCGAGGTCGATCATCAGCAGGGCGAAGCTCGCGCCCCGCACCCGGCAGCCCTCGACCGACGCGTGCAGGCGGGCGTAGAAGCTGCGCCGGTTGGCGAGTCCCGTCAGCTCGTCCGTGCGGGCCTGGCGCTCGCGGATCTCCGAGAGGCTTCGCACCTCCTTGAAGGTCATGGCGAAGCGGATCCCGGCGGTGAGCAGAGCGGCCGCCGCCAGGGTCTCGGGTACGGGGCCGAGGTGGACGTAGTCGGCCCGGATCAGCAGGAACAGGGCAACGGCCGCGAACAGGCAGGGGATCAGCATCGTCGCGATGCCGCCGAGGCGCGCCTGCGCATGGCGCGGCGGCCGCGACCAGGCCGCGAAGGCCAGCAGGACGAACCCGCCCGGCCACAGGGCGTCGAGGACGGTGCCGGGCGTGTAGGTCCCTTCGGCGGTGCGGAACAGGTATATGCCGTCGCCCACCGCGAGCACGGTGAAGCCGAGGGCGATCAACAGCCAGGTGCGCCCCGGCCGCCAGCCCGAGAGGGCGAAGACGCCGATCACGAACACGACCAGCACTACGTCGCCGAGGGGGTAGCCGAGGTTCGTGGCGACGGAGGCGAGGCTTCCGTGGGCGGTGTCGATGACGGGTTCGAGGACCAGCGTGGCGCCCACGGCCGCAACGGCGAGGCCGCCGATCGCCCCGTCCAGCCACATGCCGGCGTGAAGGCCCCGCAGGTGTGTGCCCACGAGGCGGACGATCATCGCGTAGGCGCAGGGGTAGAACATCAGGTAGGCGACGTCGCTGAGGGAGGGGCTCAGCGGTTGCGCCGTCCGTTCGACCACGAGCGTGTAGTAGACGTCGCCGGCGGCGAAGAAGGCGATGCCGACCGCCAGCGTCAGCCACGGTCCGCGGTCGGTCCGTACGAGCAGGCCCCGGGCGAGCACGAGGACGACCACGGTGATCTCGACGCCGTTGTAGACCCAGCTGTTGAAGAGATCGTCGAGGCCTCGTCCGCCGAGCAGCCCGAGGTCGTGGAGGGTCAGGGCGGCGAGCCCCACCGCGATCGCCAGTCCGGCCGCGTTGACGGCGGTGCGCACGCGCGGAGCCAGCCCCGCGGTGAGGAACATGACGGACGGGGGGCGCGAAGCGTTCACACACCGCCTATCGACTGGTGCTCCCGGGGCAGTGGCGGGGTGGCGGGGCCCTCGACGAATATGTGACTGCCCGCTTTCGGTGTTCTAATTCTGACCTTTGGGCTTTCGAGAGGTTGCGGGGGGCCGCTGGAGCTGACAGGCTCCGCCCGCGCTTGCCTTGCACTAGGAGGCTGGCTGTGCGGGATCCGGCCGCGTCCCTCTGGGGGCGCGGCCGGATTCGTCTCCGGGTCAGGGCGCCCGGTAGGGGGCGAAGGGCTGCATCGCCACCACCCCGATGTCGCCGCTCACCGCCTCGATCTCCTCCGGCAGGGCGGCGAGGTTGACGTTCAGCGAGAACCCCGCCGGCGTCCCCAGCGGCCGGAAGAAGTCGTCGAAGTGGCTGGCCACGACCACCCGCGGCTCCAGCGCCCGCAGCACCCGCTGCCAGTAGTCCTGCGTGAAGCGCCGTCCCGCGATCCCGGCGAGGAACACGTCCACGGGGCGGTGGCGGATCTCCTCCTCGATGAGGTTTGCGCTCCCCTGGTGGTAGAACGTCATGCCGGCGACCTCGATGTGGATCCCCCAGACCTGACCGCAGCGGTAGGCGGTGGGCGTCAGCTGCTCCATGTGCTCGCAGGTCAGCTCGCCGTCGGAGGGCACCGCGTATCCGAGCAGCAGCTTGGAGTGCAGGCTCGGCACGAAGGTGATCGCGAAGGGCCCGAGCTCGAGCGGCTCGTGCGCGGTCACCTCGACCGCCTGGTCCGCGAGCCCGTGAAGCCGCATCAGGGTCGCCAGCGAGGCGGAGCCATAGGCGGGACAGCCGCTTCGCGCGCAGACCGCCGGGACGTCCACGGCGTGGTCGAAATGGGTGTGGCCGACGAGGACGCCCAGCACCTCTCCCTCGCTCCGCAGCCAGCGGTCGTGAAGGGAGGTGTCCGGGAGCGCCCGGCGCCGGGCCAGCACGTCGCGCAGCGAGACCCGGGAAAGGTAGGGGTCGATGTAGATGGTCCGGTCCTGGTAGGTCAGCCGATAGCCGGCGACCCCGAGCCATTCGACCTCGAGCCCCGGGGCGAGCGCCAGCGCGCCTGCCGCGGCGCCCGAGAGCTCCTCCAGCGCGGCCGAGTCGGCCGCCGCGCGGCTGCGGTGCTCCACCATGAACCGGCCGAGGCTCGCGAAGTGGCCGGCCAGGTCCCCCATTACACCCCGAGCTTCAGTCCGACTCGGCCTGGGCGCGGGCGTCGCGCACGAGGCGGCGCATGCCCTTCACCCAGCGCTCGGGGTCGGAGCCCTTCATGGCCATGAACCCGGCGACGTTCTCGTGGGGGAGGATCAGGACCCGCTCGTCGCGGATACCCGCCACGACGGCGTCGGCCACGTCCTCCGGTTCGATCAGGCCTCCGGAGAGCAGGGCGGCGGCCCCGGCCGGCTCCTGCATCGCGAGATCGAGCATCGGCGTGCGAACGCCCTGGGGGCAGATGCAGGACACGCGCACGCCCCTGTCGCGGTATTCGATCGCGAGCCACTCCGCCAGCGCCACGGCGGCGTGCTTGGTGACGCTGTACACGAGCGAGGACACCTGCGTGAGCAGGCCCGCGGCGGAGGCGGTGTTGATCAGGTAGCCCTCCCCTCGCTGCAGCATCTCCGGCAGGAGCGCCCGCGAGGCCCACACGTGCGACATCACGTTCACCCGCCAGGCTTCCTCCCAGGCCTCGTCCGTCGCCTCCGGGCCCCCCATCGCCCCGGGCACCCCGGCGTTGGAGATGAAGATGTCGATCGGGCCGTTGACCTCGGTGGCGGCCCGCACGAGGGCTCGCACGCTCTCCTCGCTGCCGGCGTCGAGCAGCACCGGCAGGGAGTCCAGCTCCCGCGCGAGCGCCTCGGCGCCGTCCGTGTCGCGGTCGGCGAGGACGAGCGCACCAGCCCCCTCCTGCGCGAAGCGCCGGGCGAGCGCCCGGCCGATGCCGCCGGCCGCCCCGGTGATGACGATGTGCCTCCCGGCCGGCTCCACGTGGGGCACTCTAATTCAACGTGCTGCCCCGGGCGCGGAGCGCCGAAGCGACCCCGGCGGCGCGAGGCGATTAGATTGGGTGCGTGGTCGGTCCGTCAGGAGAGATCCCGCTGCCCGACTCCCTCCGGGTGGGGGCGATCGTCGGAAGGGCGGGGCCGCGGCTGGTTCGCGACGGCTTCGGGCCGCTGCTCATGTTCTTCGCCGGCTGGAAGCTGTTCGGCCTGGGCGTCGGGATCGCCGCGGCCGCGACCTTCGGCGTGGCCGTCTTCCTGCACGAGCGCCGCAGCGGTCGGCCCGGGATGGTCGTGCGGCTCGCCCTTGTGCTGGTCGCGATCAGGGCCACCGTCGGCATCAGCTCGGGCAGCGCGAGCACCTACCTCGCCCAGGAGGTCGGCATCGACACGGTGCTGGGGACCGCCGTCCTGCTGACCCTGCTCACGCCGGTGCCGTTCGCTGCCCGCTTCTCCCAGGAGATCTATCCGCTGCCGCCGCAGATGCGCGACTCCGACGCCTTCCGCGGGGCCATGCGCACGATCACGCTGACGTGGGGGGTGTACTTCCTCACCCGCGGCCTGGTGCGGCTGATCGCCCTGCTCACGATGGGGACCGACGAATACGTGCTCGTCGCGGCCGTCAGCGACGCCCCCTTCCTGATCGCCCTGCTGGCCTGGTCGGTCTACTACACGGCGGCCACGTTCAGGCGCAGTCCGCAATGGGGCCCGCTCATCCAGGCGGCAGAGGTCGCCCGGGCCGGCGTCGGACCGGGTCGCGGCTAGCCTTTGCGCGCATGAAGCGGTCGAACGCGGATGCGATGCTGGAGGGCGCCTCCGGCCGGGCCGGCGAACTGGCTGCTCCGGGCCTGAGCCCGCGGCCGCGCATGGGGGTGGCGGTCCTCGCGTGCATGGACACCCGCATCGACCTCTTCCCGATGCTGGGGATCCGCCGCGGGGACGCCCACATCATCCGCAACGCGGGCGGCCTTGCGACCGATGACGCGATCCGATCGCTGAGCGCCTCGCAGCGGCTCCTCGGGACCGAGGAGATAGTCGTGGTGATGCACGAGGGCTGCGGGCTCCACGGCGCCTCCGAGGACGAGTTCACCCAGGCTCTCGCCAACGACGGGGCGCTGCCCAGCTGGCGCCTGGGAGCCTTCGACGACGTCGAGGAGGCCCTGCGCCAGAGCCTCGCCCGGCTGCGGTCGAGTCCCGAGCTGCCCGCCCGCGAGAAGATCAGGGGCTTCGTCTTCGACCCGGAGACGGGGTCCCTGCGGGAGGTGCCGGGCCCGCGAGGATAGTCTTGCGGCCCATGCGTGCCGTCACCTTCCAGGCCCCCGGCGTGGTCAGCGTCGAGGAGCGACCCGAGCCGGAGCCCATCGCCGACGACGACGCCGTCGTGCGCATCGAGGCGACCGGCGTGTGCGGCTCGGACCTCCACATCTTCCACGGTCGCGTCCAGATCGAGCCCGGCTTCACGATCGGGCACGAGTACGTCGGCACCGTGACCGCCGTCGGCGAGGCGGTCGCGAGGGTCTCCGTCGGGCGACCGTGTGCTGGGCTGCTTCCACACCGCCTGCGGCGCCTGCTGGTTCTGCCGTCGCGGCCTCTACCACCGCTGCCTGGAGTCGCGCACCTTCGGACACGGTGCCACGCTCGGATCGCTCCAGGGCACCCAGGCCGACATGGCGCTGGTGCCCCATGCCGACCTCGTGCTCAGGAAGGTGCCGGAGGGGATGAGCAGCGACGTCGCCCTCTTCGCCGGAGACGTGATGGGGACCGGCTTTCATGCCGTCGACGCCAGCGGGCTGCGACCCGGCGACGTCGCCGCCGTGCTTGGGCTCGGGCCTGTCGGCCTGTGCGCGGTGCAGGTCGCCCGGGCGGCCGGGGCGGCGAAGGTCTTCGCCGTGGACACGGTTCCCGAGCGCCTGGAGGTGGCCGGCGCCCTCGGCGCCGAGCCGGTGCACCTGGCCGAGCAGGATGCCCGGGCGATGGTGCGCGGCCGCCACGGAAGGCCGTGGCGCGGACGTGTGCATCGACGCCGTCGGCGACCCGAAGGCGCTCGACATGGCGATCCGCCTCACCAGGCCCTGCGGCAGCGTCCAGTGCATCGGCGTCTACGCCGAGCGCGACCGAGGTGCACATGGGGCTGCTGTGGCTCAACTCGCTGACCCTCAGGGGCGGCCAGGCGAACGTCATCGCCCACGTCGATCGGGTGCTCGCCATGCTGTCGAGCGGGGTGCTCGACCCCACGCCGCTGGTGACCCGCCACATGAGCCTCGAGGAGGCCCCCGAGGCCTACGCGGTCTACGACCGCCGCGAAGCGCTGAAGATCGTGCTGACCCCCTAGCCGCCGGGAGGGGAGGGGCCTGCCCGTCGGGCTCCTGCACCCACCCCAGCGAGCGGGAGACCGCCCTTCGCCACTGCTCGTGCTCGTGCTCGCGCCGGGCGGGCTCCATCTCGGGCTCCCACCGGCGGTCCTCGGTCCAGCGCGCGCAGAGCTCGTCCTGATCCGGCCAGAAGCCGGTCGCCAGACCGGCGGCGAAGGCGGCGCCGAGGGCCGTCGTCTCCGGCACGGCCGGCCGCACCACCGGCATCCCGAGCACGTCCGCCTGGAACTGCATCAGCAGCTCGTTGGCCGTCATCCCGCCGTCGACCCTCAGCTCGGTGAAGGGAAACGGGGCCACCGAGGCGGCGGCGTCGAGCACCTCGCGGGTCTGCCATGCGGTGGCCTCCAGCACCGACCGCGCGATGTGCCCCGCGCGGGCGTAGGCGGTCAGCCCTACGATCACCCCGCGGGCGTCTTCGCGCCAGTAGGGGGCGAAGAGGCCCGAGAAGGCCGGGACGAAGTACACCCCTCCGTTGTCCTGCACGGTGGCCGCGAGCTCCTCGACCTCGGCGGCGGTGGAGATCAGGCCGAGCTGGTCGCGCAGCCACTGGACGGCGGCTCCGGTGACGGCTATCGACCCCTCCAGGACGTAGTTGGCGGGGCCCGTGCCGACCCTCGCGGCGACGCTCGTCAGAAGCTGCTGGCAGCGGATGATCTCCGGGCCCGTGTTGACGAGCAGGAAGGAGCCCGTCCCGTAGGTGTTCTTCGCCTCGCCCTGCGCGAAGCAGGTCTGCCCGAACAGGGCCGCCTGCTGGTCGCCGATCATGCCCGCCACGGGCCTGCCGCCGAGAGCCGTTGCGCTGGCCTCCCCGTAGAGCTCGCTCGAGGAGCGGATCTCCGGCAGCAGGCCGTGCGGGATCCCCATCAGCTCGCAGGCTGGGCTCGTGCCACTGCAGCGTCTGGAGATCCATCAGCATCGTCCGGCTGGCGTTCGTGACGTCCGTGGCGTGCAGGCCGCCCCGGGGGCCGCCGGTGAGGTTCCACAGCAGCCACGCGTCGATGTTGCCGAAGGCCAGCTCCCCGTTCTCCGCCCGCTCGCGGGCACCCTCGACGTTGTCGAGCAGCCAGGTGATCTTCGGCCCCGAGAAGTAGGTGGACAGCGGCAGCCCGACCCGCTCGCGCAGGCGGTCGGGGCCCTCCTCGCCCGACAGCTCGCGCACCAGGGAGGCGGTGCGGGTGTCCTGCCACACGATCGCGTTGTGGATCGGCTCGCCCGTCTGGCGATCCCAGATGACGGTCGTCTCCCGCTGGTTGGTGATCCCGATCGCGGCGACCTCCCCGGCCTCGATGCCGGAGCGGGCGAGGGCCGCCCCGATCACCTCGCGGGTCCGCTGCCAGATCTCGCGGGCGTCGTGCTCCACCCAGCCGGCGCGCGGATGTATCTGGCGGTGCTCGCGCTGGTCGACCGCCACGATGGACGCGTCGCGGTCGAACAGGATCAGGCGGGTGCTGGTCGTCCCCTGGTCGATCGCAGCCACGTATCTCGCCCATCTGCCCCGCTCCTCGTTCGCCTTGAGGGTGAGTTCTACCGCGGAGCGCTCGTGAAGTCGTCCACCCCTCGGGCGCGGCCGTTTAGTCTGGGCCGGTGCGCTCGTGGTTCAGCGACGGACGGGCCCGGGCGATCCGCCTCCTCGCCCGCCTGCGCCTGCTCGTCGTGGGCGGAACGCTGGGAGCCTCCCCGCTGGCCGTCCTCGCCGCCCTCGCCTTCGCGCACTCCAGCGATCCTGCGGCAGCCCATTCCCGCGCCGTGTCGGTCGCCGTCCCGGGCGCGCCGCTGTCCCTCTCGGCCGCGCCTGGCAGCGCCGGCACCCGTCCCGGGTGCGCCGGAAAACCCGTACCGCCCGCCCCGTCGCCTGCGAAGGGCCTCTATCGCGTAGTCGGCTGTCGCAGCCACGGAGCCTCGGCCTACCGCCAGGGCCCCCCCGTCAAGGAGGTCGCGATCGGCTTCGACGACGGCCCGTGGTCGGACACGCCCGCGTTCGTGTCGATGCTCGAGAGCAACCACACGCGGGCGACCTTCTTCATGATCGGAGACCAGCTCCGCAGCAGCTACCGCCCGCTGCTGCTGCGCGAGCTGCGCGACGGCGACGTGCTCGGGGACCACACCTTCACCCACCCGAACCTGACCGCAACGGGCGGTGTCAGCTCCCAGCTGCTGCGTACGATCGGGGCGATCCGCTCGCTCACCGGCTACAGGCCCTGCGTCTTTCGCCCGCCCTACGGGGCGATGAACGCATCCGTGGTGTCCGTCGCGCGGTCCGCTGGGCTCTCGCGACGGTGCTCTGGAACGTCGACCCGACCGACTGGGCCCGGCCCGGGCACGGCGCGCGATCGAGCAGCGGGTCCTGGCCCAGGTGCGTCCCGGCTCGATCATCCTCTCCCACGACGGCGGCGGCCCCCGCGGGCAGACCCTCGCGGCCTACCCCCACATCATCGCGGCCCTTCATGCACGGGGCTACCGGATCGTGACCATCAACGAACTCCTCGGGTTCCGCCCGGTGTATGTCCCCTGTATCCGGCTCTGCGAGGGGATCGGCGTCGCCCGCAGGCGGCTTCCCCGCAACGCGATCGTCGAACGGGCCCCCTGAGCTGCGGCTGCGTAGAATAGGCTGCCGCCGAAGCAGTCGGCAAAGCGCGCGCCCGTAGCTCAGTGGTCAACGGTTCTCTTCGGGGAGCCAAAGAGCAGCGGTCTTTCAAGCCGCAGGCCGCGGGTTCGATTCCCGCCGGGCGCACTCGACCTCCTCTCCCGAGCCGGGCCACCCCCGGCCCGGCGGCGGCCCGAACCGACGGGGAGCCTCGCCGAAGCCTCCCGAAGCCGTCTGCCGCGGAGAGATAGTTGTGCGGTCAACTACTGCTAAAGTTGTATGCACAATTATCAGGGAGCCATCAGGAGGAGCCATGCAGCTCGACGGCCTGCATCACATCACGGCGATCACGGGCGACGCGCCCCGAAACGTCGACTTCTACACGCGCGTCCTCGGCATGCGGATGATCGCCAAGTCCGTCAACCAGGACGACCCGGGCGTGTATCACCTCTTCTACGGAGACGAGGAGGCCCACCCCGGGGCCGACCTGACCTTCTTCGAGTACCCGGGTGCGATCCCGGGGCGTCCCGGGGCCGGCATGGTTCACCGCATCGTCCATCGCGTCGCCTCCGAGCGGGCGCTCGACTTCTGGGCGCAGCGGCTCGGGTCCGAGGGGATCGCGGTGGAGAGGGATGGCTCGGCCCTGCGCTTCGCCGACCCTGAGGGTCTCGGCCACGAGCTGGTCGTGGACACGAGCGACGACGCCCCCCTCACCGCGGTGCACCCGGAGGTGCCCGCCGACCTGGCGCTGCGGGGCTTCGAGGGAGTGCGCGCCTACGGCGCCCACCCTGCCGCCTCGATCGCCGTGCTTGAGAACCTGATGGGCGCCCGCAAGACCGGCGAGGCGACGCTCGAGCTGCGCGGCCCCGGACGCGGCGGCTGGATCGCGTTCGACCCGGCCCCCTCCACCCCCGGTCGCCAGAGCGCCGGCACCGTCCATCACATCGCCTGGGCCACCCGCGACGCGGACCTGCCGGGCTGGATCGAGCGTGTGACCGAGGCGGGGATTCCCAGCTCGGGATTCGTGGACCGCCACTACTTCCACTCCCTCTACTTCCGCGAGCCGGGTGGGATCCTCTACGAGCTCGCCACCGAGGAGCCGGGCTTCCTGGTCGACGGCCTCTCCGTGCAGGAGCTCGGCACGAAGGTGATCCTGCCGCCGTTCCTGGAGACCCGCCGCGCCGAGCTCGAGGGCCGGCTCACGCCCCTGCCCGACCCCCGGGCCGACTGGCCGGTTCCGGCGCCCCGCTGATGTCCGGTGCCGGCGAAGCCGTCGCCTTGCAGGCCCTCAGCGAGCAGGAGCTGAGCGCCTGGCGCGGGCTGCTGGCGGTGCACGCGACGGTGATCGCCGAGCTCGAGGCCCAGCTGCGGGTCGAGCACGACCTGCAGCTCTCCTCCTATGAGGTGCTGATGTTCCTCGCCGACGCCGAGGAGGAGCGCCTGCGCATGGCCGAGATCGCCGGGCGGGTGCTCCTCACCCGCAGCGGCCTGACCCGCCTGATCGATCGCCTCGTAGAGCTGGGCCTGGTCGAACGCAGCCACTGCGACGAGGATGCTCGCGGCTCCTTCGCGCGCCTCACCGACCGCGGACGCGAGAAGGCGCAGGCCGCCCGCCGCACCCACCTCGAGGGCATCCGCAGGGTCTTCCTGGACCGCCTCGGCGCGCGCGAACAACGCGCGCTGGGAGATGCCTGGACACGGGTGCTCGGCGCCTCCTGAGGGCGTCCCGGCGGCCCGCGCATCCCGGCGATCGGAATCGTCCGGCCCGTCCGCGACGGCGCCCAGAGACGAAATTGACATTCTGCGTAAAACGTGATTTATATGTCCGCACAACCGATCGCTCCACCCGGGTCGAGGAGGGGTGGGGATCTCAAGGGACCACGGAAGGCTAGACGATGGGGCTCAGGTCGAGCAGGATGCGAGGCCGCCTGGAAGGGGACGAGCGGGAATGGAGCTGAGGGTTTTCGGGTGTCATGAGCAGAGGATGCTCAGGTCACTGCATGGACGGTGGCCCTACCGCCGGAGCCACTGCCGTCATGACCTGCACTGGCTCGTGAGGGTGCAGAGCGATCGAACGTGGTGCGCCAGCGGGCGCACGCACGCCCTCTCCGGACTGCGGCCGTGCGGCCGCCGACCGTAGGAGGGATGGGGAGAGGGCGCGAAGGGGAACCTATCCCTGTAGACCCGTGACGGGGGCGGACCGGGTCTGCAGGGGTGGGTCGCGCTCTGTTTCGGCCTGTGCCCTCGCGGCGAGCTCCGCGATGGCGTCGATCAGCCGCGGCCAGATGGCCCGCGGGAGGTCGTGGCCCATGCCCTCGATGGTCATCAGCCGTGAGCCGGGGATCGCGCGCGCCGTCGCCCGGCCGCCCGAGGGCCTGACCAGCGGATCGGCCGTGCCGTGCACCACCAGGGTGGGGGCCGTGATGCGGCGCAGTTCGCGCGTGCGGTCCCCCGAGGCCAGGATCGCCGCGAGCTGACGGCCGGGTCCCGCCGGGTCGCGGTCGCGGTCGTAGCTGGCCGCGGCGATCTCGCGCACGTCCTGCAGGTCCTGGGGCAGCCCGCGGGAGCCGATCATCCTGAAGACCTTCTCCATGTGCTCGACGAACGCCTGACGCTCCTCCGGGGCGCGGCGCAGTAGGACCGAGTAGACGCGCAGGGTCGGCTGCCCGCTGCGGAGGCTGCCCGTCGCGGACATGATCGAGACGAGTGACCGCACCGACTGCGGGTGGCGGCCGGCCAGGGTCTGGGCGATCATGCCGCCCATCGAGGCGCCGATGACGTGTGCGGGGGCGAGATCCAGCTCCCGGAGCAGGCCCGCCGCGTCATCTGCCATGTCGGCGAGGGTGTAGCGGGCCGCCCGCCGGGAGCGGCGCAGCAGCTGGGGCACGGTCGGGGGCGGCCCCGTGAGGTGGGTCGAGCGGCCGATGTCGCGGTTGTCGAAGCGCACCACGTGCAGCTCGCGGTCGGCCAGCGCACGGCAGAAGTCCTCCTGCCAGGCGACCATCTGGGTGCCCAGTCCCATGATCAGCAGAGCCGTCGGGTTGGATCGATCCCCGAAGGTCTCGTAGCAGAGGTTGATGCCCCTGCCGACGTCGCAGAACTGCTCGGACACGATCCAAGGACTCTAGCGGCGCGCGGCCGCTAGGATCGAGGTGATGGCTGCCACAGGTCAATCGAGCGACTCCCGCGTCCAAGGGGAAGGGCTCGACCAGGCAGCGGTGCGCAGGCTCTCGATCGACACCATCCGAGGCCTCTCGATGGACGCGGTGCAGGCGGCCAACTCCGGCCACCCGGGCACCGCCATGGCCCTCGCCCCCCTCGCCTACACGATCTTCAGGCGCTTCCTGCGGGCGAGCCCGTCGGACCCCTCGTGGCCGGATCGCGACCGCTTCGTCCTGAGCGCCGGCCATGCCTGCATCCTGCAGTACTCGCTCCTGCACCTTTGCGGCTATGACCTGTCGCTGGAGGACCTCAAGCAGTTCCGTCAGTGGGGCTCGCGCACGCCCGGGCATCCCGAGCGGGGTCACGCGCCCGGGATCGAGGTGACCACCGGACCGCTGGGCCAGGGCGTCGCCAACGCGGTCGGGATGGCTGTGGCCGAGCGCTTCCTGGCAGACCGCTTCAACCGCCCCGGGCGGATCGTCGTCGACCACCACGTCTACGCCATCTGCTCCGACGGGGACATGATGGAGGGCATCAGCCAGGAGGCCGCCTCGATCGCCGGGCACTTCGGGCTCGGCAAGCTGATCCTCTGCTACGACGACAACCACATCACGATCGACGGCACGACCTCGATCTCCTTCGACGGGGAGAACCACGAGGCGCGCATGGCCGCCGAGGGGTGGCACGTCCAGCGGGTGCAGGACTCCGAGGACGTGCAGGCGCTGGAGGCCGCCATCGCCGCCGCGCGGGATGAACCCGATCGCCCGTCCTTCATCGCCGTGCGCTCGCACATCGCCTACCCGGCGCCGCACGCCGTCGACACGGCGAAGGCCCACGGGGCCCCGCTCGGCGAGGATGAGGTGAGGGCGGCCAAGGAGGCGATGGGATTCGACCCGGATCGCACCTTCTGGGTCGACGAGGCCGTCTACGAGCACATGTCCCTGCGCGCGGAGGGCGAGGCGGCCCAGGCGGATTGGCTCGGGCGCTTCAGCCAGTGGCGCGAGGCCCTGCCCGACATGGCCGCCGACTGGGACCGTGCCTGGTCGGGCACCCTGCGCGATGGCTGGAGGGATGCTCTGCCCGCCTTCGCGGCGGGGGAGAAGATCGCCACCCGTGCCGCCGGGCAGAAGGTGATGGCGGCCTTCGCCGAGTACGGCCCGACGATGATCGGCGGGGCGGCCGACCTCGTCGAGTCGACGAAGACCCTGTTCGACGGCGGCGGGGAGTTCTCCAAGGTCCATGCCGGGCGCAACGTCCCCTTCGGCATCCGCGAGCACGCGATGGGGGCGATCGTCAACGGCGCGTCGGCCCATGGCGGGATCGTCAAGCCGTACGGCTCGACGTTCCTGATCTTCTCCGACTACATGCGCCCCTCGGTGCGGCTGTCGGCCCTGATGGGCCTGCCGGTCGTGTGGGTGTGGACCCACGACTCCGTCGGCCTCGGCGAGGACGGCCCCACCCACCAGCCTGTCGAGCACTACGCGGCCCTGCGGGCGATACCCCACCTGTGGGTGATCCGCCCCGCCGATGCCAACGAGACCTCCGTCGCCTGGCAGGTCGCGCTCGAGCGCGAGGACGGGCCCGTCGCCCTGCTCCTCTCCCGCCAGAACATCGAGGTCCTCGACCGCGCCGAGGTGGCCGCCGCGGAGGGCCTGCAGCACGGCGGCTACGTGCTGTGGGACTCCTCCGGCGGAGAGCCCGATCTGATCCTCATGTCGACCGGAGCCGAGGTCGGGGAGACGCTGCAGGCCGCCCGGGAGCTCGCGGGACAGGGCCACCGCGTCCGCGTCGTCTCGATGCCATGCATGGAGCTCTTCGAGGCTCAGCCCGAGGACTACCGCGAGAGCGTCCTGCCGCGTTCGGTCCGAGCGCGTCTCGCGGTCGAGCCCGGGGCGACGATGAGCTGGTGGCGATGGGTCGGCAGCGACGGCGAGGTCCTGGGGCTCGACCGCTTCGGGGCGTCTGCGCCGGGTACTACGGTGCTCGAGAAGCTTGGCTTCACCGCCGGGAACATCGCCGAGCGGGGGAGAGCCCTGCTCGAGCAACGATCCTAAGGAGGCACAATGTCCGCCGAGGTCCTTCCACCACTTCAGCGCCTCTCGCAGCTGGGACAGAGCGTGTGGGTCGACTTCCTCTCGCGCGAGTCCATCCGCGGTGGCCACCTGCAGGAGCTGATCGACGACCACGCGGTCGTCGGGGCCACCTCCAACCCGACCATCCTCCAGAAGGCGATGACCGCCGGCGACGCCTACGACGAGCAGCTCCACCAACTGGGCGGCGAGGACGTCGCGGCGACCTTCTGGGCGCTGGCCGAGCAGGACATCAGGGAGGCCTGCGACGTGTTCTCGCCCGTGTGGCAGTCGACCTCGCGCCGGGACGGCTACGTCTCGCTGGAGGTGGACCCGAGGCTCGCCTACGACACGCTGGAGACCTACCGCGAGGCGATGCGCCTGCATGACGAGGTCGACCGGCCGAACCTGATGGTCAAGATCCCGGGCACCAAGCCCGGGCTCGCGGCCTTCGAGGACGTCATCGCCAAGGGACGCTCGATCAACGTCACCCTGATCTTCTCCCTGCTGCGCTACGCGGAGGTCGCCGAGTCCTACGTGCGCGGCATCGAGCGCCTGGTCGCCGAGGGCGGGGATCCGAGAGCCGTCGCCTCCGTGGCGAGCTTCTTCGTCTCGCGGATCGACACCGAGGCCGACCGGCGCCTCGACGAGGCCGGCGGGCCCGAGAGCCTCAAGGGCAAGCTCGCGATCGCAAACGCCAAGCTCGCCTACCGCCGCTACAAGGAGATCTTCTCCGGCCCGCGCTGGGAGTACCTGGTCGGCAAGGGCGCCACCCCGCAGCGCGTCCTGTGGGCCTCGACCTCGACCAAGAACCCCGCCTACCCGGACGTCCTCTACGTCGAGGAGCTGATCGGCCCGGACACCATCAACACGATGCCGGAGGACACGATCAAGGCCTACCAGGACCACGGCGACCCGCAGCTGCGCCTGGAGAGGGACGTCGAGGGCGCCCAGCGGGTCCTCGAGGAGCTCGAGGCGGCCGGGATCGACTACACCGACGTCACCGACACCCTCGAGCGCGAGGGCGTCGAGAAATTCGCCGACTCCTTCGAGGAGCTGATGTCCGCCCTGGAGGCCAAGCGCCGCTCGCTGGCCCCGGCCTGAGGCGCGCCCGCCCGCTCGATCAGGAGTAGGGGATCGGGATCAGCACCCGCACCAGCAGCTCGCCCGAGGGGAAGGCGGCCGCGTGCAGGGTGTAGACGCGGTAGTCCCGGCCGCGGTAGCGGTAGCGCCCGCTGTCGGGCACGCTGCCCGGTGACGGCCCGAGGCTGTTCTTGACCAGCTTGGAGTTCATGTACATGAGCACCCCCAGCCCGGCCAGGCGCCGGGTCAGGCGCAGGTAGCCCTCGTCGTCCTGGATCGAGAGCACGAAGCTGCCGATCGTCCGCCCGCCGGATCGCAGGCTCGCTCCCACCGGGGCCAGGACGTAGGGGCCGCCCACATCCGACAGCAGCCGCCCGCCGGCGCTCACCCGCAGGCGGACGATGTGCTGGTTGAGCAGTTCGACCACGGCCGCCCGGGTGGCGGCCCGGTCGCGGCGGGCGACGGCCTGCAGGAGGGCCCCGTCGTTCTGCACCCGCCGGACCTGGCTGAGCGTGCGCCGTCCCGCCTCCCCTTCGTAGATCCGCCGGGCGATACGGCTGAGGGTGTTCACGACGGTGTCCTCTCCGGTGGGCCCGCAGAGCGCCCGCGTGGATGCCTGCGGCTTGAAGAGATAGACGGCGGCCGCCCCGGCTGGGTAGGTCTCGGCCGGGAATGAGGTGTAGCGGTAGGTGACACCGCGGTGGCTCAGCGTCCCCTCCCGGGGCAACGAGCCGGAGGGCATGCCCTGCCATCCGGCGACCCGATGCCCGTTGGCCTGCACGGCCACCAGGCCCTCGGCGATGCCGTCGCCCTCGGCCAGGAAGCCCACGTCCGACCAGACGCTGGTGACGTAGGTCGCGATCGGCGCGCCGGAGGGACCGGAGGGGCCGGCGATCGTGCCCCGCAGCGGGGTCAGCGCCGGGCCGCCGAGGGAGACCAGGGTGCGCCCGTGCGCGACGATCTGCATGTTGGTCATGTGCCCGGTCGCGATCAGGGCCCTCCCGGCCGCCCGCATCCCGGCGACGTCCCCACGCTGCACGGCTTCGCGCAGCGGGACCGAGGCGGCGATCATGTGGCGGGCGCTCGCGGTCCTTTCGCTGAGGACCCCCTCCCTGTAGACGCGCTGCAGCACCTTCGAGAAGGTCGCCAGAACGGTCCCCGGGCAGTCCCTGGCCGCGGCGAGATCTTCGGCGGCTTTGGACGTGCCGGTCCCGCTCGACCCGCAGCCTGCGACGGCGCCCAGCAGCGCCAGCAGGACCGTCGCACGGATGGCTCTCGCGGGCAGTCCCACGCCGGCAACGATCCTCATCGATCCTAAGTCTTCCCTAATCCCGCCGTGAGACTCCTCACAACGGCCGTCCTGTAGGGTCGCGCGGTGCCCCTCGCCCTGATCACGGGTGCCTCCACGGGCATCGGACGGGCAACCGCCCTGCGCCTGGCCGGCCGTGGCTGGACGGTGCTGGCGGGAGTGCGAGATGCGCAGGTGGGAGAGCAGCTGGCGGCCGAGGCCCCCGCGGGGCGCCTGACCCCGGTGCCCCTCGACGTGACCGACGAGTCCCACATCGCCGCGGTCGTGGAGCGGGTCGGCAGCGGAGGGCTCGACGCCCTCGTGAACAACGCCGGCATCGGCATCGGCGGTCCTGTGGAGCTGATCAACGCGGAGGACCTGCGACGGCAGTTCGACGTCAACGTCTTCGCTCAGATCGCCCTCACGAGGGCGATGCTGCCGGCCCTGCGCCGCTCGCATGGGCGGATCGTCTTCATCTCCTCGATCGGGGGTCGGGTGGCGATGGCCTTCACCGCCCCCTATGCGGCCTCCAAGCACGCCATCGAGGCCTTCGCCGACGCCCTTCGCGTCGAGCTCCACAGCTCCGCCGTCCAGGTCGCCCTGGTCGAGCCCGGCTCCGTCGCCACCCCGATCTGGGACAAGAGCCGTGAACAGGCCCAGCAGGTCTCGATCCCACCCGAGCTCAAAGAGCAGTACGGGCACGTGCCCGAGGCTCTCGGGAAGGTCCTGCAGGACACGGCCCGCCGCGGGGTGCCCCCCGACCGCGTGGCCCAGACGATCGAGCGGGCGCTCACCTCGCGCCGCATGCGAGCCCGCTACCTGGTCGGGGCCGACGCCCGCGCGATGCTGATCGCCAAGCGCCTGCTCCCCGATCGGGCCTTCGACGGGCTCGTGCGGCGCCAGCTCGGGGTGTGAGCCCCGGTCAGCCCGGCGGCGGGTAGACGGCCAGCCACGCGAAGACGCTCGTCGTGGCCGCCTGCGTCTGCAGCATCCCGGGGACGGCGTAGCGGGCCGGGAGCACCTCGCCGTTCCAGGACAGCGGGTACAGGCCCGCGCCGGAGGCGGCCCGCGTCGCGGCGTCGCGCGCGTTGTCGACGGCGAGTTGGTAGAGCGTGCGATCACCGTCGATGGCGTAGAGGGCCAGCATCCACTGCAGGTAGATGGCGTCGTACTGGGGCGAGAAGTCCAGCAGGTAGCCGAAGCGTTCCAGCGCCCGGGCCTTGGTGCGCTCGGCCCGTTCGCAGCCGGCGCCGGTGGAGGTCAGGCGGCACAGCTTCGCCTCCGCGTAGATCAGGGGCGCCTCGATGTAGTCGATCGGGGTGGGATCGATGTTGCTCGCCGCGTAGAGCCCGTCGGCGGCGCTGAAGCCCGCCGTGTCGGCCCAGCCCATGAACCGCAGCGCCTGGGAGAGGTCGAAGGACGAGCCGGTCTGTTCGTAGAGGAGGGTCGCCAGAAGCGTGGCCGAGGCGAGCGCCTCCCCGGCCTTGTAGGGATGGTGGGTGTTCCACCAGATCCCTCCGCCCTGGCGGTCCCAGCCCGCCGCGGCGATGTAGCTCAGCGCGCGCTGGGCGTCGCGCAGGTAGCGGCGATGGCCGGTGGCGTGGAAGGCGTTGACGAACCCCAGCCCCCACCAGCCGTTGTCGTCGAACCAGGTCTGTGTTGCAGGTTCCCTGTCCCCCGGGTAGGGCGAGTATCCGGGCACCGGCCGCAGGCCCCTGTTCAGGTAGCGCTCGGCGCCGGCCGCGAAGGCTTCGACCGCCCGGCGATGGGCGTAGGTGGGGGAGGCGATGGCGATCGCGTCCAGGGACTGGAACAGGGGCACGATGTCCCAGATCGTGGCCAGGGGGTAGCGGTCGCGGTCGTGAAGGCGCGCGTCATACCAGCCGCGGCGGGCATCCCGCCAGCGCCTCTTGGCCTGCGCCACACCCGCTTCGGCCAGGCCCAGGTAGCGCTGCTGGGCGCTCGTGAGGGCGGTCGGGCCCGCGGCGGCTCCGGCGGGGGCAACCGCCAGGGCGAGCGTGGCCGCCGCCGCCAGGGCGAGCCTTCTGGGGGTGATTGCGGTCACGATGGCCCTAACCCGATAGCAGGCCGTGTGTCGCGCTCCCCGGCTACCGTGTAGCGACCATGGACGTCCTCCCGTCCGGCACATCGACCCTTGTCGCGGACAACCTCCCGGCTCCTGCCTCCGAAAGACGCTCCTGGCTGGTCGCCGGCGCGGTCGGCGCGGTCGGCCTGGCGGTGCTGCTCGCGGTCCTTCTCGGCCTGGTCGGACGAACGTCCGTGGCCTCGCCCCCGGCGCTCCCGGTCCGGGCCGCGACGCCGGTTGCGGGCCGTGCCGCCGCCGCCAGCGCGATCTCCTCGCTGTCCGCCCCGGCGGCGATCGTGAACCCGGCGTTGCGCCCCGCCTTGCGCCCCATCGACGGGACCCGGGTGCACATACCCCGCCGCTGGATGGAGGGCTTCTACCCCATCTACGCCACCGCCCAGCGCACCTTCGGGGTGAGCTGGCTGCTGCTCGCCTCGATCCACGTGCAGGAGTCGGCCTTCTCCACGGCCCCCGGCACCTATCGAGGACTGAACTTCGCCCACTGCTGCGGCGGCCCGATGCAGTTCAACGTCACCAACCGCCCCGTCAGCACGTGGAGCCTCGTGAGCGACTCCTTCGCCTACGGCAGGCGCCCGGCCGCCTACGACCACATGACCGCGAGCCATCCCTCGATCTACGACGACTTCGACGCGATCATGGCCGCCGCCCACCTGCTCTCGGCCGACGGCGCCGGATACGCCCTCGACGGCTCCGCATGGGCCGCGGCCTACGACTACTACGGCCACGATTCCACCGGAATCCTCTACGCCGACGAGGTCCTCGCCCGGGCGATCGGCTGGTCCCAGCACGGCTTCTGCATCAACTGCGGGGTCGACCCGGCGATGGTCGGCGCCGTGCACGCGGCCTACGGCGCCCCGGTGCAGGCCGCCTCCGCGCGCGCCCGGATCACCCGGGCGCACGCAAGCAGGCATTAGCTCAGGCCGCGTCGGCCTGGGAGACCAGCTCGCCGGCCACCCGGTCGGTGGCCCGGCCGGTCCCGCCGAGCAGCCGGCGCGACAGCTGCGCGCGGCGGAAGTACAGCGGCGCGTCGTGCTCCCACGTGGCCCCGATCCCGCCGTGCACGGAGATCATCGTGCGGGCGGCGTCGTCCAGGGCCCGCCCGGCGACCGAACGCGCGGCGCTGGCCGCCAATGGGAACTCGCCCGGTGCGCCCCCGCGGGCCCAGCCGGCGTAGTAGAGCAGCGACCTGCCGTTCTCGAGCTGGCGCAGGACCTCGGTGAGGGAGTGCTTGACCGCCTGGTAGGAGCCGATCGCACGCCCGAAGGTGAAGCGCTCCTTGGCGTAGGCGACGGAGGTGTCCAGCGCGGTCTCCACGCTGCCCAGCGACTCCGCCGCGATCAGCGCCTGGGCCAGGTGCCAGGCCGCCGCCAGCGTCTCCTCGGGCACGTCCAGCACCGTGGCGGGCGCATCCTGCAGTGTCACGTGCCCCATCGAGCGGGTGGCGTCGT
The DNA here is from genome assembly GCA_963767405.1 of uncultured Solirubrobacteraceae bacterium. Classification (GTDB taxonomy): domain Bacteria; phylum Actinomycetota; class Thermoleophilia; order Solirubrobacterales; family Solirubrobacteraceae; genus Palsa-744. Next base: position 214,237 of record CAVYDP010000004.1, on the reverse strand, counting down.
AGCGGGTGACCGCCTCCACCGTGACGCCCTCGGCGCCGGCCTCGATGGCCACGCCGACGGGCCGACCGTCCATCAGGGCGACCCCCACGAGCAGGTCGGCCCCGGGTGCGTCGGGCACGAAGGCGAGCCTGCCGCTCACTCGGGCGCCGCCCTCAGCGGCGACGGCCGTCGGAGCGGACGGGCGCTCCAGACCGCCGGCCGAGTCGGCGGTCCAGCCCTGCCCCAGGTCGTCGGGAGGGCTGACCGGCAGGTAGGCCGCGCGCCGCTCCCCGGTGGCGAGCTCCTCCAGCATCGGGGCGCCCGAGCCGGCCGCGTCGAGGATGGCCGTGGCGGGCAGGTGGCCGAGCAGCGGGATTCCCGCGATGACCCTTCCGCACTCGCCGAGAACCAGCATCGCGTCGAAGGCGTCGAGCCCGGCGCCGCCGTGCTCCTCGCCGATCAGCAGGCCGGGCCAGCCGGCTTCCCGGGCGGTCGGCCACAGGTCCGGGAGCGCCTGCGCGTCGCCGTCCAGGGCCGCGCGGGCGGCCTCCAGCGTCTTGAAGCGCGAGAGCGCCCCGCGGGCCGCCTCGCGCAGGAACACCTGCTCGTCAGAGAGTGCGAGGTTCATGCCGCCGCCCCTTCCTTGGAGCGCAGCTCCGAGAACGGGATGCCCTTGTCGAGCCGGGGCTCCGGGGGCAGCCCGAGGACGCGCTCGCCGATCGTGTTTCGCAGGATCTCTTCGGTGCCCCCGGCCGACTTCAGCCCGGGCAGGAACGAGATCATGTAGGCCCACTCGCTGTCCTGGCTGAGGGCGTCCGGCCCGAGGACGTCGGCGATCAGATCGCCGGCCCCGATGGCGCCTTTGACGATGGTCACCTTGGCCAGCCCGGCCTCCGGGCCGGGGATCTGGCCGCGCTGGAGCGCCGTCAGGGTCCTGTAGCCCGTGAACCTGATCGCGAGCAGCTCGCTCGCGATCTCGCCCAGACGGTGACGCACCTCGGGATCGCGCCGGGCGTGCTCGTCGCCGGGCGATCGCCCCGGCGAAGCGGGTCGAGTTGTAGCCCATGCCCTCGCTGCCGAGGCCGATCGTCACGCGCTCGAACATGAGCGTCGTCAGAGCCGTCCCCCAGCCGTTGCCGGCGCCGCCGACGACGGCCCCCGGCTCGAGTGCGACGTCGTCGAGGAAGACCTCGTTGAACTCGGCCTCGCCGGAGATCTGGCGCAGGCCGCGCACGGTGACCCCCTCGGCGTCCATCGGAAGGATGAACATCGTCAGACCCTTGTGCTTGGGGACGTCCGCGTCGGTGCGGGCCAGGAGCAGGCCGTAGGAGGCGAACTGGGCGTTCGTTGTCCACACCTTCTGGCCGGTCAGACGCCAGCTTCCGTCGTCCTGCTGGCGGGCGCGGGTCTGCACCGCGGCCAGGTCGGACCCGGCGGCGGGCTCGGAGAACAGCTGGCACCAGACCTCGTCGCCGTGGAGCATCGGCCCCAGGTAGCGGGACTTCTGGTCCTCCTCGCCGTGGGCGATGATCGTGGGCCCGAGCATGCCGACGCCGATCGCGTCGAGGATCCCCGGCACCTTCGCCCGGGCGATCTCCTGGTTGCAGATCACCTGGTCGATCGGGCCGAGTCCCTGCCCCCCGTATTCCTTGGGCCAGGTCACGCCTGCGAGCCCTCCCTCGGCGAGCTTGCCCTGCCAGGCACGGCGGGCGGCGATGATCTGATCCTCGTCCTCGATCGCCCCGGGACCCTGGAGGATGGGGGCTTCGGACTTGTGCTCTTCGAGCCATCCGCGCACCTGGGCGCGGTAGGCCGCCTGATCGGGTGTGTCGTCGAGATCCACGGCTTCTCCTTTGGCTGACTGGCCAGTCAATCCCTGTAGGCGAACGGTACCCCACCGCGCGCCGTCGCGTAGCGCCAGCGCCCCTGGCCACGGGACACCGGGACGGGGACCGGCCTCTCAGGCGCCCTTCGGCATCGGCGGCTCGGGCACCGGCGGCAGGTGGTAGACGTGCCTGAAGGCGCGATCGAGCAGCTTGCGCGCCTGGATCGCCGGTTCGGAGGAGTGCAGCAGCACGACGCCGAGCCGGACGCCGTCGCGCTCGGCGGTCGCCACCAGGCATCGCCCCGCTGCTTCGGTGTAGCCGGTCTTGAGTCCGGTGGTGCCCGGGTAGCCGTAGACGAGCATCGGGTTGTTGTTGTAGAGGTAGAGCTTGCCCCCCTTGATCGGGAAGGGCAGGATCGCCGAGTAGGTGTGGGCGACCCTCGCGATCCTCGGCTGGTCGAGGTCGACATGGGCGAGCAGCGCCAGATCGGCCGCGCAGGAGTAGTTGCCCTGGTCGTAGTAGCCCGACGGGGAGGAGAAGCGGGTGCACCCCATCCCCAGCGCCGCGGCCCGCTCGTTCATGCGCCCCACGAAGGCCCGCACGCTCCCCGCCACGTGCTGGGCGAGGGCGATGGCGGCGTCGTTGCCCGAGGGCAGCAGCAGTCCGTAGAGCAGGCTCTCCAGCCTCACGTGCCTGCCCACGGGCAGCACCCCCACCTTCGAGCCGTCGGAGTCCACCGCCTGGCTGGGTGACGAGCACCGGTGCCCCGGACGGCGCCGAGCGAACGGTCACCAGGGCGGTCATCATCTTCGTGAGGCTCGCGATGGGCAGGCGCTTGAGCGCGTTGCGCTGCCAGAGCACCCGCCCGGTGGAGAGGTTGAAGAGGAGCCCGGCCCGCGGGGGATGATGGAACTGCAGCCGTACCGGGTCCCGGTCCGGCGAGCCGGCGCCGGCGAGGGTCAGGGCCGGCTTGCCGAGGGGGAGCCCGGCGGCGGACACCGCCGGGGCCGGGGAGATCGCGGCCCGGGAGGCCGGGGCCCGGGAGGCCTGAGCGCTGGCGCGATGCCCGTTGGAGGCGCCTTCGAGGGCGAGCGCGGCGGCGCCTGCGGCGACCGCCCCAAGCGCGACGATCGCGAGCGCGATCCATCGCCACCGCCTGCTCCTCCTGGCGGGCGCCTCTTTGGGGGTCGTGTAGGGGGGAATGCTCACTCAGCCCGGAGGATTGCGCAATGCGCCGACGATGCCCACCCCCAACAGCAGCAGGATGAACGCGGAGATCAGGCTCGCGAGCGTGAAGCCGTGTTCGGCGACGGCCACGACGGTCAGGAAGGCGAAGCCCGCGATGAAGATGAGGGCCACGCCGAGGACGAGCACGCGGGTCATGCCGGGATTGCGGGCGCGCGCATGATGGACCCCTAGTACACCGCGGGTGGCGAGGGCGACGGGCGGCCCACCAGGAACGCTCGGATCAGGGCCAGCCCGAACAGAAAGCCGCCGACGTGGGCGAAGTAGGCGACCCCTCCCCCGCCTCCGAGCGGGTTCGCCGTGCCGGCCACGCCGAACAGGATCTGCTCGAAGAACCAGAAGCCGAGCAGGGCATACGCGGGCAGCTCGATGATGGTCACGAAGAAGATGATGAACACGAGGGTCAGGATGCGCGCCCGGGGATAGAGCAGGATGTATCCGCCGAGCACGGCGGCGATCGCCCCGGAGGCGCCCAGCGTGGGACCGGTCGAGCTCGGATCGACCAGCACCTGCGCGCCGAGGGCGATCAGTCCGCCGAGCAGGTAGAAGGCCAGGAAGCGCAGACGGCCGACGGCGTCCTCGACGTTGGGCCCGAAGATCGCCAGGAAGACCATGTTCCCGAGGATGTGCAGGAAGCTGCCGTGCAGGAACATCGAGGTGAAGGCCGTCTCCCACGTGGCGGGCTGGGGGGCGGGGGTGCCGCGCACGCCCGGCTGTCCCGTGCATGCCACGGTGTGGGCGACCCCTTCGAGCGTGGGCTGGGAGATGAGTTCGCAGTGGCTGCCGAGGTGGGTCAGCTCGTAGGGGATCGCTCCGTAGCGCACGGACGTGCTGTCGGTGGGTCCGCCGAAAAAGCTCCCTCCGTGACGGATCTCGAGCAGATACGCGATGACGTTGATCGCGACCAGGAGGATCGTGACGATCGGGACCCGCGAGAGCGGGATGTTGTCTTTGATCGGGAACAGCATCGGGGCGGGCCCTCCCCCGGCGAGGGCGGCTCAGAGCCTAAGACCCCTAGCTGCGGGCGGCCAGTGGGCCCGCGCCGGCCAGCGGTTGCGGCACGTGCTGATCGGCGTGGTAGGAGGACCGCACGAGCGGCCCGGCGGCGACGTGGTCGAAGCCGAGGTCGTAGGCGGCGCGCTCCAGCGCCGCGAACTCGTCCGGGTGCCAGTAGCGGACGACGGGCAGATGGCGCTCGGAGGGGCGCAGGTACTGCCCGACCGTGAGCACCCTTACGCCGCTCTCCCGCAGCGCGGCGAAGGCCTCCACCATCTCCTCGTGGGTCTCTCCGAGCCCCACCATCAAGCCGGACTTCGTCACGACCTCCCCCGCCCCGAGCTCTGCCGCCAGGCGCAGCACACGGCACGAGCGGGCGAACTCCGAGCCGCGGCGGGCGAGGGGATAGAGCCTCGGCACGACCTCGACGTTGTGGTTGAAGACGTCGGGTCGCTCCGCGACCACCTTCGCGAGCGGCATCTCCTGGCCCTGGAAGTCGGGTGTCAGTACCTCCACCTGGCAGCCGGGCGCCTGCCGGCGCACCTGGCGTATCACCCCGACGAAGGCCGATGCCCCCTTGTCGGGCAGATCGTCCCGGTCGACCGAGGTGATGACCGCGTGGCGAAGTCCCATGCGCGCGATCGAGCGGGCCACGCGGGCCGGCTCGAGCGGGTCGTTCCAGGTCGGCTTGCCGGTCTTGACGTTGCAGAAGCCGCACCTGCGGGTGCACGTGTCCCCGAGGATCATGAACGTGGCCGTGCCGCGCTCCCAGCACTCGCCCACGTTGGGGCAGGCCGCCTCCTGGCAGACCGTGTGCAGGTTCTCCTCTCTGATCAGGTCGGTCAGCTCGCGGTAGCGCTCCCCGCCCGGCGGGGGCACCTTGAACCACGGAGGCTTGCGCTCCCGCAGCGGCCGGACCTCCGGCCCGAGCACGCTGAGGACGTCCATCCCTCCCGGGTTGGCCCTGGACCTGGTGGCGCTCACGCGGGCACCGCCTGCGGGGCGGGGGCGACGGGTGCCTCGATGCCCAGCCGCGAGGGCCAGACCAGCCGCTGGCGGCGGTCGTGGGCGCGGCAGAAGCAGTCCGCCATGCGGCGGCGGAAGCAGGCGATGCCCTCGCCGGCGCCCTCGGTCTCGAGGCTCAGCGAGGTCATCCTCACGTCCGGCAGGCCGCAGGCGACGACCCACGAGAAGGGCTCGAGGTCGTCGTCCACGTTGACGGCGAAGCCGTGCGTGGCGATGCCCCGGGAGACGTGCACCCCGATCGAGGCGATCTTGCGGTCCTGCACCCACACCCCCGTGTAGTCGGGGCCGTCCTGCGGGCGCGCCCGCGCGCTCACGCCCGCTCCGGCGAGAGCCTCCACGATCGCCTGCTCCATCGTGCGCAGGTAGACCCCGATGTCGGCGAGGGCCATGATCGGGTATCCCACCAGCTGCCCGGGGCCGTGGTAGGTGATGCGACCGCCGCGATCGGTGGCGAACACCTCCAGCCCCCTCTCCCTGTAGAAGGCGCCGCCGAGCGGCATCTCCTCGTCGGCGGCCCGGCGCCCGCGCGTGTAGACCGGCGGATGCTCGAGCAGCAGCAGCGTGTCGGGCAGCTCGCCGTCCTGCCGCCGCGCCCGGATCTCCTGCTGGATCTGCAGGCCGCGGCGATAGGGGACGAGACCCAGGTGACACACCCAGATCTCGGGTCCGAGGCTTGCTCGCTGCGGCGTCCGGCTCACGATTGGCTCACCTCAGCCTAGCGACGGGCGGGCTGGTGGCGGCGCCCTCACAGGGTCAGCGCGGCCGGGGTCTGCAGCAGCTCTCGTACGCGAGCCAGGAACAGGGCGGCGTCGGCCCCGTAGAGGATGCGGTGGTCGCAGGCCAGGGTCAGGGTCATCGTGTGGCGCGCCGTGATCGACCCGTCGCGCATGACCGGGCGCTGCTCGAGGGCCCCCACCGACAGGATCGCGGCCTGCGGCGGGTTGATGATCGCCGTGAAGCTTCTGATCCCGTACATGCCCAGGTTGGACACCGTGAAGGTGCCGCCGCCGAGCTCGGGCGGGGTGATCGTGGCCGCCCTGACCCTCTCGGCCAGGGCCCGCGTCTCGCGGGCGATCTCGCCCAGGGACTTCTCGTCGGCGTCGAACACGGTCGGGACGACCAGGGCCTCTTCGGCGGCCACCGCCACGCCGACGTTGACCCGGGAGTGAAGCTGGAGGCGCCCGTCCCGGTAGCTGCCGTTGGCGCGCGGGTGCTCGCGGAGCGCCAGGGCGCTCGCCTTGACGACCATGTCGTTGTAGGTCGGGGTGTCCTCGCCGGCCTGCTCGTGCCCTTCAGGGTGGGGAGCCAGGCGCTTGAGCTCCCCGCGCAGGGTCACGCAATCCTCCATGTCCACCTCGATCTGAAGGCTGAAGTCGGGGATGGTGGCCTTCGACTCGGCCATCCTGCGCGCGATCGTCTGCTGCGTTCGCGTCAGCTCCACGGTCGTCGTCTGTCCCTTGGCCGTCGCAACGCCCTCGACGCTCGCCGCGGCGGGCGCCGCCGGGGCTGCGGGCGCGCCGGGCGCGGCGGCGAGCACGTCCGCCTTGACGATCCGTCCCCCCGGCCCGCTGCCCGTGAGTTCGCTCAGCTCGATCCCGCTTTCCCGAGCGATGCGCCGGGCCAGCGGCGATGCCTTCTGGCGCTCTCCGGCCGGGGCCTCGGCCGGCGCGGGTGCAGGCGCCTCCGGCACGCCGGCGGGCGGGGCCGGCGCGGGCGGGGCCGGCGCCCCAGAGGTATCAGGGCGTCCATCGGCGAGGGGCTCGGGCTCGCCGGCGCCCACCTGCGCGATGCGCTCGCCGACGGCCAGGGTCTGACCCTCGACGGCGAGCAGCTTCAGGGTGCCCGCCTGGTCGGACTCGTAGATCATCGTCGCCTTGTCGGTCTCGATCTCGACGAGCTCCTCTCCGCGGGCGACCTCATCGCCGTCCCCCTTGAGCCAGCGCAGGATCGTCCCCTCCTCCATCGTGTCCGAGAGGCGGGGCATCACGATGTCGGCCATCAGGAGCCTCCCGGCTGGCCGCGCACCCTGGAGGGCACGGGCAGGCTCGCGAGGGCGGCCGCGACCACCTGAGCCTCGTGCGGGTAGGCGATGTCCTCCAGGGGCTTGGAGTAGGGCATCGGGGTGTCCGCCCCGGTGACCCTCTGCACCGGTGCGTCGAGGTCGTCGAATGCCTGTTCGCCGACGAGGGCGGCGAGGTTCGCGCCGACGCCCCCGTGGGGCCAGCCCTCCTCGACGATCACGCAGCGATTGGTCCTTCGCACGGAGGCGAGGATCGTGTCGAGGTCGAGCGGGCGCAGGGTGCGGGGGTCGATCACCTCGGCCTCCACCCCGTGCTCGGAAGAGAGGGTCGCCGCCGCCCGCTCGGCCGTTATGGCCATGCGCGAGATCCCGACGATCGTCACGTCGTTGCCCTCCCTCGCGACCCTCGCCGTGCCGAACCGCACGAGATGGTCCTCGTCGTCGGGCACCTCCCCGCGGACGCCGTAGAGGGACTCGTGCTCGATGAAGATGACGGGGTTGTCGTCGCGGATGGCGGACTTGAGCAGCCCCTTCGCGTCGGCCGCGGTGGCGGGCGTGGCCACGAGCAGGCCCGGGACGTGCAGGAACAGCGCCTCGAAGGAGTGGGAGTGGGTGGGCCCGAGCTGGTGGCCCGCCCCCTGGGGCATCCGCACGACCATCGGCACCCTGGCCTGGCCGCCGAACATGTAGTGGATGTGGGCGGCGTGGTTGACGATCTGATCGAAGGCCAGCAGGGCGAAGTTGATCGTCATCAGCTCGACCACGGGGCGCAGCCCGGTCATCGCGGCCCCGACCCCCATGCCGACGATCGTGTTCTCGGAGATGGGGGTGTCCCGCACGCGCCGCTCGCCGAACTCCTCGAGCAGGCCCTCGGTGACCTTGAAGGCGCCCCCGAAGACGCCGATGTCCTCGCCCATCAGCACGACCCGCTCGTCGCGGCTGAGCTCCTCCCGCAGGGCGGCCCCGAGGGCCTCGCGGTAGCGCATCTGGCTCATCGCGAAGCCTCTCCGGGGTGCTCCTGGCCGTCCTCGGCGGCGGCCATGGCGCTCGTGAGCTGCTGGGGGATCTCGTCGTTCGTGGCCACGCCGCCGTCGGTGTCCTGCGCCGAGCCGCTGGCCCTGTCTTCGGTCGTCTCCACCGAGTACCAGCCCGGCGAGCGGCCCTCGAGCACGTAGATGTCGTCGTAGAGGGACTCCGGGGCGGGGAAGGGAGAGGCCTCGGCGAACTCCACGGCGGCGTCCACGGCCGCCACGGCCTCGTCGTCGATCCGCTGCAGCCCGGCCTCGTCGATGACCCCCTGCTCCACCAGCAGGCGCCCGAAGGAGGGGATCGGGTCGCGCTCGCGCCAGCGCGCCACCTCCTCCTTGCTGCGGTACTGCTCTGGGTCCGCCATCGAGTGCCCGCGGAAGCGGTAGGTGACCGCCTCGACGAGCAGGGGGCAGCGCTCCTCGCGCACGCGGCGAACCGCCTCGCTCAGCACCTCGTGGGTGTCGAGCACGTCCATCCCGTCGCAGCGCATGCCCGGCACCCCCAGGCTCTCGCCCTTGCGCTGGAGGTCGGTGACCGCCGAGTGGCGTTGCAGGGATGTCCCCATCCCGAACTGGTTGTTGGTGACCATGAAGACGACCGGCAGCCTCCACAGGGCCGCGAGGTTCAGGGTCTCCCCGAAGGTCCCCTGGTTGGAGGCGCCGTCGCCGAACGTGCAGAGCGTCACCTCGTCGCTCTCGCGATAGTCGCTGGAGAGGGCGATCCCGGCGGCGATCGGCAGGTTGCCGCCGACGATCCCGTAGCCCCCCATGAAGCGGCGCTCGAGATCGAACATGTGCATCGAGCCGCCCCGCCCGTGACAGCATCCGTCGACCCGGCCGAACAGCTCGGCCATCACGGCGCCGGGGGGAGTGCCCCTGACGAGGGCGTGACCGTGGGAGCGGTAGGTCGAGATCAGGTAGTCGGTCTCCCGCAGGGCGCGGGCGCTGCCCACGATCGTCGCCTCCTCTCCGATCGAGAGGTGCAGGAAGCCTCCGACCCGCGCCCGCGCGTACATCTCTCCCGCGCGTTCCTCGAAGCGACGGATGAGGGTCATCGTCGCGAGCCACTCGCGCGCCTGCTCGTGCCCTCCAGGGTAATCGGGTGGGGGAAGCGATCCCATCAGTGCTCCACGGTACCCCAGCGGGCGATGAACTCCTCGGCCTCGAGCTGGCCGAGATCCTCGCGCAGGGCGCGGGCGAGCTTGGAGGCGGCGTGGGGCGGGCGGTCCCAGAAGAGGACCACTTCCCCGCTGTCGACCTCGACCACCTCGACGTGGTCCACGCGGTTGTGGTGGGCGAGCAGCGCCGGTGCCTTGCCCCCGCGGGTCACGATCAGCCGGTAGGCGTGTTTGGCCTTCATCGGGAGGCGTCCACCGCCCGGGCATCGCGCATCGCGGCGGCGGCCCTCTCGAGGGCGCGCTCCCCGTGGAAGGCCCGCTCGCCCACGAGGACGGCCGGGACGTCGCCGACCCCGCGCGCGGCCGCCTGCTCGGTCGCCTGCGCCAGCTGCTGCGCCACCGAGCGCAGGTCGGCGGCCCGCAGCACCGCGGCGGGGTGCATCTCGCAGGCAGCCGCGGCGATCACGACGTTGTCGGGATCCTCCAGGGAGCGACCGCCCGCGAAGGCCTGGCGGAAGGCGGCCAGGGCGAAGGGGACGGTGCGCCCGATCGACTTCGCGTAGGTCGCCACCCGCATCGCGAGCGAGCTGTCGAAGGGGAACGGCTGGGGCCAGCGAAGCGGCTGCAGCGCCAGCTCCCGCGCCCTGCGGGAGATCTCCGAGCGGAAGATCTCCTCCTCCTGCGCGCAGCGAAAGGCGCCGAAGGTCTGCGCCGTCGGCAGCTCCCGTGCCAGCACCGGATGCCACTCGGCCGGCCCGGGCAGCACCTGCAGCACCCGCTCTGCTGCGAGGTAGGCCAGCGGGCTGGCCAGATCGAAGTAGAAGCCTGCCGCGGGGGAGGACACCTCCTCGGCCCCGACCCTCAGCCGTGGATGAGCCAGCCGTCCGCGGCCCGCCCGGCCTCCATCACGGCCTCCGAAAGGGTGGGGTGGCCGTGGATGATCCGCGCGACCTCGGGGAAGCCGCCCTCCAGGGCGCGCACGTTGACAAGCTCCTGGATCAGCTCCGTGGCCCGCGCGCCGACGATGTGGCCTCCCAGCAGCTCCCCGTATCTGGACTCGCCCACGATCTTGACCAGGCCCGTGCGGTCGCCGTATACGGTGCCGCCGCCGACCGCTCCATAGGGCACCTTGCCGACGACGACCTCGTAGCCCTGCTCGCGGGCCTGGGCCTCGGTGAGGCCGAAGGAGCCGACGTTGGGTGTGCAGAAGGTGGCCCGCGGAATATCCACGTAGGCGATCGGATGGGTCGGGCGCCCGGCGATGTCCTCGGCCGCGATGATGCCCTCGTCGGAGGCCTTGTGGGCGAGCGCCGGTCCGGGCACCAGATCGCCGATCGCGTACACCCCGGCGCGGGAGGTGCGCAGGGCGCCGTCGACCTGGATCAGCCCACGCTCGTCCAGTCCCACCCCGGCCTCGGCCAGCCCGAGCCCCTCGACGTCGGCGGCGCGACCCGCGCAGATCACGAGGCGGTCAACCTCGACCGCATCCTCCCCGAGCGAGAAGCTGACGCCGGCCTGCGAGGTCTTCACATCGGCGATCGAGGCTCCGATGCGCACGTCGATGCCCTGCCGCTTGAGCCCGCGCTCGACAAGGCGGGAGATGTCGGCGTCCTCGGTGGGGAGCAGCCGCTCGAGCACCTCGATCAGCATCACCTCGCTGCCGAGCCGCGCGAAGCCAGAGGCGATCTCGGCCCCGGACGCACCGGCTCCGACCACCGCCAGGCGGGCGGGCAGCTCGGGGAGCGCCCACGCCTCCTCGGTCCCGATGACGCCCCCTCCGAATGGAACTCCGGGGATCGGACGGGGGATGGAGCCGGTGGCAAGGATCACGCTGCCCCCCGAGAGCACCTGCTCGCCCACCCGCACGTCCCCGTCGGCCGTCAGCGCCGCGTCGCCCTCGATCAGGTCGATGCCGTTCTTCTTGAGCAGGCCTCCGACGCCCGAGGTGAGCGTCGAGACGACCTTCTCGCGACGGGCCTGAACCGCCGGGTAGTCGACCTCGACGGCGCCGACCTTCAGCCCGAACTGGTCGGCCTCGCGGACCTCCGAGAGCAGGTCGGCCGAGCGGAGCACCGCCTTGGCGGGGATGCAGGCGTAGTTCAGGCACCGCCCGCCCACCTTGTCCCGCTCCACCACGGCGGTCTTCATGCCGAGCTGGGCGGCCCTGATGGCGGCCACGTAGCCGCCCGGACCGGAGCCGATGACGATGACGTCGTAGGAGCTGGCGGCCATGGGGCGTGAGCCTATCGAAGCGCCCCTGATGAGTCCGTGGCCCTAGGAGCGCTCCGCCTCGCCCGCCTGGATGCGCCCCATGACGCGCACGAGCTTCCAGAACAGCCAGCCGCCGAGGCAGATGCTCACCAGGCAGACGGCCGCCGCGGCCAGGGTCGAGGCCACCACCAGGGCCAGGGAGGTGAGGAGCAGCTGGGCGGCCAGAAGGCCCTCGAAGCCGAGCACCGCCCAGTAGCGCCGGCGGTACATGCCGGCGGCCAGCGCGGCCAGGACGGCGCCGAGGAACAGCCCGCCGGGCAGGGAGCCTCCGTGCCGGGAGAGGTCGTGGACCGTGAGGGCGCCCACGACCACGCCGACTGCCAGGACCGCGCAGACCGCCACCGCGACCAGGAGCGCCCTCGGACGCTCGTCCGGGCCGAGCGGGCGCATCGCCGCGCGCGCCCGCAGCTCGGCCTCCCGGCGCCCGGTGCTCACGGGTGGCTCCTCCCCGTCAACGGGGCATCCATCCGCTCGAGCAGGCTCCGGGCGGCCCCCTCCGGGTCCTCGGCCCGGGTGATCGCGCGCAGGACGCAGACGCGCTCGGCCCCGGCCTCGATCACCTCCCCGACGTTGTCCTCGTTCAGGCCCCCGATCGCGAAGAAGGGCACCGGGGCGTGAGCCGCCGCATAGCGGACGAGCTCCGTTCCGACCGCCGGGCGCCCGGGCTTGGTCGGGGTGGCGTGGACGGGGCCGACCCCTATGTAGTCGACGAGCTGCGGATCCACCGCATCGATCTCCTCCGGCGCATGGGTCGAGAGTCCGATCAACATCTCCTCGCCGACGATCTCGCGAACGTCGGCCACCGGCATGTCGTCCTGGCCCACGTGCACGCCGTCGGCCCTGCAGTCGAAGGCCACGGCCGGGCGGTCGTTGACGATCAGCAGCGCTCCGAGGCGCTCGCACAGGGCCCTGGTCGCGTTGGCTACCGCCGCGAGCTCGTCGTCGGGCATCTCCTTCTCGCGCAGCTGGACCACACCGACCCCGCCCGCGACGGCCCCGCGCAGCAGATCGGCAAGCCGCTCGCTGGGCAGCGGGGATCCGCAGACCAGGTACAGGCGGGCGGCCCGCAGGGCGGCGGTGCGCTCGCCTCTGGACTCCTCGGGTGACATGGGCCCAAGTCTCGCAGGCCCGCAGCATCGCCCCCGCCGGCGGCTGGCTAGCATCAAACGCATGCCCGAGAACCAGCGGTCGGACGTGCTCGTGGTGGGCGCCGGGATCATCGGCCTCGCGGTCGCCTGGCGAGCGCGAGGCCGCGGCCTGTCGGTGACGGTGATCGAGCGGGGGCGGGCCGGCGAGGGGACCTCGCGGGTGGCGGCCGGGATGCTCGCCCCGGTCGCCGAGGTCGAGTTCGGGGAGGCCGGGCGGCGGGTGCTGGCGCTGGGGCTGCGCTCGGCCGAGATGTGGCCCTCCTTCGCCGCCGAGCTCGCCCGTGAGGCCGCCGCGCCGGTGAAGCTGCTGGAGACGGGCACGCTGCTGCTCGCCCGCGACGAGGACGAGGCGGAGGAGCTCGAGCGCCAGCTGGACTTCCGCCGCTCCCTGGGCCTGCCCGTGCGGCGGCTGCGACCGAGCGAGGCCAGGGAGCGCGAGCCCGCCCTCGCCCCCACCGTGCGGCTCGCCCTGGAGGTGCCCGACGATCACGCGGTCGACCCCCGCGAGGCCGTCGCCGCCCTGCGCACCGCCTGCCTGCGCACGGGGGTGCGACTGCGGGAGGAGACCGTCGTGGAGGGCCTCGAGGTCTCCTCCGGTGCCGTCGCCGCCGTGCGCCTGGCGGGCGGCGAGGAGGTGTCCGCCGGCACGGTGGTGCTGGCCGCGGGGCCGTGGACCGAGGGGATCGCCGGCCTCCCCAAGGAGGCCCGCGTGCCGGTCCGGCCCGTCAAGGGCCAGATCCTCAGGCTGCGCGATCCGGCCGGGCCGGGCCTGCTCACGCGCGTGGTGCGCTTCGAGGGGGGCTACCTCGTCCCGCGGGGGGACGGCCGGTATGTGCTCGGGGCGACCGTGGAGGAGCGCGGCTATGAGCTGCAGGCGACCGCGGGCGGCGTGTACGAGCTGCTGCGCGACGCCCACGAGCTCGTGCCGGGGGTGGCCGAGCTTGAGATCGAGGAGCTCTCCGTGGGCCTGCGCCCGGGCACGCCCGACAACGCCCCCGTGATCGGCAGGGGAGCCCTCGACGGTCTGATCTGGGCGACCGGGCACCACCGCAACGGCATCCTGCTCGCGCCGCTGACCGCTGAGCTCGTGGCCGACCTGCTCGCGGGGGAGAGCCCCGCCGAGGATCTCCTCGCGGCCTGCGCCCCGGCGCGCTTTGAAAGGGACGAACCCGCCGTGGGGGCTTAGCCGTGATCCTGATCAACGGGGAGAGCTGCGAGCTGCGGGCGGGAGAGACGATCCTGTCCGCCCTCGCCCACCTGGAGGTCGAGCCCCAGGCCGGCGGGATCGCGGTGGCCGTCGACGGAGAGGTGGTGCCGCGAGCGGCCTGGCCCTCCTACGAGCTCGGGGAGGACGCCCGCGTGGAGGTGCTGACGGCGATGCAGGGAGGATGATGTGGCGGTGACCGATCCGACGAGTGCGGCGTCCGTGGATGCTCCCGCCGAGGGGCTCCTGCGCATCGGCGGCCGTGAGCTTCGCTCGCGCCTGCTGCTGGGGACCGGGGGCTTCGCCTCCCTGGAGCTACTGTCCGAGGCGATCACGGCGAGCGGGAGCGAGCTCGTCACGGTCGCCCTGCGGCGGGTGACGGCCGGCGCCCGCGGCTCCCTCGTGGACGTGCTGGCCCAGGCCGGGGTCCAGCTGCTTCCCAACACCGCCGGCTGCCACACCGCCCGTGACGCCGTGATGACCGCCCAGCTCGCGCGGGAGGCCTTCGCCACCGACCTCATCAAGCTCGAGGTGATCGGCGACGAGGACACGCTGCTGCCCGACGCCCCCGAGCTGCTGCGGGCGGCCGAGGAGCTCGTGGACGACGGCTTCACCGTGCTGCCCTACACGACCGACGACCCCGTGCTCGCCCGCCGGCTGGCCGACGTGGGGTGCGCGGCGGTGATGCCGCTCGGGGCGCCGATCGGCAGCGGCATGGGCATCCTCAACCCGTACAACATCGCCCTGATCCGCGAGGCCGTGCAGGTCCCCGTCGTGCTCGACGCCGGGGTGGGAACCGCCTCCGATGTGACTCTGGCGATGGAGCTCGGCTGTGACGCCGTGCTCGTCGCCTCCGCCATCTCCCGGGCGCAGGACCCCGTGCGGATGGCGCGCGCCATGCGCGCCGCGGTCCAGGCCGGCAGGCTCGCATACGGCGCCGGGCGGATACCCAGGCGCCGCTACGCCAGGGCCTCGACGACCGGCGAGGGGATGCCGGATCTCGGCCCGACGGCCACGAGGCTCACCTGAGGACTTCGATCGACCCGTTCATCGACGCGGGGTGGATCGTGCACAGGTAGTGGATCAGCCCGGGCCTCGTGACCCGGATCTGGAAGGTGGCCCCTTCGCGGAGGTTGGCGGAGGCGAACCGCTGGGGGCCCCCGCGGCTGGTGACGTTGTGTTCGAACGAGTCGTAGTTGCGCCACCTGATCGTGGCGCCGACCTTCACCCGCAGCGTGTCGGGGCTTATCGCGATGTTGCGGTAGGCGACTTCGACGAGGCCGCTGCGGACCGGGGAGGAGGCGCTCGGCGCCGCGAACCGCGGGATCGTGTTGACCCTGAAGCCGCCGCTCGCGCGAGGCGTCGTCGCGGTCGTCTTCGTGGCCGAGGAGCCGCTCGAGCCGGAGGAGCCGCAGCCGGCCGCGGCGAGGGCGGCGACGCTCCAGAGCACGCCAGAGGCGAGCCTGCTCACGTCCGCCGGTGCCTGCGCCGCGATGCCCTCATTCGAGGCGATCTTCGCATCTCGCACGCGGTGCAGAGGTCGCACCGCATCCCCGCCCGTCGCCGGACGCCGGCTGGGAGGGCCTAGACTGGCCGCTTCGATGACCCCACGCCACCTCCTCACCGGTGCCGAGCTGAGCGCCCCCGAGCTGCAGGCGCTGCTCGACCGCGCCCTGGAGCTCAAGCGCGCCCCGCTGTCCTCGCATGCGCTCGCCGGCGCCAGCATCGGGCTCATCTTCGAGAGGCCCTCCACCCGCACGCGGGTCTCCTTCGAGGTCGGCATACACGAGCTGGGAGGGCATGCTGTCGTCCTGCGCTCGGACGAGCTGCAGCTCTCGCGCGGGGAGGCGGTCCGCGACACCGCGCT
Organism: uncultured Solirubrobacteraceae bacterium; assembly: GCA_963767405.1. Taxonomy (GTDB): domain Bacteria; phylum Actinomycetota; class Thermoleophilia; order Solirubrobacterales; family Solirubrobacteraceae; genus Palsa-744. The sequence continues at coordinate 198,509 of CAVYDP010000004.1, read as the reverse complement.
GGTGCTCTCCCGGCACCTCGCCGCCGTCGGCCTGCGCACGGGCCCCGACGAGACGTTGCAGGAGCTGGCCGCCCACAGCTCGGTCCCGATCGTGAACATGCTCAGCGCCCGCCACCACCCCTGCCAGGCGCTGGCCGACCTGCTGACCCTGCGGGAGGCCCACGGGTCGCTGCAGGGACTGCGGCTGGCCTACGTCGGCGACGGCAACAACGTCGCCCGCTCGCTGGCCATCCTCGGCACCCTGGCGGGGATGGACGTCGCCGTGGCATCGCCGGAGGGCTACTCCCTCGAGGGCGATCTGGAGCTGCCGGCGCAGGCCGCCGGGAACCTGACCCTGCACGCCGATCCGGCGGAGGCCGTGCGGGGGGCCTGCGCCGTCTACACGGACGTGTGGGTGAGCATGGGCGACGAGGACACCGCCTCCCAGCGGCGGGCCGCGCTGGCGGACTACCGCGTGGACGACTCGCTGCTGGACCTCGCCGCCCCCGGGGCCTTCGCGATGCACGACCTGCCGGCGCACCCCGGCGAGGAGATCACGCCGGAGGTGCTCTACGGCACCCGCCAGCGCATATGGGACCAGGCCGAGAACCGTCGCCACGCCCAGAAGGCCCTGCTGGAGATGCTGGTGGCAGGGACGTGAGCGGTGCCCCGGACGGAGGGTCCCGTCCGCAGCGGGGGGACGAGCTCGAGCTGCAGATCGAATCGCTGGCCTTCGGCGGCGAGGGCGTCGCCCGTCTCGGCGACGGGGGCTACGTCGTGTTCGTCGCCGGAGCCGTCCCCGGAGATCGCGTGCGGGCGGTCGTGCACAAGCGCAAGCGCAGCTATGCCCACGCGCGCACGCTCGAGGTCCTGGAGCCGAGCCCGGAGCGGATCCCGCCCCGTGCCGACCATCCCGGCGTGCCCTGGCAGGTCCTTCCCTATGAGCGACAGCTGGAGATCAAGCACGGCCAGGTGCGCGAGGCGCTGGAGAGGATCGGCCGGCTGGAGGGGTTCGAGCTCGAGCCGATCGTCGGTGCCCTCGAACGGTGGCGCTACCGCAACAAGCTGGAGTACTCGTTCGGCGAGGTGGAGGGCGAGGGCCTGGTGTGCGGGTTTCACGTGCCCGCCGGCGGGAACGGGGTCGCCCCGATCGAGGACTGCCTGCTCGCCTCCGAGCTCGGCAACCGCGCCCGCGAGATCGCCCTGAGCTGGTGCCGCGAGCAGGGGCTGCGGGCGTGGGACCGCCGGGGCGGGGTGGGCGAGAGGGTCGCGCGTGAGGAGCGCACCGGCCCGGCCGCCGACGGGCGCCCCCGGCTGCGCAACCTCGTCGTCCGCGAGGGCAGGCGCACCGGAAGGCTGCAGGTCCGGATCGTGACCACGGAGGGCGACCTGGAGGTCGGCTCTCTCGCCGCGGCGCTCGCCGAGGGGCTCGGAGAGAGCCTCAGCGGGGTGCTGTGGACGCGCTCGCACAGCCTCGCCGAGACCACGGCGGGTGGCGAGACCGAGCTCGTGTGGGGCGATGAGCAGCTCCCCGAGCGGCTCGGCGAGCTCGACCTGCGGATCTCCCCGGAGGCCTTCTTCCAGACCAACACCGAGATGGCGGAGGTGCTCTACGGGGTGGTCGTGGAGTACGCGGCCCTGGAGGGATGGGAGCGCGTCTACGACCTCTACTCGGGCATCGGGACGATCGCCCTGACCCTCGCCCCCCGGGCCGGAGAGCTGTGGGGGATCGAGCTCGTCGAGCGGGCCGTCGCCGACGCCATCGAGGGAGCGCGGCGCAACGGCATAACCAGCGTGCACTTCTTCGCCGGCGACACGCGACTGGCCCTGCCCGAGCTCGTCGAGCGGGCCGGGCGCCCCGACCTGATCGTGGTCGACCCTCCCCGGGCGGGCCTGTCCAAGAAGGTGGTCCACCGCATGATCGACGCCTCTCCCAAGCGGATCGTCTACGTCTCCTGCAACCCGACCACCCTCGCCCCCAACGCCGCCGAACTGGTGCAGGCGGGCTGGGTGCTGCGGCGCGTGCGCCCAGTCGACATGTTCCCGCAGACCCACCACATCGAGTGCGTGGCCCTGCTGGAGCGAAGCTAGGACCCGCGGGTAGGGTTCACGGTCATGCGCGCCGCGACGATCCGCGACAACGAGATCGTGATCGAGGAGCACCCCGACCCCGAGCCCGGCACCGGAGAGGTGCTCGTGCGGGTGCGGGGGGCGGGCCTGAACGGGGCCGACATGATGCAGCGGCGCGGCCTGTACCCGGCGCCGCCGGGCTCGCCGCCGGACATCCCCGGCCTCGAGCTCGCCGGCGAGGTTGCGGGGCTGGGAGCGGGGGCCGAGCGCTTCTCCCTCGGCGACCGGGTGATGGCGATCGTCGGCGGCGGGGGCCAGGCCGAGCTGGCGGTCGTCAACGAGCGTCAGCTGATGCCCGTGCCCAAGGGGCTCGGATGGGAGGCCGCCGGGGGGCTGCCTGAGGTGTTCACGACCGCCCACGACGCCCTCTTCACGCAGGCCGAGCTGCGCAGCGGGGAGCACCTGCTCGTCCACGGGGGTGCGGGAGGGGTGGGCACGGCCGCGATCCAGCTCGCCCGGGCGGTGGGGGCGCGGGCCACCGCGACCGTGCGCAACGAGGGTCTGCGCGAGCAGGTCGCCGGGCTGGGCGCCCGGGCGATCGCCCCCGATGGCTTCTCCGAGAGCGGCCCCTACGACGTGATCCTCGAGCTCGTCGGGGCACCCAACCTCGCCGAGAACATGCAGGCGCTGGCCACCGGCGGGCGCATCGCCGTGATCGGGGTCTCCGCGGGGGCCAAGGGGGAGCTGAACCTGCTCGCCCTGATGGGCAAGCGGGCGCGCATCCACGGCTCGACCCTGCGGGCCCGGCCGCTCGAGGAGAAGGCCCTGGCGGCCCGGCGCCTGGAGCACGAGGTCCTGCCCCTGTTCGAGGACGGCCGGCTGACCGTGCCGGTCGCCGAGGCCTTTCCGCTCGAGCAGGCCGCCGCGGCCTACGAGCGGTTCGCCGCCGGGGGCAAGCTCGGCAAGATCGTGCTCACCATGGACGGCTAGTCAGTAGGGAGGCTGGGCGACGTACCAGTCGCCGAGCTTGCGAAAGGCGGCCCAGAACTCCCTCTTGGCGTCCTGCTCGTCGAGGGAGTCGTCGATGTCGGGCACGTAGAGGGCGTCGATCGTCGGGGTCAGCTGCTGGATCTCTCCGAGGACCGGCTCCAGCGGTCGCGCGAGGGGAATGTCCATCTCGTTCAGGCAGGCGAGGGCGGGCTCGCCCATCACCACCACGATCTTCGGCGCCACGATGGCGATCTCCTCGATCACCCGCGCCACGCAGGCCGGGTCGGCCAGGGAGGAGTCACTGAGGGGGCACTTGACGCAGAGGGTGCCGTAGACCGCGAGGGGGTCGATCGACAGGCGCTTCAGCGACTTCATGATCGCGCTGCCGGCGCGTCCGTAGAAGGCGACTCCCTCCTCGATCTCCGACGGCAGGGGGGAGTGCTTGAGAAGCATGATGTCCGCCTGGGGGTGACCCGAGCCGAGGACCGGCATCAGGTTGCCGCGGGGGCAATGCGGGCAGGCCTGCAGCTCGCGAGTGAGGGTGTTCAGCTCCCGGATGGCGCGCTCGAGGTACTTCTCTCGGATCTCGTCGTCGGTGATCGGCATCGACCCCGAGGGATTTGACGGTGCGTCGTCTTGTCCTTGACGGTGCATCAGTCCTTGCGGCTGCCTACCCCCGGCTGCCGCTTCCGTGGGCTCGCCTCAGGCGTCTAAGGCGCCGCGCCTTCCTGGCCCGCTGGGCCGAGGGGGGCGTGGCGCGGGTCTGCAGGAACTTCAGCGCCTGCACGTAGATCAGGGAGGAGGGCCGGGTCAGGATCTCCGCCTCCCGCAGCGACTGCAGGAACTCGGCGGGGCCGTCGAAGTCGCGCATCCGCACCCGCACCGAGCCGAGGCCCTGCGGGACGTGGGAGTCCGACCCGGCCGCGGCGAGGACGTGGTACTTGGCGGCGAACCTGGCCGCCTCGTCGTTGAAGGCCCCGATCGCGACGCGCGGGTTGAACACCTCGATGGCGTCGACCTCGTCGAGCACGTCGAGCAGGTTCTCGTAGTCGGGCACCGAGTGCATACGGTCGAAGGGGTGCGGGACGTAGACCAGGCCGCCCTGGCGGCGGATCTCGGCGATCGTCTCGCGCATGGTGAGCCCGCGCGGGATCTTCTCCTCGATGAACAGCCCGATCACCTCGCCCTGGCCGGCGGTCTTGACCTCCTCTCCGACGATCACCTTCACACCGGCCGCCTCGGCCTGCTCGCGCGCCTGCAGGGCGCCGGAGATCTCGTTGTGGTCGGTGACGGCGATCGCCCCCAGCCCCTGCTCCCGGGCGGTGGCGAGCAGCACCTCCACGGGGGTGGCGCAGTCGTGGGAGTGGTCGGTGTGCATGTGCAGGTCCACGTCGATCAGCTCCCGGGAGGCCAGCACGCGGCCCAGGTCCGGGTCGCCGTCCCGAGGGTGGCGGCGGGCGGCCAGGTCCCGGTAGATGCCCTCCAGCCGCTCGGCGGCGCCGTCGCCGTCGGGCACGAGCTCGTAGTCGCCCGGGAAGTGGCGGCTCATCAGATCGGCCGTGGCGGCGAGGCTGGCGGTGCGGGCGTCGAGGCGCCCGAAGAAGCTCTCCACGAAGCGGCGGGCAACGAGGGTGGAGAGCAGCCGCTCGGCCGAGGAGTGGAAGGAGCCGACGTTCAGGGCGCGGGAATGACGCAGGGCGGCGTTGGAGGTGCTGGGGGCGAAGGGCTCGTGCACGTGGACGAAGTCCAGCTCGACCATGCCGAGCAGTTCCTCGACCGTGCGGGCGACGTCGATCGGGAGCACCGGCGGCCGGCGCCGGCCCACCCCGACGTCGAGGACCTCGCCCACGGCGATCAGCCCGGGGGTGCCCGTGTCGGTCCCCTCGAGCAGGCTCTGGGGATCGCTGCGGGCGGCCCGCAGCGCCCGGCGCGAGGCGCGGATGCGGTCCTGCGAGCGGGAGGGGGCGAGCACGAGCACCCTGTGCCCGCGCCTCGACAGCTCCGTTGCGATGCGACCGACGTGGGCGTTGACCTCGTTCTCCTCAGCCTCCCACGGATACGGGGACACGTGGGCGATGGAGAACGTGGGGGGCATCTGTCGGCTGATTATGCCCCCTTGCCCACCGCCCGCTCAGCCGGCGGGTCGGGCTCGCGCCGCCCGCGCCGATTTCGCGCGGGAGCCGCCCTTCGCCCTCGACGCTCGCCTGCGGGCGCCTGCGGGCTTGGTCCCCGGCCGACCGGCGTACGTGGAGATGAACTTCTCCGTGTCCCGGCGGGCCTCCTCGTCGGGGCGCTGGTTGTGGGGGGACTTCATCAGGTAGGAGGAGGGGCCGTCGAGCTGGCCCCCGATGCCGTGGTTGAGGGCGAGCTTGCAGCAGCGCACCGCGTCGATCACGATGCCCGCCGAGTTGGGCGAGTCCCACACCTCGAGCTTGAGCTCCACGTTCAAGGGCACGTCGCCGAAGGCCTGGCCCTCGACGCGGATGTGCGCCCACTTGCGGTCGGTCAGCCACGGGACGTAGTCCGAAGGCCCGACATGGATGTCGCTGGCGGGCAGCTCGTGATCCATGATCGAGGTGACGGCGTTGGTCTTGGAGATCTTCTTGGACTCCAGGCGCTCGCGCTCGAGCATGTTGTAGAAGTCCATGTTGCCGCCGACGTTGAGCTGGGAGGTGCGCTCGATCTCCACGCCGCGCTCGGCGAACAGGCGGGCGAGGGTGCGGTGCACGATCGTGGCTCCCACCTGGGACTTGATGTCGTCCCCGACGATCGGCAGACCGGCCTTTTTGAAGCGCCGGTCCCAGTAGTCCTCGCGGGCGATGAAGACGGGGATGCAGTTGACGAACCCGCAGCCCGCCTCGAGCACCTGCTCCACATACCACTTGGTCGCCTGCTCGGAGCCCACGGGCAGATAGGAGACGACGACGTCGGTGTGCGTGTCCTTGAGGATCTTGACGATGTCGGCGGTCTCCCCCGGGGCCTTGGTGATCTTCTCTTTGAGGTACTTGCCGAGGCCGTCGTGGGTCATGCCGCGGTAGACGGGGACGCCCAGCTTCTTGGGAACCGCGCGCTTGCCCTTGGCGAACTTGATCGTGTTGTTCTGGCCCGCCCAGATCGCCTCGCCGAGGTCCTTGCCGACCTTGCTCGCGTCGATGTCGAAGGCGGCGGTGAATTCGATGTCGCGCACGTGGTAGCCGCCGAGGTCCACGTGCATCAGGCCCGGGACGCGCTGGGCGGGGTCGGCATCCTTGTAGTAGTGGATGCCCTGCACGAAGGCCGAGGCGCAGTTGCCCACGCCGACGATGGCGACGCGGACCTTCTCCGACTGGTAGCGCCCGGCGCCGTTGCTGGAGGCGGCGCCGTTGCTCTCGGCGCGGCCACTGGAATGCTCCTTGATCACGGGTGAGATGTCCTTTGCGAGGGCGCGTGGCCCGGTCGAAGGGAGCCTCGGGGGCGTCCCTGCTTCTCAGGTGGGACGGCCGGATGGGGCACCGAACCGCCTTGAGAGACTACTCCGCAGGGGCGTGAAGGTCACACAGACAGCTGACCGCGCACGTGCCAGATGCGCTGACCGACGGTGATGACGCTGAGGGCGGCGAGCACGTACACGGCGGGCTCGAGCAGCTGGAAGTCGCCGAGGGAGGCCCCCTGGGCGAAGATCAGGCCGATCGAGAGGATCACCACCCTGACCGGGCGCGTGGCGATCCCGACCTTGCATTCCACGCCCAGGGCCTCGGCGCGTGCCCGGGTGTAGCTGACCATCAGGGAGGCCAGCACCGCCACCACGACCCCCGCTGCCGCGGCCTGGTTGCCGGTCAGGGCGAAGTAGCCGGCGACGGCGGCGAGCACGATCCCCTCCTCGATGCGGTCGAGGGTGGAGTCCAGGAAGGCACCGAAGGGAGTTCCCTTCCCGGACATTCGCGAGTAGCGCCCGTCGAGGGTGTCCATGATCGAGCCGACGATGAAGGCGACGCCGCCGAGGAAGAACAGGCGCTCCCACACGAGCACGGCGGCGACGAGGTTCAGAGCCAGGCCGGTGACGGAGATCGCGTTGGGGGTCAGCCGCGACTCGATCAGGCGGTTGCGGACGATGGCTCGCCGTTCGCCGTAACCGATCGGTGCCCGCACCCGGCGCCGCCCGGGACGCAGTGGTGCCCGGCGCGGACGGCGGGATGGTGCGCGCTGCCTGGGTGGCATCCGTGCGGCCGCTACCCGCTCGCCCGCAGGGGGGCCGGGGAGACGGCGGAGAATCGCCACACGCTCGGCCGCGCGCGGGCTAGCCAGATCGCCCCGTAGGCGGAGGCGCCGGCGGTGAGGGCTCCGAGCAGGGCGTCGACGATGAAGTGGTTGGCGGTGACGACGATGACGAAGGTCATCAGGAACGGGTACAGGATCCAGGCGATGCGCACGACGCTGCGGCGGCTGAGGCGGGCCAGCGGCCAGCCGATCATCAGCGCGAATGCGACATGCATGGAGGGCACCGCGGCGTAGGGGTTGAAGAGGGCGTTCATCGAGGCGCTGGCGTGTGAGACGTGGACGTGGGTGAAGTCCGAGACGCTGTCGATGAAGCCCCACTCGGGCATGAACCGCGGCGGGGCGGTCGGGAAGACGATGTAGCCGATCAGGGCGATCCCCATCGCGATCATGAACATGTTGCGCACGAAGTAGAAGCTGCGGTTGTGGCGCAGGTAGAGGTAAAGCAGGGCGCCGATCGTCACCGAGGTCTGGGCGTTGACGTACAGCCAGCTCGCGACGACCATCACCACGTGGCTGCCCGACGCCCAGGCCTGGACCGAGGGCTCGACGAACAGGTGCATGGTGCGCTCGAGCGAGATCAGGTCGCGGGCGTGTGCGAAGGCCGCGTTGGCGTCTCCCTCGGCGATGCCCCTGACCACCCGGTAGGCCAAGTAGGCGGCTGCGAAGAGCGACACCTGCCGCAGAGCATCCAGCCATCCGTGCGGCAGCAGGCGCGCCTGCATGAGACGAGCGCGGGCGACCATCGATGTGAAGCCTAGACGATGCTCAGTTGCAGCGGGCGCCGCGCGAGAGGACGCGCGAGAGCGAGAAGCGGATGACGACGCGGACGTCTCCGCCACGCCGGGTGCGCACCTCGGTCCAGTCGCCCGGGGCGCGGGAAACACAGCCGGTCCCGGAGCTCAGAGCCCAGTAGGGGGTGAAGTGCAGGAGCACCGTGTATGCCCCCGCTCGCGGGGCCCGCAGGGTGAAGTCGTCCGTGCCGGCGCTGAGCAGGCGTCCCGGCGGCTGGGCGAGCGGGGGGGCTTCGAGGACCGCGAACAGCCGCCAGTGGGCGGAGTGCCAGACCTCGCTCAGGTAGGGCGTCCCCGCGCGCAACAGGCGCGCCTCCGCCTTGGCGGAGTAGTCGAGCGGGCCGTCGGAGAGAGCCACGTAGGAGACCCCCTGCGCCACGAGCCAGCGGTGGTAGCGGGAGGGCGTCAGGCGGTCGGCGGATTCGTAGAAGAGCGGATTGCGGTGGCGGTCGAGCTGGCGCTCCCAGCCCCTGGCGAGCATCACGTGGGGGGCCACCCAACGGGCCTCCCAATGGGTGACGCCCGGCACCACCTCGATCCGCGCCGGCCGCCCCGCGTACCCGATCCCGAGGCCGCTCAGCTCGCCCAGCAGGGGGCGATAGAAGGAGGCGTCGACGGCGGGGTCCGAGACGGCCGCGGCGAAGTCCGCGAGGGGGGCGTTGACCTGCCAGTAGAGGAGGGCCGGGGCGATCAGCACGAGCAGCTGGGTGCGGCGGTCGCGCAGCGAGCCGCCCATCAGGGCACAGGCGGCGATCGGGCCCGCCATCAGGGCGCCGAGCCGGTCCACGTTCCCCCCCACGGCCGTCGGCAGCAGAAATGAGGCCGTCAGGGCGGCGGCGTACAGCAGTGCTCCGATGCGCAGCAGCCGCTGCTCGGGCGGGGTGGCCAGGGCGATGAGCAGGACGCCGGCGAGGGCCGGGTAGAAGGCCGAGGCCACGAAGGGCTGGGTGCCCCCTTCGGGGAAGGCGACGCTGAGCAGGGCGATCGGGACGAGGGCCAGGACGGCGAGGGCGGCATGCCGGCCGCGCTGGTTGCCGACGATCGCCCAGGTCACGTAGGCGAGGGCGAGGAATGCCCCGGCCACCGGGCTGGCCAGGGAGCAGAGCACGGTGAGCAGGCCGGCCCCCACCGGCCGTCCCCGTTGGGCCAGCAGCAGCGCACCGAGGCCGAGGGCCAGGCCGAGGTCGAAGGGGACGCGGCTGGAGAGCAGGGCCACGGAGGCGCCGATCGCCAGCCACAGCGAGGCGATGCGCACGGTCCGCTCGCCCAGGCGTCCGGCGAGGAGCGCCGTGAAGAGGGCGACGGCGATCGTCATCGAGAGGGCGGCGAGCAGCTGCGGTCCCAGCCAGTCGCCGAGGGCGGGGGCGAGCACGGAGTAGGCGGGGAGGTGATGGCCGCCGTACCAGGAGTTGTCCCACAGCGTGAACCCGGCCCGCGAGAACAGGTCGCTGCGGTAGCTGGCCGCCGCCAGGTCCGGGCTCGGCGGGGCCGCGATCAGGTAGACGACTGCGAGCCCCGCCGTGATCGCCCAGGCGGGTGGCCGGCGGGCGAGCGCTCTCACCCGGGCGCGAGGAAGTCAGCCACCCGGTCGATCAGGTCGGGCCGGTCGAGCCAGGGCCAGTGCCCGGCGTCGGGCAGCTCGAGCAGCTGCGCCTGCGGCAGTGTCTCGGCGAACATCCCTGCGAAGCGGGCGGGGATGTACGGGTCCTTCATCCCCCAGGCGACGAGGGCGGGCATCTGCAGCCCGGACAGATTCCGGCCGGCCTCGGCGAGCACCTCGGAGGGGGAGCTCCGGTACAGGCGCAGGATCGCCCGCTGGGTGCCCTGGTCGAAATGGGCGAGCACGCTGTCCTGCCACTCTCGCGGCATCGGTCCGGGCGTGGCGTTGGACTCCCGCGAGATCAGGCTCAGCACGGGGCGGGTGGTGGTTCCCATCGCGAGCTCCCCCAGCAGCGGGGTGCGCCAGATGCGGGCGGTGCGGTGCCAGCGGTATCCCGGCAGGAACGGCACGGCGTTGATGATCACCAGCCGATCCACGCGCTCGGGCAGGCGCTGGGCGAAGGCCAGGCCGACGGCGCCCCAGTCGTGGACGACGAGGCTCACCCGCTCCACCTCCCTCTCCGCCAGGAAGCGCTCGATGAAGCGGTCGTACTCGTCGATCGTGTAGGCCAGCGAGCCGGGCTTGCCCGAGCGCCCGAAGCCGGGCAGGTCGGGCGCCAGGCCGCCGGTCCGCCTGAGGAACTCGATCCAGTCGTCGGAGTTCGTGGGCACCCCGTGCAGGTAGAGGGGGACCGGGGCGCCGTCGGCCACGGGGGCGCTGCGCCAGAAGACCGGCAGCCCGCCCTGTGCCCCGGACGGGATGTCGATCTCGCCGCTGTGGTCGCTCACCTCGGGCACCGGCCGAGGATATAGGCCCGCACCCGGCCGCCGGCCGGCGGATACGGTGGGGGCGTGAGCCCCTCCACCTCGGCCCCGCCCCGCCCCGCGTCCGCGTGGCGGCCCCCGAGCGGGCGCGCGTGGTGCGGATCCGCGAACGGCTGCGGGCGGTGTACGGGATCCCCCTCATGGCCCCCCACCGGCATCCCATCGCCGAGCTGATCCTCACCGTGCTCTCCCAGTCGACCAACGACCGCAACCGGGACGTGGCCTACCTGAGGCTGCGCGAACGCCTGCCCTCCTGGGAGGAGGTCCGCGACGCCCCCGTGTCAGAGGTGGAGGAGGCGATACGCCCGGGCGGCATCTCGAAGGTCAAGTCGGTGCGCATCCAGGCGATCCTCGAGGCGATCTCGCAGGACCCGCGCGATCCGCCCCGCGAGCTCTCCCTGGACTGGCTGGAGCGCGCGCCGATCGATCAGGGAAGGGACTACCTGGTCTCGCTGCCGGGGGTCGGGCGCAAGACGGCGGCCTGCGTGCTGCTGTTCGCCTATGGCCTGCGTGAGGTGCCGGTGGACACCCACGTCTCGCGGGTGGGCGGGCGCCTTCACCTGCTGCGGGCCGGAGCGCCCTTCCAGGAGCTCCACGACGAGATGCTCGCTCTGACCCCACCGGGCCAGGAGCTGGAGCTGCACGTGAACCTGCTGCGCCATGGCAGGCGGACCTGCCATGCCCGGCGCCCCGCCTGCGGTCGCTGTGCGCTGGCGCGGATGTGCCCCAGCCGGGGCATGTTCGCCTGAGCTAGCCGCGCGGCAGGACGGCGAAGGCGATCACGGCGTAGTGCAGGGCCGCCGCGGCGATGACGAGGGCGTGGAAGACCTCGTGGTAGCCGAAGACCCGCGGAGCCGGGTTGGGCCGGCCGCTCGCGTAGACGACCGCGCCGATCGTGTAGAGCAGCCCGCCCGTGGCCAGGCCCGCCACGCCCAGCCAGCCGATCGCCGCGGGCAGCTCCCCGAAGATGGCCGCCGAGACGAGGCCGAAGGCGACGTAGACGGCGGCCAGGAACCACTTCGGGGCATCGATCCAGACGAGCTTGAAGATGATGCCGCCGATCGCCCCGGCCCAGACCACGATCAGGATCGTGCTCGCCAGGGACCCCTTCAGGGCGAGCAGGGCCACCGGCGTGTAGGTGCCGGCGATCAGGACGAAGATCATCGAGTGGTCCAGCCGTCTCATCCAGCGTCGGGCCTGCGGCCGCCAGGTGACGCGGTGGTAGAGGGCGCTCGTCCCCAGCAGGGCCGAGACGGCGAAGGCGTAGATCACGGCCGCCAGGCGGGCGCGGCCGTCCGATGCGGCGAGGATCAGGGCGACGCCGCAGGCGAGGGAGACGAAGAAGGCGTAGGAGTGGGAGACGCCGCGCAGCCGGGGCTTCACGGGGAGCGCGTCGAGCGTGTCCATGCAGAGACGGTACCGCTCATGGGCCTGGAGCGCGACCGCAGGCGCCGCCTCTGCGGGAAAACCGCGGCTGGTTGAAGTGAGTTAGGAAATCTGCCACACTCTGACTCAGATTTGTAAAGCATCTTCCAAGGAGCATTAGACATGGCCAAGACCATAGGCATCGACCTGGGCACGACGAACTCGTGCATGGCGGTGCTCGAGGGCGGCGAGCCGACCGTCATCGAGAACTCCGAGGGCGGCCGCACGACCCCGTCGGTCGTGGCCTTCACGAGCTCCGGCGAGCGCCTCGTCGGGACCGTGGCCAAGCGCCAGGCCGTCACCAACCCCCAGAACACGATCTTCTCCATCAAGCGCTTCATGGGCCGCAAGGAGGCCGAGGTGCGGGAGGAGGAGTCGATCGTCCCCTACAAGGTCGTCGCCGGACCGAACGGTGACGCCCGCGTGGAAGCGGCCGGCGAGCAGCACTCCCCGCCGGAGATCTCCGCGATGATCCTGCAGAAGCTCAAGGCGGACGCGGAAGCGTACCTGGGCGAAGCGGTCGACTCCGCCGTCATCACCGTCCCCGCCTACTTCAACGACGACCAGCGTCAGGCCACCAAGGACGCCGGCAGGATCGCCGGCCTGGACGTCAAGCGCATCATCAACGAGCCCACGGCGGCCTCGCTCGCCTACGGGCTGGACAAGGAGTCCGACCAGACGATCCTCGTGTTCGACCTCGGCGGAGGCACCTTCGACGTGTCCGTGCTGGAGATCGGCGACGGCGTCTTCGAGGTCAAGTCCACCGCCGGCGACAACCACCTCGGCGGTGACAACTTCGACAAGGCGATCGTCGACTGGCTGGTGTCGGAGTTCAAGAAGTCCCAGGGCATCGACCTGTCCCAGGACCCGATGGCCCTGCAGCGCCTCTACGAGGCGGCGGAGAAGGCCAAGATCGAGCTCTCGACCACCCAGGAGACGCAGATCAACCTGCCCTTCATCACCGCCGACTCCTCCGGGCCCAAGCACCTCGACACCAGGCTCACCCGGGCCAAGCTGTCCGAGCTCACGGCCGATCTGCTCGACCGGGTCGTGGCGCCGGTGCGCCAGGCCCTCGACGACGCCAAAGCCAAGGGCGTCAAGGAGATCGACCACGTGGTGCTCGTCGGCGGCATGACCCGCATGCCCGCCGTGCAGGAGAAGGTCAAGGAGCTGACCGGCAAGGAGCCCCACCGGGGAGTCAACCCGGACGAGGTCGTGGCCGTAGGGGCGGCGATCCAGGCCGGGGTCCTGGCGGGAGACGTCAAGGACGTCCTGCTGCTGGATGTCACGCCGCTGACCCTCGGCATCGAGACCAAGGGCGGGGTGATGACGAAGCTGATCGAGCGCAACACCACGATCCCGACCCGCAAGGGGGAGGTCTTCTCGACCGCCGAGGACAACCAGCCCTCGGTGGAGATCCACGTCCTCCAGGGCGAGCGGGAGATGGCGCAGTACAACAAGTCGCTCGGGAAGTTCCAGCTCACCGGCATCCCGCCGGCGCCGCGGGGCATCCCGCAGGTCGAGGTCGCATTCGACATCGACGCCAACGGCATCCTCAACGTGTCGGCCAAGGACCTCGGCACCGGCAAGGAGCAGAAGATCGAGATCAAGGCCGGCTCCGGGCTCTCCGACGAGGAAATCAAGAACATGGTCTCCGACGCCGAGTCCCACGCGGAGGAGGACCGCCGCGCACGGGAGCTGGCGGAGGCCCGCAACAACGCGGAGAACGCCGCCTACCAGGCCGAGCGCCAGCTGGCTGACCTCGGCGACCAGGTCGACGCGGACTCCAAGTCGCGCATCGAGGAGGCGATCAAGGAGGTTCGCGAGGTGCTCGAGTCCGAGGACCCCGCGGCCATCAACGCCAAGTCCGAGGCCCTGCAGACGGCGTTCCACGCGGTCTCCGAGGCGATGTACCAGCGCGCCCAGGAGCAGGCGGCGGCATCCGGCAACGGGGCCCCGGCGGACGGCGGCGCCCCCTCCGAGGAGGAGGACGTCGTGGATGCCGAGGTCGTCGAAGAGCCGAAGGCCTAGCGGGCGATGAGCGACCGCGAGCAGACCCTCCAGGAGCAGGCCGAGGCCGTCCCCGAGGACGGCCGGGGCACCTCCCCCGGCGCCGCCGCGCCGGGGGAGGGCGTCCCCGCGGATGAGCCCCCCCGGCCCGACGATGCGGCCGAGGTCGAGGGCGACCTCGACGAGCTGGTGGGAGTGGCCGCCCAGCGCGACGAGTACCTGGCCCTCGCCCAGCGCACCCAGGCCGACTTCGAGAACTACCGCAAGCGGGTGGCCCGCGAGGCCGCCGCTGCGCAGGAGCGCGGCGTGGCGACGCTGGCCAAGGAGCTGCTTCCGGCCCTGGACAACCTCGACCGCGCCCTGGAGGCGGCCGACAAGGACGACCCGCTCCTGGAGGGCGTGCGCCTCGTGCGCTCCGAGTTGAGCGCCGCCCTGGCACGCGTCGGGATCGAGTCCTTCTCACCGGTCGGTGAGTGCTTCGACCCCTCGGTTCACGAGGCGATGGCGACGGCGCCCCAGCCCGACGGGGCCGCCGAGAGCGGAACGGTGGTGGAGGTCTACCAGGCCGGATACCGGCTCGGAGACGTCGTGATCAGACCCGCCCGCGTGGTGGTCGCCGCCTAGGCGGGGGGTCCGACAGATGGCAACGCGTCCCGACTACTACAAGACGCTCGGGGTCGACAAGAAGGCGAGCGCCGACGAGGTCAAGAAGGCCTACCGCAAGCTCGCTCGCCAGTACCACCCCGACCGCAACCCCGACGACAAGCAGGCGGAGGCCCGCTTCAAGGAGATCTCCCAGGCCTATGACGTGGTGGGAGACCCCGAGAAGCGCAAGCAGTACGACAGCGGCAGCGGCCCCTTCGCCACCGGGGCCGGCCCGGGCGGCGGCTTCGGCGGCTTCGGCAACTTCGACTTCGAGGGGTCCTCGATGGGGGACATCCTCTCCAACCTCTTCGGCGGTTCCGCCAGCGGCCGGCGGGTGCGCACCAAGCCCCGCCCCGAAAGAGGCCCCGACCTCGAGGCCCAGGTCTCGATCTCCTTCGACCAGGCGGTGACCGGGGCCCAGGTGCCCCTGCAGGTGCCCATGCACGCGACCTGCCCCAGCTGCCGCGGCACCGGCGCCAAGCCGGGGACCACCCCCTCGGTGTGCCCGCGCTGTGAGGGCCGCGGGATCGAGACCCAGGGGCAGGGGATGTTCTCCATCTCCCAGCCCTGCTCCCGCTGCGGAGGGGCCGGGACGGTCATAGAGGACCCCTGCCCGACGTGTCAGGGGACCGGTGCGGTGAACACGGTCAAGCGCCTGCGGGTGAACATCCCCGCGGGGGTCCGCGACGGCAGCCGCATCAGGCTGGCGGGCAAGGGGGAGCCGGGACGCAACGGCGGCTCCCCGGGAGACCTCTACCTGATCACCCACGTGGGCAGCTCGCCCGTGTTCAGGCGCAAGGGGGACAACCTCGAGGTCGAGGTTCCGCTGACGATCCCCGAGGCCCTGCGGGGCGCCGAGGTGCAGGTGCCCACCCTCGACGGGACGAAGGTCCTGCGGGTGCGCCCGGGCACCGCCCACGGCACCGTCCAGAGGCTGCGCGGGGAGGGGCCGCCGAAGCTCGGCAGCTCCGGGCGGGCGGGATCTCCGGAAAAAGGAGACATCCACTACCGCTTCGTCATCGACGTGCCCGACAACCTGAGCCCCGAGCAGGAGAAGGCGGTGGAGGAGCTGCAGCGCACGCTCGGGGGCAACCCCCGCGAGAGCCTGTTCGAGAATGGATCCGGACCCCATCAGTCCGGGTCCCGTGAGCCGGAGGGAGCAAGGGGGGTGACAGCTGATGGCGGCCAACAGCGGCCAGCCCGTCGGTCCGGCCCCGCGGCGGGGGCGCCCGCTGACGGTGACCCGGGTCGAGGTCGAGACCGACCGGGGCGTCTTCATGATCTCGGTTGCGGCCCAACTGGCCAACATGCACCCGCAGACCCTGCGCATGTATGAGGCCCGCGGGCTGATCGAGCCCAAGCGCTCGCCCAAGGGGACGCGCCTGTACTCCCAGGAAGACGTCGACAAGCTGAGGCGGATCCAGGAGATGACAGCCGACCTGGGGCTGAACCTGGCCGGGGTGGAGAGCGTCATGCGCCTCGAGCAGGAGATCGAGGAGATGCACGCGCGCATCGAGCAGATGGAGGTGGAGGCCCTGCAGGCCCAGGTCCGCCTGGCCGAGGAGCTCGAGCGCGTCCGCCGTTCCTTCCGCGCGGAGCTGGTCGTCCCCTATCGCGGGCAGATCGTCCGGGCGGCCGACGTCAGATCGCCGTTTCGCAAACTTCCCAAGGGGTCCTAACAGATGCAGCCAGACCGTTTCACCATCAAGTCCCAGGAGGCCGTGGCGAACGCCGGGCGCCTGGCCGAAGAGCGGCGCAACCCGCAGGTCACCCCCCTGCACCTGCTGGCCGCCCTGCTGGCCGGAGGGGAGGGGGCGCCGACGGCGGGTGCCCCGAGCGCCGAGGTCCCGGGCGGCGTGGTGCTGCCCGTCCTTGCCAAGCTCGGCGTCCAGGCTGGGGCCGTGCGGGCGAACGTGGAGCAGGCGCTGAGCGAGCTGCCGGTTCTCGCCGAGGGGTCTCCGGCACCGGCGCAGCCGGCCTCCGAGCTGCTGAAGGTGATGGGCGAGGCCGAGAAGCCAGCTGGGCAAGCTCGGCGACCAGTACGTCTCGACCGAGCACCTGCTGCTGGCCCTGGCGGCCGACAAGGGCCGGGCGGGCCAGATCCTGGCGGCGGCGGGTGCCTCGCCGGAGCGCCTGCTGGCGGCGCTGAACGAGGTGCGGGGCTCACACCACGTGACCGACCAGAACCCGGAGGAGAAGTACCAGGCTCTGGAGCGCTTCGGCCAGGACCTCACGCAGGCGGCCGAGCAGGGCAAGCTCGACCCCGTGATCGGCCGCGACGAGGAGATCCGGCGGGTCATCCAGGTGCTCTCCCGGCGCACGAAGAACAACCCCGTGCTGATCGGGGAGCCCGGAGTGGGCAAGACGGCGATCGTCGAGGGCCTCGCCCAGCGGATCGTCTCCGGTGACGTCCCCGAGTCCCTGCGCGAACGCCGGGTGATCGCGCTGGACATCGGGTCGCTGATCGCGGGAGCCAAGTACAGGGGCGAGTTCGAGGACAGGCTGAAGGCCGTCCTCGCAGAGGTCTCGGAGGCTCAGGGCGCGGTGATCCTCTTCCTTGACGAGCTCCACACGATCGTGGGGGCCGGGGCGGCCGAAGGGGCCGTCGATGCGGCCAACCTGCTCAAGCCGATGCTCGCCCGCGGGGAACTGCGCTGCGTCGGGGCCACGACCCTCGACGAGTACCGCAAGCACATCGAGAAGGACGCGGCGCTGGAGAGGCGCTTCCAGCCGGTGATGGTCGGCGAGCCGACCGTCGCCGACACGATCGCGATCCTGCGCGGCCTGAAGGAGCGCTATGAGACCCACCACAAGGTGCGCATCCAGGACAGCGCCCTGATCGCCGCCGCCACCCTCTCGGACCGCTACATCGCCGACCGCTTCCTGCCCGACAAGGCGATCGACCTGATCGACGAGGCCGCCTCGCGGCTGCGCATCGAGATCGACTCGGTGCCGACGGAGATCGACGAGGTCGACCGGCGGGTGATGCAGCTGGAGATCGAGCTGACCTCGCTGCAGAAGGAGACAGACCCCGCCTCGGCGGCCCGCCGCGAGGCGATCGAGCGGGAGCTGGCCGAGCTGCAGGAGCGCTCGGCGGCGATGAAGGCCCAGTGGCAGGCCGAGAAGCAGGCGATCCAGGAGGTGTCCGACCTCAAGGAGCGCCTGGAGGAGGCGCGCACCGAGGCCGAGAGGGCCGAGCGTGAGGCGAACCTGCAGAGGGCGGCCGAGCTGCGCTACGGGGAGATCCCAGAGCTCGAGAAGCGCCTGGAAGCGCTCGAGGGCGGCGGCGAGCAGGAGGGACAGGAGGACGGAGCCGCGCCGGCCGCGCCGGTGTTCCTCAAGGAGGAGGTGGACGCCGACGACGTGGCCGAAGTGGTGGGACGCTGGACCGGCATCCCCGTGAGCCGCCTCCTGGAGGGGGAGACGGAGAAGCTCATCCACATGGAGGAGCGCCTGCACGAACGGGTCGTGGGCCAGGACGAGGCGATCGAGGCGGTGGCCACCGCCCTGCGGCGGTCGCGGGCCGGCCTGCAGGACCCCGACCGCCCGATCGGCAGCTTCCTCTTCCTCGGGCCGACCGGGGTGGGCAAGACCGAGCTGGCACGGGCCCTGGCCGAGTTCATGTTCGACTCCGAGCAGGCGATGATCCGCATCGACATGTCCGAGTACATGGAGAAACACTCGGTCTCACGCCTGGTGGGAGCGCCTCCCGGATATGTCGGATACGAAGAGGGAGGCCAGCTCACGGAGGCGGTCCGCCGCCGTCCCTACTCGGTCGTCCTGCTCGACGAGATCGAGAAGGCCCACGCGGACGTCTTCAACACCCTGCTGCAGGTCATGGACGACGGGCGCCTCACCGACGGTCAGGGCCGCACCGTGGACTTCAAGAACACGGTCCTGATCATGACCTCCAACATCCCCGTCCCGGCCGATGCCGCCGATGCCGAGGTCAGGACGGCGCTGTTGAACTACTTCAAGCCGGAGTTCGTAAACCGCCTCGACGACATCGTCCGCTTCGAATCGCTGAGCCGGGAGCAGCTCTCGGAGATCGTCGACCTGCAGGTGGCCAGGGTGATCGCCAGGGTGGCCGAGCGGGGCGTCCAGCTGACCCTCACCGACGAGGCCAAGCAGCTGCTCGGGAACATGGGCTATGACCCGACCTACGGAGCCCGCCCGCTGCGGCGGGTGATCCAGAAGCAGCTCACCGACCGGCTGGCCCTGGCCCTGCTGGAAGGGAACATCAAGGAAGGGGACGCGGTGCGGGTCGACGCGGTCGACGGCCAGCTCGCGCTGGAGAAGGTCGGGGCGGAGGCCGCCGCCGCGGCGTAGAGAGGAGGGGACCTCCCCTCGCCCCGCGATCCACGCGGCCGCACCCCCGCGGTCGCCCGCCGGCAAGCGATGCACGAAAGGCGTTGCCGTGCGCGCGCCTTCGGTTCCTGGACGGGCTCATCAAGGCGCGGCCCCCGGGCATCGTGCCCGGGGGCCGCGACCTGGATC
This sequence comes from uncultured Solirubrobacteraceae bacterium, assembly GCA_963767405.1. Lineage (GTDB taxonomy): Bacteria > Actinomycetota > Thermoleophilia > Solirubrobacterales > Solirubrobacteraceae > Palsa-744. The sequence continues at coordinate 179,421 of CAVYDP010000004.1, read as the reverse complement.
ACGTCAGACCGGAGATCGAGCTCAGTTGATCCCGCCGACGAGGGTGGCTGTGACGCTCGCCCCGCTCACGCTGACTTTCGACTGGCTTTCCCCGCCTTCCGCGCAACGCTCTTTGATGGTGCCCGGGGCTTTCAGCACCACTGTCGCGTCGTTCGAGATCACCGCCTCTCCGTACACGATTTTTTCGAACGTTTTCTTCTTCGCCGGTGTTCGGCACCGTCGTAAAGCGGAACTGTGCGAGCCCGGGTGCTTCGAGCTCGCATTCGCCGCCGCCCGGTTTCGCACCGGCGTTGGTGAACCACCCGCTGCCGGACGCGACGTAGCTTCCCGCTGGCACGTTGACGGCGGCCGACGAGCCCCCTTCGGCGCTGTAGCCGTGGCTCGGCCCGGTTTCGCCTTTGGGTCCCGTCGCGCCGGTGGCGCCGGTGGCGCCGGTGGCACCGGCGCCACCAGTGGCGCCGGTCGACCCCGCCTTGCCTTTGAGGGCTTTGAGGACCTTCGGGTTGATCTGCTTCGTCGAGTTGATCAGGTAGTGCTTGGCCGCCAAAGCCCCGCCGCTCATCGCGAAGACGAGGGCGAGAGTGGCGACGACGTTTGCGTAGGTGATGCGTCTGCGCATGGCTTCCCCCGGGGTCGCTTGGATGACCGCCAAACCCTAGGGCCGAGAGCGGCCGGAACCGAATACGCCGGACGGATGTGCTCCGTCTGTCGTTGGGCGAAGCGGAGCCGCTGCCCAAGGGGGTTCGACATGGACCGCGCCGGTGGGACCATGAGCGGCTCGGTTAGGCTGCCTGCGACCAGGGCCCGGAGCCTCGAACCCGATCGCAGGAGAAACCCATGCCCACCTACATCATGCTCTCGACCCTCACCCCCGAGGGCGTCCAGACGGTCAAGAACAACCCGGAGCGCATCAAGGAGGTCAACAACGAGGTCCAGCAGCTCGGTGCGACCGTCAAGGCGCAGTGGGCCACGCTCGGACACGTCGACTTCATCTCTGTGGTCGAGGCTCCTGACGCGGAGACGATGGCCCGGGTCTCGCTCGAGCTCGGGTCCCGTGGCACCGGCCGCTACGAGACGCTCGCGGCGATCCCGATCGACGAGTTCATCGCCTCGCTGTAGGGGGGCGGGGCGGCCTAGACCCCTTGGACGAACGGTCGTCGGCGGACGCTCCGTCCGCTCCCCATCCGCGTATGCTGGCGCCCATGAGCCGACCGAGACCCGAGGATCCGGAGAAGGAGGGCGAGCAGCCCTCGGCGCAGGAGCCCCGTCAGCCGGGGTCGAGCGGGATCTCCCTCGTGCCCGATCCGATGGTCGAGGAGGAGGTCGAGTCCCAGCTGGAGGGGATCGACGTGGATGCCCCGCGGGTGGGGATCCTGATGGGCTCCAAGAGCGACATGGAGCAGATGGAGAAGGCCGCGGCCGAGCTCACCGAGCGGGGGATCCTGCACGAGGTGCGGGTGATGTCCGCCCACCGGGAACCCGATCTGGTGGCCGAATACGCCAAGAACGCCCGCATGCGGGGGCTGCGGGTGATCATCGCCGGGGCGGGCATCTCGGCCGCCCTGCCGGGTGCCGTCGCCGCCCACACCGACCTGCCGGTCATCGGGGTTCCCCTCTCGGGGCGCCTGACGGCCGCGGGAGGTCTTGACGCGATCCTCTCGATCGTGCAGATGCCCCCCGGCGTGCCGGTCGCCTGCGTGGGCCTGGACAACGCCCGCAACGCCGCCGTCCTCGCGGCCCAGATCCTCGGAGCCTGAGAGATCCTCGGAGCCTGAGGTCACTCCCGCTCGCGGGCCGGGATAATCACAGGAAGTGATCCCCCGCTACACCCGCCCCGCCCTCGGCAGCCTGTGGACCGACGAGGCTCGCATGGAGACCTGGAGGCGGGTCGAGGTGGCCGCCTGTGAAGAGCTTGCGGGCCTGCTCGGGGCTGAGGGGCCGACCGATGCCGAGCTCGAGGCGATCAGGGGAGCCACCTTCTCGGTGGCCGCGGTGCAGGAGCGCGAGCTCGTCACCGAGCACGACATGGCGGCCTTCGTGGACGTGCTCGCGGCCTCGGCCGGAGAGGCCGGAAGGTGGATCCACTTCGGGCTGACCTCCTCGGATGTGCTCGACACGGCCCTGGCCCTGCAGCTGAGGATGGTGGAGGAGGTGATCCTCGACGGCGCCCGCTCGCTCGTGAGCGTTCTGGTCGAGCGCGCGCGGGAGCACGCCGGGACGCTGTGCGTGGGGCGCACCCACGGGGTCCATGCCGAGCCCACCACCTTCGGCATCAAGCTGGCCGGCTTCGCCTTCGAGGCCCACCGCAACCTCCTTCGCCTCGGACGGGCCTTCGACCAGGCGTCGGTGGGAGCGATCTCGGGAGCGGTCGGCACCTACTCGGCGACGAGCCCGGAGTTCGAGTCCCGGGTGCTGGCCCGGCTCGGGCTGGCACGGGAGGACGTCTCCACCCAGGTCGTCGCCAGGGACCGCCACGCCGAGCTGCTGGGCGCCATCGCTCTTGCCGGGGCCGGCCTGGAGCGGTTGGCCACCGAGATCCGCCACCTGCAGCGCACGGAGGTGCGGGAGATCGAGGAGCCATTCAGGCCGGGCCAGAAGGGATCCTCGGCGATGCCCCACAAGCGCAACCCGATCAAGAGCGAGCAGTTGGTGGGCCTGGCCCGCGTGCTGAGGGGGAACCTGCAGGCGGGCCTGGAGGACATCGCCCTGTGGCACGAGCGGGACATCTCCCACTCCTCCGTGGAGAGGGTGATCCTGCCCGACTCCACGATCCTGCTCGACTACATGCAGCACCGCGCCATCGCCCTCGTCAGGGACATGAGGGTCGACGAGGAGCGGATGCGGGCCAACCTCGAGCTGACCCACGGGGCCCTCTTCTCCCAGCGGGTGCTGCTCGCCCTCGTCGAGGCGGGGAGCACCCGAGACGAGGCCTACAGGGTCGTCCAGGAGCTCGCCCAGCGGACCTGGGACGAGGGCATTTCCCTGCGCGAGCTGCTGGCCGCCGACGAGCGGGCGGCCGGGCTCGACCTCGAGGCGATATTCGACTACTCGGCCTTCCTGCGCCACACCGACGAGATCCTCGGCCGGCTGGCCGATATCGCCTGAGGGCGCCCGCCACCGCTGGTAGCATCGCCCCACGTGACCGCTCTCGCTGACCTGCCCCTAATCGCCAGCGGGAAGGTCCGTGAGATGTACGCCCTCGACGGGGAGGGCGACGGGGACGGCCGCCTGCTGATGGTGGCCAGCGACCGCATCTCCACCTACGACGCCGTCCACCCGACGCCGATCCCCGACAAGGGCCGCGTGCTCACCGGCCTCTCGGTGTTCTGGTTCGAGCGGACCGGGCACATCGTCCCAAACCACCTCATCTCGGCCACCGAGGACATCCCCGAGGCGGTCCGCGGCCGGGCGATGGTGGTGCGCCGCCTGCGGATGCTGCCGGTGGAGTGCGTCGTCCGCGGCTACATCACCGGGTCCGGCTGGAAGGACTACCAGGCGACGGGGGCCGTCTCTGGGATCGCACTGCCGGAGGGGCTGCGGGAGTCCGAGCAGCTGCCCGAGCCGATCTTCACCCCCAGCACGAAGGCCGAGGAGGGCCACGACGAGGCGATCGACTTCCAGCGTGCCGCCCAGCTCGTCGAAGACGAGGACCTGATGGACAGGGTCCGGCGCATCTCGATCGAGCTCTACTCCTTCGCCGCCGAGCACGCCCGCTCCCGGGGGGTCATCCTGGCGGACACCAAGTTCGAGTTCGGACTGGACGGAGAGGGGCAGCTCGTGGTGGGCGATGAGGTCCTCACCCCCGACTCCTCCCGGTACTGGCCCGCCGACGGATACGAGCCCGGTCGCGGCCAGCCGAGCTTCGACAAGCAGTACGTGCGCGACTGGGCGTCCTCCAGCGGCTGGGACAAGCTGCCCCCCGCCCCGCCGATCCCCGACGAGGTGGTGGCGGGGACCCGCCAGCGCTACATCGAGGCCTACGAGCGCATCACCGGCGGCTCCTATCAGGACTGGCTGGCGCGGACGGGGGTGCGGTGAGGGCCCGGGTGCTGATCCGTCCGAAGGCCGGAATCCTCGACCCGCAGGGTGTGGCCGTGCAGCGGGCCCTGCCGGCCCTGGGCTTCAGCGGCGTGCAGGAGGTCCACGTGGGGCGGATGGTGGAGCTCGAGGTCGCCGATGCCTCCCAGCTGCAGCCGATGTGCGAGAAGCTGCTGGCCAATCCCCTCGTGGAGGACTACGAGGTTCAGACTTCTCGAGACTCCCGCCCGCCCGGCCGAGAGACGTTGAAGTTCGGCGTCCTGCAGTTCCCCGGATCCTGTGACGAGGTCGACGCCCTGCAGGCGGCTCGGCGGGTCGGGGACGCAGAGATCATCTGGCATCGAGACCGCGACCTGCGGGGAGCCGACGCGATCATCGTCCCGGGCGGGTTCTCCTACGGGGACTACCTGCGGGCGGGAGCCATCGCCCGCTTCTCCCCGGCCATGGAGTCGGTCATCTCCTTCGCCGCCGAGGGGGGCCTGGTGCTCGGGATCTGCAACGGCTTTCAGGTGCTCTGCGAGGCCCATCTGCTGCCCGGAGCCCTGCTGCCAAACGTCAATCTGCGCTTCACCTTCCGCCAGGTCGAGCTCGAGGTGGTCCGCCCGGACACGTCCTTCACCTGCGCCTGTCCCCCCGGCCGGCGCCTGAGCATCCCGGCCAAGCACTCCTGGGGCCGCTACTACGCCGACGAGGAGACCCTCGCGGAGATGGAGCAGGCCGGTCAGGTCGTGCTGCGGTATGCCCCCGGCCACAACTTCAACGGGTCGCTGGGGGACATCGCCGGGGTCAGCAACGCCGCCGGCAACGTCATGGGGCTGATGCCCCACCCCGAGCACGCCGTGGAGGAGCTGATCGGCGGCTCGGCCGACGGCCTGTGCGTGTTCGCTTCGATGGCGATGGCCGTGGAGGGGGTGGCGGCCTCCCATGCCTGAGACGGCCCCTCCGGCGCACCTCCCCGCCCTCCAGGACGCCCTGGCCCTCGGCCTCAGCGAGAGCGAGTACGAGCTGATCTGCGCCAAGCAGGGCGGGCCTCCCAACCACGTGGAGCTCGCCATGTACTCCCTCCTGTGGAGCGAGCACTGCGCCTACAAGCACTCCCGCAAGCTGCTGCGGACGCTGCCGACCGAAGGGGAGCACGTCGTCATGGGCCCGGGCGAGAACGCCGGGGCGGTGGCGGTCGGGGACGGGCTGGCCTGCGCCTTCAAGGTCGAGTCCCACAACCACCCCAGCGCGGTTGAGCCCTTCCAGGGGGCGGCCACGGGCGTCGGGGGGATCCTGCGGGACATCTTCGCGATCGGGGCCCGGCCGATCGCGGTGCTGGACTCGCTGCGCTTCGGGGAGCCGGCGCCCGGCTCGCGCTCGCGCTACCTGCTCGAGGGCGCCGTCTCGGGGATCGGCCACTACGGCAACTCGATCGGGGTCCCCACGGTGGGCGGGGAGGTCTACTTCGAGGCCCCCTACGAGCAGAACTGCCTGGTCAACGCGATGGCCCTTGGTCTGGCTCCCGCCGAGAGCCTTGTCCGCAGCGCCGCCGCGGGGCCGGGGAACGTGGTGGTCCTGTTCGGGGCATCCACCGGCCGCGACGGGATCGGGGGCGCCTCGGTCCTGGCCTCCGCCGAGCTCGGGGAGGACGAGGACAGGCGGCCCACCGTCCAGGTCGGGGATCCCTTCGAGGAGAAGAAGCTGATGGAGTGCTCCCTGGAGCTGCTCGCGCGCGGGCTGCTCGTCTCCCTGCAGGACCTGGGAGCGGCCGGCTTGACCTCCTCGGCCGCCGAGATGGCCTCCAAGGGAGAGGTGGGCATCGACATCGACGTGTCCGCCGTCCCCCTGCGCGAGCCCGGGATGGAGCCCTTCGAGGTGATGGTCAGCGAGTCGCAGGAGCGCATGCTGTGCGTCGTGGCGCCCTCCGACGTGGAGGCGGTGCTGGAGGTCTGCGAGCGCTGGGAGGTCAACGGGGCGGCGATCGGCCGGGTCACCGACAGCGGGCGGGTGCGGGTGCTGCGCGGAGAGGAGCTGCTCGGGGACATGCCCGTGCGTGCCCTCGTCGACGACTGCCCCCTCTACGACCTGCAGCCCGCCAGGCCCCAACAGCAGCTGTATGCCCCACCCGCGGCGGTGCTGGGCGACGAGGCGGGCCCCGCGCAGGCGCTGCTGGCGCTGCTGGCCAGCCCGAACCTCGCATCGCGGCGGCCGCTCTTCGAGCAGTACGACGCGATCGTCCAGTCCCGCACGATCAGGCGCCCCGAGCAGGCCGATGCGGCGGTCCTCGCCCTCCCCGACGGCAGCGCCCTCGCGGTCAGCATCGACGGCAACGGCCGCCGCGTGGCGGCAGATCCCTATCGCGGGACCGTGGAGGCGGTGCTCGAGTGCGCCGCCAACCTCGCCTGCGTCGGGGCCGAGCCGCTGGGAACCACCAACAACCTCAACTTCGGCAATCCCGAGAAGCCCCACATCGCCTGGCAGCTGACGGAATCGGTCCGCGGCCTCGGGGACGCCTGCCGGGCGTTGCGGGCGCCGATCGTGGGGGGAAACGTCTCCCTCTACAACGAGGGCCCCACCGGCCCCATCTACCCCACCCCCGTGGTGGGCATGGTCGGGCGGCTGCCCGACGGCGCCCGCGCGGGCCGTCTGGGGTTCCGGGCGCAGGGCGATCGCATCGCCCTCGCCGGTCCCTTTCGACCTGCCCTGCCGGCCGGGGAGCTCGACAAGCTGCAGGGGCGCGAGCTGCCCGGGGAGCTGCCGGACGTCGACGTCGAGGCGGTCGCAGCGGCGCAGGCCGCCGTGCGCGAGGCGGTGCGGGAGGGCCTGCTCTGCAGCGCCCACGACATCGCCGAGGGCGGCCTGTGCGTGGCCCTGGCCGAATGCTGCCTGGCGGGCGGCCTCGGGGCCGAGGTCGAGCTCGGGCCCGACTTCTGGGAGGTGATCCCCTCGGGGTCGCCAGCGGGGGTCCTGGCGGGGCTGTTCGGAGAGGGGCCGGGCGGCTTTGTCCTCAGCGGCTCCGAGCAGGCGCTGAGCGAGCTCGGCCGCCGGCTGGCGGTGGTCGTGATGGGGACCGTCGGTGGAGATAGGCTGAGCGTCGTGACGCCAGGGGGGGATCCGGAGGGCGAGCGAATCGCCCTGAGCCTCGGTCTCGGTGAGCTGTCAGAGGCTCACCGGGGAGGACTGGCGGAGTGCTTCTCGTGATCATGCCGGCCACGTGGCACCCTGCTAGCTTGTGAAGACGATGCGTGACGGACCACGCGATGAGTGCGGGGTGTTCGGGATCTATGCCCCCGGCCACGAGGTGGCCAGGCTGTCGTACTTCGCCCTCTACGCCTTGCAGCACCGCGGCCAGGAGTCGGCGGGCATCGCCGCAGCCGATCGGGGCGCGCACATCATCACCCGTCGCGAGCTGGGCCTCGTCAACCAGGTCTTCAGCGAGAACGACCTGCGCACGCTGGCGGGCGACCTCGCGATCGGCCACGTGCGCTACTCGACGACCGGCTCGAACGCCTGGGAGAACTCCCAGCCGGTGCAGCGCTCGGAGGGAACGAACGGATCCCGCCGGGAGGTCGCCCTCGGCCACAACGGCAACCTCATCAACGCCCTGGAGCTGCAGGAGGAGCTGCTCGAGCGCGGGGTCACCTTCAGCTCGACCTCGGACTCGGAGATCATCGCCGCCCTGATCGCGACCCACCCCGCGGAGGAGGTGGAGGATGCGATCGCCGAGGTCCTCCCCCGCCTGAAGGGGGCCTTCTCGATCGTGGCGATGACCAAGGACCGCGTGGTGGCCTTCCGCGACCCGCATGGCCTTCGCCCGTTGGCGATCGGGGTCCTGGAGCCGGGACCCGGGGAGTCCGAGCCCCCTCGTTACTGCGTCGCCTCGGAGTCCTGCGCCTTCGACATCATCGGGGCGAGGTTCCTGCGCGACGTGGAGCCGGGAGAGGTCGTGACCCTCGAGGAGGGAGGGCTGCGCAGCCGCATGGTCGCCCCCTCGGGCAGGAGGGCCTTCTGCATCTTCGAGTACATCTACTTCGCCCGCCCGGACTCCCGCATGAACGACCAGGTGCTGCAGGTGGCCCGCGGGCGGATGGGGGAGATCCTCTGGCGCGAGGCCCCGGTCGAGGCCGACCTGGTCATCGCCGTCCCCGACTCGGGCAACCCGGCCGCACGCGGCCTCGCCCGGGCGGCAGGGCTTCCCCAGGACGACGGGTTCGTCAAGAACCGCTACGTCGCCCGCACCTTCATCCAGCCCGGGCAGGAGCTGCGCAAGCACGGCCTGCGGCTCAAGTTCAACCCGCTCCCGGAGGTGATCGCGGGCAAGCGCCTGGTCGTCGTGGACGACTCGATCGTGCGGGGCAACACCACCCGCCAGATCGTGCAGATGCTGAAGGACTCGGGGGCGGCGGAGGTCCACATGCGGATCTCGGCCCCGCCCATCAAGCACCCCTGCCACTACGGCATCGACATGTCCACCCGCGAGGAGATGATCGCCCACGGGCGGACAACCGAGGAGGTCGCCGCCGAGCTCGGCTGCGACTCCCTTCACTACCTCTCCCTGGAGGGGGTCTACGAAGCGGTGAGGGGCACCCGGGCGACCCACTGCGACGCCTGCTTCAGCGGCGACTACCCGCTCGCCGGCAGCGACGCCGCAGCGGGCAAGTACTCCCTCGAGCGGGAGAGCCTTCCGCTCGCGCGGGCCTGAGGCCCGCCCGGCTCACTGCTTCTTGGCGGAGAAGCTCGTCGAGCCGTCGCAGCCTTTGACGAGGAGGAATTCCGAGCGGACCGTCCCGGTCACCTTCTTGCCCGAGAACCTGCCCTTGAAGCACGTCTTCGCCGTGATCTGCGGCTTGAGGATCAGTTCGTAGGAGATCGTGCCGCTGAAGGCGCCGCTCTTCGAGATCTTCGCGGGCTTGGTGAGCTGGACCAGGGGCCTCCCGGGCGTATTGCAATAGTCCGGGGCGATGGGAATCGAGACCTGCACGGTCTTGCCGTTCTTGGCGACCTTGAAGGTGATGACGCGCCGGCTCTCTGGGCGGCGGGCGCAAGAGGCTTGCCCGACGGAATCTAGCTAGCCGAGGTGGTCTTCGCGCGCGCCGGCGGCGTCGCTGTAGCGGTTGTTGTAGGGCGTGCGGGCGATCAGCTCGTCGCGGCGCCCCGCCCGCAGCGTGAAGCCGATGGCCGCGGCGAAGATGATGGTGACGATGAGTGCTGAGAGCATGGTGTTCCTTCTCTGAAGACATGATTGCTCCAGGATCGGCCCGGCTGAAAGGGCCGATGAGGGTATTTTGGTGCAGGTCGGCTGCGGGCTCTGTGACCTGCCTCACAGCTATCGTCCGCCCTCTTGCCCGGGCTACTCCCAACCGCGGTGCTCGTCTCCGGCACGGGCACCAACCTTCAGGCCCTGCTCGACACCGTCCACGGGCGCGACGTCGAGATCGTCGCGGTCGCCTCCAGCGTGGCCGGCGCGCCGGCGCTCGAGCGGGCCGCCGCGCGGGGCGTGCCGACCGCGGTCTTCTCTCGCTCCGACTATGCCGACAGGGCTGCCCGTGACGAGGCTCTCGCCGGGTGGCTGACCGAGCGCGGCGCCCGGCTGGTGGTGCTGGCCGGCTACATGGAGCTGCTGGGGGAGGCGTTCCTCGAGCGTTTCCCCGGGGCCGTCATCAACGTGCATCCCTCACTGCTGCCAGCCTTTCCCGGGCTGAGGGCGGTCGAGCAGGCTCTCGACTACGGAGTCAAGGTCTTCGGGGTGACGGTCCACTTCGTCGACGCCGGGGTGGACTCGGGGCCGGTCATCCTCCAGCGCTCGGTCGAGCTGCCGGATGCGCAGTCCCCGGAGGAGGTCCTCGCGGCCCTGCGGCCGCTGGAGCACGCCCTGCTGCCGGAGGCCGTCAGGCTCTTCGCAGGGGGCGCCCTGCGAGAGGACCCCGCCAACCCCCGCCGCACGATCGCCGCGACCCCCTCGAGCGGGACCTCCGCTGGATAGGCTCTGGGCATGCCCTCCCGCACCGACACCGAGACCCCCCGCACCGCCGGGGTGCAGCCGGCGCAGCCGGGAGAGGTGAGGGTGGGCAGGGCGCTGCTGTCGGTGTCGGAGAAGGAGGGCATCGTCGAGTTCGCCGCCGGGCTGCAGGCGCTCGGGGTGGAGATCGTCTCCACGGGGGGCACCGCGAGGGCGCTCACGGAGGCCGGCATCGCCGTGCGGTCGATAGAGGACTTCACCGGCTTCCCCGAGATCATGGACGGGCGCGTGAAGACCCTTCACCCGCGCCTCTACGCCGGCCTGCTCGCCCGGCGCGACGAGCCCCGACACCTGCAGGCGGCGGCCGACCAGGGCATCGAGGCCGTCGACCTGGTCTGCGTGAACCTCTATCCCTTCGAGCAGACCGTGGCTCGCCCGGACGCCTCCGAGGAGGAGGTGATCGAGAACATCGACATCGGCGGGCCGACCATGATCAGGGCGGCGGCCAAGAACAGCGACTTCGCGGCCGTGGTCGTGGATCCGGCCGACTACGGGTGGGTCCTCGACGAACTGCGGGAGTCCGACGGCCGCCTCGGGCCGGGCGCGCGCAGGCTGCTTGCGGCCAAGGCCTTCGCCTGCACGGCCCGCTATGACGCGGCGATAGCGGCCTGGTTCGCCTCCCGCGTGCACGAGGGCTTCCCTCCGGCCTGGAGCGATGCCTACGAGAAGGTGACCGACCTTCGATACGGAGAGAACCCCCATCAGCAGGCCGCCTTCTACCGCCGCGTCGGCTCGCCGACCCATCTGCTGGACGGGGTGCGCCAGCTGCACGGCAAGGAGCTCTCCTTCAACAACCTCCTCGACCTCAGCTCCGCCCGCGAACTGGTGGAGGAGTTCGGGGATCCCGCCTGCGCCATCGTCAAGCACAACAACCCCTGCGGCTGCGCCGTCGGGGAGAGCGCACGCGCCGCCTACGAGAGGGCCTTCGCCTGCGATCCCCAGAGCGCCTACGGCGGGGTCATCGCACTCAACCGCCCCGTCGACGTCGCCTGCGCCGAGCAGCTGAACAAGCAGTTCATCGAGGTGCTCCTGGCTCCCGGATATGAGCCCGGTGCCCTGGAGATCCTCCAGGAGAAGAAGAACGTCCGCCTGCTCGAGCTGGCCGACTGGCCCGAGCCCTCCCGCGAGGTCGAGGGCAAGTCCGTGATCGGAGGGCAGCTCGTGCAGACACGGGACGTGGTGGACGAGACCCGCGAGCAGATGCGTTCGGTCACCAGACGGGAGCCCACCGAGGAGGAGTGGCGGGACATGCTCTTCGCCTGGCGGGTCTGCCGCCACGTCCGCTCCAACGCGATCGTGATCGCCGCCGGTGGGGCGACGATCGGCATCGGTGCCGGTCAGATGAGCCGGGTCGACGCCGTGCGGATCGCGATCGAGAAGGCCCAGGCCTTCCAGCCCGAGCTGCTGTCCGGGTCCTCCCTGGCCTCGGATGCCTTCTTCCCCTTCCCCGACGGGCCGCAGCTCGCCCTGGCGGCGGGGGTGAGCGCGATCATCCAGCCCGGGGGCTCGGTTCGAGACGAGGACGTGGTCGCCGCCGTGGACGAGGCGGGAGCTGCGATGGTGGCCACCGGCCGCCGCCACTTCCGCCACTGAGGGCCACCCGCGTGAAGACCGTGCGGGACGTCGCCGAGATCTCCGGCCGCCTGCTCGGGGAACTGGTGACGGCGGCCCCGCCCAAGAGCCGCGAGGCCGAGGCTGCCCGGGCCCGTGCCAGGGCCGCCAAGCGCTTCGCGGCCTGACCGGCCTGGCCTCCAGCCCCTGCGGGCCTTGGTCGGAGGGAGTTGAAGACAGGTAGATAGCGATATATCGTGACGTTACGAAAATATCTCACGATAGGAGATGACATGTGGATATATGCAATCGAGTCCCAGGCCGGCAGAGGCGGCCGCTGCCGCCATCGGCGCCACGGCTTCGGACCGTCCCTTCACCCGCGAGGCCCTCGCGGGCGCGGCCGCAAGGCCCGCCGCGGTGACATCCGCACGGCGGCCCTGCTGCTGCTGGCAGAGGAGCCGCGCAACGGCTACCAGATCATGCAGGAGGTCCAGGAGCGCAGCGAGGGAGCCTGGAGCCCCAGTCCCGGGTCGGTCTATCCGGCGCTCTCCCAGCTCGAGGACGAGGGACTGATCCATTCCGAGGAGACCGAGGGCCGCAGGGCCTTCGCCCTCACGGAGGCCGGCCGCAAGCTGGTCGCCGAAAGGGACCCCGAGAGGCCCGCTCCCTGGGATCAGATGAGCGGGGACCTGGGCGAGGAGGCGATCGAGCTGGGGCGCCTGATGCGAGAGGTCGGGCTCGCCTTCATGCAGGTGATGCGGACGGGCAGCGAGCCGCAGATGGCCAGGGCCCGCGAGGTGCTGGCGGGGGCGAGGCGCGACCTCTACCGGATCCTCGCCGACGGGGACGAGTCGGGGGGCGATACGGTGGACAGGGATCCCTCCAGCCCTTGACCCGCGCCAGATGAACAGCCCCGCACCCGCCGTCTCCGTCGAAGGCCTCGTCAAGAGCTACGGCGACGTGGAGGCGGTGCGGGGCATCGACTTCGAGGTCCTCGCCGGGGAGATCTTCGGCTTCCTCGGGCCCAACGGGGCGGGCAAGTCGACGACCATCAACATGCTCTGCACGCTCGTGCGCCCGACCGGGGGCTCGGCGCGGGTGGCGGGCCACGACGTGGTCGGCGAACGTGACGACGTGCGCAGGAACATCGGCCTCGTCTTCCAGGACACGACCCTCGACGGCTACCTGACGGCCGAGCAGAACCTGCGCCTGCACGCCGAGCTCTATGGCGTGCCGAGGGAGGCGGTGGACCTGCGCATGACGCAGGTCCTCGAGATGGTGGGGCTGTGGGAACGCAGGGGCAGCCTGGTCAACGCCTTCTCGGGCGGGATGAAGCGGCGCCTGGAGATCGCCCGCGGGCTGCTGCACTCGCCCCGCGTCCTCTTTCTCGACGAGCCCACCGTGGGCCTGGACCCGCAGACGCGGGCGTCGATCTGGAGCTACATCTCAGAGCTCAAGGAACAGGAGGACATCACGATCTTCCTCACCACCCACTACATGGACGAGGCGGAGTACTGCGACCGCATCGCCATCATGGACCAGGGGCTGATCATCGTGCTCGACACGCCGGAGGCTCTCAAGGCGAGCGTGGGCAAGGACAGGATCCAGATCCAGACCGACGACGACGAGGCGGCGATCGCCGCCCTGCGCGAGCGCTTCGGGATCGAGGCCGGGATCGCGGAGGGAGCGGTGATCTTCGGGGTGCCCGAGGGGGAGCACTTCGTGCCGCGGCTGTTCGCCGAGCTGGGCGTGCCGATCAGGGCGGTCAGCCTCTCGCGCCCCTCCCTGGACGACGTCTTCATGTCCTACACCGGCACGACGATCCGCGACGCGGAGTCCTCCGGTGAGGACACCAGGCGCAAAGCCGCGAGGATGATGGGGCGCTGATGGCAAGCTCGACCAGGATCCCGCCCGCACCGGGCCCCTCCGTGCCAGGGCACGAGCTCGCGCACGTGCGCGTGCCGACCAGAAGCCTGCGGGGGGAGATCCGTGCGATCAGGGTCGTCTGGAAGCGGGAGCTGATCCGCTTCAGCCGCGACCGCCTGCGCATCCTCACCTCCCTCATGCAGCCCTTCCTGTTCCTGTTCGTCCTCGGGACGGGGCTGTCCAGCTTGGCCTCGGCGGGAACCCACGGGGTGAACCTGCGGACGTTCGTCTATCCGGGTGTGCTCTGCATGGCCGTGATGTTCACGGCGATGTTCTCGGCCGCCTCGCTGGTGTGGGATCGCGAGTTCGGGTTCCTGCGGGAGATGATGGTCGCGCCGGTGCGCCGCAGCTCGCTGGTCCTCGGCAAGTGCTTCGGCGGTGCCACCGTGGCGGGCTTTCAGGGGGTGATTGTGCTCTGCCTGGCTCCCCTCGTGGGAGTGCCCTGGGCCGCACCGCTCGTGATCGAGGTGTTCGCCATACAGCTCCTGCTCGCCTTCTCCATCACCGCCTTCGGGGTGATGGTGGCGGCGCGGGTCAGCCAGATGCAGTCCTTCATGGCCCTGATGCAGATGGCGGTCATGCCGATGTTCTTCCTCTCCGGCGCCCTGTTCCCGGTCGCCGGCCTGCCCACCTGGCTCTCGATCCTCAACAGGATCGACCCTCTCACCTATGCCGTCGATCCGATCCGCCGGGTGGTCTTCTCGCATCTGGACATCTCCGCCGCGGCCAGGCGGGCGCTGGACCCCGGGGTCACATGGTGGGGGTGGCACGTGCCGAGCCTGGTCGAGGCCGGGGTCGTGGCGGGGCTCGGCCTGGTCATGCTCGGGATCGCGATCGTGGAGTTCGCCCGGGCGGAGTAGGGCTAGTCCAGCGCCCCTGCGGCCACGCCGAGCACCGGGTCCTGCTGCTCGGTCTCCCCGGAGGTGTCGGCCAGGCGGACACAAGGTCCCCATGTCGGAGGGGCGATTGTATGCTGTCCGCCGTATGGCGGAACTCGGCCCCTCATCATCGGCACTCGACCTGGCTGAGGGACTGCGCCGCCGAGAGCTCTCCGCGGTGGAGCTCCTCGATGCGTGCCTGGCCGGCGTGGACGAGCGCAACCCGGAACTGAACGCGGTCGTCTGGCGCGACGACGAGGCGGCCAGGGCGGCCGCCTCCGATGCGGACCGCCGTCTCGCGGACGGGGAGTCGGCGCCCTTCCTCGGCGTCCCGATCCCGATCAAGGACCTCACGCCGGTGGCCGGCTGGCCGGTCACCTTCGGATCGCGTGGAGCTGTCCCGCAGCCCAGCGAGCAGAGCGAGCTGGTCGTCGACGCGCTGGTGCGGGCCGGCTTCGTGCTCTGCTCCCGCACCAACACCCCCGAGTTCGGGGTCATCACCGTGGCCGAGAACAGCCGCTACGGGATCAGCCGCAACCCATGGGACCCGGACCGCTCGCCCGGCGGCTCCAGCGGCGGCGCCGCCGCGTCGGTCGCCGGCGGCATGTTCCCGATCGCACACGCCAACGACGGCGGCGGCTCGATCCGCATCCCGGCCTCCTACTGCGGCCTGGTCGGCTTCAAGCCCAGCCGCGGAAGGGTGCCCCGCCTCGCCCAGAGCTGGCTCGGGGCGGTCGTCGAGGGGGTCGTCTCGCGAACCGTGGCCGACAGCGCGGTGGTGCTCGATGCGATCGCCGGGCCCGACCCTCTCGCCTGGTACAACGCCCCCGCGCCCGACAGCCCGTTCGCGGCTCAGGCCGCTGCCGATCCCGGCCGGCTGCGCATCGGGCTGATGGCCCAGGCTCCCCTCGGGATCCCCACCGACGAGGCCTGCGTGGCGGCCGCACGCGACGCGGCCGGGCTGCTCGAGGAGCTCGGGCATTCGGTGGAGGAGGTGGAGGTGCCGACGATCTCCGAAGAGATGGTCCCGCCCTTCATCGCCCTCACCCAGGGTGGCCTGGCGGACTACGACGGCGTGGTGGACTGGGCCGCCGTCGAGCCCCACATCGCGCACCAGCGAGGGCAGAGCAGCGAGCGCGGGGCCTACGAATACGCCCTCGCGGCACGCAGCCTGGAGCTGCTGAGCCGGCGCGAGGTCGCCCGCTGGGGGCGGGACTTCGACGTCCTGCTCACCCCCACCTCGGCGATCCTCCCGCCCAACGCCGGAGAGATCCTCGCGGCCCAGCATGCCGCTCCAGACCAGCCGGTGCTCGATGTCGTGGCCAGTGTCTCCTTCACCGCCTTCGGCAACGTGACCGGGCTGCCCGGCGTGAGCCTCCCTCTGTACTGGACCGATCAGGACCTTCCGGTCGGGGTGCAGCTGCTGGCCGGGCCGTGGCAGGACGGCGGTCTCCTCTCCCTCGCGGGGCAGCTCGAGCGGGCCAGGCCCTGGGCCGACCGCCGGCCCCAACTCGCCGCGGCGGGCTGACGAGGGGCGCCCGCGAGACCGAGCTGCCGTAGCCGGATCGGCCCATCCGCCCGCGGGCCTTCGGTCCGCGGGCGGGGCCGACGCTCGGGGTGGGCGGCAGTGGGCGGCCGTCCGCTCAGGAGGGCCGGCGGTACACCCCGACCACCGCCGCGCCGCCGAGGCCGATGTTGTGCTGCAGGGCGATTGAGGCCCCCTCGACCTGGCGCCTGTCGGCCGTGCCCCTCAGCTGCCAGGTCAGCTCGGTGCACTGAGCGAGGCCGGTGGCCCCCAGCGGGTGGCCCTTGGAGATCAGGCCGCCGGAGGGATTGACGACGGGACCCGTCCCCCCGTAGGTGGTCGCCTCGGCCTCCACGAGCTCGTGCCCCTTGCCCTCCTGCGCGAAGCCCAGAGCCTCGTAGGTGATGAGCTCGTTCGCGCTGAAGCAGTCGTGCAGCTCGCAGACGTCGATCTCGTCCGGCCCGATGCCCGCCTCCTCGTAGGCGCGCTCGGCGGCCTGCCTGGACATGTCGTAGCCCACCACGCGGATCGAGGATCGGGCGTCGAATGTGCTGCTCAGGTCGGTGCACATCGACTGTCCGGCGAGCTCGACGGCGCGGTCCCACAGATCGTGCCCGTCCACGAAGGCCTCCGAGGCGACGACGGCGGCGGCGCTGCCGTCGGAGGTGGGAGAGCACTGCAGCTTGGTGAGGGGGGCGTAGATCTCCGGGGCGTCCTCGATCTCCTGCAGGGAGTAGTCGGTCTGGAACTGGGCGTAGGGGTTGTTGACCGAGTGATGGTGGTTCTTCCAGCCGATCCAGGCGAAGTGCTTGGGCGCCGAGCCGTAGCGCTCCATGTGTTCACGGCCCGCCGCCCCGAACATCTGCGGGGCGGGAGGGGCATCCTCCCAGGGCCGCAGGGCGACGAGGGCCTGGAAGTGCCTGTCCATGGGGTTGGTGCGGTCGGTGAACTTGGCGCCCAGCGAGCCCTTCTCCATCTTCTCGAACCCCAGGGCCAGGGCGCATTCGGCCAGGCCTCCCTTGACGGCCTGGCGAGCGAGGTAGAGGGCGCTCGATCCCGTCGAGCAGTTGTTGTTGACGTTGATCACCGGCACACCGGTGAGCCCGAGTCCGTAGAGGGCGCGCTGTCCGCAGGTGGAGTCCCCGTAGCAGTAGCCGGCGAAGGCCTGGTCGATCTCCTCGTAGGAGATGCCGGCGTCCTTCAGCGCCCGTTCACCGGCCTCCAGCGCCCAGTCGGGGTAGTCCCCCTCCTTTGTTCCCGGCTTGGCGAAGGGGGTCATCCCGACGCCGACGATGTACGTGCGATTGCCCATGCGCGCTCCCTTGTCGAACCCTGTGCGGCCTCGGAGACGATACCGACGCGGGAGTCGCCTCGGCGCTGGTGAACGCCAACCAGCAGGTCGGAGGATCGGTCGGGGTGGCGTTGTTCGAGCACCGTCGCCGCGAGCTCAGCCACGAGCTTCCTCGGCGGGGGGAGGCCGACGCCGGCCCTGCTTGCCGCAGCCACGGTGCACGGCTACACACGGCCCCCCGGCTCAGGCGAAGGCGACGAGGCCCTCGAAGAGGACCCACCGGAAGACGTGCATGACCTCCCCGAAGCCGGCACGCCGCAACAGGGCCACGTTCTCCTGCGGGGAGAGGGGCTGCAGGACCCCACGCAGGCTCCTCGTCTTGGAGGCGATCTCCTCGTCGCTGAAACCCTGGCGGCGCTTCCAGTCCGAGTAGGCCCCGTTCGCCACCTCCTGGGTGCGGGCGGTCGGGGCGAGCACCTTCTCGAACAGGATCAGGGCCCCCGCGGGGGCGAGGGCCCGGCGGATGTTCTCGAGGATCCCAAGCCGCTCGCGCGGGGGGACGAACTGGAGCGTGTAGTAGGAGACGACGAGGTCGGCCCGCTCCATCGAGAGCTCCTCCAGCGATGCGGTCTGGAAGCTCACGTAGGGCATCCCGGCGCAGCGCGAGCGGGCGCGGTCGATCATCCCCGGCTCGCGATCGACCCCGATGACCTCGGCACGGCGCGAGCCCAGGCGCTCGGACAGGATCGACGTCAGGGCCCCGGTCGAGCAGCCGATGTCGTAGCAGCGGCCGCCGTGGGGCATCACCTGGTCGGCGATGTCGGCGATCAGGTCGTGGCACTCGCTGTAGGAGGGCACCGAGCGGGCGACATGGCTGTCGAAGGCGGAGGGCACGTCCCCGCCGAACGTCCAGCTGCCCGCGAGCGTCGTGATCCCGTCGCCCACCTCCAGATGGACGCTCTCAGAGCCCTCCTGGCGCACACTTTCACGTTCCATCGCCAAGAGGGCGATGTTACCCCCGCCGGCGCGGTAGGGCAAGTGCGGCAACGATTCGCCTATGTCGTCCCGCGTCCGTAGCATTCCCGGACGTGGCGGCCGAGACGGAGCGCATGAACGAGGACGTGTGGCGCAGCTCACGCGTGCTGGACATCTTCGCCCGCCGGGAGGGCTGGATCGACCGCGGGGAGGCGGCCCTCTTCGAGCGGGCGCTGCAGGAGAACGGCCGCCGGCCGATCCTCGACGTCGGCGTCGGGGGCGGCCGCACGATCCCCATCCTGCAACCGGAGACCGAGCAGTACGTGGCCGTCGACTACCTCGACGAGATGGTGGCGCTTGCCGCCTCCAGCCATCCCGGGGCGCGGGTCGAGCGGGCGGACGCGCGCAACCTCGCACAGTTCTCAGACGGTGCCTTCGGGGCGGTCTTCTTCAGCTTCAACGGGATCGACGGCGTCCCCCACGAGGATCGCGCGAGGGTCTACGGGGCGGTGATGAGGGTGCTGGCGCCGGGCGGCGTCTTCGCCTACTCGACCCACAACCTCGACCACTGCTGCGCCGGGTGCCCGCCCTGGGATCGCGGCTGGCTGGACCTGGAGAACGGTCCCCGGGCGGCGGCCGTCGCCCTGATCCGCCTGCCCCGGAGGGCCCGCAACTACAGGCGCCTGCGCGGCCGCGCGACGAGGGGCGACGGCTGGGGCCTGCTGGTCGGCTCGGGTTACGACTTCACCGTCCTGTGGCACCACGTCACCCTCGAGCGGGAGCGCACGGCGCTACTGCAGGCCGGGTTCGAGGCGAACGTCGGCATCTACGACGACTCCGGGAGCCCCCTCTCCGCCGGGGAGGGCTCAGGCGGAGTCCCCTGGCTGTACGTCATCGCTCGCAAGCCGGGCCGAGGCCGGCCGGGCTGATGTACGAGACCGAGGAGGAGCTGCGGGAGCTGCAGCGGCTGCTCGACGACAGCTACGCCCGCGCCGGGGCGCACCTGCGCTCGATCTGGGGAGAGGAGGCTCGGCTGGACGCGAATGCGCTCGTCGACGAGCTCGCCGGGATCCAGGTCCTCGACCTGGCGACGGTCACACCCCGTGGGGAGCCCCGGGTGGCGCCGGTCGACGGGCTGTTCTTCCGCGGGCGCTTCTGGTTCGGCTCGGCCGAGAGCTCGGCCAGGTTCCGCAACATCCGTGCCAACCCGGCTGTCAGCGCCGCCCTCACGCGCGGCCTTGAGACCTTCCTGGTGATCGTGCATGGCCGCGCGGTCGAGATCGACCCCCGCGGTCCAGAGGCCGGGGGCTTCGCCGACTATCCGCGAGAGCTCTACGACTTCGACTGGGACGCCCCACCCCGATGCCCCCTACGCGCGGATCGAGCCGCGGACCATGCTCGCCTTCAGGCGGCCGTAGCGCATCCGGACCGCTGCTGATATGCCGCCTGACCCGCCCGCCTGGACGATCCGCAGCGCCACCGAGAGCGACCTCGATGCCGTCCTGTCGCTGTGGGCACGGGCAGGCGGCGCGGCCAGCTTCACGGACACGCGGGAGGGCCTGGTGGCGCTGTTGGCGACCGACCCGCAGGCCCTTCTCGTCGCCGAAGCCGACGGCGGCGCCTGCGGCACCCTGATCGCCGCCTGGGACGGGTGGCGGGGCAGCTTCTACCGCCTCGCCGTGGATCCGGAGCGGCGGCGGCAGGGGATCGGGACGGCCCTCCTGAGGGCCGGGGAGGGTCGGCTGCGAGAGCTGGGGGCCGCGAGGTTCACGGCCATCGTCGCCGACGACGACCCCGCTGCGCTGGCCTTCTGGGAGAGCGCCGGCTACGCCCGTCAGGGCAACCGCGCTCGCTTCGTGGCCACGGCCTAGCGGCCGGGGAGATGGGCGCTGGCCTCATCCAAAGGGGATGAAGCCGAGGAGCTGTCCGGGCAGGACACTCGAGGTCGAGCACAAGCGACCCCTCGGGAGACGACATGAGCGACAGGCCCCTCTTCATATACGCGGCGACCTACGGCGATCGCGACGACGCCCTCGCCGACTACGACATGCTGCTGGAGCTCCATGCCGACAAGCTCGTGGGCAGTTACGACGTCGCGCTGATCAGCAAGGACGCCGAGGGCAAGGTGCACGTGGTCAAGCACGAGAAGCCCACCCAGCACGGCGCCTGGGGAGGCATTGCCGCCGGAGCCCTCCTGGGCGTCCTGTTCCCGCCATCTGTGCTGGGGGCGGCGGCTGTCGGCGGACTCGTCGGCGGCGTCGGGGCGCATCTCAAAAAGGGCATCAAGCGTGGGGACGCGGAGGAGCTCGGGCAGCTTCTGGACGAAGGGGAGGCGGCCCTGATCGTGATCGGCGAGTCGCGGGTGGCCGAGCAGATCGACAAGGCCCTGACCCGCGCGGAAAAGACGGTCGAGAAGGAAATCGACACCGACCGCGAGGAGTTCAAGCGGGAGCTCGAGGAGGCCGAGAAGCAGACGGCCGCGAGCTGAGAGCGGACACATCGCCACGCGATGATGCCCCGTGCGGGACTCGAACCCGCCCCACCGGATTAAAAGTCCGGCGCTCTACCAGATGAGCTAACGGGGCCAGCGGCGACAGTCTGGCACATGGCCGCCGGGCCGGGAAGGCGCTGCGGCAGCACTCAGGGCTCGTCGGCGGCCGCCACCCGCAGCATCTCCTCGATGCGGGTGAGCTTGACCCGGGGCCGGCCGCTGGGCTCCCCGAGGGAGCGCTCGTGGCGGTCGATGGCTTCCCATCCGGAGTAGGAGACGAGGTCGGGCTGGCGGGATCGCAGCAGGTCCTCGACGGCGGCGGCGTCGGCTGAGGCCGGCGCGTGGGCCGGAGTCCCGTTGCCGGATGAGATGTCGGCGAGGATGGCATCCACCGTCTCCTGGGCATCGCGCTTGTTCGTGCCGATGACCCCCGAGGGCCCGCGCTTGATCCACCCCACGACGTACTCGCCGGCCAGCGCCCGGCCGCTGTCCGGATCGGTGACCCGCCCTCCCTCGTTGGGGATGATCCCCGAGCGATCGTCGAAGGGCACCGAGGGCAGCGGTATGCCGCGGTAGCCGATCGCGCGGAAGGCGAGGCCCGCCGGGATCGTCTCCGTCTCCCCGGTCGCCTTGGCCCTCAGGCCGCCGTCCGCGGACACCAGTTCGTTGCGCGCCACCTCCACCGACCCGAGGCGCCCATCCGGCCCGGCGACCATCGCCGTCGGCGAGAGCAGGAAGCGAAGGACGATCCGCTTCGGGTGGCCCTTGGGAGGGCGCTCGGCGTAGGAGCGCAGGATCTCGACGTTGCGCCGGGAGGTGGCGTCCGCCTCCGCCGCGGGGTCGGGGACGGACAGCCCCCGCTCGAGCTCCTCCTTGTCGACGATCACGTCGGCGTCGGCGAGCTCTCCCAGCTCCAGCAGCTCGGGGTTGGTGAACGCCGCCTGGGCCGGGCCGCGGCGGCCGAGCACCACGACCTCCTTGACGTTGCTGGCGGCGAGCACCTCCAGGGCGTGGTCGGCCGTGTCGGTGGGGGCGAGCTCGGAGGGGGCCAGGACGAGCATGCGAGCGACGTCGAGCGCCACGTTGCCGTTGCCCACGACCACCACGCGCTCAGCAGAGAGCAGGTCCAGCTCGAGGTCGGTGTGGTCGGGGTGGCTGTTGTACCAGCCGACGAACTCGGTCGCCGCATGGGAGCCGGGCAGGTCTTCCCCGGGGATCCCGAGGGGGCGGTCGGAGGGAGCACCGGTCGCGTAGACGATCGCGTGGTAGTGGGCGAGCATCTCCTCGCGGGAGACGTCCCGCCCGAAGGTGACGTTGCCGAAGTAGCGGAAGCGGGGATGGGCGGCTGTCTTCTCGTAGACCCTCGTCACCGACTTGATCTTGGGGTGATCCGGAGCCACCCCGGAGCGCACCAGCCCCCACGGGGTGGGCAGGCGCTCGATCATGTCCACCTCCACTCCGTTGGCAGAGTCCTTCAGGAGGTGTCCGGCGGCATAGAAGCCGGCGGGACCGGAGCCGATAACGGCGATTCGTATGGAGTGGGGGTCGGTCATCTTTGAGATACCTGACAAGCGTGGCAGCGAAAGCTCAACGGAGGCTGAGCGTCTGGAGGATGGGCGCGGCCCGACTCGAACGGGCGACCCCCTCGGTGTAAGCGAGGTGCTCTGCCAACTGAGCTACACGCCCTCGAACAGGACCGCTTTAAGGCTAGCGGCCGGAACGCCCGGCCGCCGGTGCCGCCGGGCCCGGCCGGGCCCCCTGGCAAGCTGGGCGGATGCGGCGCGACGGCAGGCGCATGTTGACGAGGGTCGGTCTCGCGCTTGCGGCAGCGGCGGTCCTGCTGCTGGTGGCGGCTCAGGTCTTCCTGCCCCGGATCGCCGCGAGCACCATCTCCTCCCGCGTCGGCCGCTACGGGAAGGTGCTGAGCGTGAAGGTCAGCTCCTGGCCGGCGGTGCGGCTGCTGTGGGGGAGTGCGGACTCCGTGCAGGTGAGTGCCGCCGACCTGCGGCTGACCCCATCCCAGAGCGCCGATCTGCTGTGGGAATCGCGCGGGGCCGCCCGCATCGATGTCAGCGCCGCGAGCGTCCGGGAGGGGCCCCTGCGCCTGACCCAGGCCACCCTTCGCAAGCGTGGTGACGAGCTGAGCGCGCAGGCCACGGTCTCCGAGGCGGACGCGAGGGCCGCCCTGCCACCGGGCTTCGAGGTGCGGCTGCTGGGCAGCGGCGACGGGCAGGTGCGCGTACGGGCGACCGGGGGGCTGTTCGGGGTCGGCGCCTCCGTGCAGGCTGTCGCCGGGGCGAGCGAAGGCGCCCTGGTCGCCCACCCCGTGGGGTTCCTCATCGAAGGGCTGCGGCTGACCCTCTTCTCAGATCCCCACGTCCACGTCGAGGGCATCGGCGCCAGCGAAGAGGGGACGAGCCCGCCCAGCTACCGGGTATCGATGAGGGCGAGGCTGCGCTGAGGGCCGCTCAGGCGGCCGCGGAGAGCGTGCGGCGGGGGGCCGACGCCCGCGGGTGCACGATCATCGGCAGGCCCTCCTTCGGACTGATCGTGGGCATCTGGCGAATGCTCAGGCGGAAGTCCTGCGGCAGGGAGAGGGTGCAGCGCGAGAGGATCAGGGTGGCGATCGTCCGCACCTCGAGCTGGCCGAAGCGCATCCCGATGCAGGTCCTCGACCCCCCGCCAAAGGGAACGTAGGCGCCCTTCGCCAGCGCCGCCTTGGCCTCCGGTGAGAAGCGCTCGGGCCTGAACTCCTCCGGTTCCGGGAAGACGTCGGGCAGGTGGTGGGAGGCCCAGGAGCAGTAGTTGACGAAGGCGCGGGCCGGAACCGTGCAGCCTTCGAACTCGAAGGCCTCCAGCGCCCGCCGGGGGCCGACCCATGCCGGGGGGTACTTGCGCAGCGTCTCCTCCAGAACCATCTCCAGCTCCGGGAGGGAGCCCGAGACGAGCTGGTCCGGGGTGGGGGGGCTCTCCAGCTCGGCCAGCAGTCGGGCGACGATCTCCGGCTGGCGGGCGAGCTCGTAGAACATGAAGGACACCGTCGAGGTGGTGGTGTCGTGCCCCGCGAACATCAGGGTCATCACCTCGTCGCGGATCTGCAGGTCCGACAGGCGGTTGCCGTCCTCGTCCTCGGCGTCGAGCAGCAGCGAGAGGATGTCCCCTCCGCGCCTGCCGCTCGCGCGCCGCTGCGAGATCTCGGCGTAGATCAGGCCGTCGAGCCTGCGGGCGGCCTGCTGCATGCGCCCCCAGGGCGAGTGGCGTCCGCGCAGCACCCTCAGGATGTACTCGCTGGAGTAGAAGGAGAGAGCCTCCTCGAACAGCTCGGCGGCGTCGATGGCCCGGGCCTGCTCCCCGTCGGGGTCGAGCCCGAACAGGGCCCTCATCGCGACCCGCAGGGCGAGCCGCCTCGTCCAGGCGTAGATGTCGACGGTGCCCCCGGGGGTGAGCTGCTCCAGGGCCGCCTCGACCTCCTCGGTGATCACTGCCACCGAGGCGAGGATGTGGTCGCGGTGGAAGGCGGGCAGCATGATCCGTCGCGAGCGGCGGTGGAAGTCCCCGTCGATCGTGAGCAGCCCGTCGCCCATCAGGCCGATGAGGTCGCGGAAGTGGCCTTCCCGCCATTCGAAGTTGGAGGCGTGGGATACCGTCATGTAGTGGTTGGCGGCCGGCCCGAGCATGAAGACGACGTTGCCGTGGAACAGCCGCAGCGTGAACACCGGGCCGAAGCGCTCGTAGCAGTCGAGCAGGATCGGCAGGGGATCGACGGCGAACCGCCTCGTGCGAGAGAGGGAGAAGCGGGTCTCCCCGGGCGGGAAGGGGACCGTCGCCGAGCGCTCGTCGCGCAGGTCGTCCAGGATCACCGAAAGCGGGGTCCGGTCGAGCATCGGAGGAGGGCCCACGAGCGCCACCAGGCAAGCCTATTGCAAGGCTGGCTGCCCAGCCAGTGCCGGCCGCCCGAGGTCGGCGGGCGAGCCTTGGCATACTGGTGGAGCGCCGCTGGTCCCGAAGGCCCCGCGGACATCGCGGGGGCGTAGCTCAGCAGGTTAGAGCGCTGCCCTGTCACGGCAGAGGTCGCGGGTTCGAGTCCCGTCGCTCCCGCTTTGGACACCCGCTGCGCTCGCCTGGGCTCGGCGGGTGTCGGCGGTGGCGGCGAGGTAGCGGGCGAAGGGCTCGCGTGGCTCGGGGCGACCCGGACATACCACGCCACGTGATCGTCAGCGCGTCCACCGGGGCGGGGCTCGAGGAGCTGGCCGCGGCGGAAGGAGCGTCGATCATCGTCTTCGGATCCGACTATCGAACGCCGCCGGGCCACGCGGAACCCCCGGCCTCGGCCCAGCGGCTGCTGGAGATCGGCGCGATCGGGATCGCCGTCGCCGCGGCGGGCCTGCGGGCCGAATCCGACGCCGCGATCAACTCGATCGTCGTGCTCTCCGCGGAGGGCGACGATGCGGCCCAGCAGACGGCCGAAGCCCTCGCGGCCAAGCTCGGAGCGCGCATCGTCACGGCCGATCCGCCGGTCGCCGACCTGATCGTGGTCGGATCTCAGCCAGGCGTGCCCGCCGGCCGGATCGCGCTGGGCGGCGCTGCTCGCACGATGCTCGATGCCTCGCGCGGGTCGGTCCTGGCCGTGCCGGGCGGCAAGCCGCTGAGCCGCTGAGCCCCTCTCACGCCGAGCGTCGCCCCGCTGATTGCGAGTCGAGCCCGCGGTCGAGCACGACGATGAGGCGCTCGAAGCTCTCGTCCAGCGAGAGCGGGATCCCGAAGCCCTCTCCCGACTCGAGCACCACGAACCCGTGCAGCGCCGCCCGTACCGCCCGCGCGGCGTGGACGGCGTCGTCGCCCTCGAGCCCGTAGCCGCGGAGCACCGCGAGCACGATGTCGACGACGCTGTGCGCGGCTGCCTGCGCGTCGGGGTCAGCGAGATCCGGAGCGCGCTGGGTCGCCGCGTAGCTGCCGGGATGAGCGCGTGCGTAGTCACGGTAGGCGCGGGCCACCGCCCGCAGCGCATCTGATCCGGCGCGTCCAGCCGCCGCCGCGCTGAGCTCGCGGGCCAGTTCGGCAAGCGCGCGCGCCGCGATCCGTCGCCGCAGATCCTCGAGACCGCCGACGTGGGAGTACAGCGACGGCGCGCGGACCTCGAGCATCGCTGCCAGGCGGGCGAGCGTCACCGCCTCAAGGCCCTCGGCGTCAGCGAGCGCCGCAGCCGCATCGACCACCGCCTCGGAATCGAGACCCGCGCGGGCCATCAGCGGGCCGCCCGCGCGATCGCCGCCTCCATCGCCACGCGCGGCTCGCGGACCGCGGGGCCGTGCCCGACGGTGAGGATCGCAGGGTCCAGTGCGCGCAGCGCGCGGCCGGAGTCGATCTCCTTCGGCTTGTCCCAGGTCGCCATCGCGGCGAACGGGAAGCGCTGGCGGAGGGTCGTTGGCAGGGACAGGCGTCCGTAGGAGGTGAACACGTCGCCTGCGATCAGCGTCCGGTCGCGCCGGTCGAAGAACGACACGTGGCCGGGCGAGTGGCCGGGGCTCTCGACGACCTCGAGGCTTCCCACGCGGTCGCCCGCGTTCAGCCGCACGTCGGGCACCGTCGAGACCTTGGGCCAGGACCCGGGCAGCTTGCCCTCGATGACCTTCTCGCCTGCGTGGATCCGAGCGTCGAGCTGCGGCATCAGGACCTCGACGTCGGCGCCGAGGCGCTCCTTGAGCGCGTCGAGCGAGCCCACGTGGTCGCCGTGGCCATGGGTCAGCGCGATGCGACGGATCTCGCCGCCGGCCTCTCGTGCAGCGCCGATCAGGGCATCGGCCGCCCCGCCCGTGGTCGTGTCGACGAGAGTGAACCCGTCCTCCTCGCCCACGAGGAAGGCGTTGACGAAGTGCAAGCGGGTGATCTGGACGATCGTGTCGGTGATCTGGGTGGTTTGCATCTGGGGCTCCTGAGCGTTGCCTAGTGCCTATTACACATAGGATAATACCTAAGACACATAGGTTCGTCAAGAGCAGGCCCAGACCGCCACCTGCGTGCCGCCGCTGAGGACCGCGCCGTCGCGCCCGTCTCTGCAAGGTCATAGACGGGCCTTGCCGTAGCGGCGTGCAGGGTGTGAACTGGTCCCGGGAGCGGGTGCCCGTCCGTGTGTAGGTTCGTAGTGGGTGCCCGCGACCGGCCGGGGATCCGCGAGTTGTCGACCGCGGGTCCCCGGTCTGCTGCGGGGCCTACGCCTCGGTCGCCATGTCCGCCATCAGCTGGAAGGCCTCCAGCGGATTGGGCGGCTGGGGATCGGATGAGAGCTCCGCGTAGATGCCGGCGATGTTGACGGCCAGGCGCTCGCGCTCCCCCCAGTCGGCCCAGCGGTCCAGCGACATCGAGCGGGCGGCCTGCAGCGGGGTCATGCCCTGCTCGTGGCATCTGCGGGCCTCGACGTACAGGTACTCGAGATAGGCCCTCAGCTCGCGGATCTCGGGGTGGCCCGCGAGGGGGCCGTGGCCGGGGACGATCACGTCGAGGTCCATGGCGAGGATCCGGTCGAGGGCCTCGATCCAGTGCGAAAGCGGACCCGCCCAGGCGATCGGGTGGGTGCCGTTGAAGAGGATGTCCCCGCTGAAGAGGACCCGCTCGGCGGGCAGCAGGGCGAGAATGTCCCCGCGCGTGTGCGCGGGGCCGACCTCGATCAGGCGCACCTCACGGGAGCCGACCCGCAGGGTCAGCTCCCGCGAGAACGTCTTGTCGGGAAGCACCGGCTCGATCCCCTCGAAGTCGAAGGAGCCGAAGCAGCGAAGGAAGAATTGCCCGAGCGCCCCCATCTGGGGGGCCTGCGCCACCAGGGCGGCCATCGCCGCCGGCGGCAGCTCGGGCATCTCCGCCGCGGTCCGCTCCGAGGCGACGATCCTCGCGCCGCCCACGAGCTGGTTGCCGTAGCAGTGATCCCCGTTGGCGTGGGTGTTGACGACCGTCTCGATGGTGGCCGCCGCCGGGACGGCCCGGCGCATCTGCGCCAGCATCTCCTCGGTGAGATGAAGGTCGAAGAGGGTGTCGACGAGCAGGGTGCTGTCGCCCTCGCTGACGAGGCCGGCGTTGCTCCACCCCCAGCCGCCGTCCGGTTGCAGGTAGGCGTAGAGCCCGTCCCCGATCTCGTGCAGGCCCTTGGTGTAGCTGCTGCTCATGGCCCGCGAAGTATCCCGCTCCGCGGGCGGGGCCTGCTCACTAGAGTGACTGGGGTGTTCGATCTCGACGCCTACCTGGACAGGATCGGCCTGCAGGGCCGGCCCTCCCTGGGCGAGGTCCACCGGGCGCACGGCACCTCGATCCCCTTCGAGAACCTCGACCCTCACGGCGGTCGGGCGGTGTCCCTGGAGCCCGAGGACCTGCAGCGCAAGCTCGTCGCCGAAGGACGGGGCGGCTACTGCTTCGAGCAGAACCTGCTGCTCAAGGACGCCCTCGAGGCGCTCGGTGGCGAGGTCGACCTGTTCCTGGCACGTGTGCGCTACGGGGCTCCCCCCGGAGTCATCCGCCCGCGCAGCCACCTGGTCCTGCGGGTGCGTGGGGAGGGCGAGGACATGCACGCCGATGTGGGCTTCGGTCTGGGCACCCTGCTCGACCCGCTGCCCTTCGGCCCGGGGGAGGAGCACGAGCAGTCCGGCTGGCGCTACCGGATCGTGCAGGAGGGCCCTGAATACCTGCTGCAAAGCTTGCAGGACGGCGAGTGGTGTGACCTCTACGGCTTCCTGCCCCACCCCGTCCCGCCGGTGGACGTGGAGACGATCAACTGGTGGGTCTCCACCCACCCCCGCTCGCCCTTCGTGACCGGCCTCATGGTGGCCAGCCAGGATCAGGAGGGGGGCAGGGTCTCTCTCAGCGATTGGGGCGAGCTCGTCCTGACAGAGCGCACCCCGTCTGCCTCCCACGTCAGCCCCATCTCGCGCGAGAACCTGCCCGATCTGCTCGAGAGCCGTTTCGGCCTGGCAGGGTTCGCCCTCGCGGCCGATGGCCGCCTGATGGCGACGGTGGGGTCGTGAGGCGCCCTCTCCCCACCGCGCCCCTGGCAGCCGCCTCACTGATCGGCGGATACGCCGTGGCCGTCTCAACCGGGTCCCGACCCCTCGGCGGGATCGTGCTCGCCGCCGGCGGCCTGTGCTGCGCGCGCATCTGGCAGCGTCGCCACGGCAACCGGACCGCGCTGGTCCTCACCGCGACCGGCCTGGCAGCCTTCGTCCTCTCCCACCTCCTGGCCCTGGCGATCGGTCCCTGGCCGGCCGTGCTGACCGTCGCGGCGTTCACCGCCGCCGTCGTGTGGGTGCGGGCCGACGCCAGGCTGCTGCGCCCTGCGCTGGCGGCCGCCGGCGGCCGGCCCTCCTAGGGCGATGCTCGCCCTGACCGTCTCCCACGGCGCACGCGCGAACGTGCAGCTGCGGGAGGTCCCCGATCCCGAGCCCCTCCCGAGCCAGGCCCTCGTCCGTGTCAGTGCGATCTCGCTGAACCGGGGCGAGTGCCGGAGCCTTCCCGACATGCCCGACGGGGCCCTGACGGGCTGGGATCTGGCGGGGGTGGTGCAGCGTCAGGCCGCCGATGGCAGCGGCCCGCCCGCCGGCGCCCGCGTCGTGGGGCTCGTCAACCGCGGCGCCTGGGCCCAGCTGGCGGGGGTCGACACGGCGACCATGGCCGTCCTTCCCGAGGAGGTGAGCGACGCCCAGGGGGCGACCCTCCCTGTCGCCGGCCTCACCGCCCTGAAGGCCCTCGACATCATCGGCGGCGTGCTCGCCCGCAGAGTCCTCGTGACCGGGGCCAGCGGCGGTGTCGGGCGCTTCGCCGTGCAGCTGGCGCACCTGTCGGGCGCTCACGTCTGGGGCGTCTCGTCCAGCCCGGAGCGAGCCCGGGGCCTGCGGGAGCTCGGGGTCGAGGAGGTCATCAGCGAGCTCGAGCCGACCGGGCCGGAGTTCGAGGCGATCGTCGAGGGGGTCGGAGGCGCCACGCTGGGCGCGGCCATGCAGCGGGTGGGCCCCTCCGGGGTCATCGTCTCCTTCGCGTCCAGCGACCCGGGGGCGGTCGAGTTCCCGACCAGGGCCTTCTTCGGCAGAGCCCCCGGCGCCCGCCTGCACGGCCTCCTCCTGTTCGCCGCGCTCAGGCGGGACGGATCCGGCTCACGCGATCTCGCCCGCCTGGCCGACCTCGTGGCCGCCGGGCGGCTGGACTGCTCGATCGGATACGAGGCCTCCTGGCGGCAGGCCGCCGAGGCGATCGAGGCGCTGATGGAGCGGCGGGTCGTGGGCAAGGCCGTCCTGCACATCGACTGAGCGGCTCCGCCGCCGCGGTTGACGGCGGGCCCTTCCGGTGCGACCGTGAACAGCCCCCCGAGCACCTCCCGGGCCGGCACGACGGCCACCCCGACGACGGCCGGCACCACCGGCGTCACCCTGACAAACAAGGGCCAGGCTCCCACCAGGGTCCTTCACCTGACCGCCTTCCAGAGCCCCACGGGCAACATCGGGTGCATGCTGGTCGACGGGCTCGCCCGCTGCGACATCGTCAGGCGCAGCTGGTCTCCCCCAGCTCGTCCCTCCAACTGCCCGAACATCGTCGACTACGGGCAGGGCCTCGAGGTCGGCTCCTCCGGGCCAGGGAGGTTCGTGTGCGCAGGCGACACCGCGCGGGACATCACGCGTCCCAAGCTGGCCTACGGAACCGGGGCCAAGGCGGGCGGCCTGCTCTGCCTCAGCGCCACCAGCGGGGTCACCTGCACGAACGAAGCCGACGGTCACGGCTTCTTCATCAGCTTGCAGGGATACCGCGTCTTCTAGGCGCGGGGGTGGGCGGGCAGGGTGGGCGGGCCTCCTTATCTCCGCTCGGACATAATCCCCGCGATGAGAGCCATCCAGATCGTGCAGGAGACGGGTCCCGACAGCGCCCTCGCGATCGCCGAGGTGCCCGAGCCCGAGCCCTCCCACATGCTGACCCCCGGCTCCGGGGTGCTGGTGGAGGTGCACGCCGCGGGCGTGTCCTTCCCCGAGCTGCTGCAGACCCGCGGGCAGTACCAGATGAAACCTCCGCTTCCCTTCGTGCCCGGAAGCGAGGTGGGAGGGGTCGTGATCAGCGCTCCCGAGGGGGCGGCGGTTGCGCCCGGAGACAGGGTCGCGGCCTTCTGCGCCCTGGGCGGATGGGCCGAGACCGCCGTGGCGCCGGAGTTCTTCACCTTCCCGCTCCCCGACGACCTGGACTACGCGCAGGGGGCCGGCCTGGTCCTCAACTACCACACCGCCTACTTCGCGCTGCGGCTGCGGGGGCGCCTGAAGGAGGGGGAGACCGTGCTCGTCCACGGGGCCGCCGGCGGCGTCGGGACCGCCTCCCTGCAGGTCGCCCGCGGGCTGGGGGCCAGGACGATCGCCGTGGTCTCCACGGAGGCCAAGGGGGAGGTCGCCAGGCAGGCCGGGGCCGACGAGGTGGTCCTTGCCGAGGAGGGCTGGAAGGATCGCGTGGTGGAGGTATCGGGAGGAGGGGTCGACATGGTGCTCGACCCGGTCGGCGGGGACCGCTTCACCGACAGCCTGCGCTCCCTGAGCGAGGACGGCCGGCTCGTCGTGGTGGGATTCGCCGGCGGGTCGATCCCGGAGGTCAGGGTCAACCGCCTGCTGCTTGGCAACACGGAGGTGGTCGGGGCCGGCTGGGGCGCCTACGTGATGGGCAAGCCCGACCTGAACCGCCAGATCGGGGCGGCCATCGACGAGATGATGCGGGCGGGAGTCGTCAGGCCGATCGTGGGGCAGCGCTTCCCGTTCGAGCAGGCCGCCGATGCCCTGAAGACGCTCGACGAGCGGCGTGCCACGGGCAAGGTCGTGCTCGACGTGCGAGCGGGCTAGCACGAGGCCCTTACGAAATTCTTCCCCAACGACAGCAACCTCGGCGCGTCCACGGGGATACGGTGATCGAGGGCTCAGGGGACGTCTCAGGGCCCGTTGCGTGCCCTTGCCCGATGAATGACCTGATAGAAAGGCGGTCGACGAAGATGAGGCATCGCTCATGAAGGTCATTGGCGCGGGTCTGCCCCGCACCGCCACCACGACGCAGATGTACGCGCTGGAACAGCTCGGGTGCGGCCCCTGCTACCACATGCGCGACCTGCTGTCGGACCTCGAGACCGGGCTTCCCATGTGGGAAGACGTCGCCGACGGGTCCCCGGACTGGAAGCGGATCTTCGGCGATGCCCGCTCCACCGTCGACTGGCCCTCGGCCCGCTACTACCGGGAGCTGATGGAGGAGTACCCCGAGGCCAAGGTGCTGCTGAGCGTGCGCGGCGGCGAGGAATGGGCGCTGAGCATGGAAAAGACCGTGTGGGGCATCTTCCACGGCGACACGGTCATCCACCACGTGTGCGAGGCGCGGGCGGCGCTCGATCCGCTGTGGCGGCGCTACATGAACCTGATGCGGCGGATGACCTGGGAGGAGGGCGGTGCCCTCGCGGGGGACACCTCCACCCAGGAGGGGCTGATCGCGGTGATGGAGCGCTGGAACGAGCAGGTCAAGAGCACCGTTCCGGCGGAGAGGCTGCTCGTGTGGAATCCGAGCGAAGGCCTCGAGCCGCTGTGCGAGTTCCTGGAGATCGACCTTCCCACCGAGGCGCTGCCGCGCCTCAACGACACCAACTCCTTCCGGGAGGGCATCATCGGCGGTGCCCTGGACGTCGTGAACGAGTGGTGGCAGACGCGGGAGCGCCCCGCCGAAGGCCTCCACGGCGCGGCCATCAGCTGAGGGCGGCCTGGGCAGCCGCATCCGCTCCCAGGAAGGGGGCGAGGGCGAAGTAGGTGAGCTGCGGGGCGGCCGCCGGCAGCTCCTGCACGCATGCCGTCTCGGTGTAGTGGTGAAGCACCTGCCAGATGCCGCCGGCGATCGCCTCGGCGGCGATCCTCGGCACGGTCCTGCCGCATGCCAGCCGGTAGCCCGGGGCGAGGTAGGCGCCGAAGGCGTCCAGGGCCGAGCTGCGGATCTTGAGGGCCTCGGGGCTGGTGGCGAAGGTGTCCACCAGGCTCAGGTGGGCGTGGGCGGGCTCGGAGGCCAGGTAGTCCAGCAGCGCCCGCAGGCCGGCCGCGACGCCTCGGGGCCAGTCCCCCCGGTGCTCGTTGTAGGCCTTCACCGTCACCGCCAGGCCCTGGTGCATGCCCACCTTCTGGGCGCCGAGGAAGGCGTCGTGCTTGGAGGGGTAGATGGCGTAGAAGGTCTCGTTGGAGACGTTGGCGCGCCTGGCGATCTCGGGGATGGTCAGGCGCGCGAGGCCCTTCTCGGCGACGATCGCTGCGGTCGCGTCGACGATCCTCTCGCGCTGGCTTTTGACGATGAACTGGCGGGGGAGATCGCTGCGCCCGCTCGGCAGCCTGCCCTCGGCGCGGCGGGCTCGCTCGGACGCCTGGACGGCCACCTCGCCGGGGGGCGTCTCCTCGGGCGTGGGGGCCGACAGGCCGCCGGGCAGTGCGCGGGGGTAGCTTCCGGCCCAGGCCGCCAGCTCCTGGGCCAGCCCCGCGAGCTCCTGCGGGCGCCCGTCGCGCAGACGGCTGGCGGAGACCTCGCGGATCCCGCCGAGGATCGCCCTCACGATCAGGTCCCCAGGCTCCGGAGGGGCGCCGTCGCGCCCGGCGATGCCGCGCTCGAGGATCTTGAGGGTCTCCCTGCGTCGCTGCAGGGCGGCCGGGCCGGCGCCGAAGGCCCCGAGCACGAGAAGGGATATCGACTCGGGGGCGGCCACCGCGAGGTCGGCGAACGCCCGCATGGCCCTCAGCATCCGCTCCTCCGGGGAGCCCTCGCCCGCGTAGGCTCCCAGGGCCTCCCTGGCGGTTCTCCGGGCGATCTCGTCGTAGGCGTCCAGGAACAGCTCTTCCTTGTCCGCGTAGAGCTTGTAGAAGGTGGGTGTGGAGACGTGGGCGAGCCTGGCGAGGTCCGCGATGCGCACCGCCGGGAAGCCCCTGTCGGCGGTCAGCTCGACCATCGCCGCCCGCAGCCGCTCGCGCTGGTCGCGCTCCACCAGGTCGCGGCCGAGGCCGTGTGCTCCGGTGGGCAGGGGCCGGTAGCGTCCGCCCGCCGTCTCCTCCGTGGGACGCTCCCTCGTCCCCTCCGACGGCCCCTCTGTCACCTCGCCACCGCCATCGGTCCACTCCAACTCGTTCGGTGGCCGAGCCTACCAGACGCTTTTACGGCGCCGGAAGAGCCGGCGATCAGGGGCTCATGGCGTGGGAGGTGCCGATCACCGATCCCGCGGAGTCGAGCGCCTGGACGGCCACGTAGCGCTCCGGCCCAGGGGTCGTGATGGCGGTCTCAAAGCCCGTGCGGGGGGCGCTTGCGACCGGTGCGAGGGCCTTGCGGCTCGCTCCCGCGATCACCTGCCAGGTCGCCGTGCGGGTATCCCCGTTCCAGCTGGCGTAGACGGTGACCGGGGAGCTGGAGCTCGAGGAGCGGGCGGCGATCGACGGAAGGCCTCCCGGCGATCCGGTCCACGGGGAGCGGTAGCCGCGGTAGGACTGGTAGGAGCCGTGCATGTGGGCGTCGAAGAGCAGCTGGCCCCCGGCGGAGAATTCGGAGAAGTAGGGAACGGCCCCCCAGCCCACGAAGATGTTGCCGTTGGGGAGGGTCTGGACGTTGCCCTGGCTGCCCGAGGAGAGGGCGGACGGGTGCTCGTACTGGGCGACGACGGTGGCGGTCCGGGTGTTGGGGTCGAGGCTCAGGACCAGCCCGCGGGACTGCGGGTGGACCTTCGGGACGGCGCCGTTGTCGAAGATGCTGATGTCCCCGGAGCCGAGCATCTCGGCGTCGTGCTGGAAGGCGGTCCGGGCGCCGGCGGCCAGTGAGATGTCGGAGTGCCTGCCCCCGATCCGGGTCAGCACCTGTCCCGTGGACGTGTCCAGCTGGTACATGGCCCAGGTGTTGCGGGCCGAGAGCAGTGTTTGGCCGCCCGACTGGTCTATCGAGTTGATGTGGAAGAAGTCGAAGGGCCAGTCCTTGCTCGTGGTGACGGCCGTGCTGTAGGAGTCGCTGAGCGCAACGTGGTCGACGCCATGCCACTCCCGCCGCACGAGGCCGGTCCGCAGGTCGATTTCCTGGAACAGGCTGTCGGTGACGGCGCCTCCGCGGGGCCCGCCGAGGCTCGAGAGGTCGCAGTAGATGGGGTCGAAGGCCGTCACGATGGCCGTTCCCTGCGGGGTGAGGTGGAAGTCGTGCAGGTCGGCCTTGTAGCCGTTGCCGGCGTGCACCCTGCCGATCTGGTGGTAGGAGCTGTCGGCGATGATCACTTCTCCTTCGCCGAAGCCCTGGGGCAGGATGTAACCCTGCCACCAGGTCAGCACCGGCTTGCTGCCGAGCTGCTGCACCTGCAGGTCCGATGCGGCGGTCCCGTTGGCAAGGGGATCGAACCAGACGAGGTTGCCGGCTTCGTCGAAGATCATCGGGCCCGCCGGTCCCGGCCCGTTGTAGGGGGAGGCGAACAGGTATCCGGGGGACGCCTGCCCGGTGCGGGTGGTGACGGCGAGAACGGGCGGTTCGAGATCTGGACGGCTGTGGAAGTGCTGCTTCTCGTTGGGGTCGGCGTTGCGGTGGTAGCTG
Organism: uncultured Solirubrobacteraceae bacterium; assembly: GCA_963767405.1. Taxonomy (GTDB): domain Bacteria; phylum Actinomycetota; class Thermoleophilia; order Solirubrobacterales; family Solirubrobacteraceae; genus Palsa-744. The sequence continues at coordinate 144,177 of CAVYDP010000004.1, read as the reverse complement.
GGCGGTTGGGGCAGCTGGTCCTCGTGGGCGACCGCGAACTGGAAGGCGAAGCGCCGGCCGGCGAGGCTGCCCCGGACGGTGACGGTCTCTCCGGAGGTGAAGCCGCGGGAGGGGATGAAGCTAGCCCCGTCACCCTGGGAGTAGGAGCGCAGGCGACCGGGGTGAGAGCCGCTGCGGGTGCCCGTGACCGAGATCCTGCCCAGGCTCTTGGGGGAGACCCCGAGCAGGCTGATCTGGGTGCTGGGGGAGGCATCGTAGGAGCCCGGAAGGGGGGAGACCGCGAGGCTCGTGCCCGGCAGGACGGCCGAGGCATTCAGGGTCGCCGGCACGCATCGCCCGGCCGCCGGGGCGGTGTAGGCGGCGTCCTCGGAGGCGATCCTGCGCGAGGCGAGGGCGAGGGTGGTGGCGCTGCTGAGCACGACGATCAGGCAGCCGCCGAGCAGGAGCCTGCGGTGCTTGAGGTGAGCCGAGCGCCACCCCATGGTCATCCTGCCGCGAGTGCGGAAGGCACCAGGGGGGACAGCGCGGCTGCCAGGCGGCAGGGATGCCTCATCACACCTCCATCTCCAATCAACGGCCCCCCTCGGGGGCGGATCCTATCCTCACAGCACCACCGTCCGGCGGGAGTTGCGCCGGGGTTTCACCCACTGCGCCCGGGCCCCTGGAAATCCTGCACGATGGGGCCATAAGAAGTTGCGAAGAGAGACCCGTCGCTAGAAGACGGGGGTCTCGGCGTAGTCGCCGAAGACCCGCTGGAGCGACTCGATGATCTCCCCCTCGCTGGCGTGTGCGCGGGCGCAGGCAAGCAGGGGGTCCATCAGGTTGCGCTCCGGATGTGCGGCGTCCTCGCGCAGGTCGGCCAGGGAACGCTCGACGGCCGCCCCGTCACGCCGTGCCCGGGCCGTCTGCAGGCGGCCGATCTGCTTGCTCTCCAGGGCCGGGTCGACCCGTAGGGTCGGGATCGGCTCCTCCTCGGCGGCCAGGAAGCTGTTGACCCCCACCACGACGCGCTCGCCGGCGTCGATCTCCTGCTGCAGGGCGAAGGCCGCGTCGGCGATCTCCCGCTGGGGGTAGTTCGCCTTCACGGCCGCCACCATCCCCCCGAGCTCGTCGATCTTGCGGAAGTACTCGTAGCAGCGCTGCTCCATCTCGTCGGTGAGGGCCTCCACGAAGTAGGAGCCGCCGAGGGGGTCGACGGTGTTCGTGACCCCGGTCTCGTGGGCGATCATCTGCTGGGTGCGCAGGGCGATCGTGACGGCCTCCTCGGTCGGCAGCGCCAGGGCCTCGTCATAGGAGTTGGTGTGCAGGGACTGGGTCCCGCCGAGGACGGCCGCGAGGGCCTCGATGGCGGTGCGGACGATGTTGTTCAGGGGCTGCTGGGCGGTGAGGCTGACGCCGGCCGTCTGGGAGTGGAAGCGCATCTGCCACGAGCGCGGGCTGCGGGCGCCGAAGGTCTCCCGCATCTCGCGGGCCCAGATGCGGCGCGCGGCCCGGTACTTGGCGATCTCCTCGAAGAAGTCGATCTGGGCGTTGAAGAAGAAGGAGAGCCGGGGGGCGAAGTCATCGACGTCCAGCCCCCGTGCGACGGCCTGCTCGACGTAGGTGAGGCCGTCCTTGAGGGTGAAGGCGAGCTCCTGCTGGGCGGTCGAGCCGGCCTCGCGGATGTGGTAGCCGGAGATCGAGATCGGGTGCCAGCGGGGCATGTGGCGGGTGCACCACTCGATCATGTCCCCGCACAGGCGCATCGCCGGGTCGATCGGGAAGCACCACTCCTTCTGGGCGATGTACTCCTTGAGGATGTCCGCCTGGATCGTGCCCGACAGGCGCTCGGGGGGAGTCGGATGGCTGGGGTCCGACTCGGCGGCGGCGACGTAGAAGGCGAGCATGATCGCGGCGGGGGCGTTGATGGTCATCGAGACCGAGACCTCTCCGAGGTCGATGCCCGAGAAGAGGGTCTGCATGTCGTCGAGGGTGTCCACGGCGACGCCCTCCCTGCCCACCTCGCCCAGCGAGCGGGGGTGGTCTGAGTCGTGTCCCATCAGGGAGGGCATGTCGAAGGCGGTGGAGAGACCTGTCTGGCCGTGGTCGAGCAGGTAGTGGAAGCGCTCGTTGGTCTCCTCGCTGGTGCCGAAGCCGGCGAACTGGCGCATCGTCCACAGCCGGCCGCGGTACATCGACTCGTGGATGCCGCGGGTGTAGGGGTAGGAGCCGGGCTGCCCGATCGGGTCCTCTGGCCCGCCGACTCCGGCCGGGAGATCCTCCTGGGTGTAGAGCTCTCGCACCGGCTCGCCCGAGAGCGTCCGGAAGTTCGTGTCCTGCGAGGGCTTCGCGCTCACGGCCATGACAGCCCCAAATCCTACCCTTCGCGCTAGCCTCGGCCATGGTGGTGGGCAGGGAGCTCAGTCGGCTGGTGGGCGCCGAGCACGTGCTCGAGGCGCTCCCGGGGTCGCCCTACAACAGCGATGCGGCACGCCGGCGCGGGGCGCAGGGACGGGCGCAGGCGGTCGTCCTGCCGGGCACCGCGGAGGAGGTCGCGGCGGTCGTCGACTGGTGCTACCGCAACGACGTTCCGATCGTCCCGCGGGGAGGGGGGACGGGGATGATGGGAGGGGCGGTGGCCACCCAAGGGGGGGTGGTCTGCTCCCTGGAGCGGCTGGTCCGGGTGCGGGAGCTCGAGCCCAGCCTCTGGCGGATGCTTCCGGAGGCGGGCGTGCGCACCCACGATGTGCAGCGGCTGGCGCGGGAGAACGGGCTGATGTTCGCTCCCGACCCGGGGGCCGGGGAGCAGTCGCAGATCGGGGGCAACGTGGCCACCAACGCCGGCGGGCCCCACGCGCTGAAGTACGGGGTCACCGGCGCCTGGGTGGCGGGTCTGGAGGTCGTGCTGGCGCCGGGGGAGGTGGTCCAGGTCGGGGGGTGGGCCGGCAAGGACGTGGCCGGCTATGACCTCAAGAGCCTGCTTGTCGGGTCGGAGGGGACGCTCGGGGTGATCACGGCCGTGAGGCTGAGGCTGCTGCCGGCCCCCGAGGCGGCGATCCCGTTCGTGGTGTTCCTGCGCGATCGGGCCGAGGGATGCCGGGCGGTGTCCGAGCTGCTCGGCTCGGGGATGCGCCCGTCGGTGCTGGACTTCCTCGACGGGCCCACCCTGGGGATGCTCGCGGCCGGGTACGCCGGCGTTCAACCGCACGAGGGTGTCCCGCCCGGGGCGGGGTTCGCCCTGATCGTGGAGGTGGACGGGAGCGAGGAGGAGGTCAGGGCCCAGAGGGGGTCGCTGCTGGAGGCGATCGGGGAGGTGGCGGTGGCGGTGCAGGAGCCCTCCGACCACCAGGCCCTGTGGAGATGGCGGGACGGCATCAACGGTGTCGTGACGGGGGTCCGCGGCGGGAAGGTGAGCCAGGACGTGGTCTTCCCGCTGGAGCGGCTGGCGGAGGGCCTGGAGGGGTTCGAGGGGATCGCGGTCCGGCACGGGATGTCCTCGTGCGGGTGGGGGCACGCGGGCGAGGGGAACGTCCACGCGACTGTTCTCGTCGACCCGGCCGTCGACGCGGAGCTGGATGCGGCGGAGGCGGTCGGGGAGGAGCTCTTCGAGCTGGTGGTATCCCTCGGCGGCTCGGTGGCCGGGGAGCACGGGGTGGGATGGCTCAAGCGGGGGCGGCTGGCCGCCCAGTGGCACCCGCGGGCGCTGGAGATCCACGAGGAGATCAAACGGGTCTTCGACCCCAAGGGGCTGATGAACCCGGGCAAGAAGCTGGCAAGGTACCCTGCCCGGTCGCCGACCCCATCAACGAAAGGAATCCCTCAATGAACAAGTTCTCGGTGGTCAAGCGGGCGGCCCGTCAGGGCGTGAACCCCCGCACCGGAGAGAGGGTCAAGATCAAAGCTTCCAAGGCTCCGAAGTTCTCGGCGGGTGCCGGCCTCAAGCAGGCGATCAGCCCGAAGAAGAAGTAGGCGCAACCCGATGGCGCTCGTCAGCGACCTGGATCTCCCCGCGTTCGACTACACCGACCCGTCGCTGCGCGGGGAGAGCTTCCATGCCGCGATGGCGGAGGTCCGGTCTCAGGGCTGGCTCGCGGAGGGGCCCTTCGGGTACATGGTCCTCGATCGGGAGTCGGCGGAGTTCTTCCTGCGCACCCGCTCGGCGATCTTCCCCGGGATGAAGATCGCCGAGATCTTCGGGGTGACGGAGGGGCCGCTGTACGAGCAGATGCGGCGGAACATCCTCCATGTCAACGGCCCTGACCACTCCCGGCTGCGCGGCCTTGTCAACCCCTCTCTCGCCCCCCGGGCGGTGAAGCGCTACCGGCCCGCCATGAGGACCTTCCTGGAGGGTTTGCTGGAGAGGGCCCGGCAGGAAGGAGGGGACGAGCCGGGGGTCGTCAGGTGCGAGTTCGTGGAGGCCTTCGCGAAGCCCTACCCCTCACAGGTGATCGCCACCGTGATGGGGGCTCCGCTCGAGGACGCCCCCCGGCTCCATCACTGGTCGAACTGGATCCAGCGGCAGTTCGACGCGGGCAGCATGGCCAGTGAGCAGGAGGCCATCCAGACGGCGGTGGAGGAGTTCTACGCCTACGCGGACGGCCTGCTCAAAGCGCGCCGGGCGCAACCGGACGACGACCTCATGTCGAGGCTGATCGAGGCGGAAGAGAAGGGCGACCGGCTGTCCGACGTCGAGTGCATCAACCTCGTCTTCAACATCCTCGCCGGGGGAGTGGACACGACCCAGAGCCAGCTCGCCCATGCGATCAGGCTGCTCGCCCAGCACCCCGACCAGTGGGCGCTGCTGGCGGAGGACCCCGGCCTCGCCGAGAAAGCCGTCGAGGAGGCGCTCCGATACGAGCCCATCACCCCCTTCACGGCGCGGATCATGACCGAGGAGGTCGTCTACAGGGACGTGACCTTCCCGGCGGACACGGTCGTGATGGTCTGCGCCTTCACCGGCAACCGGGACCTGGGAGAGGGGGCCGTCGACGTGGACGAGTTCGACATCACGGCCGACCGGGGGCGGGCGCGAGCGCTCACCTTCGGGGCCGGTGTCCATTACTGCCTGGGGGCGAACCTGGCCAAACTGGAGCTGCAGGAGGGCCTCGCCTTCCTGTCCCGGAACATGCCGGGGCTGGAGTTGGACGGGGAGCCCGTGTTCGGAACGATCTCGGGCATCTACGGCCTGGAGGAGCTTCCGATCAGGTTCTCCGTCTGAGAGGACGGGTCCGCGGGAGAGCCCGCTCGCAGGGAGTGAGAAACAGCCCTTTTCCACCGTTGGTTGAAGTGGAACGATTCGGAGGGGTGGCATGAGGCCCCCTTCGGCGACATAAGGCTGAGATGCTCATACGGACAATCACGGGCACCTTCGCGATCACCCTGGTGCTGACCCTCCCCATCGGCGCCGCCCGGGCTGGCGAGTACCACGTCTACACCTGTCGCACACCCGCCGGAGAACCGGCTCCGGCGGATGGGTGGACTGGGTCGGTGGCCTCGGGTGGCGCATACGACGACTACGCCCTAAACACATGCGCGACAGGCGGGGCATTGGTAGCCGCCTTGGGGGATCAGACGACGCATCTTGCCTCGTTGGACCTCGCCAGTTGGCACTTCGAAGTCCCATCTGGCAGGCGCGTCGCGGCGGCGTCGTTGTGGCGGGCTGGAGATACAGCTGGCGGAGCGACAACTAACGCGACCTATCAGTTCTGGTTGTCCAGCCCGGGCGCCACAGAAGTGTTTGATGAATGCCTCGCTTCACTCCAATGCCACGGCGAGGGCGAAATCCAGACCCCGCTTTCGGCCTCCAATCACGTCGTCATCCCGGGGGCGCATCTCGGGTCGAGTGTCTTCGCCCAGGCCAGTTGCGGTGGACCGTCTAGCCAGGAACGGTTCGAATGTAAGGCCGGCGTGGGCGACCCCAACGGCTACGCCGCAGTCGTCTACCTCTACGCCGCCGACCTGACCCTGGAACAGGCGGCCGGTCCAACCGCGACCGGTGTGAGCGGCGAACTTGCTGCGGCACCCGTGGTCAGCGGGACCAGCGACCTTGCGTTCGACGCGACGGATCCGGGAGCGGGCGTCTACGAGGCCGTCTTCAGCGTAGATGGCAGGGTCATACAGAGCACCGTCCTCGACGAGGCGGGAGGGCATTGTCGGAACGTCGGTCAGACGACGGACGGGCTCCCGGCGTTTCTGTACCTGCAGCCATGCCCCGCCTCCGTGAGTGCGGATGTCGCCTTCGACACGACGAGGGTGAGCGACGGAACCCATCACCTCGTCGTGAGCGTGGTCGACGCGGCCGGCAACTCCGCTCCTGTGCTGGACAGGCACATCACGATCGCCAACCAGCCTCCGGCCGGCGTGACGGCCGGGATGGTCTCGTCCGCAGCCCAGCTCACAGGTGCCGGGCTTGGAGCCTCCAACGGCGTCGGCGCCGCGACGGCCGCGACCTTGGCGGTGTCCTGGAAGGGGACCCATAGCTCGCATCTGAGCGGCCCCTACGGACGCCCGCAGACCCTCGTCGGCCGGCTCACAGGCCCCGGCGGGGCGCCCATCTCCGGAGCCCGGATCGACGTCACCGCAACCCCCTCCTACGTCGGCGCCAAGGGAGCGGCGATGACCGGACCCCGCACCGGCGCCGATGGCCGCTTCAGCATCCGGCTCCCCGCGACGGCCTCCTCACGGGTCCTGCATATCTCCTACAGCACCCATGTGGGGGATCCGGTCCCCGCGGCGACGGCGACACTCTCCCTCACCGTCCGGGCGGGCCTGTCGCTCGCCGTCACCCCGCACCGGGCCGCGGTCGGCAGGACGATCCTCTTCCGCGGCCGGCTGCGGGGAGGACCGATTCCGCGGGGAGGGATGCCCCTCGTCCTGGAGGCGCGGTCCGGGCACGGCGGGTGGCTCGAGTTCCACGTGACCCGGACGAACGCTCGCGGGGACTTCCGCGCCCGCTACCGCTTCCGGTTCCCCGGTCCGGTCCGCTACCAGTTCAGGGTTCTATGCGAAGCCGAGGCCGACTACCCGTTCGCGGCGGGCCGCTCCAAGGTCGTATACGTCCTCGAGCGCTGAGCTCCCGCTTCCCTCTGTTCCAATTCTTACGCTGCTCGCCGGTCCGCCCGCTACCCGGGTGCGTCAGGACTGTTATCGCTGTGACGACCGTGTGGCCGGAGGAGAATGTCATCGGCTGAGGAAGAGGCGAGTGTGAGAAGGAGCGCAGACCGGAGTGCCATGCAGCGCCGTGCAGCGTTGTCCTTGACCGGCGCGGTGGCGGTGATCGCTGTGGCGGCGGCCTCGGCCATGGCATCGGCCCTCCCCACCGTGTCCCCGCTGAACGGGACGCCCGACGCGTCGCCCTACACACAGATCAGCTTCCTTGGCGTTCCCGCCGCGGAGATCAGTCACGTCTCGGTCGTGGGCTCCCACACGGGTGCTCACAGCGGGCGCCTGATGGCCTACGCCACCGAGCCCGGGGCGAGCTTCCTTCCTGCCCATCCGTTCTCCCAGGGCGAGCAGGTGAGCGTCAACGCTCAGATTGGAAGGCGGGGTCACACCTCGACGGTGCACAGCGCCTTCGAGGTCGCGGTGCTGGGCTCCTATCCGCTCACCTTCACCCATCCGGTCAAACTGAGCCGGGCCGGGCTCGTCCAGAGCTTTCACTCCCAGCCCGGCCTGCAGCCACCGACCGTCCTGGTCAAAGCCAACAACCTCGCTGCCGCCCAGGGCGACCTCTTCCTGACTCCCACGCACGGCTATGGCCAGTCGGGCGCGATGATCCTCGACTCGGCCGGGCGGCTCCTCTGGTTTCACCCCGCCCCCGCCGGCGAGATGGCGGCCAACCTGCAGGTGCAGAGCTTCAGGGGACAGCCGGTCCTGGTCTGGTGGCAGGGCCACATCGCCGGCGAACTCGGCATCGGGTTCGGGACCGATGAGATCTTCAGCCAGTCATACGCCCCGCTCGCCAGGGTGTCTGCCGGGAACGGCTACCAGGCCGACCTGCACGACATTCAGCTCACCCCGCAGGGATCGGCCTTCATCACCGCCTATACGCTGGTCCGTGCCGACCTGTCCTCCGTTGGCGGATCCCGCTACGGCACCCTGCAGGACGGTCTGCTGGAGGAGATCGACGTGCCTACCGGTCTGGTGATGTTCGAGTGGCACGCAGACGGCCACGTGGCGCTTCAGGACTCCTATGCGAGCCTCCCCAGCTCCGCCGAACGGCCATGGGACTTCTTCCACATCAACTCGATCTCTTTCGACCCCTGGGGGGATGGCAACTTCATCGTCTCCTCGCGCAACACCTGGGCGGACTACGAGATCGACCATCAATCGGGGGCGGTCCTGTGGCGACTCGGCGGGCGGCGGTCCACCTTCAGCATGGGTCCCGGCACCGGGACCGCATGGCAGCACGATGCTCGCTGGCAGTCCGATCACACCCTGACGCTCTTCGACGACGGAGCCACCCCGAAGGTGCACTCCCAGTCACGGGTGATCCGCGAGCGGATCGACTGGCGCCACCGCCGGGTCATGATCGTCGGTCGAGATGTGCACAGCGGCCCGCTGCTCGCCGGCAGCCAGGGCAACGACCAGGTGCTCCCGAACGGGGATTCCTTCGTGGGCTGGGGCGAACAGCCCTACTTCACCGAGTTCGGCCCGGGCGGCGAGACCCTGTTCGACGCCCACATACCGGCCCCCGGGCAGTCCTACCGCGCCTACCGGTTCCCCTGGAGCGCCACTCCCACGACACGCCCGGCGGTGGCCGTCAACGGCAGCTCGGGGACGTCTGCGGCGGTCTATGCCAGCTGGAACGGCGCCACCTCGGTCGCAGCGTGGACGGTCCTCGGCGGGGCGACCGAAGGCTCCCTTGCTCCGCTGGGAGCCAGGACCCCCGTGGGCGGCTTTGAGACTGCCATCCCGCTCTCCGCTGCACCCCCCTATCTCGCCGTCCAGGCGCTCGACTCGGAAGGTCGGGTGCTGGGGACCTCCCCGGTGGTTCCCGGATGACCGGGTACTCCGGCAAGAGCCTCGGACCATCTCTCGGCCCCGAGCCCTCGGAGCGCCGCAGGTCGGTCCAATAACCTGAGCCCCGTGAAGGCGGTCATCCTGGCTGGCGGCTTCGGCTCGCGACTCAGCGAGGAGACGGCTGTCCGCCCGAAGCCCATGGTCGAGATCGGCGGCAAGCCGATCCTCTGGCACATCATGAAGATCTACGCGGCCCACGGGATCGAGGAGTTCGTGATCTGTCTCGGGTACAAGGGCTACCTGATCAAGGAGTACTTCGCCAACTACTACCTGCACACGTGCGACGTCAGCTTCGACCTGGCCAGCGGGCACCGTGAGATCCATCGCTCGGGCACCGAGCCATGGCACGTCACGCTCGTGGACACGGGCGAGCAGACGATGACCGGGGGCAGGCTCAAGCGAGTGCTGCCCTACCTGGGAGACGAGGACTTCTGCTTCACCTATGGAGACGGGGTGGCCGACGTCGACGTGAAGGCCCTGATCGACTTCCACAGGGAGCAGGGCCGCAGGGCGACGGTCACGGCCGTCCAGCCCCCGGGGCGGTTCGGCGCCCTCGATCTGGACGAGGGCGGGGTGAGGGATTTCGAGGAGAAGCCCCGCGGAGACCGGGGGTGGACCAACGGCGGCTTCTTCGTCCTCTCCCCGACCGTGGGCGAGTACCTCGACGGGGACCACACCATCTGGGAGCAGCAGCCGATGCGGTCCCTCGCCCGGGAGGGCCAGCTCGCCTCCTACCGGCACGACGGCTTCTGGCAGGCGATGGACACGTTGCGGGACCGCAACCATCTCGAGGAGCTGTGGGCGTCGGGCACCGCCCCATGGCGGATGTGGAGCTAGTGGCGGGCCCCGAGGAGAGCCCGGTGCGGGGCGTCGACCCCGCATTCTGGGATGGCCGTTCCGTGCTCCTCACGGGACACACCGGCTTCAAGGGAGCCTGGCTCTCGCTGTGGCTGCAGTCGCTGGGCGCCGACGTCACGGGGTTCTCCTCCGGCGTGCCCACCGAGCCCTCCCTGTTCGAGCTGGCGCGAGTCCGCGAGGGCATGGAGAGCATCGAGGGAGACGTCCGTGACCGCGAGGCTCTGATCGTGGCCGTCGAGGCCGCCCGGCCCGAGGTCGTCATCCACATGGCCGCCCAATCCCTCGTGCGCCGCTCCTTCGCGGAGCCGACCGAGACCTATGCGACGAACGTGATGGGCACCGTGAACCTCCTCGATGCTGTCCGCCTGGCCGGAGCCGAGACCAGGGTGATCGTCAACGTCACCTCGGACAAGTGCTATGAGAACCGCGAGTGGGAGTGGGGGTACCGCGAGGACGAGCCGATGGGCGGCCACGACCCCTACTCGAGCTCCAAGGGCTGTGCCGAGCTCGTGACCACGGCCTACCGGCGCTCCTTCTTCTCCGACCCGCAGGGCACCCGCCTGGCCTCGGCCCGGGCGGGCAACGTGATCGGGGGAGGGGACTGGGGAGATGACCGCCTGGTGCCTGACCTCATGCGGGCCGCCCTGGCGGGCGAGGAGGCCCGGATCCGCAACCCCAACTCGATCCGCCCATGGCAGCACGTGCTCAGCCCCCTCAGCGGCTATCTCGTCCTCGCCCAGGCTCTGTGGGACACGCCGGAGCACGCATCGGGATGGAACTTCGGGCCCCCCGAGGAGGACGCCCGGTCGGTCGGCTGGATCGTGCAGCGGCTCGGCAGCCTCTGGCCCGAGGGCGTGTGCTGGTCGCTCGACGAGGGGCCCCATCCTCACGAGGCCCGCTATCTCAAGCTCGACTCCTCCCGCGCCCGGGCTCGTCTGGGATGGCGTCCTCCGCTCGACCTCGAGACGGCCCTTGAGTCGATAGTCAGCTGGTGCCGCGAGCTTCAGGCCGGATCGGACATGCGGGCGGTGACCCTGGGCCAGATAGCCGACAACGTCGCCCTCGTCGACGGCTAGGGTGCAGCGGACATGACCAGCTCCTGCCGATTCTGCGGGTCCGGCCTGGAGGCCGTCTTCACCGACCTCGGGATGTCCCCGCTGGCGAACTCCTACCTTTCTCCCGAGCGGGTCAACGGCATGGAGCCCTTCTATCCGCTGCGGGCGCTGGTCTGCTCGAGCTGCTTCCTCGTGCAGCTCGAGGAGTTCGAGACTCCCCAGGCGATCTTCTCCGACTACGCCTACTTCTCCTCGTACTCCTCGAGCTGGCTGGAGCACGCCCGCCGCTACGCCGACCAGATCACCGACCGTCTTGGTCTCGGAGCCGACAGCCACGTCGTGGAGATCGCCTCCAATGACGGCTACCTGCTGCAGTTCTTCCACGAGCGCCAGATACCGGTGCTCGGGATCGAGCCGGCCGCCAACGTGGCCAAGGTCGCCCTCCAGAAGGGCATCCCGACGCTGGTGGAGTTCTTCGGGGTGCAGACGGCCAGCTCCCTGGCCGCCGACTCCTCGGCGGACCTGCTGCTCGGGAACAACGTCCTCGCCCACGTCCCCGACCTCAACGACTTCGTGGCCGGGATGAAGGTCCTGCTCAAGCCCGACGGCGTCATCACGATGGAGTTCCCCCATCTGATGAGGCTGATCGAGGAAAACCAGTGGGACACCATCTACCACGAGCACTTCTCCTACTTCTCCTTCCTGACCGTGAGCCGGGTCTTCGAGGCCCACGGGCTGAGGCTCTTCGACGTGGAGGAGCTGCCCACCCACGGGGGCTCCCTGCGCATCTACGGCTGCCACGCCGACGACGCCGAGAAGTCCGAATCCGAGGCCGCGAGGGAGCTGCGGGAGAGGGAGCGGGCGGCTGGCTTCGAGGATCTCGACACCTACCTCGGCTACGGTCGCCGCGTGGAGGCCGACAAGCGCCGGATCCTGAGCCTGCTGATCGACCTCAAGGAGCAGGGACTGCGCATCGCCGGATACGGGGCGCCGGCGAAGGGAAACACGATGCTCAACTACTGCGGGGTCGGGCCGGACTTCATCGACTTCACCTGCGACCTCAACCCCCACAAGCAGGGCCATTTCCTGCCCGGCAGCCACATCCCGATCCGCTCGCCCGAGGCCATTCGCGAAGAGCAGCCCGACATCGTCTGGATCCTGCCCTGGAACCTCAAGGACGAGATCGCGGCCCAGCTGAGCTTCATCCGCGACTGGGGGGGACGGTTCGCGGCCCGCACACCGGAGCTCAGCCTGCTGCCGTGACCGCGCCGGCCTGATGCGGTTCCTCGCGACCCCCCTCGCTGGAGCATGGATCGTCGAGCTGGACCTGCTCGGCGATGAGCGGGGATGGTTCGCCCGCACGTTCGACGCAGAGGAGTTTCGGGCGCGCGGGATGGATCCGAACGTGGCGCAATGCAACGCCTCCTTCAACGCTCGGCGGGGAACGCTGCGGGGGCTGCACTACCAGGCCGATCCCCACGGCGAGCCGAAGCTCGTCCGGTGCGTGCGCGGGAGCATCTTCGACGTGGCGGTGGACCTGCGAGAGGGCTCCCAGACCCGCTGCGCCTGGCACGGGGTCGAGCTCAGTGCGGAGAACCGACGCGCCTTCTACATCCCTGCGGGGCTCGCCCACGGATTCCAGACCTTGACCGACGACTGCGAAGTGCTCTACCAGATGGGGAGCCCCTACGTTGCCGAGGCCGCCCGCGGCGTGCGCTGGGACGATCCCGCCTTCGCGATCGAATGGCCGCCCTGCGACACCGAGCGGATCATCTCCGAGCGCGACCGGGACCTGCCGGACTTCAGGCCGTGACCCGGATCCTGCTGACCGGCTCAACCGGGTTCGTCGGACGCCCCACCCTCCTCGCCCTGGCGCGACAGGGACACGAGGTGCACGCCATCTCTCGCGCGGGCGACGCGGGCGTCGAGGGCGTGCACTGGCATGCGGTCGACCTCCTCGGCGACCACGAGGTCATGGAGGAGATCAGGCCGGAGGTCCTCATTCATCTTGCCTGGTATGCGGAGCACGGGAAGTTCTGGGATGCCCCCGAGAACCTCCCCTGGGTGGAGGCATCCCTGCGTCTGTTGCGGCGCTTCGAGGAGGCGGGGGGCCGCAGGGCGCTGATCGCCGGCACCTGCGCCGAGTACGAGTGGGGAGGGCAGGAGGACCTGCGGGAGGATCACACCCCGCTGCGCCCGGCCTCTCTCTACGGTGTCTGCAAGGACGCCCTGCGCCGCATCGCGGAGGCGTACGCAGCGCAGAGTGAGCTCGAGCTCGCCTGGGCGCGACTGTTCTTCATGTACGGGCCGGACGAGGCACCGGGCCGTCTCGTCCCCGCCGTGATTCGTCCTCTGCTGCGCGGCCATCCCGCGCAGACCACCGCCGGAGGGCAGGTGCGGGACTTCATGCACGTCGAGGACGTGGCACGCGCCCTGGTCGCGATCGCCCAGAGCCCGGTCACCGGAGCGGTGAACGTCGCCTCGGGGCGGCCCGTCGCCCTCGCAGAGGTGATCGACCTGATCGGCGAGCTCACCGGAGCGGGGGAGCTGGTCGAGCGAGGGGCCCGTCCCACGCCGCCATCCGATCCGCCTCGAATCGTTGCCGATGTCGGCCGCCTGGAGCGGGAGGTGGGGTTCCACAGCGAGATCGGACTGCGCGAGGGCCTGGCCTCGACGATCCAATGGTGGCGCGAGCGGCCCGGCGGGCCGACCGCCTGACCGGAGGACCGTGGAGACTGCACCGATGACCTCTCCGGAGGCCGACCTCCTCGACACCGAGCAGGCCGGGCGGGCAGCCGTCCGGGGAAGCGCTCTGCGGACCGGCGGCTACGTGGCCGGGCTCGCACTATCGCTTGCCTCCGCTCCCCTGCTCATCCGTCACCTGGGAGCGGCCCGCTTCGCCGAGTACTTCTCGGTGATCGCCCTGGTGACCATCGTTGCGAGCCTCACGGAGGGGGGGCTGAACTCGGTGGCCCTGCGCGAATACGCGGCACGCAGGGGCGAGGACCGGATGACCGTCCTGCGGGACCTCATCGGGATCCGCCTCACGCTCTCGGTGTTCGGCGGCCTGATCGCCGTGGCGGTGGCCGTGGCGCTCGGCTACTCCGACCTGCTCGTGCTCGGGACCGCGATCGCGGTGACGGGCCAGATGCTGCAGGTCTTTCAGACCCTGCTCGGCATGGGCCTGCAGGGCGAGCTGCGGTTCGGATGGATCACCGGCCTGGAACTGATCCGCCAGGTGGTCAGCGTGGCCGCGATCGTGGGCCTCGTGCTGGCCGGGGCGGGGGTGCTCCCGTTCCTGGCCGTTCCCGTCGCGGCGGGATTGGCGACCATCTCGGTGACCCTGAGGGTCACCCATGGTCTGACCCCCGTCCGGCCGGCCTTCCATGCCTCGCGTTGGATCCCGCTTCTACGCGACACCCTGCCCTACGCCGCGGCCATCGCCGTCAGCGTCCTCTACTTCCGCGTAGCCGTGCTGGCCATGTCGGTGCTCTCCACGAGCACCCAGACCGGGTACTTCTCGGCCTCGTTTCGGGTGGTGGAAGTGCTGGTCGGGGTGCCGAGCCTGATCGCCGGGGCCGCCTTCCCGATCCTCGCCCGCGCGGCGGCCAAGGGAGACGAGCGACGGCTGCACTATGCCGCCGGCAGGCTGGTCGAGTCGACCCTCGTCCTGGGGACCCTGATGTCCCTCCTGCTGGTCCTGGGGGCCAAGCCTGTGATCCAGATCCTGGGCGGGGCGGCCTTCGCCCCCAGCGTTCCCGTGCTTCGCATCCAGGGACTCGCGCTGATGGCCACATGCATCGCCGCCGCGACGGGCTACGTGCTCCTCGCCCTGCGCCGACACGGCGCCATGCTGATCGCCAGCGTGGCCGCGCTCGTCATGGCGATCGTCATGTCGCTGGTGCTGATCCCGCCCTTTGAGGCCCAGGGAGCGGCCGTCGCGGTCGTGATCGCCGAGTTCTCCCTGGCGGCGACGTTGGTGACGATGCTCCTACGGGCGCACCCCGACCTGCTCAGGATCGTCCTCCTGCGGCCGCTTGCGATCGTGGGCATGGGAGCCGTCGCCTGCACGGTGGCGCTCATACCCCTTCCCTCGGCCGTGCTCACAACGGCCCTGGGCGCCCTGGCGTTCGCCGCCCTGCTCGCCGTCACCGGATACATCCCCCCGGAGCTGTGGGAGCTGGTCAGGAGGGGGCGGGCAACGTCCGTCGAGTAGGGGGAGGCGCTGTTGCGCCCCTACAGCGGGTGGGAGGCCCGCCAGCGGTCCCTGAGCGGCCCTGTGAGCCAGAGCAGCCGCGGATGCAGCACCAGCGGGCCGACGGCGTCCCAGAGGATGTCGAAGGGATGGCCGCTGGCGATCGCCCCTGCCGCCGCGAGCCCCAGGAGCTGCCGCTGGGGCCGGCTGAGGCCGGCGTAGGCGCGACAGGACCTGGCGATGTCGCGGTACTGGTTGTAGGCGATCGCCAGGTGCGGGTTGCGAGCGGCCCGCGAGGACAGGCCGGAGACGCTCGCGATGCGCTGGAAGTTCGCGCTGGTGCCGCCGCGGGTGCGGTTGAGGTGCGTCTCGGTCGTCGTCACGACCTTTCCCTGGAAGGCCATCGCCGACACGAACAGCCAGTCGGCGCCCATCACGTTGGCGATCGGCAGGGCGTTCCTGACGGAGCTGGTGCGAAGGACGCCGTAGAAGGCCGCGCTCGACCAGCTGTGCCGCAGGTAGCGCACGACCCGGCCGGCGCCCGACCGACCGGTGAGCTCCGTGTTGAGGACCAGATCCGGGGGCGCGTCGCCCTCGAAGTAGTGGGTGGCGCCCGTGACGATCGACAGCGATGGGTCGGCCTGGATGATCGCCAGGCACCGCTCGACATAGTCGGGATCGAGCCAGTCGTCGTCGGCCAGCATCAGGGTGAACTCGGTGCCGGCCTCCGAGAGCAGCCAGTTGAAGTTCCCGATTGGGCCCAGGTTCTCCGGCTGGCGGTGGTAGCGCACGCGCGGGTCGGCTGCGGCGTAGGACTCGCAGAGGGTCTCGGTCGCGTCCTGCGAGGCGTTGTCGGAGATCAGCAGCTCCAGGTCCCGGTGGGTCTGGCCGAGGACGGAGTCGATGGTGCGGGAGAGGGTCCCCGCCCGGTTGTAGGTTGGCAGCAGGACCGTCAGGGGCGGGCTTGCAGGCGCCACCCCTTCAGCGCGCCTCGCCGTCCTCGAGGCGGCGCAGGAAGCCGCTCTGGCAGTAGGTGACCTCGAGCCTGTTGAAGGACGGGTCGACCTCGAACTCGGGATGGCCGTCCAGGAACTCGCGGACCGCCTCTAGCGGGTTGTCCTGCTCCCAGTTCTCGCCCGCGTTGGGGGCGTCGCTGACCATCGTCATCACGCTGTCGAACACCACGCAGTAGCTGTTGGGGGTGACCAGCGGCGCGTAGCGCTCCAGCTCGGCGGCCACGTGCTCACGGGTGTGGTTGGAGTCCAGCGCCACCATCACGGTCGCTCCCGAGGGGATCGACTCCCGCACGAGCTCGAGCGTGTCCTTGGCGACGGAATCCCCCTCGATCAGGGTGATGCGCTTGCTCATCGGGTGGGCCTCGATGGCGAGCCGGTTGTACTTGCGGATTTCGACGTCGACGCCGACGACGTGACCCTTGCCGATCGCATCGAGCAGCGAGGCATAGAGGATCAAGGCCCCCCCGTGGGCCACCCCCGACTCGACGACCACGTCGGGGCGCACCCGCCAGATCAGCTCCTGCATCATCAGGATGTCCTCGGGCAGCTGGATGATCGGGATGCCCATCCAGGTCACCTCGTAGGTGAACTTGCGCTGCCAGCCCGACCGGGTCCACAGGTGGGAGAGGACGCTGAAGCCCTCCCGGCTGTAGATGTCGATCTCGCGCGGTCCGTCGGGCGTCTGAACGGTGACGAGAGGGCCGAACTCGGCGGCGTCTGAGCGGGCGATCTCCGTCACGAACGTGGCAGGATAGCCGCTGTGGCGGCCTGCATTACCTCGATGCTCACCACCGGCGCCTTCGGGCCGGCGCCCAGCCGCGGCGGATGCCGCGCGCGAGCCCGGACCTCGGTGTGCGCTTGACTCTAAGGGTCGGTTTCAACCTCAGCTACCTCGTCGAGGACTCGGGTGGGTCGGGGACATATGCCAGGCAGCTGCTCCCAGAGCTGCTGAAGATAGAACCGGGGATCGAGCTCACGGCCTGGGTCGGAGCTACAGCCCCGGACTGGATCCTGCGCGAGCCCTGGGCCGAGGAGGTTCGCTGGATCAGGCTGCCCGTCCCCGGCGTCGGGACCCCGTGGCACCTCTGGCACGAGTTGATAGGGATCGGGCTCGATGCGCGTCGGCGCGAGCTCGACCTCGTCCACGGGCTGGCCTACCTCGCCCCCCTGGTGCATCCGTCGGTCGCCTGCGTGGTCACGATCCTGGACGTGATCTGGGTCCACCATCCTCAGGCGACCGGGCCCCGCTTCAAGGCGGTGATGGGGACGCTCGCTCCCGCCGTGGGCCGGCGGGCCGACCGCGTCATCGCTATCTCCGAGGCGGCCCGAGACGACATCGCCTCCACCCTGCACCTGGATCCGGCCAAGTTCGACGTGACTCCCCTGGGGATCGCCTCCTCGGACTCCTTCGCAGGCTCCGCGACGCCCGGGGACGTCCGCGATCGGCTCGGGCTCGGCCCCGAGCCCATCGTCCTGTGCGTGGCGGCCAAGCGCGCCCACAAGAACCTGCATGGCCTGATCAGGGCGTTCGCGCTCGTCTGCCAGGAGGACGACCCCAACGGCCGGCTGCAACTGGTGCTGCCGGGGTCGCCCAACGACTACGAGCGCGAACTCGAGGAGCTGGCACGCGAGCTGGGCGTCGAGGGTCGGGTCCGCTTCCCGGGCTGGGTCTCGGACGCCGACCTGGAGGACCTCTACCGGGCCGCCAGCTGCTTCGTCCTGCCGACGTTCGCAGAGGGCTTTGGACTGCCGGTGCTGGAGGCGATGGCCCGCGGGCTGCCGGTCGCCTGCTCGGACATCCCGGTGCTCACCGAGGTGGTCGGGGACGCCGCGGTCCTCTTCGACCCGAACGATTCCTCCTCGATGGCACAGGCGATCAGGCGCGTTGCCACCGACCGCGACCTCGCCACCGAGCTGATCGAGCGCGGCAGGGAGAGGTGCCGGCTGTTCACCTGGGAGAACACGGCGCGGAGCACCCTCGTCAGCTACCGCCACGCGCTGGCAGCAGGCTGAGATGAGGGCGGACGTCGAGGGCGGCTCGGGGTGGACGCCTCCCCGTGCCCTGCAGGGAGCCCATGTCGGGCTGAACCTGATCTTCCTGGTCCCCGGTGAGACGGGCGGCATGGAGGTCGCCGCCCGCGAGCTCATCCCCGAGCTGGTCGCGGCCGCTCCCGGGACGCGCTTCACGGCCTTCATCAACCGCGAGACGGCGGCCGCGGGCGCAGGCCCCTGGGGAGAGCTGCTGCCGGCCGTGACGGTCCCCGTCAACGCTCGCAACCGCGTCCAGTGGGTGCTCGGGGAGCAGCTCCCGCTGGCGCCGCTGGCCGCCCGCGCCGGGGTGAACGTGCTGCACAGCATGGCCAGCACGGCACCGCTGTGGGGCCCCTTTCGGCGCGTGGTGACGATCCACGATCTCATCTACGCCCGCTTCCCCGACGCGCATGCGGGCATCCGCGACAAGGGCATGCGACTGATCGTCCCCGCCGCGGCCCGTCGCTCACACCGCGTGATCACCGACTCCCAGAGCACCCGCGACGACCTCGTCGAGCTGGTCGGTCTGGCGCCGGACCGCATCGACGTCGTGCCCCTGGGTCTCGGAGCGGGGCGGCACAGCGAGGCCGTCCCGCAGGAGGTCACCAGGGAACGCTTCGAGCTGGGAGACAGGCGGGTGCTGCTGAGCCTCTCCGCCAAGCGCCCCCACAAGAACCTCGCCGCCCTGATCGGCGCGCTGGCGAGGATCCCCGCCGAGCGACGCCCGCTGCTGGTGATCCCCGGCTATCCCACCTGGCACGAGCGGGAGCTGCGTGAGCTCATCGCCCGGGATGGTCTCGAGGACTACGTTCGCATGCCGGGCTGGGTCGGCGGCGCCGAGCTCGAGGGCCTGTGGGCCGTGGCCGACGCCTTCCTGTTCCCCTCCCTTTACGAGGGCTTCGGGCTGCCGGTGCTGGAGGCGATGGCCCGGGGGGTGCCGGTCGCCTGCTCGAACGCCTCCTCCCTTCCCGAGGTCGCAGGGGAGGCGGCCCTGCTGTTCGATCCCCGCGACGAGACGGCGATCGCGGCGGCGATCTCACGCCTGCTCGAGGACTCCGCCCTCGCCGAGCGTCTTCGGGCGATGGGACGGGAGCACGCCGCCCGGTTCACCTGGGAGAGGACGGCGCGTCTGACGATCGACTCCTACGGGCGGGCGCTCGGGCGGGCGTAGCTGTCCAGGACGACACGCAGCGAGGACTCCAGCGAGAGGCGCCGGGCGTTCTCGGCGAACCATCTGGCCGTGCTCTCGCGCAGCGTCATCCCCGCCTCCTGCACGCGGACGATCGCCTCGGCTATCGCCTCCGGCTCGGCGCTCGCGGCGACGAACCCGTTGACCCCCTCCTCGATCAGCTCGGTGGCGGCGTTGTCCTCCGCGGCCACCACGATGCTCGGGGTTCCCCGGGCGGCCGCCTCCACCACGACCATCCCGTAGCCCTCCCGCCGGGAGGGAAGCAGCATGCACATCGCCCTGCCCAGGGCGGCCTCGACCTCCTCCGCGGCGACGAACCCGGGCGCATCGATCGCCCCGGGGACCCCGTCGGCGGCGATCGCCTCCAGCACCGCCCCCCGCTCGGGACCGTCCCCGTAGAAGATGCCCCGCAGCCCGGGTATCCGTCCGGCGGCGGCCGCCACCCCCGCCACCCCGCTGGGCGCCCGCTTCTCGGGGATCATCCTGCCCGCGAACACGACCAGGGGCTCGGCCGGGGCCGCAACGGGCGGCTGCAGCGAGCCGGCGTACTCGCCCTCCAGCACCGTCACCTCCCCTCTCAGGCCCTCCCCCTTCAGGCGTGCCGCGTGCAGCCGGGAGAAGCAGAAGGCCCGCTGGGGCAGGCGTGCGCACATCAGCTGGATCCCGTAGCCGACGACCCCGCCGAGGCGGCCCAGGTACTCCCGCCAGTAGTCGCGGCTCCACACCTCGTGCCAGTCGGCCACGAGCGAGTAGCCGGCGATCGGCCGCGCAGCTCCCGCCGCCAGCATCGAGAAGTAGGGGAAGGAGGCGGTGTGCACTACCTCGTAGCGGCGTCCGTGGCGCAAAAGATGCCAGAGCACCCCGAGCCCGAAGACGATCGGAGGCAGCGTGCGGCGGCGGCCGCCCTCGGTGTAGAGGGCCATCCTGGGGCCGGCCGTAACGACCGTCACCCGACTGTCGATCTGGGCCCGCTCCCCCTTCTCCCACTGGCGCAGGGTCAGGTAGGTGACCTCGTGGCCCTCGGCGACCAGCCGCTCGGCCAGGTTGCGATACCAGCGCTCGGCTCCGCCCACCGTGTGGGGGAAGAGGCAGTCGTAGACGAGGCAGATGCGCATCCCGCTAGCATCTCATCTCGCCCGCGCGGCGCCACTTTCCGCCCTTTCGGGCGTTATAACGCACGGTCGGGTGCCCGATACTTCGAATCAGGGCCGCCAGGCTCCAGCAATGAGCACACTTGCCCCGACAATCGCCCCCCCCGCCTCGCCCGGCGAGCTCGAGGGCGGTCCCGTCGTCTCGGTCGTCATCCCCTGCCTGAACGAGGCGGAGAACATCGAGCGGTGCGTAACCGCCGCCCGCGAGGCGATCCGGCAGATGGGGATCGACGGGGAGGTCGTGGTGGCGGACAACGACTCACAGGACGACTCGGCGCGGCTCGCGGAACAGGCGGGCGCCCGTGTGGTGGTGGAGCGCCGCCGCGGCTACGGAAGTGCCTACCTCGCCGGCTTCGCGGCATCCCGCGGCCGCTACATCGTGATGGCCGACGCCGACCTCACCTACGACTTCGAGGAGATCCCCCGCTTCGTGGCGGCCCTGGAGGAGGGCGCCGAGATGGTGATCGGGGACCGCATGGACAACATCCAGCCGGGCGCGATGCCGTGGCTGCACCGCTACATCGGCAACCCGATCCTGACCGGCCTGCTCAACCTCTTCTTCCGCACCGGCGTCAGCGACGCCCACTGCGGCATGCGGGCCCTGCGGCGGGATGTCCTGCCCCGGCTGGACCTGCGCTCAACCGGGATGGAGTTCGCCTCCGAGATGGTGATCCGAGCCTCGAAGGAGAACCTGCGTATCGCCGAGTTCCCGATCGAATATCACCCCCGCGGCGGGGAGAGCAAGCTCTCGAGCTTCAGGGACGGGTGGCGCCATCTGCGCTTCCTGCTGGTCCACAGCCCGACCCACCTGTTCATCCTTCCCGGCGCCCTGCTGGCGACGCTCGGGACGGTGATCGTGGTGCTCGTGGCCGCGGGGGTGGACTTCATCGGCCGGGCATGGGGCATCCACACCCTGATCGGCGGGGCGTTGCTGATGATCGTCGGCACCCAGGTCCTCGCGATGGGGCTCTGCGCGCACGCCTACGGCACCTACTTGATGGGGGAGAAGGATCCCTGGTTCGACCGCATGCGCGCCCGCTTCCGTCTCGAGCACGGGCTGCTGTTGGGAGGGCTCTTCATGGCCGTCGGCCTGATCAGCGGGGCCGTGATCATCGGCATCTGGATCTCGCACGGCTTCGGCTCGCTCTCACAGGAGCGCTTGGCGATCGTGTCCGCCTCCCTGCTGATCGTGGGCATCCAGATCTTCTTCTCCTCGTTCCTGCTGTCGATTCTCGGGCTGCGGCGAAGCTCCTGATCCCGGGCCGGGGCGGCGCTCAGCCGCTCGAGGGCGCCTCGTCTTCGACGAGCGCGCGGTGGAAGGCCGCGAGGATCGCGACCGGCACGCCGAAGGCGGTCAGCAGGGCGAGGATCCATATCAGCCAGACCGGAACCAGATGGTCGGTCAGGTTGGAGGCGTGCCCGAAGACGGTGCCCAGGCTGTCGAGCAACGAGCTCGGGCGGGTGTCGAGGAACCTGAGTGCGATGTCGCCCACCACCGGGGCGCCCGCGATCGTGGTACCCGAGCGGGAGATCGTCCGCGCCTCGGTGCTGCCGGCGAGGGTGACCGTCTCGGCTCCGCGGTTGACGAAGCATGCCGTCGCGAGGAGCGAGTGTCGCGGCGGCGTCACCCGAACCGAGACGACCCCGCCGCGGTACCCGCCGGGAAGCAGGCTGGAGGTGCGGTACCCGCGTCCTTCGAGGATGAGTTCGACCGGCGGACCACCCGCAGAGCTCGCCGTGGCGGGGCTGGCCCGGAACCCGGCCACGCGGCTGTCGGGTTCGACCGCGACGGAGTACATGCACGCCTGCACACCGGACGCCACGGCGAACGTGCTTGCCGGGCCCAGCGCGACCGGCGCCGGGACGGCGGACGGGAAGGCCTGCCTGCGCGTGAGGTAGGGGCGAAACCAGACGAGCGCTCCGAGGACGATCGCCGCTGCGGCGAGCGCCGTGGCCATGCGCGGGAGCCCGGTCCAGCGCTCGGAGGGGAGCCGCCTACGCATAGAACCTCGCCATCGTGATGCCGATGCCACTGAGCGAGAGCAGCACCCCGAGCGCGAGGATCAGGGCCCCCGCCAGAGGGCCCAGGCGGCGCGGCAGCGATCCCACCGTGAAGGCGATCGCCAGGCCGAACAGCGAGACCATCGGCAGCAGGTAGCGCCCCACGATGAGCGGGTCCGACCCTCCGTTGCTCAGCAGCGACCGGTAGGAGACGTAGTGCAGGAAGGCGACGTTCGTCAGCAGCAGCGCGAGCAGGACGACCACGACCGGCCATGCGCGCATCAGCGGACGCCTGCGCACCACCACGGCCGTGTAGAGACCCACCAGGCCGAGGCCCGAGAGAGCCTGCAGCACGTCGTAGACCCGTTCCCTGAACGTGACCTCCAGCGAGCCGAAGGTCCCGTAGAAGCTGTCGATGAACACCTGTTTGTATCCGTATTCCGGGCCGATCCGGGGCTGCATCGAGCGAAGCCTCGGCAGGTAGAACTGGTAGATCGAGGAGAGGAACTGACGCAGGCTGAAGCCGCTGCCGGAGTTGAGCTCGGTGATCTGTCCCCCATACAGCCCCCCGCTTCCGCGCCCGAATGTCAGATACGCGAGCACGGCGGCGCCCACCGTCCCCACGACGGCGGCTCCTCGCTGGAGCGTCTCCCTGAGCGCCGGGCGATACCTGAGCCACGCCACCGCCAGCGCCACCGCCAGGACGGGCATCGTCACGAGCCCCCGCCCATGGGTGAGCACGGCGGCCGCGGCCAGCACGCTCGCCGTCAAGACCCTCGCCATCGACGGCCCTCGCGTGACGAGCCTCAGCGAGGCGAGCAGCACGGCGGTGGTGAGGGCGATCAGGAGGTTGTCGGCGTTGATCACGGTGCTCATGAAGGCGAGCTGCGGCTCGAGGGCGACGGTGCCGGCCGCGAGGACCTGCTTCCACCGAGCCTTTCCGAACACCTCGCCGGCGATCAGCCACGTCAGGGCGATCGTGGCGAGGTAGCACAGGGCATTGAAGAGCCGCAGCACGAAGAGCCTCTTCAGCAACGGCAGCCACACAAGGAGCCGATACGGGATCGCCATCGCGGCGTAGTACAGCGGCGGGTTCTTGGCGATCGGGTTCGGCCCTGCGCCGTTTTCGCGGGAGGGTCGCGTGAGCGTACGCTCCACTTCGTGCCATGCCCTCAGGTCCGCCTCGCCCCACGCGGGCCGGCCGTTGAGGTCCCCGATAAGCGAGAGGAGGTTGAGGGACGCCAGCGCACCCTCCTCCTCGCTCGAGTAGGCGGTTCCGCCTTTGCTCGCGCTCGGCAGTTGGCCGGTCTCGGCGAGGTGCTGGACGTAGGCGAAGTGGGTGTCTTCGTCCGGGCCCTGGAACGGCGGCAGGGCGACGTCCCACGCGATCGACTGGATCGCGCCCACGAGGAGCAGCAGGAGGAGCGCCCGTGGCGGGCGAGGCATCCGCTTCACACCCCACCAACGTCGTGAGGACGCGAAGGTCGCGTTGGTGACTGGTGTTGTGGGAGCCGTGCTCGACGTCACTTTGGTTGCCATGCGCGCTTCGGGCCTCGCCTGGTCAGGCCCGCGAATTCTGGCATTGGGCGACGCTGAAGAACGCAAGCTTGGCGCTCGCCACGATCCCGAAGAAGTGCGCCTGACCCTTGACGTTCACGGTGACCGTCGCGCTGGGGCCGCGCGACGTTGCCACGGGTTGCAGCGGCACGTTGACGGTGGCCGTCTGCTGGGCCCGCAGCGAGCCACCGCGCCGCGCGCGGCCGCTGCGCACCTCGTAGGGCCAGGTGCCGGTGAAGCCCGGAGGGGCGATGAGGGAGAAGCTCGCGCACGGACGGCTCAGGCCCGCGAGCGCGAGGTCGGCTCGCTCCGATCGCAGAGAGAAGGCCGGGCGCAAGACGTCAGGGTACCCTCGGGTCGGGAGCCGTGGCGCCGAGTGCGACCCTCAACCCCTCCTCGAGCTGGGCTGCGGCGCCCGCCCAGGTGCGATCGGCGGTCAGGGCGATGCCGGCCCGTGACAGCGTCTCGCGGCGCTCCCTGTCCTCCAGCAGCGACTCGATCGCCCCGCACAGGGCGAGCGGGTCGGGCTCCGCGAGCTGCAGCGGCCCGTCGCGTCCGAACGACCTGAGCATCGGCTCGCTCGCCAGCTCCACGCACGGCAGCCCGCAGGCCATCATCTCCAGCCCGATGAGGGATGGGTTGGTCAGCGACAGGACCATGCCGACGGTCGCCTCCGCGTACAGCTCGGAGAGCCGCCGGGCGCTCAGCACCCCTGCGTCGCGGTGGTGGAACGGCGCGTTCAGGCCGCCGTCTTCCCCGAACAGGACGATCTCCACGCCGGGACGCCGCGCGCACAGCTCGCCGAGCGCGAGCAGCCCGAGCGGGACCGCGCGTCTCGGCGTGACGGCCCGCGCGTAGAAGATGACCAGGTCCTCCCGGGGGCGGCCCGACGGGCGGTAGGCGGCGTGGTCCACGGCGAGGTCGAAGTGCGTCGCGCTGGCGCCGTAGCCGCTGCGCAGCAGCTCGGCCAGCCATGGGCTGGCCGCTATGCAGTGAAGGCCGCGGCGGTAGCTGTCGCGGGCCCACATCGCCTCGGCCGAGGCCCCGTAGAAGTCCGGCTCGTGATCCTGGACCAGGTAGGCGCGTGCCCTGCACTCGGGGAGCAGAAGGGCACGCGCGACCGTCTGCCATCCGGTCGCCATCACGACGTCGGCGCCCTGCCACCCGTCGAGGCCGACGTTCAGCTGCACCTGCTCGGCGTCGAAGAACCGCGCGAAGCTGCGCCTGGTGACGGCCGGCGGCTCGTCGGCGTGGCGCCCCTCTCCATCCTCGAGCCAGGCCGAGACGGCGTGCCCGGCGCGGGCGAGCTCGTCGAGCAGGCGGACGATCGTGCGGTGGCCTCCGCTGCCACGGCGAAAAGAGGGGACGATCGCTGCGACGCGCAGCATCTCCGGGGCCGCCGTGGACGGGCTCAGCAGGGGCGCGGGACCCTGCCGGGCGAGCTCGAGCAGCGCCTGAGGAGGGGGCGGGGCGCCCCCACGCGCCGGCGCCCGGCCCCGCCGGTGGCGGAATGCCGCCCGCAGCCTCTCGCCGCGGCCGCTCACGCGAGCATCCGCCGCAGGCGTCCGGTCAGCGGGCGCAGCGGGTACGCGACGATTTTCACGAGGCGGTTCCTCCTGATGGCCGCCAGCAGCCGTCCCGGGCCGCTCCGGCGCAGCCGTGCGACGATCCGGTCGACGCGACCCATGCGCCGGGTCAGCTCGGAGCGCTCCCGCAGCAGGCCGCCGTGCAGGTCGATGCCGGCGCGCAGGTCCGAGAGCAGCATTGCCGCGCCGGCGCCGGCGGGAGGTGGGGGCGACTCGACGATGCGCCACAGGGCGGCGGCCATGAACCGGCTCGACTGCTCCCACGAGGGCCACGAGCGGGCCGTCTCGAGCGCGTTGGCCCGCAGGAACCGCAGCAGCTCCCGGTCGCGGGCGAGCAGGTCGAGCTGGCGGGCGGTGCCGCGGAGGTCCCCCCAGTCGGTCAGCAGCCCGTTCCAGCCGTGCTCGACGTACTCCTCGTGGCCCGTGACGGGAGTCACGACGCAGGTGGCGCCGCGATGGAATCCCTCGAGCGGCGGCCCGAACATGCCCTCCACGCTGGAGAGCTTCAGCACGACGTCGACACGCTCGTAGAGGTCGGCCATCTCGCGGTGGCTGAGCGGGCCGAGAACCTCGTCGGCCGCCACCTCCCCGAGCGCCTCGCGCTCGCCGCTCACCACCGTCACCCGTCGCGGTTCGCTCATCGCCGCGGCGGCGTGGATCGCCTCGTGGACGTGCTTGAACCAGGCGCTCGGCGAGCCCTCGACGAGGATCCTGAGGGGATCGTCGGTGTTGATCGGCGCCCGCTCGAGCGGGGGGAAGACCTGCTTGTCGATGCCGTTGCGTACCAGGTAGCACGGGGCCTCGGGACGCAGGCAGGCGAGCGTCCGAACGATCCAGCCCGCCTCGGTGATGAAGGCGACGGGCAGGTCGAGCGTCAGCGCCGCCCCCAGCCGCTCGGCCTCGTCGTTCAGGTAGAAGCGGTCCTCGAGGCTCTGCACGAAGTACGCGTATCGCGTGGCCGACAGCTCGAACAGGGTGAACGTCGTCTCCCACCACGTCGCCACCGCCACGTCGAAATGCTCCTCCAGCGCCTGCGAGCGGTCGCGGACGTGCATGTTCGGCAGATGCTCGTAGCCATGCCAGCTCGGCCCCTCCGGCTCCCGCACGAGCACCAGCGTGACGTCCCAGCCGTCGATCTCGCTGAGATGCCGGGCGTGCTGGACGATCACCCCCACGCCGCCAGAGAGCTGGAGGTCGTTGACGAGGAAGGCGACCTTCATCGGGGCTGGGGGCTGGCCTCGCCGTCGCCGCCCCGGTCGGGCAGTTCCTCGGCCGACGCTCCCGAGAGCTCGCGTCCCAGTTCGCGCTCGAGCTCGTGGATGTAGGCGCGCCACTCCTCGAACCACACGGTGCGCTCCTGAAGCTGCTCGCGCTGTTCTGCGATCGTGCCTTCGAGCTCTCCGTTGAGTCTCTGCATCAGGGCGATGTCGTTCTCGCGCTGGCGCTCCCAGCGGCGCTGCTCGAGCGCGTCGCTCTGGACCACGATGCCGTGATGCCCCAGCTGCCGGTGGCGCGGCCCGAACGCGGCGAGGAAGTGGGTCGCGACGGTGCCCGCGCCACCCGCGTCGAGCGCCAGCTCGTGTCGTTGCTCGCCTGCCTCCCAGTCGACGATGACCGAGCCCGACAGCTCCACCTGGCGCATCAGCGTGCGATCCGGCGGCAGCAGGCGGCTCAGCTCCTCGAAGGCGCCCTCGCCCCACGACGTGAGGTGATAGGGGTTCTGGATCGACCAGAAGGCGTCGTTGGGCACGCTGAGGACGAACGTGGCCCCGTGATCGCCGGTCATCGCGGTCGACCATTCGAGCAGGGGCAGGAACGTGCTCAGGTGCTCCACGACCTCGAAGCACGTGATCACCGGTTCGCTCCCGGACGACAGCACCGCCGCACCGATCCGCTCCAGGTCGCGAGGGTCGGTCAGGTCGCCGGCGATCAGGGTCGCGTCGGGGAGCCCCAGCTCCCCTGCGGCCCGCTCGATGACGGTCTCCTCCACGTCCACGAGGACGGTGTGAGCCGGCCGCGAGGACCCCAGCGCGTTGGCGGCGGCGACCCCGTTGCCGCAGCCCAGGTCGGCCCAGGCGTCGCCGGCCAGGATCAGCGGCGCGGCCATCAGGTAGCGCAGGTCGTGCTCGGCCCGGATCGCCGGCGCCGTTTCGCGAGTGATGCGCTCTTGCCAGTCGGACATGCGAGGGGGCGGGCTCTGCTAGAGCCGCCGCTATCGTACCGGTGCCGATGAGCCGCCCAGCCGCAGGCAGCGCCCGCCGCGACCCGTTCCGGCCCTTCGGCGCCTCGGTCCGCGTCGCGGTGCTCGGCGAACCGGTATGGCTCGACGCGTGCGCTCCGCCGGCCGCGGCGCATGGACTGGCGGTGCAGTGCTTCCCGGTCGCCGGCGCGGGCGATCCCGGGCCGGCGCTCGAGGGGATCGCGCGGCTCCGCCCCCATCTCACGGTCGTCTTCGATCCCGCCTCGATGCCGGCTGCGCCCCTCGGCGAGGTCGGCGGCATCACGCTCGGCATCCTCGTGGGGGGAGCCCCCGGGGACGAGGACGTGGAGCCGCTGGAGAAGTTCGACAGGTTGGTCTCGTTCGACCCCGCGCTCACCGGCAGCGCCGTCGGGGGCGCCGAGGTGTGGCGTGCGATCCCGCCGCCGATCAGCGACGACCTGTTCCGGGCGGTGGAGTCGCCCCGCTATCCGCCTCGCGCGATCTCGATCGGCCGCTCGACCCCGCACCGCGAGGAGATGCTGATGCCGGCCAAGCACCATCACGACCTGCTCCAGGTGATCCACGGGGTCAGCGGCGAGCCGCTGCAGGAGCTGCTCGCGGAATGCGACGTCGGTGTCTTCGCGGCCCGCGAGCCCGGTGCGGGCTTCGGCGTGCAGGTCGGCATGCACCTCGCTGCCGGGCAGCTCCTGCTCGCCGGCGAGCTCGCTCCGGCGCACGGCCTCGAGCGCGGCCTCGACTACCTGCAGGTCGACTCGCCGGACGGGCTCGTGTGGGTCCTCGAGCGGCTGGCGCGCTTCCCGACGATGCACCAGCGGATCAGGTTCCGCGGCCGCCTGAAGGCCGAGCAGTACCGCGCTTCGCGGCTGCTCGCGCGCCTCGCGCACGACGTCGGCCGCGACGTCGCCGCGTTCGGTCGAGGCGCGCGTGCGCCCGAGCCCGCCTGAGAGAATCACCCCGTGCCCCGCGTCAGCGTGATCATCCCGGCCCACAACGCCGCTCCCTTCATCGAGGAGACGCTCGACTCGGTGCGCGCGCAGACGTTCGGCGACTGGGAGGTCGTGGTGGTCGACGACGGCTCCAGCGACCGGACGTGGGAGCTGCTGCAGGCCGCCGGTCCCCGTGTGCGCAGCTTCCGCCGGGAGCAGGCCGGCGGACCGGCCGTGGCACGCAACCTGGCGCTGGCGAACGCGAGCGGAGAGTTCGCGGCCTTCCTGGACGCCGACGACCTGCTGCTGCCGCGCTATCTCGAGAGCCAGCTCGCATGCTATGAAAGGGCGGTCCAAGGCGGAGGGCCAGACGTGGGACTGGTGGCCTGCGACGTGCGCATTCTGATCGGCGAGGAGTACGCGCCCTTCACGCACCTGGAGCGCATACCCGACGGATATGCCCCGCTCACCCTTGAGCGGGTGCTGCGGCGCAATCCGATCCACGTGAATTGCCTGGTGCCCATGCGGGTGGGTGAGGCCGTGGGCTGGTTCGACCCCGAGCTGTTCGGCACAGAGGACTTCGGGCTCTGGATCAAGATTCTCGAGGCAGGCTACCGTGCGGTGCTCAACACCGAGGTGCTTGCGGTCTACCGCCGGATCGCCGGCTCGATCTCCTTGAACGTCGCCAGCCAGGGCGTGAACCACCGCCGCACCTATGAACTGGCCCTCCGCCGCGGTCGCCTCAACTCCAAACAGCGGCGCATCGCTCGGCGGGGCATCCGATACGATCGCGCGATGGAGCAGGTGGCGCTCCTGCGCTTCGGGGGAGCTCAGGGACAACAGTCAGGCTTGCGCGCGTTTCGTAGTCTGCCCCTCCTCGCCTGGGTGGCGCTCAGCAACCCGCGCCGTTGGCCTGAGTGGTTTGAGCTGCTTCGCACCGGACGGGCCAAGGGCACAGCGGAGTTGCGCGCTCATCCGTGAACGACGACGTTACGGTAGTCATCACCTGCTTCAACTACGGTGCGTTCTTGGCCGAAAGCGTCGAGAGCGTGCTCGCGCAGACCGGCGGCGAGCCACGCGTGATCGTGGTCGACGACGGCTCCACCGACGCGCGGACACTCGCTGAGCTCGAGCGGCTGCCCTCGCAGGTCGACCTCGTGCGCCAGTCCAACGCAGGGGTCGCCGAAGCCCGCAACAACGGTTTTCGTCGAGTCCAGACCCCTTATGCGCTGGCACTCGACGCCGACGATTGCCTCGTCGGTGACGCGCTGGCCCGCCTACGCGCGCCGCTGGAGGCGGAGCTGGCGCTCGGCTTCAGCTACGGGATCATGCGCTTTTTCGGGGCCTGGGAGGGCGTGCTGAACATGCCGCCCTACGATCCCTACCGCCTGCTCTATCGCCACAACATCGGACCCACGGCCCTCATCCGCCAAGAGCTCTTCGAGGATGTCGGCGGCTACGACCCTGCACTGACAGGCTACGAGGACTGGGAGTTCTGGCTCCACGCTCTCGCGTGTGGCTGGCGCGGGCGGCGTGTGGAGGCGGTGACCCTCCTCCAGCGACGCCATGGCCCGAGTCGGCATCTGGGCGCCCGCCCGCACTACCGTGCCACCTTCCGTCAGCTGCGCCGCAAGTATGCGGCGCTGTATGGGCGTGCGGGGCGACGTCGGCTTGCAAGGGAGTCCGATCTCGGCCCCGCCGGCCGTCTCGTCTACCGGTGGTGGTGGGGCTGGCGGCCGCTGCCGGCGCGTCTCGAGCTAGCACTGCAAGCGGTGCTCTGGCGCCCAAGGCAGGAGTAGGTTCGGCTCCTCCCGCATCGGCGATCTCGCATAGCGGCTTACGATCGGGTGGGCATCCTCCGGGGGTATTGTGGGCCGATGAATACCGCGAACGCGGCTGCGCGGCTCGTGCGCAACACCCTGGCCAACGGCGTCGGCAGTGTGATCGGCATCCTCGTGGGCCTCGCCTTGACGCCGTTCATGATCGATCGCCTCGGGCTGACCGCCTACGGCGTATGGACGCTCGCCCTGACCGTCGCGTTCTCCGGGGGATACGCGTCGCTCGCCGACCTGGGCGTCGAGGGCGCCACCGTGCGATACGTGGCCGAAGCGACGGCGGAGGAGGATCTCGACACGGTCAACCGAACGGTTTCGACCACCCTACTGTTGTTCTGCGCGATTGCGGCCGTGTTGGCGCCGGCGGCTGTGCTGCTTGCGCGTCCGCTCGTGTCCCTCTTCAGCGTACCCCACGACTTGCACAACGCGGCCGTCCTCTGCTTTGCGCTGGTAGGGGCGGGACTCGCGTTCGAACTGCCGGCGCGAGCCTTCGTCGCCGTGCTCGAGGGCACCCAGAGGTTCATCGTCTTCCAGGCCGTCGAACTCGCCCGTACGCTGCTTCAGGCCGCGCTCTTCGTGCTCGTGCTGTTGGAGGGCTGGGGGATCGGGGCACTCGGGGGCGCGTGGATGGCGACTTCGGTCTGCATCCTCGCGACCTACTGGCTGCTCGCACATCGGGCCGTACCGGGCCTGCGCGTCAGCCCGCTGCATGCGCGGCGCGGGGAGTTGCACAGACTCGTGCGCTTTGGCGGCGGTGTCCTCACGTTGCGCCTGGTCAGCACCGTCTATCGCCAGATGGACAAGGTGATCGTGGGCATAGCGCTCGGCCCGAACTCGGTCGCGCTCTACGAAATTGCCAGCAAGGTGAATCTGGCCGCGGCGACCGCGGCGTCGGTGTCCGTCTCGGCGGTAGTCCCGGCGGCGGCCTTCGCGCGCCGCAACGCGGCTCTGCTACGCGACATCTTCGTGCGCGGCTCCTGTTACGCGACCGCCGCATCGCTCCCCGTGGCCGTGGCGGGCTTCATCTTCGCCAAGCCGCTGCTCGTCTCCTGGATCGGGCCCGAAGCCGCCCCGGCGGTCGAGGGGGCGCGACTGTTCCTCGCCTACGAGGCGCTGCAGTCGGTCCAGAATGTCGCGAGCACGATGATCTTCGGGCTCGGGCGTATCCGCTTTCCGCTGGCTGTCAACGCGATCGCCACGCTCGCCAATCTCGTCCTGTCGATCGTGCTGGTGCAGCCGCTGGGCTTCTCCGGTGTTATCGTCGGCACGCTCGTCGCCAACGGGCTGGCGTGGCCGGTGATGTTGCGCTTTTATCTGCACGTGTTCGAAACGCCGCCGGGCATGTGGTTCCGCCGGGTCCTAAGGCCCAACCTGTTTGGCCTCGCGGTGCAGGTGGCCGTTTCGCTTCTGCTGCTCGTGCTCGTGCACAACACACACTCTCTGGTGCTGGCAGTCGCCGTGAGCGCGCTATCGCTGGCGAGCTCGCTTGCCGCGTTCGTGCTGGTGGGGATCAGGGGCGAGGAGCGGCGCGTGCTCTTGAGGACGCTGCGTCACGCGTTGGGTCGAGCGCCGCGCGAGGTGCCGGTCGTGTGAGCGGGAACCTGGTTCGCGAGATTCACGACGCGGCTGCGCGCAGCCCCGACGACGTCGAGGCGAGCGTACGTCCAGTTGGGACGACGCCTCGCCAGCTGCGCACCATGATACGCGAGGTGCTGCGCCGGCTAGATGTCGGACCGTGCGCGAGCGTCCTCGAGATCGGATGCGGCGTCGGAGTTCTCGGAGTGCCGATCGCGCGCCGTGCTGCGACCTATGTCGGCCTCGACTTCGCGCCGCAGGCCGTCGAGGTCTGCCAGGCGCGGCTCGCGGATGCAGGCCTGGGTGGGCGGGCCCGAGTCATCTGCCTGGACGTGCTGACGGCCAGCGACGCGGACCTGCGCGCCCTCGGATCGTTCGACCGCGTGCTCATGTACGCGGTGCTCCACTATGCACGCACGGACGCTGAGGCCAAGCGTTTCCTGGAATGCACGGTCGCCCTGCTGGCGCCTGGAGGACGGGCCCTCGTCGGCAACGTCCCGCTGGAGGACCTGGAGGCCGATCGGGCGCCCACCTCGCCGACCTCCGCCACGCTGTTCTCCCGCGTCGCCTCATGGCTGCGGTGGGTGGCGGCGCCCGCCCATCCCCCCGTGCGTCTCTCACGCGCCTGGAAGATCCGTCGCATCCTCGAGTCCCTCGTGCTCTCCGGCGCCTCCCGGACCAGGTCCTTCACGCCCGTGCGGCTACCGACCAACTACACGATGGCGCTCACTGTCGATGATGTAGAGCGGTGGCTGGCTGCCGTCGAGGGTTCTCCGCGCTACCGCTGGCTGTCCCCGGGCCCGGGTGTCCCGCTGGCGTCAGGGCGCGCCGATCTGATCATCGAGCGCATGCCCTGAGGTCCCTGGCATGGCAAGGATCACCCAGTCAACAGCCCTCGCGCCAGAGGGTGGGGTCCGCGTGGCCGTTCCGGACGGATACCTCCCGCGCTGGCTGACCGAGCAGTCACATCGAGCTCAGGTCGAGCGGTGGACGTCCGCCTCCCGCGAGGGGTCGGTATACAACAGTCCAGCCTATGTGGACTTCGCGCGTCGGCAGAACGGACGAGCAGATCTTCTCTGGCTGGCGCGAGACGGCAATCCGGTCCTCGGTTTGCCGCTACATCCGGTGAGCAGGTCCCGTCTTACGACCGGCTATTCGGGCATGATGTTCGCCGACGGCCACGGAGACGCCACGCTGCGACGCGGAGTGACCGCGCTGGTGGCACTGCTCGATGTCAACCGCCGCCTCGGCTTCCAGGTCCTGCAGTCGGCGCAGGCCCCAGCATATGACGACCCCGCACGAATGACGAGCCTGGACTTCCTGCTCGACCAGCAGGGCCTGCGCGGACCGACGTTGTACTCGCGTGTGCTTCGTCTTGAGCAGCTCGCCGGCCCGAGCGGCGGCGGGCACGACGTCTCGAACGAGCTGCTGCTGGAGGTCGGCCTGAGCCCGTACCAGGCCGAGCTGAGAAACCAGATCCGCCAGGCGGTTCGCCACGGGCTGCACGTGACCTGCCATCTCCCGACCTCGGACAGCGAGGTGCAGGACGCCTACAGCGACTTCGTGCCGCTACACCGAGAGTCCTGGCAGCGAACCGGTATGACGCCGCATCCGCGCGAGTACTGGTCGGCGCTGACGCGAGCCATCCTCGATGGGGGCGGCCGCGACATCGTCGTCTATGTGCGCAGCGGCGAGGGCACGGCGCTCGCTGCGGTCAGCTGCCACACGCGTGACGGGAGGGCGCTCTACTGGGCCGGCGCCAGTAGTAAGGAGGGTCTGCGGCTACGGGCCAACCCGCTGTGCCTTCACGCGGCGATCCAGGTATGCCGTCAGCTCGGTGTGCATCATTTCGAGTTGGGCCGATTCGATGCCCGCGAGCCCTCCGCAAAGGAGTTGGCGGTCACGCACTACAAGGCGCAGTTCGGAGGCGAGCTCGTGCGGATCAGCGGCTTCCAGACCCGCCCGCCGGTCGTGTCTGCTGCGCTGCGCCGCGCCGTGGCATTGCTCCGCGGCGGCCGGCGTCAGCCGTGATGCAGGCTGGCAAGCCCTTCGGCGTAGCCGATGATTATGTGAGGCTTTCCGCTGCCGGTTAGCCGAGGGTCGAGGCTGATACGTAGTCGGGGGATCCCGCTGCGTTGTGCTCGGCGGCGATGTCGACCACAACCACAGCGCGGTAGTTTGGCGGCCGGTCGTCTCCCCGTATCCGGCGCAGGACGCGAGCGGCGAGTCGACGTCCACCGCGGCGACGGCTTGCCAGCAGATATTCGAGCGGCCGACAAGCGAGGCGCAGGACCACGGCCGCAACAGGACTGAGCTCGGCCGCCACGAGGCGTACGTGCGCCGCCACGTTCTCGTTTCCGACCACCCGCACGGCGCCGAACCTCCCCGCCGCAGTAGCGAGCTCCTCGGTCTCCGGGAAGCCGTTGTCCAGGTGCTCCTGGAGCCAGGGAGGTACTGCACGCCCGCGGGCCCGCAAACGGATCGCCAGCTCGCGATCGCCCGCGAGCGCTTCTTCGCCGGCCGGGCATGCGATCACCGCGCGAATGCGCGCCACGCGACAGATCTCGCTGATCGCTGTTGCCCTGTCGCCGAACGGCACGTGCTCCAGCAGGTCGACCGCGATTACGACGTCGAACGACCGATCCGCGAACGGAAGCGCCCGGACGTCTCCGAGCACTCGCTCCGCCGTGCTGGCCGACGGGCGGGCCGCCGCGCCGTAGTCTTCGAAGTCGGCGTCGCACGCCGTTACGCGCCACCCGGCTGGGAGGAGCTTTGCGATCCCCTGTGAACCGCTGCCGACGTCGAGCAGCGTGCCGCCGCAACGATCGGTGTCCGCGACGAGCTCCAGCACTGGCTCGAACCGTACTAGATGGTTGACCTGTCGCACGCCCAGCAGATGGCGCCCGAGACGGACAAGAGCACGACTTGCAGCGCGCCGACGCATCGATATTCCTCCCCGCTGGGGCCGACTGCG
The DNA here is from genome assembly GCA_963767405.1 of uncultured Solirubrobacteraceae bacterium. Lineage (GTDB taxonomy): Bacteria > Actinomycetota > Thermoleophilia > Solirubrobacterales > Solirubrobacteraceae > Palsa-744. The sequence continues at coordinate 109,007 of CAVYDP010000004.1, read as the reverse complement.
AACGCGACCTACTCTTACACACCGCGTCCTCGTAGGTGCCTTCCCGGCTCACGTCGTTTGAGCACAGCGAGCGCGGTTCGGGCTCGGCCGCTCATCGGCCCGCAGGCGAGCGCTCGAGGCGTGCGAGGCCCTCGTCGTCGACGCCGGCCCGGCGAAAGCCTGCCCGGGCGAATGCCCGCAGGGAGGCCTCGTGCTCGGGCTTTACGCGCGCGCAGAGCAGGCTGACGCCCGGCTCGGCCAGCGCGCGCGCGGTGGCCTCCATCAACATGGCGGAACCCAGTCCCTGGCCGCGGGCCTCCGGTGCCAGCGCGACATGGACCTCGGCCGTGCCCCGCGCCGCAGGGCTCACGCGCACGTTGCCGATCGGGCTGCCGCTGGATTCGGCGATCCACAGGCGCGTCGAGTCGTCGGCGAGCACGCGCGCCAGCCAGGCCGCATGCTCCTCGGCGGTGATCTCGTGCGAACCTCGCGACCAGCGTCGGGTCTCAGGATCGTTGCGCCAGGCACGCAGACGCTCCGCGTCCCGAGCGTCTGCCGCGCGAAGTGTCACCTCCGGTGCGAGCGACACCCGGCGTCCGTTTCGCGATGAGACGCGGGCGGCGTCGAGGACAGCAAGCACGCGGCAGGCCTCCGCAGCGGGTACGGGGGCTGGCGAGCCGTCCAGGACCGCGGACAGGAAACGCTCGAGCTGGCGGCGGTAGGCCGGCGCCACATCGCTGGGCACCTCCAGCTGAGACGAGCTGCCCGCGGCGTCGTGGCGCGTCAGGCGCTGATCCTCCCAGCTCCAGTGAATGGTCCCCTCGGAGCCCACGATGCGGCAGCCGCGGGTGTAGGAGCGGTCGAAGTAGTCCACGGCAACCTCCGCCACGCTTCCGGATGCGAGCTCCATGATGATCAGCGCGACATCCTCGACGTCGGTCTCGAGCTCAGATACCTGACGCGCGAGTGCGCTGACCGAGCGGACGGGCCCGACCAGCCAGAGCAGGTAGTCGAGCTCATGCACGGCGACGTCCAAGAGGACGCCTCCACCCAGCTCCGCGCGCGCGCTGTAGCCGTGGCGGTAGTCGCTGCCCGGCCGCCAGTCCGGCAGCCACGAGCCGCACCAGGCCGACGCGCGCAGCACGCGCCCGACGGCGCCCTCGGCCAGGAGGCCGGCCAGGGCTCGCACGCCGGCGTGCTCGCGAAGGCTCATCGCGACCGAGAGCATCACCCCCCGCTGTTGGGCCAGGCAGTCGAGCTCGGCGGCGCGGGCGGCATCGAGCGCGAGCGGCTTCTCCACGAGCACGGGTACGCCAAGCTCGATCGCGGTCCTCGCGTCGGCGGGATGCGCACTCGAGGGGCTGGCCACCACGGCGGCGTCGGCTCCAGCCAGGCACTCGCGTGCGCTCGCGGCGCGCAGCACGCCGTCCGGCATGCGGACCTCGTGGCTCGGGTCGTAGACGGCGACCTCCTGCCCGAGCTCGAGCAGGATCGCCGCATGGCGCCGGCCGATCGAGCCCTGCCCGATGACCGCGACCCTCACGGCCTCAGATCATCTCCCAGGTGAGGATGTCGTCGGCCTCGATATCCACCCGCGCGACGCGCCCCACGACGTGATCGATGTCCTTGGGAGCGATGCCATAGCCGGGCCGCTTGACGACGAGGTGCTCGCGGGTGATGACTGTTCCGGCGGGGATCTCGGCCGCGGCGATCAGGCTGCGGCGAGCGAGCTGGTACATCTCCTGCGCCTCGAGCTCGCTCGGGCCCTCCAGGCGCCCGTTGCCGAGGGCCTGCTCGACGGCACGGATCCCGGCGACGAGCTCGGCCAGCTCGTCGGGCTCGATCGCGAAGGGGTGGTCCGGTCCGGGCATCGTGCGGTCGAGCGTGAAGTGCTTCTCGAGCAGCTCCATCCCGATCCCGCGGGCACCCAGTGCCACGGCGATCCCGGTGGTGTGGTCGGAGAGCCCGACCGGAACTCCGAATGCCTCGCGCATGGTGTTCATCGCGCGCAGGTTCATGATCTCCGGCGGGGACGGGTACAGCGAGGCGCAGCGCAGCAGCGCGACGCTGCGACCGCCGGCGCCGGCGACCGCGTCGAGCGCTTCGTCGATCTCGCCGTAGGTGGCCATGCCGCAGGACAGGATCACGGGCAGCCCGGTGGCAGCCGCCGCGGCGATCAGCTCCAGATCGACGAGCTCGAAGGAGGCGATCTTCAGCGCCGGCACGCCCTCCGCGTGCAGCTCGGCGACGGCCTGCGCGTCGAACGGGGTGGCGAAGAACTGGATGCCGCGGTCGCGGGCGTGGCCGGCCAGGCCCGCGATCCACTCGCGCGGGAGCGCGATGTCTTCGAGCAGCTCGGCGGGGGGCTTGTCGCTGACCCCGTCCAGATAGCTGAACCGGGGCGTCTTGCTCGAGTACAGGCTGCGCCCCGAGTAGACCTGGAACTTGACCGCGTCGGCGCCGGCGTCGGCGGCGACGTCGATCAGGGCGCGGGCGACGCCGACGTCCCCGTTGTGGTTGGCGCCGGCCTCTGCGATCACGTAGCACGGCGAGCCCGGGCTCACCGTCCGTCCGGCGATCTCGAAGGTGGCGTCCAGGGAGCGTCTCGTCATGCTCAGCTGGGCGTGCGGAACGCCGCCGTCACAGGCGGTCCCTCCAGACGCTCCTCGAGACGGTCCGGCAGCGATTCGGAGAGCACGCCGAAGGCCTCGCCGTATGCCTCGACGGCGGCGTCGATGTCGGCCTCCGTGTGGGCGTAGGAGATGAAGTTCGAGCCGTTGAAGAGGATCCCGCGCTTGATCATCTCCTGCTGGAGCAGCGACTTGGCCGGCAGGGCGCTGCCCGCCGGATCCGGCTCGCGCACGCTGACGATCGTCCAGGGGGCGGCGCCGGAGCAGCTCACCCAGTCGCGCAGGCCGTGCCTGTCGATCGCCGCGACGACCCCTCGCTGCAGCTGCCGGCCCAGGCGCCAGAGATGCTCGTGGACCGGCTCGGCGGCGAGCACGTCGAGCGTCGCCCTGGCGGCCGCGAGCGAGAGCGTCTCGCCTCCGTGCGTGCCCGAGAAGAACACCTCCTGCAGCGCGTCCATGGTCGCGGCCGGGCCGGCGAGCGCCGAGACCGGCATGCCGTTGCCCAGCGCCTTGCCGAAGCAGACGAGGTCGGCCCGCACGTCGAAGTGCTCCTGGGCGCCCCCGGGGCCAGCCGGAACCCGGTGATCACCTCGTCGAAGACGGCTAGCGCGCCGTGGCGGTGGGCGAGGTCGACGATCTCCTGCAGCAGCTCCGGCGGCGGCTCGAGCGTCCCGACCGGCTCGCACACGACGCAGGCGGTCTGCCCGGGCCAGCGCTCGAGCGCGGCGGAGAGGGCATCGAGGTCGCCGAAGGGGACCGGCTCCACCAGCGCGCGCGTCGCCTCGGGCACGCCCCAGTGGCGTGCGGTCGAGCCGATGTACCAGTCGTGCCAGCCGTGGTAGCCGGTGACGATCACCCGGTCGCGCCCGGTGGTGGCCCGTGCAAGCCGTACCGCGGCGGTGGTGGCGTCCGACCCGGACTTCGCGAACCGCACCCGCTCGACGTGGGGCACCATCGCGGCGACGCGCTCGGCGACCTCGAGCTCGATCGGGTGGGGAAGGGTGAACGTGATCCCGTTGCGCAGCTGCGCGGTGATCGCCTCGTCCACCGCCGGATGGCATGCCCCAGGATGATCGGCCCGAGCGCCATCGGGAAGTCCATGTAGCGATTGCCGTCGACGTCCCAGACGAACGCGCCCTCCCCGCGTTCGATGTACGCCGGGGCAACCCCCTGCACCCACTGCGTCGGGCCCTTGCTGAGCGTCTGGCTGGCGCCGGGGATCAGCTCGGCGGCCCTGCTGAGGAGCTCGCGTGACCGGCTGAGCGAGCGGGCTCCGACCCGTGCCGGGGAGCTCACGTCCGGCGCTCCTTTCCGCTGCGGCGTCTCAGGGTGCCCCCTGCCGGCCAGGGCCGCCCCGAGGGGTGCGTCCAGCGCGTGACGCAGCTCGCGCACGACCCGCGCGACGTCCTCGCCGGCCATCGTGGGGAACATCGGCAGCGACAGGGCCTGCTCGTAGTAGGCCTGGGTGGCGTCGAGCCCCTCCATCGAGTAGCCGAGCGAGCGGTAGAGCCCGTGGACCGGGATCGGGATGTAGTGCAGCTGCACGCCGATGCCGCAGCGCGTGGAGGTGGTCGTAGGCGGCGCGGCGCCGGGCGGCGCCCTCCTCGAAGCGCACGACGAACAGGTGGTAGGCGTGGCGTCCGCCCGCCGGCAGCCGGGGCGGGCAGCGCCAGGCCCTCGACGTCGTCGAGCAGCTCCCGGTAGCGCTCGGCGACCCCGTTGCGCGCGACGATGAACTCGTCCAGCCGGCCGAGCTGGTGCTCGCCCAGCGCGCACTGGAAGTCGGTGATGCGGTAGTTGAACCCGAGGCTGTCGATCTCGTAGTGCCAGCCGCCGCGCATCGGGTCCTCGCCGTGCCTGGCCCCGCCGGATGCCGTGGGTGCGGAAGGTCCGCAGCGCGCTCGGCCAGCTCGTCGCTGTCGGTCGTGACCATGCCGCCCTCGCCGGTGGTGATCGCCTTCACCGGGTGGAAGCTGAAGACGCGTCATGTCGGCGGCGCCGTCGCCGCCGACGGGGCGGCCGTCGCGCAGCGCCGCCGAGCGCGTGGCAGGCGTCCTCGATCACGACCAGGCCCGTCGCGACGGGCCGCCTGCAGCGGCTCGAGGTCGATCGGCAGGCCGGCGCAGTCGAGACGGCGACGCACGCCTTGCGCGCGCGCCGCGAGGCCGCGTCTCGACGGCGCGCCGCAGGTCGAGGTTCGCGGTGTCGGCCGGTCGATGTCGGCGAACACGCGGGCGCGCCCCACGAACAGCGCGCAGTTGGCCGAGGCAACGAAGCTGAGCGGCGTCGTCAGCAGCTCGTCGCCGGGGCCGAGCCCGGCAGCGTGCGCGGCCGCGTGCAGCGCGGCCGTGCCGTTCGCGAACGCCACCGCGTGGCGCGCCCCGACGTATCGCGCGAACGCGCGCTCGAAGGACTCCACGCGCGGCCCTGTGTGAGGAACGGGTCGCGCAGCGCGGATGTCGACCGCGGCGATGTCCGCCTCGTCGATGCTCTGGCGGCCGTAGGGGAGAAAGCGCGGTCAAGGCACACGGCTGCAACGACGGCAGCATCGCTCGGAGCTCCTCGGCGCTGAGCCAGCTCGGGGTTGGTGTCGCTGCTGTAGCGGAAGCCGTCGGGGACCGGCGTCCCGTGCACGTCAGTGGCTCCGGACCGCCACAACGGGAACTCGGGATGGATCACGTAGCAGTCGTCGAGCTCGACGGGCGTGCCGCGACTCGTCCTCGGTGAGCAGCACCTCGTGCAGCTTCTCGCCGGGCCGGATGCCGATGATCTCGATGCTCGGCAGTCCGGGCGCGATCGCTTCGGCGAGGTCGACGCATGCGCATGCTCGGGATCTTGGGCACGAAGACCTCGCCGCCCTGCATCGCGTCGAGCGCGACGAGGACGAAGTCGACCGCCTGCGCCAGCGTGATCCAGAAGCGCGTCATGCGCTCGTCGGTGATGGTCACGCGGCCGGTCTGCTGCCTGCGCCAGGAAGAGCGGGATGACGCTGCCGCGGCTGCCGACGACGTTGCCGTAGCGCACGCACGCGAAGCGGGCGCGCGAGTCGCCGGCGTAGGCGTTGCCCTGGACGAAGAGCTTCTCGGCGCAGAGCTTCGTCGCGCCGTAGAGGTTGACCGGGTTGACGGCCTTGTCGGTGCTGAGCAGCGCGACGTCACGCGGGACGCCGTTCGTCGATCGCCGCGTCGATGACGTTCTCCGCGCCGATGACGTTCGTCTGCACCGCCTCGAACGGGTTGTACTCGCAGGCCGGGCACCTGCTTGAGCGCGGCGGCGTGGACGACGATGTCGACGCCGCGCATCGCGCGCGATCGAGCCGCTCGCGGTCGCGCACGTCGCCGATGAAGAAGCGCAGGCGCGTGCTCGCCGGCGTAGTGAGCGCTGCATCTCGTGACTGCTTGAGCTCGTCGCGGCTGAAGACGATGACGCTTCGGGTCGTGCTCGGCGAGCAGCGTCTCGACGAAGGCCTTGCCGAACGAGCCGGTGCCGCCGGTGATGAGGATGGTCTTGCCGTCGAGATCCATGTCGCAGAGGAGTGGGGTTTGATGCAGGCTGAATGAACTTCCGCGCTTTGCGCGTGAGTGGGCGCGTGGATCCTAGCCTAGCTGTCCGCAACGGCCGCGGTCGGCGGCACCCCTCAGCCGCGGCCCCCGGGCCAATGAGCTCCGTCAGCGCAATCGCGGCGCGCAGCGCGCCGCTGCCGTCGAACGCACGCTTGCCGCGCTCGGCGAGCTCCCGCCGCCGGCCAGGGTCTCGCAGCCGCTCGAGGTGCCGCGCAGGTCCGCCAGCGAGTCACCGCCTGTGAGGTCCAGGCAGGGCGCCAGGCCACTCATGACGCAGGCCACTCACCACGCGACGCTGGTTGTCGACGATCGCGATGGCCACCTGTGGGATGCCCGCGCAGGCCATCTCATAGGCGGTCAACCCGGCTGCCGTGACCGCCAGATCGATTTCGCTGACGACATCGACCAGCGCGCTCGGCGCAGGCAGGCTGACCACGTGTGCCGTGCTCTTCGCTGCGCGTCGCTTCCGGAGCCCCGCCGGCGACGATCACCTCGGCATCCGGAAAGGCCGCGGCCACGATGGCTACCACCTGGGCGAGCAGTTCACGCGCGGCAAGAGACCCCCCAGGGTCACCAGCACGCTGTGCACCTCCCCGCCGGCACGGCCGGCAGCCGGCGAAGGCTGGGTCGAGCGGTGCGAAGGCCGGGCCCGCGAGCAGACGGGCGTCCGCCCGCTCGGTCCTGTCGAGGTGGTAGTCGATCAGAATGCCGCGTGTCGGGCAGTGGTTCGCCTCGCCCAGCGTGGCGACGGGCAGCTGCATCGCCAGATCGCAGATCGCTGCCGGTGCGATGATGTAGGAGTCGATAACCGCGGCATCGACCTCCTCCGCGGCGATGCCGCACGGTGCTCTCGGGATCCGGCGGTCCTACAGCCATCCCGGCCCGCGCCAGCAACCAGGAGGCGAGCCCTCGGTAGTCGCTCCACGAAGGCACCCTCCAGCCGAGCTGTGCAAACGCTGCGGCCAAAGGCACACAGCGGCCGACGTGCCCCGCCCCGACGTGCTCGTCCCCGTCGCAATGAAAGGCGATCGCGCCGCGGGCGGAAGGCGGGGTCAGGGCTGGCATTGGGGCGGTGAGCGTAGCGCCAGACACCGGGCCGGCGAGCATGCTGCGGGTAGCGTATGCGCCATGAATCCCGCAACAGGAGCGCTGGCGATCGTCCAGGCACGGATGTCCTCGACTCGCTTACCGGGCAAGACGCTCGCCGACGTCGACGGAGAGCCGATGCTGGCCCTCCTGTTACGACGCTCTGACACGCCCGGCTGATCGCGGGAATCGTTGTGGCCACCAGCACCGAAGCGCTCGGATGATCCGATCGCGCGGCTGCCGTCGACAGTCTGGGCCTAGGCGTGAGCCGCGGTCCTCGCGAGGATGTGCTCACACGCTTTCTCATGGCAATCGGCGATCGCGACGGTCCGGTTGTGCGCATCACGGGCGACTGCCCGCTGATCGACCCCCGGCCTGGTCGACGAGACGATCGAGCGCTTCCTGTCGGTGCCCGACTGTGCCTACGCCAGCAACGTGGAACCGCGCACGTTCCCCGACGGCCTCGACGTGGAGGTCTTCGCGCCGCAGCGCTGCGCGCGATCGCGGCGAGCCCCTGGACGCGCACGATCGCGAGCACGTCACCAGCGCGGTGCGCGCCCAACCCGAGCGCTTCCGCCAGGTCGCGCTCGTCTCAGCGCAGGATCTGGGCGACCTGCGCTGGACCGTCGATGAGCCCGAGGACCTCGAGTTCATCCGAGCCGTGGCACGACGCCTTGGAGACCGCCGCGAGCAGGCCGGGCTCGCAGAGATCCTCGCAGCCGTGCGCAGCGCTCCCTCGCTGGCCGAGTTTCACGGACATCGTGGTTGAGATGGGAGCCCCACGTCACGGGCGCCGCCCGTGACCAGGGAGCGCTTGGAGGTCAGCTCGCGACCGGGAGGTGGGCTCCCGCGAGCTCGTCGGGCAGGCCGAAGGGCGCGCCGTCGAGGATGCGCGCGCAGATCCAGTCCAGGTAGGGTCGGCTCCGGGCGCGATCTCTGCGGCGGTCTTTGGGAATCGGACGACCTTGCCGTCACGCACCTCGAGTAGCGGGAACGGGATCATCGCCCGGAAGAAGAACATGTGCGCGTACCGTATCGCCAGCTCGACGGTCTCGGCGGGGAGTGGCGCAGCCTCCCGCGCAAGGACGCGCTCGAGATCGCTGGGACCTGCGATGTCAGTGGTGAAGCCCCGGCCGCGGTAGTGGGTGTCGCCCGCGACCGCGACCTGCTTTCCCCGCGCCGCAGCCTCGAGGCCGACTGTGGTCGTATAGGTGAGCAGCAGGTCTGAGATCTCCACCAGGGCGTAGGAGGACAGCGCGTCCTGGGACAGGACCAGGGCTCCGCCACGTGGGGCGATCTCGTATGTGGGGGCCCGCACTCCGCGGGAGAGTGCCACCTCACGGATCACCCGCTCGGCTCCGAACAGGCCGTTGAGCAGGAAGACGATGTACGGCTCGAACTCCTCGACGACCGACCGGGCCGCATGTTCCACCCCGGCCGGGTCTACGGCGAAGTCGTTGGCCGCACCCGGCGCCTCGTGCTGCGTATCCTTCGATCGCCAGAAGGCTGACCGTAACGCCAACTCAATCGCAGAGACCCGGCAGGATAGGTCTAGTCAGAACGCCTGTAATGATGTGCGCGATGTCTCAATCACCAGCGAGGGGCAGCAGGCCGATGGTTGCGCCGACTGGTTACCTGCGTGCGTTCGCACGCTGTGGCCAGTGGTTGGCAACGCCACTCGGACGCCGGCTGCTGCTATGCAGCGCCTACGTTGTCTCTGCTGGCTACCTGATCTCGCAAGCCGCCCGCGTACGTAGCTATGTCTGGCTCATAGATGAGCTGCTTTATACCAAGATCGCGCAGGGTTTCGCTCAGGGCCGGCTACTGGGACCCCACGTCTTTGGACACAGCGTCAACGTCTCGAACAGCCTATACCCGCTGCTGCTGTCCCCGCTGTACTGGCTCCTCAACTCGACGCACGCATTTACCGCAGCGCACGTACTTAACAGCCTCCTCTTTGCGAGCACCATGTTTCCGGTGTACCTGCTCGCTCGCCGCCTTCGAATCGCACCGGCGATCTCTGTGCTTACGGGACTGTTGAGCGTGTGGATTCCGTGGGCTGTGGCGACAACGGTCATGATGACAGAGTCGCTCGCTTACCCGCTGTTCGCTTGGGCGATATTGGCGATCGTCCTAGCCGTCGGGCAGGCCCGCCCCCGCAACGACGCGCTCGCGGTGGTTGCGATCGGCCTGGCTTCATACGCGCGCACACAGTTCGTTCCCTTATTTGCAGTTCTCGTGGTGGCAGTCTTGCTTCACGAGATCGGCTTTCACGACACCGAACAAGAAGCCAAGCTGGGCGATGCAAGCAAAGCACGATGGTGGCGGGACGCACTGCGCCCTCACTTTCCCGTGCTCGTCGTGTTGACGGCTGGCCTGGTCGTCGAGCTCATCGCCAGGAGCGCGGGCCACGACCTCTTGGGAAACTATGCGGTGCTGGTGAACGGGAGGCCGTTCCCGAATAACCTGTGGAGCAGCGCCACGACCCATCTCGCCCATGTGTTCGTGGGTGTGGGCATGCTTCCGGCAATCCTGTGGTTCGGATGGCTGGCCGCCACGTTCGCAAGACCCCAGGGCAAGATCGAGCATGCATGCGCCATCGTCTTGATGCTCGCTGCTGTCACCATCACATACGAGGCGGCGTTTATCGCACAGACTGCTGCGGGAAGCGCGATCCAGGAGCGCTATGTGCTGTATCTCGCTCCGCTTCTCTTCGTTGGCGCTATCCATCTGATCAGCAGACCGCCGAGACGTGCTCCACGCCTCGCGATACTCCTCGCAGGCATTGCCGTCGCGGCAGTCATCGGAGAAAGCGGCTTCGCAGAAGCCGAAGCGGGTGCAGCGTTCTCGAACGTCCAGAACGCAAGCGCTGCCTTCAATCCCGTCATTGACCAGCGACTCGCCCACTTCACCGCCGGCGTGTTCGGAAACGCATGGCCGACGGTCAACTCGCTCGCGGCGATCGCGATTCTTCTCTCTGTGCTCGCTGCCGCAGTCATAAGCGCGCGACGGGTGACACTGGCGATCGTGTTGCTGCTCGTGCCCGTCTTCGCCTACGTCGTCGACGAGACCCGCTATGTCCTGCCGCGTACAGTGGCCGCGATCAACGTGGCCTATCCGGTCATCGTCCTCCCCACGACGCGGGCTACACCCCGCAACTGGATCGACGCAGAGACCTACCATCGACTTGGTTCTGTCGGCCTACTTCCGGGCATTCTCTACGAATCCAACGAATCGCAACTTTGGATGTGGACCGAGTTCTGGAACAAGAGCATAACGGTGCTCTACTCAACGCCCAACGATTCAGACGGGACTGGATTTTCCGGGACGCCGATCCACCTCGATCCCAGAACTGGCCGCTTGCTAACCAGCAATGAACAGCCATTCCTTGTGACTGCGGGCAATGACCCAAGCCTCGGCGTGCGGGGTACGCTGATATACCGATCCAGCTATGGTGCCGTGTTGCTTGCGCCCGAACGCCCATACCGGGCGACTTGGGCGCTCGTAAGGGACACCAACGGTGTGGTGCAAGCTGGCAGCCCGTTGAAGCTGCTGGTCTATCAGACAGCCACACCGTCCGTCGAGACCTTGACCGTCACCGTCGCGTCGCCGTCGACAGCAGGCCGTAAACTCACCGTGGCTGCCGGCGTCGGTGCTAACCATATGCGCATCGCTCTCGCACCAGGAGGGGTCGGGAAACTGTCGTTTCAGGTTCGACTCCTTCCAACGAGGCCTCCCGTTGAACTATCACTCAGGCTTGAGGGTCGTGTGACGCACACGTCGACCACGCCGACGCCGACCACTCCCCCTCCGCCAAGCGTGAGCGTCGTCGGAGTCAGTCTCACCGCGGCAGCTGGCTAGGTAGGGCCACGCCGCGGTCGCGTACGTCGCCGAGGAAGAAGCGCAGCCGCTTCTCGCCGGCATAGTGGGCCTGCATCTCTGGCTGGTGGAGGTCGTCTCGGCTGAAGACAGGATGACCTTGGGGTCGTGGTCGGCCAGCAGCGCCTCGATGCGGGCCTTGCGGAACGAGCCCGTGCGCTCACCACGCGACGCTGGTATGAGCGCTCAGCTCGCGACCGGGAGGTGGGCTCCCGCGAGCTCGTCGGGCAGGCCGAAGGGCGCGCCGTCGAGGATGCGCGCGCAGATCCAGTCCAGGTAGGGGTCGGCTCCGGGCGCGATCTCTGCGGCGGTCTTTGGGAATCGGACGACCTTGCCGTCACGCACCTCGAGTAGCGGGAACGGGATCATCGCCCGGAAGAAGAACATGTGCGCGTACCGTATCGCCAGCTCGACGGTCTCGGCGGGGAGTGGCGCAGCCTCCCGCGCAAGGACGCGCTCGAGATCGCTGGGACCTGCGATGTCAGTGGTGAAGCCCCGGCCGCGGTAGTGGGTGTCGCCCGCGACCGCGACCTGCTTTCCCCGCGCCGCAGCCTCGAGGCCGACTGTGGTCGTATAGGTGAGCAGCAGGTCTGAGATCTCCACCAGGGCGTAGGAGGACAGAGCTTCCGCAGCCGAGATAAAGCGAACGTTGGACGGGATCTCTCCGAGCCGGGAGGCGATCACGTCCTGCACCTCCTCGCGAGTGCCCCAACGCGCCTCGGCCGGGTGGATACGGACAACGAGCGTGAGCTCCTCGCTGGCCGCCGCTCGCACTGCCTGCTCGACCCAGTCGAACATCGATGGGAACCCGAGGTCATGACCGATCGTGGCGCTGTCCCATGTCACGTTGGTGAACAGAGACACCACCCGTTGGCGGCCATCCAGGCCGAGGCGCCGGTAGAGCTCGTCGGGATCGTCCTCGGCCCGGTCATAGTAGGACTCGTGTGCGCCGACACCTCGCGCTCGATCTTCCAGCAGCCCGATCACCTCGGAGCGCTGCCGATCGCTCAGCGGACGGTTCCGAAGCTCTGCCCATAGCTCATCGACGTCGTAGTCCGGGGCGGGTGCGTCCTGGGACAGGACCAGGGCTCCGCCACGTGGGGCGATCTCGTATGTGGGGGCCCGCACTCCGCGGGAGAGTGCCACCTCACGGATCACCCGCTCGGCTCCGAACAGGCCGTTGAGCAGGAAGACGATGTCCGGCTCGAACTCCTCGACGACCGACCCGGCCGCATGTTCCACCCCGGCCGCGGCTACGGCGAAGTCGTTGGCCACATCGTGCGCTCCAGGAATGCGGTCCAGCAGGGTGGCCTTGAGTAGCCACGCGACGCTGATGGCTGAGGCCTCACGCGCGTCCACGAGGCCGTCGCCGGCGGGTTCGACGGGCGACTTGCGCCCATCCTCGCCCCACGGCAGCAGATCGCGAAGCGTGAAGTGCTTCAAGTGCGCCGTGTCCGCCACCCGGTCGGTCAGCCAGGCGCAACGGTCACACGGCCGCGGATGGGCGCTGCGAGCCCGTCCGAGCTCGCATGCTGGCATGCCGCCCCCACACGTGAGAAGCGCAACATCGGCGCCGCGCACGGTCAGGGCGTGGGCGATCACGACCTCGTAGGCGTTGTGTGAGGGCCAGCCACGCAGTGACGCGACGAGGACGCGCGGCCGCGCCCCGACGGCGCCGTTGATGTCCGTGACGCCGCCCGAGCTGACCTCATCGCCCAGCGCGGCCAAGTCGCCGAGTGCGAGTACCCAGCGCTCGAATGCCCGGTCCAGCGGACGCCGTATACGAGCGAGAACGCGGTCGGGTGCGCTTGGCTGCAGCTTGCTCTTGCCGCCCAGCCCTCGGAGTTGCCCAGCGAAGGACATGGCCGGGCATTATCGGGGAACGCCCGACGCCATACGCTGCGGCCTCCTGTGCCACGGGTCGGCTCCGCGCGCACTTGTCCGCCCCTATCCTGTGCGACCGTGCGCTTCCTCGTGCTCGAACACCACTTCGCCCAGGACATCGACGCCCTGCGCCGAGCGGGCGGCGAGGACCTCGAACTCGACGTCATGCCATACGACCTCCTGCGCTCGGAGGCTCTCCGAGTCCTGCCGGAGGAGGTCGCGAGCGGTCTCGAGACCTTCACCAAGCCCGAGCTCGACGGTGCGAGACACCGCTACGCAGAGATTCTTCGAGAGATCCTTGAGGATCGCTTCGCCGCCAGCCCGTTCGATGCCGTCGTGATGCCCTCCGACACCTTCTTCTACGTGCGGTCCACTCCGGCGGCCGCCCATGCGCTCGGCGTGCCGTTCCTCGTGGCGCAGAAGGAGACGACGATCTCTGAGCACACGATGCGGGAGCACGCTGAGGAGATGCGTCGGTTCGCGCCTCCCCTGGCCGATCTGATGACCGTCTGCAGCGAGCGGCACAAGCGCTTCTGGATACGCGCGGGCGGAGCGGACGAGCGGATCGTCGTAACCGGTCAACCGCGGTTCGACTTCTACCGGCGTCCGTCGGAATGGCCCGCCGATGTGCCGCTCGGGGATGACGGGCCCAGCGTGCTCTTTCTGTCCTATGCCGTCGACGCATACCACCCCGGGGAAGGACGAGGAGGCGCCGCTTGGGCCACCCTGCACCGCCAGACCGAGGAAGGCCTGCACGAGCTCGCCCGCCGTGGCTGGCGCGTGCTCATCAAGCCCCATCCCCAACAGGGAGCCGAGTCGCTGCGCGAATGGCGTCGACGTGCCGGTGAGCTGTGGGACAGGCGGATATTCCTCGTGGACGCGCAGGCGGACGTGCGGCCCCTGATCGTTGCGGCGGACGTCACGGTCGGCTTTCAGAGCACTGCGCTGCTCGAGGCGATGCTGGCTGGTCGGCCCGTGCTCTATACGGGTTGGGATGAGGGGGCCACGGCCCTCGGCGACGCGCTCATTCCCTTCCACGAATGGGACGCCGAGATCACGGTCTTGCGTCAAGCCGGCCAGCTCCCTGAGGCTGTTGCGTCGGCGAGGGGCCAGACCTTCGCGCCCGATGTGCTGAGCAGCAGGAGGAGGATCGCCGAGCGCTACCTCGGCCCGTTGGATGGTCTGGCCGCCCAGCGGACCGTCGCCGTCCTCCGCGAGGAGGCTGATGCCTGGGCTGCGCGGCGCGGCCCAGGCGAACAGGCGCTGCGCGAGTGGCTCGGCCGGCGCAGGAGGCCGCTGCGCATCGCCCGACGCGGGCGCACGTTCTCGCGGATGGCGCGGCGCCGGGTGGGAACGATGCTGGGACGTTGACTCGCGGGCTGTCGCGCCAGCGATCGCGGCGAACCTGCATCAGCGCGGCGGAACTCGCTCCAGATCAGCTCGCTCGCCGACGAACTCGGACTCGGAATCTGCGGGCAGCGCATCGTCGACCAGCTGCTCCTGGCGGCGCAATCGCTCCTCGAGCAGCGCCAGGCGCTGGGCGAGCACCTTGCTCTGGTCGCTCAGACGCGAGATGATCGAGGAGAAGTGCAGCAGCAGCAACAGGACGAAGCCGAACGCGATGAAGAACAGGGCGTTGGGCGGATAGATCACACCGACCCCGTGGCTGATCGTCGCCAGCGCGCCACGCCAGATGGCCAGGGCCAGCAGCACCACCGCCGACAGCAGCCACAGCAGCGCATAGCGCTCCATCAGCCGGCGCCGGCGCACGAGCTCGAGCACCGTTATCAACAGCGCTGCCGCGCCAATGATCGCCACCAGCTGGATTCTTGCCTGCATCCGACTAGACCCCCTTCCCCGCGCTGACCGGGGCGCGATCGCCCGGGTCCACCACCGGGCGGGCGCGGGCGAGACCGACGAACAGCGCCAGCAGCACCTTGATCATGTAGTAGGCGGACTTGCCGGTGCCGATCGAGGAGACGCCTCCGCCTCGGCTGTACATCTTCACTGGCGTCTCGCACATGCGCAGGCGATGATGGTGCAGCATCAGCACAGCCTCGACCTCCGGGTAGTCGTGCGGGTAGTCGCGCGCGAAGAGCTCGATCGCCCTGCGGTTGTACAGGCGGAACCCCGAGGTCGGGTCGCTGACGCGCATTCCGACGATGCGGGAGAGCACGAAGGCGAAGATATGGATGCCCGTCCGGCGGCTGATCGGCGCAGGGTAGCGGTGGTCGGTGGTCAGGAAGCGGGAGCCGCAGACCATGTCGACGCCCTCCTGCTCCATCGCCTCGATCAGGCGCTCGAGCTCCGCCGAGTCGTGCTGCCCGTCTCCGTCCACCTGCGCCAGGAAATCGTACCCATGCTCGAGCGCGTGGACGAAGCCAGTCTGAACGGCTCCACCGATGCCGAGGTTGAAAGGTAGCTTGATCACGCGGGCCCCCGCCGCCGCTGCGAGCGCCTCCGTGTCGTCGGTCGAGCCGTCGTCGACGACAAGGGTGTCGAATCTCGGGGCGTGATCGCGCAGCGCCTCGACGACGCCCACGATCGTGGCCGACTCGTTATAGGCTGGGACGACAACCAGATATGGGGATCCCTTGCTCATGCGGCGGCTCCGGTGCGGCCGTGCGGACGGGGTGTATTCACTGCTGCGGTCACCGACGGCACACGCTCGACCGGGGCCCCAGGATACTTCGTGCTCGCCATGGCCGCAGCAGTCACAGCCATCCTCGTGTCCTATGCGGACCCGGTGGCGACCCGCAGGGCCCTGCAGAGCCTGCTCGGCCAGACCGCGCCCCCGCTCGAGGTGCTCGTGGTGGACAACGATCCAGGTGGAGCGACGGCGGGGGCTCTGGGCGCAGGCGGGCTCCCACCGGGCGTGCGGACCCTGCATCCGGGGGCGAACCTCGGGTACACGGGTGCAGCCAACCTGGCGGCGCGGGAGGCACGCGGCGAGTGGCTGTTCTTCCTCAATCCCGACGCCACGGCGGCCGAGGACTGCCTGGAGCGGATGCTCGATGCCGTCGATGGCCCCGACGTGGCGATCGTCGGAGCCCAGGTGCTGCTTCCCGACGGCCGGGTCAACGCGGGGGAGAACCCGATCAACATCGCCGGCATCTCCTGGTCGGGCGGGTACGGGCGTGAGCGCGAGCGGGGACCTGCCCGCGACACCGCGGCGGTGTCGGGAGCCGCCCTGATGGCTCGCCGCGACGCGTTCCTGGAGGTGGGTGGCCTCTGTCCGTACTTCTTCATGTACGTGGACGACAGCGACCTGGCCTGGCGCATGCGCATGGGTGGCAGGCGGGTGCGCTACTGCCCGGATGCCGTGGTGGTGCACGACTACGAGTTCGACAAGGGCGCCCGCAAGTGGTTCTACCTCGAGCGCAACCGTGAGTGGGCGCTGCTGAGCAACCTGCGCCCGGGCACGCTCGCGCTGCTCGCTCCCGTGCTCGTGATGACCGAGCTGGCCGTCCTGGCCCGCGCCATCCGCGAGGGGTGGCTGAGAGAGAAGCTGCAGGCCTGGGTCTCGCTGCTCTCGCAAGTGCCGGAGCTGCTGCGGTGGCGCCGCTCGGTCCAGGCCGCCCGCAGCGTCTCCGACCGCCGCGTCCTCGAGCTGTTCGCAGGGGGCATCCAGACCGACCTGCTCGATACGGGCCTGCCCCGCTGGGTCAATCCCGCCATGGAGCGCTATCGGCTCCTGGTGCTGGGGGTGCTCGCGCGCACGCGGGGTTGACGGGGCCGCGCGCGGCGGCCGGCGCGCTTCTGTCTGGGGGCAAAGTAAGCTGCCGGCCGATGGCTCTGGACAGCACCGCGGAGCGCGAGGGTGGTCGTCCAGGCAAGGCCACCTCGTCCGGTGGGCTGGCTTGGCCGCGCAGGGTCGCGGGCCGCGTCCCTGCGAGCCTGGCCCTCCTGCTCTCCGTGGCGCTCGTCACCGGCCTGGTCTGGTGCATCGTGCTGCCCCCGCTGCAGGGCCCCGACGAGATCAGCCACTTCGCCTACGTGCAGACGATCGTCGAGACCGGCTCGATCCCCTGGCACACGAGCACCCCGGCCAATCCCGGGAACGCCTATTCGACCGAGGTCGCCGTGGCGGGGGCGTGCAGCGGGATCACCGGGCTGGCCCAGAACCTCTCGGCGCGGGCCCCGGCGTCGGCGGTCGATGAACGGATCTGCTCGGCCGACCTGAAGCGCCTGCCCGCGAGCGCCCGCTCCGACGGCGGCTTCACCTCGTCGGAGAAGAACCCCCCGCTCTACTACCTGTACGAGTCGGTGCCGTACCTGCTGTTTCACGGCTCGAGCTTCTTCACGCGCTCGTTCGCGATGCGCCTGGCCAACCTGCCGCTGCTGCTGGCGCTCGTGGCCTTCGTCTGGCTGCTCGCCGGCGAGCTGCTGCTCGGCCTGCCCAGGGGCCCGGCGCTGAGGGCCCTGGCCACCGCCGCCGTGGTGCTCAACCCGCAGCTCACGATGATGACCGCGACGATCAACCCCGACGTGATGCTGGCGGCCCTCTGGACCGCCGGGCTGTGGCTGGCGGTCGTGATCCTGCGCCGGGGAGCGACGCGGCGACGCGTCGCGTGGCTGGTGGCCATCTGCGCGCTGGCATCGCTGACCCAGGGCCGTGGCCTGCCGCTGATACCGGTCGCCGCGCTGGCCCTCCTCGGCGCCCTCTGGCAGCAGCCGCCGTCGCAGCGGCCGCGTGGCGCTCGCGGGGGCCGGCGGCCTGTCTGGTGGCTGCCCTCCTCGGCCTCTTCCTGCTCGTGCGCTATGCGGTCAACGACGACCTGACGCTCAGCCGCGTGCGGGAGCTCGGGTCCTATGTCTGGCAGTTCTACCTGCCGCGGCTCGGCTTCATGCAACCGTCGATCCATCCCGGCTTCGGGATACGCCAGGTCTTCATCGACCGCCTCTTCGGCACCTTCGCCCAGCTCGAGGTGACCTTCTCACCGGCCACGCTCGACTTCCTCTCACGGGCCGCCGAGGTCACGGCGGTGGCCGCCCTCGTCGGGCTGGTGATCCACCGCCGACGGCTCTTGCGCGCGCCGTGGGTCCTCGCCGTCCTGGCGGTCGGGGCGCTGGCCTATCTCGCGATGCTGCACGCCGCCGCCTTCTCGTCGATGCTGACGCTCCCGGGGGACCCGATCATCACGGGGCGCTATCTGCTGCCGCTGCTCGCGCTGTACGGGGCCGGGATCGCGCTGGCGCTCTCGTGGCTGCCGCGGGCCCTCTCGGCGCTGCTCGGCGGCGCCACGGTCGCCGGGCTGGCGCGTGCTGCAGCTCGGCGCCCTTGCGATCCTGCTGGAGCGGTTCTATGCCTGAGTCGCCTCGCCAACCGAACGGCGCCGGCACCTCGGCCTCGCGGGGCGGCCGGCTCGCCGCGGCTTTTCACCCGGGCGGTACCCGGGGTGGCTGCTCACCGCGATCGGGGGGGCGATCGTCCTGATCGTCCTGCTGGTGACGCTTGCGATCCCGTTCCTGGACGAAAAGCGACGGATCGCCACGGACGTGCCCCAGCCGGCTCCGCTGTTCGCCGTCGCACTGGTGGAACTGCAGCCGAGCCAGCGTGCCTGCGCGGACGAGATCGACCTGCTGCCGGGTCGCCAGGTGGCCGAGATGCGGGTGGGCACGTTCGGCAAGAGGCCGTCGCCGCTGCTGATGACGCTCACCGGGCCGGGCTACAGCGAATCGATTCCGGTGGCGCCGACGTACATCGACAACGCACTGGTCGACGTGCCCTTCAGCGGTCCCGTCAAGGCGCTCGAGGGCAGGGTCTGCGTGTCCAACCACGGCCGCCGCCGGATCGCCCTCTACGCCTCCGAAGACCGCACGAGAAGCCGCTCGAGGACCCTCGTCGACGGCCGGCCCTGGCCCTCGAACTTCGACCTCGCCTTCTATGCCGCCCGCAGCCAGAGCCTGCTCGACCGGGCCGGGGCGATCATGCGGCGCATGCGCCTCTTCCATCCTCTCCTGGGTGTGGGCCTGCTGTGGCTGCTGGCCGTCCTGTTCGCGATCGGCGTGCCGCTGGCGAGCGTTGCCGCAGTGGCCGCCGCGGACCGGCGGTCGCGGCGTGGATCGGGGCCCTAGGGGCGCCTGCGGCTGCTGCCGCTCCGGGCCACGTCCTCGAGCGCTTCGCTCACCAGCCGGGGATAGACCTCCGACGCCCTGAAGCGCTCGGCGGCCCGCCGGCCGGCCTGCTGGACCTCGCCGAAGGCGTCCCGCTCGCGGGCGAGCCGCTCGACCAGGGCCAGCAGCTCGTCGGCGCCGTCGAACTGCAGGTAGTCCGTTCCGGGGCGCAGCCCGTGCTGCGGGCTGAGCGGCTCGGAGATGACCAGATGGCCGGCGGCCAGGGCGATGGACACGCGGTTCTCGAAGGAGGGGTAGGGGTTGTTGTGGAGGTTCAGCTGGACGTCGGCACGGCGCAGGAAGCGCAGCAGCTGCTCGCCGTGAAGCCCGTGGCCGATGTGCGCGATCGGAAACGCCCGCTTGATCGGGGCGAGCAGCTGCTCGCGATGGTCGGTGGAGCGCCCGACGAAGAGCAGCCGCGGGGGGGCCGCGCGCTCGCGGACGTCCATGAACAGGCTGTCGGCAACCGGGATCGCAGCGATCGCCATACCGGCAGGACGCTCTCGGCCGTCTCGGCGATCAGCGGGTCGAAGGAGACGATGCGGTCGAAGTTTCCGGCGTCCACCCTTTCCAGCCACCACAGGCGGGTGTGCAGGTCCGCGTGCTCGACCCCGTCCGTGCGGGGGAGCGGCTCGGTCAGATATCCGATGGTGAGCCCCCGCAGGCCGGCGAAGGCGCCGGGCGGGATGATCTCCGGGCGGAACACGAGGACCACGTCCGGGTCCATCTCGCGCAGCCTCGCGATGAGGGGCTCGGCCGCCACGCCGGCGCGGAAGTCGAGGAAGGCAGGATCCAGGCCGTGCCCCCGCAGCTCCAGGGCGCACTGGCGGAAGTACACCTGCTGCCCCACGAAGGCGATCCTCAGGGCGGGCTCGCCGGGCTCCCCCGCGAACGGCGTCTCGCCGGGAGCGCTCGCCCCGGTGCCCCCCATCACAGCTGCTCGGCCACCTGCGGGGCCCGTCGGTCGAACAGCAGGAAGCCCCCGACGAGCATCGCCAGGCCGATGCCGATCGGGATCAGCAGCAGGGTGGCGCCGCCGATCGCGCTGGCGGCGCTGGGGTAGCTGGGGTCGATGAAGACGTGGCGCGCCTGCTCGAGTATCGCCGCGAAGGGGTTCGCCATCAGGACGTGGGCGAGGCTCACGCGCAGCGCCGAGGACGTTGACCGGCTTCAGATCGGTGAGGACGATGAAGATCCCGGATGCGTAGAAGGTCATCTGCAGGACCACGTCCCAGATCGGCCGCACGTCGCGGTAGCGGACGTAAGGAGACCGAGAGGATCATCCCCAGCCCGACCGCGAAGAGGGCGAGCAGGGCAAGCAGCAGCGGGAGCTCCAGCCAGCTCCGGTACGCCGATCCGCCCGAGGCGAGCAGGAAGATCAGCACCGGGACGAGGTTGAGGGTCAGGTTCATCAGCGCCGTCAGGACGATCGAGAGCGGAACAGCCAGGCGCGGGAACTCGATCTTGCGGACGAGGTTCTCGCGGTTGACCAGCGAGTTGACCGCCCCGCCGGTCGACTCGCTGAAGAAGCTGAACAGCACGATCCCGAGCAGCAGCGCGGCGGGGAAGTAGGGCTGCATTGCTCGTCGTCGCAAGTCCGGACCTGCTGATCACGAGGTAGATCACCCCGAACAGCAGCAGCGGACGCATCACCTGCCACAGGTAGCCGAGCGCCGAGCCGAAGAAGGCGAGCTTGAACTCGGTCTTGGCGAGCGTCCAGGTCAGGTGCCACAGTCGCGCCGGGTCTGGCCCGAGCGCCGACGGGCCCTTGATCGGGCGCCCGAGCTCGCGAGCTCGCGTCGGCGGTCCACTCCGGCCGATCGGCGGCCGCGGCCGCTCGCCGATGGACGCGCTCACCGGATCAGCGCGGACGCGCGCGGCCTGCGGGGCTCGCGCTCGATGACCAGCTCATAGGGAAGGTCGAGCAGCGCGTCGGTGCTGCGTGTGCCGGTGACGACGATCGAGATCATGCGCTCGCGGCGGTCGATCCACGCTCCCCCCGTGACGTGCCACGGCGGGGGTCACGTGGTAGCGGTCCGGTGCGAGGACGTTCTCGAAGCGTGATGCGGAAGGTCGACCTCCTCGCCCGGGCGGAAGGTGCCGCTGCGCGGCTCGGTCCAGAGGTTCGAGGCCGAGAGGAGATGGTCGCGGTGGCTGTTCTGCAGGTTGATCCCGAACAGCGGGTTCTCGACGTCCTCGTGGAAGCGGCACGCGCGCCGCGAAGCGTGCAGGGCCGGCCGGTCTGGAGCGCTTCCGCGCGCCGCTCCGTGCTCATCCTCGAACCAGGCCTCGAAGATCTCCGCGCGGCCGTCCCCGAGCCGGTCCTCCGGTCGCGAGGCTCCTCGTCGTCCGCGGGCAGCTCGGCGGCCTCCTCGGACGGGGCGCCCCTCGGCGGGGCGCCCGTCCGATTCGGCCTCGGCGGCCACTTCCTCCATCTGCCGTGCCCGCTCGGAGAAGTTCAGCTCCAGGTACCGGTTGCCCACGTGTTCGGGCTCCCCGAGCTCGACCACCCGGCCGTGCTCGAGCAGCAGGGCCCTGTCGCAGAACCGCTGCACGGCGGACATGTCGTGGGTCACGAGCAGCACGGTGGCTCCGCTGCGCCTGATCCGCTCGAACTCGTCGTAGCACTTCTGCTGGAAGGCGGCGTCGCCGACGGCGAGGACCTCGTCGATCAGCAGGATCTCGGCGTCGACGTGGATCATCACCGCGAAGGCGAGGCGCACGAGCATCCCCGAGGAGTAGTTCTTCATCTTGAGGTCGACGAAGTCGCTGCAGTTCGGCGAAGTCGATGACGCTGTCGAACCGGCGGCGCGCCTCGCGGGGGCTGAGGCCGAGCATGGTGGCGTTCAGCAGCGCGTTGTCCCGGGCCGGGAGGTCGGGGTTGAATCCGACCCCGAGCTCGATGAAGGTCGACATGCGACCGTTGACGTAGATCGCGCCCGCTGTCGACGGCGTAGATCCCGGCCAGGCACTTCAGCAGGGTCGACTTGCCCGAGCCGTTGCGCCCGACGATCCCGAAGAACTCTCCCGACTCGACGGCGAAGGAGACACCGTGAAGCGCCTTGAGGGTGTCGGTGGCGGACGCGGCGGAGCGGGTGCAGGGCCCGCTCCTTGAGCGTGCTGACCTGCTCGCGCGGGCAGGTCGAACCGCTTGTGGACTCGATCGACGACGACGGGCGGCGGTTGCGAGGGCCTCATGTGCTCACAAAAGCGTATCCGCGGGGTGGGCGCCCCACAGCCGCAGCTCGCGCGGCGCGCTCGAGGCCGCGACGGCCGCTGCCCCGCCACCGCGCATCGGCAGGTCGCTCAGCCAGGGCGCCGGTCCCGTCTCGCCCGCCCCAGCCTCGCGCAGGCCGACGCCCCGGCACTTGAGGAGCGCCTCGTGCCTCACCCATGCCCGCAGGAACTCCCTGCGTCGGGTCTCGGGGGCGAGGGCGGCCAGGCGGCGGGACTCCCGCTCCCCGAGGGCGCTCGCGGCGAGGGCCACCTCGTCCAGGGGCCGGCGGTCAAGCTCGACGTCCACCCCGACCGCGCCGTCGGCGGCGAAGGCGAAGATGGCCAGGTGACCCGAGTGGGAGATGTTGAAGGCGGGCCCGGCAGCGAGGGCGGGCTTGCCGCCGGGTCCCGACACGAAGGCCAGCGCCCGCGGGTCGGCCCCGAGGTAGTCCGCCAGCAGACGGCGCAGGAGTCCGTGCGCGCCCGCCCAGAGGCGACCCGAGGACTCGTCGAGAAACCGCTCCCGGCGGGCGCGCTCCTCCGCCGAGAGGAGCGCCGTCAGTCGCTGGTCGAGGAGCCTGAGATCGGCGAGCCAGACATGGATCGCACCGGGCGGCAGGGAGGGATGGGGCGCGGGCGCCCCATCCCAGCGCGCGGATCGGATCGGCCCGCCCCGGCCAAGGTTCGGCGAGGAGAGACCCACCGCTCGAAATATAGGGCGGCGGGGGCGCCGACGGCCCATCGGGGGCGCCGCGCGTCGAGCCTCCGGCCTCGTTCTCAAGTCGTGGCCGAGGAGGTCGATAGATCAAGTGTGAGGAGCTTTGATCGTGCAAGGGGCCGGGCTCGCCCCGCTGCGGTGCCACGCCCGCTCGGGGTCTGCCTGGCCCTCTCGGCGCTGCTCCTCGTGCTCATGGCCGCGGTCGCCTCCGTCCCGGCGGGGGCAGCGGAGCCGGGCGTCGGCATCTCCAGCCCGAGCCCGGGACAGGTCGGCGAGGTCAAGGCCCTCGGGGTGCACTGGGTGCGGACGTTCGTGAGCTGGCGCAACCTCGAGCCCGCCAGGGGATCGATCGACCCCTCCGCCCTGGCCTCCTACGAACAGGGCTTCAAGCAGCTGCCCGACCGGCACCAAGGTGCTCCTCGACGTCGTCGGCACCCCCCAGTGGGAGACCGGCTCGGCCGACGAACACGCCCCTCCCGCCAACCCGGGCGACTACGCCGCCTTCCTCGCAGGCGCTGGCGCAGCGGCTCTCCGCCCTGGGTCGGCGCCTATGAGATCTGGAACGAGGAGGACGCCTCCGACTGGTGGACGGGAGCCCCCGACCCCGCCGCCTATGCACACCTGCTGCAGGCCACCTACCCCGCGGTCAAGAGCGGCCGATCCGAGCGCGACGGTCGTCCTCGGCGGCCTGACGGGCAACGACTACAGCTTCCTGGAAGGCGTCTACCAGGCCGGCGGCAAGGGCTCCTTCGACGCCGTCGGGGTCCACACCGACACGGCCTGCAACATCCTCTCGCCCTACGAATTCCTGCGCGGCTCGGACAACCGCCTGATCCCCGACTCCTTCCTGGCCTACCGGGAGGTCCGCGCGACGATGCTCGCCAACGGGGACGACAAGCCGATCTGGATGACCGAGCTGAGCTGGCGCACCACCGGGCGCGACCTGCTCCGAAGGCGCCTGGGCGGGCCAGAAGGCGGGAGGCGTCACCGAGCAGCAGCAGGCCACCTACCTGAGCCAGGCATACCACTGCCTCGCGGAGGACCCCTACGTGCAGGTGGCCCTGTGGTTCCCCGCTCCAGGACGAAGGCACGGTCGTCTCCGGCCTGGTTCGGGCCGACGGCTCGCACAAGCCCTCCTTCGCGGCGATGCGCTCCTACGTGCGCTCACGGCGACAGGCTGACGGGGCCGTGCGGGGTCTTCACCGGGCCGAGGATCACGGTCGCCTCGCCCACCAACAGGCGAAGGCTACACGGGCCCGCTCTCGATCCACGTGTCGGCCCGAAGCCCGCTGGGCGTGTTCCGCATCCGGCTGCGAGTGGACGGGCGGCTGATCCGCAACTACGACGGGCCCGACCTACCCGGGCCTCGCTCTCCGGGTGGCTGACCTGGCAGGGCGCCAAGCACATCGCCTTCGGCTGGCACACGCTCAGCTTCACTGGCCTACGACAAGGAGCGCAACGTCTCGGAAAGGACAGTCACGATCTTTCACGCCAAGGGCAGGGCCCGGCGTCACCGTCCTGGCCGCAAGCACTGACCGGGGCGAGGCTGCCGGGGAGGTGTAACCTCCGCCGCCGTGCGCGCCCACCCAGCCCGACTCGCCGGCCTGATCGTGATCGAGCCCGCCGTCCACGGGGATGAGCGTGGGTTCTTCACCGAGACCTACAGGCAGGAGTGGCATGCCGAGGTGGGCATCCCCGAGCAGGAGCGCTTCGTCCAGGACAACCATTCCCGGTCCGCGCGCGGGGTGGTGCGGGGGATGCACTTCCAGGTGGGCAGCGGGGTGGCCAAGCTGGTCAGGTGCGCCCGCGGGCGGATCCTCGACGTCGCGGTGGACCTGCGGCGGGGCTCCCCGACCTACGGGGAGTGGGAGGGGGTCGAGCTGGACGAGGAGAGCATGCGCGAGCTCTACGTGCCGGTCGGGTTCGCCCACGGCTTCTGCGTGCTCAGCGAGGAGGCGGACGTCCTCTACAAGCAGACCGCCTACTACGACCCCGACGTGGAACGGGGGATCGCCTGGGACGATCCGGACGTGGGCATCCGCTGGCCCCTGCCGCGCGAGGAGCTGACCGTCTCCGACCGTGACGCGGCCGCTCCGCGGCTGGCGGAGGTGGCCGACGAGCTGCCGTTCCGGTGGCATCCTTAAGACGATGGGCGATCTCCGCAAGAGGCTTCGCGAGGGCACCAACGGCTACACGCTCACCCCGGGTCAGTACCTGCGGGTCGCCTATGTGGCCCTGGGGGCCCTGACCCTGATCGTCATGACCGGGGCGGCCGTACGGCTGACCGGCTCGGGGCTGGGATGCCCGACGTGGCCCAAGTGCTACGGCAGCTACTACCCGCCGCTGAACACCCACGCCGTGATCGAGTTCTCCAACCGCCTGATCACGGTGCCCGTCTCGATCGCGGCCGGCGCCGCCTGGCTGGGGGCCCTGCGCCGCCGACCCTACCGGCGGGACCTCGTGTGGCTTGGAGCCCTGCTTCCGCTCGGGGTGGTCGGCCAGGCGGTGCTCGGCGGGTTCACGGTCAAGGGCGCCCTGGACTACGGCTGGGTGATGGGCCACTTCGCCCTGTCGATGCTGATCCTGCTCGCCGCCGTGCTGCTCGTGTGGCGGGCGGCCCACGAGCCCGCCGAGGGGGCTGCCCCAGCCGAGGCCCCCGCCGCATCGTCCTCCGGCGAGCCGGGCGAGGATCGCCTGCTGGCCCGTCTGCTCGCCGGCCTGGTCGCCCTGGGAGGCCTCGCCATCTTCGCCGGCACGGCCGCCACCGCCGCGGGCCCCCATGCCGGCGGCTCGCCCGGCCAGCGGATCAACCGGCTGAGCTTCGACGGGCGGGGCACGATGGACTTCGTGATCCACCGCCACGGCGAGATCGCCCTCGCCTTCGGCCTGGCAGCGGTGGGGATGCTGGTGGCTCGCCCGCCGCAGGGAGGCGGATGAGTCGATCAGGCGCCCGCTGACGATGCCTCTGCGTGCTGCTGGCCCTGCAGGGGGCCGTCGGGCTCGACCAGTACAAGACCCACCTGCCCACCGAGCTCGTCTGGGTCCACGTCTGCCTTGCCTGCGGGGCTTGGATAGCCACCCTCTGGGCGGCCTGCGCCGCCGGGACGCTCGTGCCCCGGCGGGCCGGGCGGACCGCCTCGCGGCGGGCGGACGGCTCCCTGCGGGCGGTGGCTCCGCTCGAGTTCCCCGGAAATTAGGGGGTCTTCGGCCGCCTGAGCCAGTATTTCCGGGCTTCGTCGTCCGCATCAGCGGTTAGCCTGCTGCTAGCAAAGACACTCGAGAAGGGAGTGGCATGACCAAGAACGAGCTAGCTGAGCGGGTCGCTTCACAGACCGGAATGCCGGCCAGCCAGGCGCGGCAGGCGCTTGAGGTAACGATCGAGACGATCTCCGACGAGCTGGCCGCCGGGGGGGAGGTCGCCCTTGCCGGCTTTGGCAAGTTCAGCGTCAGCCAGCGGGCGGCCCGACAGGGACGCAACCCCGCCACGGGCGCGACCATCAACATCGCAGCGTCCAAAGCGGCGAAATTCTCCGCCGCGAGCGCCCTGAAGAAGCGCCTCAACGGCTGAGATCGAGCGTCACCGGTTCGGTTCGAGCCGGTGACCCTCGTCTGCGCGCACCCGGCCGGGCCCCCGCCCGCCATCTCTCCATCAATCCTTACGACTCGGTAACCCACCGTTAAGTCGCCTGGAGGAGGCTGGTCCTCGAACCTCCTCCTCGATGATCGGTGGTGTCGAATGACACGAAGAGATGGCAGGCGGCGGGCGCACGGGCAGCGGTTTCGCTCGCTCGTGGACTTCTACAACGCCGACCCACGCAGGATCGACTCCGGCGAGGTGGATGTGGGGCTGTGGTGGCGGGACGACCCCGAGGGGCCCCTGCACCGGGCCGCCTGGGTGCTCGAGACCGGAGAGCTGTATCTCGTGCGGCTCGGCCCGCCGGCCGGTGGCGGGGGCGGCGTGGAGGTCCTGGCCCGGGCTGAGAGCCGGGAGCGCCTCGAGGAGGCCCTGTCCGGCTGGCGGGATCGGTGTGGCGCCCCCGGCTCGCTGGCCTGGCTGCGCGAGCGCGCCGCCGTCCTGGGGGAGCGCGCGAGCGTCCCCCGCCGCAGGACGGGATGGCCGGCACCCGGCCCCGTCCCGGCCTGACCTGCAAGGGATCGTACAGGCGCCGATCGGGCGTGACGTTCGCTCGCGCTGCGTGTCACAGGGCTGTCAAACGATTCCGAGACGGCCGTGAAACGGTCGAGGAGGTTGCCAGATGAGAAGGATCCTTCTGAGCGCAATCGCATCAACCGCTGTCGCCCTCGCCTTCCCTGGCATGGCCTCGGCGCACCATTCGGCACGTCACCACGCGCGCCACGCCAGCAGCCACCGCAGGCACCACAGCCACGTTCGCCTGCTGACCTTCGTGGCCCGCAAGGCCCCCACCCCGGCGGGCACCAGCTCCACCACGACTCCCACCACCACGTCCTCGTCGGAAGAAGTCGCCGGGACCGTGACCTCATTCACGGGCGGGGCCCTCACGATCACGCTGAACGACGGCACCACCGTGAGCGGCAAAGTCACCGAAAAGACAGAGCTCGAGTGCCATTCGGCCACGACCGAAGAATCGTCCGGCGGCGACGGCGGGGACCACGAGGACGGCGGCCCCGGCCCCTCCACAACCTGGCACAGCCATGACGGCGGCTCGATGGGAGAGGACATGGGCGGCGGCGACCACGGCTCAACCGGTGGGGACGACGACGAAGCCTCTCAGCAGAGCAGCTGCACGACGGCAGCGCTCGTGCCCGGCGCGAAGCTTCACGAGGCCGAGCTGAGCGTGAGCAGCCAAGGGTCCGTCTGGGAGAAGCTCGATCTCATCCAGTAGGACGCCAACTGCAGGGAGGGGAGGTCGAGGGGAGCCGGCGGGCGCCGGCTCCCCTCGGTCCTGCCCGCGGGGCTTGCCTGGCTACGTGCAGGATTTCTGTCCAGGGGAGAGGTTTCTCGCCGATCTGCCGTCTAGGTTGAGGAGGAGGAAGGGCGAGGGCCCCCTCCTCCCGACCACGGGGAGCAGGCCCGAGACCTGACCGCATGAGCCCGAGAATCCCGATCCGCCTACTGGCCGGCCAATCCGACCAGCGCCTGGTGGCGCTGGTCGAACAGGGACACGAGCGCGCATTCGAGGCGCTCGTGCACCGCTACAGGCGACCCCTGATGCGCTACTGCCGGCGCATGGGGCTCTCCGACTCGCGGGCGGAGGACGTGATCCAGCAGTCGCTGTTGAAGGCCTGGCAGGCTCTGAGCGAGGGGTGCGGGGTGCGGGAGCTGAGGCCCTGGCTCTATCGCATCGTCCACAACGCGGCCGTCAACGCCGTCAGCCGCGGGCCCGAGCCCCACGTGCAGCTCACCGACGCCCTGCAGTCGGCCGTGGCTCCCGCCCTGGACGCCGAGCCCGGGGCGCGGATGGCCGTCCGGGACACCCTCGGGCACGTCGCCCGCCTCCCCGAGATGCAGAGGGATGCGATCGTGCTGTCCGCCATCGAGGGACGCGACCACGAGGAGGTGGCGAGCGTCCTCGGGGTCTCAAACGGGGCTGTGCGGGGACTGCTCTACCGGGCGCGCAGCACCCTGCGAAGCGCTGCCGCGGCACTCACCCCCCAGGGCCTGCTCGGATGGATCGGCCGAGGGGAGGCGATGCCGGCCGCCGAGCGCCCCGCCGAACTGGCAGCGGGAGCGGGCGCCGCCGGAGCGGCCTCGGCGGCGATCAAGGGAGCGCTCGTGGCCGCCAGCGCCGGAGTCCTCGCCACCGGGGCAGCCGTCGTCCACAGTAGCTCCCACGGCTCCCATCACGCCTACCCGGCGCATGTCGCCGGGCCGAGGGCGTCGGCCGCGGTCGGCCCGGTAACGGCGCCCGCTGCCCCCACTTCGAGCGATGGCCGCGTGGCTGGTCGCCCGCGGTCGACCGGTCCGGGAACCGCCGTCCATCATCGCCGCCCGGCGGCCTGGGGACACGGTCGCACCTCGCCCTCGCGAGCGCTCCTGCGCCAGCCGACCGACCTCGTCCGCTCCCAGGCAAAAGACGGGCACGGCTCGGGCGATCTCTCCACGGGAGTCCGCGACGGCGGACGGCGGACGGGCACGCGAGACACCGAAGGCTCATCGCGGGACGGAGGGCAGGCCACGAATCGATCGGGCGAGCGCGGGAGCGGCGGGGAAGCCGTCCCGGTGAAAGACGCCTCCAGCAGGGACGGGGGCGCCACCAAGAGCTCGGATGGGTCTGGGGACGGGGGCGCGGCTGAACAGCCCCAGACGTCAGGGGAAGGGTCGGGGGACGGCTCGGCCTCGCCCAGCCCGGAACCTCTGCACGACTAGATCTCCCGCAGGGGGGCGCGCTCCGGATACCGCGGGATGCCGTCGTCGGGCAGCGGCTCCCAGGGCAGGGCCGAACGGACGAACTGTCGGTATTGGGGGCGGATCCCCGGGTCGCCGTCGAGGACCCCCAGCCTGACCGCCACCTGCTCGTCGCGCAGGGGGTCCCCGCTGAACAGGGCCGAGCCGCAGATCCCGCAGAAGAGCTTGGGGACGCCGGTGGCAGGACTGTAGGCGCGCAGCTCCCCGGTCCCCGCCAGCAGCCGAAAGCCCTCCTGCCCGACGCGGCCGTTCAGGGAGGAGCCGGTGCCGGTCCGCCGCTGGCAGTGGGTGCAGTGGCAGTACCCGGCCGAGAGGAAGGGAGCCGTGATCTCGAACCTCACGGCGCCGCAGAGGCAGCCTCCCTGCAGGGGGCTCGCGGTCGAGGGAGGGCCGGGTGGGGCCATCGGCGAATGCTATGGGCCACCCGCGATCTTCGCGAATTCCGGGACGGGATCGGGGATACTTGATGTCGACCGAAAAGGAAGGCACCACGACGGAGAAGGAGAGAGAGGAAGGCGACAAACCGCCGCCCTCCGGAGAAGGATCCTCACCCCCGCCCGAACAGGTGAGCGACCGAGGACGCCGCATGGCGCGGACTATCGAGCCGTCAGCCGCAGCCGGTGTTGTTGCCGCAGCTAGAGCAGGTGTAACAGGACCCCGTCCGCTGCATCATGCCTCCGCACTGGCTGCAGGCCGGCCCGAGGTCGAGCCCCTGGAGCCTGGCCGGCACGACCGGCGGGCTGTCGGTGAAGGCGGTGGCGGGGGCGCTGGGCGCCGTCTCCGCCGGACGCCTGCGGGGAGCCGTCCCCGTCCGTGCCGCTCTCGGGGCCGGCCGTGTCGGATGCTCCCGACCGCCTGGGCGGCCTCCTGGGCGGCTTTGCGAGCCCGGACCGCGGGAGTGAGGATTCCGAGTTCCTCCTGGGCGTCCACGTCGAGGAAGCGCGAGGCCAGCCAGCGCATGATGTAGTCGGGCAGGGACTTCGCGAAGGGGATCTCCGGGTTGCCGGTGATGCCCTCCGGCTCGAAGCGCATGTAGCTGAACTTCTGCACCAGCGTCTCGAGCGGCACCCCGTACTGCAGGGCGATGGAGATGGCGGTGGCGAAGGCGTTCATCATCCCGCGCAGGGTCGATCCCTCCTTGCCGATGTCGGTGAGGAAGATCTCTCCCACCGACCCGTCCTCGTACATGCCGGCCGTGATGTAGCCCTCGTGGCCGGCGATGGAGAACTTGTGGGTGATCGACTGGCGCTCTCGGGGCATCCGGTTGCGCTGGGGGCCGACCTCGGCCAGGGCCTTGCTGACGGCCTGCTGGACGATCTCGTCCACGTCGGCCGGGACCGGGGCGCTGTCCTGGGCATCGGTGCGCAGCGCCTGGGCGGTCTTGGAGCCGTCGCGGTAGATCGCGAGAGCCTTGATGCCCCCGCCACGCCTGGATGTAGGCGTCCGCGATGTCCTCCACCGTCGCCTCCTGGGGCAGGTTGACGGTCTTGGAGATGGCTCCGGAGATGAAGGGCTGGACGGCACCCATCATCTTGATGTGGCCCATGTGGGAGATGGCCCGCTCGCCGACGGCCACGTCGAAGACGGGCAGGTGCTCCTCCTTGAGACCGGGAGCCCCGAGGATCGTGCCGTGCTCGGAGAGGTGGGCCTCGATCTGCTCGATCTCCGGGTCGGTGTAGCCGAGGGTCTGCAGCGCGAGCGGGACCGTGCGGTTGACGATCGTCATCTGGCCCCCGCCCACCAGCTCCTTGAACTTGACGAGCGAGAAGTCGGGCTCCACGCCGGTCGTGTCGCAGTCCATCAGGAAGGAGATCGTCCCGGTCGGGGCGAGGACGGTCGCCTGGGCGTTGCGGTAGCCCTGGCGCTCGCCGAGCTCGACCGCTTCCTCCCATGAGCGGCGGGCGGCCGCCAGCAGGCTCCCGTCAGGGCAGGAGTCGTCGGGAATGGCGTGGGCCGCTTGCATGTGCATCCGCATCACCTGGTTGTGGGGCTCACGGTTCTCCTCGTAGCGGTCATAGGGGCCGAGCGCTCCGGCCACCTCCGCCGAGCGCCGGTAGGCGCGCCCGGTCATCAGAGCGGTGATCGCAGCGGCCGTGCCCCGTCCCCGGTCGGAGTCGTAGGGCATGCCGTCGCTCATCAGGTAGGCGCCGAGGTTGGCGTAGCCGAGCCCGAGCTGGCGGAATGCGCGGGCGTTGGCGGCGATCTCTTCGGTCGGGTAGCTGGAGGGGCCGACGACGATCTCCTGGGCCAGGAGCATGATGTCGACGACGTGCTCGAAGGTCTCGACGTCGAGCGTCCCGTCGGGGCGGCGGAACTTCATCAGGTTGATCGAGGCGAGGTTGCAGGCCGAGTCGTCGACGTGCATGTACTCCGAGCAGTTGGCCACGACCACGCCGTCGACGATGTAGGAGTGGTGGAGAGGCTCCGTCAGGTTGTAGACCTGCTCCTGGCCGTCCTCCTCGCGGGCGAGCAGTCGTGGTGCCTGGCTTGGTGCGGTAGCAGCCTGCGCTCGTCCACGAGGCGTCTCCAACGCGGCCTGCTTGCGCGGGCACGAGAAGCCGATCTCGTCGCAGAACACGGCGACGTCGGTTCCGGTGACCCGCAGATCGAAGCCCTCGCGGGTGGCGTATTCAACGGTGTGGCCGTCCTTGCGGGTGTAGGCAAAGTGCGACTTCCCGCTCTCGCTGATGCGGTAGATGCGCGAACGTATCCCCCATGTGAGCAGCAGGCGCTGCACATCCTTCAGGAGGCTCTCGCTGTGGCTGCCGAGTCCTACGTAGCGGCTGGCCTTGCCACCGCCCTCGACGCGTGAGACACATCCGTCTGCTCCGAACAGGCCTCGCAGGAACGCAGCCTGCACCGGGCAGGGCGCCGAGAAGACCGCCTCCGGAACACGCTTCTGGTGGGCGCGGACCGAGGTGACGCCGAGGCCGCGGAAGAGCTCCCTCACGGCCTCGCTGCCGGCCCTCAGCTGGACCGTCCCGTTCTCCATCGCCTGCCTCGAGATGCCGCCCACGAGCTCGCGCAGCATTCCCTCATGGGCGTCGAGAAGGCCATCCTCGATGTCGTCGCGGCCGTAGGTCCAACCGGTCTGGGAGTCGGTGACCCAGCCGTCTCCCACCAGGTGGCCGGTCAGCTCGCCGAGCCCCTCGCTCCAGCGCTTCGGAAGCTCCCGGTAGGTGACCGATCCTCCTCGCGCGAAGGACTTGGCGCGAGCATGCACCCTGACCGGCAGCTCCCAGATGGAGTCTGCAGCCGGGGTGGGGCTGTCGTTCAGAAGCACTCGGTCCTCGCTCGTCAGGTCTTCCGCCGGGACGTAACCACGGTTCAGCGTCCAGATCCTGTGGTTGGGCGTGCACCGCAGCTCCCCTCCGTTGGCGAACCGCAGGCGCACGATCGGCTTGACGCCGTTTCGCATGAACGCGATTGGCCGGGTTGCTGCGACGCCCTCACTCGGTTCTTCGGCGGTTGCCCGGTGCGTGTAGACACGGATCGCCTCGCCTCTTTCTCCCCGTTCGACGAGCTCAGCGATCGGCATCAGCCCCTGCGTGGTGTGCACGCGTGCGTCACCCGGAAAGCACGGATTCGAGGCGTTGATCCGCCCGCTGTTGGGGGAGGTGTGCCACCGGTTGATCGTGGTGTCGTACTGGACCCCAGGGTCCGCGCAGCGCCACGCGGCCTCGGCGATCTCCCGCATCAGCTCACGGGCGCTGATCGGCTCGCCGATCGGCTCGCCGGTGGTGCGGGCGTGCAGGCGCCAGTCGCGGTCCTCCTCCACCGCCTGCATGAACTCGTCGGTGATCCTCACGGAGTTGTTGGCGTTCTGGTACTGGATCGAGAAGAAGCCGTCGCCGTCGATCGACATGTCGAAGCCGGCGTCGCGCAGCGCCGCGGCCTTGTCCTCCTCGCGGGCCTTGCACCAGATGAACTCGCGGATGTCCGGGTGGTCGATGTCGAGGACGACCATCTTGGCGGCTCGGCGGGTCTTGCCCCCCGACTTGATCGTCCCCGCCCAGGAGTCGGCCCCGCGCATGAAGGAGACGGGTCCGGAGGCGGTGCCGCCCTTGGCCAGCGGCTCCATCGAGCCGCGGATGTTGGAGAGGTTGATGCCCGATCCCGAGCCGCCCCGGAAGATCGTCCCCTCCTTCGTGTTCCAGTCGAGGATCGACTCCATCGTGTCATCGACGCTGAGGATGAAGCAGGCGCTGCACTGCGGGCTCTCCTCGAAGCCGACGTTGAACCAGACGGGCGAGTTGAAGGCGGCCATCTGGTTCAGCAGGATGTGGGTCAGCTCGTGGTTGAAGGCGCGGGCGTCGTCTTCGCTGGCGAAGTAGCCCCCGGCGCGCCCCCAGCCGGTGATCGTCCCGGCCACCCGGCTGATCATCTCCTTGACCGACCGCTCCCGGCCGGGCGAGTCGAGCTGCCCCCGGAAGTACTTCTGGGCGACGATGTTGGTGGCGTTCTGTGACCAGCTCTTGGGAAACTCGACGTCCTCCTGCTCGAAGGCGACATGGTCGCCGTGGCCGATCCGGGCATCGCGCAGCTCCCATTCGACGGCCTCGAAGGGATGGGTTCCAGGGGTCGTGAACAGGCGTCTGATCGGGAGCGCCTGATCTGTCCGGAGCTCCTGAGCTGTTGCTGTCTGCGGGGTGCCTGCCATCGACCTTTCTCCTCTTCTCCAGCCGCGGAAAATCCCCGAGTTCGGCGGCAAAAATACGGTGTCTTGGGGGTAACACCGGATCATCCGCCCCTGGTCGGACGGACTCTTTCGGGGCCGTTGAGAGAGCGTTTCGCCTCTCTCAAGGATAGCGGCGAAGGGCTCTCGATCCGGGCCGAAAGTCCCCGGAAACAGGCAATTTCCGGCACTTGGAGAGGCTAGTGGCCAAGCCGCACCCAGTCCGCGAATTCAGACCAGGTGGAGGAGGCTCGGAAGCTCGCCTCGGCCAGCGAGTGGCGCAGCGAGAGGGTCCACCTCGGTTCGAAGGCTCCGAAGCGCATGATCCCCCATGCCAGGCACGCAAGGGCCAGCAGGCCGCCCAGGACGGCGAGGGCGATCGCCCCGGTCGAGAGCCTGGTCGAGCCGCCTGAGGCCTTCCCCGTGCCGGCGGGGGCCGTCGCCGCGGCGGCGGGCTGGCCCCTGGCCGGAGTGGCCGTTGTGGTGGGCGTCGTGGTTGCGGGGGCCGTTGGGGTGGTGGCCGGCGCGCCGGCGGGGGCCGTCGTGGTGGAGGTGGTGGCGGTGGCGCCCCCCGGCACGGAGGTCCCTCCTGCGGGTTGGCTGCGGCGGGCGGCTGCCAGGGCCGCCAGCGCCGCGCTCTTGACGAGTTTGCCCTTCCTGCCCGCGGGTCCCACGGGAGCTCCGAAGCCGTGATGGGTGGAGGGGGTCGCCAGGCCGGCGGGGGCGATGGCGGCGAGGGCCAGCATGGCGAGGGCGAGAGCGAGGGTGCCGCGGCGCATCACGATCTGGACAATGCTAGTGGGAGGGGCCGAGGCCCAGGGGCAGGTCTGAGACGGCTGCGAGGGCGCCCGCGAGCACCTGCTCGGGGGGCTGGGCGGCGTCGATCGCCCGGATCCTGTCCGGTTCGGCCCGTGCGAGCAGGTCGTAGGCGGCGGCGACGGCCTCGAAGAACTCCTCGTCCTCCTGCTCGAGGCGGTCGGCGGCGAGCGCCCGGGTACGTTGGCGTTCGCGCCCCGCCGAGGGGGTGATGCGCAGCAGCAGGGTGCGGTCGGGACGCAGCGCTCCGGTCGCGAAGAGGTTGATCGCCCGCACCTCCTCGATCCCCAGCGAGCGGCCTCCCCCCTGGTAGGCCAGGGAGGAGTCCAGGAAGCGGTCGAGCACGATCACGGTGCCGGCCGCGAGCAGGGGCTCGAGGCACTCCTGCACGAGCTGGGCGCGGGCGGCGGCGTAGAGGAGGGCCTCCGTGCGGGGGGCCAGGGGCAGGTCGGGATCCATCACGAGGGCCCGGATACGCTCGGAGGCCTCGACCCCGCCCGGCTCCCGAAGCAGCTCTACGGTGTTGCCCGCAGCGGTGAGCTCTCGTGCGAGAGCCCCGGCGAGGGTGGACTTCCCGGCGCCGTCGAGCCCCTCGATGGTGATCAGGATCCCGCGGGCCACGCCGCCAAGGTACAGGGCTCCCAGGCGGGGGCCGGGGTCTAGGATGGCCGGATGTCCGCGATGGCGCCACCTTCAACAGCCGAGGAGAGGCTGCCGGGGATCGACCGCCACCCCCACGCCCGGGCGGTGCTGGTGCCCGCCCTTCCCCCTGCCGGGCGCCCCTCCCATGCCTACCTCTTTTACGGTCCGGCCGGGACGGGCAAGGAGCAGGTGGCACGGGCCTTCGCCGCCGCCCTGCTCGCCGACGGGGCAGCCAGCCCGGAGACGGTGGCCGAGCGGGTGCAGAGGGGGTCCCATCCCGATCTGACCTGGGTGCGACCGTCGGGGGCGATGGAAATGCTCGTCGGGGACATCGAGGAGCCCGTGGTGGCGGCGGCCACCCGTACCCCCTTCGAGTCCCGGCGGCGCGTCTTCGTGATCGAGTCGGTCGAGGCCATGAACGACCAGGCGGCCAACCGCATGCTCAAGACCCTCGAGGAGCCGCCTTCCTTCGTTCACCTCCTGTTGCTGACCGACCGCCGGGAGGACGTCCTGGCGACCATCTCCTCCCGCTGCCAGCAGGTGCGCTTCGATCCGCTCTCCGGTGCCCGCATCGCCGAGGGCCTGGCCGGCGTCGATCCGGAGCGGGCCCGGGCGTGCGCCCGACTGGCCCTGGGGGATGGCGACCGGGCGGCGCAGCTGGCCAGCCCGGAGGGAGACGCCCTCCGGGATGCGGCTGGCGCCCTCGTGGGGGCGATCCTCGCGGGGGCGACCGAGGCGCATCCCTGGACCGGGCTGCTCGAGGCGGCGCGGGGCGCGGGTACCGCGGCCGGGGATCAGGCCCAGGCAGCGATGGCCGCCGAGCTCGAGCTGCTCCCCCAGAAGGAGCGCAAACGGGCCGAACGGGAAGGGCTGGAGGCCAGGCGTCGGGCGGAGCGCCGCGCACGGACCCGGACGCTCGACCTGGGCCTGGGCCTGGCGGAGCTGTGGCTTCGGGACCTGCTCCTGCTGCGTGAGGGCGCCCCCGAGCTGATCCATGCGACCGACCGGAGGGCCGAGCTGGAGGACGATGCGAACCTCGGCCGTGCTGACGGCGATCTGCGTGAGGCCATCGAGCTGACGGCGCAGGCCCGGCTCAGCCTCTCCCTGAACGTGTCGGAGGAGCTGGCCCTGGAGGCTCTCGCCTACCGCCTGCAGTCCCTGCTCGCGGCGGCCTAGGCGATCTGCCCGTCTACCCGGCGATCGGCCCGAGGTTCGGCTCGATACCGAAGGTGTCGAAGGCCATGAAGCGGGAGAAGAGCCGGTTGTCGGGACCGTGGAAGTCGGCGGAGCCGGTCGTGAGCAGGCCGAGGGCCGCGCAGCGCTCGGCCAGCAGCTCCGTCTGCTCGCGGGTGTGGGTCACGTAGAAGGCCTCCACCCCGTCGATGCCGAGGGCCCGGAACCGGTCGATGCTCGCCAGCACGTCCTCGGGCTCGGAGACGTCCCAGAAGGGATGGGCCCAGATCGCCACGCCGCCCGCCTCGTGGATCGCCTCGATGGCCTGTCCCACCGTCGGGGTCTCCCGCAGGCGGAAGGCCGGCCGGCCCTCGATCAGGTAGGCGCGGATCAGCGAGCCGATGTCGTCGATCCCCTCCTCCTGCAGCCTCGAGGCGTTGGCCGGGGCGGACAGGACGGCCTCGGCGAGATGGGGGCGGCCGATCGGCTGGCCGGCTGCGATCCGTGCCCGGATCTCGGTTTCGTCCAGCTCGAAGCCGAGCTCCTTCAGGGCGGCGGCCATGCGCAGGGTGCGGGCCTCCCGGTCGGCGAGGAACTCGGTGAGCCTTGCGGTGATCACCGCCCCCGTGTGGTCGATGCCGTACCCGAGGATGTGCAGTTCCCGGGGGGTCGGGGCGCCGTCGTCAACGGCGGAGATCTCCACGGCGGGAACGACCCGGATGCCGCTGCGCTCGCCGGCGGCGAGCGCCTCGGAGACCCCGCTGATCGTGTCGTGATCGGAGAGGGCGAGCAGCTCCACGCCCGCCTGGGCGGCACGCTCCACGACCTCGCTCGCCGAGAGGGCGCCGTCGGAGTGGACCGAGTGTGACTGCAGGTCGAAGCGGATCGACATCCGCGGCAGCGTATGCGATCAGGAGGGGGCGTGCTGGCGGGGATTGCAGGGGGCGCGGTGCGAGGTCGCCCTGGCCACACGCAGGTCCACGGCGTCCCTAAGACGCCGCACGGCGGCCGCGTAGCGCCTGGCCTTCTCGTAGAGGACGTGGCTGCAGGTGCCCGGATCGAGCCTGTCGCGGGCGCTGTCGGTCTCGGCCGCAAGGCGCCTGGCCTGCAGCCAGAGCATCTCCAGATAGGCGAGGGCGGCACCGAGTTCCTCCTCCGGGATCGACCCGGGTCGCTCCACATGACGCAGCATCGGCACGACCTCGCCGATCAGCCAGCGCTGCTCCGCGTGCAGGCGCAGGAGCAGGCAGATGTCGGGAGGGTTTGAGGTGTCGGCTGGGAGCGTCATGTTCAGACTGTTCGTATTTGCCGGTTCGCGAGGGAGTCGGTCGATCTGCCCTTGGCTTCGACCTCCGGGGGTGGGTGCTTTAGGAGAACGGCCCCCGCTCCACGCTTCTCCGGGAGGCACTCCGACGGTACGCCGATCAGGGGACGGGAGGTCCCCGTGGGGCGCTGGGAGGGGATGCGTGGGCTCAAGGGCGGGCTGGTGATGGGCCGATGAATGTCAGAAGACTCCAAAGAGAGAGGGATATGTCCGCAGCGCACAGCGACCCGACGGCACGCACGCCCGGCCAGTATGCGAGGGCGACCGTGAGGCGCCTTCGCATGAGGACCCTTGTCATCCTCGGGACCCTGGCGGTGGCCACGGCGCTGCTCGGGCGGACCTTCGGCCTGCACGACCTGCGCTTCCTGGCCGCCGAGCTGGCCCTGCTGGCGACCATGTTCGTGATCTCCCGATACGTGCTGCCGCTCGTGGAGCGCCGGGACAGGGGGGCGCGGGGGGAGGAGCACGTGGGATCCCTGCTCGACGGGCTCGGGGGCGAGTGGCGGGTGATCCATGATGCGACCCTCGGCAGGGGCAACGTCGACCACATCGTGATCGGCCCACCGGGGCTCTTCACGGTTGAGACCAAGAGCAGTCCTGGGCCGGTGCGGGTAGGCCGGGTGCATGGGGCGACGCTCGCCCAGGCCCAGGCCCAGGCGCGGGCGATCTCATGGGTCACCGGGCTGGAGGCCGAGCCCCTGGTCGTGTTCAGCAGGGCCTGGGTGGACCGGCCGGCGGGACGTCGCAAGGGGGTGCGGGTGCTGCCCGGGCGAACGATGGTGGGCTGGCTGCAGAGCCGTCCCGGACGTCTGACCTTCGAGGAGATCGAGCAGGCCCACACGATGCTGGCGGCGGCGCTGCTCGAGCAGCAGGGCAGGGCGCGCCTGCTCGGCGATCTGCTCAAGCCGCTCGCGGGCCGATGACGGCGCCCTGCGGGCCGGGTGGCGCTAGGTTGATGTGAGGATGTCGATCTCCCCGTTCAATCCCGGGCCGGTGACAGCCGGCGGGGAGGGCCGGCGTGCACGGCTGGTGCTCGCGATCGCGGCCATCGGGATAGCCGCCACGCTGCTGGCCTATGCGATCTCCCCGGGGGTCAGGCACGTGGTGGGCCGTGCCGCCCACAGCGTGGGCCACGTTCTGGACCGCGACCGCAACGAGCACAAGGCCCTGCCCTCCGGCCGGCCGCCCGCTCGGACGACCACGGCCCCCGCTCGGACGACCACGGCCCCCGCTCGGACGACCACGGCGCCAGGGGGGTAGCGTTAGGGCATGGCCACGGCGATGCCGACCTCCACCGAGGAGCCAACCGGGGCCGCCCAGGCTTCCGGGACGGGGCACCCGGGGCTGCCGCCGGGTCCGCGGGCGCCGGCGATCCTGCAGACGCTGGCCTGGACCCTCGCGCCCA
This sequence comes from uncultured Solirubrobacteraceae bacterium, assembly GCA_963767405.1. Lineage (GTDB taxonomy): Bacteria > Actinomycetota > Thermoleophilia > Solirubrobacterales > Solirubrobacteraceae > Palsa-744. The sequence continues at coordinate 69,512 of CAVYDP010000004.1, read as the reverse complement.
CGTGGCTGATGGACCGCTGCGCCCGGCACATCGGGGAGAGCTTCACGGTGACGTTCTTCCCGAGCGGGATGCAGCTGGTGATGGTCAGCGACCCGGAGGTCGTCAAGACGGTCTTCACCGCACCGCCGGAGGTCGCACCCTCCGGTGCGGGGAACTCGCCCGTGGCGCCGGTGATGGGGCCCAGCTCGGTCATCGTGCTGACGGGCCCAGAGCACATCCGCCAGCGCAAGCTGCTCCTGCCCCCATTCCACGGAGAGCGGATGAGGGAGTACGAAGAGGTGATCGTTCAGGCGACCAGGAAGGACATGGCCGGATGGCCGCTGGGCCGCCCGATGCAGCTTCAGCCCCACACCCGGGCGATCACCCTCGAGGTGATCCTGAGGGCTGTCTTCGGGGTCACCGAGGACGGGATGGAGCCTCTCGAGCAGGCGATCGCCGGGCTGCTCGAACCGATGAACATCCTCGCGATCCTGAGGGTGGCGCTGAGGCCGCCCAGCATGGAGCGCCCGGGTGGCGCCTTCGGCCAGGCGCTGGACAGGCTGGATCAGCTGATCTACCAGGAGATTGCCCGCCGCCGGGCCGAGCCCGATCTTCAGGAGCGCTCGGACATCCTCTCGCTGCTGCTGCTCGCCCGCGACGAGGAGGGCCAGGGGATGACCGATGCGGAGCTGCGGGACGAGCTCGTGACGCTGCTGCTGGCGGGGCATGAGACGACGGCGACGACGGTGGCCTGGGCGGTCGAGCGACTGGTCCGCCATCCGCAGAAGCTGGCCAGGCTGATGGAGGAGATCGAGGCGGGGGAGTCCGAGGAGTACCTGATGGCGGTCGTCAACGAGACCCTCCGGGTCAGGCCCGTGGTGCCGATCGTGGTGAGGCTGCTCAAACAGGAGCTGCGGGTCGGTGGCTACGACCTGCCCGCCGGCACCCGGGTGGTGCCGTCGATCTGGCTGACCAACCACAACCCGCGTGTCTACGAGCGCCCCGACGAGTTCATGCCCGAGCGGTTCCTCGACGGCAGCCCGGAGACCTTCTCCTGGATCCCCTTCGGCGGGGGCATCCGCCGCTGCATCGGAGCCTCCTTCGCCCTGCTGGAGGCGAAGCTGATCCTGAGGACGGTGCTCTCGGAGCTCCAGCCGAGGCTGCCCGCCGTGCGCCTGCCGGGGGCGGGAAGGCGCGGGGAGCTGATCCGTCGCCGGGCCATCACCCTCGTGCCCTCGGCGGGGGCCCGGGTGGTCTGGGAGCCGCGGGGCGCAAGCAGATGATGAGGGCCGCCTCGAGGCGGCCCGGCTGGTCGGCGCATGGAGATCCGGGCGGCAGGGCCGCCTCCGGTGCCGGCCGCACCCGTGGGTAGCGTCCCGGGGATGGCGATGATCGCCCAGCAGGCGCAGACCGACCGGTCGCCGTCCCCCGAGGATCTGCTCGATCGCTTCGGCCTGCGCTCCTTCAGGCCCGGCCAGAGGGAGGCGGTGCAGGCGGCCCTGTCGGGCCGGGACAGCCTGGTGGTGATGCCCACCGGAGGGGGCAAGTCGCTGTGCTACCAGCTCCCGGCGCTGGCCGGGCGGGGGCTCGTCCTCGTGGTCAGCCCCTTGATCGCCCTCATGTCCGACCAGCTGCGCCGGTTGACAGAGGCGGGAGTCGATGCGGGGATGGTCGCCTCCGGGATGGGGGAGGGCCACAACGACCAGACGCTGCAGGGGATCGAGGACGGCACCCTGCGATTGGTCCTGGCGGCCCCCGAGAGGTTCGCCTCGGCTGCGTTTCGCAGGGCCCTGATGTCCAGAGGGGTGGGGCTGTTCGTGGTGGACGAGGCCCACTGCGTGGCCGAGTGGGGCCACGACTTCAGGCCCGACTACCTGCGCCTCGCCGACGCCATCGAGTCGCTCGGCACGGCACCCGCCGGGCGCCCGGCGGTGATGGCCACGACGGCGACGGCCACCCCGCGGGTGTCGCAGGAGATAGCGGAGCGGCTGGGGCTGCGCGACTGGGTCTCGGTCCGCTCCGGGTTCGACCGGCCAAACCTCACCTTCGATGTCGTGAGCGTGGAGGGGAAGGGAGCGATGGCCCGCAAGTGGGCGGCCCTCATGCATGTCCTGGGCGACCCGGCGGGGCGACCGGGGATCGTCTACTGCGGCACGCGCAAGGCCGTCGATGACCTCTGTCAGAGGATCGCGGCCGAGGGCATCACGGCTGTGGGCTACCACGCCGGCATGACCCCCGAGCAGCGCAGGGAGAGCCAGGGGGCGTTCATGGAGGGCCGGGCGGAGGTCGTGGTGGCGACCAACGCCTTCGGCATGGGGGTGGACAAGGCGGATGTGAGGACCGTCGCCCACTGGGCCCTGCCGACGAGCCTCGAGGCCTACTACCAGGAGGCCGGCCGGGGAGGGCGCGACGGGGAGCAGGCGAGGGCGCTTCTGCTCGCTTCGCGGATGGACCTCGGCCGCCTGATCCGCTTCATCAGGGAGCGGGAGACGAGCGTGGAGGAGGTCAGGGCCTACGTGGGTCGCCTGCGAGCGGGGGCGGGTGAGGGCATTGCGGCGATCGCCCCCGGATCGCTGGGCGATCGGGACCGAGTGCTGCTGTCCATCGCCGAGCGGGCGGGAGCGGTGGAACTGGAGCCGGGGGGGCCTGAGGGCCTGCTGGTCCGTCTGACGGGCCAGGGCAGCCCCCGCAAGGCCGGGATGGCGATCAAGGCGGCCAGGGATCGCGGCTGGGAGTCCTACCGCTCGATCGAGCGGTTCGCCGGGCGGGAGGACCTCTGTCGCAGACGTCAGATCCTCGACCACTTCGGGGACGAGGAGAAGGGCATGCCGACGGGAAGGTGCTGTGACGTGTGCGACCCGGATCCCGCCCTTCTTGCAGCCCTCCAGAGTGCACCCGCCTCAGGCAGGGCTCGCAGCCGAGGAGCCGCCGGGCGAGGCTCGGCAGGCCCCCGAGCGGAGCTCCTGGAGGTCCCGGAGGGGGACTTCGAAGCCCTCAGGGCATGGAGGCTCGAGCGGGCGGAGGGAAAGCCGGCCTTCACGGTGGCCAGCGATGCGACACTCCGGGAGGTGCTGGCCGCGCGTCCTGCCGCCGTCGGGGAGCTGATCCGCATCCGGGGGATCGGGCCGGCCTTCTGCGAGAAGCACGGGGAGTCCCTGCTGGAAGCGATGCGAGGCCTGTAACCGGCTTTCCCCCGGGGAGGGTGCGGCGCTAGCATCAGGGGCCGCGCCGACGTAGCTCAGCTGGTAGAGCACTTCACTCGTAATGAAGGGGTCCGGGGTTCGAGTCCCCGCGTCGGCTTGGCCAAGCCTCAACTCTCAGCAACTTCTCCGGGTAGGTAGGGCCGCAACTCCCTCCGGTTGGGCAGGGCGCCTCTTCTCCGCGCCCTTCTGCGGGTAGACCGGCCCCTTGCCGGAGTCGGCTGGGCGCGTTACGCGCCGCTCACTCGCCCATCTGCCAGTCGACGCGGTAGCCGTTGCTGCTGCGCCGGCACGTGACCGTGGCCCGGCTGGCGCTCGGCAGGCAGCGGTAGGCGCCGACCGTGCAGGCTTTGGCAAACGAGCAACGTCCGCTCGAGCCATACCAGGAGCGCGCGAGCCCCTGTCCGCGGCTGCAGCTCGGGCCGAGCACGTGCATGTTGAAGAAGCCCACGCCTCGGTAGGAGAAGTCGGCGCAGCTCTTGGTGAACGCGCCGCAGCCGCCGCCTCCGACGGGTGTGTAGGTGATCCGCTGCGGACCCTTTGTCATCAGGGTTCGTGTGTCGGTGACGACCGTCCAGCCGCTGGACACTCTGCCGCCCACGCAGCGCGCGACCACTTTGCGAGCGGGAGCGCACGCGATCCCGCTCGTCCTGATGTTCATCGCGCCGCCGCTCCCTTCGGGCTTGAAGTCGACCCGCAGAAACCCGCAGCTTGCGCTCGCGGCCCCGCGGCTTGCCGACGACGCCGAGCTCGCCATTGCGAACGCCGACAGGGCGATGCCGACGATGAGGACGCCGGCCGAGCGACGAGGCAGCATTCACGCATCGTAGGTCTGGCGTGGTCGGCTGGCGAGCGCAGGCCCCACGGATTGGCGCCAGTAGTTATCCATCCGCGCCGTTCCTCCCGCTGCGTGCTCGGCGCCGTGTGACGCCTACCTGGTCGCGGGCGAGTGACGCCCCGGCTCTACTCCGCCAGCCCCACGGCTTCGAGGGCGGCGTCAATACTTGTGTACTGGGTCAAGCTGATGGCCTTCCCGGCGCGCACCTCGATCACGTGCGCGAGCGGGACCTGCATCTCGAGGCCGCTCCCTCGACCTCGGACACGGGCGCGCAGGATCGCCAGCACTCTCGCGTCGGGGAGGTCTTCGATCCGGTCCACGTCAAAGTGGACCTCCTCGAACGCCTCGAAGACCTGGCGAAACCACTCCCGCACGCCCTCGTGGCCGTAGAAGTCGCCGCCTACCCCCTCGGCCGGGTTTCGCCACTCGATCTCCACATCCAGGAACGGGATCACCCCGTCGATTCCCTCACGGTCCCAGGTGTCATACGCCCGGCGGACCAACTCCACGTTCTCCTGCGACATCTCTCCCCCCCCCCCCCAGTATCCCGCCCGCTGGACCAGACCGCCAACCCTGGGGGGGACAGGTGACATCTGACTCCTCTTCGTGTTGGCTGTTCGTGTCGTGCGTGCGCGTCATCGAGGCCAGCGATGAGATCGGTGCGTCTCGGTGTTTGCGAGAGCGCTACGATCAGGGCCGGCCGCGCATGGCCAACACGAGGAGGAGCATGTGTTCAGAAATGGCATCGGCATGGTTCCCAACGCGAAGCTGACTGCCGGACTTGTCTCCCTGATGGGGCTTGCGGCCTCGGGGTCGGCAGTGGGGCTCGCCCTGGCCCACGGCTCGAGTGCGGGCGGAAGTCGGGGCGCGGAGTCCGCCGCCGCCCACATTCCCTGCTCAACTCCCAACAGCGCATCGCGCCCTTGCCGCTTCTCGACCCCGAGCGGCAACATCCACTGCCTTTGGACCCCGTCGTCGAAAGGCGTCGAGTGCGAGCTCCTTGCCACTCGGCGCGCCTACCTGCTTCGTCCTACCGGACGGGCCAAGCTCGTTCACGTGAACCTCCCCCGCAGAGGAGAAACGCTGCCCTCGGGCGGCAACAGCATCGTGTTTCCCCAGGCGCTGTCCTGCCGGGACACGCGGTCCACGATGACCTGCAATCAGGACTTTCTCACGGGCTTCTTCGTGCTGGCGTTGGGCCACTCGCACAGCGGCTGAGCAGGTTGGCCGTCCATATCATCGGACGCTGCGGATGCGCTCGCCCGAGCAGCAGACGATCCTTGTAACCGGCTCGACCGACGGCCTGGGGAAGGAGCTGGCACGAGAGCTCGCCCGGCGGGGCGCGACGGTGCTCGTGCACGGCCGCAGCCGGGAGCGCATCGAGGCGGCGTTGGCCGACATCGCCGAGACGACGGGCAACGATCGCCTCGTCCCGTACCTGGCGGATCTGTCTTCGCTCAGCGCGGTCCGCCGTCTGGCCGAGGAGGTCGCTGCGAACAGCGATCGCCTCGACGCCCTCGTCAACAACGCGGGCGTCGCAGTCCCCGAGCGAAGGGTCACCGAGGACGGGTACGAGCTCACATTTGCCGTCAACTACCTCGCCCCGTTCCTGCTCACCCGACTGCTCCTCCCCGTCCTGCGACGCAATGCGCCGACGCGAGTCGTCAACGTCGCCTCGATCGGTCAGGCGCCCGTGAACTTCGACGACGTGATGCTCGAGAACGGCTATGAGATGTCGGTCGCGTACTCGCAGAGCAAGCTCGCCCTGATCTCCTTCACATTCGAGCTGGCCGAGCGCCTGCGGGCCGAGGGCGAGACCGGCCTTACGGTCAACGCCCTTCACCCGGCCACGCTGATGCCTACGAAACTCGTGCTCGAGACCGTCGGGCGCACCGTCGACAGCCTCGAGCAGGGCGTCGCGGCGACGCTGCGGCTGGTGATCGACCCGGACCTCGATAGCGTCAGCGGCGTGTACTTCGACGGCCTCAATGAAGCAAGGGCCCACGCCCAGGCCTACGATCCCGACGCGCGCCGGCGGCTGTGGGAGCTGAGCGAGCGCCTCACCGGGCTATGACGGCCGAGGAGAAGCTCCTCGAGGTGGTGGCCACCGGACGCGAGGCCGTGCTGGCGACGATCCGCAGGAACGGCCGTCCGCAGCTCTCCAACGTGCTCTACACGTGGGACCCGGAGCAGCGCATGGCGAGAATCTCGACCACGGCGCCACGGGCGAAGGCCAGAAACCTGAGACGTGATCCCCGCGCCTCGCTCTACGTCCCCGGCCCCCACTTTTGGACCTACGTCGTCGCCGATGCGGACGCGGAGCTGTGCGGGCCGAGCACCAGCCCCGGCGACGAGGCCGGGCGGGAGCTGCTCAAGGTCCACGGGGCCTTCTACGGCGAGCTCGACGAGGACTCCTTCTTTCGGGAAATGGTCGCCAACGAACGGCTCGTGATCCGCCTGCGCGTGTCGCACCTGTACGGGCTCGTGCTCGACGATCCCCCGGCGTCGAGCCGATGAGTCTCGCCATGAGACGGTCCGAGCTCTAGCTACATCGGGTTCACGATGAAGCAGCCCACGTCTTCAGCGGTTTCCTGCTGGAGCTTGGCGTCGTCCACGAGCATGTTGTAGTCGGAGCCGTTGCCGTTCGTGTTCAGCTCTTCCTGGGCCTCTCCCAGGAGGTAGTTGATCGTCGCCGCATAGCCCCCGCACTCCCTGTCGTCGGCAGGTCCGTCCCCGGTCGAGCCGGCTTCCACGGGCTTGGCGGAGATGGTGGTCGTGACGATCGGGACGACACGGCCCGGACCTGCCTTGACCGTCCTCGCCAGACCCGTCGTGGTCGTGGTGCCCGTCGACCCGGATCCGCCGACGGTGGCGAGAATCAGAGGCTTGATCGTGTGGTGACCTGGGCACGCCGGTTTGGGTGCTTGTGCGGCTTGGCCTGTGAGGCCGCGGGGAGCGCCCAGCCGAGGCTCAGGGCGGAGGTTGCGGCGATGAGTGCGATACGGATCTTGAGCATGGTTGGTGCCTCCTGGCGGATGGTTTGAATGGCAAGGCAATCGTCGTCGGCCATCCATCCACCGGGAACCCACCCCAGGGTGAGTCTCCCTCCACCCCGCCGGCGGGCGAGGTCTCAGCCGAGGTCGCGGTGGGAGACCGCGCCCGACTGCAGGGCGCGCTCGGCGAGCGTCGCTCGCTTGCGGTTCTGGGGAAGGTCGCCCAGCCCGAACCTGCCGAAGAGCGTACGCAGGTGCATCTTGACCGCATCGAGGCTCAGGAAGACCTCGCTGGCGATCTCCTGATTGGTCGCCGGCGTCGCCTGCCCCCCGTCGCGCAGCGGACGGCACAGTGCGATCAGCACCCGGCGCTGAGTGTCGGTCAGCTCGACCTTCGGGAGGTCCGCCGCCGTCACCGTCTCCTGTACGAGGGTCGCCTGCTCGGCCCGGTAGGCCAGGACGGTGCGGCCCACCCGCATGCGATCCCCGTCGCGAAGGCGCACGCGCCCGGCGACCCGCTGGCCGTTGACGAAGGTCCCGTTGGTGGAGAGCCCGTCGTCCACGATCGTCCACTCTCCTGCCAGGTGGTGCAGCTCCGCGTGCAGCCCCGAGACCTCCGGGTCCCAGGGGATCGGCAGGTCCATCTCTGGGCGACGCCCCAGCGTGCTCCTTCCCGACTCGTCAGGCGTGAACAGGCGCAGCTCGCCCTGCTCGTCGCGAAAGGCGAGGAAGGCTCCCCCGGAGCGTTCGACCTCGAGCAGCTCCTTGAGCTCGCGCGGGGAGAGCGAGTGGCGAGCCAGCGGATCCTCGTCCCTCGGCGGCGGTGCGGACATCACCGTCGGGGGACCCTACGCCGACGGGCGGCCCGCGGCCACGGCGCCGGCCCTCCCGCGTCCCTGTCGGGCGCCGCTCGACCCGGCTTCCCCCACGTGGCAGAGGAACAGTCCGGCGGGCACGCTCGGGAGGGCCGAGTCGACATTCAGCGACGCCGTGTAGGCCGGCGGCGATCCGTTCCAATTCGCTCCGATCGCCGCAGACGTCTGGCTTCCCACGAGCCTTCCGCACAGCGCGGGCGCAGTCGCGGTTCCGGGCACCTGCTTGTCGATCTCGCTGCGATCGAGCACCCCGCTGTAGATGCCCGTGCCGTCGTAGTCGATCCCGTGCACGACCACGACCGCGTTGTTGGCCCTTATGGCGGCGGCCACCGATGGCGGAAGGGCGATGGTGCGCGTGTAGCGCAGCGTGCCTCCGGACAGGTATCGCGGGAAGGCGAGGATGCTCGTCACGCTAGTGTCGCCGTGGGTCGTCAGCGACTGCACGGGGGGGCCGTAGTAGACGATCCCGTCCGTCGTGCTGATGGTCAGGTGTCCGTTGTGCAGCCGGGCGGCCGACGCCGGCGGGCACAGTCCCCGGCCGCCCGCATGGATGTGCATCAGGTGAGCGAGCGGCGCTCCGTTGTCGAGTCCACTTGTCGTGACCGTGATCGTCGCGCGGTCACCGTCGAGGCTCACCTTCGCGTTGCCCGAACCCGTCACCCGGTTCCTCGGCACCGCTCCGAGCGTTGACGTGGACTGCGCCCCGGCCGGATGACCCGAGCCCGAGGCGAGGACGATGATGGCGGCGGCCGCCGCCATCGCGCCCACCGCGAGCCCCGCGTACAACACCCGCCGTCGCGGCCCGTGATCGCGTGCGTCCCGGCCGGAGGCGTGAGGTGGGCGCCCGGGAGGCGCCGCCCCGTCCGGGGGTGCAGCGCCACCCTCCGTAGGATCGGCCGTTGCGCTCGCACCAGGGATCCGGGGGTCCGACGCCTCCGAGGGTGCCGTTCGGGCCACCCCCGAGATGGTCGAGGGGGACGTGGCCCCCTGCAGAGCCGCGGCGCACTCGTCCAGGAACTCGCCGCATGCCCCTTGGCGCTCGTGGGGGTCGCGTGCGAGAGCCCTCGCGATCGCCTCGTCGAGCCCGACCGGCAGGTCGGGCCGCAGGCGGCTCAGCGGTATCAGGTCGCCCGCCGACGGACGCGTGCCTTCGGCCAGCTCCCGCTGGAACGGGACCCTGCCGGCGATGCACTCGTACAGCGTCGCCGCGAGCGCATAGACGTCGGTCTGGCCGCTCACCTCGCGGCCCTCGAACTGCTCGGGAGCCATGTAGCCGACCGTGCCGATCGAGACCCCCGTCCGCGTCAGCTTCTCGCTGTCGGCGCTGCTCTTGGCGATCCCGAAGTCCGTGAGATAGACGTGCTCCACCTCCCCCGATGCGGATCGCTGGAGCAGGATGTTCGCCGGCTTGAAGTCGCGGTGGACCAGTCCGTGCGTGTGGGCCGCGTCGAGCGCCAGGGCGGCCGGCCGCAGGAGCGAGAGCGCGCGGTCGGGGTCCAGCGGCCCGGCTTCCCCGAGCAGGCGCTTGAGATCCCCGCCGGCGACATAGCGCATCACGATGTACAGCGAGTCGTCGTGCAGGCCCAGATCGTGGATCGGGATCACGTTGGGGTGGTCTATGCCGGCGGCCGCCTGGGCCTCGCGCAGAAACCGCTCCCTGAAGGTGTCGTCGCTGCTCAGCTCCGGGGCGAGCACCTTCAGGGCGACCTGCATGCCCAGCCGCGCATGTCTGGCCCGATACACGACGCTCATCCCGCCGCGCCCGATGACCGAGTCGATCAGGTAGTTGCCGAGCTGTCCTCCTATGACCAGGGGATCGCCCACGCCGCCAGTCTAAACCGCGCGAAACCGGTGGGAGCAGCGCGAGAGTTGCAACGAGGTAGGGCCCGCGGACCCGTTAACGGCCTCGTCCCGCGGTACATGCTGAACGCGGGACGAGGCCGACCGGGAGGGCCCGAGGTCGAGGGCGAAAGCTTTCAGCCTCGCGATGCTGCCAAACGCACGGCGCTGCGGTTGCGAATCTGAAGCACGGGGTGTGAGCCCGAGCCGTGGGGCGGGCGCAGCCCGGTGATCAGCCACCCGAAGTGCCATTCGCCGTCGGACCCGCATGTGAACAGGCCGACTTTCGAGCCGACCGGGACGAGTTCGGTCTTGCCCGTGTTCTCGTTGTAGACCTCACAGCCCTTCGCTTCGCCGCTGCCGCCCTTCGGCTGGGCGTTGGCGGCCGGCGTCGCCGCGGCGAAGGTGGTGCCGATCGCCGCGATGGCGGCCAGGGCTCCGATGCGCTGCCGGATCCTGCTGGGAGAAGTGGTGATGGATGACTTGACCATGTCGGGCCTCCTGTGGAGATGGTTGGTATCGACACGGGCATGTTCACCCGCGCAGCGTCCCGCTCATGGCCACCCAAGGTGTAGTTGCCCTCACCCTGTGGGGGGTCCGCAGGCGGGCGACGGCTCGGCGATGAGTCTCGCCCGCGCCGGAGGTCTAGTCTGGAAAACCCTCGGCAAAGGGAGTCCGACATGCCCGCCACGGACCGCTCGAAGCTCGCCCGCTCCGCCTACGAGGCATATGCCTCGGGCGATCGTCGCATCATCGAGGAGCTGTTGAGCGACGACTTCACCTTCTACAGCCCCGCCGACGTGGGGATCGACCGGGCCAGGTACCTCGAGCGCTGCTGGCCGAACGCCGAGCTGATCCAGGACTACGAGTTCGTGCGTCTGGTCGAGGTCGGCGACGAGGTGGTGGTCACATATGAGAGCACCAAGAGCGACGGACATCGGTTTCGCAACACCGAGATCCTCACCTCCGACGGCGAGAAGATCAGCAGGGCGGAGGTCTACTTCGGTTGGGACCTCCCTTCGTGATCCGAAGGCCGGCTATCGCAGACTGCGCATAATGCGACATTCGCCGTTCAAATAGCCGTCCGGAGATAGAACCCCCGACCGATCCGCATGAGAGCATTACGAGCGATCCCAGGACCGCCGCCGAGCTATACGTGAAATTTAGAGATGCCGGATATGCTCGCGCTCCCAAGTGGGAGCCTCGAGCCGTCGAACCGGCGGTGGGTTCTCCCCCACGAAAGGCTCCTATTGACCCTCCTCGCTGAAGATCCCCAACCGCAGGCCGCGGCCGGCCTGCAGGACGCCGAGCCGGCCCGCGGGCCGCGGGCGCCCTGGCGTGAGGCTCTCGCTCCCTATGCGCGGCCGAGCGTGAAACGCGCCGTCATCGACCTGGCGAGCTCGGTCGTCCCCTACATCGGGTTGCTGGTGGCCATGTGGCTGTTACTGCCCGTGTCCTATCTGCTGGTGCTCGCGCTGGCGGTGCCGGCGGCAGCTCTGCTCGTGCGGACGTTCATCATCTTCCACGACTGCTCCCACGGCTCGTTCCTGCCCTGGAGAAAGGCGAACGAGTGGCTCGGGATGGCCCTCGGGCTGCTGCTCTACTCCCCGTTCATACGGTGGCGCCACGACCATGCCGTTCATCACGCCACCTCGGGAGATCTGACCAGGCGCGGGACCGGCGACGTCCGCACGCTGACGGTGAGCGAGTACCTGGCGCTGGACGCCCGCGCGCGGCTCGGATACCGGCTCTTGCGCAACCCGCTGATCATGTTCGGCGTGGGCCCGATCGTCGCGATGATGCTCGGCCCCCGCATCGTCACCCGCGGGGCGCGGCCGCGCATGCGCAACAGCGTCATCGCCACCAACGTCGCCCTCGCGTTGCTGATCGGCTCTCTCGTCTGGCTGGTGGGTTGGCAGGCCTACCTGCTCGTCGCGGTGCCGCCGGCCCTTCTGGCCGGAGCCACCGGCATCTGGCTCTTCTACGTCCAGCACCAGTTCGAGGATGCCTACTGGGAGAGTGACGAGACCTGGAGCTATGCCGAGGCGGCCCTCAGGGGAAGCTCGTATCTGAAGCTTCCGCAGCCGCTTCAATTCCTGACGGGGAACATCGGTTTCCACCACGTCCACCATCTGAACGCCCGCATCCCCAACTACAACCTGCAGCGGGCGCACGAGGACAATCCCATCTTCCACGATGTTCCGACGCTCACCCTGGGCGCCGGTCTGCGCGCCGTCAGGCTCAAGCTCTGGGACGAGGATGCCAAGCGCATGGTGACCTTCACCGAGGCGAGGCGTCTCAGCATCCAGGCCCCCGTCGCCTAGAGGGGAGCCCGCGCGAGCGGGCCGCGCACGCCTCAAGGGACGTGAAGCGGGGGACCCGTGCAGGCTCGCGAGGCCAGCACGGCGGCCTCGTGGTCGAGCGCCCGGCGCTTGCGATCGAGACCGCCGCCATAGCCGACCAGGCGCCGGTCGGAGCCGATGAGAGCCCTCCGAACACGTCTCCGCAAGCCCGCGAAGGGCGTCGGGTCCGATCCGCAGCCATGAGCTCGAACCGGAGTCTCTCCCCGCCGAAGTACTCATCGAGCTGCCGCCGGGCAGCCTCGAAGGCGTCCCTGCTGCGGCGGAAGCTCGGCCGCACCGGGGGGCGTGGGCCTGGGCCTCCATCGAGATGCTCCAGAGGGCACCCTCCTCGCCCACGAGCAGCAGCTCGCCGACGGGGCTCGGCATGCGGTCGTACAGCACGGCCCCCACACTGGCACCTTTCCGACCCGCGTCTGGCCGGAATCGGACAACTACGTCAGGCCGGGCCGGGAGGGGAGGGCCGATCGAAGCTGAACTGGTCCGCGGGCGCGTTGACCGGGCTCTTCGCTTTGGCGTGGGTGGCTTTCACGTCGACCGTGCCGGCGGCGTGGGCCGGGGTGAGCATCGTGCAGCTCGTCGAGCTCGCGCAGTTGACCGACGTCGCCTTTCCTTTGCCGAACGTGAAGACGGTTTCCCCGCCCGGGGAGAACCCGCTGCCGGTCACGGTCACGCTCGTTGCACCCGCGATCGAGCCCGAGGCGGGGCTGACGCCGGTCACGCTCGGGGTGAGCTTGAAGTGGTCCTTCTTGGTCGGCAGGCTGGTCCCGGCCGAGTTCGTCACCGTCACGTCCACCGTGCCCGCGACCGTCGCCGGAGAGGTGACCGTGATGGTGGTGGGGGAGTTGATCGTGAACAGGGGCGCTTCGGTTTCCCCGAAGCTCACCTTCGTCGCGGTCGAGAATTCGGTGCCGGTGATGACGACGGTCGTTCCGCCCGCCGCAGGCCCGCCCTTCGCCGAGAGCTTGGTGACGGTGGGCAGGAACGTGTAGGTGTACTTGTCGGCAGGGCCGGTCGGGCTCGTACCCGCGGGGGTGGTCACCCTGACGTCCACCGTGCCGGTCCCGGCGGGGACGGTGGCGGTGATCGAGGTGGCGGAGTTGACGGTCACGTTCGTGGCTTCGGCGCCCCGAACCGAACGGCGGTCTCCCCCGGAAGTTGACTCCCGTGATGGTGACCGTGTTCCTCCCGCTCCCGGGCCGACTGAGGGGCTGACGCTCGATATCGCGGGGATCGGCTCGCCGAAGGCGAGCATGTGGAAGGCGCCCGCGGAGATGCTCGCGGCTTTGCTGAGGCCGGTCACCATCACCGGGACGTCGCTGCCTTCGCCGACGGTGCCGTTGCCGAGCGTGCCCGTTTTGTTGATGCCCCACGTCATCACCGAGCCCGAGGACAGCAGGGCGACGCTGTCGCGATTGCCGGCCGAGATCGCCGTGACCGCGGAGAGCCCGCTCACCGCGTGGGGGGCTGGCGGTTGGCGATGACTCCGTCGCCGACCTCCCCATCTTTGTCTTCGCCCCAGCCCAGCACGGTGCCGTCTTCGAGCAGCGCGAGCGCGTGAGCCCTCCCGGCCGCGATCGCGGCCGCACCGGTGATGTGGCCCACCGGCACGGGGACTTCGGCGAGTTCTTCGACTTCGGGGTTGGCCAGCTGTTCGTTGCCGTCATCGCCCCAGCCCTTGATCGTCCCGTTGCTGAGCAGCGCCATGGCGAACTGTCCGCCTGCGGCGATCGAGCTTACCCCTGTGAGTCTCTTGACCGCGACGGGGGTGCTCCTTTCGGTCGTCGTGCCGTCCCCGAGCTGTCCGCTTTCGTTCTCACCCCATGCCATGACGGTCCCGTCGTCGAGCAGCGCCAGGCTGAAGTTTTCGCCGGCCGCTATCGCCCGCACTTCGGTCAGGCCGCTCACCGCGACGGGGACCTGGCTGTCTTCTTTTTTCCCGTTGCCGAGCTGCCCGAATTCGTCCTCGCCCCAGGCCATCACCGTCCCGTTTTTCAGGAGGGCGAGGCTGTGGTTGCCACCCGCGGCGATCGCCTTGACGTCTTGCAGCCCCTTGACTTCCACCGGTTCGTCACTGGGTTCGAGGCTTTCGTCGCCGAGCTGGCCACGCGAGTTCCAGCCCCAGGCCATCACCGTCCCGTTCGCGAGCAGCGCCAGGCTGTGCCGTCCGCCCGCCTCCACCGAGGTGACGAATTTCAGACCCGTCACCGGGGTCGGCAGGGTGCTCTGGCTGGCGAACGTCCCGTTGCCGAGCTGCCCGAAGCTGCCCTGGCCCCATGCCACGGCGCTGAACTTCGTGGTCGCGACCGTCAGGATGGCGGGCGCGCTGGGGGTGCTGGCGGCCGTGTTCGTGAAGAGGGCGCGGTACTCGTTCCCGTTTTCGGAGAGCTGTGGGTTGGACGACCGTCAACTGATCGGAGGTCGCCCCGGGTATGTTGTCCATGTGGCTCCTTCGTCGCTGGAGACCTGCCACTGCACGGTCGGCGTGGGCGTGCCGGTCGCCGCCGATTCGAAGGTCGCGCTTTCGCCCACTTCGACGGTGATGCTCGCCGGCTGCTGGGTGACCACGGGAGGCGAGTGGACCGTCAGCGTGGCCGCCGTGGTGGTCTTGCTGCCTCCCGCGTTGGTGAAGACCGCGCGGTATTTCCTGCCCGATTCAGCCAGGACGACCCCCGGGATGCCGAGCCTGGGGTTCGTGGCGCCTGGGATCGCGTTCCAGCTCGCCCCGCCGTCGGTCGACACTTCCCACTGGACGGTGGGCGCCGGATTCCCCGACGCTGCTGCTTCGAAGACCGCTTCGGTGCCTTCGTTGGCCGTTGTCGGCGACGGGTTTTTGCTGATGACGGGCGGGGTGGCGACCGTGAGGGTGGCCGCTTCGCTGGTGGCGGTGCCGACGACGTTGGTGAAGACGGCCCGGTACTGGCGTCCGTTGCTGCTCGTTCCGAGGTGGGAGAAGGTCAGTTTGGTGGAGGTGGCGCCTGCCACGTTGCTCCAGTTGCCGCCGCCATTGGTCGAGACCTGCCACTGGACCGTCGGTGCCGGGTTCCCGCTGGCCGTGGATTCGAACGTGGCGGTGCCGCCTTCGGGCACGACCTGGTTGGTCGGTTGGAGGGTCACGGCAGGCGCCTGTCTCACGGTCAGGGTCGCGGCCGTCGAGTTCACATTGCCGGATTCGTTGGTGAAGACGGCGCGGAACCTGTAGCCGTTTTCGGAGAAGCTGGTGGCGGCGATCGTGTAGGAGCCGGAGGTGGCGCCGGCGATCGGTTTCCAGGTGGTGCCGCCGTCGGTCGACAGCTCCCACTGCACCGTGGGCGCCGGTTCACCCGAGGCCGTCGCGGAGAAGGTCGCGCTCTGTCCTTCGTTGACCGTGACGCTCCCCGGCTGTTTGGTGATTTTGGGCGCCACCCCGCTGGTCACGACGGCGAAGGGGCTCGTGGCGAACGGGCGCGCCATCGCCGATCCGGCGAGGGCACCGGAGGCGATTGCGACGAGCAGCAGGATCGCCAGGCGGCGGGCTGTCCGCGGTGAGCGACCTCCGTTGCAGATCCTTGCCATCCCTATCCCTCTCCGTTCCCCGGTCTAACGCCGAGCTTTGCATCATCTCGCAAGAGCGTGCGAGGGCGCCTGCCCGATTCGGGTCTCCACACCCGTGCCCCCGGCCGCTGTTCCCGCCAAGGCTACCGGCCGGGATGCGGGGGGTCAACGCCATGAGGTGGTCGGCCGGGCCGGAGCGCTGGGAGAAGTACCGTCCCAACATGTGGAGGGCTACGGTCGGGATCCCGCCAGGGGCGGGCCGATCCACCCACGATGTTCCTTTTTCCTCCCTCCCCGGCCGGCCAGGCGCCTCGATCCGAGCGGCCCCGGCGGGGCAGGCTCGTCCGCGGGTCCCGGGGGCCGCGTTCGCTCGGTCTGGCCCTCGGGATCTTCCTGCTGGGCACGACGCTGGCGGTCGTCGGAGCCCTCGAGTGGCACTCAAGCGTCGAAGCCCAGCACAGGCAGTCGTTTCAGACCACCGCCACCGATGTCAGCGAGACGGTGGAGACGCTCTTGCGCCGGGACGCCGACTTCGTCGGCTCGGTCAGGGCGGTGCTCACGATGGAGCCTGGACTGAGCCAGACCGAATTCGGGCGCTGGTATCAGCAGCTGGACGGCCGCCACCGTCAGGTCGGCAGCCTCGGCACGACCGTCGTGGGGTCGGTCCCGGTCTCCGCGATCGCCTCCTTCCTCAGGACCCGCAACGCAGATCCGGTGTTCCGCGGGATGGTGGGCGGACGCATCGTGCCACTCACCCAGCATGGCCGTGACAGGGCCTGTCTGGTGGCGACCAGCGAGTCGCTCGGTGGGCTCAGCCCCGAGGTCGCCTCGGTCCTGCAGGGCGACTGGTGTCTTCCCACCTCGATGATCGGACGCACGCAGGCGCCCCTGCAGCGCGCGGCGATGGACAGCGGCCAGATCCTTGCCTTCCCGGTGGCGGCCCAGGGGGTCAACACCACCTTCTTCGAGGCTGCCTTCTACCGACCCGGCGCGAGCCTGCAGACGGTCGCTCGGCGACGCGCGGCCCTGGTCGGGTGGGTGGTCAGCTCATTCGACCTCGACACCGTGATCCGCACCGCCACGGGCGGGCACCGGGGCCTCGGCGTGGCTCTCTACCACAGCAATCCCGGTCACAGCCCCGAACTGGTGGGCCAGGCGGGTAGGGGCGCGACGGGGCCCTACCGGTCGGCGACGCGATTCCAGATCCAGGGTTCCTGGACGGTGCGCATCGTCGGGGAAGTGCCCGCGGGCGCCCTCTCCCCGAACCTGCAGGCGCTGATGATCCTGCTCGGCGGTGTGCTCGTCAGCCTGCTCCTGTCCGTGCTCGTGCTCGTCCTCGGGCGCTCCCGCGAGCGTGCCCTCGGCCTGGTCGAGGAGAAGACCGGCGAGCTGCGCCACCAGGCCCTGCACGACTCCCTGACGGGGCTTCCCAACCGCGTGCTGGCCCTCGACCGCGCCGAGCAGATGCTCGCTCGCGCCCGCCGTCAGCCGGCGTCGGTGGCGGCTCTCTATGTGGACATCGACGGCTTCAAGCAGGTGAACGACAGCTTCGGGCACGCGGCGGGCGATGAACTGCTGAGGATCGTCGCGAGCAGGCTCTCGGGGGTCGTCCGCGGGGCGGACACGGCGGCGCGCCTCGGCGGAGACGAGTTCATCGTCCTGGTGGAGGGCTCGACCCTCGACGCCGGGCCGGAGCTGGTTGCCGAACGTCTCCTGGACGTGCTGCGCGAGCCCTACGAGCTGAACGGGGAGATCGGCCGCGAGCTGTCCGTGACCGCCAGCATCGGCATCGCCTGCGGCCCCCGCGAGAGCGCCGACGAGCTCCTTCGGGACGCCGACATCGCCCTTTATGAGGCCAAGGCGGCCGGGCGCAACCGCTTCGTGCTGTTCCAGTCCGACATGCAGACCGCCATGCAGGACCGTCTCACGATGGGGCTCGACCTGGCCGAGGCGCTTGAGCGCGACCAGCTGTTCCTGCTCTATCAGCCGACCTTCGACCTGGAGACCGAGAAGGTCGATAGGGGTGGAGGCGCTGCTGCGCTGGCAACACCCCACCCGCGGCCTGATCCTGCCCGAGCGAGTTCATCCCGGTCGCGGAGGACACCGGCCTGATCGTTGTGATCGGCCGCTGGGTCCTGCAGGAGGCGTGTCGTCAGGCCTCGAGGTGGCACGCCGACGGCTTTCCCGTCAACGTCGCTGTGAACGTCTCGGGCAGGCAGCTGGACTCCGACGAGCTCCTCGAGGACGTTCGCGACGCGCTCGGGGACAGCGGCATGGATCCGGGCGCCCTGACGCTGGAGGTGACGGAGACGGCCCTCATGCGCGACGCCGAGGCGACCGCCCGGCGTCTGGGCGCGCTGAAGGAGCTGGGCATCCGGATCGCGATCGACGACTTCGGCACGGGCTACAGCTCCCTGGCCTACCTGCGCCAGTTCCCCGCCGACTCTCTGAAGATCGATCGTTCCTTCATCGCCGGGATCGCCAGCTCGACGGAGTCCAAAGCCCTGATCCGCACCTTCGTACAGCTCGGCAAGACGCTTCATCTCGAAACCCTCGCGGAGGGCATCGAGGAGGAGGCCCAGCTGAGGACGCTCCAGCGCGAACACTGTGACCAGGGGCAGGGGTTCCTCTTCTCCCGTCCGCTCGCCCCCGAGGCGGTCGAGGACTTCCTCGGCACCGCCGGAGCCGACGCCCCGCACGTCGTTACCGGCTAGCGCCCACCGGCAGGCGTTGCCGCGATAGTGCAGGAGATGGCGAACCTCACCTTCTCGCTGTGCGCAGCCGCAGCCGCCGCCCTGGTCAGCATCCTGTCGGCCGTCAAAGGGGCGTGGATAGTGGCGGCGGTGTTCGGTCTGCTCGCAGTGGGGTTCCTGGCCAGGGCGAGCGAGTCCCGCCGCCGTTGACGCTCGCTCGATCGCGCACGCCGCCCACCTGACAGACTGCGCCCATGGCGCGCTATGAGCTGACGGGGAAGGTTGCGCTCGTCACGGGAGGGGCGCGGGGGATCGGCCATGCGACCGCCCGCTCCCTGATCTCGCGGGGAGCCTCGGTGGCGATACTCGACCTCGAGCAGGGAGCCGCCTCCGCAGCCGCCTCGCAGCTGCACGACACCAGGGCCTTCGGGCTCGGGGCCGACGTCACCGACCGTGGCGCGATGCAGCGGTCGGTCGCCACCGTCGTCGAGCGTCTGGGCGGACTGGACGTCGTGGTGGCCAACGCGGGAATCGCCTCCCGGGTCGCGAGCTTCCGGGCGATGGCTCCGGAGAACTTCGAGCGGGTCCTCGACGTGAACATGATGGGGGTCTGCCGGACCGTGGATGCGGCCCTTCCCGAGATAGTGCGCCGGCGCGGGCACGTCGTGGTCATCTCATCGATCTACGCCTTCATGAACGGCGTCGGGGCGGTGCCCTACGCGATGAGCAAGGCGGCCGTCGAGCAGTTCGGCAGAGCCCTGCGGGCCGAGCTGGTCCAGCACGGGGCCAGCGCGAGCGTCGCCTACTTCGGCTTCATAGACACGGAGATGGTCCACCGCGCGATCGACGCCGACCCGCTAGCCGACCGCATGATCGGGACGCTTCCCGCCCCGCTGCGCAAGCGACTGCAGCCGGAGCAGGCGGGGGAGGCGATCGTGCGAGGGATCGAGCGCCGCCAGCCGCGCATAGTCCGTCCCCGCCGCTGGACGGTGATGTCGGTCCTGCGGGGGATCCTCAACCCCCTCAGCGACGCGAGGATGGAGCGCGACGCCGCCACGCAGGCCCTCATGAGGGAGTTCGACTCCCGGGCCGGCGAGGATCAGCCCACCACGGCCTAGCCGGGTTCCTTCACACAGGCCGACCGGGGGCGGGCAACATGTCGGTGAAGATGGGGGCTCACCCTCTGATCCGCTGGGCCGACGGCCCGGCCGACATGCGCGGGGCGATCGCCCTGCGCGAGGAGGTGTTCTGCCGGGAGCAGGGCGTGCCCCGCGAGGAGGAGATCGACGGACGCGACGGCGAAGCCAGCCACCTCGTCGCATTGCACCCGGACGGGGAGCGGGTGATCGGAACGCTGCGGCTGCTGGAGGACGGCGAGGTCGCAAAGATCGGCAGGGTCGCCGTGCAGCGAAGCTGGCGTCGACACGGGATAGCCTCCCGCATGCTCGACCTCGCTCTCGAAGCTGCCCGCGAGCGGGGCTGCCGCGAGGCGCGCCTGGCCGCCCAGACGGATGCCGTGGCCCTGTATGAGAGGGCGGGCTTCACCGTCCGGTCGGGCCTGTTCCTCGACGCCGGGATCCCCCACGTGTGGATGGGGCGCTCGCTGCTATGACCCCGAAGCCGAACGTTGGGGCGACTACTCCTGGGCGGTGATGGACCCGGCCCTCACCTCCGTCTGGCTGGCGACCGAGTACGTGCCGGCGAGATCGAGCCAGACGCCCGACCGCCTCCGGAACTGGGGCACGCGGGTGTTCCAGGTGCCGACGGGCTGAGCGGGCGTCCCCCACCGAAGCTCCTGCGGCGGTGCCGACGGGCTGGCCCGTCTCCCCGCCGAAGCTCCTGCGGGTTGACAGTCGAGGGCCGCTCTGGCACGATCTTGCGCGCACGGGTGGAGGGGCCGTGTGCGGACACGGCAGGAGGATCCGTGCCAAATAGCGCTGGGCAGGGCTCAGGCCGCCCGGGTGCCATGGAATGGGGGACGCGGGGGCGACCTCGGCACCGGGCTGGGCAGACCGCGACGGCCATGGTCACGCGGACATCGAGACGACTGTCGGCCACGCTGGCTGCGCTCGCCGTCGTGATGGCGGCGTTCCTGATCGGCGGGGTCGCGAGCGCGGGCGCTCAGACGGGCGCCCCGGTCAACAGCACGTCGCCCTCCCTCGCCGGCACGGCGCTGGACGGGAAGAAGCTCAAGGCCAACAAGGGCTCCTGGACCGGACTGACGCCGATCCAGTACGCCTACCAGTGGTTGCGCTGCACCTCCTCCGGCCAGGAATGCACCGAAATCCCCTCCGCCGAACAGGTGACCTACAAGCTCACCGGGGGCGATGTCGGCAAGACCCTGCGGGTCCGCGTCACGGCAAGCAACACCGAAGGGAGCACCGTCGCGAGCTCCCCACCGAGCGGCGCGATCGCCTCCGCCGCTCCGAAGCGAAAGAAGACGCCGGTGATCTCGGGGAACGCCCAGGACGGGCAACTCCTCACGGCCGGCAACGGGACGTGGAAGGGGACGGCGCCCTTCTCCTACACCTACCAGTGGGAGGCCTGCCGGGGAACCGCCTGCACGCTCGTTGCGGGGGCCACCGGGTCCACCTATCGCCCCACCACCCCGGAGCTGGGCGAGAAGCTACGGGTGCTCGTCACCGCCACGAACGCTTCGGGCACGGCCAGATCGCTGTCGAAGCCGAGCGCCAAGGTCGTGGCCGGACCGCCGGTTGCGATGTCGGCTCCGACGGTCACCGGGACTCCCCTGGTCGGCCAGCAGCTCTCCGCCGGCACGGGTGGCTGGGCTGGGACGGGTCCCTTCGAGTACTCCTACCAGTGGCGCAGCTGCAACCTGCTCGGGGAATGCACGGACATCGCGGGGGCCAACCAGCCCACCTACGACGTCGCGCCGCTGGATGTCGCGAACGGCCTGGAGGTCGTCGTGACCGCGACCAACCCACTCGGGTCCGCCTCGGCCACGTCCGAGCAGACGAGCCTCATCAAAGCTCTGCTGCCCTCGAACACGGGCCTTCCGAGCATCACGGGCCTGCTGCAGGACGGCGGGCTGCTGTCGGCGCTGACGGGCTCCTGGTCGGGCACCGGACCGCTCAGCTTCAGCTATGCTGGGAGCTGTGCAACTCATCCGGCGGAGCATGCGAAGAAGTCTCTGAAGCGGTCGCATCGACGTTGAAACTGCTTCCCGCTTTCGTGGGTTCGACGCTGCGCGTGGTGGTCACCGCCACCAACTCGGCGGGCTCGACCTCGGCGATCTCTGATCCGACGGGGCTGGTGGGCGCGATCCTGCCGTCGATCACCGGCCTGCCGTCGATCACGGGTCTGCTGCAGGACGGCAGTCTGCTGTCGGCGGTGACGGGCTCGTGGTCGGGGACGTCGCCGCTGAGCTACGCCTATGAATGGCAGCAGTGCAACGGCGCGGGCGAAGCCTGCGAAGAACATCAACGGGGCGACCGGCGCAACGCTCGGCCTGGTCTCGAGCCTCGTCGGCTCGACGGTCCGCTGGTCGTGACGGCGACCAACTCGGGTGGGTCGACCCAGGCGACGTCGGCTGCCACGAGCCTGATCGCGGCGCTGCTGCCGGGTAACACCGGGCTGCCGTCGATCTCGGGGGTGACCGAAGACGGCAAGGCGCTCACGGCGGGGAACGGGACCTGGTCGGGGACGACGCCGATCACATACGGCTACCAGTGGCAGCAGTGCGACGCCAATGGGGAAAACTGCAAAGCGATCGCGAGCGGAGGAAACAAAGAAACGCTCAGCGTCGTCTCGAGCCTCGTCAAATCAACCGTGAGGCTGGTCGTGACGGCCACGAACTCCGGCGGGTCGACGCAGGCGATCTCGGCGCCGACCAGCCCGGTGCTCGCGGCACTTCCCGTCAACACCTTGCAACCGACGATCAGCGGGCTGCTGAAGATCGGCAGCGAACTCCTCGCCCACCGCGAAACCTGGACGGGAACGGCGCCGATCACGTACAGCTACCAGTGGCAGCTCTGCGGCGTTCTCGGCCTCGTCGGCGAATGCAAAGACATCGCCGGAGCCACCAAAGAAAAGTTCCTGCTCGAACTCCTCGACGTGGGCCTCACGATGCGGGTGGGCGTGACCGCCACGAACGAACGGGGTGCGTCGGAAACCGCCTACTCGAAAGTCACAGGCCTGATCGCCGGCCTCGGGCTATCGCCGACCAAAGGCACAGCGGGAACGAACGTGGTCCTCCAGGGCGCCGGTGTGAGCGCGGCCAAGACGGTCAACTTCGGCTCCACGCAGGTGGAACCGGAAGTCAAGTCGTCGACCGAAATCACAGCTGAAGCACCGGCGGGCAGCGGCACGGTCGCGGTCACCGTCTCCACCGCCGAAGGCACCACAGCCGAAACCCCGACCGACCAGTTCACGTACCAGCCATAGGACCGGGTGGGGGCGAGACCCGGCCGAGCGGATAGGAGAGACACCCATGCGCAAGCCCATCCTGACCCTCGTCACCACGATCCTCGCCATCGCGGCCTTCGCGGCAGGCACCGCGCAGGCATCGCTGCCCGTCATCTACAACGGCCTTCTCGGCTACGCCCACGTCAGCTCGACGGCCTCGCCGCCCGGCGCGAACAACTGGTCGTGCAAACCGTCGGCGGCGCACCCTCGGCCGGTCGTGCTCGTGCACGGCACCTTCATCGACATGTCGGCCAGCTGGCAGGCTCTGTCGCCGCTGCTTGTCAACCACGGCTACTGCGTGTTCGCGCTCAACTACGGCTCGAGCAACGGCAGCGGCGCGATAGGCGTCTATGCGACCGGCGAAATCTCCGCCTCGGCGGGCGAACTGTCGAGCTTCGTAGACCAGGTGCTTGCGGCCACCGGAGCGAGACAGGTGGACCTCGTCGGGCACTCGCAGGGCGGCATGATGCCGCGCTACTACCTGAAGTTCGGCAACGGCGCCGCCAAGGTGCACACGCTCGTCGGGCTGGCGCCATCCAACCACGGCACGACCGTCGAACGGGGTCTTCACGATCGGGGAACTCATCCCCGGCGCGGATGCCTTCTTCGGCCTCTGCCAGGCGTGTGAAGAACAGGCCTCCGGATCGGCGTTCATCGCGAATCTCGAACGCGGGCGGCGAGACCGTCCCGGGGGTCAGCTACACGGTCATCGAGTCGCGCAACGACGAGGTCGTCACGCCCTACACCTCGGCGTTCCTGTCGGGCCCCGGCGTCGACAACATCACGCTGCAGTCGCAGTGCATCCTCGACCAGGGAGAGCACCTCTCGATGCCATACGACCACATCGCCGATGCCGACGTGCTCAATGCGCTCGATCCCGCCCATCCGGTGAGCGCGGCCTGCACACCGGTGCTTCCGGTCGCGGGGGGCTAGGCAGCAGCCGCCGCCCGCCACGCGAGGCCGCGGCGCCGACGCGGCAGCGAGGCGCCGCGGAATCGCACATGATGGGCGCATGAGCCCCGGCCTGTCCCGCACGCCCGAGCGTGGAACCCAGACGCACGGGCAGCTCAGGCTGTTCGCCTCGCGGATCGCCCTGGTCGGCCTCACCGCCGCCGCGCTGGTCTTCCTGGGGGCGATCGGGCTGGCCGTGAGCGAGAGCGTCGGGCTCTGGTACGCGTTCCGCTGGGCCCTGGACACGGCCGCCACCGTGGGGGGCTTTTCCCAGCCCCACAGCACCGCCGGCCAGATCGTGCAGATCGCACTGATCGTGGTGGGTGTGGGTACCCTCTTCTACGCCCTGGCCACGGTCGCCGAGTTCTTCGTCGCCGGACACCTCGGCGACCTCCTGGCCTCCAGGCGCAGGCAGAAGTTGATCGACTCCATCAACAACCATCACATCGTCTGCGGGTTCGGCCGCGTGGGCCGCCAGGTCGCTCGGGATCTGCGAGCCGCGCGCGCTCCCTTCGTGGTCGTGGACTCCAGCAGCGAGAACGGGCAGCTGGCCGCGGAGCTCGAGACCCCGTTCGTCGAGGGGGATGCCACCGACGACACCGTCCTTGCCCGCGCCGGCATCGACCGGGCCCGCTCGATCATCGCCTGCGCCGACTCGGATGCGAACAACGTCTTCATCACCCTCACCGCCCGGGAGCTGCGGAGCGACATCGCGATCGTCGCCCGGGCGGCCGCGGAGGACACGGAGAAGAAGCTCAAGCGGGCGGGCGCCGACCGGGTGATCTCTCCCTACAAGGCGAGCGGCACCGAGATGGCCCGGCTGGCCCTGCACCCCCAGCTCAGCGGGGTGGTGGACGTCGATGCGGAATACCGCATGGAGGAGATCTTCGTGGCCGAGGGCTGCGACGGGCTGGGGCAGACCGTCGGCGACATCCGCGGCGGCTCGATGATCGTCGGCCTGCGCCGGGGCGCCGACTTCCAACCGCAGCCCCCCGCCGAGACCGCCCTGGCGGTCGGAGACGTCATCGTGGCGATGGGGACGCCGGCGACGCTGGAACGCCTCGAGGGGCTCCTCGCGACCCCCTGACCCCGCCGGTCCCGGCCCCATCCCGGCCACCCTCGCCGCAGCGGATCGCACGAGGGCATAACCTGGCCGCCGTGCGTGCCCATCATGTCCACGTCGAGCGGCGCTTCTCAAAGCCTCCCGAGCGCATCTTCGCCTACCTCGCCGAGCACGAGAACCTGGCCGAGATCTTCGGTGCCAAGATCGCCCGCCTGCGCGACGGAGAGGACGGGGAGCGAAACGGGGTGGGCTCGGTTCGCCAGCTCAAGATCGGCCCCCTGCCGCCGTTCGAGGAGACGGTCACCGAGTTCGTGGTGCCCGAGCGGATCGTCTACCGGATCACCAAGGGCAGCCCCCTGCGCGGGCACGTGGGCGTCATGACCTTCGCGGCCGACGGCGACGGAACGCGCTTCGTCTATGACATCCGCCTGGCTTCGCCCATACCGGGGGTGGCGGCCATCGTGCGGGCGTCCCTGACCCGTTCCATCACCAGGGGGCTCGAGAAGGTCGAGCGGGACGCCTGACCGATCAGGCGCCCGTCGTCAGCACCATCCGGAAGCGGGCCTGCCCGCTCAGCATCCGCTCGTAGGCCTCCGCCGCCTCCTCCAGGGGCCGGATCTCGATCATCGGGCGCACGTCCGCGAGGACGCTGAAGGCAAGCGTGTCCTCAGAGTCCCGGGAGGTTCCTGAGGCGTGTCCCGCGATCGATCTGTCGTCCCTGATCAGAGCCGCCGGCGGAACCTCGATCGGCTCTCCGGAGGCGCCCACGACCAGCAGCTTCCCCCGCAGGCCGAGCCCTCCGATCACGGTGCTCATGGCCGGGGCGCTCGTGACCGTGGCCAGGATCACCTTCGCGCCCCCCAGCCGGGTCAGCTCGGCTGCAGGGTCTTCGGAGGTGCTGTCTATGTAGCGGCGCGCGCCGAGCTGGAGGGCGAGGTCGCGCTTGTCCCGTCCGCGCGCGATGGCGACGGTGTCGAACCCGAGGCGGGCCGCGAACTGCACCCCTAGATGGCCGAGCCCTCCGAGGCCGAGGATCGCCACGAGGTCGCCTCCGAGGGCCCCGCTCCGGCGCAGGGCGTTGAACGTGGTGATGCCGGCGCACATCAGCGGAGCCGCGTCCTCGGCCGCCAGGTCCTGCGGGATCGACGTCAAAGCGCTGGCCTTGACGACCACGTAGTCGGCATAGCCTCCGTCGAAGGTCACGCCCGGGATGCCCATGTTCCGGCAGGAGATCAGGTCGCCGCGCCTGCACGGCTCGCAGTGGCCGCAGTTTCCCCCGAACCAGCCGACGCCGACCCGCTGGCCGACCTCCCACTCCTCCACGTCCTCCCCGAGGTCCTCGATGACGCCCGCGATCTCATGTCCCGGGACGATCGGAAAGGGCACGCCGGGAAAGCCCCCCTCTTTGGCATAGGTGTCGCTGTGGCAGATCCCGCATGCCTGCACTCGAACCAGCACCTGCCCGCGGTGTGGCGCCGGCACCTCGCGCTCGACGAGCTCCAGGGGGCCTCCCGGCTCGCTCACCTGCACCGCTCTCATCCTCGCCATTTCTCTCTCCCAGGATCGAATGCCCGACGCACGACCCACCCTAGCCACGGTCCGGGGGCATCCCAAGGCATCCCCCGCTACGCCTATCGTGCTCTGGCCGTGTTCCATTCCTCCTTCTCCGCCGAGCTCGACCGCGACGAGGCGGTGCTCCGCTTCCCCTTCGACGAGCGTCTTCGCCAGCTGCTGCGGGCGATCCCGGGCCGCCGATGGGATGCCGTCCAGCGGGCCTGGCGCATCCCGCTCGGCGGCGAGCAGGCACAGGCGCTGGGACTGCTCCTTCAGGGCATCTCACCACCGCCGCTGATCAGCGAGGAGCTGGGGCGGGCGCTCGCGCGGGCCCGCTCGGGGCGCCGCCGGGACGAATGCATCGTCGAGCTGGTCCGCCCCGACCACGACTGGTGGCTCGGCTTCGCGACCGATCGCGGGGCCGAGATGGTCGCGGGCCTGCTCGAGCACCCTCGCGCGCGCGAGCTCTCGGACATCGGGCGGGCGGTGGTTCCCGTGGACGATCTCGCCCGGGCGCTCGTGGAACGTCTCTCAGAGCAGTGCCCGGGCCTGCGCCTCAGCCCTCCCGCCAGCCGCGCCCTGTTCGAGCGGGGGGAGGAGGAGCCGCCATCCGCGCGGCCGCCGGCGATGCGCCACGACGTCGAGTTCCGCCGCGACCGGCGCGGGGAGCACTGGATCCTGGTGGCGCAGCGCCACGCCTCGCTGGCCCGCGCCCTGGCGAGGAGCAGCGGGCTGCGGGCCCTGGACGGCCCGGAGGGGACCCTCGGCCTGGCCGCGGTCGAGCAGGACGCCCCCGCTCTGGCCGTCCTGCTCGGGCAGATCGGGCACACCGACCCCGACCCGCGCGTGCTGGCATGGCTGGCGCGGGCGACGACCTGGCGGGGGAGCATCGAGGTCCACGGTCCGCGCCAGGCCCCCGTCTTCCTCCTGCTCGGGGACGCCGGGCGCCTGCCGGCGCCCGTGGGCGACCGAGCGACGGCGGCGCCCGGAGGGGCCACCGTCCCGCTCACCGCCGCCTCCTGGCAGCTGATCGACGAGCACCTCGACGGTTGGCTGACCCCCGCCGCCAGGCGCTGCGTGGAGGCCATCAGGCAGGACCGCCCGGCGCCGCCGGCGGTGCTCGAGCGCTGCGAGCGGGAGGACACCTTCGTGCTCGCCCCCGGCCACGAGCCGGCGCTTGTTCAGGCCTTCGCCGAGCTGCCGGGCGCACTGCCGCCGCGTCAGACCCGCAGGCCCGAGGGGGAGCACGACCATCTACCGGCGATCCGCGCCGACCCCTTCTGCGTCCCCGACCTCGACCGCTTCATCTCCGAGGGCCAGGTGTGGGTCGACGATGAGGCGCTGCCGCTGCTGCAGGAGATTCGCGAGCAGCACGCACGCTCCGCAGGCCTGGTCTCCCTCTCCCGGGCCACCGAGGGGGAGCTGACCGTTCCCGGGCTGGGTGGCGAGCTGAAGCCCTTCCAGCGGGCCGGTGTCAGCTATCTGCTCTCTCGCCGGCGGGCCTTCCTCGCCGATGAGCAGGGGCTGGGCAAGACGATCGAGGCGCTGGCGGCGCTGGAGGCCGACGGCGCCTATCCCGCGGTGGTCGTCTGCCCCGCCAACCTCAAGCTCAACTGGATGCGGGAGATCGGGCGCTGGCTGCCCCACCGCACCGTCGAGGCCCTGTCGGGCACCGGCGGCGACGGGGCGAGCCCGAGCGCCGAGATCACGGTCCTCAACTACGAGATCCTGTCCGCCCGCCTGCCGGCCCTTGGCGCGGCCGAGCCGCAGGCGGTCGTGCTGGACGAGAGCCACTACTGCAAGAACCCGGCGGCAAAGCGCACCCAGGCGGTCCAGCGGCTCTGCGCCACCCTCCCCAGCGAGGGCATGGTCCTGGCGCTGACGGGAACGCCCGTCCTCAACCGGCCGGGGGAGCTGATCTCCCAGTTGCGGGTGATCGGCCGCCTCGAGGACTTCGGCTCAGGCGCCCAGTTCGGGGAGCGGTTTCGAGGGCCCGACGCTCACATGCGCCTGCACTGGCATCTGCGGGCGCGCTGCCTGGTGAGGCGCCTGAAGTCGGAGGTCCTTCCCCAGCTTCCCCCCAAGACGCGGGCGGTCGTGCCCGTCGAGCTGGACAACGAGAGCGAGTACCGGCTGGCCGAGCGAGACCTGATCGCCTGGCTGCGCACCCAGCCGCTCGACCTGCGGGAGCTGGACGCCCGGGTCGCAGCGGCGCTGCGGGCCGAGCGGCTCGTGCGCCTGAACGCGCTGAAGCTGCTGGCGGCCAGGGGCAAGCTGCACGCCGCCCTGGCCTGGATCCACGACTTCTGCTCGTCGGGGGAGCGGCTGGTGGTGTTCGCCCACCACCGGGAGGTCCAGAGGGCGATCCTCGACCGCTTTCCCTCCGCCCTTCACATCCTGGGCACGGACAGCCCGGCCGCGCGCGACGCGGCGCTGCGTGCCTTCCAGGAGAGCGACCGGGAGGACAACCAGATGATCGTCTGCTCGATGGAGGTAGCGGGGCAGGGGCTGACCCTGACCCGGTCCTCGAGCGTGGCCTTCCTGGAGCTCGACTGGACTCCCGCCAAGCACGATCAGGCGGAGGACCGCTGCCACCGCATCGGCCAGCAGGATGCGGTCACCGCCTACTACCTGCTCGCCGCCGACACCGTCGACGAGACGATCTCGAGCCTGCTGGAGCGCAAGCGGGCCGTGATCGGAGCGGTCACCGACGGGCGCGAGGAGGACGAGGAGGGGATCGTGGAGGGCCTGGTGCGCGAGCTGCGGGGCGCCCCCTACCGCCACCTCCGCGCGGTCGCCTAGCGCCTCACGTGTTGAGCACCAGCTCGTTCATGATGTTGCCCCAGGTTTCCACGGCCCTCGCTTCCCCGTCTGTCAGTTCCGCTTCGATCTGCGCCGAGCGGCGGGCGATGCCCCGCTCTGCCGAGCCCTCGTAGCGGTCGAGGCTCTTGGGCTGCAGGCCGAGGGCGACCCAGTTGGCCAGGAACACGCGATCGAAATTGACCGTGGCAGAGGGCAGCGTCGTAAAGCCGCTCGCCGCCCAGGCCCTGATGTCACCGCAGAGATCGGGGGCGGAGAGCCCGACCATCACCTTCAGCTTGGCCGCGTAGGACCTGATCGTGGAGGTGAGTCGGGCATTGCTCCAGTGCAGACCCGACACGGCCCCGATGAAGCTGCGTATGGCCGACAGATCGGGCTTGCCGGCGACGATGACCATGTTCCCGATCAGCTCGTCGCTGAGCCGCTCGGACTGTTCGTTCTGGGGGGAGTTGGCGGCGGCCTGGGGGCAGTCCCGTCTGACCTGGCCGAGGATCCCCCGCGGCGCCGCTTCGGAGACCCGCAGGTGGGACCTGGCCACGCGCAGCAGCTCGTAGTTGGCGCGCAGGTATGCGGAGGTCGCAGCGGCATCTCCGCCGGCCGCCGTCGCGGTCGCAGGCTGCAGGCCGGGGACGATGAGAACAGCCGTGGTGACGGCTGCGCCGAGGAGACGCACGATCACGTCTCAGAGCCTAGGGGATACGCCCGCCCGCCATCAACCGTGAACCGCCCGGCGTTTCTCACTTTCCCCGGTATTCTCTTGCCGAATGTCTCCTCGCTGCCCCTGGGTCCCCGAGCGAACATGAGATGTTGAGGTCCCTGCGAGCCAGCGCGGCGGTCGGACTGGTCGGCCTGCTCGGCACTGCAATCGTCGCCTGCGGCAACTCCTCCTCGGCCAGCACCGGGACCATCAGGGAACGGCAGGCCGTCGCCGAGGCGGCATCCAACCCCGTCGCCGTGTCCCCCCAGCCCGGCACGCCCGACGCATCCTCGACCACGCAGATCAGCTTCCTGGGGGGCTCGGGCACGACCGTCTCGGCAGTGACCGTCCGCGGGTCCCGCAGCGGCTCGCACAAGGGCGTCCTTCGCCCCTACTCCACCGGCACCGGCGAGAGCTTCCTGCCCAGCCACCCCTTCAGTCCGGGCGAGCGGGTGACGGTGCATGCGCGCCTCGGTGACGGCTCGCAGGCGAGCACCGTCTTCACCGTCGCTCACCAGGCCTCGTTCAGCCAGAAGCAGTTCCCGACCAATCCCGGCGATCCGCGGGCGGTGCAGCACTACGTCACGGCACCCTCCATCACGCCCTCCACCGTGCGCATCACGACCGCGGCGAAGCCGGGGGCGGCGCCGGGCTACCTGCTCCTGGCCCCCTACCAGGGCAAGGGCACCCCCGGGGTGATGATCGCCGAACAGAACGGCAGCCTCGTCTGGTTTCACTCCCTCGGGGCAGGCCAGTCGGCCACCAACTTCGAGGTCCAGCAGTATCAGGGCAAGCCGGTCCTGACCTGGTGGCAGGGACGGATCCTGCAGGTCGGGTTCGGACAGGGGGAAGACGTCATCTACGACAGCTCCTACCGGCAGATCGCCAGGATCAGAGCCGGCAACGGATACCGGGCGGACCTCCACGAGATCCGGATCACCCCCGAAGGCACGGCCTGGATCGACATGTTCGACCCGATCCACATGAACCTCTCCTCGGCCCATGGGTCGTCGAACGGCGTGCTCAGCGACTCGGTGGCGCAGGAGATCGACATCAAGACGGGCCTGGTCATGTGGGAGTGGCACTTCCTCGGCAACATCCCCTTCAGCGAGTCCAACAACCCGGCGCCGAAGTCGAGCTACCCATGGGACTACGTCCACATCAACTCCGTCGATCCCGGGAGCTCCGGCGACGTCCTGCTGTCCGCCCGCAACACCTGGGCCCTCTATGACGTGGACATCCGCAGCGGCGCCATCCGCTGGCGGCTGGGGGGCAACCGCAGCAACCTCAAGCAGGGTCCGGGGACACGCTTCTACTGGCAGCACGACGCCGAGTTCCAGCCCGGCGGCCTGATCTCGGTCTTCGACAACGGCTCGAACCCTCCCAAGGAGAAGCAGTCCCGCGGGCTGCTGCTGGCCCCCGACACCTCCGCCCACACGGTCACCCTGCGCAGGCAGTTCGTCAACCCCAGCAGGGTGCTCCTGGCCACCAGCCAGGGCAACATGGCCCCGCTCCCCGGCGGGGCCTGGCTGCTCGGCTACGGGGGCCTGCCCGACTTCACGGAGTTCGACTCCTCCGGCCACGTCCTGCTCGACGGCACCCTTGGCAAGAACGTGCAGGACTTCCGCACGTACCTCTCGCCATGGAGCGGGCACCCGGGCGGGGCGCCATCCGTGTCGGCCAAGCCCAACGGGTCCGGCGCGCTGGCCGTCTCGGTGAGCTGGAACGGGGCGACGGATGTCTCCTCCTGGCGGGTGCTCGCGGGGGCCTCCCCGACCGCCCTCACCCCCGTCGCAAGCGCGCCCCGGACCGGCTTTCAGACGACGATCGCGGCCCTCACCACCGGCCCCTACGTGGCGGTCCAGGCCCTGGACGGCACGGGAAGCGTGATCGGGACCTCCGCGGCCGTCAAGGCCTGAGCGGCCCCGCCGGCCGTCCCCGCTCACCGTCGCGGCTGAGCCTGCCGACCACCCGTTCGGATCGAACCTTGCGCCGGGCGGCGGCCTTGGCGGCGGCGCTCCTGGCCGTCGAGAAGTAGTCGGAGAAGCCCCGCCCGTGGGCGGCCCCGAGGCGGGTGGGCAGCGGCTGGCGGAGCTCGTGCGCTGAAGGCGTGGTCGAGGGCCGCGTTCAGGGAGCCCTCCAGAGGGTCGTGGCCCGCGCTGTTGTGCAGCTCCAGCCTGCCGCTCTGGGTGGCGTAGTCGTAGAGCTCGGTTTCCCGCCCTCGCGTGAGAGGGGCGATGCCTTCTTCGGGCCAGTGGGAGTAGCGGGCGTACTTCGCCCTGGGGCGTGCGCATCGCAACGACGTGCAGGGGGGCGCTCGCCTCATACGGTTCCACCGCGAACTCCGTGACGATCTCGTCCGTGGCGTGGAGGATGTAGTCGCGGCCGGGGGCCAAGGGGTCGGCGAGGATCGACGCCAGGTCGAGCCTGCCGGCGAGATGGGAGTAGTGGGGCTCTCTGCGCCAGGCGTTCGAGCCGGTGGCGATCGTCAGCAGCAGCGGGGCCACGTCGACGCTCGAGCTCATCTGGGTTCGCACCACCCCGGGCGAGCTCGTGATCGCTGCTCGCGGATCCTTCACCAGCAGCGGCACGCGGATGGCCTCCTCGTAGGCGCTGGCCCCCTTGCCGCGCAGCCCGTGGGACGCCCCGTACTCCCCGTGGTCGGAGGTGAAGAGGATCACCGTGTTGGCCGCCACCTCCGGGCGGCTTTCCAGCGTCCTCAGCACGCGGCCGATGTGACGGTCCACCTCGCGCTGGAGCTTCGTGTAGAGATCGAGGAACTCCAGCCACAGCTGCCGAGCACCCGGTCCGCTGAACGGCACGGGGCCGAAGGACGCCGCCGCGGTCTGCTGGAAGGAGCGCTGCAGCCGGGGCTTGTTGCGCTCGAGCATCAGTTCCGGGGTCTCGAAGTTCGGGGGCAGGCGATGGACGGTGCGCGCGGAGGTGGTCTCCGCCGCCACCCGATCGCTCCAGACGTACCACCAGGCGATGTCGTGGGGATTCACGAAGGAGACGGTCGTGCACCACGGCTCGGCACGTCCCTCGTGGGCGAACCAGCTGGAGAACTCGGCGGCGATGCGGGGGTCGACCGCCCAGCCCTGCCCCGGTGCGCCGTCCGGGGACGGGTAGATCCCCCCGGCGAACCCGTAGTGCTCCAGCGCCGCTTCGCCCACCGGCTGGGTCCAGTGGTTGTCGTCGGTGGGTCAGGTGCCACTTGCCGAACCAGCGGGTGTGGTAGCCGTGCTCGCGCAGCATGCTCCCCCAGGTCGGGAAGCCGGGGTCGAGGGTGCTCCCGCCGGTGATCATGCAGCCCGTCTGGTGGGTGTAGAGGCCCGTCAGCAGGGTCGCCCGGGCGGGGCTGCAGTCGTTCGAGGCGGTGTAGTGGCGGGCGAAGGAGACGGCTCCCTGGCTCAGGCGCTGGAGGTTGGGGGTGAAGGCCATCCCGATCGGGCCGGCCGAGAACCACTGCGGATAGCGCAGCTGATCGACGAGGATGACGAGGATGTTGGGGCGCCGCGGCCGGGAGGCCCTCGAGGTGCGCCCCGTGCTCGCGCTCGACGGGGCAGCGCCCTTGCCGCCGGTGTCCGCAATGGCCCGAATCGC
Source organism: uncultured Solirubrobacteraceae bacterium (assembly GCA_963767405.1). Classification (GTDB taxonomy): domain Bacteria; phylum Actinomycetota; class Thermoleophilia; order Solirubrobacterales; family Solirubrobacteraceae; genus Palsa-744. The sequence continues at coordinate 36,088 of CAVYDP010000004.1, read as the reverse complement.
CGCGCCGGCTGCGACGATCCCGCCACCCGCGGCCAGCCCCCCCTTCAGGAACGTGCGCCGATCTACTCTCCTATGCTCCTTCGGATCCATGCTCTCCATGCGCGCCCTCATCCTAGGACCCACCGTGGCGTTGGGGATGGGACTTCTCTCATCGTCTGCGGGGGCCTCCGCGGCGAGCGGCCCGAACTGCCTGCCGGCCAGCCTGAACAACTCCGCCCTGCAACCCGGCGGCCTGACGCTCTCACCGGTGCCCGGCAGCCGCGACGCCTCCCCGCAGACCCAGATCAGCTTCCTGGGCGCCCCAGCCCGCGCTATCGGCGGGATCTCGGTGGTGGGCTCCCGCAGCGGGCCCCACTCGGGACGTCTTGCCGCCTACTCCCAGGGCGACGGGGCGAGCTTCTTGCCCAGCCGTCCCTTCGTCGAAGGCGAGCGCGTGACCGTGCGGGCACGGGTCCGGGTAGGCGGCTCGACCAGGTCGCTGCTCGACCGTTTCGCGATCGCCAGCGCCGACGTGATCACCTCGACGCCGGAGACGATCCACCCGGGGCCCCAGTTCCAGACCTTCGCCTCGCGTCCGGACCTCCAGCCGCCGCTGGTCACGGTCACGACGAGCTCACCCGCCGCCGCCCCCGGGGACATCTTCGTGGCCCCCTACTCGGGCCCGGGGCAGGCGGGCCCCATGCTCCTTGACCCCTCCGGCGGCCTGATCTGGTTCAAGGCGCTGCCCCGATACACCTCGGCGACCAACTTCAAGCTTCAGGAATACGCCGGCAAACCGGTTCTCACCTGGTGGCAGGGAGACATCTCGGTGCACGGCTTCGGGACGGGGGAGGACGTGATCGCCGACAGCACCTACACGGACATCGCCCATGTCCGGGCGGGCAACGGCCATCAGGCCGACCTGCACGACTTCCAGCTCACCCCCCGGGGCACCGCACTGATGACCAGCTTCTACCCGATCCTGTGCAACCTGTCCTCCGTCGGCGGGTCCTCCTACGGCGGCCTCACGGACGGGGTCTTCCAGGAAGTGGACGTCAAGACGGGGCTGGTGAGGATGGAATGGACCAGCCTCGACCACGTTCCCCTGAGCGACTCCTATGCCAGGGCGAAGGACTCCAGCACGCGCTTCCCCTACGACTTCTTCCACATCAACTCGATCAACGTGGACCGCGACGGCAGCATCCTGATCTCCGCGCGGAACACCTGGGCGATATACGACATCGACGGGCACAGCGGGCAGATCAGCTGGCGCCTCGGAGGCCGGCACAGCAGCTTCAAGCTCGGTCCGGGCACCGCCACCGCCTGGCAGCACGATCCCCGCGAACTGCCCGACGGGACGATCAGCATCTTCGACAACGGGTCCTCGCCGACGGTTCACAGCCAGTCCCGCGGGATCATCGTCCGCCTCGACGGCCAGACGGGGACGGCCTCCCTCGTCAGCCAGATCGTCCATGCTCCCGCCCTGGTCGTGGAAAGCCAGGGCAACGTCCAGGCCCTCGACAACGGCGACTGGTTCCTCGGCTGGGGGCAGGATCCCTACTTCTCCGAACTGGGGCCCGAAGGGCGCACCCTCTTCGACGCCCACTTCCCCGCCCATGAGCAGTCCTATCGAGCCTTCCGCTTCCCATGGTCGGGCACGCCGGCCCATCCTCCGGCTCTCGCCATGAAGGGGGGCACGGTGTACGCCAGCTGGAATGGGGCCACGGGGGTCGCCTCCTGGCGGGTGCTGGCCGGGTCCGGCGCCACCCGGCTCCAGCCCGTCGCGGAAGCCCCCCGCAGCAGCTTCGAGACCGCCATCGCGCTGCCCGCGGGCGTCTCGGGCCCGTACCTGGCCGTGCAGGCCCTCGACTCCACCGGTGCGGTCCTGGGCACCTCCAAGCCCGCCTCGCAACTTCCGTGAGGCAGGTTCGCGGCGCGGCGGTGATCCTCGCCTGCTGCGCCCTGGCGGTGGGCTGCGGCGGCAAGCGGGGCTCCACGTCCTCCACCGCCACGCCGACCTCCGCCGTCGCGACCTCCCGGGAACCCGGGACGGCCAGGGCGCCGAGGGTGTCGCTGTGCTCCCTGTCGGCCGCGGAAGCCTCCCGTGTGATCGGGGAGCCGATGCGACCGGGGCGGCCCTACGCCGGGGCGTCGGCCGGGCTGCGCGGGTGCACCTACGCATCGGTGGCCCTGCACGTCAGCAGCAGCGTCCAGCAGCAGCCCAATGCGCTCGTGGTGGCCCACGACGCCTACGAGCCGGCCAGCTGTGAGCCTGCCCGAAACCCGGGCAGCACGGTGCTGGCCCTCCCGGGCGGCTGCGTGCTCGAGCCCACCGACGGGCCGCGGTCCCGCTACCGCGCCCGCGTGGGTCTGGTGCTGTACGGCAGCAGGATCACCCTGACCGCCATCTACGGCTCCCCGCTGCCGCCGAGGATCACCTCACGGCTCGTGCAGGCGGCCAGGCGGTTGGCGGCGATCAGCGCGGCCGGAGGCCGGGGGGGCTAGGCGCGGGAGGGGCCGGCGATCGCGCCGAACGCGTATGGTGGGCCCACGATGCGGGTCTTTCACAGGGAGCACGCGGGGCGGCCGATCAGGGTCGCCTGGATGCTCGAGGAGCTGGGCCAGCCCTACGAGGTGGCGGTGATGAGCCGGGAGGAGAGCCGCGCCGAGCAGCACCTCAAGCGCCATCCCCTCGGCCGCGTGCCGGTGTTGGAGGACGAGGATGGAAGCTTCGTGTTCGAGTCGGCGGCGATCTGCCTGCACCTCGCCGACATGCATCCCGAGGCTGGCCTCGCGCCGCCGCCCGGAACGCACGACAGGGCGCTCGTCTACCAGTGGGCATGCTTCGCCCCGGCCGAGCTCGAGCCGCCGCTGATCGAGAGCTGGATGCAGGCGGAGCGCGATCCCGAGCGGGCCGCTGCGGCCCGCCGGCGCTTCGACGCCGCCACGGACGCCGTGGCCGGGACGCTCGACGGCGAGGAGTACCTCGTCGGCGGGAGCTTCAGCGTCGCCGACGTGCTGGTGGGGACCGCCCTGGCGTTCACCGCTCGGGCCGGGTTCGCCGACGAGCTGCCGCAGAACGTGAAGGACTATGTGGCCAGGCTGGCGCAGCGACCCGCCTTTCAGCGCGCCTACGAGCGGACGTCCGGCTGACCCAGGCAGCCGTGGGGAGGCTCACGGCCCGTCCGCGAGCCACAGCGAAGGCTCGCGTACCCCCGACGGGGTCATCAGATTGAGAGGTCGCGCCTGTCGAACAGGAGCGCCCCCGCCACGGCCAGTGCGGCGGCCGTCGCCGTGACGCCGAGGAAGGAGACCGGGTCGATGCCGCTCTCGATCGCCTTGCCGTAGTAGCGGAACACCGACGCGTAGCGGATCGCGTCGACACTCGGATCGAGCCGCCCGAGGAGGTCCACGACGTACATCCCCACAAGCACGCCGGCCACCGATCCGGTGACGATGCTGGTGCGAAGAGACCAGGCCGTGACGAGGATTCCGAGGCTCCCGGACAGCAGCGCCAGCGGCCACACGTTCGCGAACCCCGCGGCGGCCGAGCCGAAGGACAGCCCCGCGCCCGAGAGCAGGCTGCCAAGCTCGGTCACGAGCAGGGAGAGGGCGAGGACGCCGGCCAGCTCGATCGCCGTCGCGGCGAAGTCGGCCCCGACGAGGGTGCGACGGGACACGGGCGAGGAGAGCAGCACCTCCAGCCGTCCGCTTTCGGCCGCGCCGGCGAGCCCGCTGGCGACGGCGCGCACGGCCAGATAGCCGACCGCGAGCGGCACGATGAGGCTCAGCATCTCGGCGTGCAGGTACTCCTCCACCGTTGAGAGTTCGCTGATGCCGAAGGCCTCCTTCAACCCCTTCGGATAGCTGCGGATGGCCTTCGAGAGCGCGCCTTCGACCGACGGGTAGATGGCGACGATGAAGGCCGAGAAGAGGCCGAGCGGCAGGCCCCAGGAGAGCAGCGAGCGGCGGCGCTCCTGCAGCTGGGCGGTGATCAGCGCGGTCAATCGACCGGGGCCTTGTAGAAGGTGAGGAAGACCTCCTCCAGGGTCGGGCGGGCGAACTCGAGGTCGAGGACGGTGTGGCGGGAGATCACCTTGATGACCGGATCGAGGTCCCCCGCGACCCTGAACGTCACACGCCCGTCGTGGGACTCCAGGGCGCTCACCCCCGGGCACGCTCGCAGCTCGTCGAGGTCGATCGGAGCGGCGAACTGCACCGATGCGCGCCGCTGCATCCGGCCGACCAGATCGGCCACTCGCTCCACCGCCACCAGCCTTCCGTCGCGGATGATCCCGACCCCGTCGCAGACGCGCTCGACCTCGTCCAGCTCGTGCGAGGAGATGAACACGGTGCAGCCCCGCTCGCGTTCCTCGCCGACGAGCGCCAGGAACTCCTCCTGCATGAGCGGATCGAGGCCGCTCGTGGGCTCGTCGAGGATGACGAGCTCGGGCTCGTGGAAGATGGCCAGTATCAACCCGACCTTCTGCCGGTTGCCGCGCGAGAGCTGGCCCAGCGGCCGCTCGAGGTCGGCCCGGAAGCGGCGGGCGAGGTCCTCGGCCCGAGCGAGGTCCTGCAACTCCGCGCAGCCGCGCAAGCAGCGACAGCGCCTCGCGCCCGCTGGTGCGCTGCCCGAAGCCGAAGTCTCCGGGCAGGTTGCCGACCCGGGCGCGGATCGCGACGCTGTCGCGATGGCTGTCGAGGCCGAGGATGCGAGCGCTGCCCGAGCTCGGGTGCAGGAGATCGAGCAGCGTGCGGATCGTCGTCGTCTTGCCCGCGCCGTTGGGGCCGAGGAAGCCGAAGACCTCGCCCCGCTCCACGGTCATCGTGAGCTCCTCGATCCCGCGATCGCGGCCGTAGAACTTCGTCAGTCGCTCGGTCTCGATCGCGGGCACAGGCGGATGTTCGCAGGGGGTCCGGGCAGGGCTGACGGAAGGGGGGGGATTCGAACCCCCGAGACGGGGATAGCCCGCCTAACGGTTTTCAAGACCGCCGCATTCAACCGCTCTGCCACCCTTCCAGGCACAGATGCTACGCGCTGGACAGGGCCCCTCCGCGTCCCTGCACACCCGCGGCTAGCCGCGGGCGGCGTCGAGCCCCTGCACCGGAGCGGGTGCCGCCCGCTCCTCACGGGCCTCCGGTCGCGCGGGGGAGGTCTCGCGAGGGAAGGGGGGCATCAGCAGGGCGGCCATCAGGGCTCCCGCGGCGGCCACCCCTCCCGCAACCATGCAGCCCACGCTCAACCCGTGGATGAAGGCCTGGGAGGCCGCGTGGGAGACACCCGCGGCGACCGACGAGGCGCCTCCTTTGACCAGCCCTTCCGCGACGGCGAAGGCCGCTCCGACCGACGTGTGGGCGGCGTGGGCGAGCATCCCGGGCAGCCGTGCCGGGAGCTGGGCGGTGAGGCGGGCGGCGTAGATCGATGCGTAGACGCTGCCGATGATCGCCACCCCGAGGGTCCCCCCGAGCAGACGGGTGGCGTCGTTGACGGCCGAGCCGACGCCAGCCTTGTTGGCGGGGACGACCCCCATGATCGCCTCGGTCGCGGGGGCGCTGGTGAACCCCATGCCCACCCCGTAGAGGACCATCTGGATGGCGATGGTCCCGTAGCCGGTCGTGGCCGAGACGGTTGCCACCCAGGCGTAGAAGGCGGCCACCATCAGCAGGCCCGCGGCGACTATCAACCTCGTCCCGAAGCGCACCGCCAGGCGCGTCCCGATGACCGAGGCGATGCCGACGGAGGTCGCGACCGGGAGCAGGTGCACGCCGGTGGAGAGGGGGCCGTAGCGCTGGATGAACTGGAAGTACTGGGTCATCAGGAAGATGAACCCGAAGAGGGAGAAGAAGGCCACGGTGACCGACCCGCAGGCGGCGGCGAAGCGAGGGTTGGCGAACAGCCGGATGTCGAGCATCGGGGCGGGGGACCGCCGCTCCCAGGCCACGAAGCCCGCGAGCAGCAGCGCGGCGAGGCCGAACCCGACGAGGCTGCGGGTGCTGCTCCAGCCGTGCAGGGGGGCCTCGATGATGGTGAAGATGAGCAGTGCCATGGCGGTCGTCGAGAGGGCGAACCCGGGACGGTCCAGCGCCGGCGCCTGCGGGTCGCGAGATCTCGGGGCGACGGCCGCGACCAGGGCGGCCGCCGACGATCGACACGGGGGCCATCACGAAGAAGATGCTCGACCAGGAGAAGTGCTGGAGCAGCCAGCCGCCGACGATCGGCCCCAGGGCGATCGCCATGCCCGCCGTGGCTCCCCACAGCCCGATCGCCCGCGCCCGCTCCGCCCTCTGCGTGAACACGTTCGAGATCAGCGAGAGCGTCGCCGGAAAGACCATGGCCGCCCCGAGCCCCATCACGCAGCGGGCGGCGATCAGCTCCCCCGGGGTGCTCATCAGCCCGCCCGCGAGGCTCGCCGCACCGAACAGGCCGAGCCCGCTCAGGAGCATGCCCTTGCGCCCGAGCCGGTCCGAGAGGCTCCCGGCGGCCAGCAGGAAGGAGGCGAAGACGAGGTTGTAGGCGTCCACCACCCACTGCAGCTGGGTGTTGGTGGCATGGAGCTCCCGCACCAGCGTGGGGAGGGCCACGTTGACGATCGTGGTGTCGAGGTTGATGGCGAAGGCCGCGAGAAGCAGGGAGGCGAGGATCAGGGGGCGGCTGTTCATGAACGGTCTTCTAGAGCATCTAGACAAGAAAGTCAAGTAGATGCGTGACTTTCTCAATCATATGCATTAGACTGGGGTCATGAGGTCATACGGTCAACACTGCGCCCTGGCCAGGGCCCTCGACGTCGTGGGGGATCGCTGGACGCTGCTGATCGTCAGGGAGCTCATGCTGCGCGGGCCCTCCCGCTACACCGACCTGCGAAACGGCCTGCCCGGGGTGGCCACGAACCTGCTGGCCGACCGGCTGCGCGAGCTGGAGGCGGCCGGGCTCGTCGAGCGGGTGCAGGCGCCGCCTCCCGTCGCATCCACGCTGCTCACCCTCACTCCCCGTGGCGAGGCCCTGCGCCCGGTGGTCCACGAGCTCGCCATATGGGGCCTGCCCTACATGACCGAGGGACCCGGTCCCAAGGACTCCTTCCGCAGCCACTGGCTCGCCTGGCCCGTCGAGCTCTTCCTGCGCGATCAGGACCCCGCAGCCCCCCCGATCGCGATCCAGGTCCGCTGCGGCCAGGAGCCGATGGTCCTGGAGGCGCCCGGGGGCGGCGGCGTGGAGGTCCGGGCGGGGGTCGTGGAGAGCCCGGACGCCGTCATCACCGGCACCCCCCACGCCGTCCTCGGCCTTCTCACCGGTCAGATCGACCTGACGGAGGCGAGGAGGGCCGGGCTGCGCTATGAGGGCGACGAGGCCGCGCTCTTACGGCTGGTGCCGGCTGTCGGGCAGGACACGGCGGCGCGGCGCAGCGTCCACGCCTGAGCCCGTCCGGATGGGCACGCTGACCACGTGATCCATGCGGTCGGTCCGGTCTGGCGGGGCGGTGGCTCGGGGGAGCCCGAGCTCCTCTCCTCCTGCTACAGGCGGGCGATCGAGCTGGGGGCCGAGCAGGGCTGCGAGCGGATCGCCCTGCCGGCGATCTCCACGGGGATCTTCGGCTACCCCCTCGAGCAGGCCGCCCTAGTCGCCCTGGACTCCGTGGGCCAGGCTCTCGATCGCCACCCGACGGTGCTCGAGGCCCGCTTCTGGCTGTTCGATCAGCGGGCCTTCGACGTCTTCGCAGACGCCCTGGAGGGCACCGGCGCCGCCGGCGCCTAGGAGCCCGCCGGCGCCACGGGCACCGCAAGCCCCTCGGCCTCGAGCACGCTCGGCGTCGGGCAGGGTCTAAACTGGCTTACCTGCTTCAGGGAGAGGTGGCCGAGTGGCTGAAGGCACTCGCCTGCTAAGCGAGTATGGGGTTAAGACTCCATCGCGGGTTCGAATCCCGCCCTCTCCGCCATTTGCTCGAAGTACGAACCCCGGCCCCGAAATTCGGGGTCGTGGTCGTTTTGGGCGCTTTCGTCCTTGTCGGCCGGTCTTCTGGCTTTGTTTCGGGTGGCTAGCACGGCCTCGGTGGTTTGGCGCGTCTCGTCGACCAGCTCGGCCATCGTGTCGTAGAGCGGGGTGCGCTGGGCGTCGATGGTGTCGGGGTCGATGACGGTCAGGGAGACGAAGACGGCCTGGTTGATCAGCCTGCGTGAGCTGGGTGGCAGGCACTCGTAGAGCACGTTCTCATCCAAGATAAGCAGGGCGTCCTCGAGGGCGTCCATGACGTCCTGGGTCTCGGCGCGGGCGGCGTCGGCCCAGCGCTGTGAGCCGGGCCGGGTCTGACGGAGGCCGGGTTAGTAGCTTTTCTCTTTCATGATGTGGTGATGGTTGGCCTGCTTTTCGCAGCGTAGAGTTCTTCGATCTCTCGTGGTGGCCGATCGGCGAGGTTTTCGTGCAGGCGGCTGTCGTTGAACCAGCTGATGTACTCGACAACCGCGAGCTCTGGCTGGCTGCGGGTGCGCCAGACGCGGTCAGCGATCAGCTCGGCCTTGAAGCTGTCGACGAAGCTCTCGGCGAGGGAGTTGTCATAGGCGTCGCCGGTGCTCCCGACCGAGACCAGCACGTCGTGATCCTCAAGGGTCTGGGTGTAATCACCCCCTCGTGCCCCGGCTGGGCGCCCTGCGAGAGTCCCGAGCGATCCTTGCCCCGTGCGGGCCGCCGCTTACCCGGCGGATCAGAGCTCGGCGGCAGCGAGGAGTCGCGCGAGTTCTTGGCCAGCTCGCGCTCCAGCTTCTCCACCCGCGCCTCGAGCTGCTGAATTCGGCGATCCATCGCCAACAGCACCTCGACGACCGCCTCGCGTCCGGCGTCGTAGATCGCCTCCGCCTCAGCGCGCTCCACGCATACGGATTCGACGCGGCCGGGTTATGTCCCCCAGGGGACTGAACGCGTACTATTCTTCTGGGCCGTTGTCGCGCGTATCGGGGTCGTCTCCACACGACTGAAAATCGTGGTGTCCCCGGTTCGAATCCGGGTCTCGCCATTTCTGAAGATGCCTGGACGTGGGCAGGTTGTCAGAGCGCTTCCCATTCAGCCCGGCGCCGTTCCTCCCCCGCGATCCACATATCCTCGGGACAGCCCGGCGTCCGTGAAGCTCAGTCACCCGCCGCCCTGCGGATCGTCGTTCTGATGTTCGTGGCGATGTCGGCGGCCGCGCTGATCGTCGACGGGCTGTTCCGGCTCACTGAGTGCCGGGGTGTGACAGACCCGGTGTACGGCATGAAGGTCGACCGCGCCCTGGCCGTCCGCGCGGACTTCGCAGGCGAGACCTTCTACTTCTGCAGCCAGCACTGTGCTCACACTTTCGAGATCGACCCCGGCGGCTATCTTGCCACCAACAACACCACGCCCCCCACTACGAGGATCGCTGGTGCTCATCCGCGTCACTGATAGCAAGCGAGACCTGCCATCGGCGAGGATCGCGAGCTCATCTTGCCGAAGCTACCCTGGACTCGGGGTCGCCGATCCTCTGCGACATCGAGACGGTTCGCTCGTTCTCCTCCGGCACGGCTACTCGCGGCTTGGAGATGGGCCGCGAGGTGTCCGGATGCTAGTCGACGGTCCAGGTGGCTCCGGCGTGCAGCAACGCTTCGAGCTCGTCGGGGCCGATGGCCTCGTGCGCTGCCTGGAGCTCCTGTTGGCTGCGCTCGCCGTGCACCGGCCGCTCCACGGCGCGGAAGACGCCGATCGGCGTCGGCTCGTCCATCTTCTGTGAGAGGTGCGCGAGCGCGAATGCCCGGCTGGGATCGGCGCAGTGGGCGTCATGCACGAGCAGAGCGTCCTCGCCGACGTCCGCGACGTCGACGGTGGCCACGCTGCCGTCCGGCCGTTGAGCCACGCCGCGCTCGCGGTCGGCTCCGAAGCGAATCGGCTGGTCATGCTCGAGCCGGATTTGATAGGCGTCCTTGGTGTCCTTGTCGGTGAGGACGGCGTAGGCTTCGTCGTTGAAGATCGGGCAGTTCTGGTAGATCTCGACAAACGCCGCGCCCGGGTGCTCGGCCGCGGCGCGCAGCACTTCGGTCACATGGCGACGGTCGCGGTCGACCGTGCGGGCGACGAAGCTTGCGCCGGCGCCGAGCGCCAGGGCGAGCGGGTTGAATGGCCGATCTTCCGAGCCGAACGGCGTGGACTTGGTGACCTTCCCGAACTCGCTTGTCGGCGAGGTCTGCCCCTTGGTGAGGCCGTAGACCTGGTTGTTCAGCACTAGGATCTTGATCGGCATGTTGCGGCGCAGCGCATGAATGAGATGGTTGCCCCCGATCGAGAGCATGTCGCCGTCTCCGCCCAAAGCCCAGACCGACAGGTCCGGTCGCGACACGGCCAGACCCGTGGCGAGCGCCGGCGCGCGCCCGTGGATGCCGTGCACTCCATACGTGCTCATGTAGTAGGCAAAGCGACCCGCGCAGCCGATGCCGGTCACGAACACGATCCGCTCGAGCGGCAGCCCCATCTCGGGCAGGAACTCCTGGACCGCAGCGAGCACCGCGTAGTCACCGCAGCCGGGACACCAGCGTGTTTCTTGACCGCTCGCGAAATCCTGCTTGGTGAGCGTGGCCGCGCCGGAGCCGTTCTCGGACTCTTGGTTGTGCGTGCTGTCAGCCATCGTCACAGTCGCTCCAGGATCTCGTGCTCGAGCTCAGCGGCGAGCATCGGCTCGCCCTCGAGCTTCGCGAAGCTCTCGGTGTCGATCAGGAACTCGGCGCGCACGAGCTGCGCCAGCTGACCCATGTTCGTCTCCGCCACCAGTACGCGGCGGTAGGAGCGCAGCACCTCACCGGTGTTGGTGGGCAGCGGGTTGAGATGGAAGAGGTGGGCGGACGCGACCTTGCCGCCCCGCTCGCGAACGCGGTGCACGCCTGCCCTGATCGGTCCGTAGCTCGAGCCCCAGCCAAGCACGAGTAGCTCGGCGCCATCTTCGTTGTCGACCTTCAGCGGCGCGATATCGTGCGCGATGCCCTTGACCTTCTCCGCTCTCAGGCTGGTCATGCGGGCATGGTTTTCGGGCTCATAGCTGATGTTTCCCGTGCCGTCCTCCTTCTCGAGTCCGCCGATTCGGTGGGCTAGCCCGTTCGTGCCGGGAATCGCCCATGGGCGGGCGAGGCGCTCGTCGCGCAGATAGGGGAGGAAGTCCCCGTTGAGATTGGGTCCTTGGGCGAAGCGAGGGTCGATTCGCGGCAGATCCTCGACACTGGGAATCAGCCACGGCTCCGAGGAGTTGGCGAGGAACGCGTCGGAGAGAAGGATCACGGGCGTGCGGTAATCCACCGCAAGCCGGACGGCCTCGAGCGCCGCATCGAAGCAATGCGCTGGTGTCGCAGCGGCGATCACCGGCAGCGGCGACTCGCCATGGCGGCCGTAGAGCGCCATCAGCAGGTCGGACGACTCGGGCTTGGTGGGCATGCCGGTCGACGGGCCGGCCCGCTGGACGTCGACGATCACCATCGGCAGCTCGAGCGCGATCGCGAGGCCGATGGTCTCGGCCTTGAGGTCCATGCCGGGCCCGCTCGTCGCGGTCACTCCGAGCTGGCCCCCGAACGCGGCGCCAAGCGCCATGTTTGCGGCGGCGATCTCGTCCTCGGCCTGAATCACGTGCATGCCGAAACGTCGCTGGCGCGCGAGCTCGTGCAGCAGCTCCGAGGCGGGAGTTATCGGGTAGCTGGCGAACAGCAGCGGCAGTCTGCTGGTCACGCTTGCCGCGATCAGCCCGAGTGCGGTCGCGGTGGTGCCGTCGACGTTGCGGTACGTGCCGGGCCGCAACGCGGCGGGCTTGACCCGATACTGAACCTCAAGCAGCTCGGTGGTCTCCCCAAAGTTATAGCCAGCATGGAACGCCGCCAGATTGGCCGTCAAGATGGGGCCGTGCTTGGCGAACTTCTGCTCGATCCACTCCTCCGTCACTTGCACGGGGCGCGCGTACATCCAGGACAGGACGCCGAGTGCGAACAGGTTCTTTGCGCGTGCCCCGTCGCGGCTGGACATGCCCTCGATGTCCTTGGTGGCTTTTACGGTCATGCTCGTCATCGGCAGGCGATGGACGAGAAACTCGGCGAGACTGCCATCCTCGAGCGGGTTGGAGTCGTAGCCTGCCTTCGTGAGATTGCGCGTGTTGAACGCGTCGTCGTTGACCACGATCGTCGCGCCACTCTCGAGCGTGTCAACGTTCGACTTGAGCGCGGCCGGATTCATCGCCACGAGCACGTTCGGCGTGTCGCCCGGGGTGAGGATGTCACGCGAGGCGAAGTGGATCTGGAAGGCGGACACGCCGCGCACTGTCCCCGTGGGCGCGCGAACCTCGGCGGGGTAGTCAGGCGCCGTCGCGAGGTCGTTCCCAAAGACCGCCGTCGCTTCGGTGAAACGCCCGCCGGCGAGCTGCATGCCGTCACCCGAGTCGCCCGCAATACGGATGACAATCCGCTCCTTATCGACGGTTCTCGACATTGCCGTTCATGGTTTCACAGATCTCAATTGCGACACGTCCTATGGTGCGCAGATGGTTTGCACCGGTCATCGGTAGGATGCCGCGGGACTCCTCGATGAACTACGGAGGTCCGCGCAGGCTTGCAGAATGCCGGCATGCGGCGGTCGGCGCCCGACCGCCGACCAGCCCGCTTTGCGCGCGTGGGTGGCGAAAGCTCGATCATCGGGTTCGCTCGACGGGCGTGTCGCGTGCGGTGCGTAGCGTGAGCGCCCGCTTCTGCTACCTCCCGCCGAAACCTGCCGCGTCTCCTAGGAGGCCGTGGATCGCTTCGCTCCTGACCGCCGAGATCTCGAGCGCGATCTTCACCTTGTTGCCGAGGAGCGCTCCGCCTGTCTCAAGCGCCTGGTTCCAGGTGAGGCCGAAGTCTCTGCGGTTAAGCTCTCCGCGCAGCACGAGCTCGATCCGCTCGTCGCCGACTGCCTCGTGTTCCGCACCGTTGAGTTGTCCGTCGAGTGCGATCTCGCGGGTGACGCCACGCATTGTCAGGTCGCCGAGGATATGCAGCCGCCCGCCGTCGAGGAAGTCGAGCCGGTTTGAGTTGAAACTGATCTCCGGATAGCACTCGACGCCGAAGAAGTCGGGCGAGCTCCGGAGGTGCTCGTCGCGCACCGGCTCCTTCGTGTCGATCGAGGCGGCCTTGATCACTCCCGTCGCGCGCGCGGCGCCTGCGCCTATCTCTAGCATCCCATCGAACTCCCGGAAGCGACCATTCACGGTCGCGAGCACCATGTGCTTCACGGTGAACGCGACACTCGACCCCGGAGCGTCGACTGACCATTTACCTGTGGGAACAAAGCTCGCGCCGCTTGTCCCATCCACCACGGACATCTGGAGACTCCCTGCTAGGGTGACGTTGCTCGACGGGCAGACTCGACGCTGCGCCGCACCGGCGCATCCGTAGAAGACCCCGTCGTTGCTCAGTGACTCTCCGCACGCGCATCTAACCCACGTTCACGACGTGCCGGTGGCGCCGTCGCCGTGGGCACCGGCCTAGACAGCTTTCAGCGAGGGGGTCATACATGCAACCCCTTGATCAGCTCCACGATCGCCTCATTCTCAGCCAACACACGACGCGCCACTGGGTACAACCGTGTGCCCGCAGGGGTCGGAGACACGCCCCGATGGGAACGCACGAGCAGGCAAACACCGGTCAAGGTCTCCAGTGAATGAAGCCGCTTGGACAGGGCGGGCTGGCTGACGTGCATCATCCTTGCCGCCCTTCCCAGGCTGCCGAGCTCTATCGCCGTGCAAAATGCCCGCAGGTCGGCGAGCTGCAGTTCGCGCACATGCCTCATCACGCGGCCTCGTATACGGCCACCGTGATCGCTGCGCGCAGGGCCGCGTCATCGAGACCCTCGCCGTGGACGGCGACGCGCTCGCTGTCAAGGTCGACATCGACTCCCCCGACGGCGACGACGTCTTGCAGCTCGGAGCTGATCGCCCACCTGCAGTGGTCACAGCCCATAATCGGCTCCCCTTCGTGCACATATCGAGCTCACGTTCCGAAGAGCTCTCGGGCGGCGTGCGCGAGCTGACCGCTGTCATCTGCGCTGAGCGCCGATCGCGGCGCGTGCAGGATCTCCGCCACGAGCCGGTGGCTCATCTGCTCGATCAGCGAGCGCTCTTTCTCGGCGAGGCGGGGCAAGCGGTGAAATAGCCATTCCAGCTCGCCGCGACGCTGCTCGTCCGCGGTTTCGCCGATCGCCTGGATCACCGGCACGGTGTTGCGCGAGCGCAGCCAGCGAAAGTACGAGTCGGCGGATTCGGCCGCGAGCTGTTCGAGCTGGCCGCGGAGCCCGTCCTGCAGCTCGACGTCCTCTCCCCGGGCGAGGTCGTCGGCCGAGACGAAGCGCTCGCCGAGCGCAGCCTGGAGTGCGTCCGGGACGGCCGCCGGCGAGGACATGTCGACAACGATCGCGCCGCTCTCGGCCAGCCCGCGGGCATCCTCATCGGCGAGCAACCAGTTGCCGCCCAGCGCGACGATCGCACCGGCGACCTGCGGCACGGCGGACTCGCCTCCAAATGGGATCACCCGCCCATGCACCTCGCGTGCGAGAGCGGCAGCGCGCTCGCCGGTTCTGCTCGTCACGATCACCTCGGCTCCCTGGCGCGCCGCGGCAAGCGCGGCGAGGCGGCCCATCACACCCGCCCCGACGACGAGGATTCGTTGCCCCTCGGGCGCCCCGGCTTGCGCTTCGATCCGCTCGAGCGCGACGTCGGCCAGCGATCGTGGCGAGCCGCTGAACCGGCTGCGAGCACGCCGGCCCGCGTGGAGCGCGACCTGGAAGAGCCGATCGAGGGTGGGGTCGAGCGGATACTCGGTGCGACGCCTGGTGAGGGTCTCGCGGAGCTGGTGGAGGATCTGATTCTCGCAGAGCGTGGCGCTGTCCAGCCCACAGGCGACCGAGATGAGATGCCGTGCCGCCTCGATCCCCTCGAGGCGCTCCGTTCCCTGTGGCGGTTCCGGAAGCGGCCGCTCTACGGACCCCTCGAGAGCGACGTACAGCTCGACCCTATGGCAGGTGTGGACGACGATCGTCGCTTCGTTCCGTTCGAGCGCGGCCAGCTCGGTCGCGAACGCCTCGCGCGCGGCGCTCGGGACCCGGCGCGCATGGGCGGCAAGGGTGACGAGGGAGGGAGACGGCGCGCCGGTGTCAGCGGGGGGGTCGGCCATCGCGGGCGACGCAGCGCCGGACGCGCCGGTCGGCGCCGGCAGGAGGCCGAGAATCGCCGACTTGGCAAAGCGACGGTGCCCTCCCGGCGTCGTGAACGTTCTGATGTCCCCGTTATCGCTCCAGCGACGCAGGGTGGCCGGCGACACGCCGACGAGCGAGCAGGCCTCATGCAGGGTCAGCCACTCCTCGCGAACCGGTGTCTGCTGCGTGCTCATCGTTCTCACCCACCGCTGCTTATGAGGTTCGTGTTGCTCTGGAGGCCGGACAACTGTGAGTTCAGGACCGGCTTCTTGTGGCACCTGGCGCAGAAGCCCTCCCGGTGGCAGTACCCGCACGCCTGGAGACCGGCCTTTTCGATCGCCCGGGGATGGTGGTAGAGCATTTCTTCGTGATTCACCTTTGCCGCGCCGGAGCCGTGGCAGTTCGCGCAGAAGCTGCTGTTCGCAGCGGACGGCTGGAGGGCCTCGGGGTTGCGCGCGTGTTCGAAGACCCAGAGCTTGGACTGGTGATCGCTGGGCGGGGCGAGCAGGGCCACGCTGGTGACCTTTGGGCCGGTCTGCGGGAAGGTGTGGCAGGTCGTGCATTCCCACGGGATCGTCTTGTTCAGAAGGCGGCCATCGGGGCCGACCTCGAAATGGGCGCCATCGTGGCAGCGGAAGCAGCCGGGGCCCACCTGGTGGCCGAGGTTGTTGGGGTAATCGGACGCGATCGTGTTCATTTCGGGCGTCGCGACAAGTGGATAGATCAGCTTCAGCTGGTCGACCGCGCGCTTGACGTCCGGCCCCCGCGTCCTCGAGACGAGCGGGTACCTCGCCGCGTACATCTGGCCGATGCTTTCGATCGCGCGGTCCGCTTCCTTGGTCGAGCGGTAACGCTTGGTGAGGGTCGCAAGCCCTTCGCGCACGATGAAGGGGAGGGACCGGCTGATCATGCCTTCTGTGATCGCGCTGTCGATCTCCTGTTCGGGGGTGGGGGTTTCGTGGCCGACGCGGTTGTGGCAGCTGATGCAGTCCATCTTCCGCGTCTTCTCGGTCCGGATCAGACGGCTCACGTCCGGGCGCACGTCGCTGGAGACGCCGACCTGCGATCGGGCGACGAACTGTTCGACGCGGCCGTCCTTGTGGGTGACCCGCACCCAGTCGATCTTCTGGGAGTTCACGTCGGGGCTCGTGTATTCGACCTTCTCCGCCACGTGCCAGTGCGCGCCGAGGCTCACGGCTCCTTCGCCGAGGCGATACGGACGGACCACCACGGCGACCATTTCCCGCGTGTTGGCTTCGTCTTCGCGGTAGCGAGGATGCAGCACGAGCTTCATCGGCTCGCCTTCTTTGGTGATGTCGCCAAGGGAGTGGCATTTCATGCACGTGTCCTTGACGGGTGGAAGCTCGTCATGGTCCGGTGGCGGGATCGGCCTTGGGAAGGTGTCGGTGATCAGCTGGAAGAGCTGAACTTCGCACCCTTCACCTTCGACTTGATCAAGCCGAGGACGCCAGGTTCGACATGACACTCTCCGCAGGTCACGTCGCGGTGGACCGAGAGCTCGTTCGCGTGCGCGTTGGTGTCCATGGGGTGGCATTGCGAGCAGAAGCCCGCCGTCTCGGTCCATTGCTGGAAGGCGATGCCGCCGACTGCCACAATGGTGGCGAGCCCGCCCACGAGCACCAGTGCGAGGAGGAAGCCGCGGCGGCTGCTCGGAGGCCGCACGCGCCGAGCGAGCTTGCGGAAGCGGCCGTGGCGCGTCCGCGTTCCCTCGCCTGGCACCCCATCGGGCTCATCCGGTCGATCCGGCAACGTTGACTCCGATCTGCGCGAGGTCTTCGCCCATCGTCGACGGGTCGAGAGACGAGATCCTTATCTCCCGCAGGATCCCGGAGCTGTCGATGAAGAAATGGGAGGGGATGCCGGCGATCCGGTAGCTGGAGGCGATCCGGCCATTGGAGTTGTCGACCTTCGGATATGTGAGGCCGGTCCGCCTCGTGTATTCCTGGATGTCAGACCTGTTGTCCTGGACGAATATCGCGAGGAGCTTCAGGCCCTGCCCTTGGTACTTTTCGTAGGTGGCCTCGATGTCCGGGTTCTCCGCCCGGCACGGCTGGCACCAGGGGCTCCGAAGGTCAGCCAGACCGGATGGCCGCGCAGCCCGCGCAGCGTGACCTTCGCGCCTTCGATCGTCGTCGCGGTGAATTCCGGGGCCGGATTGTCCGACTTCCGGCGCGGGGCCCGAGGCGCCGCCGGAGAGGACGACCGACGTGAAGCTGCCGCCCGCCGCCGGCCTGTCCGCCAGGTAGGTGACGGCCAGGATGACGATGGCGGTCACGACCATCACCAGGAGCGTCCATCCGCCGGCTGCGCTGAGCCCATCCGCTAGCCATAGCTGTGCAGCCCTCCGAAGAAGAGGTTGCCGAAGTAGGTGAAGAGCGTCGCCGCGAAGCACGAGCATGAGCAGCAGCGCCGCTCGCTGGCCGCGCCAGCCGCGGGCGACCCGGGCGTGGAGGTAGGCGCCGTAGATGAGCCAGGTGACGAGCGAGGCGGTCTCCTTGGGGTCCCAGCTCCAGTACCTGCCCCAGGCGATGTCGGCCCAGACGGCGCCGAGGACGATCGTCAGGGTCAGGAACGGGAAGCCGATCACGATCGCCCGGTAGGAGATCTCGTCGAGCAGCTCCGCTGTCGGGCAGGCCCCAGCGCCGGCCGCCGGCTGGACGAGGTAGAGCATCGGCGGCCGCGAAGGCGACCGCGAAGGCGCCGTAGGCGATGATCGCGATCGCGACGTGGACCGTCAGCAGCAGGTTGTTCTGGAGCGCCGGGACGAGCGGCTCGACCGTCGGCGGGACCGTCGTGGCGTAGAGGAGCAGCGCCAGCGCGACCGGCAGCACGATCAGGCCCGGGGCCCACTGGCGGTAGCGCCGCACGAAGTAGACGTAGACGACCAGGACGCCCCAGGCGAAGGCGACCGAGAACTCGTACATGTTGGCGAACGGGCCGTGGCCGGTCGCGAACGCAGCGGAAGACGAGCGCCGCCGACAGGAAGCCGAGCGCCAGCCATGTCGTCAGCGTGCCGAAGGCGGCGATGCCGTCTGGAAGCGCCGGCGAGGCGCGACCGTCGTCACCGTCCCGCCGCCGGCAGCCCGCGCCGCGAGCGCCACGCGAGCCCGGGCGACGCGGACCGTAGGCGAAGGCGAGGACGTAGCAGACCAGCGCCAGAGACACCGCGACGATGCCGGCGAAGACGCAGTACTCGGACAGTCTAAGCATCGGCTGTGCCCCCTTTCTCAGGTTGCGCGCCGCCACTGACGGCGCGCCGTATGTCCTCGACGAGACGCTCGAACTGGGCCGCGAACGTCGCGTCGTGGCGCTCGATCGCGCGCGACGCCGACTCGCTGCCGCCGGCTCCGCGGCGGATCACCGCCCTGATCCGCCGGTGGGGGAAGAAGAAGACGGTGAACATGCCGAGCACCAGCAGCGCCGAGCCGATCCAGACGAGGGGCGACCCGGGTCGCGGGCGACGATCAGGCCCGGTGAACTCGCGTTCGCGGACGAACGTGAAGTCGACGCCGTCGATCGTCGCCGGCTTGCCCTGCGAGAGGACCTGGATCGCCACCGGCGTGTCTGTCGCCGGTGCTGTAGACCTCGAGCTGCATCTGACCGGCGCGGATGCGCGGGTCGACTTCGCCCGAGGCGGGCGAGACGACGAAGACCGTCAGGCCCTGCTTCGGGAGCAGGAAGCTGGCCGATGCTGGTGCCGTTCGTCCTGGACGCCGTAGAGCAGCGGCACGCCCCTGGTTGAACAGCGACCTGGCCGTCGCTCGTCTTCGCCCGCATCGCCACGGCGGGGCCGAAGAACGACTGGTAGAAGGTGACGCCGTCGTAGCGCAGCGGGTGGTTGACGCGGATCGTCCTGCGCCTTCACCTGGTGCCGCCCTTGTAGAGGACGAGGTTGCTCGCGTAGTCGCGTCGGCGCGCCGCTCGTGTAGTAGGAGTCGGCGAACGACTGTCGCCTTCGACCGCCAGGCCGGTTCCGTGCCCGACGTCGACCTTGTTGCCGACCGGCACGGCGAACGCTTCGTCCCGGAAGCCGCCCGTCGCCGTGACCACGGCGCCGGCGAGGATGACGACGAAGCTGAGGTGGGCGACGACCTCCCGAACGGCCCCCAGCGGAAGCGGTCGGCGCAGACGTGGACGTCGTCGCCGTCGCGCTCGGTGGCGGTGCGGAAGCGGTTGCTTGCGGAAGGCGGCCCGCAGCTCGGCGAGGGCGGCGCCCGGACTCGTCCTCCGAGGCGATCGAGGCCCGTGTGCGGCGCGCGCTCGAAGAACGCCTCGGTCATCACCATCCGGGGCCGGGTCGCCGCCCTCCAGAGGCGGGGAGCCGGCGCATCGAGCAGGTGATCAGGCTCGCCGAGAGGAGCAGCAGCGTCCCCTTGAACCAGATCGACGCAGAACACGGAGAAGAGCCCGAGCGTGTCCAGGATCCCAGTCCAGCCCCCGTACTTCGGGCGCACGGAGTCGAGCCATTCCGCGTAGGCCGCCGGGTTGCCCTTGACGGTTCGCCGGGGCCTGGGCGAGGAGCGTGCCCGCGAGGGTCAGCAGGGCGAGGACGAAGAGCAGCACCAGCGCCACTCGCATCGAGGTGAGCTGGCGGTAGATCCAGACGTGCGGAGGCGTGGCCGGGCGGCGATGCTCGCCAGCCGGCTCAGCGGGAAGCCGCGGGGCGAGGGGGTGCGCTGATCGTCTGGCTCATGCGTTGCTTCCTCAGACTTCGATCAGGGGCAGGGAGCCGGACAGTCGCGCGAAGGTGTTGGTGATCATCAGGAAGCCGATCGCGACGAGCATCGCCCCGGTCACGGCGTCGACCGCGGCCTGGTGGCGACGGAGCCAGCTGAGCCGCTCGCTGACCGCGGTGGCGCCCAGCGCGACGAGGACGAAGGGGATGCCCAGGCCGATCGCGTAGACGAGCAGCAGGAGCGGTGCCCTGGGCGACGCTCGCGCTGACCGAGGCGAGGCCGATGATGCCGCCGAGGATCGGGCCGATGCAGGGCGTCCAGCCGGCGGAGAAGACGACGCCGACCATGGCCGAGCGCGCGTAGCTCGGCTCGCTCGAGGCGTCCCCCCCGACTGTCCGGGGCGCTGCGCCCGGGCCGATCGGCAGCCGCTTCTCGCGATAGAGCGCCGAGATGTTGATCACGCCGGCGACGTGAAGGCCCATGAAGACGAGGACCGCGCCGCCGAGCTGGCGCAGGAGGCCGACGTAGTCGCGGAAGAGGTAGCCGATCAGCCCGACCGAGGCCCAGATGGCGATGAAGACGACCGAGAAGCCGGCGACGAAGGCGAGCGAATGGAGGAGGGCGGTGCGGCGCGACGCGGCCGAGCCGTCGGGGTTGGTCGCGACCATGTAGCTGACGTAGCCGGGAACGAGCGGCAGGCAGCACGGCGAGGCGAAGGAGACGATCCCGGCGAGGAAGGCGATCGGGATGCCGACCTCGGTCATCCGGTCACCCCTTGCCGCCAGGCGGTGTCGCGGCAGCGGAAGCCGCCTTTTCCAGCCCCTTGAGGTGCATGGCAACCGTCTTGGCCACGGTCGGAGCCGGGGCGCCAGCGCGACGACCTTGCCCCACATCTTCTTCGCCTCCGCCATGTCGGGCGGTGTCCTGCTCACGTACAGGAAGCCGAGGTCGTAGTACGCCTCGACGTTCTTCGGGTCGGCGCGATGACACGGAGCCAGTCCCGCCGGGCGTCGGCGGCGTCGCCCAGGTTGAACTCTGACGCACCGAGCGCCAGGCGCGCCTTCACGTTCCCGGGGTCGAGCCGCGACGGCCCGCTTCATCCAGCCGCCGGCGTTGTTGTAGTCGCGGGCTTTGAAGAAGATGTTGCCGAGCGCGACCAGCGTGGCGACGTCCTTCGGCTTCGCTTTGACCTGCCTCATCAGCTGCGGAGACGCGTGCTTGCGTCGCTGGGGTTGAGGCCCTGCGGTTCGGCGGCCCCGCTGCTCTGGGCCTCCGCCTTGCTCTGACCGCCCCCGCATGTCGTACACGCCGACGACGACGCCGACGGTCACGGCGAGGGTGACGATCGCCGACCGCGATTCGCCTCAGCGGGTGAGGCGGCGGCGAGCCGTCCTCGCGCTCGCCGGATCGGCAGAGCGCCGCGTACGCATCGTCGGCCGCGGCGATCTCGCTCCTTGGCCCAGCGGCGCATGCCCTCCGGCGCGCCCTCGAGGAAGCTGACCAGCTCCCTGTGGGCTCTGCTCGAGCGTCCTCGGCGCTCGCCTGGGACGTGAGGCCAAGCGGGCATGGGGGCTGCGGGGTCTTTATGCGCGTCATGGGTGTTCCAATTGTCAGCTTTGGGTAGTTTCGAGCGCAGCCTCTTCAGGCACAACCCGTCGGTTGGCATGTTTCGGATAGAGGTGCTGGCGCCGATCATCCGGAGGATCCAGGAGCCGTTAGGCGCCGCTATATCCCTCGGACGGGCTCGGACACAGGAAAGGGCTCGGGCACCGATCGCGGCGAGGGCGGAGCGTGCCCTCGCGGAGGCGCGTGCGTAGCCCCAGGCCTGCTGGAAGGAGATCTCGCCACGATCACGAGAGAGATCGGAACGCTCCCTGGTGGCCGGCGAACGCCGGCCACCAGGGAGCGTCTCCTGCGCGACTACTTGTTGTGACAGGTCTGGCAGACGCCCCTGTTGTCGAGTCTCAGGAGGAGGCTGTCAGAGCCGGCGAGGGTGCCGTTGGGGTAGGTGACCGTTTGCGACCACGTCCCCATGCTCGCGTTCGAGCCGTGCGCGACGTGGCACTGGATGCAGTTCGGTTTGGTCTTGGTCGAGGATTCTTTTTCGAGTTTTTCGTATTCCGCCTGCGTGTAGGATGAGCGGTGGCGGTAGGTGAAGACCGCATCGCCGCTGCTGATTTCGTAGCTTTTACTGCCGGCGAGCAGACGCGTGTGGCAGGTGGTGCACCATTCGGAGATCTGCCACCTGAACTGCGGTGCGTTGGTGTCCCAGCTCTGCCAGTAGTTGGTCGTCGTGTAGACTTTGGTGGCGGTGTCGGCGATCGTCACGCCCGTATATCCCGTCGGTCCGGTCGCGCCCGATTCGTTCGGGATCGGCCTCAGGATCCGGTAGTTGCCGTTCCCGTGCGGGTCGTGGCAGGAGCCGCAGGTCAGCTTGATCGTCTTGCCGTTGTTCGCTTCGGTGCTGATCGGGCCGTTGCCCCATGCGGTCTGCGGGGATTCGTTGGTCGTGTGGGCCGAGTTCACGGCTTTGCCTTCTTCCAGCACCCCGATGCTCGCACTTTCGAGTCTTCCTTCGGCGTTGTAGGTGGGGGACACTTTGTTCGATTCGAGCAGGGCGTACTTGAAGCCGCCGCCGCGCAGGCCGCCGACCTTGGTGGCTCGTTTTTCGCCCGAATAGCCGACGCCGTCCGCGACGTCCTCGTTGGAGCCGGTGCCCGCTGAGCCGTGGCAGGTGTAGCAGAGCGCTTCCTGGGATTCCTTTCAGCAGATAGGGGGCCTGAGCGGTGTGGGCCCGGTGGCAGGCCGCGCAGGTGTCCGGGACGAGCCCCGCGCCCTTCATATGCGGCCCGTTGTCCGCCGAAGCCGGGGCGACACCGACAAGCAGCGACAGCACGCAACCGATGATCAAGAGCGCCCGCCGTCTCATTTCTCGACCTCCTGAGCCAACGCCGGCTCCTGCGTTTTCATTACCGACAAACGATTAACGCGCTCCGCGCAGTCGAGCGCAATCCGTCGGGTGGCATGTTTTCGGTAGAAGCAGCCCGGCACAGCCCGGCTGCATGCCCCAGGGGATACATCGGCTCTATACCGTTCGGTAGTCCGTTCGGTAGTTGCCCAGGCGCGCCGATGCTCGCTTCGCGGTCATTCGGCGTGGCACATCTGGCAGGTGCCCTTGTTGTCGATTCGCAGCAGCCGGCTGCCGGGGCCTTGGGGCACGCCGGCCCTGCCTCGCGGGTTGTGGACGGCGCTCGAGCTGGCTTCTTCGACGCTCGCGTTCGAGCCGTGCGCGACGTGGCACTGGATGCAACTCGCCGAGCCCTGCGTCGTCTGGTTGGAGATATGACGATCGGTGAAGACCGCGTCGCCGCTGCCGGTGTAGGAGGTGTCGCTGAGGTAGCGCGTGTGGCAGGTGGCGCACCAGGCGGAGATGTTTGCGATGAAGCCCGGCGCGTTTTCATCCTCGACTTCCCAGTAGTTGGTCGTCGTGTAGGCCTTGGTGGCGGCGTCGGGGATCGTCACGCCGCTCGTCGCGCCGGATTCCAGCGGGATCGGCCTCAGGAGCCGGTAGTTGCCGTTCCCGTGCGGGTCGTGGCAGGAGCCGCAGCGCAGCGAGATGGTCTTGCCGTAGTTCGCTTCGGCGCCGATCGGGCCGTTACCCCAGGCCACCTGGCTGGATGAGTCGACCGAGTGGGCCGAGGTGACCGGGGCGCCACCGGCCAGCACGGGGACGATGCCGTCGGGGTTGGAGCCCCCGCTCTGCTGGCCGGAGGGGGAGGCGGAGTCGATCAGGGCGTACTTGAAGCCGCCGCCGCGCAGGGCGGCGGGGGTACCGGTCCGTTGGGTGTTCGAGTAGCCGACGCCGTCCTGCACATCGGTGCTGGCGCCGGTCGCCGAGGCGCCGTGGCAGGTGTAGCAGAGCTCTGTCTGTGGCTCTCTGAGCAGATCGGGGGCCTGGGCGGTGTGGAGACGATGGCAGAGGGCGCACGTGTCCGGGACGGCGCCGGCCCCCATCACGTGCGGTCCGTTGTCGGCCGAGGTCGAGGCGGCGGTGGCGAACAGCGACACGGCGCAGCACAGCGCGAGAAGCGCCAGGCTCCCTGCTTTCTTGTCTCTTGTGCTGGCCACGATGCTGACGTTGGGTTCTCCGTTGCCTTCGTCGCGGCGAGCTAGGCCGCGATCACTTGTTGTGACACATCTGACAGACGCCCCTGTTGTCGATTCGCAGCAGCCGGCTGTCGGGTCCCGCGGCGGTGCCTTGGTCGGGGGTGCCGTCGGGGTTGGGGACGCTCGCCGAGTAGGTCCCCATGCTCGCGTTCGAGCCGTGCGCGACATGGCACTGGATGCAGGTCGGCGAGCCTTGGGAGGTCTCGTTGGTGCGGTGCCGGTAGGCGTAGACTTCATCGCCGCTGTTGGTGGTGGCGCTGTGGGCGCCGGCCAGATCGCGCGTGTGGCAGGTGGCGCACCAGGCGGAGATGTTTGCGATGAAGCCCGGCGCGTTTTCATCCTCGACTTCCCAGTAGTTGGTCGTCGTGTAGGCCTTGGTGGCGGCGTCGGGGATCGTCACGCCGCTCGTCGCGCCGGATTCCAGCGGGATCGGCCTCAGGAGCCGGTAGTTGCCGTTCCCGTGCGGGTCGTGGCAGGAGCCGCAGCGCAGCGAGATGGTCTTGCCGTAGTTCGCTTCGGCGCCGATCGGGCCGTTGCCCCAGGCCACCTGGCTGGAGGAGTCGACCGAGTGGGCCGAGGTGACCGGGGCGCCACCGGCCAGCACGGGGACGGTGCCGTCGGGGTTGGAGCCCCCGCTCTGCTGGCCGGAGGGGGAGGCGGAGTCGATCAGGGCGTACTTGAAGCCGCCGCCGCGCAGGGCCCCGCGCGCGTCGGTCCGTTGGGTGTTCGAGTAGCCGACGCCATCCTCCACATCGGTGCTCGCGCCGGTCGCCG
This sequence comes from uncultured Solirubrobacteraceae bacterium, assembly GCA_963767405.1. Classification (GTDB taxonomy): domain Bacteria; phylum Actinomycetota; class Thermoleophilia; order Solirubrobacterales; family Solirubrobacteraceae; genus Palsa-744. Next base: position 11,278 of record CAVYDP010000004.1, on the reverse strand, counting down.
AGGCGCCGTGGCAGGTGTAGCAGAGCTGTGTCTCGGGCTCCTTCAGCAGATAGGGGGCCTGGGCGGTGTGGGCCCTGTGGCAGGCCGCGCAGGTGTCCGCCACTGGTCCCGCGCCCATCACGTGTGGCCCGTTGTCGGCCGAGGCGCGGGCGGCGAGGAACAGCGATACCGCGTAGGCGGTGAGGAACAGCGCCGCGGCTGCTCTCATCCTCCACGTCGCCCGCATCGGCGTCTGCTCCTGACTCTCAATATTCCCAGACCTGGACCCGGCCGTTTTCACGATCGGTGACGTAGATCCGCCCGCTGCCGTTGATCGCGATCCCGTTCGGATACCGGAACTGTCCATTGCCGATTCCTTCCGTGCCGAACGATCCGATGTAGCTCGGCACTTCCGTCACCTGCTTGGGAAGGCGGTAGACATCGATGGTCTGGGCGGTCGTGTCAACGACGTAGGCCCGGCCGTGGCCGTCGATCGCCACGCCGCGCGGCAGGTTGAGATCCCCTTCTCCAACCCCGCGCTGGATCGAGCTGCCGAGCTTGCCGGCCGGGTCGAGGATAGCCAGCCGGCCGTCGTTGCTGTCGCCCACGTAGACGTCGCCGCGCGAGTCGACGGCAAGGCCGTTGGGGAACCAGAACATGCCGCGAGAACCGAGCTGGCGCAGGGGCTGCTCGCTGCTCCCGGAGAAGACCAGGACGCGGTGATTCTGCCGGCTCCCGCCGACGTCGGTCATGTAGAGGTCTCCTTCCGGGCCGAAGGCCAGCCCGAGCGGATTCGCGCCCTGCCCAAGGTGTCCGGCGGGTTGCATGGCGCGCAGATACTTGCCGCTCGGGTCATACACCTCGACGTCTCCGCGCAGCCGGTCGCTGACGTAGACGTCTTCGGTCCGCGGGCTGACCGCCACGTATACAGGGAGGCGCCAGGCGTCATTGCGACCCGGCGGCTTCAGGGTGCCAATCTGGTTGCCCGAGCCGTTGTAGACCCGCACGAGACGGGGCCCTTCGCTTTCAGTCACGTAGATCCGGTCGCCGGAGGGGCTGACCGCCACGCCCATCGGCTCGTCGACCCCGTATATGCTGGAGACGTAGTGGGGGAGGGTGGGTGAGAGGCTCGGCAGCGGGCTTTTCCCGCTCAGCGCGCGGATGATGAGGAGGATGATGATGGCGAGCACCACGAGGATCGCCAGCAGCACGGCGATCTTCCGCCGCCGGCGCTTGCGCTCCGCATCCGTGAGCTGACCGGCCAGACCGCTCGTGCCGCTCGTGCCGGCATCGAGCAGCGGTTCGCGGGCGAGCGAGAAGGTCTCGTCCTGTGGTGCCATCTCAGTTGCCTCCTGTGTGGACGCCGAGCCGGGCCAGGGCGGTGCGCGCGTTGAAGTTCTGGGGATCGGCGGCGACGACCTTCCGGTACCAGCGGGTCGCGCTCGCAGGTCGTGACTCGGCCTCGGCGGCCATCCCGAGCCCGAGCATCGCATCGACCGCTACCGGCCCCGAGGCCAGGGGCTTGAGCCTCACCACCGCGTCGGCCGGTTTCTTTTCGCAGAGCTTCACCATCGCGCTCGCGTATTCCGCCTGAGGCACGCGATGCTGAGCCCCGTAGGCCTTCGCAAGCTGCGCGTAGGCCTCGCACCAGCCGGTCGGCACGAAGAGCACCGCCTGCCGAAGCGCCTTGACCGCCCGTTCGTAGGAGCCTGCCTCGAGGGCGGCCGTCCCCAGCAAGTACCAGGCGTCGGCGTCTGTCGGTTCGATCTTGAGGGCTTTCTGCACCTCCTGCATGGCTTCCGTCGCCTGGTTCTGTTTGAGCATCACCGAGCCCAAGCCGTAGTAGGCGGTCTCGAGCTGCGGATTGACGCGGGCGAATTCCGCTCCCGTGGTCTTGCCGATGAGCTGCGCGTAGGACTGCCTCGCCGGGGCGAGGTCTCCTTTTTCGGCGAGGATTTCGCCACGCCCGAGCAGCGCCGTGCTCTGGTTCGATTCGACCTTGAGGACCTCGGCGTACTGTTCGAGCGCGCCATCCGGTTTCTTCGCCGCTCGGTAGACGTTGGCGAGCTGCAGTCGCAGCCCGATGTTGGTCGGGTTGCTGCGGACCGCCTTTTCCCCGGCCGCGATCTGTCTTTCCACGAGCGAGGGGCCCGGATGGGGCCGGGCGAGGAAGTAGGCGACCGCCACGAGGGCGATGCCGACCACCACGGCCTTGATTCCGAAACGGATCAAACGATCAAGGGTCTGCTCACGCATACCGGGATTGTCGCGGCGCAAATCGCGCGACTCAATCCGCCCGGAGGTAGATTTGCGCATATATATGTGGATTTGAGATACAGGCGGGCGCCCTCAGGCGGGCACCGGCCTCGAGGCCGCCGGCGACGCGCTGTCAGACGGTCTCGCCGCTTCGTCCGAGGCCCTGGCGGACGATGTAGGCGGCGGCCTGCGTGCGGTTCTCGAGCTGGAGCTTCTCGAGGGCGTTGTGGACGTGGTTCTTCACCGTTCCCTCGGTGATGAAGAGGCGAGTGGCGATCTCTGCGTTGCTGAGGCCGTCCGCCACGAGCTGCAGGACCTCCAGCTCGCGCCGCGTGAGCGCCGGCGTCTCGGACGATGGTGCCAGCTTGACCGGCAGCGTGGCCCCGTCGCGGATCTGGCCGAGCAGCCGCTTCGCGATGGCTGGTGAGAGGGGGGATTCGTTGCGCATCAGCGCCCTGATCAGGGAGTAGAACTCTGGTGGGCGGAGGTTCTTCAGCAGATACCCCTGCGCGCCGAAGCGGATCGCGTCGAACAGATGGTCATCCGACTCGGACACCGTCAGCATGACGACCTTGACGTTCGGCATCTGTTCCCTGATGAGGCGCGTCGCCTGGACCCCATCCATCACCGGCATCTCGATGTCCATGACGACGACGTCGGGTTCTAGCGCGCGCGCCTTCTCGACCGCCTCAAGGCCGTTCTCGGCTTCGCCGACGACCTCCAAGCCGTCCTGCCCGTTGACAAGCTCAGCGATCGCCGTGCGGAAGAGGGCCGTGTCGTCGACGAGCAGGATGCGGATCGGCCCGGTCGGCTCCAGCATCTAGATCGAGGGGATCGGCGCTCGCGCGGGAACGTCGGGAAGCTCCGCGACGACGCGCGCGCCGCGCCCCGAGGCGGAGTCGGTCAGCAGCGTGCCGCCGATCAGCTCCATGCGCTCGCGCATCGAGCGCAGCCCGAAGCCGCCCCGGTCGAGCAGCTCTTCGGTCAGGTCGAAGCCCCGGCCGTCGTCCTCGACGACGAAGGTCACGGTGCCGCTGTCCTCGGTGACGCGGACGGTCGCCGCCGCAGCGCCCGAGTGCTTGCGTACGTTCGTGAGCGCCTCCTGGACGACTCTGATGATCTGGATCTCGCTGCGCGGGGGGAGCGCCAGGTCATGCTTGAGGCTCGCCTCCAGCGACGTCGCGATTCCGTACTGCCTGCTGTACTTGTCCAGGTAGGCGCGCAGGCTGTCGATCAGATTACGGTCGGCGCGGCTCGACTCGTGCAGGTCGAGGATCGCCCCGCGCGCGTCACCGTAGCCCTCCTCACAGATGTCTGCGAGCTCGATCAGCTCGTGCGCAACCGCCTGCGCGACGGCGTCCTCGTGCAAGGCGAGCGCGCGCAGCCGCAGGTGCACGGCTCCGAGGACCTGCGCGAGGCTGTCGTGCAGCTCGCGAGCGATCCGCTCCCGCTCGGCGAGGATCGCGCCCTGCCGTTCGCTCTCACGCATTCGGGCGCTGGTCACGGCGATCGAGGCAAAGCCGGAGAAGGTCGTCAGGAACTGCCGATCGCGCTCGTCGAAGGGGACGGCCGAGGTGCGGCCGATCCAGAGGTCGCCGAGCGCTCTGTCCGAACTCTGCACCTGGACCTGCATGCTCTCCTTGAGCTCCGGAGATGAGCGCAGGGAGCGCACGTGCCGGAGATCGTGGAGGTCGTAGGACCCGTTGGCGTCGGGCAGAATGCACACTCCGTCCTGCAGGGAGGCCGCCCCCGCCAGCGTTGGGTCGAGGTGGACGGACCGGGTCGTGGCGTCGTTGAGGCAGACGGCCGCGTGGTCGCTCGCCAACAGGTCGCGGGCGTGTCGGGCGACAGCCGCGAGGATGTCCGCGAGGGGGTCCTGGTTGGAGATCCGAAGCAGCACGTCGTAGAAGGCGTGGCCCTCTCGCTGCCTTCGCCGCAGGTCCGTGACCACCTGGGCCGTCTCGGCCTGAGCGCGGGCGATGAAGTGGAACATGACGAATGAGAAGGCGATGACGCCGACGACAGTAAACGCCGCAAGGACGATGTGAGGGCTGTAGTCGGCGAAGCCCTTCTCGAGGATGCTGAAGCGGATCAGCTCGAGCGCCACGATGAAGAGCACTGGCAGGACGACGCCGACGATCTTCAGGTGACGAAGAGTCACCTGCCCAGTGCCGGTCCCGATTCTCTGTCGCCTCATACCACGGGCAGCTGCCGCATCCGTGCCAGCTGCCGCTTCCGTGCCTTCTGGGAGGTCCACCTTCGCTCCTTGGGTAGTCGTGGACATCGACACCGAAGATGCTGGCTATGCGAGCTATGCCGTCCAGCGCATATCCTAGTGGTCGGGCGGCGAGAAAACCCTGAGGCGACACCGACGCAGAGGCCTCACCGGCCCGACGCGTGTGGCTACCAGCACGCCGATGCTTGTGGCCAGCGCGCCCGCGGCTGCGCCGAGTGCAAAGACGCCGAGCCCGCAAAGTGCGAGGCGGCGCGCTCCGAGGCGGTCCACGAGCGCGCCGCCTGGGAGCAGCGTCAGCGCGTACGCCCCGAAGTACGCGCTCAGCACGATCGAGGTCGAGGCGCTGCTCACGCGAAGGCTGTGCGCAACGGAGGGCAGCGCGACCGTGATCAGCGTGCCGTCAAGCTGCAACAGCGCCGCTGCGCCAGTGCACGCGAACAGGCGCTTCCACGCTGCACGCGGAACCTGGCTACCTGCACTGTGAGTAACCATGCCTATGCCGATTCTGCGCGCTGCGAGGCCTGTGGATGAGGCTGAGCACGATGCCACAGTATCGGAGGCCCGCCGCTCGCCGCATCATCATGACGGTTCCAAATGTGCGGTCATAGATATCCTGGGCCGATGGCCTTTCCCCAGCCGCGCACGCTCCGCTCAAGTTCCTCGGCTGCTCTACGGGGGCTTGTGTGCGAGAGATTGCCCTCCGCCGGCCCACTGGCTGAACGGGGGACCTGATGGCCGCCGAAACAGCGGTAGTACTCGATGAGCTCGATCGCAGGCTGCTCAACCTCATGCAGCGCCAGTTTCCCCTCGCGCCCCGTCCCTATGCTGCGGTGGCAGACGCGGCGCAGATCACCGAGCGAGATGCCCTGGAGCGCGCGCAGCGTCTCCTGAAGCGGCAAATCATCCGCCAGGTCACGCCGATCTACGACACGCGCGCGCTTGGCTACGCCTCAATGTTGGTGGCTGCCAAGGTGGGCCACGAGCAGACCTCGCGGGCAGCCGAGATCGTCAGCTCCCATCCCGGGGTCTCCCACAACTACCTGCGTAACCACGAGCTGAACATGTGGTTCACGATCGCCGTGGCGCCGAACTCGGCGCTCGGCCTGGATGGCACGCTGGAGGTCCTGACGGAGCTGACAGGGGCGATCGCGATACGGAAGCTGCCTACGCTGCGGGTGTTCAAGATACGCATGGAACTGGAGATGGAGGGCGGCACGGAGGCGCTCGCTAGGCCGGGGGCTGTGCAGGAGCCCAGGGAACCCGAGCTAGTCCCCTACGACGAGCTGGACGTGGCGGTGATCCGCGCCACGCAGGGGGAGATGCCGGTGACCGCGGAGCCATACGCCCCCGCGGCGGCGCGGCTTTCGATGAGCACTGACGATCTGCTCGAGCACATGCAGGGCATGCGCGAGCGCGGGCTCCTGCGGAGGGTGGCGGCGATCCTCTCCCACCGCCGGGCGGGCTTCTCAGCCAACGGCATGGGGGTGTGGAAGGTGCCGGCGCAGCGGATCATGGAGCTGGGACCGCAGATGGCCGCCTTCCGCGGTATCTCCCACTGCTATGAGCGGCCCACCTACGAGGACTGGCCGTACTCCATCTTCACGATGGCGCACGGTCGCTCGCAAGCCGAGTGCGAGGCCGTGTTGGCGGCGATCGCAGAGCAGACGGGGATCGATGAGTGCGCCGTCCTGTACTCCACCACGGAGTTCAAGAAGATCCGCCTGCGGTACTTCACGGACGATCTTCGCTCATGGGAGCACGCGCACGCGGGCGTGTGACGCGCCCGGCCTCTTACTTAAAGAGTTGTCGGAGACGGCTCCGTTGGCCGGATCGTGCGGCATGTCGCTCAAGGAGCCATCCACAAAGACGTACCGGCGATGGGCTCTTCTACGGAGCGCTTTCAGTAGGACGCCGCGTTGCGAATAAGGGTGACGAGCGCCTACGGTCAATGACGTGGCGCTGAACGTCGACCCAGCTGAGCATTCCGAGCCTGCCATGCATCTGGATCCCTCCGCGCGTGCGGCGCGCACGGAGCGCGACAACCTCCTGAAGGCGCTCGACTTCGACAACGCACCGTTCACGATCGCCTGGGAGCTTACGCGGGCGTGCGCGTATGCGTGCCAGCACTGCCGCGCGGAGGCACAACCGCGCCGCGACCCACAGGAGCTCGACACCCAGGAGGCCCTACGCCTGATCGATCAGCTCGCCGGCTTCGGAACGCATCCGATCCTGGTGCTCACCGGCGGCGATCCGCTGATGCGCCGCGACCTCTTCGAGATCGCCCGCCACGCGACCGAGCGGGGCCTGCGGCTCGCGCTCACCCCGACCGCCACCGCGTTGCCCACGCGCCCGCGGATGGCGCGGGCGCGCGAGGCGGGCGTACGCCGGGTGGCTTTCAGCGTCGACGCCTACGAGCCCGAGGTGCACGACCGCTTCCGCGGCTTCCCCGGCTCCTTTGCGCGCACGCGTGCCGGCATGGCCAATGCGGCCGCTGAGGGGCTGCCGCTGCAGATCAACACCACGGTATGCGCACAGAACGTCGACCAGCTCGAGCGTATGGCCGCGATGCTGACCGAGTGGGGCATCGTCCAGTGGTCGGTCTTCTTCCTCGTGCCGACCGGTCGTGGCAGGGACCTCGAGATGCTCGATGCGGCCGGCCACGAGCGCGTGCTGGGGTGGCTCCACGAGCTCACGCACACGGCGCCCTACGACATCAAGGCGACCGCAGCGCCGCAGTACCGGCGCATCGCCATGCAAAGCGGCGGCACCATGCCTGGCGCCGGGTATCATTTCGGCGACGGTCTTGCGCGGCCTCCAAAGGGAGTCAACGACGGTCGCGGATTCATGTTCGTCTCCCACCACGGCGAGGTCATGCCCTCGGGCTTTCTCCCGCTCTCGGCTGGGAGCGTGCGACAGGAGGACCCGGTCACGATCTACCGGCGGGCACCGCTGTTTCGCGCGCTGCGCGATCCCGCAAACCTGAAGGGCAAGTGCGGGGACTGCGAGTTTCGCGAGGTGTGCGGCGGCAGCCGGGCGCGTGCCTATGCCGTGACCGGAGACGTGTTTGCCGAAGACCCTAGCTGCCCGTACGCTCCGACAGGCGACCGCCGTGAGGAGAGACCTTTGACCGCCGCCCGCCGGCAGGAGGGACCCTAACCATGCTCAGTGTGAGCCGGCTGCTAAACGGAGAGATCGAGCCCGGAGATGCCCTGCGCTACGGGCGCTCGACGGCGCGCAGCCCAGCCCATCTCCTGCACTTCACCGCGGACAAGAAGCCGGTCGTGGTGTGGAACGTATCCCGGCGTTGCAACCTGCACTGCCTGCATTGCTACTCGAGCTCGCAGAATCACGACTACCCCGGTGAGCTCAGCTTCCAGGAGGGCGAGCGGATGCTCGCCGACCTCGCGGACTTCGGCGTGCCCACCGTGCTGCTCTCCGGCGGCGAGCCGCTGATGCGCTCCGATGTGTTCGAGCTGGCGTCGCACGCACAAGCACTGGGGATGCGCACGGTCCTGTCCACGAACGGCACGCTCATCGACGGCAGGACGGCCGAGCGTGTCGCCGCCGCGGGCTTCTCCTACGTAGGCGTAAGTCTCGACGCGATCGGCCCCGCGCATGACAAATTGCGGGGCAAGCAGCACGCCTTCGAGGAAGCAATCGCGGGCATCCGCGCAGCGCAGGGCACCGGCCTGCGCACCGGCATCCGCTTCACGCTCCATGGGCTGAACCGCGAGCACCTCGGGCCAATCTTCGATCTGGCGCAGGAGCTCGGCGTGGAGCGGCTGTGCATCTACCACCTCGCGTACGCTGGCCGTGGCGGCCGGATTCGCCGTCACGACCTCCGCCCGGACCAGACGCGCGAGGCGGTCGAGGAGGTCTTTGACCGCGTCGAAGCGCTTGGTGAGAGCGGCTCGCCGCTTGAGGTGTTGACCGTCGATAACCCCGTGGACAGCGCGCTGCTGCTCATGCGCATCCGGAGTACCCAGCCAGCCCGTGCCGCCGATGTCGAGCGGATGCTGCGATGGAACGGCGGCAATCAGTCCGGTATCGCGATCGCCTGCATCGACCCACAGGGCCTGGTCCACCCCGACCAGTTCTCGTGGTCCACGACGGTGGGCGACGTGCGGCGCCAGCCGTTTGCCGAGATCTGGCATGACGAGAATCCCGCGCTTGCCCCTTACCGGCTCCGTCCCCGTCCCATCGGCGGCCGCTGCGCGAGCTGTACCTTCTTTGGCATGTGCAACGGCGGTCTCAGGGTACGGGCCGAAAGTGCCACCGGCGACCCCCTTGCCCCAGACCCAGCGTGCTATCTGAGCGAGCCGGAGATCGCCGGGTCGGTCGTCGCGGCTTGAGTGGGCACGGCACGGCTCGGGGCGGGCGCGGTCTGCGCAAGAGGACGTGGCTGGTCTGCCACGTCCTTGATGCGGGATGGGGCTAACGGCCAGCGTCGACGCGGGGTCGAGCTTTGAGCCCTCATCGGCGTCACGCCACGTGACTCCACGAGTGCGGGTCGTGCGTCTGCGGCACCCGCTAGCGCATCGCGCCGTGTCGCACAAGTGCCATTTGACGCCGCGCCAAGGTGAGCAGTGACGCTGCGGCAAGTGCGACCGAGGCCCAACGCGCGGAGGCGCCCTTCTACTCCAGGGTCTCGCTCCGTGCCGGGCGGGGGACCCTTGCCGGCGAGGCCGCCGCGCCGGCCACCGCCCGCTTTTGAAGCTCTTGACGGAGATCACTGATCGCCCGCTCTGCAACCCGCGTAACGCGCGCAGCTTGCAACGCAGTCATCGGAATGCGCTGGCCAGTCCGAAGGACGGCAACGCCGACTCGGGGCCACGGGTCATGCCGAGTAAGCTGGAACTCCACCACATCGTCCCAGGCCACTGAGTGCGTCCTCGTAATATTTCGAATCACCAGCCTCTCCGGACGAGCGATCACACGGTGCCACGGATACCGAACAGCGGGAATCGCGAACGCGATCGTCAGCAGACCGTCGAAAACGACCAGTCCACCTGTTCATGCTGGTCGATGTCGTTGATGACACGCGTCAGGAAGTAAAGCGCCGCAAAGGCAACGATGACCCATACGGCCGCATCGCTACCTCGGTTCCGATATATCTTGGAGTCGGCTCGCGTCACGGTGATCCTCGTCCTCATGTGCGAGCCCTCCAGCACCGATCTCTTAGCCTGGATCCACCGCATTGGCTGCTGGGTGGGCGGGTTTGGTGGTGTCGGTGGCGTTCTCGGGTGCTCGGTCCGGTGTTTGGCAGCGTGAGGGGCGTCCGACGTCCCTTCGGAGGCGTCCGCGGGGTGTTTCTTGGCATGGTCAGATCGCCGGGGTCGGCGGCGGTGTGAGTGGTGGTCTTGCCGGCTGGGCGCTTTCAGCTCGCCGCGGGTAGCGCTCGTATTCGCGCGAGCGCTCGGGTGAAGTCGCCTTGCCAGGGCCAGCGGGCAGGAAGGTGAAGTGTCCATTGGCGGGCGGTGCGCGTCAGCCGGCCGGGCATCTGAAGCAGCCGGCGGCGCAGGGTGCGGGCGGCGCGGACGGTCTCGCCGGGCAGGCCGATCAGCGTGCTCCAGCGCAGCAGGTTGTGCGCCAGGCAGGCGATCACCGTCCAGGCGCTGTTGGCGTTGAAGTTGCCGGAGGGGAAGTGCGCGAGCGCTTGGTCTTTCAGGTCGCGGATCGTGAGCTCCACGACGGCGTGCTGGCGGTGCTCGGCCTCGACCACCTCGAGCGCGTCGCTGCGGTTGGTGATGAACGGGAAGTACCGCCAGTCCGGCCACAGCTCGGCCTGGGGGCCGACCAGCCGGGTGCGACGGACGATCAGCCGCTTGCCGTCGACGGTCGTCTCGGCGATCTGCGCCTCCCCGTCCTCGGGGTAGTCCTCGAGCGGCTGCCACGCCGACTCGGGGATCTCGGCGACCGCGTCCTTGACCCAGAACTGCAGGCGCACGCTGATCGAGTAGGCCCAGCCCGCCTTCTCCAGGCGGGCGATCAGCTTGTTGTTCCAGAACGCCGAGTCGGCTCGCAGCAGCTTCTCGCCGCTGGCGCCGGCGCGCGCGACGCGGGCGATCAGCTCCTCGGCGAAGCGCAGCACCCCGCGCGGGCTGGCCGCCTGCCCCTTGCGCAGCCGCACGTGCAGCACCTCGCCGGTGTCCGGCCCGCGAGGCGAGCATCGGGTGATACCCGCGCCGTTTGGTGTACCCGAAACCGACACCCTCCTTCTCGATAGCCGTGGACCTCGCCGACGAAGCTGTCGACGTCGACCACCAGCCGCTCCTCGCCCGGGCCGGCACCCGCCCGCCATGCACGTGTCAGCGTCTCTGCGAGCACGCGGTCGAGCTGGCGCACATGCCCGAAGGTGAACGCCCGCAGGAACGTCCCCAGCGTCGAGGGCGCCGGCAGCCAGCCACCCAAAAGCCGGCGCGTGCGCCCCGCGCGCAGCACCTCACAGTCATCGATGCAGTCGGCGCCCAGCAGCATCGCGAAGATCAGCGCCATCACCTTCCGGCCCGCGTTCGCCGCGCCCGGACGATCGCGGCGAAGACGCACGAACCGGCCGACCAGCCGCTCGATCCCCAGCCGCCCAGCGAGCGTCGCGACCAGCGCGATCCCGGCATCCGAGACCACCCGATCATCGTCAAAGACGACCCGCACGCCGTCCAGTCCGACCGGCTCGTCATCCTGCACCATCAAGTGACCTCCTGACGCCGGGCCCCGGCTGCCGCACACAGCCTGAAAAAGCCCTGCTCAGGAGGTCACTTAAGAGACGCCACCGGACGGAACCCACCCATCAACGCGGTGGATCCAGGC
>CAVYDP010000003.1:0-203252 GCA_963767405.1 uncultured Solirubrobacteraceae bacterium | reverse complement strand
GCCAGGAACGTGTCCAACTGACGATCTGCTCATGCTCGCTCCCGCCGGCGTTGCGGAAGCGCTCACCCCACCGCTCGCGGCTGTGAGCTAGGCCCGGTCCTCGTCAAGCAGCAGGCATCGGTCGAGGTCCTCGACTCGCTGACGTCCCAGCGTCGCCCGTCGCGACATCTGGAAAGCACCAGAGACTGCGCAACGTGGCTCTTGACGAGTCCCTCCTGGCGGCCGCATTCAGAGACATGCGAAGCGGCGTGAGCGCATTTTCGATCGAGCGATCGGAGAGGCGCCCGTGGCGTCCGGGCCGTCCGGGGCGATCCGTGAGCCAGGTGATGAAGCCCTGGGCTACGCCCTCCTGCAACAGACGCCCGTAACTATCGACGCTGCCGGAACCTGGGCCGGATCTGATTGACGAGATCAACCAAATCTGGGTCTGCCGGTGGATCTGCCAGATCGTCGCAGCATTTGGGCTGCTCGTCACGAGCACGACCGATGCCGCTGAGACGGGAGATGCCTTGCGCGCCTTCCGTATGAACATCCTCGTCCTCGGCTGCGCTCGCCCACCCATGAGATCACGATGTTCTCTTCATCTCCGAAAACCAAGTGCATCCGCCAGGCGCCGTAGAAGCGCCTCTCGCATATCCGGTGATCTGCACCCGTGTCGGTGCGCATACGGATTCCACCTGCCTCGCACCCACGATGGCGGAGTTCTAACGACACGATCGAAGCGCTTCGGCCTCGCCGCGCATGCTCGACGCGTTGGTCGCAGCGCCGCGCGACGGTGACGCTGACCGCCCCTTCACCTATCCGATCGAGAGATCCACGGTGTCGCCGGCCAAAGCGTCTTGCAACCTTCCCGCGCTCCCGGCCGCTCTAGGGCCCGCTGGTCAGCCGCCTCCCGCAGTAGCTGCGAGAACCGACGCTCATCCCCAGCCAGGGCCGCAATCTGCTCAAGCGCTCCTTGAGCTGCTGAACGCTTGAGAACCTCACACGCTGCAGGCGAAGTGTCCGCGACGACATTCAGGAGGCCCTTGGCGATCCAACTACGCACCGTCGGACGACTCACGCCCAACTCCTCTGCCGCCTCTGGCACGGTAAGAGCGGGGGCATCCCGCAGACCCTTCGCTTCGCCTGCCCGAGCTCACGCTCGACCACCGCAATGTCGCCATTGGAAAGCGCGTTGCTGGCACGCGTGATCATGTCGTCCAGCGTGACGAAGCTGGCCACCACTCTCGATGCTCGCGCTTGGTCATCCGCCCACCATACCACTTTCATTCCGAAACGGCCGGAAAGAGAAAGCTAACCTGCCGGTGCAACGCTTGGAGAAGGGCCACCAGGACCCGCCGAACGTGGACGCGATCACACGACGAGTTCGAATACGCCTGTCCCATTTCGGGACCAAAAACCGGGACCAGCCCCGTCACGTATTTCAGCAAACCCTGGCAATTCCAGGTCTCTTCCGACGCGCCCGACAGGATTCGAACCTGTGACCTTCGGTTCCGTAGACCGACGCTCTATCCAACTGAGCTACGGGCGCAGAGCGGCCTAGTCTACCGGGCGCCTTCGGTTTCTCCACTCCGCCCGGGACGTGACGATCGGGAACGCCTGTATCTCGCCGTCGCCGAGAAGACCGAAGAGCTCAGCGATCTGTGCTGTCAGTCCGAGGGCTGCTGGCTGTCGAAGCGCTGAAGAGCTGAAGAGCTGAAGCGCTGAAGAAGCCGAAGAGCTGGCCAGGATGGCGGCTCAGCCCATCTGCGAGGCCAGCTCAACCCTACTTCGGCAGCGCCCGGCGAACTCGGCGATCGAAGGTGGCGAGGGTTGCGGATCGCGCTTGGGCTGTGGCGAGCGCGAAGCCGTCCGCGAGGCTGATGTTCAGGGCGCGATGGCGCGCGGCGTCGAGCGCGATCGCGGGCGTGGGAGCGATCAGTTCGATGCCCAGCGCGCTCAGGGCGTCCACGGCGGCCTGCAGAGGTCCTCTTCCTCGGCTGGCCTGACGAGCGTCTCGGCATAGTTGACGAGCGACAGCAACAGGGGGTCCCGGCCGCGATCATCCTGGTGAGCGCCCTGGCCGCGTCGGCGTGGTGCGCATCGCGGCGATCCAGCGCCGCGATCACGACGTCTGTGTCGAGCACGCAGCCGCTCACGCTCGCTCCCCGGAGCGCAGCCGCTCCAGGTAGCCGGGCTCATACAGGCCGTCGAACACGCCCAGCGCGGCTTTGGCGTCCTTGCCGACGCGGCGAACCACGATGCGATCGGCGCCCTCGGCTTCGATCGCCACCTCGTCGCCGCTTTTCAGACCGGCGCGATCCAACGCCTCCACAGGGAACGTGATCTGGTGCTTGCTGGATATCCGCGGCATTCCTTTACCATATCGTAAAGGCTCGCTGCAACGTTGACGTGCAGGGATCCAAGACGCCATCCGACGGGAAACGGAGAGGGAGGGATTCGAACCCTCGAACGAGGTTTCCCCCGTTACGCGATTTCCAGTCGCGCCCGTTCAACCGCTCCGGCACCTCTCCAGGTGCTACGTGCGCCGGTCTGCGATCGGCGACGGTCCGCTCCAAGGCTACGACACGCGACGCGCCGCGCGCGTTGCTAGGCTCCGCGCGATGCTCCTCGCGACCGCGAAGCGCTCGCAAGACCGTCGGCCTGATCATCACCTTCGGGGGGATCGGCGTGATCGTCAACGTGATCCTGATCTACGTCGCGATCCAGATCCGCGGCGAGCGCCGGCAGAACCAGAAATACATGGAGTCCCGCCGCCCGCCCGGCGCCTGACCGCGCCCGAGGCCCCGGGCGCCCCAGCGGCGCCTAGATGATGTAGACCGGGGTGCCCACCGGCGTGTGGCTGTAGAGGTCGATCACGTCCGGGATGCGCATGCGCACGCAGCCGTGCGAGGCGTCGTGGCCGATCGAGGAGTACTCGCTCGGATCGATGCCGTGGATGCCCGCACCGCCTTCGAAGGACATGAAGCGCGCCTTCAGCGGATCCGCCGGTCCCGGCGGCACGACCGTGCCCGCGAGCGCGCCCGCCCACGCTTTTTTCGGCACATACCACGGCGGGTCCACCTGCTTCCATTCGATGTGGTGCAGGCCGGCGGGCGTTTCCAGCCCTTCCATGCCGACCGCGATTTCGTACGTTTTCGCGAGTTTGAGGTGTTCGTAGAAGCGCAGGCGTGAAGTCCGCGCGGTCGATCACGATGTAGGCCGGGTATCTGGCCGCCAGCTGCGCGGTCGTCACGGCCGGCTTGAGCTTGCGCGTGGGCACGTGTACCGAGCGGGTGGGCGTGGCGCCGACCAGCGCCGCCTCGATGCGCGCGCCGAGCTTCGTGTTGTCGACGGCCAGGCCCGCCTGCCCCGGTACGCTCGGCGAGTCCGCTCGCGCTCGGTTGCACCGTCGCGTCGCGCGCCGGACGGTTGACGCCCGCGCGCACCTTCGGCCGTCAGCTCGCGCACCGCACGGTGGGAGTAGCTGACGACCAGCGCCATGTTGCGATTGACGCTGCCTCCGAACAGCCAGCGCACCGTGCGCGTCACGATCGAGCCTTCGCGGCTCGCGCTCACGGCCTGTTCGAGCATGTTCGTGACATCCACGCTCAGGTGCGCCTGGCGCGCGCCCAGCGTCCACGCGCGAGAGCCGGACCGCACGGTCACCGGCTGGTTCAAGCGTACGAGGAGCTCGCGTTCGAGCTTCGTGCGCGCCGCCGCCTCGTGCAGTCCGCCCACCGCCACCCCATCGATGCGCACGCCGTTTGCGATCACGTCCCGACGCGAGTGGTCGTAGAAGTAGGTTCCCACCGCCAGGACCACCACCAGGATCACGGTGCCCAGCGCCGCGATCGGCAGTGCGCCCATGCGAAACGCCGCACCGCGGCGACCTACCGGAGATGCGGCCATCCCAACCTCACACTTGTTGCCGAGTACCAGATGCCGAGTACCAGATGCCGAGTGCCGAGTGTAGCGCCCGCCCGTCACCGCAACCGCGCGCTCCGGCGCGAGCAGCGCAATAAGATGGACCTCCCATGAGGCTCGGCCTGCTCTCGACGGCGCGGATCAACGAGCTGCTCGTCGCGGGGGCGCGCCAGGCGCGCGGCGTCGAGGTCGTCGCGATCGGCTCGCGCGACCGCGCGCGCGCCGAGGCCCAGGCGCAGGCGCTCGGCGTTCCGCGCGCGCACGGCTCCTACGAGGCGCTGCTCGCCGATCCGGACGTCGAGGCGGTCTACGTCGCGCTGCCGAACTCGCTCCACGTCGAGTGGTCGCTGCGCGCGCTGCGAAGCCGGCCGGCACGTGCTCTGCGAGAAGCCGCTGTCGCGTCACCCCGACGACGTCGCGCGCGCGTTCGACGCCGCCGAGCGCGGCGGCCTCGTGCTCGCCGAGGCGTTCATGTGGCGCCACCACCCGCAGGCGCGCCGGCTCGTCGAGCTGCTCGAGCGAGATCGGCGAGCTGCGCCTGATCCGGGCGTCGTTCTCGTTCCTGCTCGAGCGCGCCGGCGACGTGCGCCTGCAGGCGGCGCTCGACGGCGGCGCGCTGATGGACGTCGGCTGCTACTGCGTCAGCGCCGCGCGGCTGCTCGCCGGCGAGCCGCTCGCGCGTCAGCGCCCAGCAGGTGCGGGGCGGCGACGGCGTCGACGTGCGCCTCACCGGGCTGCTGCGCTTCCCCGGCGACGTGCTCGCGACGATCGACTGCGGCCTCGATCTGGCGGCGCGCGACGAGCTCGAGGTGACGGGCACGCACGGCGTCCTCTGGCTCGACGATCCATGGCATTCGCGGAGCCCCGCGATCGAGCTGCGCCGCGCCGACGGCTCGGTGCGAGCGCATCGCGATCGAGCCGCTCGAACCCGTACGCGTGCGAGCTCGAGGATTTCGCCGCGGCCGTCGCCGGCGAGCGCCCGCCGCGCTACGGACGCGAGGACGCGGTCGCGCAGGCGCGCGCGATCGCCGCGCTCTACGCGAGCGCCGAAGCCAACGAACCGACGGAGGTAGAACGATGAAGACGAGTCTCGGCATCTGGGCGTTCGGCCCGATGATCACGCGCTTCGTTCCCGGCGGCTACCAGCCGGCGCACGCCTACGACGCCGAACCGGTCGCCGAGAAGGTGCACCGCGCGGTCGAGGGCCTCGGCGACCTGATCGACGGCTACGAGTTCCACTACCCGCAGGAGCTCTCGCACGAGAACATCAGCGACGTCCAGGCGGCGCTCGGCGACCACGACATCTACTGCATCGCCGGCGGCCTGCACCTCGACCCGCGCTTCGGGCGCGGCGGCCTCGTCAACCCCGACGAGCACGTCCGCGCGGAGGCGCGGCGGATCGTGTGCGAGGGCGCGGAGTTCGCCGGCTCGCTCGGCGCGAACATGATCATCTGGCCCGGGATCGAGGGCTACAACTACCCGTTCCAGACGCCCTACGTGGACTCGTGGCACTGGCTGATCGAGGGCATCGGCGAGGCCGCCGAGATCTGCAAGCGCCACGGGGTCAAGCTGTTCCTCGAGCACAAGAACTCCGAGCCGGCGATGAAGATCCTGATGCGCAACATGGGGATGACGATCTACGTCGCCAACAAGCTGCGCGCCGAGGGGCTCGACAACGTCCAGATCAACATGGACTGGCAGCACCTGCTGATGAACGACGAGCACCTGCCCGAGTACGCCGCGCTGCTCCACTCCGAGGGACTGCTCGGCCACCAGCACGGGAACTCCGGCTGGGGCACGTTCGACGACGACAACATGGTCGGCGCGACCGCGTTCATGGAGACCGTCGAGCTGGCGCTCGAGCTGCGCCGCTGCGGCTACGGCGCGAACGGCGAACGCCTCGGCCTCGACCTCTATCCCTACACCGAGGATCAGGTCGGGGCGGTCAAGCGCTCGGTGATCCAGTGGAACTTCATCGACTCGATCGCGGCGCGGATCGACGACGAGGCGCTGCGCGAGGCGCAGTCGCGCAAGGACGCCGTGGCCGCCTACGAGCTCGTCTACGCCGCCCTCGGCGCGTGAGCGGCGGCGACGCTCCGCGCACCGCACGTGAGCGTATTCGGGCTGGACGTCGGCACCAGCGGCGTCAAGGGGCTCGCGCTCGACGCCGACGGCGGCGTGCGTCGCGGCCGCGGAGGCCGGCTATCCGCTGTCGACGCCTCGCCCCGGCTGGGCCGAGCAGGATCCGGAGGACTGGTGGCGGGCGGCGCGAGGCGGTGCTCGCGCGGTTGCGCGCGGCCGCCGGCCCGCCGCAGGGCATCGGGCTCTCCGGACAGATGCACGGCCTGGTGGCGCTCGACTCCGATGACCGCGTGCTGCGGCCGGCGATCCTCTGGAACGACCAGCGCACCGCCGCGGAGTGCAGCGAGATCGAGGCGACGCTCGGGCTCGCAGCGGCTGATCGCGCTGACGGGCAACCGCGCGCTGCCCGGCTTCACGGCGCCGAAACTGCTCTGGCTGCGGCACCACGAGCCGGACGTGTTCGCGCGCATCGCGCGCATCGCGCTGCCGAAGGACTACGTCCGGCTGCGCCTCTGCGGCGAGCACGCGACCGACGTCGCCGACGCCTCCGGGACGCTGCTGCTGGACGTCGCCGAGCGGCGCTGGAGCGAGGAGATGCTCGACGCGCTCGCGCTCGAGCCCGCGTGGCTGCCGCGCGTGCTCGAGAGCCCGCAGGTGAGCGGCGCGACCGCCGACGGCGTGCCGGTCGCCGCGGGCGCCGGCGACCAGGCCGCCGGCGCGCTCGGCGTCGGCGTCGATCGCCCGGGACCCGTGTCGGTCGTGCTCGGGACCTCCGGCGTCGTGTTCGCCGCGCTCGAGCGCTACGCCGCCGACCCGCAGGCGCGCGTGCACGCCTTCTGCCACGCGGTTCCGGGCACCTGGCACGCGATGGGCGTGATGCTCTCGGCGGCGGGCTCGCTGCGCTGGCTGCAGGCGATCCTCGGCGCCGACTACGACGTGCTCACCGCCGAGGCGAGCGCCTGGGCGCCGACGCACCGAGGGGCTCACTGTTCCTGCCCTATCTCGCCGGCGAGCGCACGCCCGCACGCCGACCCCGACGCGCGCGGCGCCTACGCGGGCCTCAGCCTGCGCCACGACCGCGGCGCGCTCGTGCGCGCGCTGCTCGAGGGCGTCGCCTTCGGCCTGCGCGACTCGCTCGACCTGATCTGCGAGCTCGGCGGGCGGCCGGCGCTCGGGCGCGTCTCGGGCGGCGGCGCGCGCAGCGAGGAGTGGCTGCGGATCGTCGCCTCGGTGCTCGAGCTGCCGCTCGAGCGGGTCGCGGTCGAGGACGCGGCCGCGTTCGGCGCCGCGCTGCTCGGCGGCGTCGCCGGCGGCGTCTGGCCGGACGTCCCGGCGGCGGTCGCGGCGACGGTGCGCCCGCGCGAGCTGATCGAGCCGGTGCCCGAGTGGATCGCGCCCTACCGCGCCGCGCGCGAGCGCTTCCGCGCCCTCTACCCGGCGCTGCGCGCATGCCGCTGACGCCGCCCGCCGACGCCGCGATCTTCGACTTCGACGGCGTCATCATCGACTCGCTGCGCGCCGGTCGAGACGGCCATCAACGGCGCGCTCCTCGCGCACGGCTTCGCGCCGCGCAGCGCCGCCGAGATCGCGCGCTTCATCGGCCCGCCGGCGTTGAGCGCGTTCGCCGAGCTGACCGGCGCCGCCGAGGACTCGCGAGATCGTCGCGGCGTGCGTCGCCACCTACCACGACATCTTCGCGCGCGTGTATCTCGAGCAGACGCGGCTCATCGACGGGATGCCCGAGCTGCTGCGCAGCCTGACGCTGCCGCTCGCGCTCGCGACCTCCAAGGAGCGCGAGTTCGTCGCGCCGCTGCTCGAGCACTTCGGGCTCGAGTTCGCGGTCGTCAGCGCGCCGGAGCTCGCCGAGCCGAAGGCGCGAGACCGTCGCGCGCGCGCAGCGGGCGCTCGGCGCGCGCGACGCCGTCGTCGTCGGCGACCGCTTCTACGACGTCGAGGCCGCGCGCGCCTGCGGCCTGCGCGTGATCGGCGTCACCTGGGGCATCGGCGACCGCGACGAGCTGCGCGGCGCCGACGTCGTCGTCGAGCGGCCCGCGCGAGCTCCGCGCGCTGCTCGCGTAGAGCTGCTCGGTCGGCGCTCGGCGGACGGCATCGTCGCGCTGCGACCTGCGAGGATGCGACCCGATGGAGCAGCGCCGCATCGAGCGACTCGCCCGCAGCGTCAGCGTCGTCGGTCTCGGCACCTGGCAGCTCGGCGCCGATTGGGGCACGGTCACGCCGCAGGCGGCGCACGCCGTGCTCGACGCGGCCGTCGACGCCGGGGTCACCTTCTTCGACACCGCCGACGTCTACGGCGACGGCCGCAGCGAGCAGTTCTGCGGCGAGCTGCATGCGCGTCACCCGGAGATCCTCGTCGCGACGAAGATGGGCCGGCGCGTCGAGCAGCTGCCGGAGAACTACAACCGCGAGGCGTTCCGCGCCTGGAACGCGCGCTCGCGCGCGAACCTCGGGGTCGAGCGGATCGACCTCGTGCAGCTGCACTGCCCGCCCGACGAGGTCTACGAGGACGACGCCGCCTTCGAAGCGCTCGACGAGCTCGTCGAGGACGGCCACATCGGCGCCTACGGCGTCTCGGTCGAGACCTGCGCCCAGGCGCTGCGCGCGATCGCGCGGCCGCGCGTGGCGAGCGTGCAGATCATCCTCAACTGCTTTCGGCTGAAGCCGCTCGAGCAGGTGCTGCCCGCGGCGCGCGAAGCCGGCGTCGGGATCATCGCGCGCGTGCCGCTCGCCTCCGGTCTGCTCTCGGGGCGCTACGACGAGCACACGACGTTCGCGCCCGAGGACCATCGCAGCTACAACCGCCACGGCGAGGCGTTCGACGTCGGCGAGACGTTCGCGGGCGTGCCATACGAGACGGGGCTGGCCGCGGCGCGTGAGCTCAAGCAGCTGCTCGACCCCGGGACGACGCTCGCCCAGTTCGCGCTGCGCTGGGTGATCGACCAGCCGGGCGTCAGCACCGTGATCCCCGGCGCGCGCAACGTCGAGCAGGTGCGCCAGAACGTCGCCGCCGCCGCGCTGCGCGCCGCTGCGCCCCGACCAGCTCGAGGGTGTCGCGGAGGTCTACGACCGGCTGATCCGCGAGCACGTCCACGGGCGCTGGTAGCGGCTACAGCGCGGAGTCGAGCGCCTCCTCGAGCACGCCCTGGCCCTCGAGGAAGTCGACCACCGTGTAGCGCGCGCGCAGCCGCCCGCCGTAGCGCAGTCCGGCGCGCAGCATCGCCGCGTCGATCCCGAGGTAGCCCGGCTCGAGATCCGGGATGCCGGCGCGCCGCAGCGCATCGGCGACCGCGTCGAAGCTCTGCGAGCGACGGCGCCAGGCGCGCGCGCACCGCGGCCCAGCGCGCCTCGTCGTCGGGCCAGGAGGCGGGCACCGCGGCGATCAGGCGCTGCTTCTCGGCGACCGCGGCGAGGACGTCCGGCGGCGGCTCGCCGAGCCACGCGCGCGCAGCGGCGTCGAGCGGCTCGGCGACCGGCTGCGGCCGCCGCGGCAGCGCCACGCCGCCGCCGAACGCGAACCGCTGCAGGCGCATCGCGAACCCCGTCGCGTAGCCGACCTGGAGCCCGTGGAGCGCCCGCGGCCGCGCGCCGCGGCCGGCGAGCAGGTCCCAGAAGTGCGACGCGTGGTGCTCGCAGCCGCTCGCCGGGCGCGAGCTGCCGACCGCGGCCATCGCGAGCCCCGACTCGATCAGCGCGCGCAGCAGCCCCGCGACTGGCCTCGACGTCGCCGGCGAGCAGCGCAGCGACGTCGAGCTCGGGCAGCGGCGCGCAGCGCGCGCCAGTCCTCGCCGTAGAGCAGGTGCGCCGCGAGCCAGTCGACCCGCGCGGTCGTCTTCGCGAGCAGGTCGCCGATGCCGGCCCGCGTCAGCTCGACCGGCGCCGCCGCGGCGATCCGCGGGTCGGCGAAGATCGCTGCCGGCGCGCGCGCCGGCAGCGTCAGCTTGACGCCGTCGCGCTCGAGCGCCGCGACGCTCGAGGCGTAGCCGTCCATCGACGCCGCCGTCGGGACGCTGACGAAGTCGCAGCCGGCGCTGTGCGCGGCGTAGCGGACGATGTCGGTCAGCGTCCCCGAGCCGACGGCGACGAGCCCGGCGCGCAGCCGCGCGCGCACCTGCGCCGCGGCGTCCTCGGTCGCGTGCAGGTCCGCCGGGCAGGCGCAGCACCTCGGCGCCGAGCTCGCGCGCCACGCGCGCGCCGGCCACCGCCTCGGTGTTGGCGTCCATCACCACCAGCGCCGGCCGCGGCACGTACGCCGCGAGCCGGTCGAGCGCGCCCTGCTCGACGAAGGATCACTGCCCGTAGTAGGCGTGCGGTCCGTGCTTGCGCTCGAAGTGCTTGCGGCGGACCGCGTCGGCGAGCGGCGGCGCGTCGGGGGCGAGCAGCGTCGTCAGCAGCGCCATGCGCGCGACCTGCTCGAGCGTGACCGCGGCCTCGACCGCGGCGGCCGGCGAGGCGCCCCAGGCGAACGGGCCGTGGCCGCGCACCAGCGCGCAGCTGTCGTGCTCGGTGGTCGCCTCGACGAGCGCGCGGCCGGTCGCCCCCTCGTAGTCCTCCTCGACCTCGGACTCGGTCAGCGGGCGCGTCAGCGGGATCGGCCGGTCGCTGAGGTCGGCGTGCGTCGTCCCGAGCAGCGGGATCTCGCGCTCGGCCTGCGCCCAGGCCGTCGCCCACGTCGAATGCGTGTGCACGATGCCGCCGATCCAGTCGTACGCGCGGTAGAGCTCGAGGTGCGTCGGCGTGTCGGTCGACGGCCGCCGCTCACCCTCGACGACGTTGCCCTCGAGGTCGACGAGCACGATGTCCGCGAGCGTCATCGACTCGTACGGCACGCCGCTCGGCTTGATCGCGACGAGCCCGCGCTCGCGGTCGATGCCGCTGACGTTGCCCCACGTGAGCGTCACGAGCCCGTGCGCCGGCAGCGCGAGGTTCGCCGCGAGCACCGCCTCGCGCATCAGAGCTCCTCGAGCTCGACGTCGAGCAGCTCGGCCAGCCGCCGCCAGCGCCCGGCGTGCGTCGCCGAGGTTCGTGACGAAGTGGTGCGGCCCGCCGAGGCGCAGCCAGTCGTCCATGAAGTC
Source organism: uncultured Solirubrobacteraceae bacterium (assembly GCA_963767405.1). Lineage (GTDB taxonomy): Bacteria > Actinomycetota > Thermoleophilia > Solirubrobacterales > Solirubrobacteraceae > Palsa-744. Next base: position 192,174 of record CAVYDP010000003.1, on the reverse strand, counting down.
CCTGACGCCGGCCTCCGGCCGGAAGTGGAAGTAGGGCATCTCGACGTTCGGCAGCTCGGGCGTGTCGAGCACCTCTCCGTGCCCGACGAGCAGGCGGTACTCCTCGCCCTCGAGCGGCACGAGCGCGGCGGTCGTCGCGGGCCCCGGCTGCGCCGAGAACACGGTCGTCGGCGGGTTGCCGAGGCCGCCGATGCCGAGCTCGCGGTCGATCAGCCGCACCGGGCGGTCGCGCCGCGCGATCTTCCAGTTGCCCTCGCCCATGTGGCTGACGAGCACCGAGTCGAGCTCGAAGTCCATCGCGTAGAGCTCGCTGAAGTTGGCGTCGCCGATCAGCGTCTGCGCGGCGCACATCAGCGTCGCGGTGTTGGTGTCGCCCTCGGCGGCGTAGCCGTAGCCGTCGGCCATCAGGTCCGAGGCGGCGAGCAGCGGCAGCTGCTCGAAGCGGCCGTCGCCGCCGATCGAGTCGAAGTGCGCCGAGAACGCGCGGTAGCCCTTCTCCTCGAGCAGGTCGCGCAGCGCGACCTCGTAGCGCGCCGCGTAGGCGTGCGCCGCGCGCGGCAGCGCCGGGTCGACCTCGAACAGCTCGCCGTGCTGCGCGATCAGCGCGTCGATCCGATCCTCGCCGACCTCCTGCATCCGCGCGTAGAGCGCGCCGAGGTCCTCGGCGACGACGAGCGCGCCGAGCCGCCGCAGCAGCGCGGGCGGGTCGTAGAGGATGTCGCCCATGCCGTTCATCGGGTAGCCGAGCAGCGCGATCCGCGTCGAGCGCAGCGCCGTGACCGTCGCCGCGGCGCGCGCCCAGTCGCCGAACTCCGCGGCGAACTCGTCCGAGTCCCACTCGCCGGTGATCACCGAGAACGGGATGCCGGAGCGCACGAGCGCGTTCGCCTGGTCCTGGGCGCCGTGGATCCCCTGGTTGTAGGTCAGGTCGGCCATGTCCCAGGCGGCGGTCACCGCGCGCTCGGGCTGGATGTTGGCGAGCATCAGCGGCAGCGGCGTCTCCAGCAGCGCGCGCACGGTGCGCATCGCCGGGCCGTAGGTGAGCATCACGATCGCGATCCCGTCGAGCCCGCGCGCGCCGTACTCGCGCACGATCTCCTCGATGTCCTCGCGGTTGCGCGCCGGGCGGATGAACTCGACGTCGGCGACGTCCGCCGAGCCGCGCCGCGACGCGCGCGCGCGTACTCGGCCTGGTGCTCGGTGATCCCCGGGATCATCTCGTCGTAGAGCTCCTGCATGATCCCGAGCAGTCCGATCCGGGGTTTCACGACGCTCTCCTTTCGGTGTAGATGCGCTTGAGGCCGTGGAGCAGCTCGACGTCGCGTGCGCCCGAGCCGCTCGTACAGGCTGCGGTAGATCGCGTAGACCCGATCGTAGATCGCCTTGCGCGTCCGCGTCCGGCGCGTAGCTGCGGGCGATCCGCGGTCGGGTCGCGGCGATCGCGCTGGCGATGTCCGCGAAGCGCGCCGGCGGCGACCGCGCCGAACAGCGCCGCGCCGCGCGCGGGGATCTGCGTCGAGTCGGGGACGCTGACGCGCAGCCCGCTGGTGTCGGCGAGCAGCTGCATCGTCAGCGGGCTCTTCTCGGCGATCCCGCCGCAGGCGACGATCTCGTTCAGCTCCAGGCCGTGCTCCTCGAAGTTCTCGATGATCCGCCGGTTGCCGAACGCGATCGACTCGAGCAGCGCGCGGTAGATCTGCTCGCGCGTCGTCTGCAGCGTCAGCCCGAAGAGCGCGCCGCTGAGGTCGGCGTCGGCGAGGATCGTGCGGTTGCCGTTCCACCAGTCGAGCGCGACCAGCCCGCTCGCCCCGGGGCCGATCGCGGCCGCCGCCTGCTCGAGCGCCGCGTAGCTCGGCGCCGGGCGGCGCGAGCGTCTCGACGAACCAGGCGAGCATGTCGCCGACCGCGGCCTGCCCGGCCTCGTAGCCGTAGAGGCCGGGCAGGATGCCGTCGCGCACGACGCCGGTGATCCCCGGCAGCCGCACCTCGCGCGGGTCGACCACGAGGTCGCAGATCGAGGTCCCGACGACCATCACGAACGTCCCCGGCGACTCGACCCCGGCGCCGGGGACCGAGACGAACGAGTCGACGTTGCCGACCGCGACCGCGACCGACTCGGGCAGGCCGAGGCGCGCCGCGAGCTCCGGCCGCAGCGTGCCCGGCGCGCGTGCCGAGCGGCGCGAACTCGGTCCCGAGCTTCGCCGCGGGCCGGTCGAAGCCGGGGTAGGCGGCCTCGAAGTAGTCGGCGGACGGCAGCCCTTCCTCCGGCGACCACATCGCCTTGTAGCCGGCGGTGCAGCTCTGGCGGCGCTCGTTGCCGGTCAGGAACCAGACGATCCAGTCGGTCGCCTCGATGAAGCCGTAGCAGGCGTCGTAGACCTCGCGGTCCTCGAGCCACAGCTCGATCAGCTTCGGGAAGTACCACTCCGAGGAGATCCGCCCGCCGTAGCGCTCGAGGAACGCCTCGCCGCGCGTCGAGCGCGACCTCGTTGAGGCGGTCGGCGATCGGCTGCGCGGCGTGGTGCTTCCACAGCTTCGGCCAGGCGTGGCGGCGCGCGCGCCAGCGCTCCTAGCGTGCACAGCGGCAGCCCGTCGGCGGTCACCGGCAGCACCGTGCACGAGGTGAAGTCGACGCCGAGCCCGACCACCGCCGTCGCGCGCCGCCGGCACCTGCTCGAGCACCGCCGGGATCGCCGTCTCGAGCACCGCGACCCAGTCGTCGGGGTGCTGCAGCGCCCAGTCGGGCGGCAGCTGCTCGCCGCGTCTGCGGCAGCTCGCGGTCGATCACGCCGTGCGCGTAGGCGACCTCGCTGACCGCGAGCCTCCGCGCCGCTGCGCAGGTCGAGCAGCAGCGCGCGGCCGGACTCCGTGCCGAAGTCGACGCCGATCGCGTATGCGCGTCTGCGTCACTGCGGAGCCGTCGGTCGCCGTGCGGCCCGCGCCGCGGTGTCCGCCGCGATCGCTGCCTGCGCGCGCGCGGCGGTACTCCTCCACGACGATCTCGGTCAGCTCCTCGACCGAGGTCTCGGCCGTCGGCTTGTCGAGCGCGATCACGCCGTCCTGGATCAGGTTGACGCGGTCGCAGGTCGCGAACACGTGCACGTAGTTGTGCAGGATCATGATGATCGAGACGTTGCCCTCCTCCTTGAGGCGCTCGATCAGCTCGAGGATCATGCCGCCCTCCTTCGCGCCCATCGCCGCGAGCGGCTCGTCGAGCAGCAGGATGTTGGCCTCGCCGGAGACGGTGCGCGCGACCGCGATCGCCTGGCGCTGGCCGCCGGAGAGGCGCGCGACCGGCACGTCGAGCCGCGGGATGTTGATGCCGATCTCGTCGAGCGCCTTGCGCGCCTCGCGCCGCATCATCGCGTTGGTGAGGAACGGGATCGGCCGGTGCACGCGCTCGCGGCGCAGGAACATGTTGTGGTAGACGGACAGCTCGTCGACCAGCGCGAGGTCCTGGTAGACGGTGTCGATGCCGTGCGCGCGCGCGTCGTCGACGCTCTTCGGCTCGTACGGCTCGCCGTGCAGGAACATCTGCCCGCCGTCCTGCTTCTGGAAGCCGCAGATGATCTTGATCAGCGTCGACTTGCCCGAGCCGTTGTCGCCGAGCAGGCCGAGCACCTCGCCCTTGCGCAGGTGCAGGTTGATGTCGCGCAGCGCCGTGATCGGGCCGAAGCTCTTGGCGATGTGCTCGACGCGCAGCACGTCGTCGGGCGCCGAGGCCGGGCGCGACGATCTTCTCGCCGGCGGAGCGGCTGCTCAGCCAAGGCCCGACCCCGTTCGCACGCGCTGGACGTAGACGTTGATCGTCATCGCGATCATGATCGCGAGCCCGAGGTAGAGGTCGAGGTAGTTGGCGCTGACGCCCTTGATGATCAGGCCGTCGTGGAGCACGCCGAGGAACAGCGCGCCGATCAGGGCGCCGACGACCGTGCCCGAGCCGCCGCGCAGCAGCGTGCCGCCGATCACCGCCGCGGCGATCGCCTGGAAGAGGATTTCGTTGGAGCCCGACGGGTCCGGCGTCGCGGTCACGGCGCGCACGGCCTCGAGGATCCCGACGAGCCCGGCGCAGGTCGCGCACAGGATGAAGTTGCGGATCAGCACGAGCCGCACGCGGATGCCGGCCTCGGCGGCGCCGAGGCGGTTGCCGCCGACGGCGACCGTGTAGATGCCCCAGCGGGTGAACGTCAGCACGACCTGCAGGATCGACGACGATCGCCGAGCGCCCAGATCAGCTCCGAGTAGGTGCCGCCGCCGAACACCTGCGCGAACGTGTCGACGTGCAGCGACGAGGTGCCGGGCGTCGTGCACGGGCGCGGTGTGCGAGATCACAGCGTCAGGCCGTCGAGCGTGAACAGCATCCCGAGCGTCGCCACGAACGACGAGATGCCGACGACGGCGACGAAGAAGCCGTTGATCGAAGCCGATCAGCGCCGCTGACGAGCAGCGACAGGATCACGCCGGGACCAGCGGCACGCCGGCTGGTGGCGAGCTTGTAGAAGATGAACGGCGTGAACAGGTAGACGGCGCCGATCGAGAGGTCGATCTCGCCGTTGATCATCACGAACACCTCGCCCGCGGCGAGGATCGCGAGCGGCGCGAAGTACGGCAGCAGCGTCTTGAAGTTCGACGCCGTCGCGAAGTTGGTGGCGTTGACCGCGAAGTACACGATCGTCGACGATCGTGACGACGATGATGCTGCCCTCGCGCAGCGTCAGGAAGCTGCGGAGCGAGCTTCGACAGCGCTCCTCGCCGAGGGCCCGGCCCTGCGCTGGCCGGACCCCCGGATGGAGCTTGTGCCGGAGCTTCGCTGCCGGACGCGACCGCCACGGCTGGAGCCTAGGAGACTCCGGCCGCGCGAGGACGGTGCCCTCGTAGCGGCTCTTGGTGCTGTTGTACGGCACGACCGTTTCCTTGGTCGAGGAACTTCAGGCCGGTGTCGACGTCGGCGATGCCGGTCAGGCCCTTCGACACCTTGTAGAGGTACAGCTCGAGGATCGGGAGGAAGCCCTGCAGGTAGGGCTGCTGGTCGATCGTGAACTGGATGTAGCCCGCGGCGAGCAGCTGCTCGGTGATCGGCAGCAGGTCGTAGCCGCCGCCCTTGACCTTGCCCTTCGGCGCCGTGCTTCTGGATCGTCTGCGCGACGCCCTGCGGTCGAGCCGGCGTCGACGGCGAACATGCCCTTCGTGTTCGGGTGGCCCGCGAGTAGGATTCGATCACCGTCAGCTCCGCGGGACCGCGGCGCCGGTGGCGATCACGTGCGTCGTGATCGCCGGGTGCGTTTTGAGCGTCTTCGAGCGCGCCGTCGATCCGCGGCTGGATGTTGAGCGAGCCCGGCGTCGCGATGAACAGCGCGACGTCGCCCGAGGGCACGAGGCTCGCGATGTGTTCGCCCATCTGCTGCCCGGAGACGAACAGGTCCTGGCCGATGTACGCCAGGCGCGGGTTGGTCTTCGCGTCGGCGTTGTAGGCGACGACCGGGATCCCGGCGTTCAGCGCCGCCTGCACCGGCGCGTTGAACGCCGTCGGGTCGATCAGCGAGACGGCGATGCCGTCGACGCCGGCGCTGACGGCGCTGTTGACGGCGTTGACCATCTGGCTGACGTTGCTCGTTTCCGAGCCCGTCCACTGGTAGCGAGCAGCCGAGCAGTTTGCAGGCGTCCTGGATGCCGTACTGCGTCGGCACGAAGAACGGGTTGGTCGTGACGTGGTTGACGAACGTGAATTTGTAGCTCTGGCTCGAGCCGAAGATGGCCGCCGAGCCGCCGCCGCTGGAGGCGCTGGAACCGCAGGCGGCCAGCAGGGTGCTGACCGACCCGGCCGCCACACCCGTCAGCGCGGTGCGGCGCAGGAACGCGCGCCGGTCGAAGCCCGGCCGATCGCGCATCCGGCCGGTCGAGGTACTCCAGATGCTCTACCGCTTCGTGAGCCTGGTCGGTGTCTGACATCGTGGTCCTCCTATCAGCCGGGTTCGATACAGCTGCTCGGGGCTATGCAACACCGGACACTACCTTCTCGCTACGCGACGCGTGAGTCAATGCTCAGTCCGGCGGGAAAACCGCAATCTACGGTCGGCAAACCCGCAGACGAACAGACGCGATGGCCGGCATCAGCGGATCGCACGGCGGCCGGGCAGTCACTCCGCCGGGTATACCCTCGGCACATGGACGCGAAACCGGCGCGATCCGCAGCCGATCCGGCGACCGGAGCAGACGCCACCCGCCGGGCAGGCGGACGAAGGCGGACGGCTCGGCCGGCGAGCGGCGTCTGGCCCGCTCGCGATGAGGCGACTACGTCAAAGACGACGGCCGGGCGCTCATCATCTACACCGCCGCGTCGAGCGGCGTGAGCGAGCTGCGCTTCAACGAGCTGCGGGGCGAGCAGGTCGTCTACGCGATCCACCGCCAGGAACGCACCTTCCTGCCCGCGCGCGACCACTGCCCGCTGTGTCCGACCCGCCCGGGAGGGCCGGAGACCGAGATCCCCCTCGCGGCCTTCGAGATCGCCGTCTTCGACAACCGCTTCCCCGCCTTCGAGCCGCCGCGGGGAGCGGCGGAGGTCGTCGTCTACACCGACGACCACGACGCCTCGCTCGGCACGCTCCCGCCCGAGCGGGCCGAGGCGCTGATGTGGGTCTGGCGCCACCGCTACATGGAGCTCGGCGCCCGCGAGGACGTCGAGTACGTCTTCATCTTCGAGAACCGCGGCGTCGAGGTCGGCGTCACCCTGCACCACCCCCACGGCCAGATCTACGGCTACCCGTTCCTGCCTCCCGTGCCCGCGCTCGAGCTCGCGGCCGACGAGCGCCTGGGCGGCTGCGCGCCCTGCGCGGCTCCTGGAGCGGCGAGCTGCGACGACGGCAGCCGGATCCTGCTACGAGAACGAGGGCGTCGTCGCCTATGTCCCCTACGCCGCCCGCTGGCCCTACGAAGCGCATCGTCGCGATGCGCGCGCACCGGCCGAGCCTGCTCGACTGCGAGCCCGCCGAGCTGCGGCTGCTCGCCGCGGCGCTGCAGTCGCTGTCCGCGGCTACGACGCCCTGTTCGAGCGGCCCTTCCCCTACGTGATGGCCGTCCACCAGGCGCCGACCGGCGACCGGCGCCGCGGCAGGACGGGCCACCTGCACGTCGAGTTCTACCCGCCGCTGCGCACGGCCGAGAAGCTCAAGTACCTCGCCGGCTCCGAGCAGGGCGCCGGCACGTTCATCTCCGACATGCTGCCCGAGGAGGCCGCCGCCGCGCTGCGCGAGGCGATCGCCCGTGCCGCCTAGAGCGCTGCACGCGCCTTCGCTCCCGGGCCGCGTCAACGTGATCGGGGAGCACACCGACTACAACCGCGGACTCGCGCTGCCCTTCGCGATCGCCGAGGGCATCACCGTGCGCGCCGCGGTCGCTGCAGGCCGCAGGCGGCGGGCTCGTCGAGCGCGCATGCCGCGCGACCTCGGCGAGCAGGACGAGTTCCCGCTCGGCGACCCGCCGGCCCGCGCGAGGGATGGCGCGCCTTCGTGCGCGGCGCCGTCGCCGAGCTGACGCGCCGCCGGATACCCGCTCGTCGGCGCGCGCCTGGAGATCAGCGGCGAGCGTGCCCCGCGGCGCCGGCCTGTCCTCCTCGGCGGCGCTGACGGTCGCGCTGTGCCTGGCCCTCTCGAGCTGGGCTCGCGCGGCGACGCTCAGGCCGAGGCGCTCGACCGGATCGCCGCTCGCCCGCCTCTGCTCGCGCGTGGAGAACGACTGGGCGGGCGCCCGCACGGGCCTGCTCGACCAGCTCGCCTCGCTGTGCGGCGCGCCGGACACGGCCCTGCTGATCGACTTCCGACACGCTCGCAGGTCGACCCGGTGCCGCTGCGCTTGGAGGGCTGGCGGTTCGTCGTCGCTCGACTCCGGCGAGCGCCACGCCCACGCGAGCTCCGGCTACAACGAGCGCCGCGAGCCGAGTGCGCTGCGGGCCTGCGAGCTGCTGCGGGTGGCCAGTCGCTGCGCGAAGCGACCGCGAGGATCAGGTCGCGCGCCTGCCCGAGCCCCTGCGCCGCCGCGCCGAGCCACGTGCTCGCGGAGAACGAGCGGGTGCGGGCTGCGGTCAGCGCCGTCCGCGAGCGGAGATGCCCTCGCCCTGGGCGAGCTGCTGAACGCCTCCCACGCGAGCCTGCGCGACCTCTACGAGGTCTCCACCCCGGCGGTGGAGGCGACGGTCGCGCGGCTGCTCGAGGCCGGCGCCGCCGGCGCCCGCGCTGATCGGCGGCGGCTTCGGGGGCGCGGTGCTCGGCCTGCTCAGCCCGCCGAGCTGCCCCCTCCGCGCGGCGCCCTGGAGGTGCGCCCGGGAGCCGGCGCCCACCTGCTGGCGGGCTGAGCCCGGCTCACAGTCGCGCCGCCAGCAGCGCCGCCGGCGAGCGAGGACGATCGTCAACGAGAGCGCCGCAAGGGCTCCGTCCAGCGGCGCGAGCAGTCCGGTCGAGCGAGAGCGGCTCGGTGCTGCCGTCGTCGCAGCGTCGCGCACACCCGACACCGCGACGGTGCGCCGGCGCAGCTCCCGGGCCGCCGAGCTCAGACGGCGCTGGGCGACGCTCATCGCCATGCACCCCGCCGCGATCAGCAGGCTCGCCACCGTGACCCGCAGCGAGTTGACGAAGTAGCCCGTGAAGGCGGGGAAGGCGCCCCAGCCGACCGCGAACCAGAGGTCGCTGTGAAAGCGCCCGCCTGCGAGCTCGAGGTTGTAGGCGGGGAGGAACAGTCCGCCGGCGAGGACCAGGGGAGCCAGCCAGGGCGAGACCACGAGGACGCCTGCGACGCCGATGGCGAGCGCGCCGCCCAGGCTCACCGCAGCGGCGGCCTTCAGCGACCTCGCGCTCAACCGCGTTCCCAGAGGCCGGTCGTGCAGCTCGTCCAGCGCATGCGCGGCCACCCCGACGGCGAGGCCGAAGGCGGCCAGTCCCCAGAGCAGGCGGTCGACATGCAGGTGCGGCGCCAGGGCCGCGCCGATCACGAAGTAGCTGAGGTGCCAGGCGGTGTAGGGCGGATGCAGGACGGTCAGGACATCGCCCAGACGACCCCGTCCCACGGCATAGAAGGCGGCCCGCTCAGGCCTCGCCGACAACCGCCTGCCCTCCCTCGCCGGGGATCTGCGCTGCGACGATTGCCGGCCCGCCGCGGCGGGCCGACATCACGATCCCGCCGCCGAGGCTCATCCGGCGCACCCGCACCTGCTCCAGGCCCGCCCGCTCCCAGTACTCGACGATCCGCTGCACCGGGTGGCGGTCGTAGAAGCCGCGGATGCTCGGACCGAGGAAGGCCCCGACCCGCTGCCACTCCCGCGAGGCCAGCCGGCCGAGCGCGGGCAGGCCGACGGCCGTGTACAGGCGCCAGGCGGCCCGTGCCGGCGGCCACGGCGGCACGCCGAACTCCAGCGAGGCGATCCTGCCGCCGGGGCGCAGGACACGGGCGAGCTCGACCATCGTCGCCTGAGGGTCCTCGACATAGCGCAGCAGGTAGGTGAAGGTGACCACGTCGAAGGTGCCATCGGCGAAGGGCAGGCTCTCCGCCTGGCCCTCGATCAGCTCCACCTTCGATCCCCCTTCGGCGGCGAACCTCGACCTCGCCGCGGCGAGCATCTCCCTGCTCTGGTCCATGCCCACCACCGTGCAGTCGGCGCGCCTGCGCAGCTCGGCCGCCACCATGCCGGTGCCCGTGGCGACGTCCAGCACCCGCTCTCCGGGCCGCGGCGCCGCCGCATCCACGAGGGCGCGCCGCCAGCGCGGGTCCTGCCAGAAGCTGAGGGCGGCCGAGAGGGCGTCGTAGCGGCGTGGCAGGCCGCGGAACAGCTCCAGCGCCTCTCGCTTGCGGGGAGTCGCGACGTCCTGGGCGTCGCTGTGTGCGGGCCGGCTCATGCGCTCTGAGATCTGAAAGGCTAACCGCCGGGCGCCCGGCCCGGCGCCGCCCCGCCCTCGGAAGGGAGGCCCCATGACAGAACAGACGCCCGCCCCGAGCGCGGGTCCGGTGATCCTCATCACCGGTGCCTCGAGCGGGATCGGCGAAGCCAGCGCCCGGCGCCACGCCCGCATCCCCGGCGCCCGCCTGGTGCTGGTGGCTCGTCGCGAGGACCGGCTCGCCGCCCTGGCCGCCTCGCTCGGCGAGGACCGGGCCTCCTGGGTCGCCGTGGACCTGCTCGACGAGGACGCCCCCGCCCGGATCCGCGAGCACGTGCAGGAGCGCCACGGCCGCCTCGACCTGCTGATCAACAACGCTGGGGCGGCCTGGCGAGCCCGCTTCGCCGACGGGGGCTACGAGAACGTCAGGCGCACGATGGCGATCAACTTCGACGCCCCGGTGCGCCTGACCGAGGCCCTGCTGGACCTGCTGCGCTCCAGCGCCCCCTCGGCGATCGTCAACATCGCCTCGACCGCGGGCCGGGTCGCCCGCCCGGGCACCGGGGCCTACAGCGCCTCCAAGTTCGCCCTCGCCGGGTGGTCGGACTCGCTGTGGGCCGAGGAGCGCTCCAACGGCGTGCACGTCGGCCTGGTGCTCCCGGGCTTCATCGTCACGGAGGGCTTCCCGGCGCAGGAGCTGCTCGCGAAACCGCTGACCCGACGGATCGTCTCCACCCCCGAGCGGGCCGCCGAGGCGATCTACGAAGCCGGCATCGGGCGCCGCCCGGAACGTTACGTCCCGCGGCCCTATGCCCTGGCGGCGATCCTGCGTGTCCTGTTCCCCGGGCTTGTGCGGCGGATCGTCGCCTCCGGTGCCGCGTCCGCCATGACGACGGCCACGGGCGCCGACCGCGCCGAGGACCGCTACGGCTCGAGCTCGCCCGCGTAGATCGCGAACATGGCTCCCTGCGGGTCGCTGACCACCGCGATCCTGGCGATCTGGATGTCGATCGGGCCGGCCACGGTGCCGCCGCCGAGCTCGGCGACCCTCGCGAGGGACTGGTCGATGTCGTCAACGCCGAAGTAGACGAGCCAGTTCGGAGGCATGCCGGGCGGGTTCAGCTCGCGGATGCCGCCATTGTTGGCGTCGCCCACTTTGATCGAGAGATACCGTTCGGGGCTCTCCTCGAACGGCGCGATCGTCCAGCCGAAGAGGCTGCTGTAGAAGGCGCTGGAGGCCTCGAGGTCCGGTGAGGACAGCTCGTTCCAGACGAGTGCCCCGGGGGCGTTGACGAGGGCGGCTCCGAAATGACGACCCGGCTGCCAGACCATGACGAAGGCGCCCTGCGGATCCTGGATGACCGCCATCCGGCCGGCCTCCATCACGTCGAAGGGCCCGGCATGGACGTTCGCCCCGAGCTCCTTGGCCCGCTCGGCGGCCGCATCGGCGCTCTGAACCGAGACGTAGGAGTTCCACACCGGCGGCACACCCGCGTCGCGCTGCTGCTGGGGCTGGCGGGCGATCGCGGCGACGTCCTTGCCGTCCACCCGCTGCATCGAGTAGACCTCTCCCTCGCCGACCGGCATGTCCTCCGCCTGCCAACCGAGAAGGCCCGAGTAGAACGCCTTGGCACCCTCCAGGTCGGTTGTGGAGAGTTCGACCCAGCAGAACGTTCCGGGGGCGTACCCGCTGCGCTCGCCCATGGCCCGAGCGTACCGCATCGGCCGCGGGCCTGGGAGGGTGTCGCTAGATTCGGCCTGTGACGCGCGAGATCCCGATCGAGGGCGAGACGATCAGGCTCGGCCAGCTGCTCAAGCTCGCCGGGATCGTGGACAGCGGCAGCGAGGTCAAGGCCCTCCTGGCCGCCGAGCCGGCGCTCGTCAACGGCGAGCCCGAGAGCCGCCGGGGCCGCCAGCTTCACCCCGGCGACACCGTACGCATAGCCGGCGAGGAGATGCTCGTGGCCTCCCTCAGCCCAGGCTCGCAACGATCAGGGGAGGACGAGTCGGAGCCCGGCTGCCCCCCTCCGGCTCGGCCGTGACCATGACGGCCCGGACGCCCGTGATCGAGCCGGGCACCCCGACGGTCGCATCACCGCCATGCGCATCTTGCTCAGACCGAGACGCATCCGCCCCTTGACCGTGCCCACGGGAGTGTCGAGCATCGAGGCGATCTCGACATGGGTGAGCCCTCCGAAGTAGGCGAGCTCGATCACCCTGCTCTGCTCCTCCGGGAGCTGCTCGAGCGCATCCCGTATTTCGCGCGCCTCGTCGCGCTGGGCGAACTCGACCTCGGTCCGCTCCCGCGCGGGCAGCCGGTCCTCGATTCCCTCGTCTCGCACGAGCCCGCGGTCGCGCACCGTCCGCCGGCGCAGCGCATCGATCGCCCGGTTGTGGACTATCCCCAGCGTCCAGGCACGAACGCTTCCGCGGTTGCGGTCGTACCTTGCGCCGCTTCGCCACAGCGAGATGAAGGACTCCTGGACCACGTCCTCGGCGAGGGGTCGCTGGCCGCACATGCGATAGGCCAGCGAGAAGGCGGCGTCGGCGTGCCGGTCATAGACGACCTCGAACGCGGCCGCGCTGCCCCTGTATACGAGCCGCATGAGCTCCTCGTCGGCGAGCTCGCGAAAGCGGGCCGCCGGGCCGCCTCCACCCACCGATCGCAGCGGATTGAACATCACGCTGATTCTTACGACAGAACCGCGAGCCCGGATCACCGCGTAGCGGTCGCTGGAAGTGCCGACCCATGCGGGAAGGATTCCCCGCCTCCGGAGGCTCGCTCATCGGGCGCCACCTACAGCCCGAAGGCCTCCGCGAGCAGCTCGTAGCTGCGCAGGCGCGCCCCGTGGTCGTAGGTGATGGTGACGACGATTACCTCATCTGCCCCGTAGGCGGCGGCGAGGAGCTCGAGCTCTTCCCTGACGCTCGCCGGATCCCCCACGACGGCGCGCCGCCTCGGGCCCGGGCCGGAGCCGGGTCCCCGGCCGGCCTCCTCGGCGGCCAGGAAGGCGAGCGCCTCCTCGACCGGGGGGACGGCGATCGGCCGGCCGCGGCGCAGGAGCGTGAAGGTCATGCGCCCGCTCGCGGCCAGGCGCCGCGCCTCCTGCTCGCTCTCGGCGCAGATCACCCACGCAGCCACCGCCGTGCGGGCCTGCGCCTGCGGGTGCTCGTGCTCGGCGAAGCGCTCCCGGTATGCGGCCGCGATCTCGGCCCCTTCGGAGTTGATGAAGTCCGCGAACGCGTAGGGCAGCCCCAGCTCGGCGGCCCACACGGCGCTCTGGCGGGAGGAGCCGAGCAGCCACGGCTCGGGTCGCTCCGGCAGCCCCGGGAGCGTCGTCGCCAGGCGGGCGAAGGGATGGTCGCCCGGAAGGCTGTCGTCGAGGTAGGCGAGCAGCTCGGCGAGCTGCTGCGGGAAGTCGTCGGGAGCGGCCTGGCGCCTGTCGCGCTGAAGGGCGAAGGCCGTGATCGGGTCGGTGCCGGCGGCCCTGCCGATGCCCAGATCGATGCGCCCGGGAAAGAGCCCGGCGAGCAGGCTGAACGTCTCGGCGACCTTGAGCGGGCTGTAGTGGGGCAGCATCACTCCCCCGCTGCCCACGCGGATCCGCTCGGTGGCGGCGGCGATCGGCCCGACCAGCGCCTCCGGGCTCGGGCCGGCGAGCATCGGGCCGCCGTGGTGCTCGGCCACCCAGTAGCGGTGATAGCCCAGGCGGTCGGCCAGCCTCGCGAGATCGAGGGTGTTGCCAAGCGCCTGGGAGGCATGGGAGCCCTTCGAGACCGGGGACTGGTCGAGGACCGACAGGCGCAGGCGGCTGGACACCAGGCCGTGCAGCGTAAGGGACGGGTCGGGAACACCTCTTTGCGGGCTCGCCCCGCGGGAGTATCTTCGCCGCATGAGGCGTCTGCTGCTCTCGTTGCTCCTGCTCGCCGCCGTCCTGGCCGCGGTGCCTCTCGCCAGGGCCGGATCGGGGGGCGGACCGCCGGCTCGTGCGCTCCGACTCGCCTCGGCCCCGCCGGCGGCGCCTTCCGCCCGCACCTGCTCGGTCTCCTCCACGCCCTGCGTGAGCGGATGCCCCATACCGGTCGCCGCCAAGCCGGGGACGCCCCCCGGTGGCGATCGCTGCGCGGCGGCCAGGTCGGCCACTCCCTGCATGCTCTTCGTGGACAGGACGACCGAGACGGGGCCGTTCTGCAGACCGGCGGGCCCGACCGCGCCCGCACGGCCGCCCAGGCGCTAGGCGGTCGTCCGGCCTCGGCAATCCTCACTCGGTCCGGCGCCGCAGCGTCGCCGCCCCGGCCACGATCGCCGCCACCGCGAAGGCGACCACGATCGCCAGGTCGCCCCACAGGGCAGCGTCGATGCCCGGCTGGCGGCTCAGGTGGTGGACGGCATCCACCGCGTAGGACATCGGCATCGCATCAGAGATCGCCCGCAGCGGGGCGGCCATCTCCTGGCGGGGGGCGAGCAGGCCGCACAGGAGCAGCTGCGGCGTGATGATCGCAGGGAAGAACTGGACGACCTGGAACTCCGTTCGGGCGAAGGCGCTGGCGAGCAGGCCCAGCCCCATCCCGAGCAGTGCCACGAGCACGCACAGGACGGCCAGCACGAGCTTGCTGGAGGCCACGTCCAGCCCGAGCGGCCCGAGGCTCACGGCGAAGACGAGGGCGACCTGGGCGATCGCGAGCACGCCGAAGGCGAGCCCGTAGCCCACCAGCAGCTCGAGCTTCTCCAGCGGGGTGGTGAGCAGCCGCTCGAGGGTCCCGGCCGTGCGCTCTCGCAGCAGCGCCACGGAGGTGACCAGGAACATCGTCATCAGGGGGAACAGCGACAGCAGCGGCGCCCCGGCCGTGTCGAAGACCCGGTGGCGCCCCTCGTAGACGAACCGCAGCAGGGTCATCAGCACGCACGGCACGATCAGCACCAGCGCCACCGTGCGCGGGTCGTGGCGAAGCTGGGCGAGCACCCGGCGGGCCGTGGCGAGGATGCGCCGCAACCTCATGGCTCCGATCCCCCTGAGAGGAGGCGCAGGAAGGCCTCGTCGAGATCCTCGGTGCCGGTGCGGCGGCTCAGCTCGGCCGGGGTGCAGTGCGCGAGCAGACGCCCCTCTCGCAGCAGCAGCAGCTCGTCGCAGCGGCGGGCCTCGTCCATGACGTGGGAAGAGACGAACAGCGTGCAGCCGGTGCGCGAGAGCTCCCCGAACAGCCCCCACAGCTGGCGGCGCAACAGCGGGTCGAGGCCGACCGTTGGCTCGTCGAGGACGAGCAGCTCCGGACTGCCCAGGAGCGCCGTCGCCAGCGACACCCTGGCCTGCTCCCCGCCGGAGAGCCGGCGCACGACCCGGCCGGCGAGGGGTTCCAGCTCGACCCGTCGCAGGGAGGTCTCCACGTCCTCGGACGCCACGCCGAGGATCGTGGCGAAGTAGGCGAGGTTCTCGAGCACGGTCAGATCGCCGTACACCGAGGGCGCCTGGGTCAGGTAGGCGACCCGGTGTCGAAGGGAGGGGCGCCCGGCCTCCTCCCCGAGGACCTCCAGCCTCCCCGACACCCCCCGCTGGACCCCGACCAGAGCCCGCATCAGGGTGCTCTTCCCGCACCCGCTGGGGCCGAGCAGGCCCGTCACCCGTCCCGAGGGGAGCGCGAACGACACATCGTGGAGGACCTCGACGCCTGCCCTGCACACGCTGAGCGAGTCCGCCCGCGCGGCGGTCGTGCGATCCATGGCCGCAACCTACGCCTCCGTGCGCCGGCGGGGCATCCGTCGATTCCCCCGAGAGGCGCCGCGATGTTCCGCACTGCGCCCCGTTAGGCTGGTATCCGCGATGAGCGATCCAGCCGAACAGGGTGAACCCGCGTACCATCTGATCCTCGACGGGGACGAGGTTCCCGTCGCGGCGAGCGCCCTGCGCCTGCTCTTCTCCGACGAGTCTCACGAGCCCGACATCCAGCGCCTCGCCCGCGAGGTCCTGGCGGCCCTCGACGGCTACCCCGACGACCTCGGGAGGCTCACGGTTGCGCTGTCGCCCCAGCAGATGAAGATCACCCACAGCGCCTTGCGCCTGCTGATGAACGACTCCCAGCGCGAGCAGGCCGCCGAGCGGGAGATACTGCGGGGCATCCTCGACAAGCTGCCCGACGAGCACGTGATGCGCGCCATCGACCTCGGGTGAGCGCCCCTCAGATCGGCTCGGGCTCCATCTCGATCGCCCCGCACGGGCACTCCTGCACGCAGATCCCGCAGCCCTTGCAGTAGTCGTAGTCGATCTCGTAGCGCTCGCCGGGCGCGAGCTTGATGACCGCGTTGTCAGGACACAGCCCGTAACAGTTGTCGCACTCGAAGCAGTTGCCGCACGACAGGCACCTGCGCGCCTCGAACAGCGCGCTGTCCTCGTCGAGCCCGAGCTGCACCTCGGCGAAGGTCGACTGGCGACGGACGGCGTCCAGGCGCGGGGCGACGGTCGGGGGGGCGTCGGAGTAGTACCAGGTGTTCAGCTGGTCGAAGCCTGCGGGGGCGTGGCGCACCCCCTCCGCCGGCTGCTGCCCGCGCAGCCAGGCATCGATGTTCCGGGCGGCCTTCTTGCCGTGACCCACGC
This sequence comes from uncultured Solirubrobacteraceae bacterium, assembly GCA_963767405.1. Classification (GTDB taxonomy): domain Bacteria; phylum Actinomycetota; class Thermoleophilia; order Solirubrobacterales; family Solirubrobacteraceae; genus Palsa-744. The sequence goes on along the minus strand of CAVYDP010000003.1, from coordinate 175,724 downwards.
CGACCGTCACGGTGCGCTCCGCCGGCACCATGTCCCCTCCGGCGAAGATGCCGGGATAGCCGGTCATCATGTTCGGGGCGACGTCGACCACCCCGTCCTTGACCTCGAGCCCGGGCACCCCGGACAGCAGCGACAGGTCGGCTTCCTGCCCGAGGGCGAGGACGACCGAGTCGGCCTTCAGCTCCTCGAGCTCCCCCGTGGGCTGGGGGAACCCCGACTCGTCCAGCTCCATCCGTTCGAGCACGACCCCCTCGCCGGTGGCCTCCTTGATGGTCGACAGCCACTTCATCGTCACCCCCTCCTCGAGGGCTTCCCGGAGCTCGAATTCGTGAGCGGGCATCCGCTCGCGGTCGCGCCGGTAGACGACGATCGCGTCGCTCGCCCCGAGCCGCCGCGCGGTCCGGGCGGCATCCATCGCGGTGTTCCCGCCGCCGTAGACGATGACCCGACGCCCGAGCATTGGCCTCTCCCCGGTCTCGAGATCGCGCAGGAGGGAGACCGCGTCGAGTAGATGGGCGGCCTCCCCCGCGGGGATGTACGCGCGTTTCGCGATGTGCGCTCCCACGGCCAGGAAGGCGGCATCGAAGGTGCCCTCGGCCATCGTCTGCAGGATGTCGGTGACCCTGCTCGAGCGCTGGAGCGTCACTCCGAGGTCGAGGATGCGCTGAATCTCGGCGTCGAGCACGTCGCGGGGGAGCCGGTAGGCAGGGATCCCGAAGCGCATCATCCCGCCGGAAAGCGATCCCGCGTCGTGGATCTCCACCTCGTGCCCGAGCATCCTCAGGTGGTAGGCGGCCGACAGCCCGGAGGGCCCGGCTCCGACCACGAGCACCCTCTTGCCCGTTTCCTGCACGGGCGGCTCGGGCCTCCATCCGCACCTGATCGCCTCGTCCCCGAGAAAGCGCTCGACCGAGTTGATGCCGACGGCCTCGTCGAGCTCGGCGCGGTTGCAGACGCTGGTGCAGGGGTGGTAGCAGACGCGCCCCATCACGGCGGGGAACGGGTTGTCCCGCATGATCTGGCGCCAGGCCGCCTCGTAGTCCCCCTCCTCGGCGTGGTAGAGCCACTGCTGGATGTTCTCGCCGGCGGGACAGCCGGCATTGCAGGGCGGCATCCGGTCGACGTACATCGGGCGCTCGCTCCTCCACGCCCCGGTCTTGTTCGCCAGGCTCGACCCGACGTCCAGCGTGATCGCAAAGGGCTTGTCCATCACAGCAGCCCGTAGCGGACGATGTTGCGGTCGGCGATGGCCTGGATGCGCGCGAGCACGTCCTCGCGGCGGGTCGGCTCGAACAGGTGCCGGTAGCGGCCCTGAAGCTCGAGGTACTCCTCGACCGGTCGGCGATCGCGGATCTCAGAGACGGCGCAGACCTCGCCGTCGGTGGCCTCGAACACCGGGAACAGCCCGGTCTCCTGCGCCAGCCGCGCCACCTTGATCGTGTCGGCCGCGCGCGAGGCCCAGCCCAGCGGGCAGGTGACGAGCACGTGCAGGTAACGGGCACCCCTCATCCCCATCGCTCGCTCCACCTTGGCCTCGAGGTCGCGCAGGTCGGCCACGGTCGCCGTGGCGACGTAGGGGATCTCGTGCGCCATCGCGATCAGCGGCATGTTCTTGCCCTGCCCGAACTCGTTCCCCGGCTCCTCCCCGACGGCCTGGGTGGTCATCGTGCGCGCGGCCGGAGGGGTCGATCCCGAACGCTGCACGCCGGTGTTCATGTAGGCCTCGTTGTCGTAACAGATGTAGAGCACGTCGTCGTTGCGCTCGAACATCCCGGACAGGCACGCGAGGCCGATGTCCACCGTGCCTCCGTCCCCTCCCTGTCCGACCACACGCACGTCGCTGCGACCCTTGGCCCTCAGGGCGGCCGCGATCCCGCTCGCGACCGAGGGCGCGTTTCCGAAGAGGGAGTGCAGCCACGGCAGCTGCCATGAGGACTCGGGGTAGGGCGTCGAGAACACCTCGAGGCAGCCCGTCGCGTTCGCCGCGATCAGCTGCCCGCCGGTGGCCCGCATGGCGGCGTCCAATGCATAGCGCGCGCCCAGCGCCTCGCCGCAGCCCTGACAGGCCCGGTGGCCCTTGGTGATCGAGTTCGTTCGGTTGGGATCTGCCTGGACCGACCCGAGCTCAGGGTCCAGCAGCCGGTTGCCGGCCGCGTGGGAACCCACCTGGTAGAACTTGATCGGGCGGCTGGCCATGGTTCTCAGACCGGCCCTGCGGCAACGGTGCCGATGTCGCGCAGCAGGTTCTCCGCGTGCGGGCCGGAGCGGCGATTGGCCCGGGATCGCTCCAGCTCGCGCTCCACCAGCTCCGTGTTGAGATCGAGGAAGGTCATCTCCGGCAGCCCGTCGGCGACGGCCTCGGCGAACAGCCGTCGCAGCGACGCGCCGGTGATCGGACGGCCGCCGAGCCCGGCGATCACCGTGGAGACCCGGACGCTGCCGGGGGCGAGGGCGTTGCGCACGTTCTGGGCGACGATCCCGCCGATGCCGAGGGCGAGAGCCTTCTCGATCACCACCACGCGGGCGGCGTGGCCGAGGGTCGCCCGCAGCTGCGCCAGCGGGAAGGGACGGAATGACTTGATCCCAACCGCCCCGATCCTCACGCCTTCGCTGCGCAGGTCGTCCACGGCATCCTCGATCGTCCCCAGCACCGACCCGAGCGCCACCACGATCGTCTCGGCGTCCTCGCAGCGGTAGGCCCGCAGCAGCCCGTGCTGCTCGCGCCCGAGGATCCCTGCGAGCTCGCCCGACAGCTCCGGGATCGCCTCGAGCGCCTCCAAGTGCCTGGAATAAGCGAGGTACTTCACCTCCGTGAATGCCTCGGGACCGACCATCGCTCCGATCGTGATCGGCTCCCCCGGATCAAGCACCTGGCGGGGCTCGAAGGGGGGCAGGAAGGCCTCGACCTGTGCGGCGGTTGGCAGCTCGACCTGCTCGTAGGCGTGGGTGAGGATGAACCCGTCCATGCAGACCATCACCGGCAGCGACAGCTCCTCCGCGAGCCGGAATGCGAGCACGTGCGTGTCGACCGCCTCCTGGTTGGACTCCACATACAGCTGTATCCAGCCGGAGTCGCGCTGGGACATCGAGTCCGAGTGGTCGTTCCAGATGTTGATCGGCGCGCCGATCGCGCGGTTGGCGATCGTCATCACGATCGGCAGGCCCAGGCCGGAGGCGTTGTACAGCGGCTCGGCCATGTACAGGAGTCCCTGGCTCGCGGTCGCCGTGTAGGTCCGTGCGCCCGTCGCCGAGGCTCCGATCGCGACCGACATGGCGGCATACTCGGACTCCACGTTGATGAACTCGCAGGGAGACAGCTCCCCGTCCTTGACCATCGCCGAGAGGCCCTCCACGATGTGGGTCTGGGGCGAGATCGGATATGCCGGGATGACCTCCGGGTGGCACAGGGCCACCGTCCGAGCCACGGCGCGCGAGCCCTCGAGCTGCTCAGGCATGGGCGTAGGCCCCCAGCTCCCGGCGAACGTGGTCGAAGCAGGCCTCGGCGGCGGCCACGTTGCCCTCCGCCAGCCCGCCCCGGAAGCGACTCTCGATGGCCCTGCGAACGGCGTCCAGGGTCACGACCCCGGTGAGGGCCGAGAACCCTCCCAGCAGCGCCGCGTTGGGACGCATCTGCCCGATGTGGCGCCGGCAGATGTCCCATGCCGGCACGGTCAGGATTCGTGCCGGATCGTGCGCGGACGCCCAATCGGAGAGCCCCAGCTCGTCGACCGTGCGCGTGGAGTTGATGAGGACGTAGCCACGGGGACGCAGACCGGCGAAGAGGGTGACCTGGTGCAGCAGCGTGGGGTCCTGGACGATCAGGCCGTCCGGCTCGGTGACGGGCTCCCGGGTGCGGATCTCCCGCTCGGCGATGCGGCAGAAGGCCACCACCGGGGCTCCGGTCCGCTCGGAGCCGAAGCTCGGAAAGGCCTGGGCGTGAAGGCCGTCCTCGAAGGCCGCCAGCGATGCGAGCTCGGCCGCCGTCACGACACCCTGCCCGCCCCGTCCGTGAATGCGAAGCTGGAACATCACACCCCAGTCCACCACCGTGGGGGCGGCGCCGTATCCGTGAAAAGCCCGCATCCACCTCGGCCCTTCGCCGCTTGCTCGCGACCGTCCGCGTTGCGGCCCCGCCGGCCAACTGATAGACCACCCTGATCCCCGATCAAGGAGCCCGCGCAGGTGTGCCTGGCCATCCCCGGCAGAGTCACGGAGGTTCTCGACGGCCCCGACCGGCTCGCCCGGGTCGAGGTGGCCGGGGTCAGCCGCACGGTCAGCCTGGGGCTGCTCGACGCCGAGCCGGACGAGCTGGTCGGGGAGTGGGTCCTGATCCACGTGGGCTTCGCCCTCTCCCGCATCGATGAGGTGCAGGCACGCTCGACCCTGGCCCTGCTGGCCGAGATGGGCGAGAGATACGAGCAGGAGCTGCGCGAGATGCGCGACGGCGCGCCCGCATGAGCCCGCGGCCGCCATCCCGCGAGCCCGTCTGCCACACCTGCGGCGACGTGGCCGAGGCGATGGTCGTCCTGGAGGTGCGCGAGGCCGAGGACCTGGCGTTGTGCCTGCCGGCGGACGGTGAGGAGGCGGTCCTCGTTCAGACGGGGTTGCTCGGCACCGTCACGCCCGGCGAGGGTCTGCTCGTGCACGCCGGCACCGCCCTGGCCAGGCAGCCCGCGTGAGGCCGCTCGCGGCCGAGCTGCGGGATCCGGAGCTGGGGCGCGCCCTGCGGATGGAGATCGCATCGCTGGCGCAGCCCGGGCGCAGCTACAAGCTGATGGAGGTCTGCGGCGGGCACACCCACGCCATCTACCGCTACGGGATCGAGGGCCTGCTGCCAGGCGGGGTGGAGCTCGTCCACGGTCCGGGCTGTCCGGTCTGCGTCCTGCCGATGGGCCGGGTCGACGACGGCATCGCCATCGCACAGCGGCCGAACGTGACCCTGACCTGCTTCGGGGACATGATGCGGGTGCCGGGATCGGAGGGCAGCCTGCTGGAGGCCAAGGCGCAGGGGGCCGACGTGCGGATGGTCTACTCGCCGCTGGACGCCCTCGCCTTCGCCAGGGAGAACCCGGACCGGGAGGTGGTCTTCTTCGCCATCGGCTTCGAGACGACGGCTCCCTCGACGGCGCTGACGCTGCGCAGGGCGCGCGCGGAGGGAGTCGGCAACTTCTCCGTCATGTGCAACCACGTGACGATCGTCCCTCCCCTGCGAGCGCTGCTGGAGTCACCGGCGCTCGAGATCGACGGGTTCATCGGTCCCGGCCACGTCTGCACCGTCGTGGGCACCAGGCCGTTCGCCTTCATCCCCGCCCGCCACGGCAGGCCGCTGGTCGTCTCGGGCTTCGAGCCCCTGGACGTCCTGCAGTCCATCCAGATGCTGCTCGCCCAGCTCGCGCAGGGGCGCTGCGAGGTCGAGAACCAGTACGCCCGGGTGGTGCCGGAGGAGGGAAACCCCAAGGCGCTGGAGATCATGAGCGAGGTGTTCACCCTGCGCCCCCACTTCGAGTGGCGCGGGCTCGGATTCATCTCCCAGAGCGCCCTGAGGATCTCCGACGAGTACTCCGACTGGGACGCCGAGCAGCGCTTCTCCGTGCCCGGCGTGCGCGTGGCCGACCCCAAGGCCTGTCAGTGCGGAGAGGTGCTCAAGGGAGTCATCAAGCCCTGGGAGTGCAAGGTGTTCGGCACCGCCTGCACCCCCGAGCGCCCGATCGGCACCTGCATGGTCTCCCCCGAGGGAGCCTGCGCCGCCTACTACAACTACGGCCGCTTCGCCCGGCCCAGCGAGGTTCCGGCGTGAGCGTCCCCGCCCGCGAGCAGCGGATCCTCGAGATCGTCGGAGGGACGCGGGCCAGGCGCGCTCGCTTTCGCGACGAGCAGATCACGATGGCGCATGGGGCCGGGGGCAAGGCCTCCCAGTCGCTGATCGAGGGCCTGCTGCTGCCGGCCCTGGAGAACGACGCCCTCGCGACCCTCGCCGACGCCGGGCTGGTGACGGTCGCAGGCACCCCGCTGGCCCTCACCAGCGACAGCTTCGTGGTCACCCCGATCAGGTTCCCGGGCGGCTCGATCGGCGAGCTCGCCGTCAACGGCACGGTCAACGACCTCGCCGTGGCCGGGGCGCGGCCGCTGGCCCTCACGCTCTCGCTGATCCTCGAGGAGGGCCTGCCGGCGACGGAGCTAGCCGCCGAGGTGGAGGCGATCGCCCGCGCCGCCCAGGCCGCCGGGGTGCAGGTCGTGGCGGGGGACACCAAGGTCGTGCAGCGCGGGCAGGCCGACCGCATGTACGCCTGCACGACGGGACTCGGGATCGTCGACGGGCGCGCCTCGCTGTCACCCTCGGCCCTCATCCCCGGCGACCGGATCCTGCTCTCGGGCCCGATCGGAGAGCACGGGATGGCGATCATGCTGGCGCGTGGGGAATTCTCGCTGGAGGGAGACATCCGCTCCGACACCCGGCCGTTGTGGCCGGCCGTCGAGGCCCTGCTGCAGGCTGCCGGCGAGGGCCTGCGGTGCATGCGGGACCCGACGAGGGGAGGGGTCGCGTCGGCGCTGAACGAGCTCGCCCGCGCCTCCGGGGTGGGGGCGCTGGTGCGCGAGGAGCTGGTCCCGGTGGCCCCCGCGGTGGCTGGGGCCGGCGAGCTGCTCGGCATCGATCCGATGTACGTGGCGAGCGAGGGCAGGCTGGTGGCCTTCGTCGATCCCCTGCGGGCGGACGCCGCGCTGGAGGCGTTGAAGGGGGTGCCCGGCTGCGAGCAGGCGGCGCAGATCGGGGAGGTCGTGGCCGACCCCCCCGGGATGGTGCTGGTGGAGACCGCCCTCGGCGGGCGCCGGGTCATGGACCTGCTCGCCGGGGACCCGCTTCCCCGCATCTGCTGATGCACGAGCTGTCGATCGCACGGGCGATCGTCGAGAAGGCCCGGGAGCACTCCTCCGGGCGACCCGTCCTCCGCGTGCACGTCACCGTCGGCGCCCTGCGCCAGGTCGTGCCCGACTCGCTCGAGTTCTACTTCGCGATCGCCTCCCGGGGCACCGCCTGCGAGGGGGCCGTGCTGGAGACGCACCCGCGGGCGGCCTGGCTGCGATGCCCCTGCGGGTTCGCCTGGGAGCTGGAGAGCGCTTCGTTCCTGTGCCCCAGCTGCGGCGGCGGCGAGGCCTCGGTGGAGAGCGGGGAGGAGCTCACTGTCGATTCGATCGAGGTCTGGCAAGGGTCCGGGCCTCCTCCAGCACCCGCCGTGCGAGCTGCGGGATGACGGCCGCCACCGCCTCGGAGAGCTCCTCCCCCGCCTCATAGCTCGCACCCTCCACGCCGTAGAGGACGACCCGCGGGGGCAGCCTGCCGAGGGTCCGACCCAGCTCGACCGCCTCGACCGGCCCGAGCGCATGGGTGGAGGCGCCGCGCAGGCGCACCGGCGGCGGACCGGCGGCGAGGTCGAAGCGTTGGATCGTCCCGGCGGGCGCCCCCGAGCTCACCGCATCGATGATCAACGCCGCCCGTGCCCCCTCCCAGAGGTCGATCAGGCCGACCGGCGAGCCCTCCTGCTCGCAGACGGCGATCCGGCGCGGGTCGACCAGCTCGCGCAGGAGCCGGACGGCTTGAAGCCCGGCCGCGTCGTCCCCGCGCATTGGGTTGCCGACGCCGACGACGAGGACCGGGGCGGCGGCCTCATCAGCCACGCTCGACGGTCAGCTTGAGGAAGTGGGTGGCACAGGAGATGCAGGGGTCGTGGTTGCGGATGGCCTGCTCGCAGCGCAGGGAGAGCTCCTGGTCGGGCAGGTCGAGGTGGCTTTCGGCGACGGCCCGCAGGTCGTGCTCGATCGTGAGCTGGTTCTGTGAGGTAGGGGGCACGATGCGGGCGTCGAGGATCGTGCCCTCGGCGTCGATCTCGTAGCGGTGCCACAGCACCCCCCGCGGCGCCTCGGTCCACCCGGCCCCCGCGCCCGCCCGGGGTGCCACCGCGACGGCCGGGGGGTCCGGCGGCTCGTAGGAGTCGATGATCCGCAGGGCCTCCTCGAGCGCGTAGAGGACCTCCACCGCGCGCACCACGATGCTCCGGTAGGGGTTGCGGCAGACCGCTCCGAGCCCCGCCCGCTCGGCGGCCTCCCGGGCAAGCGGCGAGAGCCTGTCGGAGCTGAGGGCGTACCGGGCCAGCGGACCGACCAGGTAGGGGCCGCCGTCGCGCCGGCGGGAGTGAAGCGCCGTGGAGTGCTCCACCTGCTCCTCCACGAAGTGCTCCGGATACTCGCCCGCAGCGATGTCGAGGCCGTCGCTGCAGAGCAGCCGGCCGCCCTCGATCGCGTAGCTGTCCGGCTCGGAGAGCGCCACGAAGGTGTAGTCCCGCTCGATCTCGACCACGGGCAGCGAGGCGGTGAAGGCCACCGCCTCGCGGGCGAAGTCCATCGACTCCTGCAGCTGGCGGGCGACCGGCTCCAGCTCGGCACGGGTGGGGGCCCGGTAGAAGCCGCCGACCCGCTGGTTGATCGGGTGGATCTCCCTGCCGCCGACGACGCTCATGAGGTTGTTCGCGGCGCGCTTGAGGCGCAGCGCCCCTTCCACGAGCGGGCGATGCTCGCGAGCCATCTCCAGCGCGCTGGCGAAGCCGAGGAAGTCGGGGGCGTGGAGCATGAAGATGTGCAGCGTGTGGCTCTCGATCCACTCGCCGCAGTAGATGAGCCTGCGCAGCGTCCGCACGCTCTCGGGCACGCTCACCCCGCAGAGATCCTCCATCGCGGCGATCGAGCTGAGCTGGTAGGCGACGGGGCAGATCCCGCAGATGCGGGAGGTGATGTCGGGAACCTCGGTGAAGCGCCGTCCACGCAGGAAGGCCTCGAAGAAGCGCGGCGGCTCGTAGATCTCCAGGCGCACGTCCTGCACCCTGCCGTCGAGCAGCCTCAGGTGCATCGCCCCCTCCCCCTCGACGCGTCCCAGCGCCTCGACGACGAAGCGGCGTTCGCTCTCAGCGCTCATGGGTCTCGCTCTCCCGCCTGAAGTCGGGGGCGTCAGCGTAGATCGTGCGGTACATCCGCACTATGTCCTCCTGCTCGGAGCCGTGCTCGGAGAACCACCCGGCCAGCGAGGCCGTGTTGGTCGTCTCCATCGGACCGAAGCAGCCGTAGCAGCCGCGGTCGTAGCTCGGGCACAGGGCTCCGCAGCCCGCGTGCGTCACCGGGCCGAGGCAGGGGGTGCCGTGGGCGACCATCACGCAGACGTTGCCGCGGCGCTTGCACTCGATGCAGACGCTGTGGGAGGGGATCGCGGGCCGGCGCTCGTGCAGGTACGCGGCGATCACCTCCAGCAGCTGGTTGCGGTCAGGAGGACACCCCTGCAGCTCGAAGTCGACGCTCACGTGGTCGCGGGCGGGGGTCGAGGTCTGGAGCGTGGAGATGTACTCGGGGGAGGCGTAGACGAGCGAGACGAAGTCCTCCACGGCAGCGAAGTTGCGCAGCGCCTGGATGCCCCCGGCGGTCGCGCAGGCGCCGATCGAGACCAGCCGCCGCGAGCTGGCGCGGATCTCGCGGATGCGCTCGGCGTCGCGCTCGGTGGTGATCGAGCCCTCGACGATCGAGAGGTCGTAGGGTCCCTGCACGACAGCGCTGGAGGCCTCCAGGAAGTGGGCCACCTCCACCTCTTCCGCGAGGGTCAGCAGCTCCTCCTCGCAGTCGAGCAGGGTCAGCTGGCAGCCATCGCAGGAGGCGAACTTCCACACCGCGAGGGTCGGGCGGTCGCTCACAGCTCCCTCACCCGCATCAGCGGCTCCATCTCGTCGCTGGTGAAGACCGGTCCGTCCTTGCAGATGAAGCGCTCCCGCAGCTGGCAGTGCCCGCAGTGCCCCACCGCGCACTTCATGCTGCGCTCCATCGAGAGGTGAATCGACTGCCCGGGCAGCCCCGCGTCGCGAAGGGCGTCGACGCTGAAGCGCATCATCACCTCCGGCCCGCACAGGAAGGCCGTCGCCCCGCCGTCCAGCTCGACCCTCGGGATCAGCGTCGTGACCACCCCGACCCTTCCCCGCCAACCCCCCACGGCGCTGTCCACCGTCACCTCCAGATCGATGTCCAGCCGTCCGCGCCAGCTCTCGAGCTCGTGCGTGTAGAGCAGCTCCGCCGCGGAGCGACCGCCGTAGGCGATCGCCACCCTGCCGAAGCGCTCGCGGTTGGCCAGCAGGTGGTGGATGACCGGTCGCAGCGGTGCGAGGCCGATCCCCCCGGCCATCACGAGCACGTCGCGCCCCTCGGCGCGGTCGATCGGCCAGGTGGTGCCGAACGGCCCCCGCACGCCCACCTCGGCCCCCAGCGCCAGCGCGCAGATCGCCTCCGTCACGGCGCCGACGGCTCTGACGGTGTACACCAGCGGGCCGCCCAGCCCGGGCTCGCCGCTCACCGAGATCGGCGCCTCGCCCACCCCGAAGGCGTAGAGCATCGCGAACTGCCCCGGGGCGAAGGGGGGCAGCCGCTCGTCCGCCGGCTCGAACTCGAGCGTCCAGGTGTCGTGGGTCTCCCGGTGCCGGCGGACGAGCCGGTAGCGGGCCGGCACCATCGCTCCCGCCGTGGGCTCAGGTGCCGGAGACGGGCCCATAGACGTCCAGCAGCTGGAGGCGGGTGCTCTGCAGTCGTTGCACGATCACCGCGGCGAACAGCCGCAGAAGGTCGTAGCCGAGCGCGGGATCGGACTCGAACCTGCCGCGCAGGCAGGCGGCATCGAAGGCGATCGTCTGCGCGGCTGTCAGGGCGCGAGCGTCGAAGGCGACCCGGTAGGGGGGCGCAAGCCATGACCATCCCAGCAGCTCGCCCTCGTGAACGTCTGGACCGTCACCGGCCCGCGCTGGGCGAGGTGGGTCTCCAGCGCCACCGCCCCGCCCGTGAGGATGTAGAAGACATCCGCCGCCTCCCCCTCGCGCATCAGGTAGTCCCCGGCGTGGAAGGACTGCGTGGCGGGCGCATCCGGCGATCAGGGCGCGGTGCTCGTGCGCTGAGCGGCGCGAGGGCGGGCGCGTCGCGATCTGTTCCTCGATGGCCTCCGTCACGGCCCGGCCCCCCTCATGTCGGTGGCGCGGATCGCCGCGACCTCCTCGGTGATGTCGATCGCCACCGGGCACCAGGTGATGCAGCGCCCGCAGCCGACGCAGCCCGAGCTGCCGAACTGGTCGATCCAGCTCGCCAGCTTGTGCGTCATCCACTGCCGGTAGCGCGAGCGGGCGGAGGCGTGGACGCTGCCGCCGTGGATGTGGGAGTGCTCGAGCGTGAAGCAGGAGTCCCACTGCCGCGTGCGCTCCGCCTCGGTCCCGGCCAGGTCGGTCACGTCCTCGCACCGTGCGTGCAGAAGCAGGTCGGGCAGACCATCGTGCAGTTGCCGCAGGTCAGGCAGCGCTCGGCCACCTCCTCCCAGCGCGGGTGCTCGTGGTTCTCGTACAGCAGCTCCCTGATCCCGTCGGTGTCCAGCGTCGCGGCCCATCGCGGCGGCGGTGGCGGCGATCGAGCTCGCTGCGCCAGCGCCTCGTCCTTCGGCTTCGCGGCCCGGTGGGCGAGCTCGGCGAGGACCTCCGCGCCGCGCTCGCTGCCGACCTCGACGAGGAAGCGGTGGCCGCTCGTCGTCGAGCAGCTCGGTGAGCGCGAGGTCGAAGCCGGCCTCGGCCCTCGGCCCGGTGCCCATCGAGACGCAGAAGCAGGTCCCGCCCGCCTTCGCGCAGTTGACCGCGACGATGAAGGCGTCCCGGCGCCGCGCCTCGTAGTCGCGATCCGACGTGCGTGCCGCCGATGAAGCACCCGGTCCAGGATCCCGATCGCGTGCAGGTCGCAGGAGCGCACGCCGAGGAACGCGTAGCGAGGCTGATCCCGGCGGGCTCCTCGATCTGCATCGCCGCCGTCCTCGCCCGCGCCGGGCCCGGAACAGGCGCAGCGTCGGCGGGAAGCAGGTAGCGTTCTTCCACGACTGCGGTCCGACGTTGTAGGCGAACAGCGCGTCGTCGTCGCGGCGCGCGAGGCGGTAGTGGCCGCCCTCCTGCTCGTCGGTCCAGCCCGCCGGCAGGTCTGCTCGCGGCGCTCGATCTCGTCGTAGACGATCGCCCCTGCGCGAACCGTCGGCCCGATCACCGTGTAGCCGCGCCGCCTGAGCGCCTGCACCAGATCCTCCAGGGCCTCGACCGGCATCGTGTGGCGGGGGGGCTCAGCCATCCGGCTGCATTCTTCCGCGGGCGGGGGCGGCCCGCAATCTCCCGTGCCTCACACCCGCTCGGCGCGGGTCAGGCGGGCCGGGTGACGAAGTGGGCATCCGGCGGCGACAGGGAGAAGCCCTCGGCGGCCCCCGGACGCACGTCGATCAGGAACGACGGGCGCCCCAGCGCCGGTACTGCTCGCCGTCGACGTAGAACGGGGCGCCGGCGACGTGGCCGAGCAGCACGTCGCCCGGCCCCGGCGGCAGCTCGCCCTCCTGCAGGCAGATCGGCAGGCTGCCGTCGCAGCAGCCGCCGGACTGGAAGAAGGCGAGCGGCCCGTGCTCGGCGCTCAGCCGCTCGATCGCCTCGCGCGCCGCGTCGGTCGCGGTCACGCTCGCCTCTGCCATCGGGACGCCCATGGTCGGCTAGAAGAAGCCCATCGGGTTCTTGTCGTAGCTGACCAGCAGGCACTTCGTCTGCGAGTAGTGGTCGAGCATCATCTTGTGGTTCTCGCGCCCGACGCCCGAGACCTTGTAGCCGCCGAATGCGGCGTGCGCCGGGTAGAGGTGGTAGCAGTTGGTCCACACCCGGCCGGCCTTGATCGCGCGGCCCATGCGGAACGCGCGGCTGCCGTCGCGGCGTCCACACGCCGGCGCCGAGGCCGTAGAGCGTGTCGTTGGCGATCTGCAGCGCCTCGGCCTCGTCCTTGAACGTCGTCACCGCGAGCACCGGGCCGAAGATCTCCTCCTGGAAGATCCGCATGTCGTTGGTGCCCTTGAAGACGGTCGGCTCGAAGTAGTAGCCGCCGGCCAGCTCGCCGCCGAGCATGTTGCGCTGGCCGCCGATCAGCAGCTCGGCGCCCTCGTCGCTGGCCGATCTGCACGTAGCCCTCGATCTTCTCCAGCTGCGCGAGCGAGTCCTGCGGCGCCGATCTGCGTGTCGCGGTCGAGCGGGTTGCCCTGCCTGATCGCCGCGATCCGCTCCAGGCAGCGCGCCATGAACTCGTCGTAGATCGACTCCTGGATCAGCGCGCGCGAGGGGCACGTGCAGACCTCGCCCTTGTTGAACGCGTACAGCACGAGGCCCTCGATCGCCTTGTCGAGGAACTCGTCGTCGGCGGCCATCACGTCCTCGAAGAAGATGTTCGGCGACTTGCCGCCCGAGCTCGGTCGTCGAGGGGATGATGTTCTGGGCGGCGTACTGCATGATCAGCCGGCCGGTGACCGTCTCGCCGGTGAACGCGATCTTGGCGATCCGCTTGTTCGAGGCGAGCGCCTTGCCCGTCTCCGCGCCCGGGCCCGTTGACGATGTTCAGCACGCCCGGCGGGCACGATGTCCTCGATCAGCTCGGCGAGCTTGAGGATCGACCACGGCGTCGGGCTGGCGGGCTTGACCACCGTGCAGTTGCCGGCGGCGAGCGCCGGCGCGATCTTCCACGCCGCCATCAGCAGCGGGAAGTTGAACGGGATGATCTGGCCGACGACGCCGAGCGGCTCGGAGAAGTGGTAGGCGACGGTGTCCTTGTCGATCTCCGAGATCCGCCCCTCCTCGCCGCGGATCACGTCGGCGAAGTAGCGGAAGTGGTCGGCGGCCAGCGGGATGTCGGCGGCGAGCGTCTCGCGCACCGGCTTGCCGTTCTCCCAGCTCTCGGCGACGGCGAGCATCTCGAGGTTCTCCTCGATCGCGTCGGCGACCGCGTTGAGGACCTTCGAGCGCTCGGTCGTCGAGGCCTCGCCCCACGCGTCCTTGGCGGCGTGGGCGGCGTCGAGCGCGAGCTCGATGTCCTGCGCGCCGGAGTGGGCGACCTCGCAGATCGGCTGGCCGGTGGCCGGGGTCAGGTTCGTCGCGGTACTCGCCGTCGATCGGGCGCGACCCAGTCGCCGCCGATGAAGTTGTCGTAGCGCTCCTTGCATCTCCACCGGGCTGCCCGGCCTGCCGGGCGCCTCGAAGGTGGTGGGCTGCTCGATGGTTGCCATGCTCGCTCTTCTCCAGTGGTTGCGGGTTGAGACCCGGGTCGAGGACCTGTCAGTCAAAGCTAGGCGAGGGCTCGCCGACGAACATCGGTGCCTTCTCCCGGGGCGGGTGCGCGGAACTACTGAGCACCGGACCGGCGCGGGGCCGGCCCGGCCGTCGTGAGATGGATCCGTGAAAAGCCGCAGCCAGTGCCGGGACCACCCCCCGGGGCGCTCGGCATCGCACGGATGACAGCCGCGGCGCCCGGCGCGAAGGTGTGCAGATGACCATCCCAGCGACCGATCAAGCAAGCTCCACAGCCCTCATCCGCTCCTTCGCCGAGCTCGGCAGGGAGGACGTCGCCTACGCGGGCGGCAAGGGCGCGAACCTCGGCGAGCTGACCGGCGCCGGCCTCCCGGTCCCGCCGGGGCTTCGTCGATCGGGGCGCCCGCCTACGCGGCGTTCTGCGAGCAGACCGGCTGCGCGCACGCATCAGGACGATCCTCGCGACGGTCGACGTCGAGGACGCCGCAGGCGCTCGAGGAGGCCGCGGCAGCGGCGCGCCAGGCGGTGCTCGAGACGCCGCTGCCCGACGCGCTCGAAGCAGGCGATCGTCGCCGCCTACGCAGGAGCTCGCCGGGAGCGACGCCGCGGACGGCCGTCGCCGTGCGCTCGTCGGCCACGGCCGAGGACACGGCATCGGCCTCCTTCGCCGGCATGAACGAAACCTTCCTCAACACGCGCGGCGCCGACGCGGTCGTCGAGGCGGTCAGGCGCTGCTGGGGCTCCCTGTTCGGCGCCCGCACCATCTACTACCGCGGCACAGCGGGGCTTCGGCCAGGCGGACATGGACATCGCCGTCGTCGTCCAGGTGCAGATCCCCTCGACCCGCGCGGGAGTCATGTTCACCGTCGACCCGGCCAGCGGAGAGCGCGACCGGCTCGTGATCGAGGGCTCCTTCGGACTCGGCGAGGCGGTCGTCTCCGGGAGCGTCTCGCCCGACCGCTACGTGGTGCGCAAGGCCGACATGGCGATCCTGACGCGCTCGGTGCGGCCGAAGGAGCTGCTGATCGAGCCCGCCGAGGAGCGGCGGCACGCCGCACCCGCGAGCTCAGCCCCGAGGAGAGCATGCGGCCGGTTCTCAGCGACGACGAGGTCATCGAGCTGGCGAAGCTCGGGCATCGAGATCGAGCGCGCACTACGGCTCCCCCCAGGACACCGAGTGGTCCTTCGACCCCCAGGGCAAGGTCTGGATGCTCCAGTGCCGGCCCGATCACGACCGCCGGTCGCCGAGCCCACCCGACGCCGCTCCGGACGAGGTGCTCCTGCAGGGCCTCGGGGCCGCCCCGGGGAGCGCCAGCGGCCGGGTGCGGGTGCTCTCGGACCCCCACCAGACGACGCTCCTTCCACGACGGCGACGTGCTCGTCGCCCACATGACCACACCTGACTGGGTGCCGCTGATGCGCAAGGCCGCCGCGATCGTGACCGACTCCGGCGGCATGACCTGCCACGCCGCGATCGTCTCCCGCGAGCTGGGCATCCCCTGCATCGTCGGCACCGGGGATGCGACCCGCAGGCTTCGCGACGGCGAGCTGGTGACGGTCGACGCGACCCACGGGACCGTGCTCGAGGGCGCGGCCGTCGCCCGGCGCACCCGCGGCGACCGCCGCGCACGGGCGCCGGCCCCGCGGCGCCGTCGACGCCGGTGACGGCGACCAGGCTTCTGGTCAACCTCTCCGAGCCCTCCCAGGTCGAGCGCACCGCGGCGCTCGACGTCGACGGGGTCGGCCTGCTGCGAGCCGAGCTGATGGTGCTCGAGGCGCTGGACGGGGACGCATCCCAGGCAGCTGATCGAGGACGGGCGTGGCGAGGAGTTCGTGGCGAGCATGGCGCGTGCCCTGAACACCTTCGCCGCCGGCTTTCACCCGCGCCCGGTGACCTACCGGACGATCGACTTCCGCACCAACGAGTTCCGCAACCTCCACGGGGGCGATCGATTCGAGCCGCAGGAGGCCAACCCGATGATCGGCTACCGCGGCGCCCTTCGCTACACCCAGGAGCCGGAGGTCTTCGCGCTCGAGATGCAGGCCGTGCGCCGCGTCTGGGACGCCGGGCACGAGAACTTCCACGTGATGCTGCCGTTCGTCCGCACCGCCGCCGAGCTGCAGCGCTGCCGCGCGCTCGTCGCCGAGGCGGGCCTGCTGGAGCGGCCGTGGCTTCGAGCTGTGGATCATGGCCGAGGTCCCCTCGGTCCTGTTCAACCTCGAGCGTTACGCGCGGCTCGGCATCGCGGGGATCTCGATCGGCTCGAACGACCTCACCCAGCTGATGCTCGGCGCCGACCGCGACTCCGAGCTGCTGGCCGCCACCTTCGACGAGCGCGATCCGGCGGTGGTCGACTACCTGAGCGCCCTCATCCCGCGGGCGCGCGAGCTCGGCCTGCGGACCTCGATCTGCGGCCAGGCGCCGTCGGTGTACCCGGAGTACGCCGAGCTGCTCGTGCGGCTGGGGATCGAGAACATCTCCGTGAGCGTCGACGCGGTGGCGCGCACCCGCAGGCTGATCGCCTCGGCCGAGCAGGGCGTGCTCCTGCAGGCGGCCCGCCGCGGCGCCGGCGGCGAGTGAGCGGCGATGTGGGAAACCCGCGGGCTCCCAGGTGCCGGATGCGGATGTGCGCAAGCGGCGGTTGATCGAGGATCCGGCCAGTCCAGCAAGCGACAGGAGGGGAGTGATGCCAGTCCAGCCAGCAGTCGCCGCCAGGCAGCGCGAGGAGCTCTTGGAGCACCTCCACAACCTGCGCACGATCGTGCCGGTGTTCGCGGAGGAGCTGGCCGGCGCTCGCCGTCAGCTTGCGACGCTCCGCATCGAGAACCGGCGCCTGGCCGAGCGCGTCCGCGAGCTTCAAGGCGGGCGTAAGGCACGGAAGTCCATGCTTCGCACAACGATCAACGGAGGATGAGCCGATGCCGACGAACATCGTCTTCCTGAGCGGTCAGGAGATCACGGTCGCCGAGACCATCGACGACGTGACCGCCGCCGCCCACGGTCCGCAGCCCGCCACGCTCGAGAGCTCCATCGGGGCCCGCCTGGCGGTCAACTGGGAGCACGTCGCCTACGCGGTCGAGATCCCCCCGCAAGGGCCCGGCGCACCGAGCCTCGGCGGTCGGGCGGGTCGGATCCAGAGGGCCTGATCAGCACATGAACACGAACCCCGACACCAAGGAACAGCGATGAACAACCTGACCATGCCGGCCGTGGCGGTCGGCGATGTGATGCACCCCGGCGTGATCGCGATCCCGGCGCAGACC
The DNA here is from genome assembly GCA_963767405.1 of uncultured Solirubrobacteraceae bacterium. Lineage (GTDB taxonomy): Bacteria > Actinomycetota > Thermoleophilia > Solirubrobacterales > Solirubrobacteraceae > Palsa-744. The sequence continues at coordinate 158,313 of CAVYDP010000003.1, read as the reverse complement.
CCGATCGTCGAGGTGGCCCGGAAGATGAGCGGCCACAGCGTCCACTGCGTGGTCGTCGAGGGCCTGGCGCGCGACAGCAAGCACCAGGAGACCCTCGTGTGGGGGATCCTCTCCGACCTCGACCTGATCAAGGCGCTGGCCGCGGACCGGCTGGCGGCAACGGCCGGGGAGATCGCCGCCAGCGAGGTGATCGCGGTTGACGCGGACGAGCGGATCGAGGACGCTACCCGCATCATGGCCGAGCACGAGTGCACGCACCTGGTGGTGGTCTCGCCCGAAACCGGCGAGCCGATCGGAGTGATCTCGAGCCTCGACGTGGCCGGCGGGCTTGCGGGCGGGGCGGCATCCTGAACTGTCCGGGCGCCCGCGCGAGACCGTCCCGGCGCCTGCGTGCGGCGGTCGCCCTCCTCCCCGCTCTCGTGCTCGCACTGTCGGGCTGCGGAGGATCCTCCAAGAGCAGCTCGACCGGGACATCCGCGACGTCCTCCAGCACCCCGTCGAGGGTGACCCCGCCGACGACCGGGCTCAAACGGACGGTCAAGGGGTCCTCGGGAGCGATCACGGCGATCCTGCGCGCCGGCACCCACAATCCGCGGGTGAACGTCCCCTGGCCGATCCACCTCGTCGTCAGGCGCAGCGGCCGGCTGGTGAAGGCCAGCGTCAGCTACGAGTATCTGTTCGGCGGCCAGGTCGTGGCGCGCCGATCCCACTACACGTTCAACGGGCGCTTCTCCGACGTGTTCCTGTGGCCGGCCTCGGCGGTCGGCTATCCGCTCACGTTCCGCGCGGTGATCGTCTCCGGCGGGGCGACGATCAACCTCGACTACCCGGTGCAGGTCAGCAGGTGAGCGCGCCGGCCGGCGCGGAGGTGATCGTCGAGGGCGTGAGCAAGAGCTTCGGGCGCATCAGCGCGCTGACGGAGATCTCCCTCCACGTGCAGCCGAGCGAGGCAGTCGCCATCACCGGCCGCTCGGGCTCGGGCAAGAGCACGCTCCTGGCGCTGATCGGCGGCCTGGAGCAGCCCGACAGCCGGCCGGGTGCTGATCGACGGCCGCGCGATCTGGAGGCAGGCGCACCCGCACGGGCCCGCCGCGAGATCGTCGGGTTCGTGTTCCAGCGCCACCTGCTGCTCGGAGCGCTCTCGGCGCGGGCGAACGTGGAAGTCCCGCTGATCGGCGCCGGCATGCACCGCGCCGACAGGCGCCGTCGCCGGGCGCTGTCGCTGCTCGAGGAGGTCGGGCTCGCCGACCGTGCCGAGCACCTGCCCGTCGGAGCTGTCCGGGCGGCGAGAGCCAGCGCGTGGCCGTGGCCCGCGCGCTCGCCAACGAGCCGCGCCTGCTGCTCGCCGACGAGCCCACCGGGGCGCTGGACTCGCGCACCTCCGAGCGCGTGCTCGACCTGCTCTTCCGCCTGCGCGACCGCCTCGGCATGACGCTGATGGTGGTCAGCTACGACCGCTCCGTCGGTGCGCGGGCGGACCGCACGATCACCCTCGTCGACGGGCGGGTCGACGCGGCCGAGCCGCTCGCTCTTCAAGCGCTAGATTGCCAGACGGCCGGATGCTCGCGATCATCGCGACCAACCTGCTGCGGCGATCGGCCCGCACCGTGTTCACCGCGTCGGGCATCGCCGTCGGCGTCGCGACGATCGTCGCCCTGCTCTCCTTCACCCAGGGGCTGAAGGAGACGGCCGCCGGCTTCGTCCATCTCGGCGGCTCTGACCTCGGCGTCTTCCAGGCCAACGTCTCCGACCCGACCGCCTCGGTCCTTCCCGGACATCGATCGTGGGGCGCCTGGCCAGGCCTCCCCGAGGTGGCCCGCGCCACGCCGCTGCTGCTGATCGTGGAAGGCGTGAAGGCGGATCCCGCCGCGATCGTGTTCGGCGCCGAACCCAGCGGGTTCTTCAGCCGCGGCCTCGTGCTGACCGCAGGGCAGGCGCCCGCCGCGCGGCCCCAGGGCAGGTGCTCGCTCGGCGACCGGCTGGCGGCGCAGCTGCACCTGCGCCCGCGGCGCACGCTCACGATCAAGGGGCAGCGCCCTGCGGGTCGCCGGCATCTACCACTCGGGCATCCTCTTCGAGGACTCCGGCGCCGTCTCGCCCTCGCGCCAGGCACAGCAGCTCGCCGGCCGCCCCGGCGAGGTCACCGACGTCGTCGTGCGAGCTCAGCGCCGGGCACGAGGGCCGGCAGCGCCGCCGCGAGCATCGAACGCGCCTTCCCGGGCACGCAGGTGATCACCGACCCCCAGCAGGCGCTGCGCGCCGGGGCCAACAGCACGCTGATCTCCAAGGCGATCCTCGTGATCGTCGTGATCGCGCTGATCGTCGGGGCGATCAGCGTCGCCAACACGATGGCCATGTCGATCATCGAACGCCAGGCCGAGCTCGGCCTCTTGAGCACCGTCGGGTGGTCGCCGCTGCGGGTCGCGTCGCTGATCCTCGGCGAAGGGGTGGCGGTCAGCGTGCTCGGCGCCGCCGCCGGGCCTGCTGTTCGGGGTGATCGGCGGCGGCCTGCTGGTCCGGGCGCTCGGCGTCAGCACATACGTCTCGCCGTCGGTCACCGCCTGGGGCCTCGGACGGGGCCTGCTCGTGGGTGTCGCGATCGGCGTGCTCGGCGGCATCTACCCCGCGTGGCGGGTGACCCGCATGACGCCCCTGCGGGCGCTGTCGGCGCCGGGTAGGAGTGCACGCCGCGCGGCCGCGGCCCGCCCGGTCGGCCGCCGGCGGTGGGCGTGCCGCCGCCGGCCCGGCCTGTCGCCCAGCGAGGGCACTGGCGCGCAGCGCGCGCTGCACGTCGGTGATCGACAGCAGGCCCACCGGCCGGCCCAGCGGTCCACCGCGACGGCGCGGCCCGACGCGGGCGAAGGCCGGCAGCCCGAGCAGAGCCGCCACGTCATCGCCTTCGCCGACGAGCAGCGCAGGGTCGCGCTCGGCGATCTCGCCCGACCGGCACGCGCTCGCGCTCCGCGGGCGTCAGCGACTCGATCTGGGCGAGGCTCACGAGCCCGACGCGCGGCCCAGCGCTCGTCGACGACGGGGAAGGCGTGTAGCGGTGGGCCAGGAAGAACTCCCTCGCCGCCTCGCGCGACCGACGTCGGCGGGCACGCTACCACGGTCGGCGGACATCAGCTCGCGCGACGTGCACGCCGGACAGGACCGCCTGCACCTGTGCGCCCGTCGCCTGCGCACCCGCGGCGGTCACGACGAACAAGCCGATCACGCGCCAGCCACAGGCCTTCCGGCGCGCCGCCGACGAACTCGAGGCCCGCCGAGGCACGATCAGCAGGTAGCCGAAGCCGCGACCGACGCTCGCCGCCGTCTCGGTCGAGCGCCGGGACACTCCGCTGCGCCGCCACAGCAGCGAGCGCAGCACGCGCCCCCCGTCGAGCGGGAACGCCGGCATCAGGTTGAAGACGAGCAGCACGCAGTTGACCAGCGCCTGGTATTCGACCAGCGCCCTGACCGCCGCCGGCGTCGAGGCCGGCAGCAGCAGGGCGGCGGCGCCGAAGCAGGCGGCGAGCACCGCCGTCACGGCGGGGCCCGCCAGGGCGAAGCGCAGCTCGTCCCCGGGCGTGGGCCTCGCCGCGCATGCGCGAGACGCCGCCGAGCAGCCACAGGTCGATCTCTTCCACCTCGATCCCCCGCCGTCGCGCGACGAGGGCGTGGCCGAACTCGTGCGCGAGGATGCTCGCGAACAGCAGCAGCGCGCTGGCGAGTCCGAGCGCGTAGGAGGCCGCCGGCGCTGATCCCGTAATCTGTTCGGGGAAGTAGCTCGGCCCGAGCGCCCAGGTGAACAGGGCCACGATCACCAGCCACAGCGGGCTGACGCCGACGGGTATCCCCGCGATGCGCCCGATCGCTGTAGCTGCGCCCCGGCATCGAAGATCTCAGGCCTCGATCAGGACCCTGAGGCTTGTCCGGGCAGAACCGCCAGGATGTCGTCGATCTCCCCGGGACTGACGTGCTTGCGCAGCACGTGGGCGACGGCGGCGACGGCGACCGAGGCCTCGGTCTCCCCCGCCATGCGACCCTCCTCGGCGACGTGGGCGAGGAAGGCGTCGACGTCGTGGATCGGCAGCGGCGTGCGGCTGGGGACGCCAGTCCTCGTAGTAGATGCCACGGATCAGCGTCGGCAGCTGGGCGGCGAGCTTGGCGGCGACCTCGACCGTCAGCCGGTCGCGCAGGGAGTGCAGCACCGCGCGCAGGGCGCGGTAGGCGTACTGGCGATCCTCGTCGCCCGAGCTCCTCGGCAGATCTCCTTCAGCCAGATGCGGGTCTTCTCGACGCTGCGCTCGATGATGCTCGGGTCGAGCTCGCTCATGACGGCCTCCTCGCGGGGGTTGGACGTTCTAACCAAGCCTTGCGCGCCGCCCGCTCGACGGCAACCGCGAATTGTCCGCATCGGCCTGCGTGCAAATCCGCACGACGCAGCCCGACACGGCGAATAGGATCCCGTCCCCCACCCATCTTCGTGTCATCCACCGAACAGCCCGTGAGGACGAGGATCGGTACGGACGTCAAGTCGCGCCCGGCCGCGCTGCGGGCAGGGCGCCGCTTGGCATCGCCCGCCCTCACGCTGGCGGCCGGCCTGGCGGCGTCGATACCGGTGATCGTGGCGACGGTGAGGGCCGCCCAGGCGGGTTGGATCCCCGGTGCCGACCAGGGCATCATCGCCACCCGGGCTTACGACGTCTTCACCTCCCATCCTCCCCTGGTCGGCCAGTACACCCTCGCCGGACAGTTGACCGGGAAGATCACCCACAGCCTTGGGCCGATGCTGTTCTGGCTGCTCGCCCTGCCGGCCCGGTGGGGAGGCCCGGTCAGCATGAGCTGGACGATGGGGGCGGTCAACACGTTGGCGATCGTGGCGAGCGTCGCGCTCGCCCGCCGGCGGGGCGGCGTCTTGCTGATGCTCGCCTCGGCCCTCGCGATCGCCCTCATGTGCCAGTCGCTGGCGGCCGAGACCTTCCACGACGTGTGGAACCCGTCCGCGGGCCTGTTCCCCTTCACCCTGCTGATCTTCCTGTGCTGGTCGCTCGCCTGCGGGGAATATCGCCTGCTCCCCTTCACGATCGTGGTTGCCAGCTTCGTGGTGCAGGCGCATCTCATGTACCTGCCCCCGGCCGTGGGCATGCTCGCCGTCGGCCTCGGAGGCCTGGCGATCCGGCTCAGGCGACGATCCACACGGCCGGCCTCCCCGACCAGGCGCTCGCTGCTGGCGTGGGGAGCGGTGGCCCTGCTGGCGGCGGCCTTCTGCTGGAGCGCCCCGGTCGTGGACGAGCTGAGGGAATCCCCGGGGAACATGACGCTCGTCGTGCGGGCCGCTCGGGCCCCCAAAGCCAAGCTCGGGGCCAGCGCGGGCTGGCACGCGATCGTGAGAGCAGTGGGATTGAGGCCGTGGTGGCTTCACGTCCCGCACACCCGCTGGCAGCGCAAGTACGAAGTCCGCTCCCGACCCTCCGACCTGGCGGTGTACTCCTGCATCCTCCTGCTCGCCGCCCTCGCGGCGGCGACGCTCGTGGCCGCCCGCGCCCGCCAATGGGACCTCGTGGCCGGCAACCTGATCGGGTTCGTGCTGTGCGGCGCCCTGGCGGCCGTGGCGGCCTCGACACCGACTCCGCGGGTGCTCTCCGCAACTCTCGGCTACACGATGTGGTGGGGAACGCAGGCGGGCATGTGGGTGTGGCTGATGCTGTTCCTGTCAGCCTGGCGGGGAGTGCGGTGGCTCCTGCGCCGGGACCCGCTGAGGAGTGCCCTGCGCCGGGCCGCCGGGCCGCGAACCGGCCGGGCACTGCCCTCGGCCGTTGGAGCTGGGGCGTGTCTGCTGGCCCTCGCCGGGATCGCCGGCGCCGGGACCGCGGTCGCCGGGACCGAGAAGCCCGACGAGCACCGCTCTCTCTACCGGCCGACGGCCTTCCTGGCCACCCGGCTGGAACGAGCTGTCCCCAGCGGCACCTCGATCGAGCTGCTCGGCAACCTGAACATCGCCACGATGCCGATCAAGCCCGCCCTGCGCTACTACCTGGTCAAGCACGGCGTCCGGCCGATGGCCCGCGGCTCGAACCTGCGCCTGGGCAACTGGTATGAGCTCTACAACCGTCCGTATTCCTACGTGGTCAACGTCGACGACGGGGTGCGCCGTCCGGAACCGTCCGCACGGCTCTTGGCACGCGTACATTTCACTGATGGGTTCGGCCATCAGGTCGTCTCTCTGTGGATCGCACCCCACGTTTCGCCTCTCCGAAGTCGAAGAGTTCCTTAATGAGCCGCAATATGTAGTTGAATAGATGGTCTGGCTCGCCAGACCAAAGGAAGTCGGCAGATGGGGTCCAACGTAGGTGCAGAGAACCAGGCCGGCGCCCCCGCCCAGGACTTCGGGGGGCCTCAGGCGATCAGCCGTGCGACCAGCGGCATCCTCGAGGTCGCCCGCAGCGTGCTGGGGGACCTCGATCTCGACCTCGTGCTCGAGCGCGTGCTGGAGTCCGCCCAGGAGCTGACCGAAGCCCGCTTTGCCGCCCTGGGAGTCCTCAACGAGTCACGGACCGAGCTTGCCCGCTTCCTCACCAGGGGGATCGACAAGGACCACCACTCCGCCATCGGCCCTCTGCCGCGCGGGCGCGGAGTGCTGGGGGCCCTGATCAACCACCCGGTCCCGCTGCGCCTGGGCGACGTCGGAAACCATCCCCACTCCTATGGGTTCCCGGCCGAGCATCCGGCGATGAGCACCTTCCTCGGCGTGCCGATCGTCGTCGAGGGGACACCGTTCGGAAACCTGTACCTGACCGAGAAGGCACGGGGAGAGGAGTTCTCCGAGGAGGACGAGCAGGCGGTGTGCATCCTCGCGGACTTCGCCGGGGTGGCGATCGACCACGCCCGACGCTATACGGGAACGAGGGAACAGCGTGACGAGCTCGAGCGGATGGTCTCCGCGCTGGAGGCCACCACCCAGATCTCCAGGGCGGTGGGAGGGGAGACCGATCTCGCGGTGATCCTCGAGCTGGTGGCCAAGCGCGGCCGGGCGCTCGTCTCTGCACGGAGCCTCATGATCGAGCTGACCGAGGGCAGCGAGATCGTGATCGCCGCCTGCGCCGGGGAGCTGCCCAGGGAGCTGCTCGGTCGAGCCGTTCCCCTCAAGGACACCGTGGCCAGCCACGTGATGCGCACCGGCCGCTCCCAGCGCCTGGAGGACGAGCTCAACCGGGCCCGCTTCCAGGACCACGGCCTCGGGGCCCTCGGCGTGACGGCCCGAGCCGGGCTGGCGGTCCCGCTGGTCTTCCGCGGTCGAGCCCACGGCGTGCTCCTGGCCGTCGACCGGCTCGAGGACGGGCCCGCCTTCTCCGGCGAGGACCAGCGGCTGCTCGAGGCCTTCGCCGTGAGCGCCGCCAGCGCGGTCGCAACCGCCCAGTCCATCGCCTCCGATCGCCGCCGCCAGCGGCTCGCCGCCGCCGAGTCCGAGCGCCAGCGCTGGGCACGGGAGCTGCACGACGAGACGCTTCAGAGCCTCAGCGCCCTTCGCATCGGGCTTTCGACCGCCACGAAGTCCGGAAGGCCCGAGATGCTCAGCGCAGCGGTTGGGGACGCGATCGGACAGCTCGAGGAGACGATCACGAACCTCCGTGCGCTGATCACCGACCTGCGCCCGGCCGCCCTCGACGAGCTGGGGGTCACCGCCGCGCTGGAAGGCCTGGCCGAGCGCTCCGAGCGCCATGGCATCGACGTCGACCTGAGCGTCTCCATGACGCATGAGGCGGGCCTGTCATCGAACCGCCTCCACCACGAGCTCGAGACGGCGATCTACCGCCTCGTGCAGGAGGCCCTCACGAATGCCTCCAAGCACGGCGAAGCAAGACGGGCGGTGGTTGAGGTCGAGGAGACTCCCAGCGTGGTCTCCCTGTCGGTCCGCGACGACGGCCACGGGTTCGATCCCAACGAAGACACCGCGGGCTTCGGGCTGCTCGGCATGCGCGAGCGGGTCGAACTGCTGGGCGGGCAGCTGCAGATCGACTCGACCCCGGGCAACGGGGCGACGATCACGGCGACGCTCCCGGTCCAGCGCATCGAGGAGAGGCCGCCCGGGTCGAAGCAGCTCGCGGGCCGCTGACCTAAGTAGTTCTCCACGGGCCGGGCCGGGAGCATCCCCGCGCGGGTACGGGATCATGCCGATGCGCCGGCCGGCCGCCTGGGCGAGGATCGCCCCATGATCGCCACCGGCACCACGAGCGGCAGACACAGGGCCCCAACAGGGTCGCGACGTATCGACCCGCACCGCGCCGTGGAGGTTCACGTGGCCCCCGGGGTGACCCTGACCGGCGAGCTGACGATGCCGGCCACGGGCCGGGCGAACGGGCTCGTGGTCCTCGTCCACTCCCCCGGGTCCCCGCAGGCTCCACAGCCGCTTGCCATCGGCGATCGCGAGCTCACCCGCAAGCTGTCCGGCGCCGGCCTGGCCACGATCAGGTTGGACCTGATGACGAGGCTGGAGCGGGAGTGCCTCTACGGCATGTTCGACAACCGGCTGCTCGCGCATCGCCTCGCCGCCGCGACCGCCTGGCTTCGCGAGCGCTCTCCCGCGGGAAACGTGCCGGTCAGCTACTTCGCCACCGGGGCGGGCTCCGGCATCGCCCTGGCCGCCGCCGAGGAGTCCGGGGCGAGCGTCTGCACCGTCACCTCCGCGGACCGCGAGCTCGCCGGCGGTCGCCAGATACTGCGCACCTCCTCCCCCCTGCTGGTGATCGTCGACGACGGTCCCGCCGCGAACGCCGTCGCCGGCGACGGGGGCGCGGTCTCCTCGCGCGTGACCCGGGTCGCGACAAGATGGCTCGCAGAACAGCTGGGACGCGAGGCCTCACGGGCCATCCCGCGCCCGCAGCCCGTTCACGCGGACTTCGCAGCGCGTTCACGCTGACTGATCGCTGCGGCTGGTCACTCCCTCTCGCATGGCCCTCGCGGTGCGTCAACGCGCTCGGGAAACGCACGTCCCCCGCCCCGACACGCGGGTGAGGTGTGCGTGCAAGGCGGAGGACGCTCATGGGGAGATGCTGCATATGTGGCCGAGCGGTAGGAAGAGATGCGCCCGGCGGATGTGAACTTCGCGAGTCAACCTAACCGTGCGAGGGAGAGACGCCATCGGGGATCCGCCGCCGAGGGGGCAGCGCAAACTACGTAGCCTCGCCGCCCCGTCGCCGCCCCGGCTTACTACTGAAGCGCCATGGGGGCGCCCCCCGATGCGAGATGCCTCTCCGCCGCCGTAGCGTCGATGGCGACGCACAGCTGGACCGAGAAAGGAGCAACAGAATGCCCGGAACACTCACACGCTGGGAACCGTTCACTGACCTGGGCGAGCTGAGGGGACGTCTCGACCGCATGTTCGGAGACCTCTTCGAGGGCCGCGACTCGGAGTGGAGTCCCGCGATCGACGTCGTCCGCGACAACGGCAACCTGGTCGTCAAGGCCGACGTTCCCGGAATGAAGCCCGAGGAGGTCAAGATCGAGGTGAAGGACGACATCCTCACGGTCTCCGGCCACCACGAGGAGAGCAAGGAGGAAAAGGACAAGGACTTCCTGCGCCGCGAGCGTCGCTACGGATCCTTCCAGCGCTCGATGGCTCTCCCCTCGGGGGTCGATGCGAAGCAGATCAAGGCCACGACCCGTGACGGGGTCGTCGAGGTGACCATCCCCCTCCCCAAGGAGGCCGAGAAGGAGACGGTCACGATCAAGCCGACCGCAGGCTGATCCCTGCGCACTCCCGCTGCCGCCGGGGCCGCGGGCCCCGGCGCCGGAGGGACGGCACGCATCCCACGAAAGCGAGCGAGAGGAAGACATGCAGGCAGCCACATCCTCAAGCCAGGCGCTCAGGCGCCTGTCCGAGGTCTCCACCGACGGCCACCGCGTCCTCAGCGTGTATCTGAGCCTTGACCCCTCGCAGTACCCGAACCTCCGCGAACGGCACGTCCAGCTCGACGCCCTGCTGGCCGAGGTCGAGCAGCGCGACGCCGGCGAGAACGGCTCCCACCGCGACCGCATGGAGCTGCGGGAGGACATCGAGCGGATTCGGGGCCTTCTGGGAGAGCGACAGCTCGGCGTCCCGTCGGCCCACGGGCTCGCAGTGTTCTCCTCCGTCGGTGCGGGCATCCTCGAGGTCGTCCCACTGGGGAGCCCGGTCAAGCCCACCGTCGCGCTCGGGGAGCGCCCGCTCGTCGAGCCGCTGCTGCAGGCGGTCCCGGCCGAGCGCTGGTGCGTGCTGCTCGTCAGCCGACGGGCCGCCCGGATCCTCCACGGGACGCGGGACCGGCTCGTCGAGGCGGAGGCCATCCTCGACGAGGTCCATGGCCGCCACGATCAGGGGGGCTGGTCCCAGGCCCGCTTCCAGCGCGGAATCGAGAAGGAAGTCGACGATCATCTGCGCGCGACCTGTGCGGTCCTGCTGGAGGACCTCGGACACCACGCGTTCGACCGCCTGCTGATCGGGGGCCCCGCGGAGCTGCACGCGCGGCTGGAGGAGCAGCTGCACGCCGACCTGCGCGCCCGCCTGGCCGGCCGGTTCGAGATCGACGTCGAGCGGGCCACCGTGGACGAGGTCCACCGCAAGGCCCTGCCTCTGATGGACCGCGAGGAGGGGCGCCGCGAGCGGGAGGCGATCGAACGCCTGAGGGAGGGCATGGCCCCCGGCGGTCACGCCGCGGCGGGCGTGGATGAGGTCCTCGGGCTGCTGGGGGAACGTCGGGTGCAGGCTCTCCTGATCTGCCCCGACCTCCCGATCCCCGGCTTTGAATGTCCCAGCTGCGGGCGACTCTCAGCCCACGGTGGCCCCTGTCCCGTCGACGGGGCCGACCAGCAGCCGCGCGACGACCTTGTCGAGCGGGCCGTAGCGCTCGCACGGGGCCAGTCGGCCGAGGTGTTGATCATCGGCCACGAGCCGCACGCTCTCGACGATCACGGCGGCATCGCCGCCATCGCCCGCTTCTAGCCGCCGGTCATCGGTAGAGCCCCGCATGGCGCTGCGGGCTACTACGGTTCCAGGCCCCCCACCGACGGATCACGATGAGTCGGCCCGGAAGAGGGGATGGAAGCGCTCACGTACGCCATCACCAACCCGGCCAGCGGATGCGTATTGACAGGTCGGGACCAGAGCAGAGGGCGAAGACTCATGGACGAGAAGCTTAGGTGCGCCCGCTGCGGAGACGTGATCGGTGCCTATGAGCCGCTCGTGATCGAGACCGAAGGCACCGCCCGCCTGACCTCATGCGCCGCCGAGCCGGAGCTGCTCGCCGGGCCGCCGGGGGACTGCTTTCACCGCGAGTGCCATCCGAGCACCGGCGAGGAGCAGTGAGCCTCGGCGTCGGGGGCTCCCGCCGCCGCAGGAGCACCGGAACGGCCTGATCGCGACCCGGGGAAGGCCCCGGGCGCTGCAAGTCTGCTGTCAAGCGACATGGTTTGGCCCTGCCAATCCGTTGAGGTGCGTGTGTAAGGGAAAGGGTCGCGCCCTCTGCGCCCGATTCTCTTTGCGCCGATCAGCACAGCTCCATGTCAGACATCGACAACCCCACGCCCGACCCAGCGCCCGAGAACGTGGCGGGACAGGGCTCGCCCGCGAACGGTGCTCCCACGCCGGCGCAGGTCGGCGAAGCGGCCCCGGCGCAGGGCGGCGAGGGCGCTGCCCGGCCGCACCTGGCCGGACGCGTGGATCTGTCCGCCGCCGCCAAGCGGCTGCCCGGCGGCCGACGGGCCCTGGTGGGCGGCCTGGCGCTGCTGTGCGTCGCGGGAGGCGCAACGGCCTCGGTGCTCGGGGCCCACGCGGTCGCCCGAAACGATGAAGCGAAGGCCCGCAGCGGGTTCGCATCCGGATCGGCGCAGATAGCGACATCCGTCAAGCAGGCGATCCAGCACGAGGAAGACCTCGTCTCGAGCGCCAGCACGTTCTTCGCGGGCAACCCGAAGGCGACGCCCGCCGAATTCCGCTCCTGGGCGAGGTGGGCGCAGGCCCTGCGCCGCCACCCGGAGGTCTACCGCCTGGCTCTCGTGGCCGACGTCCCCGCCGCGGAACTGGTCGAATTCGAAAGCCGACTCACCGGGCGTGCGGTACCGACGACCCTCGCGAGGACCACGACTACCTCCACCGGGACCACGACGGCCTCCCTCGGGGTCGCCTCGAGCAGCTCGAAGGTGAGGACGGGCTCGAGCACTCTGCGGTCGCTCGGAGCGATCAACGTGATCCCGCCCGGCCAGCGCCCCTACTACTGCCTGACCGTCGCCGAACTCGTCCGCAGCCCTGCCAGGCCGATGCCCGCGGGTCTCGACCACTGCGCGGGGACCTCCGCCCCGCTGCACTCCCGGGGATCTGGGCTCAGCACGTTCATACCCACCCAGGTGGGGCACAGCAAGGCGCTGGGCGTGGTGACGCCCGTATACAAGGGGGCCGCCCCGCCGTCCACCGAAGCCGCCCGCTCGGGAGCCTTCGTTGGCTGGGTGCGGGAAGTCCGCCAGCCGTCCGTGCTGCTCGCCCAGGCCCTGCGCGGACACGCCGGCTACGCGGCCCACCTCCGCTATCACGCGGGCTCGGTCAACCTGGCGTTCAGCAGCGGGAGCGCTCCGGCGGACGGGCAGAGCGCCGCCACCAACCTGCACGGCGGCTGGAGCGTGAGGACGCTCGGCCCGGTGGCCGCCACGAGCGTCCTCGGCGACCGCGATGCCGCCACGCTGCTGGTCGGCGGCTGCCTGCTGAGCCTGCTCCTGGGTGCCGTCGTCGTGCTCGTCGGAACCGGACGGCGCAGGACCGCCGCCCCGGCCGCTCCCCGGGTGCCTCAGGAAGAGCTCTACGACGCCCTCACCGGGCTTCCGAACCGCCCCCTCATGCTCGACCGCACCCAGCGCATGCTCGCGCGGGCCGGCCGCGAGTCGGGGATCCTCGGCGGGGCTCTGCTCGTGGACATCGACTGGTTCAAGGACGTCAACGAGAAGCTGGGGACCAGCGCCGGCGATCAGCTCCTGGTGACCGTCGCGGAAAGGCTCGAGAACGTCGTGCGGGCACAGGACAGCGTCGGCCGCCTCGACGGAGACGTGTTCGTCATCCTCGTCGAGTCCGCCGCCCGCAGCATGCGCCTCGACGCCCTCGCCCGCCGCATCATCGAGTCGCTGCACAAGCCGATCGAACTGGAGGACTTCGGGCCGAGCTTCTTCATGACGGCGAGCATCGGGGTGGCCTTCGGCCGCTACGACTCCGCCGACGACCTGCTGCGCGACGCCAAGCTCGCCCTGGTCGCCGCGAAGGCCGCCGGCAAGGACCGCTACACCCTCTTCAACGCGAACATGCGCTCGGTGATCGAGGATCGCGGCGTGCTCGAGGCCGAGCTCAATGCTGCCCTGCAGGATCGCCAGTTCTTCCTCCTCTACGAGCCGATCCAGGACCTCTCGACGGGCAGGCCCGTCGCTCTCGAGGCCCACCTTCGCTGGCAGCACCCCAAGCGAGGGGTCCTCTCCCCCGAGGACTTCATGGAGGTGGCCGAGGAGACCGGCCTGTCGGTGCCGATCGGTCGCTGGGAGCTCGAGGAGGCATGCACCAGGGGAGCCGCCTGGAACGTCGCCGGCCACCCGGTGGGCGTGTCGGTGAAGGTCTCCCCGCAGCAGCTCAACCGGGACGGCTTCGCCACAGACGTGCGTCGGGCCCTGCAGCAGTCCGGGATCGATCCCTCGATGCTCACACTGGAGATCGCCGAGAGCACGGTCATGCGCGACGCGGCCACCACCACGGATCGGCTCAGGGAGATCAAGGCCCTTGGCGTTCGCATCGCCATCGACGACTTCGGCAGCGGCTACGCCTACCGCTCGGATCTGCAGAGGATGCCGATCGACCTCCTCAAGGTCGACCGGGGCTCCCTGGCCGCCTCGGAGGACGAGGACTACCGCAGCTGGCTGCTGGAGGCGATACTCGTCTTCGGACGGGACCTGTCCCTCGCCGTGGTGGCCAAGGGAGTCGAGACGCCCGAGCAGGTCAGCGCCCTGAAGGCGATGGGCTGCTCGATGGCTCAGGGAGCCCTGATCGGCCGGCCGGTTTCACCCGAGGCGGTCGTGGGGCTGTTCGACGCCGACCGTCCGGCGGCCCCGGCCAGCGCACCGGGCACGCTCTAGGGCGCGGGCGGGCCGAGCAGATCAGGGGACGGCCGAGAGCGCCGCGGCCCCGGGGACGCTGCCGAGCGCCAGGAGCTGCTGCAGGGCCGCGGGCTGACCCTTGAGGTAACCGTCGAGGAAGGCGATGCTGACGCGCTCGACGATCGAGAGCTGCGGCTGCTGGCGGGTGTACGGGGGAAGATGCTGCGCTCCCAGCAGGCGCAGCAGGTACTTCGGCCGGCGTGCTGCTTTGTAGAAGGCGTAGGTGAAGCGCGGTTCGTTGGTCGTGTCCGCGGTGCCCTGGGCGGCCAGCAGTGCAGGACCCGCCGCGGCGAAGCCGTAGCCGCCGATGCCGGACATCTCCGCCCCGGACAGGATCACCGCCGCCCCCACCCGCGGGTCGCGCAGGCGGCGGGCGTAGGCGACCGCGAGGGCGGCCTCTCCGCCATCGGACTGCCCGGCGACGGCGACGTGCGTGGGGTCGAGGAGCCCGGCGAGGGGCCCGCTCGGCGCGGCCCCGGCGGCAAGCAGCTGCGAGATCACGAAGCTGATGTCCGCCGGCTCGTTGACGAGGTCCGACTCGTCGGGTCCCCCCGGAGCGTGAGGGCTCTCCCCCGGGAACACCGGAGCGGCCACCACGTAGCCGGCCCGCGCCCAGCCGTCCAGCAGGCCGGCGTAGACCACCGGGGTGACCGCGAAGCCGTGGGCGAAGACGATCAGGGGAAAGGGGCCGCGGACGGCGGGCGCATAGGGGGTGTCGCTGTGGCCCGGAGCACCGAGGGCGGGGTAGCGCAGGACCGTCACGAGCGTGCGCGGGCGCGACCTGCCGTGAAGCGCACGGACCACCCGGCTCGTGTCGACGAGCCTCAGTGTCCGCGTGCCGACCGCAAAGGAGGCCTGCCGGTAGGGAGAACCCGGGGCCGGCAGCGCTCCGTCGGCCGGGTTCGGCGCGGATGCGATCGCCAGCGACGAGAGCACGAGCGCGACCCACGCGAGCGCGCCTGAGGTCGGCCTGGCCGTCCTCACTTCCACCCGGGCCATGCTGCCAGATGGAATCCCGCGGGACGCCGCCAGCGGGGCTCAGGACGAGCCCGAGCCTCGTTCCATCCGAGACGGCCGACGGTCTCGGCGGCTCGGGCTGGCGGCCCTCGTAGGCTGGCCACGAGCAGAGGGCCGCAACGGCCGCTCGGGTTTGCGCGATAGTGCAGACGGGGCGCGCCGATGAGATCTCGGGCGCCGTGGAGTCTTAGCTGCAAACCCACGAACAGGAGGATCCGAGATGGCTGAGACACAGACCAGCACCAAGATCACCAAGCTCGCCACCGTGATCGTCCCGGTCAGCGACCAGGACCGGGCGGTCGAGTTCTATGTGGGCAAGCTTGGATTCGAGAAGCGGACGGACACGCCCTTCGGCAACGGCGACCGCTGGATCGAGGTGGCGCCCGCGGGGGGCGAGACCTCGATCGCGCTGATGCCGCCCCGCGAGGGGGAACCGGTCGGCATCGACGTGCCGCTGGCCTTCTTCAGCGAGGACATCGACGCCGATCACGCCTCCCTGCGCGCCGCCGGGGTGGACGCCGACGAGGCCGTGATGCGGATGGGCGAACCGGTCCCGCCGATGTTCTACTTCCGCGACCAGGACGGGAACCGTCTGCTGATCGTCGGACGGGGCTGAGCCGGGACCGCGCCCGACGATGTCAAGGTTGAGGTTCCAGATCTCGATGTCGCTGGACGGCTTCGTGGCCGGGCCGCATCAGAGCGAGGAGCACCCGCTCGGGATCGGAGGCATGCAGCTGCACGAGTGGGCCTTCAGGCTCGCGGCCTGGCGCCGGCCGCACGGGTTGGACGGAGGCGAGGTCAACGCCAGCACCGAATTCGTCGAGAAGGCCCTCGAGAACATCGGGGCGACGGTGATGGGACGGAACATGTTCGGTGGCCACCCGGGTCCGTGGGGGAAGAGCCCCTGGGAGGGCTGGTGGGGCGAGGATCCGCCGTTTCACACGCCGGTCTTCGTGCTCACCCACCACCCCCGCGAGCCCCTCGCGAAGAGCGGCGGGACCACGTTCCACTTCGTCACAGACGGCATCGAGTCCGCCCTCGAGCAGGCCAGGGAGGCCGCCGCCGGCAAGGACGTCTCCCTCGCGGGAGGGGCGAAGGTGGCTCAGCAGTATCTGGCAGCGGGCCTGATCGACGAGATGCAGCTGAACGTGGTTCCGTTCCTGCTGGGGGAGGGCGAGCGCCTCTTCGATCGCGGGGCCGGCGCCGGGAAGCGGTGGGAGCAACAGCGGGTGGTGCAGGCCCCCGGGGTTACCCACCTCACCTACACGCCGACTAAGGACTAGCGTGGCCGTGCTCGGCTGGCCGTAGCCGGCTGAGGGGTCGGGGTGTGAGAGGCTGACGCCTTTCCGTCTCAGGAGTGCCCGAAGCGGACGTCGGGAAGGATCCGCCGCGCCCATCCGGGCAGGTACCAGGCTCGCCGGCCCATCAGGCGCAGCAGGACGGGAAGCAGCAGCAGGCGGATGAGGGCGGCATCGAGCAGGACGGCCACGCCGAGGATGATCCCCATCTCCTTCGGCGGCAGAGGGCCCGAGAGGGCGAAGGTGAAGAACACGGCCACCATCACCGCCGCCGCGGCGAAGATCACGCGGCCGGAGTGGGCGACGCCGCCGACCATCGCCTCCCTGGCGTCGCGGGTGTGGTCCCAGTGCTCCTTGGCGCTCGAGAGCAGGAACACGGTGTAGTCCATCGAGATCGCGAAGATCATCGCGAAGAAGAAGACGGGGCCCCAGGCGTCCAGGAAGCCCTGCGACTGGAAGCCGAGCAGCGAATGCAGGGCGCCGTCCTGGAAGATCCACTTGGAGACGCCGAATGCGGCCCCGGTGGCCAGCAGGTTGGTGAGCACGCCGGCCGCCGCGAGCAGCGGTGCCTGGACCGCCACGAGCAGGAGCAGGAACCCGAGCGCCAGCACCACGCCCATCACGAGCGGGGTCTTGGCGGAGAGAAGCTTCTGGAGGTCGTGGTTTTCGGCCGCCGCACCGCCGAGCAGGGCTCCCGCGGGCAGGTGGGTGCGCAGCCGCTCGATCGTCGCGCCGACGGCCGCGCTGGAGGGATCCTGGCGGGGGATGGCCGTGACCACGACCAGGCCGCCGCCGGCGGGCTGGGCCGGCACGACCTGGGCGACGCCCGGGTCGCTGTGTGCCACCAGGGCCACGGCTTCCGCCTCCCCGGCCGGGGCGACGATCTGCAGCGGGCCGGTGGCTCCTGGACCCATCGCGGCCTGGACCCGGTTGTATCCGACCCGTGAGGAGTCGCTGCTCGGAACCACCTTGATCGAGGGCATCGCGGTCTTCAGCTGCGTCACCGGGTAGGCGAGGGCGACCAGCACGGCGAGGGCGGGGATGCCGTAGCGCAGAGGATGGGCCCAGATCCGTTCGCCCCACCTCTCGAACGTCGGCGAGCGGTGCTCGCCGGAGTGGGCCCATGGAAGGGCGAGCCTGTCGACCCTGGGGCCTAGCTTCGCCAGCACCGCCGGCAGCAGGGTGAGGGTGGCCGCGAGAACGAAGATGACGGCGAGCATGATCCCGAGGCTCATGCTGCGGAAGGCCGGGCTGGGGACGAGCATCACGGCGGTCAGCGAGATGAGGACGGTGGCGCCGCTGAAGAGGACGGCCTTGCCCGCGGTGTCCATCGTGACCGCGGTGGCCTCCTCAGGCTCCAGCTTCGAGCCGAACAGGGCCCCGCGGAAGCGCATGACTATGAAGAGGGCGTAGTCGATGCCGAGGGCGAGGGCGAACATCAGCGCGAAGTTCATCGCCCAGATCGAGATCGGCGCGATCAGCGTGCCGAGGTAGAGGGAGCCGGCCGCCGCCAGCAGGCCGACCATCGTCAGCATCAGGGGCAGGCCCGCGGCCACGAGGGAGCCGAAGGCGAGCAGCATGATGCCGAGGGTCACCGGCCAGGAGATGACCTCCGACTTCAGCATCGCCGAGCGGTTGGCGGCGTTGAAGTCCGACCACATCCCCGCGGCGCCGGTCAGGTCGACCGTCGACGGCAGCGGGTGGACAGCCCGTGCAGGGTCCCCTTGAGCTTGTCCGCGGCGGCGACCATCTCGTTGGGGTTGCGGGCGGCGCCCGCCTGCACGATCGCGGTGTGACCGTCGGGTGAGATCGACAGCCCCGCGGAGCCGGCGCGACCACGGTGCGCACCGCGGAGTTGGCCCGCAGCGTCTGCTCGACGTGGGCGATCACGGACTTGAAGGCGGGCGTGTCGACGGTCTGGTCGCGGCGAGTAGAGGACGGCCATCAGGCCGTAGCTGCCCATGCCGGCGAAGTCCCTTTCGATGAGCTTGCGGGCCTGCACCGACTGCGAGCCGCTCGCTTCCCAGCCCGCCCCCGACAGGGCCTTCTCCACCCGCGGGGCGAAGAACCCGAGGACGAGGGCCACGAGCAGCCATCCGACCATGACCGTGCGGAAGTGGGTCGCGGTGTAGCGCCCGAGGCGACCGATCGGCCCGACCTGGATCTTCTGCGGGGGGGCGGCCTTCGCCCGCCGTGCGGGGCGGGGCGCGGTCGCGGTGCTCATGAGCTCGCCTCCTGGGGTGGGTAGACGACGGAACGCAGCGAGAACAGGCGGCGCAGCACGAGCGAGGCCGGGCACGCGCCGAGGAGCACGTACAGCCACTGGTTGACGCCGACGAACGCGGTCAGCACCAGGAACCAGGGCGAGACCAGAGCCGCGAGGCCGCGCTGAGCAGGGTCATCGTCCCCGCGAGCGCGAACAGAACGCGCTCGAGCGGCCAGCGGGAGCCGGCCTTCGCGGTCGACTGCGACGTCGGGTGGGTGCACGCGGTGGCGCTCATCGGTTCAGTCCTCCTTGCAGTAGGGCCTCGAGGTCCTCCACCTGGCGGCGCATGCCGCCGCAGACCTGCTCGCACAGCTCGAACACGCCCTCGTCTGCGATCGCGTAGAGCGAGAAGTTGCCCTCGCTTGCGACGCTTGACCAGGCCGCTTCGCAGCAGCACTCCGAGTGCTTGGACACGTTCTGCTGCGAGGCCCCGGTCGCCTCCTGGAGCTGGCGGACCGTAGCCGGGGCGTCGCGCAGGGCGTCGAGCAGGCGGATGCGCATCGGCTCTCCGAGGACGCGAAAGCGCTCGGCTATGAGGTCGACCAGGGCCGCCGGTGGCTGGTGGACGTTGCTTGGATGTCCATGCCCACGAGCATAGCACAACTACACCGTTGTGTGGTATTTGAGATGTGGGGCTTGCCCATCACGCCGGCGTCCAGCCTCGAAGCCCCTCCGGGGGACCGAGCGCGATCCCTGGCTGCGCTCAGGCGGTGCCCCCAACGAGCGCGGTGAGCTCGGCGAGCTGCAGTCTGAAGGCCGCCGCACACCTGCTCGCACAGCTCGTAGACGCCCCTGTCGGCGATGCTGTAGATCGAGTTGTTGCCCTCCTTGCGCCGAGCGACGATGCCGGCCTGGAGGAGCACCCCCAGGTGCTTGGAGGCGTTCTGCTGGCTGGTGCCCAGCTCCTCGGTGATCTGGGTGACGGTCAGCTCGCGGTCGCGAAGCAGGTCGAGGATGCGGATCCGGGTCGGATCGCCGATCACCCGCATCCGCGCGGCGATCATCTCGGCGAGGTCGAGCGGTATGGGGCTGGGCAGTGTCATCGATGGAGACTCCTCTGTTGTCGGCGTCTAGCCGGACGAGCAGCTGTTGCCGCCCGCCTCCAGCTCGGGATCAAATGGCTGCATGCCGGCGTTGACGGCGATGATCGCCTCGTAGTTGGCCGGGCGCGGAGGCATGTCCTTCAGGAGCCTCGCGGCGAACTCATCCGGATCGTCGACGGCCAGCTCGGCGACTGCCGACCGCACGTCGGCGAGCCGGCCGCTCACCGCATCGGCCCGCACGCCGGGATGGGTATGACCCGGGAGCAGCAGGACCTCCGCTCCGAGGGCGAGCACGCGACCGTGCAGCGTGCCGTGAAGAGTCCGGGCCATGGCGGCGGCCCCCTCGGCGTCGCCCTGCTCCAGGTCCGGGCGGGCGATCCCGTCGGTGAACAGGGAGTCCCCGCCGATCAGGGCGCGATCGGCAACGAGCAGACCCGTCATGTCGGTCGTGTGGCCCGGCAGGCTGACTGCCCGCAGCTCGATGTCGCCGAGCGCGATCGTCTCGCCGTCGTGGAGGGGTGCGACGCGCTCCGGGTATGTCACGCCGCGCGCGAGAGCGAGCGCCGGTAGGTGCAGGGTGGCGCCGGTCTGCTCCGCGAGCGTCCGTGCACCCGACAGATGATCGGCATGGAGATGGGTGTCGAAGACGTCGGTGATCCGCGCCCCGAGCTCCTGTGCGAGAGACGTAGAAGTCGGCATCCGGTGCCGGGTCGACCACCGAGGGCGTGGGGACCTCGGGCGAGCAGGTAGGAGAGGCAGCCCCGTCCTGGGCGCTGAACCTGGCGCATCGCCAGCCCCTCCACGTCGAGACTCACGGTTCGCGACTGCAGCGCCGCGATCCAGCCGCGCATGCCGCTCTCGAGCACCATCGCGTCGACGCCCTGGCCGCGCAGGGCCTCGACGACGGGGCCCGCCGTCCTGCCCCGGTGGCAGACCACGGCCACGAGGCCCGTGAGCTCTCGGGCTACCGCGGCGGGGTCAGCGAGGACCGCCGCCGGAGACAGCCGGCGAGGCACGAGGTCAGGCGCCTCGATCCCCCACCCCTCATCCCCGCGGAGGTCGACGACGATCATGCGCTCGCCGCGTGCCAGCCGGTCCGCGAGGGCCGTTGCGGAGATCGTGCAGTCCAAGGCCGACGAAAGCGCTCATCAGACCCTGGGCCGCCCGAGACTCGAGATCCTCATCCAGACCATTGCCTCACTGTACAAGCCAATAGTTGTATACCACGTCAGACGCTCACGCCTGCGGTTGCCGCAGCGGCCACGCCGAGCGCCACGAGGGCCACGAGCAACGCGAAGCTCCGTCCGAGGGCGGCTGTGGGGACGTTGTCGGCCAGCCGAGGGCCGGCGTGAGCGCCGAGCACGGCCGCTGCTCCCATCGCAAGGGTGACGGGAACATCCAGGCTGCCCCCTGCGAGGAGATGGGACGCCAGCCCGCAGAGGGACACGATCGCGACGATCACGATCGAGGTCGCCATCGCC
Organism: uncultured Solirubrobacteraceae bacterium; assembly: GCA_963767405.1. Lineage (GTDB taxonomy): Bacteria > Actinomycetota > Thermoleophilia > Solirubrobacterales > Solirubrobacteraceae > Palsa-744. Next base: position 137,066 of record CAVYDP010000003.1, on the reverse strand, counting down.
TCACGCATGCCGAAGCTCATGCCGACCGCGAGAGTGGGCACGACGACGAAGCCCCCTCCGACCCCGACCAGCCCGGTGAGCGCTCCCACCGCCAGGCCGGCCGGGAGGAGCACGCCTGCCCGCACCTGCGGGCAGCCTCCGTCAACGGCCCCGAGGGAGCCCGCCCGCCTCCAGGTTCCGCGGGCCGCGAGCAGCATCACGGCGCTGAACAGAAGCAGCAGAGCCTCCCCGCCGAGCGCGTGGTTGGCGATCGTCCCGATGATGCTGCCGAGGGCCGCCGCGGAGGCGAACCATGCCGCCGAGGCCCAGCAGACCGCACCGCGGCGCGCCTGACCCACGGCGCCCGTCGCGGCGCCGAGGCCGACCACGGCGAGGCTGACCGTCGTTGCCTCGTGCACCCCGAGGCCCACGGCGTAGACGAGGGCAGGCACCGCGAGGACGGCGCCGCCTCCACCGACCATCCCCACCGCCAGGCCGATGAGCAGACCGAAGCCGAGAGCTCCGATCATCGATCCGTCAGCGCCCTGACCGCCGAGGCCTTCCGGTCCGTCTTAGTCTCTGTGCCCATGTCGACCACCGCTGGGATCAGAGGGCGACCACGCCACGCCTGCGGCTGGCCAGGAAGTAGCGCTCGAAGGCGAGCTTGGCCCAATGGGCGTACGGGCCGGCGAGGACATGGGCGCTCGGCTCGTGGCCGTTGGCGTACTGCCCGTGGGCCAGCACGTGGTCGGCCTTGAAGATGATGCCGTTGTTGCCCGCGTCCAGGACGCAGATTGCGCGACAGGTCACCGATCGCCAGCTCGCGGTGGTGGGCGCCCGTGATGTCGGCCACGATGTTGCGGGCGGCGACCTTCGCCATCGTCTCGCTCATCTGGCCGGTCTTCGGAACCCCTGCCGGCACCTGGGTGGGCTCGGGCGGAGCGATCGCCGTGGCGACGCCGGCTGCGTAGACATCGGGGTGGTCGGGGTGACGAAAGCGGTCGTCGATGGGGACGAACCCCATCGGGTTCGCCAGGCCCTCGCTTTCGCGGACCGCATCGACGCCGGTGAACGGGGGCACGATCATGGAGTAGGCGAACGGGAGCACGCGACCGCTGTCGAGCTCGATCTCCCCGTCGCGGACCTCGCGGATCACGTTGTTGGGGATGCCCTCTATGCCGAGACGTTGCAGGAAGGCCTGCACCCGCCTGGAGGAGTCGCCGACGCCGCCGAGCCCGAAATGGCCGAGGAACGGCTCCGCGGTGATGAAGGTCACCGGAGCGACCTCCTGCAGACCGGCCTTCCGGATCCGGTGGTGGATGTTGAAGAGGAACTCGTATGAGGCTCCGAAGCAGGAGCCGCCCTGCGCCGTGCCCACGACCACCGGCCCGGGACGCTCGAGGAACCGCTCCCATGCGGCTCGCGCGAGCTCGGCGTGCTCGATGTTGCAGACCGACTGGGTGAAGCCATGCTCCGGACCGAGTCCGGGGATCTTGTCGAAGGCCAGGCGCGGCCCCGTCGCGACCAGCAGCTTGTCGTAGTCGATCGTCCTCCCGGAGCTGGTGGTGACGCTGTGGGACTCGGCGTCCACCCGGCCGGCGGCCTGGTGGACGAACTCGATGCCCTTCCGCTCGTACATCGGTTGGAGCGGGAAGGTGATGTCGTCCGCATCGCGGACGCCGAAGGGAAGCCAGATCAGCGACGGGATGAAGGTGAAGCGCTCGCGCGGATCGAGCACGACCACGTCGTGGCGCTCGTCGAGATGTCTTGCGCATCTCGAGAGCTGCGGTCATACCGGCGAAGCTCGAGCCGAGGACTACGACTCGTTGGGCGGTCATGAGTTGCGCTCCTAAACGGTGGTCTAGTTGTGAAGGTAGCGCATGCGCCAGCCGATTTCAACTAAACGCCCGTGAAGTTGTAAATGCCGTGACGGGCCGGTACCATCGATGGAGATGACAGGCAGCGGGGGCAACGGGCCGGAGCCCGGCACGAACCATCACCATCCCCTCTTCGCGCGGGTCTGGGCGCGCATGTCGGGGAGGGTCGGGTCCGCCCGGCAGAGGACGGAGCTGCTGGCCGGCCTGCGCGGGCGCGTCCTCGAGGTGGGGGCCGGCGACGGACGCAACTTCGGCCACTACCCGCCGGAGGTCTCCGAGGTGCTCGCCATCGAGCCTGAGCCCTATCTGCGCGAGCGTGCGCGCGAGGCCGCCGGAGCAGGGCCGGTGCCCGTCACGGTGCTCGACGGCACCGCCGAGAGGCTCCCCAGCGACGACGGGGCCTTCCATGGGGTGGTCAGCTCCCTCGTCCTGTGCTCGGTCACCGACCAGCAGAGAGTGCTGGCCGAGGTTCACCGGGTGCTGGCCCCCGGCGGCGAGCTTCGCTTCTTCGAGCACGTGGTGGCGGAACGGAGCCTTGGCAGGACGCTGCAGGGGGGGCTTGACGCGACGGGCATCTGGCCTCGGCTCGGGGCGGGCTGCCATCTCACCCGCGACACCGTCGCAGCGATCGTCGCCGCGGGCTTTACGGTCGATCAGGTCCGCCGGTTCACCTCCGGGCCGGGCGGGCTGGGGATCCCGTTCGTCCTCGGCACGGCGCGGCGGCACCCGCCGGATCCGCTGACGTGAGCGTCGCGCCCTCCGAGCCGCAGTCGCTCGAGGCGGCCGAGGCTGCCTTCCGCATGGAACGCCAGGACTACGCCGAGACGGGCGCCCTCGATGAGCTGCGCCGCAGCGACTTCCGCCGCCTGGACGCCGGGGGCCACGTCTACCTCGACTACACCGGCGGGGGGCTCTACGGGGACTCCCAGCTGACCGAGCACATGAAGCTCCTGCGGGAGAACGTCTTCGGGAACCCGCACTCGATCAATCCGACCTCGGCCGCGAGCACCGCGCTGCTCGAGCGAGCGCGGGCACGGGTGCTCGAGTTCTTCAGGGCCTCGCCGGAGGAGTACGTGGCGATCTTCACCCCCAACGCCACCGGCGCCCTGAGGCTCGTCGGGGAGGCCTATCCCTTTCACGCGGGGGATCGCTTCCTGCTCACGTTCGACAACCACAACTCGGTCAACGGCATCCGCGAGTTCGCACGGGCGCGGGGGGCCGAGACGACCTATGTCCCGAGCGTCGCCGAGGACCTGCGCCTGGACGAGAGCCTGCTGCCGCGCTACCTGACCGACACGCCCGGGGATCACCACAACCTGTTCGCCTATCCGGCCCAGTCCAACTTCTCCGGGGTGCAGCACCCGCTGGAGTGGATCGAGCAGGCCCACCGTCATGGCTGGGACGTGCTGCTCGATGCCGCCGCCTTCGTTTCGACCAACCGCCTCGACCTCAGCCACTGGCACCCCGACTACGTGGCCCTCTCCTTCTACAAGATGTTCGGGTGGCCGACCGGCGTCGGCTGTCTGCTCGCACGGCGGGAGTCGCTCGCCAAGCTGGAGCGACCCTGGTTCTCCGGAGGGACCATCGTCGCGGCCTTCGTGCAGCGCGAGTACTACCAGTCGGCTCCCGGACCGGCCCACTTCGAGGACGGCACGGTCAACTACCTCAACCTGCCCGCCGTGGAGATCGGCCTCGACCTGCTCGATCGCGTCGGGGTCGAGACGATCCACTCCCGCGTGGGCGCGCTCGGCAGCCGGCTGCTGGAGTTCCTCGGCGGGCTGCGACACCGGGACGGCTCCCCCGCGGCGAAGATCTACGGGCCGCGGACCTGGCACCGGCGCGGGGCCACGATCGCCTTCAACTTCCTCCATCCCGACGGCCGGGTGATCGACGAGCGCTACGTCGATCGTGTCGCCGCCCGGCACAACGTCTCCCTGCGCACCGGCTGCTTCTGCAACCCCGGGGCGGGAGAGCTGGCCTTCACGATCTCGCGCGAGACCCTGGTCGGCGGAGAGTTCGGCGAGGGCATGGTCCTCGACGACTACGTCCGGGCGATCGGCCTTCCCTCCGGGGGAGCCGTGCGGGCATCGCTCGGCATCGCCAGCAACTTCCCCGACCTCCACCGCTTCCTGAGCTTCGCCGCCGAGTTCGTCGACCTCGCCGACGTGCCGACGGACCTCCCTGCGCGGATCGCCTGCTGAGCCGGGGACGGCCGCGGTCGGCCGGTCACTCCCACGGCGACCACGGCCACTCCCACGGGCTGATCGACGACAGCATCAGAGACGATGCGCGGCCGCGGCGCGGACTAGCGTCAGACTGGAGCGGTGCTCACCGCCTTCGGCGCCACCGCGGTCACCTTCATGATGGTCATGTATGCCCTCGAGCGGCGAGGGTCCGGGTTCATCCTGGCGTTCGCGTGCGGCTGCCTGCTCTCGAGCGCCTATGGCTTCTTGGCCGGCACCTGGCCGTTCGGCGTCGTCGAGGCGATCTGGGCGGCAGTCGCGGTCCAGCGCTACCGGCGCATTCGGTCCTCGACGAGATCCGCCCGGTTGGGGTAGTCCGTTGGGCCGTCAGACCGCCTCGCGCCACATCGTCGTGATGGTCGGGCCGCCCGGTGGCGCAAACCCGCCGATGGGGCGAAAGCCGAGCGCTTCATAGCGCGGGAGGTTGGCGGGGTTGGTGGACTCGAGATAGCTCGCCAGCCGATCGCCGTCGACCCTTGCGAGGTTCTCCCACAGCAGGGACCCCCCAAGGCCGCGCCCGGCATGATCGCGGTGCGTCGCCCACCACTCCAGGTGATAGAAACGGCCCGACGGCACGTGCTGCTGGAACTGCTCGAAGAGCGCGTTGATCGACGGGGCACGTCTACCGAAAAGGCGCGAGAAGACCTCGGCGATGCGCGGCTCATCCTCGGCTGAGCCGTAGGTCGCCCCCGGAGGCGTCCACACCGTGACCGACTCTGCGGCGGCGGTCATCTCCGTCCACCCCTGGCTGAAGCCCAGCTCGGCCATGAGGGTCATGAAGGAGAGGAGGTCGCGCCCCCGCGTTCGCTCATCGGGAAAGGTCCACTGGCCCCACAGGGGATCTTCGAGGAATGCGCTTGCGAGACACGCGGCGACCGCCGCGGTGTCCTCGACGGTCGCGGGGCGACCGACCCCGCCAGAGGCACTCCCGGCCATCCTCCCACCTCCCCCTGTAGCTCCTCGGCACACCGTAGAGGCGACCGCACCTGCGGTCAACACGGCGCCGGTCCCGCGATCGGGACTCCCAGCTTCGCGTGGATTGTCGAGGTCACCGCTGAGTTCTCGGCAGCCCGCCGGTCATAGCATCTGACCCTCGAAAGGAGAGAACATGCTGCAGATCACGCAGGTGGGCAGGGTGATGGTCCCGGTGAGCGATCAGGATGCGGCGATCGCCTTCTACACGAACACGCTCGGCTTCTCGCTTGTCGCCGATGTCCCGTTCGGCGAGGGCGATCGCTGGGTTGAGGTCGCACCAAAAGGTGGGGGGACGGCGCTCGCGCTGGTGCCGCCACGCGGTGACTACCAGCCGGGCCGCATGACCGGCATCGCGCTCGTCTCCCCGGACCCGCGCGCAGACCACGCCGAGATGCAGGCAAACAACATCGATGTCGACGGAGAGCTGATGGGTGGCGACGGGACCGTGCCCCTCCTGTTCTTCTTCCGTGACCACGACGGCAACCAGCTGATGGTTGTGGAGGGGCAATAGGGCACCCTGGCGACGAAGGGCCCGGACTGCCGGGCCCTTTGTCACCCTGCCGGGCGCGTCGGTGATCGAGCGGGTCAGGCCAGGCGGGGAGTCATAGCGACCTCGCTCGGCCTCACGCTCCAGCGACTAACGCACGGGCGCGAGCGAGAGCTCGTTCTCGGCGAACTTGCCGGCGCCCGAGCCTGAAGCGTCGGAGTCGCCGAAGAACGTCTCAGCCTGAGCAAGAAACGAGCGGGCACCGATCCGATCCTCGTAGACCCTTTCAATGCGGGCGTCGGTCATTGGTTCGCCACACTCGCAACGTCGCCGATGAGCGACGTCACGGGGCCTTCCAGGACGCGGCGAGCGAGGCTAGAGCGCTGGAGAGCCGGCGGCGGAACTCGCTCTCGGGGAGAACCGTGAGGTCGATCGTGCGGCCTGCGCTCTTGCCAATCGGCCGCACAAGACGGCGCAGCTCTCGCAAATCGGCGTCGCCCACGACCAAGACATCGACGTCACTGTCAGGCCTGCGGGTTCCCGCTACCCACGAGCCGTAAATCACCGCCGCTCGGACGTCCGGCCGATCCAGACTTTCGCGCAGCTGCTCCTCGACGCCGACCGAGCGGCGCAGCAGACTGGCGAGCGGCTCATAGAAAGCGTCATCCACGGCTGCGGAGAACCGGTGGGGACGACCCGCACGATCCCTGCGCACTATGCCGGCTGCCTCTGCCCTCCCCAACTCGCGGTGTACAGACGATTGGGGGGAGCCCAAGGCCTCCACCAACTCGTGAAGCGTCCAGTTGCGCTCAGGCTGAAGGAGCAAGAGCGCAAGCATGCGGACCTGCATCTCCGAGCGGAAAAGTGGCAGCAGCGCGGGAACCGATGTTCGCATTTATGGGAAGTATATCCAAGAAAAGCGAAACGCAGAGGACGGACATGCTCTGGGCGGTTGGCTGCTTCCGCAGGCGATTGCAGAAGCGCGGCGGCCCCCGAAGCTGACGACTGGAGTTCGTCCGGAGCGGGACTGAGGGCCACGCCTGGCGAGACGCCTGCTTCGGTGGAAACGGGAGCGACGGGGGTCAAACCCTCGTTCGACACCGGATCGGGATCAGGTCGGGACTTGCTTGGTTGCAGGGTCTCAGGGCACGTGCACTGGAGCTCTGGATGGCTTGAACGCGAACCGCTCGCTCACCCGCACGACGCACGGCGTGAGTCCTTCTTCCCCGCACATGCCGCCGGCTCTCGGATCACCAGGAGCCGTCGCTTCGTATGCGCGTTCACCGATAACCGAGAAGCCGGTCAGATAGGTATGGGCGCGAGCACTGACGTAGGTGTTGTGCGCCGGGTCGAAGCGATACACGACGAAGCCGGCGCCCATGCTGTCCTCGTAGAAGTACAGCTTCCCGTCAGACCACGACGGGCCAAGCCAGCTCTCGTCACCCTCTCCCACGCTCAACAGGGCGATGAGTCGCTGCGGCCCGCCGGTGATCGCCTCCGTGCGCACCTCGGTGGTGGTGCCATCTCCGATGTTGTCGTTGAGGATGAAGGTGTCGATCAGCGCGAGCTGCCCACGGTACAGCGCCAGCGCGTCCACGCTGGGGGCCTGCGGCGGGGCGCAGACCAGCGGCGGGTGTCCCAACGGCGACGAGGAGTAGCACTTGCGATGCGGCGCGCCGGCGAGCACCCTGCGCCCGCTGCCGTTGAAGCGGCTGATCATCACCTTCGCCTTGCCGCTCACCCATGCCACTCGGTGGCCCCAGATCGTCGGATGCGAGGCTCCCTTGCTGCCGGGGACCGTTCGCGGAGCGCTGCCATCCACGCCCGAGACCACGACGTGACATCCGCCGGTGCAGCTGACGTAGGCGAGCATCGGCGAACCGGACGAGCCGGGACCCACGTCGACTTCGATCACCTTCCTGGCCGTGGGGATCGGCGGCGTCGAGATCTGTCCGTGGCGACGGACCACGACGTGCCAGGATCGGTCCGTCGCCTCGTAGTCGCTCCATGCCGCGACATGACCGTACGCCTCAACAGCCGTGTCCCCGTGCAACGGAGCGATCGTAGTCGGAGCGGCGATCGCTGCGGCGGCGATCCACGCGAGCCCCACGCTCGCCACCAGAATTGCGATTAGCAGCTTCATGATCTCTAATCCTACGGGCGCCAGCAACTTGACCGAGCTCGAGCGGGAGGGCGCTCGCAGCCATATCAGCGGTACTGGCGGCGTCAGAGCTCAGACGAACACGGCGCCGCCACATCTATGGGCGCCGGCGAAAACTCGGCATCGAGCGCTGCGACAGACATGAGGGCGCCATGGGTGGCTGCTCTTTGCGTGAAAGCAGTCGCGCCCCCCGGTGCCGAGCAGACGACCGCTCGGGACGAGAAGCAGGCACTGGTCCTCGATTCGGGGGTCGCTATCGCAATGCCCGAGAAGCAGCGCCCAGCAGGGAGCCATTCCCGCAGGCGACGTCGGGCCACCCTGCTGCTCGGCGAAACCGCGAAATCAGGCCCCGAGAAGGGCTAAGTGGTCTTTCCTCGCAAGTTCGTGGATGTTTGGGGACGGGCGACCCCGGGGCGAGCGGCGCGGAGCGCGCCAGCGCGTGATTGGTGGCGCTTTCTTGTGGACGATGAGTACGCCGTCGGCGGGGTACACGATCGAATCGTGCCGCTCGTCCCAGTGCACCTTGTAGTGCTCATGCCCGGGCTCGCCGAGGATCTCAACGATCCGCCCCCGACGGGTGGGCTCACCGTGGATGCCCCGAGCTTGCACACTCAAGTCTCTCGCCAGCAGCGCAACAGCGCCCTTGACGACCCAGCCGTCGTCCATCAGATAGAGACGCTCAAGCAGCCGATCGTACGCAAACTGGCGCTGAGCTGCGAGAGCTCCCACCGGCTGGTCTTCGCGAGAGCCCTGAGCCTTTCCGTCAACGCTCGTCGGAACGCGACAGGCGTCGCGTATCCTGCTCATCGCAGCGGGCTTCCGCCGACCAGCGCCGGCGCACGCTCGGTATCTGTCGTGCGCTCCATGTGGGAGCGTGCCTCCGACATCCAAAGATCGGTGTCGGGGTCGCCCAGCAGATCGAGCAGCCAGTGGAGGAGAGCCAGACCATCGCCGCGTCGGAGTCCGAAGCGTGCAGCGTGCGGACTTAGTGCATCGGAAACCGTACCCGGATACTCGTTGATGCCACGCAGCGCGTCGCCGACGATGTGGGCAACTGCAGTCGGGTCCTCCTCGTCGTACAGGAGATCCGACGCAATGCGCGCCGGACGCGTGACCGGCAGGCCGCGAAGGACGATCCATTCCCGGTCGCTGAGGCTCCGGTTATGGAGGCGCACGTCGGGACGCCTCGATTGGTGCCTTCGCGCGAGCGTGAACTCGTGTCGGTCTTCGCCCAGGTGCCCCAGGCCGTACATGTCAGCAGCCGAGCGATGCGAGACGACCCCATCCCGCGGATCGCGTTCCCATGCCGGGACCGCGGGCGCAAGCTGAAGCCATGCCGCCCGGAATATCCTGGTGCTCCGGCTCGGGCGCTCCGGCCAGGGCGAGAGACGCCGTGGGCAACCCTTTTTAGGATCGCGCCATCCGCGGCGAGGCGGCTTAGAGTCGCCACCGGGATGCCTGCATCCCTGGCCTGCCGGCGCGTGATGAGCCCCCACTGGTCTTCCGCAATATCAGTCAGACGCGCTAGTGTCGCTACCCGAGCCATAGCTGCATTATAGATCATTATTGATATAGATTGCAGTATGTTGCAAGATCTCTTGCTGCAAACACTATCGGGATTGATATACTTTGCAGTAGGGAGCTGGTCTTGATGAGACTGTGCGCTCCAACCGGATATTGCGCCCGTATGATCCTTCGGCCATGGAGATCATTCCTGACAAGCGCAAAGTCGTCGGACTGATCGAGCACGCTCACGAAGGCAAGATCTGCCTTCCCAACTTCCAGCGCGACTTCGTTTGGACGCGCGAGGAGGTCGCCGACCTGGTCCGCTCGCCTCTACCGCTCAGGCATCCGCCATCCACGAAAAAACCCCGCCGGAGCGGGGCTTCCTCGCATAGCGGGGGCGGGATTCGAACCCGCGACCTTCGGGTTATGAGCCCGACGAGCTACCAGACTGCTCCACCCCGCGTCGCTGCTTATGTTCTAGCAGAGAAGGCAGGCCTAGAATGCCACCGGGTTTCCGTCCCGGAAGAAGCCTCCGGTGGGGCCGTTCGGCGCCAGCGTGGCCAGCCAGACGATCCCGGCGGCCCCCTCCTGCACCGGCTTGGTGGCCCCCATCGGGCCCCCCATGTCGGTGTCGACGAATCCGGGGCAGGCGGAGTTCACGAGGAACCCCTCGTCCCGAAGCTCGGTGGAGAGGATGCGGGTCATCGCGTTGAGGGCGGCCTTCGAGACCCGGTAGCCGGGAGACCAGCCCCCCATCTCGGCCACCCCGCCCATCCCGCTCGACACGTTGACGATCCGCGGGGAGGAGCTCTGGCGCAGCAGGTCGATCAGGCCGACCGTTAGGCGGTAGGCGCCGAAGAAGTTCGTGTCGAGCGCCCGTTGCATCGCATCCCAGTCGGGGTCGGTGCCCGAAACGCCGAAGTCGCTGCCGATGCCCGCGTTGTTGACCAGCACGTCGAGCCTTCCCGGGTCCCTGCTCACCTCCTGACAGGCGACGGCGATGCTCTGCGGATCGGACACGTCGAGGGTCAGGGGCCGCACGGCCGCCCCGCCCTCGGAGGCAATCTCCTGGGCGGCCCTCGCCGCCTTCTCCGGGTCGCGGGCGCTCAGCAGGACCTCGTAACCCTTCCCCGCCAGCTGGCGGGCCACCTCCCGGCCGATGCCGCGGTTGGCTCCCGTGACGAGGGCCACCCGGCCGTTGCCCTGCTCGCTCATCCCTCCCCCTTTCGGTGCTCGTGTGCTGCCCACACCTCTAGCATCCCCGCGGTGCCCGTCGCAGTCGTCGACATCGGAACCAACTCCACCCGCCTGCTGATCGCCGAGGTGGATCCGGCCAGCGGCGCCGTGCGGGAGCTCGTCAGACGCTCCCGGGTGACGCGCCTGGGCGAGGGCGTGGACGCCGGCGGCTCCCTCTCGGATGCCGCCGTGGAGCGGGTCGTGGCGACCCTGCGGGAGTACCGAGAGCTGATGGACTCCCACGGCGTCGAGAAGAACCTGGCGGTCCTGACGTCGGCCGTCCGCGACGCCGCCAACGGCGCCAACTTCGCCGAGCGCGTTCGCAGGGAGTTCGGTCTGGACGCCCGGGTCCTGAAGGGCGAGGAGGAGGCCCAGCTGACATTTCTCGGCGCGATGTCCGGCCGCCCCGCCGCGCAGGAGCCGACCGTCGTCATCGACATCGGCGGCGGCTCGACGGAGTTCATCGTCGGCGTCGGTCGCAGCGCCGGCTTCCATGTCTCGGTCCCGGCGGGGGTGGTTCGCATGAGCGAGCGCCACATCCGCACGGACCCTCCCACGCCCGAGGAGCTGCAGGCCCTCGCCGCCGACGTCCGCGCCTGCTTCATGGAGCACCTGCCGGCCGAGGAGCGCGCTCCCGTCCGCAGGGGCATCGCCGTGGCCGGCACCGCCACGTCCGCCGCCTCGATGGACCTCGAGCTCGATCCATACGACCCGGACCGGGTCCACGGCTATCCGCTGCTGCTGGCCACCGTGGAACTGCTGCTCGCGAGGCTCGCCGACATGAACGAAGAGGAACGTCGTCGCGTGATCGGGCTCAATCCCGACCGGGCCCCGACGATCGTCGCCGGCATGGTCCTGCTCGAGGAGGCGATGCGAGCGTTCGACCTCGAGGAGGTCGAGGTCTCAGAGCACGACATCCTCCACGGCGGCGCCCTGCGCCTGGCCGGGCTCGGCTGAGCCCGGACGGGCTCAGGCCAGGTTGGACTTGCGCGGGTAGACGACCGAGGGGTCGGTCAGCACGTTGACCAGCGCCGGCTTGCCGGCCGCCAACGCACGCTCCAGCGCCCCCCGCAGGTCGGCCGGGCGCCTGACCAGCTCCCCGTGTCCCCCGAGGGACTCGACGACCTTCTCGTAGGGCGTCTCGGGACGGAGGTCGGCCGCCACCGAGTATCCGTAGAGGAACTCCATCGGGTGCTTCTCCAGCGCCCAGATCCCGTTGTTGCCCATCACCCCGACCACGCAGACCCCGTGCCGGGCGAGGGTGTCGAACTCCATGCCGGAGAACCCGAACGCCCCATCCCCGAGCATCAGGACGACCTGCCTGTCCGGTCGGGCCAGCTTGGCCGCCAGGGCGTATCCCGGACCGGTGCCCAGGCAGCCGAACGGCCCCGGGTCAAGCCAGCAGCCGGGCTGGTAGCTGTCGACGACCCTGCCCGCGTAGGAGACGAAGTCGCCCCCGTCCCCGATCACGATCGCATCGCGGTCGAGCACCTGGGCGAGCTCCGCATACACCCTCATCGGGTGAAGCGGGGAGCGATCGTCCTCGAGCTCCGGCCGCTCGGCCCGGCGCTTCTCCGTCTCGGCCGCCCTCAGCTCGGCGATCCAGGGCTCGCTCGGGAGCGCCTTCGCCCCCGCCGCCTCCCGCAGATCGGCCAGGCTCGCCGGAAGGGCCCCGTAGCACTCCGCCGCCACGGCTCGGGGGTGGCTTCGCTGGGGCTCGGCCACGTCGATCGCGACGATCTCGGTGTCCTCCCCGAACGACCCTCCGAAGCCGAGGCGAAAGTCCATCGGCACCCCGATCACCAGGGCGACGTCGGCCCCCTTCAGCGCCTGCGAGCGGGCGCGGGAGAAGAACAGCTCGTGGTCGGCCGGGAGGCAGCCCCTCGCCAGGCCGTTGAGGAAGACGGGTATGCGCAGCGTCTCGGCCAGCTCCCGGAGGGCCTCCTCCCCGTGGCCCCAGTAGAGGTCGGTGCCGGCCATGATCACGGGCCGCTCGGCCCTCGCCAGCAGCTCCCCCGCCCGCTCGATCGCCCCCGCCTCGGCACCCCGGCCGGCTGCGGGCCGGACGGGCTCCCCCTCCTCGGGCTCCTCCTCGGCCGCCTCCATGAAGACGTAGTCGAGGGGGAAGTCCACGAAGGTGGGCCCGCCGTGCGGGGCCTGGGCCGCCGCGAAGGCATCGTCCACGAGGCCGGGGATCTCCGCGGTCCCTTCGGCGGTGGTGGCGAGCTTGGTCAGGGGTCGGACGAAGGGAACGTGGTCGATCTCCTGCAGGGAGCCCTGCCCCCAGCGCAGCGCCGGGGCCCGACCGCCGAGGACGACCATCGGCGAGTGGTTGGCCTGGGCCGATGCCATGGCGCTCATGCCGTTGGTGACCCCCGGACCGGCCGTCAGCGCGCAGACGCCGGGCTCCCGGGTGACCTTCGCCCACCCCTCCGCCGCGAAGGCCGCGGTGGACTCGTGGCGGACGTCGACGATGTCGATCCCCTCCTCGCGACAGCCGTCGTAGATCGAGAAGAGGTGGCCGCCGGAGAGGGTGAACAGCCTGCTCACCCCGTGAGCCTTCAGGCGGCGGGCGATCAGGCGGCCGCCGTGGAAGGTCCGTGTCTCCTGGGCGCTCTCGGTCGACATCGCCGGGCGACTCTATCCATTCGATGTACCGCGCAGATGCCCGGGGTGGGATTCGAACCCACATGCCCTCGCGGGCCATCGATTTTAAGTCGATTGCGTATGCCGATTCCGCCACCCGGGCCCGCGGGAGCCCAGTTTAGGGGAGCCATACCCTGCCCGATTAGGCTGCTCGGAGCGCAACTACGCTGTTGCTACCGTGTCCTGGCTGGGTAGAGAAGGGATTTCACGGACCATGGAGGTCTCCGCACTCTCACATCCGAGCGGCATCTCGGGCCTGCGCGGGCCGTCACCGCTGCTGCGCCTGCAATCGGATGAGCGCCTGATCGCCCTGACGCGCCGCGGCCATCACGCCGCCTTCGAGACCCTCTTCGGCCGCTACCAGTCCCGCCTGCTGGCCTTCTGCCGGCACATGCTCTCCTCCCGCGAGGACGCCGAGGACGTCCTGCAGGAGGTCTTCGCCGCCGCCTTCAACGCGGTCCTGGCCGATGACCGTCCGATCAACGTCCGCCCCTGGCTCTACCGCATCGCCCGCAACCGCTCGCTGAACCACCTCCGTCGCAGCTCCGCCACCGGCGTGGACTCGATGGACGTGCACTTCGCCGACCACGGCCTGTCCACCGGGGACAAGGTCCTGCGCCGGGAGAGCTTCCGCGAGCTCGTGGCCGACGTCCACGACCTTCCCGAGACGCAGCGCACCGCCCTGCTGCTAAGGGAGATCGACGCCCTCTCCTACGACCAGATCGCCCAGGCCATGGAGACCACCGTCCCATCCGTGAAGTCCCTGCTGGTCAGGGCCCGCATCTCCCTGGCCGAGGCGGCCGAGGCCCGCAAGATGTCCTGCGAGGAAGTGCGCCTCGAGCTCGGAGAAGCGGCCGAGGGCCTGGTCAAGCTGGGCACCCCGGCTCGCCGCCACGTCCGCAGCTGCGACCGATGCTCCTTCTTCAAGCGCCAGCTGCGCCAGAACAACAAGGCTCTGGCGGCGGTCATGCCCGTCGCCCCCCTGCTGCTGGCGAAGAAGCTGATCCTCGCGAAGTTCGGCTCGACCGCCTCAGCGGGAGCCGGTCACGTCGCGGGCGGAGCCGGGGCGATGGGAGCAGGAGCGGTCGGAGCCGGAGCGGCGGCCGGCGGCGGAGCGAGCGTTGCCGGCGGCCTGATGACTGCCGGGGCCGGCGCCCTGGCGACGAAGGCCGTCGCCGGACTCGCCGCCGCAGCCCTCGTCACGGCCGGGGCGGTCGCCGCCGACCACGCCGCCGTCACCCCCCACCGCCACCACCGGGCTCCCGTCGCGGCGGCGGACATGTCCGCGGCCGTCAGCGTCGCCGCTCCCGCGGTCGCCGCCCAGCAGGCCCAGCCCGTCAGCGTCGGCGGGACGGTCGAGCACCGCATCCTGGCGAGTGCGGCCCGGCACAGGCACGCAAAGGCGCTGAAGTCGGCCAAGGCGACCCTGCCGGCCGCCGCGACCGCACCCGCGGTCGTCCCGGCCACCGCGACGACGCCGGCGCCCGTGATCCCTCCGACCACCAAGCCGGCCACCGAACCGCCGACCCAGGTCACCGAGGTCACCACCGAGACGACCCAGCTTCCGCCCGCCCCCGCCGGCGCGGAAACGACCACGACCACCACGACGACGGCCACCACGCCCGCCCCGCCGCCGCCCTCAGAGGAACCGGTTGCGAGCACCGAACCGACCCCCGCCCCCGCGGAAGAAACCCCCGCCACCCGCCGCCGCACCGGCGGGACCGAGGCCCCCACGGCCTCCGGAGCGCGCCTTCAGAGAAGGCTCATCAGGGCCGGTCGCGAACGCGCCGGCGGCTAGCCGAAGGCGAAGGTCTTCAGCGGGCGCAGCAGCACGCCGGTCGAGGCGACTTCGGAGGGCGCCATGACCTGAGAGGTGGCCTTCGGGGAGGTCAGCATCACGATCTCCACCCCTTCCCGGGCCCCCGTCCTGGGCGGCAGCAGCAGCACGTTGCGACCGAACATCGACCGGCCCTCGAAGGTGGCCGTGTAGAGGATCTGGTAGCCCGCCATCCCGTTCACCCTCGTCCTGCCCTCCCCGCGCAGGCGGAAGCCCGGGTACCGGCGGGCGAGCTGTCCGATGTAGCCGGATGCGTAGACGGGCAGGGCTCCGGACTGTTCCCCCTGGTAGGGCGCCAACCGCAGGGGCTCCACGGCATACGAGTAGCGCAGAGCCCCGCCGGCTCCCCGGCTCTGCACCTTCACGTAGCCGCCGGGGTCCGGGGCGACCCTGTGCAGTCCCCGGTACTGGAAGCTGAAGGGGACGCGCCCGCCGTGAGAGTAGGTGGCGTTCAGGAGCGTGAGGACGATGGCCACCGTCGCTGCCGCCAGCACGATCCCGGCGGCGATCGCCGCCCGGCGCAGGGAGGGGCGCAGGGCTCGCCACCGGGGCGCCAGCAGCTGCCCGAGCGTGGGCCCGTACTCGGGCTTGATCGGCACCTCCATCGATCTCAGAGGGTCACTCCCCGAGCGAGAAGAGCGCCTCGAGGTCGTGGCGGGAGTAGGCCGCGAAGGCGACCATCGTCTGGGTCTTGCTGACCCCCGGCAGGGCCCCGATCTCCCCCGTCACGACGTCAGCAAGCTGCTCGTGGTGGGGGACCCTCACGATCGCCACGAAGTCCCACTCCCCCGTCACCGAGTAGGCCTCGGCGACGCCCTCGATGTCGGCGAGCTCCCCGCCGAGGGTGGACAGGGCGTTGCGCTCGGCCTCGATCAGCACCACGGCGTGGGTCATGGCCATATGCCGACCATCATAGGTCTAGGCCTCGGTCTGGGCGAGGCGGTGCAGCCCGCTGCCGACGAGCAGGCCGATCACGCCCCCCGTGACTCCGGCCAGCCAGCTCGCTTCGGGCGGGCGCAGGGCGAAGGGAAGGGCCAGCAGCAGGGCCGCCATGACCCCTGCACCGAGCAGGTCCCCCTCGTAGTAGCCGCCGGTTCGCGCCTCCCGCAGGTCGGGTGCCGCCCAGGCCGCCAGCAGCGCGAGCGCTCCGGCGTTCGCCCCGGCGACCCACGGAAATTCGTAGACGGCCAACGCCGCCAGCGCCCCGGCGACCCCCGCCGCGAAGAACAGGCCCAGGACGACGAGGGGGCCGTGGCGCGCCTCCAGCAGCCACCCGAACAGGGCGACGGCGAGCAGGGCGATGAAGGCATACCAGCCCTGCATGTAGGCGAACTGGGCGGTGAGGAGCTTCCACCAGTCCCCTTTCAAGGGCCCGAACACGGCCATGTGCAGGTAGATGCTCGGCCGGGTGTGCCAGACCACCCAGGTGATGGCCCCAGCCGCCACGAGGACCATGGTCGCGTACGGGCGGGTGGCCGCCCAGCGGCTCGAGCGGATGGCGGCGGCCGGCCGGGTGCCCGCCCCGCCGCGGGACGGCCGCAACCGGCCGAGCACCGAACCGAGGCCACGGCGACGCCTGGTGGTGGCGCCGGCGGTCTGCATGCGGGGCAGCTTGGGCGCCCTGCGGCGAAGCCGGTGCCCGCAGTAGGGGCACTCGGTCACATACGGGCTGACCTCCGAGCCGCACTGCTTGCACACCACGAAGAGATCAGCACTCGAGGTCATCGTGACCATTCTAAGGACCTCCCGACCCCGCCCGGCAACCCTCTGGAATACTCACGTCCATGAACCTCGGATACGACCAGACCCTCTACATCCTCGCCTTCGACCACCGCGGCTCCTTCCAGAAGAAGTTCTTCGGCATCGAGGGCGAGCCTGACGCGGAGCAGACAGCGATCATCGCCGATGCCAAGCACCTGATCTTCGAGGGGGTCCTGCGGGCCGTCGCCGCCGGCGCCGACCCCTCCGTGGCGGGTGTCCTCGTGGACGAGCAGTTCGGCTCGACGGTCCCCTCGGAGGCCCGCGAGAGAGGTCTCAAGCTGGCGATGCCGGCCGAGCGCTCGGGCCAGAGCATGTTCGACTTCCAGTACGGGGACGAGTTCGGCGAGCACATCGAACGCTTCGACCCGGACTTCACGAAGGTGCTTGTCCGCTTCAACCCCGACGGCGACGGGGCGGCCAACCGCGAGCAGCTGCAGAAGCTGAGGCGGCTGAGCGACTGGCTGCACGAGCACGAGCGCAAGTTCCTCTTCGAGTTGCTCGTCCCCGCCGAGGACGCCCAGCTGCAGGCGGTGGGCGGCGACCCCGACCGCTATGACGCCGAGCTGCGCCCCGAGCTGATGCGGCGGGCCATCGCCGAGATCCAGGATGCCGGCATCGAGGTGGACGTCTGGAAGATCGAGGGCGTCGATGCCCGCTCGGACTGCGAAATGCTCGTCGCGCAGGCCCGCTCCGGCGGCCGCGACGGGGTCAGCTGCGTGGTCCTGGGCCGGGGTGCCGATGACGCCAAGGTGGACCACTGGCTCACACAGGCGGCCCCCGTCGACGGGTTCATCGGCTTCGCCATCGGGCGCTCAATCTGGTGGGACCCGCTGAAGGCCTATGTGGACGGCAAGATCGAGCGGGCCGACGGGGCACGCCGCATCGCCGACAACTACCTGCGCTTCATCTCCGTCTACGAGAAGGCCGAGGCCTCCTAGCCTCCGAGGTGCCAGCCATGAAGATGCGACAGAGCCTCGCCGACTGGGAGCAGGCCTTCGTCAAAGAGATATCCCTCGACCGGCGCCGGCGCGACTCCCTGCGCCGCACGGCGGAGCAGAGGACCCGCAAACGGGAGGCGCAGCGCCGCCAGAAGCGTGGTTCCCTGCGCTTCACCCTGCTCGTCCTCACCCTCATCATGACCGCGGTGGTGGTCACCGTGGTCATGTTCAGGACGCTGTACCTGCTGCTGGGCTAGGGCTGGGCCGCCCTGAGAGGCGCGCCAGTCTGTGGGCCTGCACCCGGAGCCGCCGCCGCGACGGCGCCGGTCACCCGCCCTCGCCCAGCTCCCTGAGGGACTCGTCCACGTCGGCCGTCTCCGCGGGCTGGGCGCCGTCCGGGGCGGGAGCGCCGGCTTCGCGGTGGATCTCCAGGTAGATCTCCTTGCGGAACACCGGAACCGTCTGAGGTGCCTGAATGCCGATCCGCACCTTCTCGCCCATGACCGACAGGACCGAGACCTCGATCTCGTCTCCGATCATGATGCTCTGGTTGGACTTGCGCGTCAGAACCAGCATTTGTGGGTGCACCTTCCTCTTGGCCCGATTGGAGACCCCAGCGGGAGCCCCAACCGCCGGTCTGGCAAGCATAGTCACCGGACCGGGGGAAAGCGATCCCCTCGGCGTTCGGACCTTTCCGCACGATGGGGGAACTGGAGTCCCACCCGCCCCATCCGACCCACCGGCCACCGCCCGCAGCGCTTTGCGCTAGTCTCCCGGACCGTCCATGCCCCGGAGATCACTGCGCCCGCACCTCAACCAGATCCGCGCATGGGTGCGCCAGGGACGCACCGACGCCTGGGTCGCCCACCAGCTCGACGTGTCGGTCCGCGACATCGAGCAGTTCAAGCGCCAGAACGAGCTCGTCAGCGACGAGGAGGCGGTGGAGGGCGCGGGGGCGGGGGAGTACCCCGAGGAGATCGACCTGCGGGCCGAGGACGACGCGCTGATCGCAGCCGAGCTGGAAGCGGCGGAAGCCGAGGCCGAGCGGGCGCGCGAAGAGGCTGAGGAGATCGGCGAGGAGGAGCCTGAGGACGAGGAGGGGGCACGCCCGCGCCGGCGTCGCAGAGGCGGCCGCGGAAGGCGCGCGGGGACGCGCGGGGGCGCTCCGCTGGAGGGCACCTTCGACCACGGCGAGGAGGGCTACGGCCTGTGGCTGGATCCCGCCATCCAGGAGAACCCGGTCTACGCCGAGCACTGGGCGGGGCACCGCCCGGTGGAGGTGATCGTCGAGGAGGACCGCATCGTCATCCGCCGCGTAGACGGCGGGGACGACGACTAGCCCTGGGTGCTGATCTCCCTGCGCCCGCCGGCGTAGTCGGCGGCCTCGCGCAGGTAGCGCCCGAAGGCCGCATCCACGACGATCCCCGGCTCCCACGCCCAGGGGTCCTCTGGAGCCACCTTCATGGCCAGCTGCAGGCACCAGCCCGTCGGGCCTTCATAGAGGTCCACCAGCTCCTGAGCGGCGAACCTGCCCCCGAGGCGCCGGCGCAGCTCCGCCACCATCGCGACGGTCACCCGCTCCAGCACCGCACCCCGCTCGACGGGAGCGCCGGCCAGCCGTCGCTGGCCCTGCTGCCACTGGTAGACGGCGGTCTCGAAGGACACCCGCCGAGGCTAGCAGCGGGGAAAGGCTTCAGTTCCGGGGCAGGCCGCCGACCAGGTAGGGCTGCTCGCCCGGCTTGACCATCCCCAGCCGGCGAGCCTCGGCTTCCAGAGCGCTCTGGGTGCTGAGAAGGTTGTGCTGGCGCAGGAGGGCCCGGTGTTCGGCTTCCAGCCCGGCCACCGTGGCGTGGTCCCTGCTGGACTGCCTCCAGGTCGAGAACATGTGCACCCCGGCGCTGACGTACAGGTACACGAGCGCCGCCAGGACGAACAGCATCGCCACGCGGGCGAGCCGGTCCCAGCGGACCCGTCCGGCGGCCCCGGCCGCGCCCGACCGCCGCCCCGACGACGCGGGGGGGCGACGCCTGTGGGCGGCCCTGGGGCGGGCGGAGGCGGAGGCCGAGGAGGACATGCCCCCTCGCTTTCGCCCCTCCCGGTAAACCTCCTGCACCTGCCGGCGAACGTCTGCCCACGAGGGCGCTAGCGCCCGGGGAAGGCCGTCCGCCCGGGGAAGGTCGCCGCCGGGCCGAGCTGCTCCTCGATCCGCAGCAGCTGGTTGTACTTGGCGACGCGGTCGGTCCTGGATGGCGCCCCCGTCTTGATCTGCCCGCAGCCCGTGGCCACGGCGAGGTCGGCGATGGTCACGTCCTCGGTCTCCCCGGAGCGGTGGCTGATGACGGCCGTGTATCCGGCCTCGCGGGCCATCGAGATCGCTTGGAGGGTCTCGGAGAGGGTGCCGATCTGGTTGACCTTGATCAGGATCGAGTTGGCCACCCCGGCCTCGATCCCCCGCCGCAGCCGCTCGGTGTTGGTCACGAACAGGTCGTCCCCCACGAGCTGCACCGATGATCCGAGGCGGTCGGTGAGAGTCTTCCAGCCGTCCCAGTCCTCCTCGTCCATCCCGTCCTCGATCGAGACGATCGGGTAGCGGGCGGCGAGGTCGGCCCAGTAGGCGGCGAGCTCATCGGCGCTGAGGCTGCGCCCCTCGTGCTCGAGCACGTAGGCCCCGTCCCGGTGGATCTCGCTCGTGGCGGGGTCGAGGGCGATCGCCACCTGCTCCCCGGGGGTGAACCCGGCCGCCTCGATCGCCGCGAGGAGCATCCGCAGGGCGTCCTCGTTGGAGTCGAGGTCCGGGGCGAACCCACCCTCGTCCCCCACCGCCGTCCCCAGGCCACGCTCGTGCAGGGTGCCCTTGAGGGCATGGAAGACCTCGGCCCCCATCCGCAGGCATTCCGAGAAGCTCTCGGTGCCCCAGGGGACGATCATGAACTCCTGGAAGTCCACCCGGTTGTCGGCGTGGGCCCCGCCGTTGAGCACGTTCATCATCGGGACCGGAAGGACATGGGCCTGGGGGCCTCCCAGGTGGCGCCAGAGCGGCACGTTCTCCTCGGCTGCCTGGGCGTGGGCGCTCGCGAGCGAGACGCCGAGGATCGCGTTCGCCCCCAGCCGGGACTTGTTGGGGGTGCCGTCGAGCTCGATCAGGGCGCGGTCGAGGGCCTCCTGGCCGGAGGCGTCCATCCCCGTCAGCGCCTGGGCGATCTCCCCGTTGACGTTGGCCACGGCCGAGCTGACTCCCTTGCCCCCCCATGCGGCTGCGCCATCCCTCAGCTCGGTGGCCTCGAACTCGCCCGTCGAGGCCCCGGAGGGCACGGCCGCCCGCCCGCGGGCGCCGGACCCAAGGAGGATGTCCACCTCGACCGTCGGATTGCCTCGACTGTCGAGTATCTGGCGGGCGTGGATGCGCTCGATCTTGCTCATCGCTGCTTCGGCGGGCCCGGGTTCTCACCTACCCGGGAGCGGGCCCTGCCCCCCGGTCTAACCGCCTGTGGTGGGGGTGGGGGTCGTGGTGGTGCCGGTGCCCGTTTTCGTCTTCGGGGCTTTGTACTGCTTGCAGTCCACGACCACATACCCCGCACGGCAGTCCGTTTTCGCGGTCCACTTCTTTTTGAATTCCTTGACGAACTTGCTCAGCGCCGCCTGCTCCTGGGTGGAGATCAGCGTCTGTTTGATCGTCGCCTTCACCTGGGCCAGGGACTGCTGGTTGCCGGGCTTGATGCTCTTCACTTCGAAGACGTAGTAGCCGAACGGCGTCTTGATGGGACCGCTGAGCTTGTTCGGCGAGGTCGAGAAGATCGCCGCGTCGAGCGACTTCTCCTGGGAGCCTTTGATGACTTCCACCTGGCCCCCGTTCGCCTTGCTGGTGGGGTCGATCGAGACGCTCTTGGCGACGCTCGAGAAGCTCTTGCCGGATTCGATTTCCTGCTTGGCTTTCTTCGCGGCGGCTTCGTCCTTGGTGAGGATGATCTGGACGTTGCGTTTTTCCGGGGTTCCGTAGCGGGACTTGTTTTCGTTGTAGTACTTGGCGATCTGGGCTTCGGTGACTTTGCTCTTGTTCGCGATGATCTTCTTCTGGATTTTCTGCGAGAGCATGTTGAGCTTCACCCGCAGAAGCAGATCCGAGAGCGTCTGGCCGGAGCTGTTCAGGAATTTTTCGAATTCAGCGGTCTTGGGGAACTGGGCGTTGCGGACTTTTTCGAACTGCTGCTTGACTTCCTTGTCGCTGAGCTTGACGCCGAGCGAGTTCGCTTCCCCGATCACCCACTGCGAGGAGATCAGGAAGCCGAGCACCTCGCTCTGAAGCGATTTGTACTGCTGTTCGCACTGCTTCTTGAGTTCGGCCGTGCTCGGGGCTTTCTGGCCTTTGGCGGGTTTCGCCGTGGTGGCGGCGAGGTGGGCGATGCAGGCCGTGTAGTTCGGCGGTTCGGGCACGACCGGTTTCGCGTTCGGTTCCCCGGCCGTCGTGGAGACGGCGGCCACTTTCATCCAGTGGTTGAACGCGTCTTTGGTGAGGGAGGTGTTTTCCACCTGCACGACCGCGTTGCCGGGTATGCCGCCGCAGGCGTACAGCCCCCCCAGGGCAAACAAAACGGCGCCAAGCGCCGCGATGAGACGAACCTTTGACACGACGCGGGCACTCTAGCGGATTTGCCTAACGAGTTTCTAAGCCGCTTCGCGCACGACGGCGAGCAGCGCATCGGCAGCCCTCACCACGCTCGGGAATCGCTGCCTGCCCTCTCTGGGCACCCGCACGGAGACCTGTGAGCGGCCGGATTCATAGAGGGCGTCCGGCAGCTCCTCCCGCAGGCGCCTGGCCCGCACCGAGTCGAGCTCGATCGGGACCACGGCGAGGCGGTCCCCGCGGAAGCTGACCGTGCGCGCCCCCGCCTGGCCGAACTTGATCCGCGCACGCTGAAGCGCCAGCAGGTTCTCCAGCGGCTCGGGGACCGGTCCGAAGCGGTCCTCCAGCTCCTCCCGCAGGCGCTCCACCTCGGCCACCTCCACGGCGCCCGCGATCCTGCGGTGCACCTCGATCTTCGCCTGCTCGTAGGGGATGTAGTCGGCCGGCACGTAGGCGTCCACGTTGACGTCCAGGCGCACCGGCTCGGCCATTGGCTCCTCCTCGCCCTCCGGGCCCGCCGCCCTCACCGCCTCGTCGAGCATCTGCATGTACAGCTCGAACCCGAGCGCCGCCACGTGCCCGGACTGCTCGTCCCCGAGCAGGTTCCCGGCGCCGCGGATCTCAAGGTCGCGCATCGCGATCTTGAAGCCGGCCCCCAGCTCGGTGTAGTCCGACAGGGCCGACAGGCGCTGGGCGGCCTCGCTCGTCAGCGCGGCGGCCGAGTCGTAGAGCAGGTAGGCGTAGGCCCGCTCGCGGCTTCGCCCCACCCGGCCGCGGATCTGGTAGAGCTGGGCCAGGCCGAAGGTGTCGGCGTGCTCGACGATCAGCGTGTTGGACTGGGGTATGTCGATGCCCGACTCGATGATGGAGGTGCACACGAGCACGTCCGCCCCGCCGCGCAGGTAGTCCATCATCACCGCCTCCAGCTCCCCCTCGGCCATCTGGCCGTGAGCCACCGCGAAGCGGACACCGGGGCACAGGGCCCGGAGCCGCTCGGCCGTCTCGTCGATGGAGTCCACCCGGTTGTGCAGGAAGAAGGCCTGTCCGCCCCGCTCGCGCTCGCGCTCGATCGCCCGCTTGACGAGCTCCTCCTCGTACTCCCCCACGTAGGTCCTGACCGGCCGGCGCCCCTCGGGCGGTGTCTCGATGACCGAGATGTCCCGCAGCCCCGCCAAAGACATCTGCAGGGTGCGGGGGATCGGGGTCGCCGACATCGAGATCACGTCCACCTTCAGCTTGAGCTGGCGCAGGAGCTCCTTCTGCTTGACCCCGAAGCGCTGCTCCTCGTCCACGATCAGCAGCCCGAGGTCCTTGGCCCGGACGTCCCGCGAGAGGACCCGGTGGGTGCCGATCAGGATGTCCACCCTGCCCTCCGCGAACCCCTTGATGGCCGCTTTCTGCTCGGCTGCCGTGCGGAACCTCGAGACGTGCTCCAGCGTGAAGGGGTAGTCGGCGAGGCGCTCGGCGAAGGTCCCGAAGTGCTGCTGGGCGAGAATCGTGGTGGGGACGAGCATCAGCACCTGCTTGCCCTCGGCCGCCGCCTTGAACGCCGCCCGCAGGGCCACCTCGGTCTTGCCGTAGCCGACGTCCCCGCAGATCAGGCGGTCCATCGGCCGCGGCGCCTCCATGTCGGCCTTGACCAGTTCGATCGCCTCGCGCTGGTCGGACGTCTCGGTGAAGGGGAAGCGGTCCTCGAACTCCCTCTGCCAGTCGGAGTCCGCTCCGAAGGCGTGGCCGCTGCGCCTGCGCCGCTCGGCGTAGAGGCTCAGCAGCTCCCCGGCGAGCTCCTGGGCGGCCCGACGGGCCCTGGCCTTCATCGTCTCCCAGCGGGTGCCCCCGAGCTTGCTCAGGGGCGGGTGCTCCCCGCCCGCCCCCACGTAACGGGAGATCTTGGCGAGCTGGTCGGTGGGCACGAAGACGCGGTCGTCCCCCTGGTATTCCAGGTACAGGTAGTCCCTCGTGACATCGGCCACCGTCCGCGTCTCGAAGCCCGCGAAGCGCGCCACCCCGTGGTCCTCGTGGACCACGATGTCGCCCGTCCTCAGGTCCGTGAAGGAGCGCAGGGCACCCCGGCGGCCCCCTCCCACCGGGGTCGCCGGGGCCGCCCGGCGACGGCGCAGCAGTCGATGCTCGGGGTAGACCGCGAGCTTGAGGGCCGGGGCGATGAAGCCCTCGCGCAGGGAGGCCGCGGCGAAGCGCAGGGAGGGCTCCAGCACCTGGCGGCCGACCTCGACGTCCTCTCCCAGCCACTGGGCTTTCAGGCGTCCCAGGTTGAAGGCGGCCCGTTCCCCCTCGCCGCGGCGGGGGAAGGCGACGACCGTCCTGTAGCCCGAGCGCACGAGCTTCTCGAGCTGGGGCTCGGCCTCCGCCAGGGAGCGGGCCGCCGTGTCCGGCGACTGCGCCCTCAGCTCGATCTCCTGGCCGGAGGAGAGGGAGGAGAGCCAGATGCGGGTGCGCTCGCGCAGGGTCTCGCTGATGCTCTGCGGGCTCACGTAGAGGTGGTGGGCGTCGGTGTCCCCGAAGGCCGCGCAGACGTCGTTCCAGAGATCCTTGAGCACCGGCTCGATGTCCTCCTCGGCGGCGACGATCAGCTCGGCCTCCCCGCCCACGAGGTCGAGCAGGGCCCCGAACCGATCGACGGGCAGCAGCTCGGCGATGTCCGGACGCTCCTGGGATGCCTCGCCGGTGGCCCCGACGGGCATCTGCTCTGCGGCCATCTCCGCCAGCTCCCGGTGCTCGGCCGCGAGCTCGGCGGCCGGGGCGATCTCCACCTCCTCCGCCTCCCCCAGGGACCGCTGGGTGAAGGTGGAGAACCAGCGCAGCGATTCGATCTCGACGTCGAACATGTCCACCCGCACCGCCCGTTCCTCGGTGGCCGGGAAGATGTCCAGCAGCCCGCCCCTCAGCGCGAACTGGCCGCGCTCCTCGACCTGGTCGACGCGCTCATAGCCGGCACCCACCAGCTCGGCCGCACACTCCTCGAGATCGAGCAGCTCCCCCACGCGCAGCGTGAAGGAGCGCGGGCGCAGCTTCGGGTCGGGGACCTTCTCGGACAGCGCGACGGCGCTCACGACGACCACCGGGGCAGCCTCCTCCCGCCCACGCCCCTCGAGCAGGGCGTCGAGTGCCGCCACCCTCAGCCCCACGAGGTGGGCCGGGGGAGCGAGGTGGGACTCGTAGGCCACACCCCTGGAGGGGTAGTAGCGCACCCTGCGCGGCGCGAGCCAGGCCCGCAGGTCGCCCGCGAGGTCCCGGGCCGCACGGTCGTCGCCCACGACCACCACGACCGGGCGCTGCCCGTCGGTATCGCTCAGGGCCGCGACCAGATACGGCCGCAGGGAGGCCGACACGAAGGCGTGTCCGCCCTCTCGCGCCAGCTTCACCGCCGACTCGTCCTCCTGCAGCAGCCCCAGCAGCGTGCGCAGGGAACCGGCCTGGGCGGCCATCAGCCCGCCGTCCCGGAGCTCGGCGACTCATCACCCGAGAGCACCCTCTCGACGTGCTCGCAGGCGCGGTCCACCAGCTCTCGCACCGCCTCCTCGCCCTCCCTGAAGCGGCCGAGGACGTAGGAGGAGACGATCTCCGGATCGGTGGAGTCCGGCCGGCCGACCCCGACCCGCACCCGCATGAAGTCCGCGCTGCCCAGCTCCCGCCGCAGGGACTTCAGCCCGTTGTGGCCCGCGAGGCCGCCTCCGAGCCGGGTGCGCACCTCGCCGAAGGGCAGGTCGATCTCGTCATGCACCACGAGCACCCGCTCCAGCGGCACCTTCAGAGCCCCCCGGGCCGGACCGACGGAGCGGCCCGCCTCGTTCATGTAGGTCTGCGGGCACAGCACGGCGACGCGAGGGCCGCGGGCGGTGCCCGGAGGGCCTCCCGCCCGACCCTCGGCGATCAGGCCGGCATAGCGCTTTCGCGGACGTCCGAGATCCCAGCGGGCGACCAGCTCCTCGGCCACCGTGAAGCCGATGTTGTGCCGCGTGGCTGCATGCTCGCGTCCCGGGTTGCCGAGGCCGACTATGAGCCACTCGACGGCTCCGCCACCGCCACCGAAGGGGCGTCGCAGAGGCCGCTACTCCTCGGCCGAGGCTTCCTCGTCGCCGCCCTCGGCCTCGCCCTCGGCGGCCTCGCCCACGACCTCTGTCTCCGCCTCGATTTCCTCCTCCACTTCGGCCTGCAGCCGCGGCGGGGAGAGGGTCGCGACGACCGTCTCCTCGACGTCGTCGAGAAGGGTCACGCCCTCGGGCGCGACGATGGCCGAGAGGGAGATCGTCTCGCCGATCTGCATCTCGCCGATGTCGTGGACGATCGACTCGGGGATGGCGGTGGGCAGCGCCTGGACGTTCAGCTCGCGGGTGATCTGCTCGAGCACCCCGCCTTCCTTGACGCCCGGGGCCTCCTCGACGCCGGTGAGCTCCAGCGGCACGACCGCGCCGATCTCCTGGTCGAGGCGGACGCGAAGCAGGTCGACATGGATCGTGTCCCCTCGCACCGGGTGCCGCTGCGCCTCCTTGAGCACCACCGGGGTCGCTTTGCCGCCGTCCACGCTCAGGTCGAGCACGGCTCCGGAGGCGGCCAGGGCCAGGCGCAGCTCGCGGGCGTCGGCCTCGAAGCCGACGGAATCGGCGCCCCCGCCGTAGATGACTCCCGGCACGCGGCCGCTGCGGCGCAGCCGCCGGGCCGCGCGCGAGCCGGCGGCGGGCCGGCTGGTGACACTCAGCTTGCTCGTCGTCGTAGACATCACAGAACGGGAGACTCTAGCAATCGGCTTCGTTCGGGATCGGGGCGCTCAGCGAGACGAGGGCGATCTTGATGCCGGTGAGGAAGTTCCCGGTGCGGCGCACCCCTATGCACTGGACCACCGGCAGCCTGCCGATCACCGTCCATGCAAGTCGCGTGCGCCCGCTGGCCCCGGTCAGGGAGTAGGCGGTCGCCGACTGGAGCAGCAGGATCTTCACCGCCCCGCTGCGGCGAGTCCGGGAGCTGGCGGCGTTGGCCCTGACCGATGCCACGCAGGCGGGACTCGCACGGCACCCTTGGAGGCGGTCCAGCATCCCCGTCGCGTCCCCCCTGGCCTCCGCCTGGATGAGCGCCAGGTCGGCGTCGCGTTCGGCGTTCTCCACGGAGAGGAAGCGTGCCAGCACGGCGCTGATCGCCAGGAACAGCACCACTCCGAGCGAGACCAGCAGCACCCCTTTGGGGCCCGTCGGCCGCCAGGGCATCCCTCGCCGACGCGCCTGCGCCGCCGCCGGCGGCTCCTGGGGGGGCGTGCCGCTGCTCAGAACAGCTGGTTCTCGCCGCCGAAGACCTCGCTCACCGAGTCGTCGACGAAGATGCGGCGGATCGAGTCGGTCAGGAGATCTGCGCAGGGCAGCACCCTGACGTTGGCCGGGCAGCCCGGCCCGACCGGGATCGTGTCGGTGACGACGATCTCCTCCAGGCCGGAGGTGTTCAGGTTCTCGAAGGCGTTGCCGGAGAAGACCGCGTGGGTGGCGGCGGCGTAGACCCGCGCCGCCCCGGCTTCCTTGACCGTACGGGCGGCGGCCTTCAGCGTGCCGGCGGTGTCGATCATGTCGTCGACGATCACCGCCGTCTTGCCGCGCACGTCCCCGATCACGTAGCCGATCTCCGCCACCTGCTGGGCGGGGCGCTCCTTGTCGAGGATCGCCAGCTCGGCCCCCACCTTGGAGGCGAACTTCTTGTTCAGCTTGACCCTGCCGGCGTCAGGAGCCACGACGACGAGGTCCTCCAGGCCGAGGTCGCTGAAGTACTGGGTGAGCATGAAGAGCGCCGTCATGTGGTCGACGGGCTTCTGGAAGAAGCCCTGGATCTGGCCGGCGTGCAGGTCCATCGTGAGCACCCGATCGGCCCCCGCGGCCTCCAGCATCCGGGCCACCATGCGGGCGGAGATCGGCTCGCGAGGGGCCGACTTCTTGTCCTGGCGGGAGTACCCGAACCAGGGGGTGACGGCGATCACGCGGTGCGCCGAGGCTCCCACGGCCGCGTCGATCATGAACAGGAGCTCCATCAGGGAGTCGTTGGCGGTGACCCCCGTCTGGAGATTGCCGCAGGTGGACTGGACGATGAACACGTCCGCGCCGCGGATCGAATCCTCGTAGCGGCAGTAGACCTCCCCGTTGGAGAAGGTCTTCAGGACCACCGGGCCGAGCTCCACCTCGAGCTTGTCCGCGATGTCCACGGCCAGCTGCGGGTTGGCCCGCCCGCTGAAGAGCATCAGCCGCTTGTTGTAGTCGATCGGCAGGCTTGCCCGGGAGGTGGGCTGGGTGCGCGTGTCCATCACGCTCATCTCTCTCGGAGTGTAAAGGGAGCGGAGCCGGTCATCGGGGCCGTGGGCCCCTCTCAGCGTAGCCCTCGACGTTCGACTGGCGCTCGCGGGCGATCCCCAGCGCCCCGGGAGGCACGTCCTCGGTGATCACCGAGCCGGCTCCGGTGTAGGCGTCGTCGCCCACCGTCACGGGGGCGACCAGCGTGGTGTCCACCCCGGTCTTGACCCGGGCGCCCACCTTCGTGCGGTGCTTGGCCCGGCCGTCGTAGTTGGCGGTGATGGTGCCCGCTCCGAGGTTGGTCTCCTCGCCGACCTCGGCGTCGCCCACGTAGGAGAGGTGGGGCACTTTGGCGCCGGGCCCGATGTCGGAGTTCTTGACCTCCACGAAGCTCCCCACCTTGGACCCTCTGCGCAGCACCGTCCCCGGGCGCAGGTATGCGAAGGGCCCCACCGTGACCCCGTCCTCCAGCCGGCAGTCGACCAGGTAGGACTGGCGGATCAGGCATCCGGAGCCGATCTCCGTGCGGCCGCGCAGGCTCGAGAAGGGCTCGACGAGCGTGTCCTGGCCGATCGTCACGTCGACGTCGACGACCGTCGCCCGCGGGTCGACGATCGTGACCCCCTCCCGCATGTGGCGCTCGTGGATCGCCTCCTGGGCGAGGCTGCGCACGTGCGCCAGCCCCGCGCGGTCGTTGACGCCGAGCACCAGCCGCGTGTCCTGCACCATGTGGGCGGCGACCTCCGCCCCGTCTGCACTGAGCAGGCCCAGGACCTGAGGCAGGTAGAGCTCGCCCTGGGCGTTGTCCGCCGTCAGCCTCGGCAGCGTCAGGCGCAGGGCATTGGCCGAGAACACGAAGATGCCCGTGTTGACCTCCCGTATCTCGCGCTCGGCCTGGGTCGAGTCGCCCAGCTGCTTGGTCTCGACGACCCGTTCGACCCTCCCCTCGGCATCCCGCACGACCCTCCCGTAGCCGCTGGGGTCCTCGAGGACGGTCGTGGCCATCGTGGCCTGGACGCCACTCTGGCTGTGGACCGAGACCAGTTCGGAGATCGTCTCCGAGCTGACGAGGGGGACGTCGCCGCTGAGCACGACGACCGGGCCGGAGGAGTCGAGATCCCCCCCGAGCATCGCCACCGCCGCCATCGCCGCCCCGCCCGTGCCGTCGGAGCGCTCCTGGACCGCCAGGTCGACCCCGTCGGGCAGCACCCCCTCCAGCGCCCTCTCGGCCGAGTCGACCACCACGACCCTCCCGGCCCCGGCCCCGAGGGCCGCCCGCACGGGCCAGAGCACCATCGGCAGCCCGCAGAGGTCATGCAGCACCTTGGGCATCGCCGAGCGCATGCGTGTGCCCCTGCCCGCGGCGAGGATCAGGACGGTGGGGGCGCTCACCGTCTGGATGCTATTCAGTCGGCGTCGAGCTGGGGGGCAGGGACTCGAACCCCGATTCTCAGGACCAAAACCTGATGTCCTGCCATTGGACGACCCCCCAGTGGGTGCGCAGCAAGGATAGTCCGGCGGTGACTCCGCGCGAACGGCCCTCTTCCCCCGCAGAGTCTGGGGAAATGGCCCGCTCCACGGGGAGGCGACGCCTCCGTCCGGCGATCCTGCAAGTATTCCTGCACTTGCGAGCGGGAGATGCAAGATCCCTCGGGGGCCCCCGCCCCTTGCTCGCGGTGGCTCTGTCGGCCTTGACGGCCGTTCTCGGTACGTGCGCCCTCCTTCTCGGCGCACCGGCCGGAACAGCCCCGGCAACCGCCGCGACAGGCCCCTGCCCGGGTGCGAACCTGCGTCCGACCGCCACCAACGGGGCGGCCCTGCAGGGGGCGACCCTGTGCCTGATCAACAGGATCCGCGCCGCCCACCATCTGCGGGCCCTGCACGCCAACAGGGAACTCAGGTCCGTGGCGACCAGCCAGGTCGCCACGATGGTGCACTGGAACTACTTCGCCGACGTGCGCCCGACCGGGCAGACGCCGCTCTCACTCGTCTCGGTCAGCCGCTATCCGGCCCATGCGGCCTCCGTGTCGGTCGGTCAGAACATCGCCTGGGCGACCGGCGGCGACACCTCACCAACCCAGATCGTGGCGGCGTGGATGGCCTCCCCTCCCCACCGCCAGATCATCCTCACGGGCGAATTCCGCGACGCCGGCGTCGCCGCCATGCCCGCCGTGCCGTCGGTGATCCACGCCGGGACGCAGGGCGCCACCTACGCCGTCGAGTTCGCGCACCGCCTCTTCTAGGAGCGCCGGCCCGAGCGCCGGGGCACCCTGCCGCCTTCCGCTCCCGCCTCCGAGGCGGGGCCGCCCGGCGAGGCGATGCCCAGCACCCGCATCGACTTCAGGCCGAGGCTGAGCTTCTCGCGCCCGTCGCTCGAGCTGACGTCCAGGCCGGAGAGCTCCCTCACCCGCTCGAGGCGGTAGTAGATCGTGTGCCGGTGCGTGAACAGGCGCTGGGCCGTTCCGGCCACGTTGCCGTCGGCCTCCAGGAAGGTCTCCAGCGTGCGGACCAGCTCGGTCTCGTACTGCTGGTCGTAGGCCACCAGCGGCTCCACCGTCTCGGCGAAGAAGCGCTGGAGCTCGCTGGGGTTCTCGCTCATGGCCGAGAGCAGCAGGCGGTAGGCCCCGGTCTGCTCGAAGGCGAGGGCCGCCCCGTCGGCGGAGCCCTGGGCGACGTTGGCCGCCAGCAGCGCCTCGCTGGCCGCCCGCGGCAGCTCGCCCGGGTCCTCGGCGATGCGGCTGCGCCCGAGGGCGAAGGTGTAGCCGGACAGACCGGCTTCCATCTCGTTGAGCACCGCCTCCGCGGCCCGCGCCGAGGTCGCCTCGTCCGCTCCCGGGACCAGCACCAGCACCTCGGCGGCCTGCACTCCCTCGCGCTCGGACAGCCCGGCGATCGAGCGGCTCGACGACGGCCCTCGCCCCTCGCTCGGCCACCGCCCGCACGCGCCCGCGCCAGCCCTCGTCGGTGGGCACCTGGGGATGGGCCCTGGCGACGATCATGCTCGCCCCGTCCTCGATCGCCAGCGACAGCTCGCGGGCGCGCTCGAGGAGCTGCTCGCGGTCGGACAGCTCACGCCGCCATAACCGCCCGCAGGAAGTCCGCGGCGGCCGTTTCCGAGGCGCGTTCGGGCGCCCGAACGCGCTCGACCTCCGAGGCGATCATCGTCAGCAGAAGCCTGCGCATGGAGGCGCTGGGCTCGCTCTTGGCCCGCATGTGAAGGGTCCCCACGACGGTGTCCGCCACCCGCAGGGGGCTGCTCGTGACCCCCTCCCCCTGGGAGAGCAGCGCCCGCTCCTCGGCCGGGGAGCGGGCGGCCACCGCCAGCGTCGCCCCCCAGGCGTCGGTGACCGCGAGGCTGGCCTCCAGGGCCCGGGCGGCGGCCCTCACGACCTCGGGCAGGCCGGCCCCCGACTCGACCGCCTCGGTGATCGCGTCAAGCGCCGCGAGATCGGACACCGGTCAGCCCCAGAAGTACACGGCGGCGAGCGCCCCGAGGACACCTGCGCCCACGAGCACCGTCGAGCACGTAGAGCGATAGCACCGCGGCCGCCACGCGCTCCCACAGCCGCGAATAGGAGGTCCAGGCGGGCCGCAGGATCAGGCCCGCGAACAGCCCCAGGCCGAGGACTCCGGCGCCACCGGCAACCAGCTCGTTGATCATCGCTCTACTCATGAGGCTCCGACGGGGATTGTGACGCACGCGGGTGTCGCCCGCCCCGGCGGCGGCCCTCAGGCGGCGTCGAGAGGGAGGGGCTGAGCATAGGTCTCATCCACCGGGACCGCCCAGAGGGGCGCCGGAGTCCTCTCGCGCAGGGCGAGGACGGCGAGCTCGGCCCGGGCCGGGCCGTCCCCCGGGGTGCCGGGCGGACGCGGAGTAGAGCCCCACGACGGTGGGCCCCGACCCGCTGACGAGCACCAGCTCCGCTCCCTGCCCGCGACCTCCCTCGAGGGCCTGCCGATCTCGGGGCACAGCGACACGGCCGCCCGTTGGAGGTCGTTGTGCAGCAGCTCGGTGGCAGCCGGGACGGCGGCCCCGTGGGCGAGGGCGCCCGCCAGCTCGGCCGCGCGCTCTGCGAGCTCCTGCAGGGGCCTCTCGAGTCCCAGCCGGTCGGCCTCCGCGTAGACGGCCCCGGTCGACAGCTCG
Source organism: uncultured Solirubrobacteraceae bacterium (assembly GCA_963767405.1). Classification (GTDB taxonomy): domain Bacteria; phylum Actinomycetota; class Thermoleophilia; order Solirubrobacterales; family Solirubrobacteraceae; genus Palsa-744. Next base: position 104,374 of record CAVYDP010000003.1, on the reverse strand, counting down.
GGCGGTGCAGGGCAGCCACCAGCACCCCGAAGGGGTGGCGGGGGGCCGGCAGCCGCAGGAGCCGCTCGCCCGCCCCCGTCGCCAGCCACCGCCCGGGCGACACCTGCGCCGGAACGTCCGCGCCCAGCTCGGCGGCGATCCCCAGCAGCAGCTGCTCGTCGCCGAGCCCGGAGGCACGCCGGGCCAGGCGCAGGGCCGCAGGCCGCGTCGGCCGATCCGCCCGCCGAGCCCCGCGGCGACCGGGATCCGCTTGCGGATCGCTCAGGCGCTGAGGCGGCGCCGTCCCAGCCGGTGGCCTCCCGAAACGCCCGCAGGGCGACCGCCGCCAGGTTCTCCTGCGCCGGCCCGGCCACGCCCGGGCAGAGCGACCTCGTCACCGTCGGCCGTCGGGAGCCGGCTCGAGAGTCAGCTCGTCGGCGAGCGAGATCGACTGCATCACGGTGACCAGCTCGTGCCTGCGCGTCGCGACTCCCTGACGGGGCCCAGGAACAGGCCGAGGTTGATCTTGGCCGGCGCCAGCGCCCGCAGCGCGGCGATCATGCAGCGAGCATCCGGGCCAGCGTCGCGGAAGTCCTCGGGGGAGAGCCGCTCGGCGCGGCGTCGGGTGGATGGCCGAGCTGCGACAGCGCCTCGCGCACCTGCTCGCGCGAGCGCCCCCGGGGCGCCTCCGGCGAGGGCCAGCGATCCGGCCAGCGTCTTGCGCCGGTGGGCGAAGGCCCCGCTCACGAGCGCGCGCAGGAGCCGGCTCGCGATCGCCAGGCTCCGCCCGGCTCGGATCGGGCGCCGGCGCATGCGCCACGAGCACCGAGTCGACGTTCGGGACGGGGAGGAAGACGGTGCGCGGGATCGGCCCGCAGCACCCGCACCTCGCACTCGAGCTGGGCGAGCACGGACGGGCGCGCCGTAGGCGCGGCTGCCGGGCGCCGCAGCCAGCCGCTCGCCGACCTCCCGCTGCACCATCGCCACCCACAGGCTCACCCCGGCCAGCTCCTGCGATCGTCCGCAGCAGCGCGGAGGCGGCGATCCCGTAGGGCAGGTTCGCGACCACCTTGTTCGGCGCCGGCCGCAGCGCGGCGAGGTCGATCTGCATCGCATCGCCCCAGTGCACGGTCGACGTTGGCGTGGGGCGCGGCCGCATCCTCGAGCGGCCTCGCGCAGGCGCTCGTCGATCTCGATGACGTGCACGTGGGACACGCGCTCGGCCAGATGCTCGGTCAGGACGCCCAGGCCGCCGCCGATCTCGAGCACCACGTCGTCCGCGTTGAGCTCCGCCGCGCGCTCGATCACGCCGAGGATGTTCGAGTCGATCAGGAAGTTCTGGCCGAGGTCGCGGTCGGGGCGCACGCCGAAGCGGCGCATCCGCCGCAGGCTCGGCTGCTGGGGCGGTCGGCCACGGCGCTCATGCCCAGCCGAAGAGGCGGCTCGCGTTATCGCTCGACGACCTCCCCGAGCTCCTGCGCCGGCACCGCCTCGCAGCTCGGCCAGGAACTCGAGCGTGTGAGCGACGAAGGCCGGCTGGTTGCGCCTGCCCCGCACGGCCTGGGGGGCCAGGAAGGGCGCGTCGGTCTCGACCAGCAGGCTGCTCCTCGGGGACGCGCGCTGGCGGCCGCGGCCAGATCGCCGGCGCTCGGATAGGTGACGTTGCCGGCGAAGGAGATCGCGTATCCGCGCTCGAGGCACTCCTCGAGGCGGTCGGGCATCGAGAAGCAGTGCATGACCACGCTGACACCCTCGGCTTCGGCTGCGAGCTGGGCGAGCGTGCGCTCCTCGGCGGCCCGCGTGTGGATCACCAGCGGCTTGCCCGTCTCCCTGGCCAGGGCGATCTGGGCGGCGAAGGCCCGCTCCTGGTCGGCCGCCGGGGCCCGCTCGCGGTAGAAGTCCAGGCCGCTCTCCCCGATCGCCACGCAGCGCTCGTGGGCCGCCAGCGCCCGCAGCTCGGCGAGGTCGGCGTCGTCGAAGCCCCTGGCGGCGTTGGGATGGCGCCCGATCGCGGCGTAGACCTGCGGGAAGTCCTCGGCCGCGGCGAGCGCGGCCCGGCAGGACGCGCCGTCGATGCCGACGGTGAGGATCCGCACGACGCCCGCCGCCTCGGCGGCCGCGACCAGCTCCGCGTCCGGCCCTCGCAGAGGTCGAGGTGGGTATGGGAGTCGATCACGCTCGCTCCGGCGGGCAGCGTCCTTGGGGAACAGCGACTCCAGCGTGCGCACCCGCTGCGACCCCGCCCGCGCCGAGCTCGGCCGCCGCCAGGGAGAGGTCCGGGGCGCCGCAGCGCGTCCAGCAGCCGCTCGGCGCTCGCCGGGCAGGTAGGGCCACAGCAGCACCGTCACTGCCCGCAGGCCCTCGACCAGCGAGGCGAGCACGCCGGTCGAGCTCCTCTCCGCTGCTCGGGCTCCTTGGCCAGGCGCCAGGGCGCCCGCTCCTCCACGTACCGGTTCAGCCGCCTGCACCCGCTGCCAGATCTCATCGAGCGCGAGCGGTCAGCTCGGCCCGGTCGAGGTGGGCGCGGACGCGTCTGCGCGCAGGCCGGCGAAGTCCGCCGCCAGGTCAGGGTCGGGCTCCGCCTGCGAGACGACCGCCGTCGCGGTAGCGGACGCAGCATCCCGATCGTGCGGCTGGCGAGGTTGCCGAGCTCGTTGGCCAGCTCGGTCTCGTAGCGCAGCTCGAAGGAGGCGGTCGAGACCGACCCGTCCTGTCCGAAGGGGACGTCGCGCAGCAGGTAGAAGCGCAGGGCGTCGGCCCCGAAGCGCTCGATCACGGCGAACGGGATCGAGCACGTTGCCCAGCGACTTGCTCATCTTCTCGCCTTCCATCAGCAGGTAGCCGTGGACGAAGATCCGCTCGGGCAGCTCGATCTCGGCGGCCATCAGCAGCGCCGGCCAGTAGACCGTGTGGAAGCGCAGGATGTCCTTGGCGATCAGGTGGTAGTCGGCGGGCCAGAACTCGCTCCGTCAGGTCCGTCGCCGGGGCGAGCGTAGGAGAGCGCCGCTGTAGTAGTTGAGCAGCGCGTCGAACCACACGTAGAAGACGTGCTCGGGGTCCCACGGCACCTGCACCCCCCAGGTGAGCTTGTGCCGGGTCAGGGGCACGTCGCGCAGGCCCGAGCGGATGAAGCGAAGGCCTCGTTGTAACGGGTGCGCGGGCTGACGAAGTCCTCACGCTGGCGGTAGAGCTCCTCCAGGCGCTCCTGGAAGGCGGACAGGCGGAAGAAGTAGTTGTCCTCCTGCTCGCGGGTCAGCTCGATGTGGTGGATCGGGCAGAGGTTGCCCTCGATCGATCTCGTTCTCGGCCTTGAAGTCGGCGCAGCGGGGGCAGTACCAGCCCTCGTAGGTCCCCTTGTAGACGAACCCGTTGTCCCGCACGCGGCGAGAGGACCTCCTGCACGCGGGCTTCGTGCTCGGGGTCGGTGGTGCGGATGAAGAAGTCGTTGCTGGCCCCCAGCTGCGGAGCCAGCGCCCGGAAGCGCTCGGCGTTGCGGTCGGCCAGCTCCTGGGGCTCGATCCCGAGCGCGTGGGCGGCGTCGGCGACGGGCTCCCCGTGCTCGTCGGTGCCCGTCAGGAAGAAGACCTCCTCGCCGCGCTGGCGGTGGTGGCGGGCCATCACGTCGGCGGCGATCGTCGTGTAGGCATGCCCGAGATGAGGGGCCGCGTTGACGTAGTAGATCGGGGTCGTGACGTAGAAGGACATGCCGGCCCCAGGCTACTGCTCGCCGCCCGTCAGCTCCCGGTAGAGCTCGTTCGCCGCCAGGCCGGTCAGGCCCGCCACGGCGGTGGCGGCCGGCCGGGGGCGCGCCCCCGCCGACGACCAGCTCCCGCAGCGCGACCAGCGCCTGCGCGCGCCCCACCGTCGCGGCGGCGGCCGCACCGCAGACCAGCACGATCTCGCCGCGGGGCGGAGCGCCCGCATAGCTGCTCCGCCAGCTCGGCGGCGCTGCCGCGGCGAACCTCCTCGTGGACCTTGGTCAGCTCGCGGCACACCGCCGCCGGACGACCGGGATCGATCTCGGCCAGCAGCGCCAGCGTCGCCCCCAGGCGCCGGGGCGACTCGAAGGCGACGAGCGTCTCCGTGGTCGAACCCAGCAGCTCCCGCAGCTCTCGCCTTGCGGCGCGGCAGGAAGCCGACGAAGCGCCAGCGCTCTGCCGGCAGGCCGGAGGCCACCAGCGCGGTGACGGCCGCGCTCGGCCCGGGCAGGACCTCCACCGGCAGGCCCTCGGCGATGCAGGCCTGCACGAGCGCGAAGCCCGGGTCGGATACGAGGGGGGTGCCCGCGTCGGAGACCAGGGCCACGACCTCCCCGCCGGCGATCCGCCTCGCCAGCTCCCGGGCCCGTGCCCGTTCGTTGTGCTCGTGCAGGCTCACGAGGCGTGCGTCGATCCCGTGGCGGTCGAGCAGCACTGCGCGTATGGCGGGTGTCCTCGCAGGCGATCACGTCCGCCTGCCCGAGCGCCTCGAGCACCCGAGGGTGACGTCCTCGAGGTTGCCTATCGGGGTCGGACACACGACCAGCCGCCCGACCGGCGCCTCGGTAGGAGTCATCCGGCAAATATAGGGTCCCTCGATGGTCCCCGACGTATGGTCCCCGACGCCGACGAGCCGCCCCAGTACACCCGCTACCGCGCCCGGCCGCGGCTGCGCGCGGCGCAGCCGAGGACGAGCCTCGGCTGGGGCCGCGCGGGCGTCGAGCGTCCGCGCGCCCGCCCCGGCGCGCGGCGGCCCGGCGCCACTGCCCGGCGTCCAGGGGCGCCGGCTGGCGCCGCTGGGCGACCCGCAAACGGATCGCTCCTCGGCGTCGTCGGGCTCGTCGGTCGCATGGATCGCTGCTGTCGCTCGTCCTGTTCCTGATCAGCTCCGCACGTTCGAGCGGACGGCGCCCCCGTCCGACGTGTCCGCGGTGCTCGACCCTGCCGGCTACCCCCTCACCTCGGCCAACAACATCCTCGTGCTCGGCTCCGACCGCCGCCAGAAGAACAGCAAGGAACCGGGCGCGGAAAAGTCCGGGCCGGGCCGCTCGGACACGATCATGCTGATCCGCACCGGCGGCGGACACTCGGCCCGCCTCTCGATCCCTCGCGACACCGTCGTGGAAATCCCCGGCCACGGCCTGCAGAAGATCAACGCCGCCCACGCGTTCGGCGGCCCCGCGCTGTCGATCTCGGTGATCAAGCGCTGGCTGGGGATTCCCGATCAACCACGTGGTGGAAGTCAACTTCGAAAACTTCCCGCAGCTGATCGACGCGATGGGCGGGGTCGACTACAAGGGCGGCTGCATCATCTCCCGCATCGACGGCGGCTTTCGGCCAGGGCGGCTACACGCTGCGCCTGCCGGCCGGCACCCACCACATCGACGGCAAGCAGGCGCTGGCGATCGCCCGCACGCGCGAGAACCTGTGCGCCCCCAACGAGACCGACCTGCAGCGCGAGGAACACCAGCAGGCCCTGTTCAACGCGATGAAGAGCCGGCTGCTGTCGGTCTCGAGCTTCTTCCGCCTGCCCCTGATCGCCTGGAACGCGCCGCCGGCGATCATCTCCGACATGAGCGGCCCGACCCTGCTGGGCCTGTTCGGCGGCGCTGGCGATCTCGGGCACGCCGCCCGACGCGGGTGCTCAAGCCCACCGGCGCCGCAACCCTCCCGGACGGCGGAGCAGGGCCTGACCGTCTCAGAAGCGCGAAGCGCCGCCGTCGCGCGCTTCATGAGCGGCTGACCGCGCCGCCCGGGCGTCGCTCAGCCCTTGGCGGCGACCGGTTTCGGAGTCCTTGGAGTCTTGTCCGGACCGGCCTTCGGCCTTCTCGCTCTTCGGTCGCGGACGAGGAGTCTGAGGAGCGAGGAGGAGCTCTCGGAGCTTCTTCTCGGCCGATGACTTCTCCGCGGCGGCGGCGGTCTCGCGCTGGCGGCTGCGCGTGCCGTAGTCGGTGTTGTAGAAGCCTTTGCCCTTGAAGTGGACGGCGGGCGGCGTGCAGCACGCGCTCGACCGGCACGCCCGTGTCGGGATCGACCTTCAGCGGCTCGTCGCTGAAGGACTGCTGGATCTCGAAGGTGCGTCCCGTCCGGGCGCCTGTACTCGTAAATCGGCATGGCCAGGCCGATTATAGGTGCGTCAATCGGTGAGCAGAGCGCGCGCGCAGGTGATCCCGGCGTTGATGGTGGCGGTGAAGTCCCGCTCGGGCTCGCTCAGCATGCGCAGCGCGAAACCGTCGCCGAGCGAGAACAGGATCTCCGCGACGGCCTCCGGCTCGGCGTGCAGGCGCAGGATCCCCTCGCGCTGCGCCGAGTCGAGCATCGCGGCGACCTGCTCGCGCGTGCGGCGCATCAGCGCGGCGTACTCGGCGGCGATGTCCTCGTTGCGGCGGGAGAGGGTGAACAGCTCGAAGACCAGCGTGACGAAGTCGGGGTCCTCGCGCACCGTCTCCTGCAGGTTCTGCGCCATCAGGTCGATGAAGTCGTCGGCCGTCTTGGCGGTGGAGAGCTGGCGCTCCAGCCGCTCCAGGCGCAGCTCGCCGTCGCGCCGGACGGCCTCCACCAGCAGCTGCTCCTTGGTGCCGAAGTAGTAGTGGAGCAGGCCCCGCGAGACGCCCGCCTCGCGCGAGACGTGGTCGAAGGTCGAGCCGGCCGTACCGCGGCGGGCGACGCTGCGGCGCATCGCGTCGATGATGCGCTGGGCCTTCTCCCCCGAGAGCGGGCGCGTGGGGTCGGCGGGCTCGCCGCCTCCTCGCCTGTCTCGGACGCGTTCTGACGACTCGTGCGCGGTCGTCACACCGTGCTCCTCCCCGCCTCAGGTCGCGCGGCTCAGGCGCTCGCCGACGCCCGCCGGCTCCGGCGTGGCCGGGCGCGGTGGTCGAGGTGTAGTCGAACTCCTCCTCGGCTCCGAACAGCAGGTCGAGCACCTTCGAGCGCAGGCCCTCGTTGAGCGCGATCGCCAGGCCGGCGCCGACGATCAGCGAGCATCAGCGTGCGGCCGAGGCCGCCGCGCCGACGGCGGGCTTGGAGGGCGCCTCGCGCAGCGAGCTGGACGCGTCGCGCAGCGAGCTGGCCGCCGCCCTCGAGCTCCGCCTGCAGCTTGCGGTCCTCGAACAGCGCCTTGGTGGCGGGCTTGCCGTTGGTCATGCGCCCGTAGGCGCTGCGCGCCGCCCCGTAGGCCGCGAGCAGGTTCGCGCGCAGCTCCTCGTCTTCGATCAGTCGCTGCACGTACGGTTGCGTCTGCCGCCTTCGCCGCTTCGGACGCCTTGCCGAGCCTGTCTTTCGCTGCCATCGTTGCCACCGCCTCTGCCGAAGCTTGCAGGTCTGCGGCTCAATATACCCCCGGGTCGAGCTTCCGCGGACGCGCAATCGGCAGGTGGCGCGGCGCGGGGGATCCGTCCTAGGCGTGCAGCGCGGCCTGCTCCTGGGCCGAGGGAAACGCCCAGGCGGCCCGCGTGCGCCGCTCCTGGCGGAACACGAAGCGCAGCTGCTGCGGCGGCCTCAGCTGCGCCTCGTTGGGCCGGAAGGTCGCGCAGGGCTCCTCGAGCTCGAGCGCGCAGAGCAGGTTGACCCGGAAGAAGCACTGCTCGCAGCTGACCTTCTGGGCCGACCGCTCCTCTGGGCGCCCGCCTGCCTTGCGCTGCCTGCATCGCTTCCCCCGCCTGTCTCGGTTGCCAACGGAACGCGGCGATCAAAGCACGCATCGGGGTGCTCGCTCAAGGCGCCGGAGGGGGCCATCGCGCAAATCGCAGAGAAAAGACTCGCTACCCGGAAATACCCGCCGAGCAGTCACTTTCCTGTGACAATCGTCGCTGCAAGGGCCGCAATTTCCGGAGGATCCGGACGGCCCGAGCGCGGCGCGTCATCATCTCGGGGATGGAGATCCTGCGTCACCGGCGCGAGCGGCTTCGTCGGCTCGCTGCTCGTGCCGCGGCTGCTGGCGGACGGGCATGCCGTCCGGGCCCTCGGCAGGGATCCCGCTCGCCTGCGGGCGGCGCTGGCCGAGACCGGGCCGGACCGGTGCAGGAGCGTGCGGGGCGACGCTGTCACCGGCGAGGGCCTCGACCGGGCCCTGCGGGGGTCGAGGTCGCCTACTACCTGATCCACTCGATGGAGCGCACGCCGGGAGCTTCCGCGCCCTTCTCCGACCCGCGAGCGGCTCGCGGCCCTGAACTTCGCCGCCGCGGCCAGCGCGGGCCGGGCGTCGGCGGATCGTCTACCTCGGCGGGCTCGTGCCGCGGTCGGACGGCGCGAGGCGGAGCGCCGCCGCGCGCACCTCGCGCACCTGGCCAGCCGCGAGGCGGTCGAGCGGATCCTGCTCGAGGCGGTGCCCGACTCGCTCGCGCTGCGCGCGTCGATCGTGATCGGCGCCCGCTCGCGCTCCTTCCGCCTGCTCGTGCGCCTGGTCGAGCGGATGCCCGTGCTCACGCTGCCCGCCTGGCAGCGGTACCGCACGCAGCCGATCGACGAGCGCGACGTGATCGAGATGCTCGCGGCCGCCGCGCGCGCGCACCGGACGTGGCCGGCTCGATGGACATCGGCGGCCCCGACGTCCTCAGCTACGGCGAGATGCTCGGCGGATCGCCGAGCTGATGCTCGTCGGGCGCCCGTCGCTGCGGCTGGGAGTGAACGTGACGGGCATCGCCGCGCGCGTGGCGGCGGCGATCGCCGGCGAGGACCCGGAGCTGGTGCTGCCGCTGATGGAAGGCCTGCAGGGCGACCTGCTGCCGCGCGACGATCGCGCCGCCGAGCTGCTGGGCGTGCGCCTGCACACCTTCGACTCCGCGGTCGAACACGCGCTGGCCGAATGGGAGCAGCGCGAACCGCTGGCCGCGCGCTGATGCACCCCTCCAGTCGATACGGTGCACCCCTGTGCCGTCCCACCCTCCGGCTCACAGATGAGCCTTAGCCTCGTCACCGCCTCGATCCGCATCGAGGCGCCGCCGGCGGAGGTCTGGAAGATGGTCATGGACCCCTCCTGCCTGGGCGACTGGGTGACGATTCACCGCAGGCTCCTGCACGCCGACGAGGGCCCGCCGCGGGTCGGCTACCGGATGGACCAGCAGATCCACATGCGCGGCGTGACGCTCGAGGTTCACTGGAAGCTCGTCGAGTGCACCCCCGGCAGCGTCGCCGTGTGGGAGGGTCGCGGCCCGGCCCGCTCCCGCGCCCACACCGAATACCTGCTCAGCGCCGAGGACGGCGGAACTCGCTTTGACTATCGGAACGAGTTCCATGCGCCACTCGGCCCGCTCGGAGCGATCGTCAGCCGCGCGCTCGTGGGCGGCATGCCCGAGCGCGAGGCAACAGGCGCACATTGCAACAGCTGCGCGGACACGTCTGGAAGGCCCGGCGGCGAAGCGGGACTAGTGTAAGGTGAACCGCAATGTGACGCGTGTGTCAAGCAGCTCGAAACAAGTGAAGAGGACCTCACCGTGACTGACTTCCTTGATGAGAAGCGCCGGGAGATCACCGACCGGCTCAAAGAGCTCAAGCCGCTGGTCGACGAGTACCACCGGCTCGAGGCCGCAGCGTCGGCCCTCGCCGGCGTCGGCGGCTCGGCAGTTCGCGCGGCCGCCGCACGCGCCACCGGCAACGCCGGCCGCCGGACGCCCCCGCGGCTCGCCACCCGCCACCACCGCGGCCAAAGCCCGCCCGCAAAGCGGCCAAGCCGCCGCCAAACGGCGCGCCGGCCGGCGCAAAGGCAGCGGCACCCGCGCCGCCGAGGCGCTGTCCTTCGTCCAGGGCCAGCCCGGGATCACGATCCCCGAGCTGGCGGCCAAGATGGGCATCAAGCAGAACTACCTCTACCGCGTCCTGCCCGGGCCTCGAGCAGGAAAAGAAGGTGGAAAAGCAGGGCCGCGGCTGGTACCCGAAGGGCTAGCGCTAGGCGCACTGCTCGACCTGCGAGGAGTCGTCCGGCCGTTTCGCAGACCGTGGCGACGGGGCGCGAGTGCGCCCCCGCTGCTCGCGTTTCAGTCGCACGAGGCGTTTGTCAACGGTCTAGATCAGCCCCTGGCCGGCGACCGTGTCGCGCTCGCCGACGCAGCTCCGGCAACGGAGGCGTCGATCCTGCCCGCGTGAGAACTCGTCGATCTCCAGGCCCTCGACGATCGAGTACTCGCCGCCCTCGCAGGTGCAGGGGAAGCCGCTGATCAGGCCCTCGGGGATCCCGTAGGAGCCGTCGGAGGCGACCCCCATCGAGACCCACCCGCCGTCCGTGCCCGCGACCCAGTCGCTCACGTGGTCGATCGCGGCGTTCGCCGCCGAGGCGGCCGAGGAGGCGCCGCGCGCCTCGATCACCGCGGCGCCGCGTTTGCCGACGTTGGGCAGGAACTCGTTCTCGATCCATTCCTGGTCGTCCACCGCCGCGGCGGCCTGACGGCCGCCCACCTTGGCGTGGAAGAGGTCGGGGTACATCGTCGGCGAGTGGTTGCCCCACACGCCCATTTCGGTGACCTCGGTGACCGGCACCGCGAGCTTGTTGGCGAGCTGCGCGACCGCGCGGTTGTGGTCCAGGCGCATCATCGAGGTGAACCGCTCGCGGGGGATGTCGGGCGCGTTGTTCATCGCGATCAGGCAGTTCGTGTTGGCGGGGTTGCCCACGACGAGCACCTTCACGTCGGCCGCCGCCCTCTCGTTCAGCGCCTTGCCCTGCACGGTGAAGATCTTGCCGTTCTCCGCGAGCAGCTCGGCGCGCTCCATGCCCTTCGTGCGCGGGCGCGAGCCGACCAGCAGCGCGATGTTGACCCCGTCGAAGGCGTCCTCGGGGTTGTCGTGCAGGTCGAGGCCGGCGAGCAGCGGGAACGCGCAGTCGATCGAGCTCCATCGCCACACCCTCGAGCGCGCCCATCGCCTGGGGGATCTCCAGCAGGCGCAGGTCGACCGGCTGGTCGGGCCCGAGCAGCTGTCCGCTGGCGATGCGGAACACGAGGCTGTAGCCGATCTGGCCGGCGGCGCCGGTGACAGTTACTCGTACGGGGTTGCTCACAGAGTTCATCTCCTGGGTGGGGTGCTGGTGACGGTTGTCTGCGGCCGCTCTCAGGCGGTCGCCGCTCGCAGGTTCTCGTCGATCGACGGCGAGGAACTCCTGGGTGGTCTGCCAGGGCTGCTCGGGGCCGACGAGCAGCGCGAGGTCCTTCGTCATCTTTCCGCTTTCCACGGTCTCGATGCAGACGCGCTCGAGCGTCTCGGCGAAGTCGGTGACCTCGGGCGTGCCGTCCATGCGCCCGCGCGCGGACAGCCCGCGGGTCCAGGCGAAGATCGAGGCGATCGGGTTGGTGGAGGTGGGCTTGCCCTGCTGGTGCATGGCGGTAGTGGCGGGTGACGGTGCCGTGGGCGGCCTCCGCCTCGACCGTCTTGCCGTCGGCCGTCATCAGCACGCTGGTCATCAGCCCGAGCGAGCCGAAGCCCTGGGCGACGGTGTCCGACTGCACGTCGCCGTCGTAGTTCTTGCAGGCCCACACGTAGCCCGCCCTCCCACTTCAGGGCGGCCGCGACCATGTCGTCGATCAGGCGGTGTTCGTAGGTGATCCCGGCCGCCTCGAAGTCGGAGCTTGAACTCGCTCTCGTAGACCTCCGCGAAGATGTCTTTGAAGCGCCCGTCGTAGCGCTTGAGGATCGTGTTCTTGGTCGACAGGTAGACGGGGTAGCCGCGGTCGAGCCCGTAGCGCAGCGAGGCGCGGGCGAAGTCCCGGATCGAGTCGTCGAGGTTGTACATCGCCATCGCCACCCCGGCCGCCCGGGAAGTCGTAGACATCGAGCTCGATCGGCTCCCCGCCGGAGGTCGGGGTGTAGGTGAGGGTCAGCTTCCCCGCGCCGGGCACGACCATGTCGGTGGCCCGGTACTGGTCGCCGAAGGCGTGACGGCCGATCACGATCGGCTTCGTCCAGCCGGGCACGAGCCGCGGGATGTTGGAGATCACGATCGGCTCGCGGAAGATCACGCCGCCGAGGATGTTGCGGATGGTGCCGTTGGGCGAGCGGTACATCTCCTTCAGGCCGAACTCCCTCACCCGCGCCTCGTCGGGGGTGATCGTCGCGCACTTCACCCCCACGCCGTAGCGCTTGATCGCCTCGGCGGCCTCGACCGTCACCCGGTCCTCCGTCGCGTCCCGGTTCTCGATCCCGAGGTCGAAGTACCTCAGGTCGATGTCGAGGTAGGGCAGGATCAGCTGCTCCTTGATGAACGACCAGATGATCCGTGTCATCTCGTCGCCGTCGAGCTCGACGACCGGGTTCTTCACCTTGATCTTCGCCATTTGTCGGTCCTTGGGTCGGGGTGGGGCGATGCTATCGCGCACGCATCTGCTTGACTTCAGGGTGATGGCAACCGTCAGCGAGAGCCGGGCGCCCTGGAAGACGCACACGGTCTTCAACCAGGTTCCGCCGCTGGAGGGGCTCGACGTCTTCTCCAGCAACCTGCCGCTGGTCGAGGCCACGGAGCGCGAGGGCGCCGGCTGGGTCAGCGAGCGGGCGGCGGCGCTGGGCACGCTCGTCGGCGGCGAGCCCCAGCAGGAATGGGGACGTCTGGCGAACGAGAACAAGCCGGTGCTGCGCACGTACGACCGCTACGGCAACCGCATCGACGAGGTCGAGTTCCACCCGGCCTGGCACCAGCTGATGCAGATGGGCGTCGAGCACGAGCTGCACTCGCTGCCCGTGGACGAGCGATCGAGCCCGCGGCCCATGCCGCCCGCGCGGCCCTGTACATGACCGCGATGCAGGCCGAGGCCGGCTTCGCCTGCCCGATCACGATGACCTTCGCGGTCGTGCCGGCCCTGCGCGCCCAGCCGGAGCTCGCCGCCGAGTGGGAGCCGCTGGTGACCGCCACCACCTACGACCCGCGCCTGATCCCGGCGGCCGAGAAGGGTCGCGCGATCTCCGGGATGGCGATGACCGAGAAGCAGGGCGGCTCGGACGTCCGCGCCAACACGACCGTCGCCCGGCCGCTGAACGGCGGCGGCGCCGGAGCCGAGTACGAGCTGATCGGCCACAAGTGGTTCTGCTCGGCGCCGATGTCGGACATGTTCCTGGTGCTGGCGCAGACCGAGGACGGCCTCTCGTGCTTCCTGCTGCCGCGGATCCTCCCCGACGGCACGCGCAACGCATTCCACATCCAGCGCCTGAAGGACAAGCTCGGCAACCACTCCAACGCCTCCTCGGAGATCGAGCTGCACGGCGCCTGGGCGCGGATGGTCGGCGAGCCCGGCCGGGGCGTGCCGACGATCATCGAGATGGTCGGGCACACCCGCCTCGACTGCGTGATCGGCTCGGCCGCCGGGATGCGCGTCGCGGTGGTGAACGCCACCCACCACACGGCCCACCGCAGCGCCTTCGGCAAGCTCCTGATCGACCAGCCGCTGATGCGCAACGTGCTCGCCGACCTGTGCGTGGAGTCCGAGGCCACCACGGCGCTGGCGATGCGCCTCGCCCGCGCCTATGACGAAGCGCACGCGGACGCCGACGCCGGCGAGGACGCCAGCGACGCCCAGCTGTTCAAGCGCCTGGCCACGGCGGTCGGCAAGTACTGGACCTGCAAGCGCGCCCCCAACCACGCCTTCGAGGCGCTCGAGTGCCTGGGCGGAGCCGGCTACGTGGAGGAGTCGGGGATGCCCCGCCTCTACCGCGAGGCCCCGCTGGCCTCGATCTGGGAGGGCTCGGGCAACGTGATGAGCCTCGACGTGCTGCGCGCGCTGACGCGCTCGCCGCGCTCGCTGGAGGTCTTCTTCGCCGAGGTCGAGCTGGCGGCGGGAGCCGACCGCCGCCTCGACGACCGGGTGGCCGCCCTGAAGGACCAGTTCTCCGACCCCGCGACGCTCGAGACGCGCGCCCGCCGGGTCGTCGAAGACATGGCCCTGTGCCTGCAGGGCTCCCTGCTCGTGCGCCACGGCCCCGCCGGCCGTGGCCGACGCCTTCTGCGCCTCGCGCCTGGCCGGCGACGGCGGCCTGGAGTACGGCACGCTTCCCGCGGGGGTCGACTTCGAGGCGATCATCGCCCGCGCAACAGGCCGCCGGGCCTAGCGGCGCAGCGGGCCGCCCTGCGGCGGCCTACCATCGAGGCATGGGACGGCGCCAGAACCTCCAGCTCGCGCGCATCTTCGGCATCCGCATCGGCGTCAGCGCAAGCTGGTTCTTCGTCCTCTTCCTCCTGATCTACTGGCTCTCGAACTACTTCCACGAAGTCCTCGGAGGCTCGCAGACGACCGCCTACCTGGTCGCCGTGGCGGGCGCCCTCGGCTACTTCGCCTCGCTGATCCTGCACGAGCTCGGACACGCCCTCGTGGCGCGCCGGCTCGGCATCCCGATCGCCGGCATCGACCTGTGGTTCTTCGGCGGGCTCTCGCAGATGCGCCGCGAGCCGCAGAGCCCCGGGGAGGAGTTCAAGGTCGCCGCCGCCGGACCGGCCGTGACCCTGCTGCTGTTCGCCATCTGCGTCGGCCGTCGGCACCGCCGCTGGCCTCCGGCCAGCGCTTCACCGACGTCGCGCTGACCCGCGAGGGCTTCACCACCACGCCGGCCCTGGCCCTGATCGGCTGGCTCGGATTCATCAACGCGGCTCCTGTTCCTGTTCAACATCGTCCCCGCCTTCCCCCTCGACGGCGGGCGCATCGCCCGCGCCGCGATCTGGCGGCGCACGGGCGACCGCAACCGCGCCACCCAGGCGACCGGCCGCGCCGGCCAGGCGCTCGCCCTCGTCCTCGGCCTGGTGGGCCTGCTCGACTTCACCCGCGGCGGCTCGACCTTCGGCCTGCTGACGATCGCTGCTCGCCTTCTTCCTCTACCAGGCGGCCGGCGCGGCGGTCGTGCAGGGAGCCCTGGGCAGGCGCATCAAGGACATGCGGGTCGCCGACATCATGGACCGCGAGCCGGTGACGATCCCCGCCGGAGATGACCCTGCTCGACGCCCAGGAGCAGTTCTTCCTGCGCTACCGCTGGCCGTGGTTCGTGGTCGTCGACCCCGCCCGGCACTTCCTCGGGGTCGTCCGCCAGCAGCGCGTGGAGACCGAGATCGCCGCCGGCCGCCCGGCGCTGGAGGTCGTGGACGTGCTCGAGGAGGACCTGCCGGTGCGGATCGGCGAAGAGGCGCCGCTGGAATCGCTGCTCGGCGCGGAGGGCCTCGGGCGGCTCGGGGCGATGGTGGCGGTCGACAGCGACGGCGTCCTGCAGGGCGTGGTCACGCTCGCCCAGGTGCGCCAGGCGCTGCGCCCGGCGACCTAGCGCCGACCCTCGCGCCGTCGCCGGCGGCTGCCGGACCGGCTCGTCGGGCCGCGCGCGTTGTAGAGTGCCGCGCCGCAACCCCCTTCCCCCACGACAGACCGCAAGGAGCCATGCCAGCACACGACGTCTTGATCATCGGCGCCGGCCTCGCGGGCCAGCGCGCGGCGCTGGCCGCCGCCCAGGCGGGGGCGAGCGTGGCGATCATGAGCAAGGTCCACCCGGTGCGCTCGCACTCCGTCGCGGCCGCCGGCGGCATCAACGCCGCGATCAGCGTCGACGACGACTGGCACTCCCACGCCTACGACACCGTCAAGGGCTCGGACTTCCTCGGCGACCAGGACGCGATCGAAGTGATGTGCTCGGAGGCGCCCGGGGAGGTGATGCACCTCGAGCACATCGGCGTCACCTTCCACCGCAACGACAAGGGCGAGATGGACCTGCGCGCCTTCGGCGGCGCCTCGATGAAGCGCACCGCCTACGTCGCCGACATCACCGGCCAGGCGCTGCTGCACGTCCTCTACGAGCAGCTGATGAAGCACCACGAGACGGTCGAGCGCTTCGAGGAGTGGTTCACGACCTCGCTGCTGACCGACGAGGAGGGCGCTGCGGCGGCGTGATCGCCCGCGACGTGCGCACGCGGCCGGATGGAGACCTTCACCGCCAAGAACGTGATCCTCGCCTGCGGCGGGGCCGGCCAGGCCTACAAGCCGACCACCAACGGCCTGATCGTGACCGGCGACGGGATCGCGATGGCCTACCGCGCGGGCGCGCCGCTGATGGACATGGAGATGGTCCAGTACCACCCCACCTGCCTGGTCGAGACGGGCATCCTGATCACCGAGGGCGCGCGCGGCGAGGGCGCCCACCTGCTCAACGCGGCCGGCGAACGGTTCATGGAGAAAGCGGCGCCCAACAAGATGGAGCTCGCCTCCCGCGACGTCGTCTCGCGCGCCGAGCAGATCGAGATCAACGAGGGCCGCGGCGTCGGCCCCAACGGAGCCGGGCATCTTCCTCGACGTCACCGTCGTGCCGCAAGCGCGACGCTCGAGGCGCTGCGCGAGATCGTCAACCTCGGGCGCGACTTCGCCGGCGTGGACATCACCCGCGAACCGATCATGATCCGCCCCGGCCAGCACTACATCATGGGCGGCGTCAAGACCGACGTCGACGGGCGCACGCCGATCGAGGGCCTCTACGCCGCCGGCGAGGTCGCCTGCGTCTCGGTCCACGGCGGCAACCGCCTCGGCGCCAACTCGCTGCTCGACACGCTGATCTTCGGACGCCGGCGCCGGGCGAACACGCCGCCGCCCGCGCCGCCGACGATGCCGACGCCGAAGGTCGACGCGAACGCCCAGCTGCGCCGCGACGCCGAGGAGCTCGACGCGATCATCTCGCGCCCCCGCGAGGGCCGGCGGGTCTCGGAGATCAAGAACGAGCTCGGCGAGACTGATGAACCAGCACGCCGCCGTGTTCCGCGACGAGGCGGGCCTGCAGAGCGCCCTGGAGACGATCGGCCGCCTCAAAGAGGAGACCGCTCGAGCGCCTGGATCGACGACCGCGGCACGGTCTTCAACCAGGACGTGCTCGGGGCGCTCGAGCTCGGCTTCATGGTCGACTGCGCCGAGGCGACGTGGTGGCGGCGATCGAGCGCAAGGAGTCGCGCGGGCGCCCAGTTCCGCACCGACTACCCCGAGCGCAACGACGAGGAGTGGCTCAAGCACATCGACATCACGCTCGGCGACGAGCGGCCGAGGTCAGCTACTCGCCGGTGACGATCACCCAGTGGCAGCCCGAGGAGCGGAAATACTGATGCACTCCGCACGCCAGAGAAAGCAGGCACGCGCGATGGCTGAAGCTCACGACAGCCCGCCGAGAAGTTCACGCTCAGGCTGCGCCGCTACGACCCCGAGTCGGGCGAGGCCCCCTACTGGGACGAGCACACGGTCGAGCTCGAGCCGCACCGCTCGGTGCTCGAGGCGGTGCTGCAGGCGCGCGACCGCTTCGACGGCTCGATCGGCATCCGCTGCTCCTGCCGCCAGGCGATCTGCGGCTCCTGCGGCGTGCGCGTCAACGGCGAACCGGCGCTCGCCTGCCACACCCACCTCGACGCCGCCCTGAGCAGCGCCGACCGACGGCGTGATCGAGATCGAGCCGATGGGCAACATGCCGGTGATCAAGGACCTGATCGTGGACATGGACGCGGTCCACTGGAAGAAGATCCAGCGCGTCACGCCGTGGCTGCTGGCCAAGCAGCCGGTGCCCGAGCGCGAGTACATCGTCCCGAAAGAGTCGATGGTCGACGTCACCCAGACGATGGCCTGCATCCAGTGCGGCGCCTGCGTCTCGGACTGCCTGGCGATGGAGGTCGACCCCGGCTTCATCGGCCCGGCGGCGCTCGCCAAGGCCTACCGCTTCGTCGGCGACCCGCGCGACGACGAGCAGCACGAGCGGCTCAACGACCTCGCCCAGGACCCGCAGGGCATCTTCGACTGCACCCACTGCTTCAAGTGCGTCGAGGCCTGCCCGAAGGACGTCAACCCGATGGGCCAGATCATGCGCCTGCGCCGGATCGCCACCTCCGACCAGCACATCGTCGACCACAACAACGGCGAGCGCCACGAGGCCGCGTTCACGACCCTGTCAAGGACAACGGGCTGCTCTGGGAGGCCGAGCTGCTGCCCCGCTCCTACGGCGGCAACTCGTGGTTCGGCAAATTCCACCCCGCCGCCGGCAAAGAGCTGCTGAGCTCGCTGCCCGGCGATCCTCAAGGCGCTGCTGCGCGGCAAGGTGACGCCGATGGGCGCGCTGAAACCGCACAAGATCCCGAGCGCCGACCTGAAGGCGTGCAGGCGATCTACGACAAGATCGAGAGCCGCGAGGAGCGCTTCGAGCTGAACCTCTACATCACCGGCACCGACGAGGAGAACGCCCCGGCGGTGGCCGCCGAGGCGGGGGCCCATTCGGCCGCCCGGCCGCCGAAGGAGCCACCAACCCCGGTGAGGGTCCCCGCGAAGAGGCCACCGGAACGGAAGGGAGCACGAGCTGATGAAGGTCGCCTACTGGCCCGGCTGCGTGAGCCGCGGCTTCACCCCGGAGCTGCACGGCTCGATGGCCAAGGTCGCGCCGCTGCTGGACATCGAGCTGGTGGAGCTCGACCGCGCCTGCTGCACCGGCGCCGGGCGTGATCGCCGAGCACAACCAGGAGCTCGCCGACACGCTCAACGCGCGCACCTTCGCGCTCGCCCAGCAGGTCGAGGGCGCGGAGATGATGATGAACATCTGCTCCACCTGCCAGGGCGCCCAGAGCGAGTGCCAGGAGCGCCTGGACGCGAACGCCGAGTACCGCGACCACGTCAACTCCACGCTCGCCGTCGGAGGGCCTCAGCTACGAGAAGGGCCTCACCAACAAGAACTTCCTGTGGCTGCTGGTCGAGGAGATCGGCCTGGACGAGCTGCGCTCGAAAGTGCGCCGTCCGCTGACGAACCTCAGGGTCGGCCCCTTCTACGGCTGTTACATCGTGCGCCCGCGCAAGCGCCTCGGGATCGACGCCGAGCACCCGCGCGACCACTACCTGCACGAGGTGATCGAGGCGCTCGGCGGCACCGTGATCGACTACGCCGGGCATGCGCAAGTGCTGCGGCTTCCCGATCATCACGATGAACAAGGAGGCCTCGCTCAAGCAGGCCGGCCGCCACCTCGGCGACGCCGTCGACGCGGAGGCCGACTGCCTGGTGACGCCCTGCCCGCTCTGCCACCTGAACCTCGACCTGCAGCAGCCGCTGGCCGAGAAGGTGGTCGGCCGCGAGCTGGACATGCCGGTGCTGCACCTGCCCCAGCTCGTCGGGCCTGGCCCTCGGCCTCGACCCCAAGGAGCTCGGCCTGAGCCGCCACGTGGTGCGGCCGACCTCGGTGATCGACTGGTCGAGCTCGGTCGTCGGCGCGGCCGCCTAGGGCCGGGCACCCTGCGGCGGGCCCGCCGCAACGGCGAGCCCGCCGCAGGGTCTCGGTCAGGCCGCCTGGAGCTTCGCCAGCAGCTCGTCGAGCTGGCTGTAGCCCTCGTTGAGGCCGCTGCTCCATGCCGGCGTCGATCATGCCGTCGCGCTCCCCGGTCGTGTGGAAGAGCGAGTGGACGGTCACCTTCGTGCGGTCGCCGAGATCCTCGAAGGAGGCCGTGTCGATCAGGACGTGGCCGGGCATGCCCTCCTATTCGAAGGTGTAGACGATTCGCTCGGGCGGGGTGACC
Organism: uncultured Solirubrobacteraceae bacterium; assembly: GCA_963767405.1. Lineage (GTDB taxonomy): Bacteria > Actinomycetota > Thermoleophilia > Solirubrobacterales > Solirubrobacteraceae > Palsa-744. The sequence continues at coordinate 84,957 of CAVYDP010000003.1, read as the reverse complement.
TCGCGGTAGATCGCCGCGGAAGGCGGTCTCGGACCCGTCCTCGTTTCGCTGCACGAAGCGCCATCCTCCGCCGGCCCTCAGATCCTGGCGGTCGATGATCGTGACGCTCGAACGCAGGCCCCACCACCGGCTGATCAGGTCGGGCTCGGTGAAGGCGGCCCAAACCCGCTCGCGGGGGGCCTGAAAGACCCGCTCGGTCACGATCTCCCGGTCGGAGGGGGTGGTGAGGGTGGCTTTCGCCGCGGTGGCAGATCGATCGCTGCTCATCGCTGCTCTCCTTTCGTCTCTTGCAGGAACTCGCCGAGGCGGTCGAGGCGCCCCTCGAGCGTGCGGCGGTAGGTCTCGATCCAGCCGCTGGCCTCCTCGAGCCCTCTCGGGCCGAGGCTGCAGCGCCTGCTGCGGCCGACCTTCTCGGTCCTGACCAGCTCGACCTCCTCGAGGACCCGGACGTGCTTCTTGATGCCCGTGAGTGAGATCCCGAACGGGATCCCGGGAGAGCTGAAACCACCCCCCCCAGGCCTTAGGCTACGCCGGTGCGCATCCTCACCGTCGTCGGCAACCGGCCCCAGTTCATCAAGGCCGCGGCCGTCTCGGGGCCCCTGCGCGAGCGCCACGAGGAGCTGCTCGTCCACACCGGCCAGCACCACGACGACTCGCTCTCGCGGGTCTTCTTCACCGAGCTGGGGCTGGCCCGCCCCGACCGCGAGCTGGGCATCGCCGGCGGCACGCAACACCTCCCAGACGGCGCGGATGCTGGCCGCGCTGGAGCCGCTGCTGGCAGAGGAGCAGCCCGAGGCGGTGCTCGTCTACGGCGACACCAACTCGACGCTCGCCGGGGCCCTGGCCGCCGCCCAGGCCCGCATCCCGGTGGTGCACGTGGAGGCGGGCATGCGCTCCTTCGACCGCGCCATGCCGGAGGAGCTCAACCGCGTCCTCACCGACCACGTGGCCGAGCTGCTGCTGTGCTCCTCGGAGACCGCGGCGGAGAACCTGCGCGCCGAGTCCGTGCCGGGCCGGATCGAGGTGGTGGGCGACGTGATGGTGGACGTCGCCCTGCGCTGGCAGCCGGCGGCCCGGCAGGACGTCGCCGTGCCCGCCGCCCACGGACTCGGCGCCGGCGGGTACCTGCTGCTGACCGCCCACCGGGCGGGAAACGTGGATGACCCCGAGCGCCTGCGCGCGCTGGTGGAGCTGATCGAGTCGCTGCCCGGCGCCCGTCCTCTTTCCCGTGCACCCGCGCACGCTCGCCCGCCTGCGCGAGGCCGGCCTGCTGGAGAGGCTTCGTGGCGCGTGAGGGAGCTGCGCATGACCGAGCCGCTCGGCTACGCCGAGTTCACCGCCCTGGTCTGCCAGGCCCGGGCCGTGCTGACCGACTCCGGGGGCGTCCAGAAGGAGGCGTACCTTGCCGGGGTGCCCTGCGTGACGCTGCGAGCGAACACCGAGTGGGTGGAGACGGTGCAGGCCGGCTGGAACACGCTCGTCGACCTCGACCCGCAGGCGGCGCTGGCTGCGCTTCGGCGCCGGCCCCCCGACGAGCGGCCACCCCTCTACGGCGACGGCCGGGCGGCCGAGCGCTGCGTGGCGGCGATCGAGCGGCTGGCCCGGGAGCCCGCATGAGCGCTCCCGACAGGACCGTGCGGACGGCGGTCGCCGGCCTCGGCTACTGGGGTCCCAACATCGCCCGCAACCTCGCCTCGATCCCGGGCTGCGAGCTGCGGTGGCTCTGCGACGCCTCGCCCGAGGCCCGGGAGCGCCTCGCCCCAGCCTTCCCGGGAGCGCGCACGAGCGGGGAGATCTCCGAGCTGCTGGCCGACGAGGAGCTCGACGCCGTCGTCCTCGCCACCCCGGTCCCCACCCACGCCGACCTGGCGGTGGCGGTGCCGCAGGCGGGCAAGCACTGCTTCGTCGAGAAGCCCCTGGCGACGACGCCGCCGACGCCGAGCGGGCCGTGGCGGCGGCCGAGGGGGCCGGACGGATCCTGATGGTGGGGCACCTGCTCGAGTACCACCCGGCGGTGGCGCGGCTGAAGGAGCTGTCGACTCGGGGGAGCTGGGCGACCTCTACTACATCTACGGCAACCGGCTGAACCTCGGCAAGCTGCGGGCGGACGAGAACGCCCTCTGGAGCCTGGGCGCCCATGACGTCTCGGTGGCCCTGCACCTGATCGGAGAGGAGCCCGTGGAGTGCACCGCCCAGGGCGCCTCCTACGTCCGGGAGGGGGTCCAGGACGTGGTCTTCTGCTTCCTTCGCTTTCCCTCGGGGGTGCGTGGCCCACCTGCACCTGTCCTGGCTTGACCCCCACAAGGAGAGGCGGATCACCGTCGTGGGGTCGCGGCGCATGGCGACCTTCGACGACATGCTGATCGAGGGCAAGCTCACGGTCTACGACAAGGGCTTCGACGAGGACACCCGGTCGTGGGGGGAGTACATCACCCGTTCGGGGGACACCTTCTCGCCCCAGATCCCCAACCTCGAGCCGCTGCGGATCGAGTGCGAGCACTTCATCGAGTGCATCCGCACGGGGGCGGTGCCGCGCTCGGACGGGCACAGCGGCCTGCGGGTCGTGCGGGTGCTGGAGCGCCTGCAGCGCTCCCTCCGGGAGGGTTAGGCGGCGATGCGGGCCTGTCCGCGGCGCTCGGCGCCCTCGAAGTGCGCGGGGTGCGTGCGGCGGTCCAGCCGCAGTACCGGCCCGGTGTGGCGCCCGACGAGTCGAAGCACGTAGGCCTCTCTGCGGGCGCTCCAGCGCAGGAAGGGCCTCAGCAACAGGAGCCAGTGACGGCTCACGTATCGACGTGGTCTCTTGACGCGCATTGCCTTCCATCCATGAAGGGGCAGAGATGCGCAGCGATTGTGACAGATTGGAGCCTGTTCCCAGCGATGTGCCGCTATGAGCCCTTTGCGAAGGGATGCTCCTCGGTGACCGTCCCCTCCCCCGAGAGCTCGAAGGCGCTGTGCAGGGCCTGGACGGCCCGCTCGACGTGGTCACGGCCGATCACGCAGGAGATCTTGATCGGCGAGGTCGAGATCATGTCGATGTTCACGCCCTCGCCGGCGAGCACGCCGAAGACCTTCGCGGCGACCCCCGGGTGGGAGCGCATCCCGGCCCCGACGATGGAGACCTTGCCCATGTCCCCGTGGGTGATCATCTCGGCGAAGGCCTCTCCGGTGAGCGGCTCCAGGGCGCCGCGCGCCATGCGCAGGTCGTCCTGGGGGACCGTGAAGGAGATCTCCGCCTGGACCCCTGTCGTGAGCGGCTCGTTCTGGACGATCATGTCGACGTTGACGTTCGCCGCCGCCAGGGCCTCGAAGATGCGGGCCGCGGCCCCCGGGGTGTCGGGGACGCCCGTGAGGGTCATCCGGGCCTCCTGGACGGAGTGGGTGACGGCTGTGATCAGTGGCTGCTCCAAGGTCTCTCCTTCGGCGACGACAAAGGTACCGGGCTCCTGGTCGAAGGAGGAGCGGCAGTGGATGCTCACCCCGTGGTTGCGGGCGTACTCGACCGAGCGCAGCTGCAGGACCCCTGCCCCCGAGGCCGCCATCTCGAGCATCTCCTCGAAGGAGACCCTGTCGAGCTTGCGGGCGTCCGGGACGATGCGGGGGTCGGCCGTGAAGACGCCCGAGACGTCGGTGTAGATCTCGCAAACGTCGGCCCCGAGGGCGGCGGCCACCGCCACGGCGCTCGTGTCCGAGCCGCCCCGACCGAGGGTGGTGACGTTCCTGGCGTTCTGGGAGACCCCCTGGAAGCCGGCCACGAGGACGATGTGGTCCTCCTGCAGGGCTGCTCGGATGCGATCCGCCCGGACGTCGAGGATCAGCGCCTTGGTGTGGGACTCGTCGGTGACGATCCCGGCCTGGGAGCCGGTCAGCGATATCGCCCGGTGGCCGAGGTCGTTGATCGCCATCGCACACAGGGCGCAGGAGATCCGCTCCCCGGAGGAGAGCAGCATGTCCATCTCCCGCGGATCGGGGCTCGGCGAGACCTCCTCGGCCATCGCGATCAGCTCGTCGGTCGTCTTCCCCCTCGCCGACAGGACGGCGACGACGGAGTGACCTTCTTCGCGCTTCTCCACGATCCGCCGGGCGGCCCGCTTGATGCGCTCGGCGTCGGCCACGGAGCTGCCGCCGAACTTCATGCAGATGAGACCGGACATGCAGGGCAGGATTGGGCGGCGAGCCGCCGGGAGGCGGACGGTCAGACCGCCGGCGCCCCGCCAAGGCCTTGCCGAGGGTGACCTCGTCGGCGTACTCGAGGTCCGAGCCCACCGGCAGGCCGCTGGCCAGGCGGGTGACGGTCACGTCGGGAGCGCGGCGGCGCAGCTCCTCGGCGATGTGCAGAGCGGTGGCCTCGCCGGTGGTGGTCGGGTTGGTCGCCAGCACGACTTCGCGCATCGGCGCGTCTCCGGCCGAGGCCACCCGGGCGCGAGCAGCTCGGCGATCTTCAGATCCTCGGGGTCGATGCCGTCGATCGGCGAGAGCGCCCCGCCGAGCACGTGGTAGACGCCGTGGTACTCGTGGGTGCGCTCCATCGGGATCACGTCGCTGGGCTCCTCGACGACGCAGATCAGCCCGTGGTCGCGGCGCGGGTCCTGGCAGATCCGGCAGCGCGGTTCGTCGGTGAGGTTGAAGCAGACCTCGCAGAGGCCGATCTTCTCCTTGACCTCGACGGATCGCCTCGGCCAGCGCGGCGGCATCCTCGGCCGAGGCGCGAAGGAGGTGGAAGGCCAGGCGCTGGGCGGTGCGGTTGCCGACGCCGGGGAGCTTCGAGAGCTCGGTGACCAGCCGCTGGACGGGCGGCGCGTGCCAGGTGCTCACAGTCCGGGCAGCCCGAGGCCGCCCAGTCCGCCGAGCGCGCCGAGGTCCAGGCCGGCGGTGGCCCCGCCCATCTTGCGCTCGGCCAGCTCCTGGGCCATGCGCAGCGCCTCGTTGACAGCCGCCAGGATCATGTCCCCGAGGATCTCGACGTCCTCGGGGTCGACGGCGGACGGGTCGATCCTGACCTCCCTGACCTGCAGGTCGCCGCTCATCTTGACCGTGACCATGCCGCCGCCGGCCGAGGCCTCGACGATCTCGTTCTTCAGCTCCTCCTGAGCGCCTCCATGTCCTTCTGCATCTTCTGGACCTGCTGCATCATCTGCTGCATGTTGGGCATCCGCGGCTGCTTGGGCATCAGGCGCCTTTCTCGTTGCGTGGTGACGGCCCGCTCGCCGTCGTCCTCGACGGGGATCTCCTCGGCGTCGAACTCCTCCATGAAGCGGGCCAGCCAGCTCTCCTCTGCCTCCTCCTCGGAGGCTCCTCGGCCTCGGGCTGCCTCGGCCCCGAGCTCCTCGCGCAGCTCGTAGGAGAGCCGCCAGCGCGTACCCGGTGATCGCGCCGCAGCGCCTCGCCGACGGTCATCCGGTTGGCGGGTCCTCGGCCTTCTTCTTGAGGAACGGGCGGTCGCGGCGAAGGCGAGCGTCAGCTCCTCGCCCTGCGACCTCGACCGGCCGGGCTTCGGCGATCAGGGCCGCCGAGCAGGGCGTTCTCGGCTGCGGACCAGGTCGACCACCGCCGGCCACATGGGAGCGACCGAGTCGAGCGTCGAGGCGGGGCTCCGCGCGCGCGCCGGCTCGGCGCCGCAGGGCGCGGGACCCGGGCGCCGGCGGCGGGAGGCGGCGGCCCGGCGGAGGGGCGCCGGCGTGCTCCTGCGGCACGGGGCGCGGGCTCGGGGGCCGCCGGGGCCGGGTCCTCGCGCCGGCGCCGGGCGGAGGCTCGGCGCGCGGCCGGCGTGACGGCGCCGGGGCGGCGCGGCGCTCCGGGACCGGGCGGAGTCGGACGCGACCTCGCGCTGGGCGGCGACGGCCGAGATGGGCCGCCCGCCCTCGCTCGAGTCGCTCGATGCGGGCGAGCAGGGCGCGCATCGAGCCGTCCACCTCGGGCCGGGCGGCCTTGACGAGCGCCAGCTCCAGGCGGGTGCGGGCGTCGGCGCCGGCGCGGATCGCCTCCAGCGCCTCGCCGAGCAGCTCGAGCAGGCGCACGACGGCGGCGTGAGGCGACGCGGCCGGCCTGCTCGGCCAGCGCGGCGTCGGCCTCGGGGGTCAGGCGACAGCTCGGCGGGCACCTCGCCGAGGGTCTGCACGATCATCAGCTCGCGCAGCCGGGCCTCGAGGTCGGAGGCGAAGGATGCCGGCGTCGCGGCCCTGCTCGACGCACTCGCTCGAGCGCCGCCAGGGCGCGCCGGGAGTCGCCGGCGGCGACGGCGTCGATCGCCTCCGCCAGCAGCCGCGAGTCGGCGACGCCGAGCACGGCCAGCACGTCCTCGAGGGAGATCTCGGTGCCGCTGTAGGTGACGAGCTGCTCGAGCGTGCCCAGGGCGTCGCGGAAGCTGCCCGTGGCCGAGCGGGCGATCGCGGCGACGGCCGGCGGCGGGATCTCGATCGACTCGGCCTGCGGCGGCCCGGCGCAGGACCGCTGGCGATCTGCTCGACGGTCGGGCGGTGGAAGTCGAAGCGGTGGCAGCGGTCGATGACCGTCGGCGGGGACCTTCGCGGCCTCGGTCGTGGCGAGCACGAAGACGGTGTTGGGCGGCGGCTCCTCGAGCGTCTTCAGGAACGCGTTCCAGGCGGCGGTGGAGAGCATGTGGGCCTCGTCGAGGATGTAGACCTTGCGGCGGCCGCTGACCGGGGCGTAGGCGACGCTCTCGCGCAGCTCGCGGATGTCGTCGACGGAGTTGTTGGAGGCGGCGTCCATCTCGATCACGTCGAGCGAGGTCGCCCGCGGCGATCGACAGGCAGGAGTCGCAGCGCCCGCAGGGCTCGATCGTCGGGCCCTGCTCGCAGTTCAGGCAGGCGGCCAGGATCTTCGCCATCGAGGTCTTGCCCGTGCCGCGCGAGCCGACGAACAGGTAGGCGTGGTGGACCTTGCCGCGCTCGACGGCGTTGCGCAGGGTCCTCACGACCGGCTCCTGGCCGACGACGTCGGCGAAGGTGCGGGGCCGGTGCCGGCGGTACAGAGACCGCTCCTGCTCCTGTGGCTGCTCTCTGCGCGACACCGTGGCCGAGTCTACCCGGCCCGCCGGGGCGGCTTGGCCCTCCACCGGAGCGGATAGCGTCCGCCGCGTGAGGACCCCGGGCAGGCGCCTGCGCGCCCGCCTCGGCGCCTCGCCGCGATCGCCGCCGGCGCCGTCGTGCTGCGCCTGATCGCCGGCGTGGCCTTCGCGAACTACGACACGCTCTACGCGCTCGCATGGGGCGGGCAGCTCGCCCGCGGGCGAAATCGCCCGCCTACGGGGTGCCGATCGCCCCGACCCCCCATCCGCTGCTCGAGCTCCTCGGGATCGTGCTGTCCCCGCTCGCCCCCACGCGGAGATGCAGGACGTCACCCTCGCTCTCGCCTTCGCGGCCCTGGCCGGCGTGCGGCTGGGTGATCTACCGTCTCGGCTCGGCGCTGGTTCGGACGCGGCCGCGGGGGTGCTGGCCGCGGCGATCTTCCTGACCCGGGTCCCGGTGCTCTCCTACGGCGTCCGGGCCTATCTCGACATCCCCTACCTGCTGCTCGTCCTCGGCGCCCTGCTCGTCGACTCGCGCCGCCCGCGGTGCGGGCGGGCGGCCGGTGCTCGCGCTGCTGGCCCTGGCCGGGCTGCTGCGCCCGGAGGCCTGGGTGTTCTCGGGCCTCTACTGGCTCTACCTGATGGGCCTGATGCCGGCGGTGGCTGCGCGATCGCCTGCCGCGCCGGGACGAGCCGCCGTCCGCGAGCGCCGGCGCGAGCTCGTGGGCCTGACGCTGCTGGCGGCGGCCGGCACCGCTGATCTGGCTCGGCAGCGACCTGCTCGTGACGGGCAACCCGTTGTGGTCGCTGACCAACACCCGCCACACCGCCTCCACGCTCGACCGCAAGCACGGGGATCGCGAACGTGCCCGAGTACATCCCGCGACGGATCGGCGAGATGCTGCGCCCGCCGGTGCTCGTCGGAGCGGCCGCTGGGGGGCGTGCTGTCGCCTGTGCGTGGCTGCGCGGCCGGGCCCTGCCGGGCGCCGCGGCGGGCGTGCTGGCGGTGGTCGTCTTCGCCGCCTTCGCGACGATCGGGCTGCCGATCAACACCCGCTACGCCTTCCTGGCGGCGGCCATCCTCTGCGATCTTCTGCGGCGCCGGGGTGTTCGGCTGGACCGGGCTGCCCGCCGGGGACCGGCGGCGACGCTGGTGGATGGCGGCGGGGCGCGGTCGTGGCGGTCGGGCTCGCTGGCCTACGCCCCCGCCCAGTACCGCATCGGCGCACCGGGAACTGGACAAACTGGCCCGCCAGGAGACGGATCGAAGGAGACCTCGACAGCGCTCGTGGACTCCGGGGCGATCAACCTGCGCTGCGGGCCCGTCGGGCGTGCCCAACCACGCGCCGATCCCCCTGCTGGCGCTGTACCTGCGAAACGAGCCCGGCGCAGCATCCGCAGCGCCGCAGGCCGGCCACATCACCCGCGGGGTCTACGTCGACCCGGCCAGCCGGGAGGTCGAACGCGGACTACGTCCTCGACACCCGCGATCCCCACGAGGCGGTGGCGGTGCCGCCCGGGTTCACCGAGTCGGCGGCCAACCGCTCCTGGCTGATCTTCAGGGGCTGCGGATAGCGGACCGTGCACCCCTCGTCGAGATCCCGCCTGCCGGCGCCTGATCGCCGCCCTCGGCTCCGGTCCGGGAGCTCCCGCTGCGCCTGCCGGTGATCGCTTAAGGCTGCTTCCTTCCGGACCTGACCTGATTCGCAAGCCGACACCGCGCGGGACCCGGACCATCGACGCCCCGGACGGCGGAGCGACCGGAGCGGAACCCCTCGGAGGGGAGTTCAGCCCCGCTAGAGCGGATTGCGGATACAGGGCACCGCTACCTCCCCGCCTAGCACGGTCCGCCGTCGATCCTATCGCCGCGCCGCACCAAAGCAGGCGATTTAGGGGGTTCCGGTAGGCTGCGCGACCGTGAACTACTACAACCCCACCTCCCCCGCTCGCGCTCGCGTGCCGGCCTCGGCCTGGCCACCGCTCGGCGCCGTCCTCCTCATCGCCGGCTGCGGCGGCTCCGGCGAACTCGAGCACGATCACGATCGGCAACGAGAACAAGGCCGACAACGCGCTGGTCACGGCAACCGCGACCCCGATTCCCAAGACCCCGACCACCGGCCCGCTCTCCAAAGAACCCACGGTGACGCCGGCGACCGGCAAGCCGCCCAAGCTCATCCAGAAAAAGGACCTGATCGTCGGCACCGGGCCCGAAGCGAAGGCCGGCAGCAAACGTGACGGTCAACTACGTGGGAGCCTCTTCAAGGGGGGCAAGAAGTTCGACTGCCTCCTGGAACCGCAAAGAACCCTTCACCTTCGTGCTCGGCAAGAAACAGGTCATACCCGGCTGGGAATTCGGCATCCAGGGGATGAAAGTGGGAGGACGGCGCGAGCTGATCATCCCGCCCGCGGTCGCTTACGGCTCAAAAGGCACCGCGGGCATCCCCCCGAACGAAACCCTGATCTTCGTAGTCGACCTGCTGGGCGTCTAGCCGCCGAGCCCGGACCGGCCAGACCATGATGGGCGGGGCCATTGCCAGAGCGGCGGCGGTCCTGCTGGCGGCGGGCGCGACCGCGCTCGCCGCGGCCGGCTGCGGATCGGGAGCCGGAGCGAGCCCCGAGGGCCTGCGCCTTCAGCGGGAAGACCTGATCGCCGTCTCCCGGGCCCTGGCCTCGATGCGGGGGCAGGTGGCGGCGGAGGTGGCAGCGACCAAGCAGGCATGGCCGCACGTGGCCAACGGCCTGCCGGCGCAGGTGAACCTCATCCCCCGCCGGCAGGTCGACCTCGCGGCACGGCAGGCGGGAGCCCTTCGCCCTCCCGGCATCTTCGGGGAAAGCCAGGCCGCCGGCCTGACCGGTCCGGCCTCCTCCCTGGCCGGTCTGTTCAGCTCCTACGCCGGGCTCTCCGGGCGCGGGTGGCAGATGATCGGCGGGGCCATCGACCAGATCGAACGGGGATCGCCCGCGGCCAGGAGCTTCGCGAAGGCCAATGTCGCCCTGTATATCGAGAGCGTCTACGACGCCCACTTCGGCCTCGCCCAGATCGGGCGGAAACTGAGGGACGGCTACCGTTCGCTCGGGGGAGGGGAGACGTTCGGGGCCTCCCTGACCGAGGCGGAAGTGAATCGGCTCGCCGACTTCTACTCCGAAGAGCAGGACCGCCTTCACCCCCATGTGGGAGTAAGGCTGGGGAGCTGACGGGGATGGGAGGGTGAGCGCCTTCGTGACAGCCGGGGCCGGGTTCCTGCTGGCCGTGCTGTGGTTCGACCTGATGTTCGACGTGCAGACGTTGGGCAGGGGCGAGGGCCAGGTGCCGGCGGAGGCCCTCTCCTCGATCGCCGCCTACTACGGACGGGTGACGACTGCGGCGAGGCCGATGAACCGGCTCGATCGCAGCGGTGATGGTCGCGACCCTGGCGGGGATCGTGGCTGAGATCGGATGGGGAACCCAGAGCGGCTGGGTGGCCTGGGCCTCCCTGGCGCTCGCCCTGCCGCCGATCCTGCTCGCGGGCGGGCGCACCGTGCCCAACGCCGTGCGCCTGGGAGCACGGGCGGACCCGGACGCGGTGCAGGGGGACCTGGCCCGGGCGATCCTTCGCGACCACATCATCTGCCTCGCCGCGATCGCCGGGCTGATCGCGCTGCAGCTCGCGGCGGGCTGAGGCTATCTCTGCGGGTAAGGGGTCTCGCCGGCGGCGAGCATCTCCACGAAGCGCTCGATCCGGCGGGCGCGGGTGTCGACCCGCTTGGCCTCGTGGATGCGGTAGAGGATGGCGTAGCGGTTCTGGCTGCCCAGCTTCGCGAACAGGTCCCCGGCTGCGGGCCGTGCGGCCAAGGCGCGCTCGAGGTCCTCAGGCACCTCGATGCTCGCAGGGCCGTGGTAGACGCGCTCCCAGCGGCCGTCGGCCTTGGCCTGCTCCACCCGTGGCAGAGAGCCTCCTCGAGGGCCTGGTCGTAGGTGAGGCTGGTCGGCTCGGTGACCCCCTTCTTCGCCAGGACGAGAAAGACGCCGGTCTGGCGGGTGTGGTTGTCCGTCAGCCAGGCGAGCCAGGCGCCGGCATCGGGGACGATCAGGTCGGGGAGCTCGGCGGCCAGGGAGTCAGGGGGAGAAGGGGAGGTTGACCGTGGCCGACTGCCAGGCGGCTCGGTCGGCGCTGCCGTCGAATCTGTGGTTTTCGTTGTAGTAGAAGCCGTACCACCACCAGATCCCCGCCCCGTTCACACGGCTGCCTTCCGAGAGGGCGGCTTCGATGGCCGCCGTTGCGGAGGAGACGTTCTCGGCTGCGGCGGAGTGCCACGGGTTGGAGCGGTAGGAGGGGATGACCGGGATGATCCGCACGGCCGGGGGAAGGTTGGCGGAGTAGTAGGCGAGGCTTTCCCGGACCCAGGTCTCGTATGCGGCGGGAGAGGAGAGTTCGCTTTCGTAGTAGAGGGGGTCGAGCTGGTCGACGAGGGGTGCGATGCCCTGGAGGTAGGTGGGAGACCAGCGCCCCGTGTCCGGTGGGGCGACCAGGGACACAGGACCGTGAAAGCCGATCCGGGCCAGGGCGAGGTGGAGCTCTTCCAGGAAGGAGATGAAGCCCTGGTCGGTCGGATAGGGCTCGACGTCCAGATGGATGGCGGGGACGCCAAGTGCCAGCACCGATTCGATCCCCGCGATCATGCGTGCCCGCGTCAGGGGGTTTTCGAGGTCGGGACCCTTGGCGGTGATGTTGGCGTTGAAGACCGCCGTGACGAGCACGTGGGTGGCGTGTTCGGCGTTGTGGCGGGCGGCCTGTTGGACCCATAGGGCGAGGGTTTCCCGCTCGTAGGTGGGCAGCTTGAGCTTCCCGTTGGGTTTGAACTTCGGCATCTGCAGGAGCGCCTGCCCGATGTCGTATTCGTCGAGGTGGCTCATGTACCCGTCGAGTTCGGATGCGGCCCTGACCGCGTGGACCTCCTCGGTGGGCATGTAGGTGAGCAGCCGACCCGAGTCGGCCAGGGCAAGAGCCGCCGAGGGGATCACGGCTGCCAGCAGGCAGGCCGCGAGGACGAGGGTGGTTGCGAGGGGGGCCCACTCGCGGGCCCCCGGCCTGCAGCCCCTCACGGTCGCCTCACCGCCGCTGCAGGCGGGCCTGCAGCCGCTGCAGGGCCACGGTGACCCGCTCCGCGCGGCTGCCGGCGGGAGGCATGATGCCGAGCTGGCGGGCGAGGTCGGTCATGTCGTAGTAGGCCCGGTAGCGGGCGATCCGCCCGCCACGCATCGTCCACAGGTCGACCCCCTGGACCCGCATCCGCCGGCCGGTGGGGGCGAAGCCGGGGGGCTCGGCCGGGCCCCGCATCGTGCCCCGCATCTCCCAGGCCCATGCGATCTGGTCGCCGGTCACGCTCAGGTGAGGCGGATCGGGCTCCCCGAAGTTGAGGTCCGGGAAGGTGCGAAAGCTCTCCTGCATGAACTGGCCGACGGCCGGGATGCCGTGGACGGGCTCCGGCAGCGCCGGGTCGGCCCAGACGATGTCCTCGGTGAGCAGCTCCGCCATGGCGTCGACGTCGCAGGTGTTCCAGGCGGTGGCGTAGCTCTCGGTGAAGGCCGCCAGGTCGGCGGGGAGCGCCGTGGCGGAGTCCGTGATCGCCATGGCCCGAATCTACTCCACCCTGCGCGGCCCGGCAAGAGGGCGGGGGGCGCCTGCCGGCCCCACACTCCCAAGGGCAGCCCACGGAGAATAGAATCGGGCCTCTAGGGCGCGTAGCTCAGTGGGAGAGCGCTCGCTTCACACGCGAGAGGTCGCAGGTTCGAAACCCGCCGCGCCCATTGCTCGCATGCGCGCCGCCGGCGCGCGGGCGGGGCGCTTCGCCGATCCCTGTCGAGCGCGCGGTCAGCATTCGCATCAGCCTCCGGTGTACGTCTTGGCCAAAATGGCCAACCAGCCTTGAGAGCTTTAGACGCGTGCGTTTACGCGACGGCGAAACTGCCGATGGTTGCTTTGGGTTTGTTTTGGCAAGGGAACAAGGCCCTTTTCGCCTCAGGCCCCCTGCTATTTTGAACCCCGAGGTCCGCAATCTTGCTTAATCTGAGCTTTATCCAATCTGGACAATACCCATCACCCGGAGTCAGCTGATGGAACCCAACAGCTGGCACCTGGACCCGATCTCGGCGGCGAGTCTCGTCCTGCGCGTGATCGATGACATCGACGAGAGCACCGACGAGGAGCGCGACGCCCTGCTCAGCGATCTGATGTGCGCATCCTGGGGCAGCATCGAGGCTCAGAACCAGTGACGCCGGCCCCCTCGCTTCGGCGGGGCTGACCGGAGCGTGTTTACCCGCATGTCCGTTACGGCGTTTTGCGCTGGCGCGAACGTCCCGATGCGACCAACATCCGGTCCATGGCCGGGCGCCTTGACCTCGACCTCTACAACGTCCTCCTCGGATTCGGCTGGGCCCGCGAACGCGGGGAGCTGATCAGGGCGACGATCGATCCGGGGTTCCTGGTGAGGGCTCGGCGCGCGCTCTTCCCCCTTCCGTTCGTCGACCGCCCGCAGACCCTCGACGCCGAGATCTTCCCGCCGCTGAAGCCGCGTCCCCTGAAAGCGCTCAAGGGGCGGCGGGTGGCGTTGATCGCCGGCGGCGGCGCGGGCGCCTGCGTGTCGCTGATCGGCGTGCGGCGCGCCTTCGAAGAGGCGGAGATCGAGCCGGAGCTGATCACGGCCTGCTCGGGCGGGACGATATGGGGCTCGATGTGGGCGGCCGGCATGACCGCCCAGGAGATGGCCGAGTTCTCCCTCTCGTGGCACCTCGAGGACTACCTCGACATACAGTGGGCGAAGGCTCCCCGCTTCGCCGCCACAGCCTTGAAGGGCTTCACCGGCCTGGCCAAGGGCGAGGCGATCGAACGGACCTTCAACGAGCGCTTCGCCTCCCTGACGGTGGGGGAGCTTCAGATCCCCATCGAGTCGATCGTCTACGACATGGATCGCGGCGCCGTCACCTACTTCGGGACGCAGAGCACCCCGGAGCTGCCGGTGGGACGTCTCGTGCGCATCGCGGTCGCCCTGCCCGCCTTCATCGAATCGGTCGAGGTCGGGGGGCACCTCTACGTCGACGGTGGGATCATCGAGCTGCTTCCCGCCGATCCGATCATGCGAGACGGCGCCTTCGACCACGTGTTCGCCGCGAACTTCATGCTCCCCCCGCAGCTCGAACCGGAGGACATCACGGGCTGGCAGAACCGGCCGATGGGCATTCTCACGGCCAGCCGACAGGCCGAGCAGGGCTTCCAGCTGCATTTCGCCAACCGTCTGCGCGCGGACCTCGGAAGCCGCCTTACCGTCATCGACGCGGCCGACCATCGGCTCCTGCGCGGACCCGCCTTCTACGATCTCTTCATCGACCGCAGCGGCTGGCCGGCCCTCATCCGTGAGGGCTACGAGCGTGCCACCAAGGCACTCGACCAGCTGCGCCGTGCTACACGAGCTACCGCCTCGAGGAGGTCGCCAAAGGCGGCGAGCGGCAGCGCAGCGAAGCCGCCTGGGGCCACCCGGCCGCCGGCCGCTCCCCGATGAGCTCAGCGACACAGGCTCGGACGCGGGGCCCTTCCCCTCCCAAGCCGATGCGGACCCTCGTCGAGCGGTTCGACCCCTCCGTCTTCGACGCCCGCCGGCGGGTCACCCGTATCCGGCTAGCCGTCGGCGAGGAGGAAGCCTGGGACGCCGTGGTGGTCAATGGCGAGGCCCGCATCGAGGCTGCCGGCGGCCGTCCCGACGCCGTCCTCACCGCCGACGCGGCTACCTGGCGTCAGATCGCCGGGGATGTGAGCCGGGGAATGGACGCATACCGGTCGGGGCGCCTCTCGATGCGCCGCAACATGCACGTAGGGGTGGGATTCCTGGCGGCCACGAGCGGGGCCGTCGATCCGGGGCGCCTGCGGTTTCGCACCATCCCCACCCGCGGCGCCCGCCTCTCGATCCTCGAAGCCGGCACCGGGCCTCCGGTCCTGGCCCTGCACGGCCTGGGTGCCACCAAGGGGTCCTTCCTGCCCACCGTCGCGGCCATGGCCGGCCGCTTCCGCGTCATCGCCGTGGACCAGCCGGGATTCGGCGACTCCGACAAGCCGATCGGCGCCGCCTACGACGCCCCCTACTTCGCCCGCTCGGCGATCAACCTGCTCGATGCGCTCGACCTCGAGCGCGTTCACCTGATCGGCAACAGCCTCGGTGGGCGCGTCGCCCTCGAGATCGCCCTGCGCCACCCCGGCAGGGTAAACCGGGTCGGCCTCCTCGCCCCCTCCCTCGCCTGGCGGCGGGACCGGCGGTGGCTGCCGCTGCTGCGCCTCACCCGGCCCGAGCTCGGGCTCGTCCAGGTGGCCCCGCGGCCGCTCGTCGAAGGGATCGTCCATCGCCTCATCCCCGATGCCGACAAGGGCTGGACGGCCGCCGGTGTGGACGAGTTCCTGCGCGCATATCTCACCCCCGCCGGGAGAGCCGCCTTCTACGCCGCGGCACGTCACATCTATCTGGAGGAGCCGCATGGAGAGGAGGGCTTCTGGACTCGCCTGGCAGAGCTCGAGCCCGAGGCGCTGTTCGTGTGGGGCCGCGACGACCGACTCGTGCCCCTCGCCTTCGCCCGGCACGTCGCCGAGGCTCTCCCGCGGGCCCGCCACCTCCGGCTCGACTGCGGACACGTGCCGCAGGTCGAGCTGCCCAGGCAGACGCACATCGCGCTCGCCGAGTTCTTCTCCGAGCCGGCCAGCCCCGGCGCCGCGAAGGGTCGGTAGCCGGCGCGTGGCACGCCGGCCATCCCCTAGCCTTAGGTGAGGGTGCTGTTCATCCTCATCCCAGCAGTCGGTTCGGTGGTCGTCCTGGTCGGTTGGATGATGCTCCGCCTGGCCGCCCGCAGCGACGACGCCGATGCTCGGGCGCTGGTCGAATGGCTCAGGAGCGGCTCCCTCGCGGAGGAAGAGAAGCGCCCCTCCGCACAGCCTCCCGTCGACCCCCGGCACCGGGCGACGGGTTGAACAGGGCCCCTCACGGCGCATCGGGAGCCTCCCCGGCGAGGTCGCGGCCGGTGGCATCCAACCCCGCATTATGCGACGACGCACGAGCGGCAGGCGGGGGTTATGATCGGCCTACGGCAAACGTGAGCAGCGAGGAAAGATGCTAGGGACAGGCCAGAACCCCTCGACGCCAATCGTCTCCAAAGGCCTCCGCGCCATGAGGCCTTTCCTCCTCGCCGTGCTCGGCTCTCTCATGCTCGCCGGCGGCGCCCGCGGCGCCGCCCCAATCGCCGAAGAAGCCCCGAAACCCGCCCCGACCGAACCGGTCACTGCGGAAGGCGCCCCGGCTCCACCGACCGAAGAAGCCGCCCCGGCCCCCACCCCCGTCGAACCGGTGACCGAAGAAACCCCCGCACCGGCCCCCACCCCCGTCGAACCGGTCGCCGAAGAAACCCCCGCACCGGCCCCCACCCCTGTCGAACCGGTCGCCGAAGAAACCCCCGCACCGGCGCCGGCGGAACCCGTTGCCGGAGAAAAACCGGCCGAACCGGTCGCGAAGCCGGCCTCGGAAGGCTCGCCGCCATCCGCCGCCGCGCAGGGTCCCACTCCCCCCGACCAAGGTGGACCCGCGCTCCCAGGCGAGCCGGTCGGCTCGCTGACGATCACGGTTGGAATCCCGGCGGAAACGCAGGCGACCGCCGCCCCGCCGACCGAGGTCGTCATGCCGACAGCCATCAGGGCTGCCCGGAAGGCCGGGAGCCTGGGCTGCGTGGTGGCTGCGCTGGCGGGACCGATGACGGGCGACTGCGCAGCCGGGGGATCGGCGACCCAGAGGGCGCTGGCGGGGTCTCCCGTCGGGTTCGCCGCCGCAGCCGTCGCCGCCGGCTCCCTGACGGGCACGGGCCCCGGCGCGCCTCCGGGTAGTGGAGATGGCGACTCTTCGATTGGAAGCCCCCCCTTCAGCCCCGCTCCGGGGTCCGCCCCCAGCGGAGCATCGGGCGCGGCGGCCGCCGGTGGCTCCGGCCTCGGGCTCTCGGCATTTCTCACCCTCGCGGGCCTCCTGGGCCTGGCGGCCCCCCGGGCGATGCGCCGGCTGCGGCTCTTCTGTCAGCCGTGGCGCACCGCCTGCTTCGTTCTGATTCCAGAGCGACCGGACTAGCTCCTTCCGGTCTCCTCAGGTCGGTCCCTGGGTCCCCGATCCAGGGCTGGAATCAACTCGAGGCTTCATCGGAAGGGAGCTGAATCTCATGAAACGCCATTTGACGGCGTCGCCACGAAAGGTTGGAACACCAAGCGAGGATCGCCCGCGAAGGGGTGCGGCCAGTCGAAGGCCGACCGCCTTCAACGACGCCGCGCCCGCGAAGCCGGCGCCGGGCAACCAGCCCTCGGCGCTGGCGAGCGTCCCCGTTCGAACGCACACGCTGATCCTCACAGGCGAGCTGAACCATCGTTCTGCTCACGAGCTCGAAGCCGAGATCGATCGCCTCTGCGGAGAAGGTGTCACCAGCATCACGCTGGACCTCCGTGAACTCACCTACATCGATTCGGTCGGTGTGGCCGTGATCGCATTTCGCTGCGAGCTCTGCGAGAGACGTGGCTATGAGATCTCGCTGATCCCCGGCTCGCCAGCCGTGCGTCGCGCCTTCGACCAGGCGGACGTCACCGAGTTCCTCCCGTTCCAGTCGGAGGACCTCCCGACCTCTCCGTCTCTTTGAGGTGGCAACGGCGACGCCCCGGATGCAACGGATCGCGAAACGACAGGGCGCCTGCGAGCCCGGCCACCTCGAACATGTCGTGGACCTTCGCAGATGTGGTCGATCTCCGCTTCCAGCCACCGGACTTTCAGTGCGCTCAGCGCCAGCCGGCCTACCAACGTGCGCGTTTCCCAGTCGACTACGGAACGAGCCGCACCGGCAGCGTCTTGAGCTGGTTGACGAACATCGCCTGTGCCGCCACCGGCTCGCCCTCGAGCCGGATCTGCGGGTAGCGCTTCAGGGTCTCCTCGAGGAGGATCCGCAGCTCCAGACGAGCGAGGGCCGTGCCGAGGCAGAAGTGCCGCCCGCCGGCACCGAAGGCCTGATGCTCGGAGTTGCGGGTGACATCGAAGCGGTCCGGGTCCTCGAAGCGGGTCTCATCGCGGTTTGAGGAGACGTACCACATGACCACCTTCTCCCCCTCATTGATCTTCTTCCCGTTCAGCTCCGTGTCGCAAGTGGCCGTGCGGCGGAAATGGGCGAAGGCCGGGAACATCCGCAGCGCCTCCTCCACCGCGCTCGGGATCAGCGACGGGTCGTCGAGCAGGAGCTGCTTCTGGTCGGGGTTCTCCATCAGGGCCCGCATCCCGCTGCAGTAGGTCGCCTTGGTGGAGTCGTTCCCGGCCGCCATCAGCAGGAAGAACCCCATCACGATCTCCGTCTCATCCAGTTTCTCGCCGTTGACATCCGCGTGCACGAGCACGCTCGTGAGGTCGTCCGTGGGGTTCTCCCGGCGGTCGGCGATCAGCTTGCGGCAGCGTTCGAACATCTCCGGGATGTCCTTCTGGAGCACTCCGTCGATCCCCTCCGGCGCCAGGTCCGGGTCGTCGGGGGCGAGGGCCGAGTTGACGATCCGCGCCCAGACCGCATCTTCATCCTCGGAGAGTCCCATGAAGCTGCTGATGACCCGCGACACGACCGGCTGGGCGACGTCGGTCACGAGGTCGCACTCCTCGCGGCCCTCCAGCCTGTCCAGGACATTGACCACGATCTCCCTGATCCGCTCCTCGTGGTCGGCGATCCGCTTGGGGGTGAACCCGCGCTGGAAGAGAGCCTTGATGCGGTCGTGCTTGGGCGGGTCCATCCCGATGAACATCGCCCTGGCCAGCTCGAGGGGGAAGATCTCCGCGAACACCGTCACCCCTCCCAGTTCGGAGGAGTAGGTCTGGAAGTCCCGGCTGACGGTGTGGACGTCCTCGGCGGTCGTCACCGACCAGAATCCGGCCTCCTCGGGGAACTCCTTGATGCTCTCGGTCCAGTGGACGGGACACCCGCCCCGCATCTCCCGGAACAGCTCGTACGGGGGACCGTCCGTCCACAGCTCGCTGTCGCCAAGTTCCACGCTGCCGATGTCCCGACCAACCGTTGCCATCTCTTCTCCTCCCTCGCGGGCGCCGGGGCGGCGGACCGTGGCCTGAACCCTCCCCGGCGGTTGCAGACCGATCGAGGCGACCCTAACAACCTAATGACATAGTGTCAATAGCCGCCCGCTCAGGTAGGATCGCGCCATGCCCGCGGGCACATCCCCAGCGCGGCGACGCCCTCGCCACGACCCCAAGGAGACCGAAAGGGAGATCCTCGCCGCCGCCGAGCAGCTGCTGCGCGAGCGGCCCTTTCGCGAGGTCACCGTCGGGCGGATCATGCTCCAGACCGACCTGAAGAGGCCGGCCTTCTACACCCACTTCCGCGACCTGCACGAGCTAGTCCTGCGCCTCGTCGAGCACATCGGCGAGGATCTCTTCGCCTGGGCCGATCGGTGGCTGAAGGGCGACCGGCCCGAACATGACATCCGCATCGCTCTCGAGGGGATAGCCAACGTCTTCCTGACCCAGGGTCCGGTCCTGAGGGCCCTCGTGGATGCCGCCCCCTCCGACGCCAGGGTCGAGTCCGCCTACCGGGAGCTCGTCCAGTCCTTCATCGACGCCACCGCCGAGCACATCCGCTCCGAGCAGGCGGCCGGTGGCATCCTCCGCTCGATCAACGCGGGTGAGACCGCGCGGGCGCTGGTGTGGATGAACGAGCGCTACCTCTCCGAGGCCTTCGGCCGTCTGCCCCAGGACGATCCGGCCATGGTCGTGGGCGTCCTGAACCACATCTGGCTGGCCACCCTCTACCCGCCGCCCTGACCGCGGGCCTCAGCCCTCCTCGACCCTGCGCTTCAGCTCCCCGGGCCGGCCGCTGACGAAGATCGCCTTCGTCGCCGCCTCCACCGGCCCGCGGATGACCATCCCGAGCAGGCGCCCGGGGTCGGCGTCGAGCGTGTAGGTCGCCCGCGTTCGACCGTCACCGAGGTCCTCGAGCTCCCAGGACCCCTCGACGGACTTCATGTCCCCCTTCTCCTGGCTCCAGGAGAGGCGGTTGGGACCCTCGTAGCTGAAGCGGACATGGGCCTTGATCCGCCGGACCTTGATGTCGTTCTCCGTCTCCACGAGCGTGGGGCGGCCGTCGCCGTCCCTCTCCAGGGCGGTCATCTTGTCCAGGCCTCCCTGCCAGTCGGGCGCCGTCATCACATCCTCGACCACCGCCCACACCCGCTGCAGCGGAGCCTCGATCTCCACGCTTGCGCTGCCGCCCAGGTTCCCCATCGCGGGCCTCCCGCTTCGCCGTTTGCAGGTCCCGACAGACACTAGCTTCACATGCATCCTCGCGCTGACTCATCCGCCGCCGCCCGGCAACCGATAATCCCCCTGCCGGGCGTGGGGGCGAACATGAGCAAGGACCTTCTGCCGACAGACGACGAGGTGGCGGCCCTGATGCCGGGGCCAGGGTCGATCACCTGGCGCCGAGGCGCCGACGCCCGCACGCTCATCGCCGCCGGCTACGCCCTCGTCCTGCAGGTCGCCCACCCGACGGTGGGGGCCGGCGTGGCCCAGCACTCCAACTACAGGGAGGACCCGTGGGGCCGGCTGTTCCGCACCCTGGACTTCACCAGCTCCCTGATCTACGCCGAGCCCCCCATGGCCGCCGCAGTGGCCCGGAACGTGCGCTCGATGCACCGGCGGATCAGGGGCCTGCGGCCCGACGGCGTCCGTTACCACGCTCTCGAGCCCGAGGCCTTCGCCTGGGTGCACGCCACCCTCTTCGGCTCCATCGTCTCCGCCCACGCCCGCTTCGGGTCGCCTCTGGCACCCGACGAGGAGGACCGCTTCTGGTTCGAGTGGAGGAGGCTCGGCCGGCTGCTCGGGCTGCGCGAGCGCGACCTGCCGGAGACGCTGGGCGGCTATCGCGAGTACTTCGACTCGATGGTCGAGGACGTGCTGGAGGACAACGAGAGCGTCAGGGGAGTGATCGCCAGCCTGACCGATCCCAAGAGCCCGCCCCTGCCCCGGTACGCCGCCCCCGTCTGGCACCTGACCCGATTGCCCGCCGCCCGCGCCATGCGCCTGGCCACGATCGGCCTGCTCCCGGAGGTGCTGCGGGAACGCCTGGGGCTCTCCCTCAGCCGCCGCCAGCAGCTCGAGCTCTCCGCCCTCGGGCTGGCCTCCAGGGCCACAACCCCCGTGCTGCCGCGGCGGCTGCGGGAATTCGGCCCCTCATACCTGCGCTGGCGCGAGGAGGAGACCACCGCCCTGGCCACCGAGCTGCCGCAGGCCGCCTGACACCGGGACGGGCGAGCCGATACGTCACCATGCGGTGGTGTCCGCCCCCGCCGAAGCCTCCGAGCCGACCGCCGGCGCGGAGGGAACCCTGCGTCTGGCCACCTGGAACGTCAACTCCCTGCTCGCCCGGATGCCCCGCCTCGTCGACTGGCTGCAGCGGGTCAGGCCGGACATCCTCTGCCTGCAGGAGACGAAGGTCTCCGAGGAGGCCTTCCCCCGCGAGCAGCTCGAGGAGCTCGGCTACGCAGCCGCCACCGACGGGGAGGGCCGCTACAACGGCGTGGCGATCCTCTCCCGGGTCGGGCTCGAGGACGTCACCCGGGGCTTGAGCGGAGAGCCGGGCTTCCCCGATCCTGAGCGCCGGGCGATAGCCGCCACCTGCGCCGGGGTGCGGGTGTGGTCGATCTACGTTCCCAACGGCCGCACCCTCGACAGCCCTCACTACAGGTACAAGCTCGACTGGCTCCGGGCCCTCGCCGGCGTCGTCCGAGAGGAGCTGGCGGCCGGCCGGCCCCTCGCGCTCTGCGGGGACTTCAACGTCGCCCCAACAGACGAGGACGTCTGGGACCCGACCGTCTTCATCGGCAGCACCCATGTGAGCCGGGCCGAGCGCCAGGCGCTCGCAGACCTGCTCGAGCTCGGCCTGACCGACCTACAGCCGCGAGCGCTCAAGGGATCTCCCTTCACCTACTGGGACTACCGCGCCGGGATGTTCCACAAAGGGGAAGGAATGCGGATCGACCTCGTCCTCGTCAGCGAGGCTCTCGCCTCCCGTGTCACCGACGCCTACATCGACCGCGACGCCCGCAAGGGCACCCGCCCCTCCGACCACGCCCCGGTCGTCGTGGACCTGGCAAGGCGCGACTGATGCCCGAGAGCGCCTCCTACACCACCCCGAGGACCGACGTCAGCGCCCTGCTGCCCCACGTCCCCGGGCGGCTGCTCGACATCGGCTGCTCTGACGGGACACTGGCCTCCACCGTCAGGGAGCAGGGTAGGGCCATCGGGCCCCTGCGGCCCCTCCTGGCCTATCAGCACCTCCACCGCCTGCGCTGAGCGAGGCGGCGCAGCGCCGCGACCTGGGCCCGGATGGCCCTAGGCGTCCGCCTCGACCAGCCGCCGGATCGCGTCGAGGGTCCCCATCACCTCGCTGTCGGGGGCATCTCCATGGGCGGTCACGAGGTAGAGGGTCAGGCGGGATCCCGCCTCGTCCGGGCTGACCTGCAGCCAGCCGTGGTAGTCGCTGCCGTCGGCTCCCCATTCCACGCGCCGGGCGGACTCGTCGACCTTGAACCAGCCCTCTCCCTTCTGGGTGTGGCCCTCGTAGCGGGCCTCGACGGTGACCTTGCCCGCTCCGTCCAGGCTTGCTGCAATGACCTGCGGGACATAGCGGGGGAGGTTCCCGATGTCCGCCAGGGCGGCGAACACGGCGTCAGGCGGGGCGGCCACATGCTGGGTGTGCTCGTGCTCCATCTCTGCTCTCCTTTCCCCGGGCGCGGGGACGCGCCTCGAGCTCAGCCGATCCGCCACGAGCCTAGCGCCGGGGCGATTCAACGGGGCGGTGATCTCAGGCGGCGGGCCCGACCACCGCGCCGGAGGCCGGCGGCAGCCACAGCGACGCCGGGGCAGGCTGCGGGGCGTGGCCGACCATGCTCAGGCGCATCTTCTCGAGCGGCGCCGGGAGGGCGAGGTGGAAGCCCTGGCCGTGGCGGATGCCGAGATCGCGGATGATCCCGAGCTCGTCGGCCGTCTCGATTCCCTCGGCGACGATGATCGCTCCAGTTTCCTCGGCGAAGCGGATCAGGGACCCGGCGAGCGACTGGCGGACGGGGTCGATATCCACGCCGCTGATCAGCTCGCGGTCGAGCTTGATGAAGTCGGGGGCGAGCTTGAGGATGTGCATGAGGCTGGCGAAGCCGGCGCCGGCGTCATCTATGGCCAGGCGGATCCCCGATCCGCGCAGACGGCCGATCGCCTCGGCGAGCTGGGGGTAGTCGTCCACCTTCACGTGCTCGGTCAGCTCGACGACGACCCTGGCCGGATCGGCTTCGGCGAGCGCCTCGGCGATGGCCGCCGAGGCGAGAGCGTCCGGACCCGCGTTGAGAGACAGCATCGCCCCGGCGGGGAGCCGTGGTAGCTGCCCGAGGGCCCGGCGCACGATCGCCACCTCCAGCTCGACGCCGAGTCCCACCTTGTGGGCTTCGGCGAGGCATACGTTCGGCGGGCGGCGGTCGCAGTCGGCGAACCGCACGAGGGCCTCAGCGCCGAAGAGGACGCCGGCGTCCAGGGCGAAGATCGGCTGAAAGGCGATCGAGAACTCCTGCTCGCGCAGGATCCGCTCGATCCGCTCCCGGATCTCCAGCCTGCGAGCAGCCGAGGGGTCGAGGACGCCGGCGACGAACATCTCCGCCCGCATGGCGTCCTGCTCGACGCCGTGAAGCTCCGCCTGGTTGGCGTGTCCACGGTGGTGGAAGAGCTTCGAGGTGATCCCCATGAAGTCGGAGGCCGCCGTGATGACCGTGCTCATGAACTCCGCCAGGCCGTCGAGCAGGACGACCTCGTGCTCGTCGAAGGCGCAAGGCTGCGAGGAGCTGACGTGCAGGACCCCCACCCGCATCTTGTCGCGACCGAGCGGAACGCAGACCGATGAGCGGATGCCGAAGCGCCGGGTCACCTCGCGATTGACCCTGGGGTCGGACTCGGTGTCCTGAGTGAGCTGCGTGCCCCCTGTGCGGATGGCCATTCCCGTGAGGCTCCCATCCAGCCTGATCAGCTCTCCCGCCCGGTTCTTGAGGTTGCCCGAGGCGCACACGAAACGAACCGAGTCGGCGTCATTGACGACTCCGACGAGGGCGCCGTCGGCCGCCTCGACCATGGCGAAGGCCTGGTCGGCCATCCGCTGCATCAGCTGCAGGGGGTCGATGGCGTGGCGGATCATCGACTGTGGGTCAAGGCCCCCGTCGGGCGATGGTCCCTCGTACCCGTATGGCAGCGGCGAGGGGGTGCAACGTCCGCGTTTACGCCCCTTCATACCGACGGCATCGACCGGCCATCCGAATTCGTTTAGTTAGGCACGTATACGTCTAGACGGCGTACACGTGCTCAGGGCGTCAACACAGCCGGCCGGCCGTCCTCGTACGTAGAAATCATGACGAAACCAGACATGTCGGTCTCATGGGCTCAGCCCTTCGAACCGACCCCAGACAACGCGGGGGGGACAGACCTACATGGGAAAGAGATCGGCGAGATGCGAAGCCTTCCACACAGGCCAGGTCCCTCAGACCGCTCCAGCGGCGTCGCGAACGGGCACCGTCCGCGCCGCCCCCTGGTCGGACCCGCCCTCCTGCTGGCCCTCCTCCTTCTCGCCCTCGCCCCGGCCGGCGCCGACGCCACTTCCCTGATCACGAGCTTCAGCGCGGGGGTCCTGGTCGACGAAAACACGGCCAACCCACAAAACTCGGACTTCGCCACCCAGGCGGGCTCGCACCCGGATGTCGCCTTCACGAAGTTCACCCTGGACACGAGCCTCGGCTCGGCCCAGGACGTACGCGTCGACCTTCCCCCCGGCCTGGCCGTCAATCCACAGGCCATACCCCGCTGCAGCGCCTCCGGCACGACCCTGAGCACCTGCCCCTCCGACACGCGCGTCGGCACCTCGACTGTGACGATCGCCAACGTCCCCGTGCTCGGCAAACAGACCGTCTCGGGCGCCGTCTACAACATGACACCCCCCAGCGGCGCCCCCTCGGACTTCGCCTTCGAAGTCACCGTCGGAGTCCTGTTCACGGTGCGCACCGACCTGGTCGGCGGCGTGCGCTGGTACCCGAGCAACGGCCGCCCCGGCGACTTCGGGGACTACTTCACGATCAGCGAAATCTCGAACACGCTCGGCACGGCGCTCGAAAGATCGGAACTCATCTTCTGGGGGGCGCCCGAGGAACACAACGGGGGCGGGGCGCCGAACAACGCCTTCCTGACCAACCCCACCTCCTGCAGCGGGGTGCAGACGACCTACATCACGGCCTCGACCTACGCCCCGGTCGCGAGCGGGAGCGCCTCCTACACGACCCCCGTCGGAGCCAACGGCTGTGAAAGCGTCCCCTTCTCCCCGAGCATCTCCGTCACCCCCAACACGACCCAGCGCGACAAGCCCGACGGGCTCGCGGTCGACCTGCACGTGCCACAGGACCAGAACCCCTCCCACACCGCCAGCTCCCACCTGCAGGAAGCCTCGGTGACCCTGCCGGCCGGGATGTCACTGAACCCCTCCGCGGCGAACGGCCTGTCCGCCTGCTCGGACGCCCAGTTCGCGGCGGGCGTGAACGCGAAAGTCACCTGCCCGGCGGGCTCGGCCGCCGGGACGGTGGAAATCTCCACTCCGCTCCTTGCCTCCCCGTTGACCGGATCGATCTACGTCGGGGAACCGCTGGAAGGAGACCCCTACCGGATCTTCCTCGATGCCGAGAACTCGGTCGGCGGGGTGGCGGTCAGGCTCACCGGCTCGGTCACCGCCGACCCGGTCACCGGACAGCTCAGGACCACCTTCACCGGCAACCCCCAGGTGCCCTTCACCGATCTCAAGCTCACGTTCAAAACCGGGGCCGGCGCCCTCTTCGCCAACCCCCTCGGGTGCGAAACGGCGACGACGACCGCGATCCTCGCCCCCTATTCGGGTCGATCCCCATCGACACCCACCAGCGCCTTCACCGTCGACTCCAACGGCTCCGGCGGAGCCTGTCCGAGCCCCATCCCCTTCGCCCCGACGGCCTCGGCAACCCCCACCAGCACGACGGCCGCAGGCAGCACGAACCTGAACGTGAACCTCTCCCGCGCGGACGGGGAACAGACCCTCGACACCCTCACCACGAGACTTCCCGAAGGGATGCTGGCGAACCTGTCGGGCGTGACCCTGTGCCCCGAACCGGCCGCCTCACAGGGCACATGCACGTCGGCAAGCCAGATCGGGATGGTGACGGTCACCGCGGGAGCCGGGACGACCCCGCTGTCCCTGCCCGGGACCGTCTACTTCACGGGCCCCTACAAGGGACAGCCCTTCGGCCTCTCGATCGTGGTGCCCGCGATCGCCGGCCCCTACGACCTCGGCACCGTCGTCACGAGGGCCGCCGTCGCGGTCGACACCACCAACGGGAAGGTGTCCATCACCACGGACTCCCTGCCGACGATCCTGAAGGGGATACCCCTGCGCCTGCGCACGATCGCGGTGGCCATCAACAAGGCCGGCTTCCTGCTCGACCCGACCGACTGCGCCCCGACAGCCACCGCCGGGACGGTCACCTCCACGGCCGCCCAGAGCCAGCCCTTCGAAACCCCGGTGACGATGACCGGATGCGGCTCGCTGCCGTTCGCCCCGACTCTGACCGCAACGCCGACGACCAGCGAACGCGACGCACCCACGGGGTTGAACGTGGACCTGCACCTGCCCTCAGGCAGCTCGGATCTGCACGGCGCCCTCGCCGGCCTTCCGGCCGGGCTGACGCTCAACCCGGCCGTCGCCGGCGGGCTGCTCGCCTGCACCGACGCGGAGCTCGGCCAGGGGACCAACAACCCCCTGGGCTGCCCCGCGGCATCGGCCGTCGGGACCGTCGAGATCGACACGCCCCTGCTCCCGAGCCCGCTGACGGGCTCCCTCTACGTGGGCCGGCCGCTCAGCAACGAACCCCAGTCCGGACAGGAGTACCGCCTCTTCCTCGACGCCGAGAACGCCACCTACGGCCTCTCCGTGCGCCTGATCGGCCTGCTCTCGGCCGACCCCGCCACGGGCCGGCTGAGCGCGAGCTTCCCGAGCACCCCGCCGATCCCCTTCACGGACATCAAGCTCGCTCTCAACCCGGGCCCCCATGCTCCCCTGGCCAACCCCCAGGGCTGCGGCCAGGCGGCATTCACGAGCACCCTGACCCCGACCACCGGGACCCCCGCCACCCCGGGCAGCGAATACACGGTGGACGACGACGGCCACGGCGGCCCCTGCCCGTCCGCATTCCCCTTCGCTCCCGCCCAGTCCACCGCAGACCAGCCCTCGCTCGGCGGGGCGAACTCCTCCTTCACCCTGAGCCTCGACCGCCCCGACGGCCAGCAGTACCTGTCGCGGGTCAGCACCGTCCTTCCCCCTGGCCTGCTCGGCCGCATCGGAGCCTTCACCGAGTGCCCCGACGCCCAGGCCGCGACGGGCAGCTGCCCGTCCTCGAGCCGCATCGGCAGCGCCGTGGTGGGTGTCGGGGCCGGGTCCAGCCCGCTGGAGCTGCCCGGCTCGGTCTACCTCACGGGCCCCTACGAGGGCGCCCCCTTCGGCCTCGCCGTCGCGATCCCGGCCGAAGCGGTGGGGCCGTTCGACTTCGGCACGGTCGTCACCAGGGCCAGGATCGAAGTGGACGAGCACACCGCCGTGGCCACGGTCACGAGCGACCCGATCCCGACGATCGTGGGCGGAGCTCCCCTGCGCCTGCAGACCCTCACCATCACGACCAGCCAGGCCTTCACCGTCAACCCCACCAACTGCGCCCCGACGCAGACGAAAAGCACCCTCACCTCGACCGAAAACGCCGTTCAGTCGGACTCCAGCCCCTTCCAGGCCACCGGCTGCTCCGGGCTCCCGTTCGAACCCTCCTTCGCCGTGTCCACCAGCGCCCAGGCCTCCAAACAGAATGGGGCGAGCCTGCAGGTCGAACTTGGCTATCCCGCCGAACACGAGGCCAACCTGGCGGCCGTCTCGGCCACCCTGCCCACCCAGCTTCCCGCCCGCCTGAGCACCCTGCAGAAGGCGTGCCCCGAAGCCACCTTCGCGGCCGGCCCCTCCGGGTGCCCGGCGGCCTCCCAGGTCGGCCAGGCGGCCGTACGGACACCGCTGGTGTCGGGCGGGCTCGAAGGCCCGGCCTACCTCGTCTCCAACGGCGGGGCCGCCTTCCCGGACCTGGACCTGGTCCTCAGCGGCGACGGGCTGCGCATCCTGCTCCACGGCCAGACGGACATCAAAGGGGGCCGCATCACGACCACCTTCCCGGCGGTGCCCGACGTGCCCTTCTCCCACTTCACCCTGACCCTTCCGATGGGGCCCTACTCCGTGCTCGGGGCGATCGCTGCACTGTGCGGGGAAGAACTCACGATGCCCACGACCCTCACCGGCCAGAACGGCAGCCGGGTCACCCGCCAGGTGGCGATCTCGGTGACGGGCTGCCCGCCCGGCACAGGCGGCGGTGCCTCCTCGCTCTCCGCACCTCAAGGTCGCCCCCTCGCGCTTCGCAGCGGCCCCGAAGGGTGCGAGCGTCGCCAAGCCTCCGAGCCAGAAGAGAAGGAAGAAGGGGAAGCGGGCCAAGCTCGCGGGCGCCACGGTCTCCTACACCGACGGCCAGACCGGCACGACGACGTTCCTCGTCCTGCGCCCGGGCCGCGGGCAAAAGCACGGCAAGCGCTGCCTGGCGGCATCGAAGAGGCGGCACGGCCACGGGCGCCACAAGGGCCGGCCCTGCACCCTCTACAAGCGGGTGGGGTCCTTCACCCATGCCGACCGGACGGGTGCCAACAGCTTCTACTTCACTGGCCGGGTACACGGGCGCAAGCTCGTCCCCGGCAGCTACCGCCTGGAAGCGCGGGCGGTATACCCCGGTGGCGGGCACGGGGGGCCCGCCACCGCCGGCTTCACGATCAGACGCGGCTGAGGAGGACCCTCAGGCCGCGCCGGTGAGCCGGACCGGAAGCGCCTTGAGCTGGTTGATGAACAGCGATTCCACGGCCAGGGGGTCGCCGTCGAGCTCGATGTCCGGGTAGCGCTTGAGGGTCTCCTCGATCAGGATCCGAAGCTCCATCCGGGCCAGGGCGGTGCCGAGGCAGAAGTGACGGCCGCCGGCCCCGAAGGCCTGGTGCTCGGGGTTGCGGGTGACGTCGAAGCGGTCCGCGTCCTCGTAGCGGGTCTCGTCCCGGTTGGATGACACGTACCACATGACGACCTTGTCCCCCTCCTTGATCTTCTGGCCGTGCAGCTCGGTGTCGCAGGTGGCCGTGCGGCGGAAGTGGGCGAAGGCGGGGAACATCCGCAGGGACTCCTCGACGGCGCTGGGGATCAGCCCCGGGTCCTCGAGCAGGAGCTGCTTCTGGTCGGGGTCTTCCATCAGGGCCCGCATGCTCGAGCAGTAGGTCGCCTTGGTGGAGTCGTTGCCCGCCGCCACGAGCAGGAAGAAGCCCATCACGATCTCGTGTTCCTCGAGCTTCTCCCCGTCGATCTCGGCATGGACGAGCACGCTCGTGAGGTCGTCGGTGGGGCGCTCGCGGCGCTCGGCGATCAGCTTGCGGCAGCGCTCGAAGACCTCGGGAATGTCTTTCTCGACCGCCCCCTCGACGCCGTCGGGGTTCAGGTCGGGGTCGCCCGCCCCGAGTACCGAGTTCATCAGCCGCGCCCAGATCTCGTCGTCCTCCTCCGGGAGGCCCATGAAGCTGTGGATCACCCGGGAGACGACCGGCTGGGCGACGTCGGTGACCAGGTCGCAGGTCTCGCGCCCCTCGAGCCGGTCGAGGACGCGGACGGCGATCGCCCGGATCTCATCCTCGTGGTCGGCGATCCGCTTGGGCGTGAAGCCGCGCTGGAAGAGCGCCTTGAGCCGGTCGTGCTTTGGCGGGTCCATGCCGATGAACATCGCCTGGGCCAGCTCCAGCGGGAAGCCCCCGGCGGCGGCGAGGACGCCTCCCCGTTCGGAGGAATAGGTCTTCCAGTCGCGGCTGACCGTGTGGATGTCATCGGCCGTGGTGACCGACCAGAAGCCCGTCCTCGTCGGGGAATTCTTCGAAGTTCTCGGTCCAGTGGATCGGGCACTTGGCCCGCATCTCCTTGAAGAGCTCATACGGCGGACCCTGTAGCCAGAGCTCGCGCTCGGTCAGTTCCACGCTCGCGATGTCACGCCCGACAGTTGCCATCTGAAACCTCCGAGGTCTGCGCCGCAGGATGCCGCGAGATCATACTGGCCAGCCAGCCAGTTTCTCCCCGCGGTCGATCATAACGGCCGTGGCGACGGCGTGTGGCACGCAGGGGCACCGCCCCTCGCCAGGGTGGTTGTAGGCTGTCTCCGGCCGCCACCCGAGGAGAGATCAATGGCAGAGCAGACCGTCAAGTTCCTGCTGTCCGAGCGCGACCTGCCCACGCACTGGGTCAACCTGCTCGTCGACCTGCCGGGCGAGCCGCTGCCGCCCCTGCATCCGCAGACGCTGCAGCCGGCCGGGCCGCCCGACCTCACGCCCATCTTCCCGATGGCCCTGATCGAACAGGAGGTCTCCAGCGAGGCCGAGGTGGCGATCCCCGAAGAGGTGCGCGATGCATACAAGCTCTGGCGCCCCACCCCCCTCTACCGCGCCCGGCGCCTCGAGCGAGAGCTCGATACCCCCGCCCACATCTACTACAAGTACGAGGGCGTCTCGCCGGCCGGCTCCCACAAGCCCAACACCGCCATCCCCCAGGCCTTCGAGAACGCTCGCGCCGGCATCAAGCGGCTGGCAACCGAGACCGGTGCAGGACAGTGGGGATCCTCGCTGGCCTTCGCCTGCTCCCTGTTCGGCCTGGAGTGCGAGGTGTTCATGGTCGGCTCCTCCTACGACCAGAAGCCCTACCGGCGGTCGATGATGGAGACCTGGGGTGCGACCGTCCACCGCTCCCCGAGCACCCTCACCGAGTCGGGCAGGGCCCAGCAGTCCCATCCCACCGGCTCGCTGGGGATCGCCATCTCGGAGGCGGCCGAGGTCGCGGCGTCACGGGAGGACACCAACTACGCCCTCGGCTCGGTGCTCAACCACGTGCTGCTGCACCAGACGGTGATCGGCCAGGAGGCGGCCGCCCAGATGGAGATGGCCGGCGAGCAGCCCGACGTGGTGATCGGGTGCGTCGGCGGCGGCTCGAACTTCGCCGGCCTTGCCTTCCCCTTCGTCCGCCGCGTGCTGCGGGGGGAGACGAAGATGCGCTTCCTGGCGGCCGAGCCCTCCGCCTGCCCGACCCTGACCCGAGGGATCTACGGATATGACTTCGGGGACACGGCCGGCCTGACCCCCCTGATGCCGATGTACACGCTCGGGCACGACTTCGTGCCCCCGCCCATGCATGCCGGAGGCCTGCGCTACCACGGCGACGCACCGATGCTCTGCGCCCTGGTGAAGGCCGGCATGGTCGAGGCCCGGGCGTACCGCCAGAACGAGACCTTCGCAGCCGCGATCCGGTTCGCCCGCAGCGAGGGCATCATCCCCGCCCCCGAGCCGGCCCACGCCATCCGCGCGGTCATCGAGGAGGCCGACCGCGGCGAAGGAGGCGGGAGAGGAGCGGGTGATCCTGTTCGGCCTGTCCGGCCACGGCGACTTCGACCTGGCCGCCTACGACGCCTACCTGGCGGGCGAGCTGGAGGACCCGGAGTTCTCCGAGCAGGACATGCAGGATGCCCTGGCCCGCCTGCCCCAGGCGCCCGTGATCGCCTGAGTCAGCCGCCGTCGCCGTGCACGGCGACCGGCACGGAGTACGAGGGGTAGCCCGACACGGGCGTCTGGACCGTGTAGAAGGCCAGCGCGCCCGGTTCGGGCTTGGGCAGGGTGACCGTCAGCGACCCTCCCCGGCCGAGCTTGGTCGTCGTGAGGACTTCGCCGCGGGCACAGCTGACCTGTCGGGTGATGGTCACCTTGTGGCGTCCCTTGGCGAGCGCTCCGATCCCCTTGAAGGTCAGCCGCAGCCCCGCGGTCACCTTCGCTTCGCGCAAGAGCTGCAGGGGCTGTTTCAGTGCGAGGGCGGGCGAGCTGCTGCCGAGAAGGGTCCCCACGTAGCGGGTGCGATTGGCACCGGATCCTCGGGGGGCCCGCACACGGGTGACGAACATCCCGTCGGTCGTGATGACCGCCGCCCCTCCGCGAGCGGTGACCCCCCGCGGCACGCTGGTGGCCTTGATGGTCACCTTCTGGCCGGCGTAACGAGCGAGAGCCACCCCCGTCACGACCAGTGCGCCGCCGCGGCGGCGGATGCTCAGCAGCTGGACCATCTGTTTGGAGCAGGCCAGCGGCAGCGGGGTCAGCCGCGCGATCGTGTGGGAGGCGCTCATGGCCGCGGCGCTCTTGCCCGCGCCGTTGGATCCCACCACCGAGCAGGAGATCGCGTGGGCCTGGTCGGCGGCGACCACCGCGTAGCCGGCACCGGTGGCCCCGGCGAGGGGCGCCCCGTCCCGGTACCACTGGTAGGCGACGGCGGTGGGGGATCCGGACCAGGCTGCCGGCTGGCAGGTGAGGACCTGCCCTACTACGAAGATGCCCGCGACGGTGGGGGCCCCGCTGCCGACGGGAGGGGTGGGGGGCGCCGGAGGCGTAGGTTCGATCGCCGGAAGGGGTATCGCTACGTTGTTGCTGGGCGCGAAGGGGCTCGTGCCGGCGGCGTTGTGGGCGGCGACCGCGCATTTCAGTTCGTGACCCTGGTCAGCCGCTTGGACCACGTACGTATGGGTCGTCGCGATCGGCGTCGGTCCGCTATCACGGAACCATTGGTATTCGAAGAATTCGCGTTCTTCTTCCCAGTTGCCTTCGGTGCAAGTGAGTGTGCTGCCGAGTGACAACGTGCCCGAGACGGACGGCGCCTTGGAGTTCCTGGGCGTGC
Source organism: uncultured Solirubrobacteraceae bacterium (assembly GCA_963767405.1). Taxonomy (GTDB): domain Bacteria; phylum Actinomycetota; class Thermoleophilia; order Solirubrobacterales; family Solirubrobacteraceae; genus Palsa-744. The sequence goes on along the minus strand of CAVYDP010000003.1, from coordinate 51,997 downwards.
GCTCTTTGAGTGTTAGCAGGACTTCGCTGGGGCCAAACACTTGGCTGTATAGCGTGCCGGCGGGCGAGCTGAGGGGTTTGAATTCTCCGCTTGGGGTGGACAACGTCGTGACGATCGTGAGGGGTTTGCCGATTTCAGGCGCTACTTCTCCCACTTGGGAGACCGACAGGGTCCCGACAAGCGACGGGGCTTCTTTGACAGCCAGTTTGTCGGAGCCGCTCGGCGCTTCGACTTCGATGGCTAGCGTGCCTCCCGGACTCTGTTTGTATTCGCCTCCGATTTCAAGGGTCCCCACCCCGTCGCCGGGTTCGACCGTCCCGGCTGTGTTGGTCACCGACCCGGTGACTTTGCCCGTTCCCTTGAGTTTGCCGCCGGTCGTGAGGGTTGCCGCGGCCGCGAGGGTGCCGTCAACCTGGAGGGTGCCGCTGCCCAGCGTGACGCTGGTCGCGGTGAGCGTGCTTGCGGACGTGATCACGAGCGGGCCGCCGGTCGGTTCCGCTTTTTCCGTGCTCAGCGCGGCTTTGCCGAGCAGCGTCTTGACACCCGCTTCCTTGACTTCGAACGGCTGCGCTGCGGCCTGGAAGATCGACGTGTCTTTGATGGAGCTCGCTTCGGTCCCTGCCCATTCGAACTTGCCGCTGAGTGCGATTTTGGCGGGCCCTTCGAGCGTGCCACCCTTGACGATCAGTTCCGTCAAGACGGATTCATCGGATTCGGAGGCGAGCGCGAGAGTGCCGCCGGTGATTTCGAGTGCCCCGCCTTGGATCGATTTGGCCGAGGCGGTGCCGCCGGTGACGGTGACCTTCGCAGCGGGTTCGATGCAGGCGACTTCGGCCGAGCTCGGCACTTCTGTTTTCGACCACTTCGCTGTCACCGACCAGTCTCCCGAGCCTGTGTACGTGTTTTCGCACGCAGGCGGAGCCGCCGCCGCCGCCGCGGGCATTGCACCGAGGGCCACCATGAAGAGAATCAGGGCGAAGGACAGCGGCCACTTCCAACACCCGAGCGACCGAGCCTTGCGAGACATGCGGTTTCCTCGTTGGTTCATTGCCGGCCGCTGGCGGGTGGGCCAGTTCGCGGACAGCTCTGACATCAGGTTTAGCAGTTCGTGCTCAAGCGCGTCTCACCTCCCCGTCAGACTCCCCTGGGTGAGCGCCTCCTCCGCCCAGCCGAACGTCCCCGGCCGCGGCATAATCGCCTCCTACGGGGTGCGGTTCTGGGTCCTGGTGGTGATGATCGGCGTCGGGGCGGGGCTCGCCGGGGCGCTTCTGATGGAGCTGCTGCGCCTGGTGCAGCACCTCGCCTGGTCCTACACCCCCCCGGGCAAGGAGATCGAAACGCTGACCTTCCTGCGGGCGGTCAAACAGACCTCGGACACCCAGCGCGTCGCGATGCTCGTGATCGGTGGGGTCGTGGCCGGCACTGGCACGATCCTGCTGGCCCGCCGTGGAGCCGGTGAGGTCTCGGAGGCGATCTGGCTGAGGGGGGCCCGGCTGCCGCTCGTGTCGAGCTTCCTGCGCGGTGCTCACTCTGTCGTGATCGTGGGACTCGGCGCCTCCCTCGGACGGGAGGCCGCACCGCAGCAGGCCGGAGCGGCGATCGCCAGCGCGGCGAGCGACTGGGCGCGGCTGCCGGAGTGGCAGAGGCGGCTGCTCGTGGCCTGCGGTGCCGGGGCCGGTATGGCGGCGGTCTACAACGTCCCCCTCGGGGGCGCCCTGTTCGCCCTGGAGGTGCTTCTCGGGACGCTGACCCTGCCATTGGTGCTCCCGGCGCTCGCGACCACGCTCATCGCAACGGCTGTGGCCTGGATCCTGCTTCCCACCGGCCCCACCTACATCGTCCCCCCCTATGGGGTCAGCGCCACCCAGATCGTCTGGGCGATCCTCGTCGGCCCGCTGGCGGGGTTGGCGGCCGTCGGATGGATCCGCCTGATCGGGGCCGCCCACTCGGTGCGACCCTCCCGCACATGGCTGCGCCTCGCGGCGCCGGTGCTCGTGTTTGCCGGCCTCGGGGTCCTGTCGATCGCCTACCCACAGCTGCTCGGCAACGGCCGGAACCTCGTGCAGCTCGCCCTGGTGGCCCAGCTCGGGGTGGTGTTGCTGGCGGTTCTGCTGGTGCTCAAGCCGCTGGTCACCTCAGCATGCCTGGGCAGCGGCGCCCCCGGTGGGCTGTTCACCCCCACCCTCGCCTTCGGCGTCCTGTTCGGGGGGCTGCTCGGCCGGGCGTGGGCCGAGCTGTGGCCCGGGGCGCCCCTCGGCAGCTATGCGGTGATCGGGGGGGCGGCGGTGCTCGGGGCCTCCATGCAGGGTCCGCTGGCCGCCGTGGTGCTGCTGATCGAGCTGACCCACAGGGCGAACGCCATGATGGTCCCCGTGCTGCTCGCGGTGGTCGAGGCGACCGTCGTCGCACGGGTCATGCGGGCGCCCTCCATCTACTCCGCCCGGCTCTCGGCCGCCCCGTCCGACATGCCCGCTCCCGACCCGGAGCCCGACCACGACCTCCTGCCGGCCTCGATCGGCCCGCCCGAACCCTGAGGCACGCTCAGAAGCGCTCGAGCACGCGTCCCAGCGCGCGAGCGCCGAACTCCACCGCCGCGGCGGGGATGCGCTCGTTCTCGGAGTGGATCAGCTCCATGAAGCGCATGTCGGTGGGCAGCTGCATCGGCAGGAAGCCGTACGTTTGGATCCCCAGGCGTGAGAAGAAGCGCCCGTCGGTGACGCCCGGGCAGCAGAAGGGGGACGGGCCTGGCCGAGGGGTCCAGCTCGCGCAGCGTCCCGGCGAGCATGCCGAACAGGGCCATGTCGGGCTCCGCCGGCGACCGGGTCGTGTCGGATGACCTCCAGCTCCATGTCCACTGCCGGCCAGCGCCCGCAGCTCGGCGAACGCCTCCTCGGGGTGCAGCCCGGGAGCAGCCGGCAGTCCAGTTCGACCGAGGCCTCGCCCGGGATCACGTTGATCTTGTCCCCGCCATGAACGATCGTGGGGCTCGACGGTGTTGTGAAGGAGCGGGTCGAAGAGCCGCCCCCGCTCGCCGAGGACGTCGAGCATGCGGTCGGTCAGCGCCGGCGCGCAGCAGCCCGCGCAGGGGCAGCGCCAGAGGGGCGGGCAGCTCGCCGGCGATCGCCTCGATCATCAGCCGCGTGCCGTCGGGTGACGTGCACCGGCAGGCGACGCCGGTCGAGCGCGCGAGCAGCCGGCCGAGGCGAGCCCATCGCCCCGCCGCGCACCGGCATCGAGCCGTGGCCGGCCGGCCCGCGGAGCGTGGCTCGCGTCCAGCAGACCTGCTTCTCGGCGACCATGATCGGATAGAAGGCGCCGGCCGGCCAGCGTCCATCGCGAAGCCCCCGAACTCGCCGATCGCAGTAGCGGACCCCGGCGAACAGCTCCGGGTGCTCGCGAGACGAGGAACTCGGCGCCCAGCTCGCTGCCCGCCTCCTCGTCGGCCAGCAGGCACAGGATCACGTCGCCGGGCGGAGCGGCTCCGCCGCCTTCGCGGCCGCCATGAAGGCGGCCAGCATCATCGCCACGCCACCCTTCATGTCCAGCGCGCCGCGACCCCAGATGTAGCCGTCGTGCAGCTCCCCGCCGAAGGGGTCGTGCAGCCACTCCCCGCGGGCGGCCACCACGTCGACGTGCCCCTGCAGCAGCAGCGGCGTGCTGGTTCCCGCTCCCGTCAGGCGGGCGATCAGGTTCGGGCGCTCCGGCTCGCGGGCGAGGATCCGGACCTCGCAGCCGAGCTCGCTCGCAGCAGTCCCGCGACCCAGTCGATGCACTCGCGCTCCTTGCCGGGCGGGTTGGTCGTGTCGAAGCGCAGCAGCTGCTGCAGCAGCTCGACGGGGCCGTCGCTCGTGGCCGATCCGGGCACGGTCGTGAAGTCTCCCGCATCCGCCCGGCCGGCGAGCACGGGCTTTTGCAGGGATGTTTGCGCTGCGCGCGCAACTGGTAACACTTCACCCATGCCCCGCTCGATGTGGACCGGCGCGATCAGCTTCGGGATGGTCACCGTGCCCGTCAAGCTCTACAGCGCCATCAACCGCAAGACCGTGCGCTTCCACCAGCTCTACGGCAAGACCGGGGTGCGGATCGCCCAGAAGCGGTCGACCCCCAGAGCGGCGAGGAGGTGCCCTACGAGGACATCGTCAAGGGCTATGAGATCGCCCCGGACCGCTACGTGGTGATCGAGCCGGGCGAGCTCGAGGCGCTCGAGCCGAAGAAGACGAAGACGATCGAGATCGAGGACTTCGTCGAGCTCTCCCAGATCGACCCTGTCTTCTACGACCACCCCTACTACCTGGCGCCCGGCCCCGGCGGGGCGAAGCCCTACCGGCTGCTGCTCGAGGCGATGCGCGAGACGGGCAAAGTCGCGATCGCCCGGGTCGTGATCCGCTCCAAGGAGCAGCTCGTCGCGATCCGCCCGATGGGCGACGCGCTCGGCATGGCGACGATGCTCTTCGCCGACGAAATCCTGCCCGCCTGACCGCATCGACGAGATCGCCGAGGCGGCCGCGGTCAAGACGACCAAGCGCGAGCTCGAGATCGCCAAGCAGCTGGTCGACTCGCTCGCCGGCGACTTCGACCCGGCCCGTTACCAGGACACCTACCGCGAGGAGGTGCTCGCGATGATCGAGCGCAAGGCCCAGGGCGAGGAGATCGCCGTGCAGCCCGAGCCCGGGAGGTGGCCGCGCCGGCGCCCGACCTGATGAGCGCGCTGAAGGCGAGCCTCGAGGCGGTTCGGGCGCGCGAAGCCGAGGACGGCGCGCCGCCGCGCAACGCAAACCAGCGGCGGCAAAGCCCGCCGCCAAGAAAGGCCGCCAAGAAAGCCGGCAGAGCGCGCAAACGCGGCGGCTCCCGGCCCCCGCCAAGCGCTAGGTGCCCGCCCGCCGGGAAGGCCGGCAGCGATGGCGGGAACGGCTCGTCCTGCGCTGAAGGGGTACCGCCAAAACGCGACTTCGACCGGCACGCCCGAGCCCGCGCCGGGCAGGGCGGCGGCGGCCGGCCGCGAGCCGCCGCGCTTCGTGATCCACGAGCACAGCGCCCGGCGCCTGCACTGGGACCTGCGCCTGGAGCACGACGGCGCGCTGGCCTCCTGGGCGCTGCCCCGGGGCATCCCCGAGGCGCCGGGCGAGAACCGCTTCGCCGCCGCACACCGAGGACCACCCGCTCGAGTACCTCGACTTCGACGGCGAGATCCCGGCCGGGCAGTACGGCGCCGGGCAAGATGACGATCTGGGACCGGGGCACCTACGAGCTGCCTGAAGTGGGAGCCGCGCAAGGTCGAGGTGAACCTGCACGGCGAGCGGCTGCGACGCCCGCTACGCCCTCTTCCCGATCGACAAGGAGGACGGGGCCAAGGACTGGATGATCCACCGCATGGATCCCGCCCGCGGACCGCGACCGCGAGCCGATGCCGGAGCGGATCGTGCCGATGCTCGCCCGCTCCGGGGACCCTGCCGCCCGACGACGAGGAGTGGGCGCTTCGAGATCAAGTGGGACGGCGTGAGGGCGATCGCCTACTGCGAGCCGGGGCGGGTGCGCCTGGAGAGCCGCAACCTCAACGACATCAGCGACAGCTATCCCGAGCTCGCCCGCCTGGGCCGAGCCCTCGGCTCGCACAGCGCCATCCTCGACGGCGAGATCGTCGCATTCGACGAGGAGGGCCGGCCGAGCTTCGGGGCGCTGCAGCAGCGGATGCACGTCTCCTCGGCTCGCAGGCCCGCCGGCTCGCCAAGCAGACGCCGGTCACCTACATGATCTTCGACCTGCTGTGGCTGGACGGGCACTCGCTGATGAGCCTTCCCTACGTCCGAGCGGCGCCCGCGCCTGGCAGCAGCTCGAGCTCAGACGGCGAGAACTGGCAGACGCCGGAGCACGTCGTCGGCCACGGCAGGGAGCTGCTGAAGGCCAGCTGCGGAGCAGGGGCTCGAGGGGATCGTCGCCAAGCGGCTGGACTCCGACTACCGGCCCGGGGTGCGCGCCGCGCGGCTGGATCAAGATCAAGACCGTCGGCCGCCAGGAGTTCGTCGTCGGCGGCTGGCTGCCGGGCAAGGGCAGGCGCAGCGGCAGCGTCGGCGCGCTGCTGCTCGGCGTCTACGAGGCCGACGGCGCGCCTGCGCTACGTGGGCGGGTCGGCACCGGCTTCACCGAGAGCGAGCTCGACGCCTGGAGGCCCTGCTGGCCCCCCTGAAGCGCGACACCTCGCCCTTCACGGCGGGCCAGCGTCCGCCGCGCGAGGCGCGGTTCTGCTGAGCCCAGGCTGGTGGTCGAGGTCGAGTTCAGCGAGTGGACACGAACGGGCAACGTGCGCCAGCCCTCCTACAAGGGGCTGCGCGACGACAAGGACCCCAGGGAGGTCGTGCGGGAGGACCTCGCGGGAGCCGCACCCCGCCTCCGCGGCCGACACGAGGAACGGCAGAGCGCGGGACCCGCCGCGCCGCCGCTGGCCATCGTCAGGAAGGCGGAGCGGGGGGATCGCCGAGGTGGAGGGCCGAGACGCTCAAGCTCTCCAACCTGGACAAGGTCCTCTACCCCGAGACCGGCTTCACCAAGGGCGACCTGATCGAGTACTACGCCGCCATCTCGCCCGTCCTCCTCGGCCACCTTCGGGGACGGCCGCTGACCGTCACCCGCTGGCCCGACGGGGTCGAGGGCAAGTCCTTCTTCCAGAAGCAGTCTCCCGCCCACCGGCCCGAGTGGGTGCGCACGGCCACCGTCCCGAGCGACAGCAAGCCGATCGACTACACGCTGGCCGAGGACCTGCCGACGCTCGTGTGGCTCGCCAACCTGGCGGCGATCGAGCTGCACACGCCGCTCGCCCGGGTGCCGGATATGGGCCGCCCGACCGTCGCTGGTCTTCGACCTCGACCCGGGGCGCCCGGCGAACATGATCGAGTGCTGCCAGGTCGGCCTCAAGCTGCAGGGCATGTTCGAGAACCTCGGCCTGGAGAGCCATGCCAAGACCTCGGGCTCCAAGGGCCTGCAGGTGTACGTCCCGCTGAACTCCGAGCAGGTCGGCTACGAGCAGACCAAGCCGTTCGCGCGCTCGGTCGCCGAGCTGCTCGAGGGCGACGAGCCCGGATCTCGTCGTCTCGCGGATGACGAAGGCGCGGCGCACCGGCAAGGTGCTGATCGACTGGAGCCAGAACGACCCCCACAAGACGACCGTGTGCGTGTACTCGCTGCGCCCGACCGCCCGGCCCACGGTTTCGACGCCCGTGGAGTGGGATGAGGTGCGGGCCGCCCTTCGCTCAGGTCGCCCGCAGGACCTGTCCTTCGAAGCGGACGAGGTGCTCAGGAGGGTCGCCGAGCGCGGGGACCTGTTCGCGCCGGTGCTCTCGGTGGTGCAGGAGCTGCCAGGGTTCGTCAGCGGGAACGATCGGCGTAGCCGATCAGCGACTCGTCGATGAGCCATTCGACCGGAGCCCGGTCGTCGGTGTAGACGGGCCCGCCTTGCATCGCGGGGGCAAGCCTTTCGGCGCAGGCCTGCGCGATCGCACGAAGTTCGGCGGGGAGACGCGGCTCTGCGGCTCGCAGCGTCGCGGCGGTGATGGGGATCGTGCTCGCCGCGAGCAGCGTGTTGGTCGGCTCGGATCGGTCCCGCGTGCACCTGGGGGAAGACGGCCCGTAGCGTGGATGAGATCACCCGCTCCAGGGACGAGGAGCTGGAGGGATGGCCGACGTTGACGACGACCAGTCCGCCCGGCCGGAGGTGGGAGCGAACGAGTGCGAAGAACTCGCGGGTGGTCAGGTAGAAGGGGATGTAGGGCTGCCGGTAGGCGTCGACGAAGATCGCGTCGTAGCGGCCCCCCGTGGAGGCGAGCCATGGTCGGGCATCGGCGGTGATCATGTGCAGCCGGGGTCTAGGCCGCAGGTCGAAGAACCGCCGTCCGATGTTCGCCAGTTCCCCGTCCAGCTCGACGGCGTCGATGGCCGTGGCGGGAAAGTAGTGGCCGTAGGCCCGCGCGGTGCGTGCCGGCCCCGTCGCCGAGGATCGCGATGCGCGTGGGCGGCTGGGTGCGCACGGCGAAGGGAAGGACGAGGAACTCGTCCCAGTAGTTGCCTGTCAGATAGCTGCCCGGGAGGTAGACGGAATGCGTGGCCAGACCCTCGTTGAGCTGAAGCTGGCGTTCACCGTCCGGCTTTTCCACCACCCGGGCGTACTGGTAGGTCGTTTCGGTCTCGAAGATCACACGACCTTCTCCCGCGACGTTGAGGTTGACCGGACCCGGCGGCAGGGCCAGCAGAACCGCCAGCGCGCCCGGAACCAGCATCAGAGGCCTTGGCAGACCCGCGACCGCCACGAGCGCGAGCGCGAGGGCAAAGGCCAAGAAGGTCCGGTGCGTCCCGGCGAAGGGGATCAGCACGAGGGCCGCCAGGAAGGTTCCCACCAGCGAGCCGGCCGTGGACAGCGCATACAGCCGCCCCGACACCCGCCCCGACTCCTCCGTGCTGACGAGGGAGAGCCTGATCGCGAAGGGGGCCACGGTGCCGAGCAGGAGCGTAGGAACTGCCACCAGCGCCAGGACGCCGAGCAGGGAGGCGAAGAAGGCACCCACCGACAGCGATCCGAGCGCCCTGCTCGCGGCCCTCAACATCGGGGCGCTGATGTAGGGAACGGCCGCGAGCAGGACCGCGGCGGCCAGCACAAGCTGGCACAGGCGGGTCATGCGCGGCGAGCGGTCGGCGAGACGCCCGCCAAGGGCATAGCCGGCTGACAGGGAGACGAGCACGACGGCGATCGTGTTCGCCCAGATCACCGTGGAGGCGCCGAAGTACGGTGCGAGAAGGCGTGCTGCTGCGATCTCCGCCCCGAGGCTCGCCGCCCCGACCACGAACACCAGCAGGCCGAGCGGGGGGCGCCGGAGCGGCAGGGCTCACTTCCCCTCTGCTTCCGCCTCCATCTTTTCCAGGCGGGTGTAGTAGTCGGGGAACTCGTTCAGGTGGGCCAGGGCGATCTTGCCCGTGAACACGGGGTCGTCGTCGGTGACGTTCGTGGCGAGGTCGGCGAGGCCGTGCTCGAGCTCCACGTCCATCCCTTTGCGGAACTGCTCGACGTCGAAGGGCGCCGTGTCCCAGTCGATGCCGATCTGCTCGCCCGACGCTGCGGGCCTCCTCGGCCGTGAAGCTCTTGCGCGCGGACATCATCGTGCCTACTCGAACTCCGGGGCCTTCCAGCCCGGCATCACGTCGGGCAGGCCCGCGCTGACGCGGTCGGGGAAGACGGCGGGGCGCTTCTCCAGGAAGGCGGTGACGCCCTCGACGGCGTCGGCGGACTGGCCGCGCGCGACCATGCCGCGAGAGTCGGCACGGTGGGCGATCATCGGGTGCTCGGCGCCGAGCATCCGCCACATCAGCTGCCGGGCGAGCGGCGACCGAGACGGGGGCCGTGTTCTCGGCGATCTCCCGGCGCCAGCGCGCGCGCCGCCTCGAGCAGCTCGCCCTGGGGGTGAAGGCTGCGCACCAGCCCGCCCTCGAGCGCCTCCTGGGCGGAGAACACCCGGCCGGTGGCGACCCACTCCATCGCCCGGCTGATGCCGACGACGCGCGGCAGGAACCAGCTCGAGCAGGCCTCGGGGATGATCCCCCGGCGGGCGAACACGAAGCCCATGCGGGCGTCCTCGGCGGCCAGCCGCACGTCCATCGGCAGGGTCATCGTCGCGCCGATGCCGACCGCGGGGCCGTTGATCGCGGCGATCACGGGCTTCTTGGATTCGAAGATCCGCAGCGTGAACTCGCCGCCGTTGTCGCGGGCCTGGCGACGCCGGTCGACCTCGCGCTTGCGGTAGTCGAAGGTGTCGCCGCCGCTCTCGAGGTCCGCGCCGGCGCAGAACCCGCGGCCGGCTCCGGTGACGATGATCGCCCGCACCTCGTCGCCGCGTCCGCGAGGTCGAAGGCCGCGCTCAGCTCCTCGGCCATCTGGCCCGTCCAGGCGTTCAGCCGCTCGGGCCGGTTGAGGGTGATCGTGAGGATGCCCTCGTCGATCTCGGTGATGATCTGCTCGAAGTCCATCGCGCCGGACATCCTTTCAGGTCTCGCCCGCTCCCAGCTCCCGGGCGCCTCAGCTGGTGCTCGTAGGGGCCGTGCCCGGTCAGGCAGACCGCGCCCGCAGCGGGCGCCGAGCGCGAGCGCCTCGGTCGATCGGCATGCCGGCCCCGAGGCCGTAGGTGAGCTCCGGCCGCGAACGAGTCCCCGCAGCCGTAGGAGTCGACCGGGGCGCCGGGCAGCTGCGCCGCCGCCCAGCTGCCCTCCTCGCCGCCGCCGGGTGCGGTAGCGCCCTCCCCGCGCGCCCTCGGTGAAGACGACCAGCTCCGCCTCGGCTCATGGCGCGGTCGGCCTCCGCTCAGCTCGATCTCATCCTCCCCGCTCAGCACGAGCGCGTCGAGGGCGACCCCCCGTCGAGCGCATGACGGGCCCGCGGGCTCGCCACGAGCACGCGCGCAGCCGGCCCGGGCGGCCCGCAGCGCGGCCTCGTCGCCGGCGGTGAAGTACACCGCGTCCAGGTCCGCTGAGCGTCTCCCACCCGCTGCCGTCGCCGGAGCCCGGCGGGTCGAGCCGCGGGCCGAAGGTCGTGATCGTGCGCTCGCCGGCGGCGTCGACGAGCGTGAGCGCCCGCCGGGTGCGGCTCCTCGGCGAAGGTGGCGTGCACGCTCACCTCCAGCTCGCCGAGCCGCTGCAGCGAACGCGCTCCCGGCTCGTCGTCGCCGAGCACGGTGAACAGCGTCGCAGCTGCCGGCGAGCCGGGCGAGCTGGACGGCCGCCACCGCGCCGCCGCCGGCGGGCTCCTCGAAGGGATGCACGGCGTGGACCACCTCGCCGGCGCGCGGGAGGTGCTCGACGCGGGCGAACTGCACCCACTCGACGTGGCCCACGACGGCGACCCTGGGCTGCGACCGGGGGCAGTCTCACACAGCCATCCATGAGCAACGCGCGTCATGAGCAACCAGCCCGACGCCCCACCGCAGATCCGCGACACGATGCCCTTCGCCGCGCTGATCGGCGCCGAGCTGCTGGAGGCGGCCCGAGCTGGTCCGCGGGCCGGCATGGAGTGGGCGCCCGAGCGATGCACGGCCGGCGGGCTCATGCACGGCGGCGCGCTGATGGCGCTGGCCGACAGCTGCGGGGGCCGTGCGCCTTCTTGAACCTGCCCGAGGGTGCGGTCGGGACCGCGACGATCGAGTCGAAGACGAACTTCCTGCGCGCCGTGCGGGAGGGGGCGGTCACCGCGATCACACGGCCGCTGCACCGGGGACGCACGATGATCGTGATCGAGACGGAGCTCGCGCGGGAGGACGGCCAGCTCGTGCGCGAAGGTGACCCAGACGCAGGCCTTTCACTATCCGCGGGCCGCAGCGCCTACGCGGCATAGGATGCCGGCCGATGGCCGAGCCAGCTGCCTCGTCGAGGAGCCCGCCCCCCACGTGCGTCGGCTCACGCTGAACCGCCCCGAGCAGCTCAACGCGATGACCTCCGAGCTGTGCGAGGCGCTGCACGACGAGCTGCGGGCGATCGCCGCCGACCGCTCCTGCCGCGCGGTCGTCCTGACCGGCGCCGGCCGCGGCTTCTGCGCCGGCCTCGACCTGCACGGCTACGGCGCGGCGCCGGGCAACGACGGCACCGACGAGTCCCGCGACCGGCTCGGCAACCAGCAGCACATGTCGACCCTGGTGCTCGAGCTGCGCGCGCTCCCCAGCCGGTGATCGCCGCCGTCAACGGCCCGGCGGCCGGCTTCGGCCTCGCGCTCGCGCTCGGCTGCGACATCCGCTACGCCGCCGCCGAGGCGGTGTTCCGGGCCGCCTTCATCAACATCGGCGTCTCCAACTGCGACATGGGCACGAGCTGGCTGCTGCCGCGGCTGATCGGCGCCTCGCGCTCGCACGAGCTGATGCTGACCGGCCGGCGCGTCGACGCCGAGGAGGCGCTGCGGATCGGCCTCGTCGCCGACGTCGTCGGGCGAGGACGCGCTGGCCGAGCGGGCGCTCGAGGCGGCCGAGCAGATCGCGGCGCTCGCGCCGTGGGGCGTGCGGCTGACCAAGCGCGGGATGTGGAGCGCGCTCGAGATCCCCTCCGAGCAGGCGGCGGTCGAGTACGAGGACCGCCAGCAGATCATGGCGACGTTCGGCGCGGCGCCGTCCCGGAGGCGATCGGCGCGTTCCTGGAGAAGCGCCCGGCCGAGTTCGCCGACTGACGATGGGCGACCTGTTCGACGTCTCGGGCAAGACCGCGCTCGTCACCGGCGGCTCGCGCGGGATCGGCCTGATGATCGCCCGCGGCCTGGTGACGGCCGGCGCGCAGCGTGATCGTCTCCTCGCGCAAGGAGGCCGACGTCGAGGCGCGCGCGCCGCGGAGCTCGGCGGAGTTCGGCGAGTGCGATGGCGATCCCCGGCGACGTCTCCACGCCCGAGGGCGCCGCGGCGCTCGCAGCAGGCCACCCGCGAGCGCTTCGAGCGCTCGACATCCTCGTCAACAACGCCGGCGCGACCTGGGGCGCGCCGCTCGAGGAGTTCCCGGCCGGCGGCTGGGACCGGGTCGCCCACACGAACGTCGAGGGCGTCTTCCACCTCACCGTCGCGCCTGCTCGATGCCGCTGCGCGCCGCGGCGAGCGCCGAGGACCCGGCGCGCGTCGATCAACATCGGCTCGATCGACGGGCTGCGCACGCCGTCGGTGGAGAACTACAGCTACAGCGCGAGCAAGGCCGCCGTGCACATGCTCACCCGCCACCTCGCCAAGCGGCTGGCCGGCGAGCACATCACCGTCAACGCGATCGCCCCCGGTCCCTTCGAGAGCAAGATGATGGCGTTCCTGCTCGACAGACCCCGAGACGCGGGAGATGGTCGAGCAGAACGTCCCGCTCGGCCGGATCGGCCGGCCCGACGACGTCGCCGGCCTGACCCGTGTTCCTCTGCCTCCCGGGCGGGCGCCTACATGACCGGCACGGTGATCCCGCTCGACGGCGGGCATCACCGGCTGCGGCTGAATCTCGCTCTCGGTTTCGGAATCATCAACGCAAGCGCGACGCCGACCGTCGTTCCGATCACCACGCCCACTGCGAGCAGGGCACCCCAATGCAAGAGAACGTCGGAGAGGGTGGTGCTGATGCAACGCTGGAGAGTGTGGAGGGAGCCATGAGGCGCTGCGCATCGACCGGGGTGCTGAGGATGCTTGAGCCCCCACCAGAGGGCACCCAGCAGTCCTAGGCACGTGCTCGCCCGGAAGGCGAGGTCGCGCAGCTCAGCGGAGATGATGTGACTTGTGGCCTTGCGCGGCATACCGACCTAGGGCGCTCCAGTCGAATGAATCCGGCCACCGACCACCATGCGGCGTGTCGCGCCTTCCTCGTCTGTGAACTCGTAGCTGGTGATCAGGTCGGCCGAGCGGACTTCGTATGCATTTACGGCATTGGCCACGACCGGAATCGCGTGACCTGATTCCGTCAACGCGTAAGCGCGCCTTGCCCCAGCCGGAAGTACACCCCGGACGATCGACATGGACACGACATTGTCTGAGCTGTAGTCGGTGGTCGCGGTGAACATCCCACGGGTGTCGGCTATCGCCTCCGGGCTGCAGCCCACTCCCGCGCCTCCTGCTGATCCACTGCCCTGTTCGTCTTCGAGCATGCAGATGCGACCCAAGCCCGGGACCAAGAAGAGGGTGACCCCCGAGACGGTGGCCACCTTTACCGCCAGGCCCGGGTTGACCTGCCATTCCTGCTGAGGAGTCCTCAACAGCGACAGCAGTCCGGTGTCTCCTAGTACTTCACGGCCAGCTGCCGCAGCGGCCGCATCTCCGAGGACCGGAAACGCGCGGACCTGTTCGGCACTCGGTGACGAGATGCCTCCCGGCGGGGAGGCCGCTGCTTTGCTCGCAGTGGTTGATGAAGCCGTAGCGAACGCCTCTATCGACGTCGCGGCTACGGCACATGCAGCGATAACGCCCACTGCCACGTATGTGAGTTTGCTTCGCACTGCTCTCGGCATTTCAGTCTCCCAGCGTTTGTGGACTCGCGGAATAGTTAAGTGGCGAACCAACCCCAGATCGTGTGGTTGGCGCCCGGATTCACAACGTCGTACTGAGAGACGTAACCCGTGATGGCGCCGAGATAGCCCCAGATGTAGTGGGTGAACCCGTAGTTGTCTTTGCTCGAGTGCCCACGGACGCCTACGTAGACCAAGACGTTGCCGCATTCGTAACACTCCCCGTTGTACTGGGCCTCACCTTCCTGCCAGGGATACGCTTCGTGTTTGTACTCCGTCTGTTCTTGGAATGTGATGAATTTCAATAGTTTGAATCGGGCCATACCGCTGCACAAGGGATGTCCCTCACTCGTCGTGGTCCTCCGCAGCTTGCCGCCGATGACCCGGGCCTCTGCCACCCCGGCGCCCTGGCGGAGCACCCGCCCTTCGGCCCGCGGTAGCATCGAATCAACGCCAGGGGTGGCCAGTGCTCGACCCGAGGCGGTGACATGGGCGCGACGCGCAGACGGGGGCGCAGGATCGCGGCGCTGCTGGCGGTTGCGGCCCTTGCGGGCGGCATCGGGGTCGCCGCCTACGCCACCCACCTGCTGAGGCGAACCGAGCTGCAGACGATCGACGCGCGCTTCTCGATCCGCGGCACGCAGACGCCCCCGTCCGATGTGGTGCTCGTGGCCATCGACCAGCCCACGCTGACGGAACCGCGGAATCTCGGGATGGCCTCGAGCTCCCCCTTCCCGCGCACCTACGACGCAACGGTCATCGACCGTCTGCCCCTCGCCGGGCGGGGGTGATGGCGGTGGACATCGAATTCACCCACCGGCCCCGCGACCTGATCCCGGTCGGCGAGGTGGAGGTCGGCGCGCGCCAGGCGGCGGTTCCCGTGTGGACGATCGCGGAGCCCGAGGCGGCGGCGCACGCCCGGCAGAGCCCGGATGCCCGGCCGCGTGCCGATGATAAGCTCGCCGCCGCGGATCCCGCCGGAGGCAACGCGGGAGCGGGTCTCGGGTGGGTCGCGGAGCGGCTTCGATGCGCCATCAGAGCTCAATCACCTCGCTGTCGTGGATTCCTTCGGAGGCCAGGGCACGCACGGGACGGAGCTGAGCCTCGGTGCGGGTGACCCTCTGCGGGGTCCGTGGCTCCACCCCCGCGCCCGGTGGCGACTTCCTGCGCTACGGAGGGCACACCTCCTGCCTGGCCCTGAGCCACGACGATGAGCCCGCTCCGACCCTGATCCTGGATTCCGGGACGGGAATTCGGGCGGTGAGCGAGCTGCTGGCCGGTCGCGCTTTCGACGGTGTCCTGCTGCTCACCCACCTGCACTGGGATCACGTGCAGGGTCTGCCCTTCTTCGCCGCCGGCGACCGAGACGACTCTCGCGTGAGGCTGCTGCTGCCCGAGCAGGAGGACGGCGCCGACGCCGTGTCCGTGCTCTCCCGTGCGATGTCACCGCCTCACTTCCCGATGACGCCGGACCAGCTGCGCGGGAGCTGGAGTTTCGAGACCCTCCCCCCGGGAGAGTGGAGCGGTGGCGGCTTCGCCGTGCTTGCCCGGGAGATACCCCACAAGGGCGGCCGGACCTTCGGTTACCGGATCAGTGACGGCCGCTCCACCCTGACCTACATGCCCGACCATTGCCCGACCGCGCTCGGGCCTGGGCCAGACGGGCTCGGCGAGTACCACCCGGCGGCGCTGGAGCTCGCCGCCGACGTTGACATGCTCGTGCACGACGCCCAGCTGCGCAACGAGGAGCTGGAGGCCGAAGGCCGCTTCGGACACGCCTGCATCGACTATCCGATCCAGCTGGGAATCCGGGCCGGGTCCCGCAAGGTGACGCTCTTTCATCATCGAGCCGATCGCACCGACTCGGAGCTCGACAGGCTCGCCGGCGCGGTGGCAGGGCGTCCGGGCGTGTCGATGGCGATCCAGGGCTCGGTGCTCACGTTTTGAGCGGGCGGGGCTCGGCCCCTGCCGACACCGAGGGAGGCGACGCCGTCGTCGTGGGCTCGGGTCCCAACGGCCTGGCCGCCGCCCTCGTCCTCGCCCGGGCCGGCCTGGCGGTGCAGGTCTACGAGGGCGATGACACCGCTGGCGGCGGCTGCCGCAGTGCCGCCCTGACCCTCCCGGGCTACCTCCACGACATCTGCTCGACCGTCCACCCCCTGCTGGCCGCCTCCCCGTTCTTCCGCGCCGCCGCCCTCGGTGGGATCTCACTGCGCGCACCCGAGCTCGCCTTCGTCCATCCCCTCGACGGCGGCCCGGCCGCGGTGGCCGCCCCCTCGCTTGAGCAGACGGCGGCCTCCCTGGGACGGGACGCCCGCAATTACCGCCGCCTGTTCGGAGCACTCGTCGCTCGCCGCGAGCAGGTGGTGGAGTCGGTCCTCGGACCGCTGCTGACCGTCCCCCCGCATCCGCTGACGATGGGTCGCTTCGGCGTGCGGGGGGTGTGGCCGGCGACCGCCCTGGCCCGCGGCTTTCAGACGACGCAGGCGCGGGCGCTGGTGGCAGGCCTCGCGGCCCACGCCATGCGCCCCCTCAGCGCCCCCGGGACCGGAGCCTTCGCCCTGCTGCTCGGGATCCTCGCCCACACCGTCGGGTGGCCGGTGGTCGAGGGGGGCAGCCGGCGCATCGTCGAGGCCCTGACCGGCGCGATCGAGCAGGCCGGCGGCACGGTGCACACCGGGCGCTGGATCGAGCACCTCGGTGAGCTGCCCCGGGCGCGGGTGACCATGCTCGACCTGACACCTCGGCAGGTTCTCGCCCTCGCCGGCCAGGCCATGCCTGCCGGCTACGCACGCTCCCTGCGGCGCTTCCGCTACGGGCCCGGGGTCTGCAAGGTCGACTGGGCGCTGTCGGGCCCCGTACCGTGGACGGCCGAGCCGTGCAAGCGCACCGCCACGATCCATCTCGGAGGCACCATCGAGGAGATCGCGGCCGCCGAGGCCGAGGTCGCCGCGGGACGGCACCCCGAGCGACCGTTCTGCATCGCCGTGCAACCCTGCACGGTCGACCCGACCAGGGCACCTGCCGGTCATCACACCTTCTACGCCTACTGCCACGTTCCGGCCCGCTCGCCGATCGACATGGCCGACCGCATCGAGGCTCAGGTCGAGCGCTTCGCCCCCGGCTTTCGTGATCTGGTGCTGGCACGCACCAGCACCCCGGCGGTGGATCTCGAGCGGTCCAACCCCAACCAGGTCGGCGGGGACATCAGCGGGGGCTCGGCCAGCCTGATGCAGACCGTCTTTCGCCCGATCCCCTCCCTGCACCCGTACCGGACCCCCCTTCCGGGGACCTACATCTGCTCCTCCTCGACCCCGCCCGGTGGCGGCGTTCACGGGATGTGCGGCCAGGGCGCCGCCGTGGCCGCACTGCACGACCTGAACCGCCCGCGCGCCGCGAGTATGGTTGGCCGATGGACAAGCCGTTCATCGTGAACGCTACGGCGAGTGCATCGTCATCCTCGAGGGCCAGGAGCGGCCGCTGCGGCAGTGGGACTTCCTGCACTGTCCGGCGGGGATCGAGCACATCTTCGTCGGGGCGGGCGACGGACCCTGCGCCGTGCTGATGATCGGGTCGAGGCGCAGGGACGAGGCGCACTACCCCCTCAACGAGGTCGCGGCGAAGTACGACGCCTCCGTCACGAAGGAGACCGACGAGCCCGCCGAGGCCTACGCCGACTGGCGCCAGGAGCCGTGGCGTCCGGCAGCGAACCCGTGGCCGCTGGACGGCTAGGCCGCTACGGGCCGGGCTCCTGCTCGGTCAGACCGGGAGCCTCCGGGACCTTCCCGTTGGCGCCGGCCATGAGCCATTCGTGCCCCTTGTCGACCGCCGTTGATCCCTCCCCGAGGGCGGCCGAGCGGGCCCCCATCGCCCCGGCATCCCCGCTGCCCGCTCCGGCCAGCTCCCATACCCTGGCCGCCGCGGACGAGCGATCGCCCACGCCCAGCTTGCGAAAGCCGCGCTCGAGGTGCTTTCCGACCGTGCGATGGCTGATCCCGAGATCCGTAGCGATGTGGTGGTTGGACCTGCCGAGCGCCACCAGCCGCAGGGCCTCGGCCTCGCGCGGTGTCAGCCCCGCCCCGCGCAGCGATTCGATCAGGGGCGTGCCTGCAGTGTCCTGGCTGTCCTTGAGCAGGCGGTAGGAGACCGCGTTCAGATATGCCTGGATCAGAAAGGGTCGTGCCCGGTTGGCCAGATCGCGCTCGGCGTCGCTGTAGTCGCGCTCCCCGCGGCTGAGGGCGATCGCCAGCACCCTCTGCGGGCTCGCCGGAAGGGTGAAGGCGAGCTGGTACTCCACCCCCATCGGTCCATACACCTCCCTGTAGAGGGGCAGGGCGTGCAGCTCCTCGGTGGAGATCACGTCTGAGAAGCGGTTGGCGCTCCCGTCGCGGGTGCGCTGCACGTGGCGCAGCAGGGGGTTTTCGTGGGCGTGGCGGCGCCAGCGCTCGTACATCTCCTCGGCCGCATCTGGAACCATCAGGGCGACGATTTCGCCGGGACCGGGGCCGATGTCGTTCAGGGATATGTAGTCGGAGGGAAGCGCCCTCTGCAGGCCCTCGAGCAGGCCGTGGCGCAGCTCCTCGATCTCGAGCAGGCCGCACACGTCCCCGACCAGCTCGAGAAGCCGCTCCTGCAGATCCGCCGGTGTCGGAGTCGGTGCGGACATACGTCACGCGGACGTATACCGGGATTGGCGTTAGGCTGCCGCCCGGTGGACTTCCTCGTGAGCAAGGACGACCTGCACCGCTGCATCCTCAGCGAGTCGCCCGAGCCCGAGCTGCAGGACGGCCAGGCGCTGCTGGCGGTCGACCGCTTCGGCCTGACCTCCAACAACATCACCTACGCCATGTTCGGGCAGGCCATGTCCTACTGGGACTTCTTCCCGGCCGAGGACGGGTGGGGACGGGTGCCCGTATGGGGCTTCGCCGACGTCGCGGAGAGCCGCCTGGAGGACCTCCCCGCCGGCACCCGGGTGTTCGGCTACCTGCCCCCGTCCTCTCACCTGATCGTCAACCCGGCCAGGGTGGACGATCACGGCTTCACCGACGCCTCGCCCCACCGCACCAAGCTGCCCCCGGCCTACAACGGCTACGCCCGCACCGACACCGACCCGGTCTACGACGCCGACCGTGAGGATCAGCAGATGCTGCTGCGCCCGCTCTTCTTCACCTCCTGGCTGCTGGACGACTTCCTCGCCGAGGCCGGGTTCTTCGGCGCCGACGCCGTGGTGCTCTCGAGCGCCTCGAGCAAGACGGCGAGCGCCCTCGCCTTCCTGCTCTCCAAGCGCGAGGGCGTCGAGGTGGTCGGCCTCACCTCCGATCGCGGGGCGGACTTCACCCGCGGGCTCGAGGTGTACGACCATGTCATCTCCTACGGAGAGCTCGACTCGCTCCCTCACGGCCGCGCCGTCTACGTCGACATCTCCGGCGATGCGGAGCTGCGCTCGGGTGTTCACGGCCACTACGGGGACCAGCTGGCCCATTCGGCGGAGGTCGGGGCGACCCACCACGACCGCATGGGCGAGGTGCCCGACTCCCTGCCGGGGCCCCGCCCGACGTTCTTCTTCGCTCCCGACCGTGTCTCCAAGCGAAGCGCCGACTGGGGACGGGACGGGCTGGAGAAGCGGCTCGCCGAAGCGTGGCGTCCCTACGTGGACTGGACCGACGGCTGGCTGCAGATCGTCCACGCTCAGGGCGGGGAGGCCCTGCGACGGACATACCTCGACCTCCTCGACGGACGCATCGATCCCGCACAGGCCCACGTCTTGACTCTCGCCGAGGGCTGACCCGGGGTCTACCGGCTCACCGAAAACCAGCAGCCGGCGGCCGTAACCGACCGCCGGCGCCGTCAGATCAACCGCTCACCTGCGCGTGACCGTGAGCCGGACCGCGGGCGTCCCGGCGCCCGAGATCGGCCCGCTGCCCGTCCACTGGGCGACGAAGTCCGTCGTCCCCCGCACCGATCCGACGGTGAGGGAGAAGGCGCCGCTGGAGGTGGCGATCACGTCACGGCGGCGCCATCCGCCGCCCACTGTCCGGTAGGAGATCGTCACGTCCTCGCCCCCCTGGGCCGGGCTCAGGTGACCGACGAGCCGCACACGGCCCCCGGCCCTGCGCAGCTTCGCCCGGCTGAGCCGATGCGAGCCTGAGATCGCGAGGGTGAGCGTGGAGGGACTTTCGTGCAGACCCCCGTCGGTGGTCTGGAACAGGGCGCCTTCCGCGGCGGCGTAGTCGACCGCCCCCCCGGCCGTGAGCGTGTTGATCACCAGCGGCAGCGCCTCGGGGGTCCACGTGCGCCCGCCGTCGGAGGTCCTCATCACGATGTTTCCGAGGCTCCCGTCGTAGGGAATCAGGGCATATCCGTCGAGGGCGCTGCTGAAGGAGAGGTTCGTCTCCCGCCCCACGGCAGGCCCTCCGAGGGACAGGATCTCCCTCCAGGAGCGCCCCCGGTTGGCGGTGAAGAACAGCCGCCCTCCCGAGACCGCATACCCGGTCGTTGCGCTGACGAAGGAGATCGCCGTCACCGGTCGCCTCGGCAGCGGGCGCGGGATCAGCTTCCAGTGCGCTCCCCCGTCGCTGGACGCGACGATGTCCGTGCCGAACGCGACCACGGCGGACCCGGCCAGCTGGGCTCCGCCGGACAGGTTCAGCCGGGACAGCCTCGTCCTCAGCACGCGGTGACCGCGTTTTCCGGTGACGATCGTCCCCTTGACCGTCGTGAACCGCGCTCCCCCGTTCGTGCTTCGCCGCACCCCGAGGGGCCCGATCAGCAGAACGATGTTCGCGTCCGGCGCCAGCAGCGCCCTGGGCGCGCCTCCGCCCGACTTCAGGATCGACCAGCTCAGACCCGCAGTGTTGGTGCGATAGAGGGTGCCGGCGGTGCTGACCGCGTACCCCAGTTCCGTGCCCGGGAAGGCGACGTCCCGCAGCAGGGCCGAGGTCGGGACCCTCAGCAGCCCCCAGCTTGCCCCGCCGTTGGTGGTCGCCGCGATCAGACCCGCCTGGCCGGGTATGTAGGCGTCCTGCGCGGATGCTCCGGTGCGGATCACCGTGTCGAAGACCCCGCCCAGCCGGCGGGAGATCGTCATCGGGAAGGTCGCCCCTCCGTCGGAGGACAGCACGGTCACCCCGCCCTGCCCGACCGCGACCGCATTGGAGGCCGTCGAGAACGCCACCGAGAGGAGGTTCTGTTCGGCGGGGGAGACGAGCGTCCCGGTTTTCCCGCCGTCGGTCGTCCGCACGAGCACGTTGCTCCCGCCGGCCACCGGGGCGGTGGCGATCAGGCAGTGTTCGACGTCGCTGCAGGAGATCTGGGTGAGGCTCGGTCGGGGGCCCGGGACGGTGAGCGTCAGCTGTTCCCAGGTCGACCCCCCGTCGGCTGTCCGCAGCAGGGTGCCCGTCGAGCCAACCGCATAGGCGGTCGTGGCGCTCACGAACGTGAGCCCCGAGAGCCCGGTGACCGCGGACGCCACCTGGGTCCAGGATCCGGCCCCGTCGGTGGTGCGGTAGATGCGCCCGCCGCCCGAGCCGCTCGCGACGGCGAAGCCGACGGTCGGCGAGGTGAAGACGATCGGACCCGCGCCGGC
Organism: uncultured Solirubrobacteraceae bacterium; assembly: GCA_963767405.1. Classification (GTDB taxonomy): domain Bacteria; phylum Actinomycetota; class Thermoleophilia; order Solirubrobacterales; family Solirubrobacteraceae; genus Palsa-744. The sequence goes on along the minus strand of CAVYDP010000003.1, from coordinate 30,443 downwards.
CCCGTTGAGCGGCACCTTGGTCTTCTGTTCGAGGGTCTGGCCCCCGTCTTTCGTGAGCAGGATCGAACCGTCCGCCTCCTCGATGTAGCCCGTGTTGGCGCTCAGGAACGAGAGGGAGGCGATCTTGGTCGCGCAGGCTTCTTCGGATTCGTTCACGGGCATCCGGTGGAAGCTGGCCCCGGCGTCGGTGGACTCCCTCACCGTGCACCCTCCGCCGACCACGACCGTGGCGGGGTCGATCTCCTGGACGAGGCCGAGTCCGTTGCCGGTGCCGCTCGCGAGACCGATCCACGTGCTGCCCCCGTCATCGGAGCGAAGGACCGTCCCCCGTTCGCCCACGGCGTAGCCGCGGGCTCCCTGGAAGGCCACGCTGTTGAGCGTTTCCCCCTGGGGAACCGGGTCACCCCACTGCCAGCCGGAATGCCCGACCGAGACGGGCCCGGCCTGGGCGACCTGCGGTGCGATGGCAGCGCAGAGCGCGACCAGGCCCGCAGCGATCGATGAACGCCTGGTGACCATGATGTCCCCCTGTTCGTTGACTTGACGCCCATCGATCCGCCGAGTTCCGGTGGTCGAGAAGCGCCCATCTAAACAACCGAAACATACAAAGGTTGTGGCGGGTGGCGGTTGAGGGTATGTTCGCGCCGCCCGGGCGATGCCGGACACGAGCCCACCCAGCCCTTCACCTTCGACCAAGGAGCCCACCACATGCCTGACATCGAGTTCCCCACCAGCTCCGGCAGCGTTCCCGGCTACCTGGCCGTTCCCGCAGCAGAGAGCGGGCCGGCCACGATCGTCCTTCAGGAGTGGTGGGGCATCGAAGAGCACATCCGCTCCGTCTGCGACCGCTTCGCCGCCGAGGGGTTCTTCGCCCTGGCCCCGGACCTCTACCGCGGTGAGACCACGACCCAGCCGAGCGAGGCCCAGCAGAAGATGATGGCCCTCTCGATGGAGCAGGTCGAGAAGGACATGTGCGGGGCCGCCGACTACCTGGCCTCCCAGCCCGGCGTCCAGGGCCCGGGCGTGGGCTCGGTCGGCTTCTGCCTCGGCGGCGGGCTGTCGGTGTGGGCCGCCGCCCGCTGCCCGAACATCGTCGCGGCCGTCACCTACTACTACGTGATGCCTCATGGCAAGCCGGACTTCTCCACCATCAAAGGCCCCGTGCTCGGTCATTTCGGGACCAATGACGAATTCATCCCGCTCGAGGACGCGAAGAACCTCGAGGGGGAGCTGAAGGCGGCGGGCGTCGATGTCGACTTCGAGTACTACGGGGGCGCCGGCCACGCCTTCTTCAACGACACCAACCGGCTGGGCACCTACGACCCGCAGGCCGCCCAGGCCTCCTGGGAGCGGACCGTCTCCTTCCTGCGCTCGGCCCTGGCCGGCTGACCCCGTGCTCCGGGGGCCGATGGTCCGGCGGCACATCGCCGCCGGCGCCACCGTCCTGGCGCTGGCCTGCACGATGCTCGCCGGCGGAGCATCCACGGCCGCCGCTGCCAGGTGGGTGGGGTATCCGACGATCCTGGCCGAGCTCAGGACCGGTCCCCTGATCCGGGTCATCATCAACCGGCCCCCGCGCCACATCGAGATCAAGTTCCGCAACCTCGACGAGTGGGAGGCCGTGTATCCGGTCGGCGCCGAGCACGGCCTGCAGCGGCTGATCCACAGCAGGGGGATCAAGCTGATATTCGCCTCCAGCAAGCCCGGCCCGCACGCGGTCAAACCAGCCGCCGTCCACCACCGCCTGCGGTACATCACGGCGGGCGTGCTCTTGCTCCTGCTCGCCGCGGGTGGCGCCTGGGCGCTTGTTCACCGGCGCGAGGCGCGGCGACGGGAGGCCGCCGAGCGACGCCCCTGACGGCGCCACGTGACCATCCCCGCCAGGGCGAGGGCGGCCAGGCCGATGCCCCCCAGGGTGATCCGCAGCCAATGCACCGAGCCTCCCGGCGCCGAGGCGACCGGAGCATGGAAGCGATAGCCGGAGGCCGGGGGGCCCGAGGCGTATTCGACCGACCCCGCCCCCGTTCGCCAGGCCACCAGCGCCCGGTCGCTGGCCGGGTCCACGGCAACCGCGGGCATCGCCTGCGGCCCGGCGTCGGCCACCACCCGGGGCGGCGCGAGGGCGACCCGGTCGCCCCGGATCACGTAGGTGCGGGCGGCCCAGAGCCGTGTCAGGTCGGCTGCCGAGGCCGCCCTCGATCCCCCGGGCGCCTGCCACACGACGATCGCCTCGTTGGCCGGTCCCGCAGCCAAGCCGGCGAGGACCGACTGCCCGGCAGGGTCCGACAGCAGCGTGCTCGACCGCACACCCGCGAAGATGGCAGGGGACTCCCTCACGAGGTAATGCCCCCGCTGCATCTCCGTCCAGGCCATCACGACGTTCTCTCCCGACAGGCGCGTGAGGGCCAGGGTCCCGGGAAGCCCGCCGGCGCGCAGGGGGTCGGCGAAGGAGGCCACCCGTCGCGCCGGCGTGAAGCGCACCCCGGCGGAGGAGAGGGCGATGTAGACGCGGGTGGTGGGCGGAGAGCCCGAGCCGGCGCCCTCCCGCACGCTGGACCAGGCCACCATCCCGTGGTCGTTGTCGCTCACCAGCGCCTGCAGCTCGGGATCGGGGGCGCTGGACCCGAGCCGCTGGGTGGGGTCGGGGCGTTCGGAGGCTCTGAGCATGTGGGCGTAGATCGCCCCGTCCTGCTGCCATGCCACGAGCACGTCGGAGCGGTAGTCCATCGTGGCCGTCAGGCTGGTGACCCTGCCCGGCGGGCGCGGGATCAGGCGGGTGGGACCGAAGGAGGAGCGGAAGTAGCGCTGGACCCGCACCGCGATCGCCGAGTCCCGAACGGTGGCGACGGCAGCGTCTCCGAGGTAGGCCCGTGTCAGAGCGAAGGTCGCCCCCGGGCCGGCCGTGATGGGAGGGTCGGGCGTCCTGCCGGGGCGCCCCTCCAGTACGTCCACCCCCGGCGGGGAGCCCTCTCCCGCGCGGGTGGCCAGGGCGACCGCCACTCGCCCCATGCTCGCTCCGACCGCCACGGGGCCCCCGACGACGCTGCCCGGAAGGGGCCAGGCGCGCGAGGGCGTCGCAGTCCCGGAGGTCGTCACGGCGGCCAAGGCGAGAGCCGGCCGGGACTGCGACGGGCCTCCCGGGCAGCGCCGGGGCTCGTAGGCCCATGCGACGGCTCCGCTGCCCGTGGGCTGGGCCGGGGCCGAGGAGGGAAAGGCCACCGCCGGGCCGCCCACCAGCCCGCAGGCCCCCGGGAGGACGATCGGCGGGGACCAGGCGTCGGCTCCGGGCCGGCCGGCGCGCACCGAAGAGCCGGCCGCCGCGACCGGGATGGCGCACAGCAGACCGGCGAGGATCGGTGCGGCGGCCATCGCCGCCTGAGCGCTCCCGCGCCGCCTCAGCACCCGCCCAAGATACAGCCGCCGGGCGCCTCGCAGGCCCCCCGGGGAGGGCCCGCCAAGCCCCCTGCACGTGGGTCGGACCGCGCCGGAGGGCGTCTATAGGAAAAGATGCCAGGCGGATGGACCGCGACTACGAGCTTCAGACCCACCAGGCGGAGGACCGACACTGGTGGTACCGGGGGCGGCGCACGGTGCTCGAGAGGGTCATCGCGGGCCTCGACCTGCCCCGCCCGGCCCGCATCCTCGACGCCGGCTGCGGCAGCGGACGCAACATGGTGGAGCTGGCCCGCCACGGCACCGTCACCGGGGTCGAGCTCTCCCCAACCGAGCGTCGCCCTGGCCAGAGAGCGGGCCATCGGCGAGGTGATCGAGGGCTCGGTCCTCGAGATGCCCTTCCCCGACGACAGCTTCGACCTCGCGGTGAGCCTCGACGTGATCGAGCATCTGGAGGACGACCTGGGCGCTCTGCGCGAGCTGCGCCGGACGGTCGCCCCGGGCGGGCTGCTGATCGTCACCGTCCCCGCCTACCAGTGGCTGTGGAGCGGCCACGACGAGATCAACCACCACTATCGCCGCTACACGCGCCGCTCGCTCGGGCGGGTCGCCGAGCAGGCCGGCTGGAGGCAGGTCCGCACCACCTACTTCAACTCGCTCCTGCTGCCCGTCGCGATCCTGCTGCGGGTGCTCGACCGGATCAACACCAAGACCACCGAGTCGAGCCTCGACCTGTGGGTTCCTCCCGAACCCCTGAACTGGGTGCTCGAGCGTCCCCTCGCGCTCGAGGCGGCCCTGATCGCCCGCGGCGGGCGGATCCCGGCCGGGCTGTCCCTGCTGACCGTCTTCAGATAGGCCCGCCGGGGGCTCCCGGCCATCGCCTAGGTCTTCCCGTCTCCCGCGGGGAGCGGGGCCTGGTGCATGCGAAAGGTCCAGGCGCGGTTGACGAGGAAGGTCGACACGGTGACCACCACCGTCGCGAAGGCCTGGGCGAGCAGCTTGTCCAGGTGGGCGTCGTGCACGAACAGGTAGAGCAGGCCCTCGTTGACGCCGAGCCCGCACCCCTGCACGACCGCCCAGCGCACCGGCGTCAGCGCGTCGCCGACGTGACCCGCTGAACGTCCAGCGGCGGTTGAGCAGGAAGCCGTTGGTGGCGCCGACGATGAAGCCGATCGCCGATGCGGCGAGGTACCAGACGCCGAACACCTTCAGCAGCACCGTGTAGACGATGAAGGTCAGCAGCGTGTTCGACACGCCGACGATCCCGAACTTGACGAACTGGACCAGCACACGGGCGCGCGCAGGCGATCGCAGCGACGTCCCGCTACCCTGGTGGGCGGCACCTGTCAGCTGCGGTCTGCTCGGGAGTCCATTCACAGACAGGATGAACGATAAATTGAGCGGCGGCTTAGGGATGGCCCTGCAAGATCTGACCAGCGACGGCATACCCGACGCGCCACGCCGGGCACAGATTCACGACCATGCCGGACACACCCACTTCGCACCCCCACCCTGCTCAGCGTCGTGGCTCCCGTCTACGACGAGGAGCAGCTGATCGAGGAGTTCGTCGCCCGCGCGACGGCCGCCGTCGCCGACTACGACTTCGAGCTGGTGCTCGTCAACGACGGCAGCTCGGACCGCACGCCGGACCTGCTCGACCGGCTCGCCGCCGCCGATCCGCGCGTGCGCGTGATCCACCTTTCTCGCAACTTCGGCCATCAGGCGGCCCTGACCGCCGGCCTCGAGCACGCGATCGGCGACGTGGTGGCGATGATCGACGCCGACCTCCAGGACCCGCCTGAGCTGATCCCCGAGATGATCGCCCAGTGGAGCCAGGGCGCCGACGTCGTCTATGCCGTGCGCAAGCAGCGGGAGGGCGAGACCGCCTTCAAGCTCGCCACCGCCTCCTGGTTCTACAAGCTCTTCGACAAGCTCGCCCAGGTCGACCTGGAGCCCAACTCCGGGGACTTCAGGCTGCTCGACCGCCGGGCTCTGAACGCGCTGCTGGCGATGACCGAGCGCTCGCGCTTCCTGCGCGGGATGACGGTCTGGATCGGCTTCAACCAGACCGCGGTCTCCTACCAGCGCGACGCTCGCCACGCCGGCGAGACGAAGTACACGCTGCGCAAGATGCTCCGCTTCTCGCTCGACGCGATCGCCTCCTTCTCCCACCTGCCCCTGCAGCTGGCCACCTACGCCGGGATGCTCTCCGCCGGGCTCGCCTTCATCGCGATCCCCGTGGTGATCGGCCTGCGCATCGCCGACTCCTACCTGCCCGGGGTTCGGCTCGATCACGATCGCCATCCTGCTGCTCGGCGGCATCCAGCTGATCGCGCATCGGCGTGATCGGCGAGTACGTCGGGCGCATCTACGACGAGGTCAAGCACCGGCCCCTCTACATCGTCCGCGAGGAGCTCAACCGTCCCTGCACCTCGGGCCGGGCAACGATCGTGCCGGCCGCCCGCGCCGGGCCTGCCTGCACGCACGCCCGAGCGGATCCTCTAGGGCGCCACGCCCCACACAACCGCGACATCGGCGAGCCCCGGCGTGTTGTCATGGGGCGATGGCCGGCTGACCGTCCGCTGCGACGATGCTGGTCGCGTTCGTCGCGCGTCCTGACGGTCGCGTCGCCCTGGCCTGCGCTCGCCGCGCTGGGCTCGGTGCGGCCGGCGCCCGCGCGGAAGCCTGCCCCGGGTCCGGACCAAGGCCCTGCCCCTACTCGGCGGCGGCGATCGTCGGCAGCGAGCCGAGGGCGTGCTGCGCTTCCCCGAGGCCGTCGCCGTCGGCCCCGCAGGGCGACGTCTACGTCGCCGACCAGCTCAGCTACGTGGTGCAGAAGTTCAGCCCGCCGGCGGGCCTTCGAGACCGAGTGGGGCTCCTTCGGGGGCGGCCACGGCCAGTTCGGCCCGATCGGCGGCCTGGCGACCGACCCGGCCGGCAACGTCTACGTCGTCGACTCCAGCCACAACCGGATCGAGAAGTTCGACCGCCAACGGCACCTTCATCACCGCCTGGGGCCATCCGCGGCAGCGAACTCGGGCCAGTTCAACTTCGGCTCCTCGCAGGACTCCACCCAGCCGCCCGGCGGGGGCATCGCCGTGGCGGGCGAGCTACGTCTACGTCGCCGACAGCGGCAACAACCGCATCGAGCGCTTCAACCTCGAAGGCGGCGAAGCGATGGCCTGGGGCACCAAGGGCAGCGCGCCCGGCCAGTTCTCCTACCCGCGCGGCGTCGCCGCCAACGGCGCGCGAGGTGCTCGTCTCCGACGACGACAACCACCGCATCGAGCAGTTCGACCCCGAAGGCGCCTTCGTAGGCGCAGCGTCGGCACGCAACGGCACCGGCCCGGGCCAGTTCGGCTTCCCCTACGGCGTCGCCCTCGACGCCGCCGGCAACGTCTACGTCGCCGACGACATCAACCACCGCATCGTCAAGCTCAGCCCGCAGCTGGCCTTCGCCGGCGCCTGGGGCGGCTTCGGCACCAAACCGGGCCAGCTCGCCTTCCCGCGCGCGCTCGCCAGCGACCCCGCCGGGCGACACCTACGTCGCCGACACGGCCAACGACCGCATCGAGGTCTTCGACCCGAACGGCAACTTCCTGCGCACGATCGGCATCTCCGCCCGCGGCCCCGGTCAGCTGACCGGCGCCGCAAGGACTGGCCGCTCGACCCCACCGGGCGGCTGCTGGTGTCCGACACCGATCGGCAACCGCCTCGAGCTGTTCGCGCCCGGCAGCCTGCGGTTACACCGGCCAGTGGACCGCCGCCGCCGGGCCGTTCTCCGGGACTTGAACGCCCCGGCCGGGCTCGGCGTCGATCCCGCCGGCTCGGTCTATCATCGGCCGACCGGGGCAACGAACGGCTGGTCCGCTTCTGGGGCGACGGCACCTACCTCTGGCGAAATCGGCGGGCCCGGCGCGATCGGCGGCGCGCAGCTCAGCGGGCGCCGGCTCGGTCGCGGTCTCGGCCGCCGGCCCGGACGTCGACCTACGTGGCCGACGCGGGCCACAACCGCATCCTCGTCTACGGCCCCGAAGGGACCGCTGCTCGCCCGCTGGGGCGCCGGCGGAGGCGACGGCGCCGCGGGCAGCGCGCCCGGGCGCCTTCAACCATCCCCAGGCGCGTCGCCGTCGACGGCGCCGGGGATGATCTACGTGGCCGACACCGGCAACAACCGCATCGTCAAGCTCTCCCCCGCGGGCAACGTGATCGGCCGAATGGGGCGCCCGGGGCACCGCCGACGGGCACTTCCACTCCCCCGACCGGCATCGGCCTCGACGGCGCCGGCAACGTCTACGTGCTCGACAGCGAAAACAACCGCGTGCAGGTCTTCGACCCGAACGGCCGCTTCCTGTTCCAGCTGGGGCAACCGCGGCCCGGGCCTCGGGCAGTTCTCCCAGCCGACCGCCCTCGCCGTCGGCTGCGAAGGCAACGTCTACGTCGCCGACACCAACAACAACCGCATCCAGCGCTTCGAACCCGTCTCCCGCGCCGGCACCGGCTGCCTCGCCCCGGGCGCCTGGCCGCCGCCGCTGGACGTCGCGCCCGTGCTGCAGCGTGAGGCTGCTGCGCCCGGCGCGGCGTGCTCGCCCGCCGCGGGCCTGGCGATGACCGTCGCCTGCCAGCGCGGCTGCAAGATCCTCGTCACGGCGACGCTCGCGCCCGCGGCCGGGCGGCGGCGCGCGGTCAAGCTGGCCGGCCTCGCGCGCGGCCTGCCCGCGGCGCGCACCGGGCCACGTGCGCCTGCGCGTCGGCCGCACGCGCTGGCGCCGCCTGCGGCGCGCAGCTCGGCCGCTCGCCGCGGCATGCGCGCGCGCGTGACGGTCCTCGCGCGCGGGCCCCACGGGACGGCGCACGACGCGTGCATCGCAGCTACCTCGTGGCCCGCTGAGGCCGCGAGGCCCGATAATGGGCCCATGAGCGAGGACGCGAGCCGCCCCGCGAGCGTGCGAACACCGCCAGGAGCGGGTCAGGATCGAGACCGAGCGCCACCGCATCGAGGGCGTGCTGACGCTCGCCCGCGACGGCTACCGCAGCCGCGTCTCGGACGTGCTGAACGCCTCCGAGCGCGACTTCATCACGCTGACCGAGGTGACCGTCGCGCCGCTCGAGGGCGGGCCGATCGAACTGCACCCCTACCTGTCGCTGGCCCGCCGGCACATCGTCTTCGCCGTCGCGGCCGACCCGAGCTCCGGGCTGAGCTCTGAGAGGATACGCAGCCTGATGGCGACCGTCCGCGAGGCGACCTTCGAGCTGCTCCGCGCCCACGGGATGACGACGATCTTCGGCAACCCCGGCTCCACCGAGCTGCCGATGCTCGCCGACTTCCCCGACGACTTCTCCTACGTGCTCGGCCTGCAGGAGCTGGTCGTGGTGGGCATGGCCGACGGCTACGCCCAGGCCAGCGGCGCGCCCGACCCACGTCAACCTGCACACCGCGCCCGGGCGTCGGCAACGCCGTCGGCGGGATCTTCAACGCCCAGGCCAACAAGTCGCCGCTGCTGATCACCGCCGGCCAGCAGGTGCGCCCCCAGATCACGATCGAGGCCAACCTCACCAACCGCGAAGCCGTGCTCGGGCCCGCAGCCGTACGTGAAGTGGAGCCACGAGCCGCCCCGCGCCCAGGACGTCCCGCAGGCGATCGCCCGCGCGATCCACCACGCCACGCTGCCGCCGCGCGGGCCCGGCGTTCGTGTCGATCCCGATGGACGACTGGGGCGAGCGAGGCCGACGAGGACGCGCTCGCCCAGCTGCTCGCGCGCGGCGTCCACGGCCGCGCGCGCTGCCCGACCCGGTGGCGCTCGCGGACCTCGCCGGCGCGCTCGCAGGCGGCGCGCAACCCGGTGCTGATCGCCGGCCCCGACATCGACGCCGCGGGCGGCTGGGACGCCGCGGTGGCGCTCGCCGAGCAAGCAGCGCCTGGCCGGTGTGGGCCACGCCCGCGACCGGCGGCGGGCGGCTCGGCTTCCCCGAGAACCACCCGAACTTCCTCGGGCATCCTGCCCCCGGCGATCGGCCCGGCCTCGCGAGACGCTCGAGGGCCACGACCTGGTGCTCGTGGTCGGCTCCTCGGTGTTCCCCTACTACCCCTACATCCCGGGCCCGCTGCTGCCGGCGGGCACGCGCGCTCGTGCAGATCACCAGCGACCCGGCGGAGGCGGCGCGGGCGCCGATGGGCGACGGCGATCGTCGGCGACGTCGGCGCTCGCGCTGGAGCGGCTGCTCGAGCTGCTCGGGAGCTCCGAGCGCGAGGCGCCCGCAGCCGCGCGAGCCCGCCCGGCGAGCCGCCGGCCGAGCGAACCGATCAGCGGCTCGGCGGCGATGGCCGCGCTGGCCGAGGCCTGGCCGGAGGACGGCATCGCGGTCGTCGAGACGCCCTCGAGCACGGTCGCGCTGCGCAACCGCCTGCGCCTGTCGAAGCCCGGGCAGCTACTACTTCTGCTCCAGCGGCGGCCTCGGCTTCGGGATCGCCGCCGCCGTCGGCGTCCAGCTCGCCCAGCCCGCGCGCCCGGTCGTGTGCGTGCTCGGCGAGGGCTCCGCGCAGTACGGGATCACGGCGCTGTGGACGGCCGCCGCCTACAAGCGTGCCGGTCACCTTCCTGGTGCTGCGCAACGAGGAGTACATGATCCTCAAGTGGTTCGCCGAGCTCGAGCAGGCCAGCGGGCGCGCCCGGGCTCGACCTCCCGGGCCTCGACGTGGCCGCGCGTCGCCGAGGCCTACGGCGTGCCCTCGCGGGAGGTCACCGAGCCGCGAGGAGCTGACCGAGGCGCTGCGCGAGGCGATCGCCGTCGCAGGACGGCCCGCGCCTGGTCGCAGGTGCCGGTCGCCACCGGCATGTGGCTGGAGTAGAGGCCGCTGACGCGCGGCCGTCGTGACCGCGCATCGCGCCCGACGTCCGGCGGATCGCCCGCGGCCCGCGGCCGCGCCGACCGCGCGCCCGACTGGGTCGCCGCACGGCACGCCCGAGCCGCTGCGCGGCGAGCTGCTGCGCGGCGCTCGGCCCGGCCGGGGCCGGCCACGCGGGCGCTCGACCTCGTCCGCTACGCCTCCGACGCGAGCCCCTACCGCTCGATCCCGCAGGCGGTGGCGATCCCGCGCGACCTCGCCGACGTGCAGGCGGTGCTCGCGCTGGCGCGCCGCAGCGGCACCCCGCTCGTGTTCCGCGCCGGCGGCACGAGCCTCAACGGCCAGGCCCAGACCGACGGCATCCTGGTCGACGTCCGCCGCCACTTCCAGCGCGCCCGCGTGGAGGACGAGGGCGCGCGCGTGCGGGCCCAGCCGGGGGTCGTCCTCGGACACGTCAACCGCATGCTCGCCCGCCACGGCAGGCGCGCTCGGGCCCGACCCGGCCAGCACCGACATCGCCTGCGTCGGGCGGCGTGGTCGCCAACAACTCGGGCGGGATGCGCTGCGGCGTCCACGCCGACTCCTACCGCACGGTCAGCTCGATGACGTTCGTGCTCGCCAACGGCGCCGTGATCGACACCGCCGCCGCCGGACGCCGAGCGAGCGCTTCGCCGCCGCCGCGCCCGAGCTCGCCGCGGGCCTGCTGCGAGATCCGCGACGAGCTGCGCGCCGACGCGCGAGCTGGGCGAGCGCATCGCGCGCAAGTTCGAGATCAAGAACACGACCGGCTACCGGCTGTGCGCGTTCCTCGACGCCGACGAGCCGCTGGAGATCTTCCGGCGGCTGCTGATCGGCTCCGAGGGCACGCTCGCGTTCGTCGCCGAGGCGGTGTTCGAGACGCGTCCCGCTGCGGCCGCCACACGACGCTCTCGCTGGTGCTTCTTCGAGGACATCGACGCCGCCGCCAGCGGTCGTGCCCGCGCTGGTCGCGGCCGGCGCCAGCGCGACCGAGCTGATGGTCGCCCCGACGCTGATCGCGGCCGCCTGGAACATGCCCGGCACGCCCGAGGCGCTGGAAGGAGCTGCCGCCCGAGTCGGCGGCGCTGCTGGTCGAGTTCCGCGCCGACGAGCCGAGCAGCGAGCTCGACGGGCCCGAAGCGCAGGCGCTCGAGATCCTGCCGGCGCGACGGCGTGCTCGAGGCGCCGCGCTTCACCCGCGAGCGCGAGCGAGATCGAGATGCTGTGGCGCGTGCGCGAGGGCATGCAGGGCCTGCTCGCGGCGATGCGCGCGCCCGGGCGTGCAGCTGATCATCGAGGACGTGTGCGTGCCGCCGGCGCGCGTCGCCGAGGCGGCCAAGGACCTGCAGGCGCTGCTCGGCCGCCACGGCTTCCTGCCGGGCGTCGCCGGCCACGCCTCGGCCGGCAACCTGCACTTCCTGCTGACGCCGAACTTCGGCGAGCCGGCCGACCTCGAGCGCTACGACGCCTTCATGCACGAGCTGGTCGAGCTGATCGTCGACAAGTACGACGGCTCGCTGAAGGCCGAGCACGGGACCGGCGTGAACATGGCCCCCTACGTCGAGCGCGAGTGGGGCGCGAAGGCGACCGAGATGATGTGGCGGGTCAAGCGGCTCGCCGACCCCGACGGGATCCTCGCGCCCGGGGTCCTGCTCAACCGCGAGCCCGGGCGCGCACCTGCGCAACCTCAAGTCCACCCCCGAGATCGAGGAGGTCGCCACCAAGTGCATCGAGTGCGGCTTCTGCGAGCCGGTCTGCCCGAGCCGCGACCTGACCACCACGCCCCGCCAGCGGATCGTGCTGCGGCGCGAGATGGCCCGCCAGCCGCGAGGGCTCGCCGGTGCTGGAGGCGCTGCTCGAGCAGTACGAGTACGACGCGCATCGAGACCTGCGCGGCCGACGGGATCTGCAGCCTCGCGTGCCCGGTCGGGATCGACACCGGCAAGCTGGTCAAGGAGCTGCGGGCCGCCGAGCACGCCGCCCGGCGCCGAGCGCGTGGCGCCGCGCTGGCGCGCCGCTGGAGCGCCGTCGAGAGCTCCGCGCGGGCCGGCCTGCGCGCGGGCGCGCGCTGGCGGCGACGGCCGCCTGCGGGCGCTCACCGGGCATCGGCCGCGGCGCTGCTGGGCGAGGAGCTGATCCCGGCCTGGAGCGAGCGCGATGCCGGCGCCGGCGCCGGCCGGCCTGCCCCGCGGCGCGGCCCGCGAGGGCGCCGCCGCGGTGTACTTCCCCGCCTGCATCAACCGCATCTTCGGCAACCCCCGCGAGCGGCGCGCACGAGCCCTCGCTGCCGGAGGCGCTGCTGGCCGTCTCCGCGCGCGCGGGCCTGCCGCTGTGGATCCCGCCGGACGTCGCCGGGCACTGCTGCGCGACCCCGTGGAGCTCGAAGGGCTACCGCGAGGGCCGCCGCGCTGATGGCGCGGCGGATGGCCGCGGCGGCGCTGCGCTGGACCGGCGGAGGGCGAGCTGCCGCTCGTGATCGACGCCAGCTCGTGCGCCCAGGCGCTGGCTGGCGGAGAGCTGGGCGAGGCGCTCGGACGAGCGAGCTGCGCGAGCGCCTTGCGGCGGTGCGCGATGATCGACTCGATCGAGTGGGTGCACGAGCGGCTGCTGGGCTCGCTGCAGCTCGGCCGGGCGGCTCGGGTCGGTGGCCCTGCACCGGCCCTGCGCGGCCGTCCAGGGCGGGCTCGACGGAGAAGCTGCGCGAGATCGCCGGCGCGCTCGCCGAGGAGGTGATCGAGCCGCTCGTCCCGGGCTGCTGCGGGATGGCCGGCGACCGCGGGCTGCTGCACCCCGAGCTGCCCGCGGCGGCGCTCGCGCGACGGCGCCGCCGAGCTGCAGGGCGCGCGCCGGACGCGCTGCCTGTCGCAGCAACCGCACCTGCGAGATCGGCGCTCGAGCAGGCGACGGGCGCGGCCCTACGAGTCGTTCGTGCTGCTGCTCGAGGAGCTCACGCGGCCGGGGCACGCCGCTCCGGCCCTAAGATCACCGCGGCGCCCGCAGGCGCCTCACAACAGCGAGGGCCTCATCGGCCCGAGTGAAGGGGGAGATGCACGTGAGCCGAGCAGCAACCGCCGCCTGGTCCTGGCCGAGCGCCCGTCCGGGATGGTCGACGAGAGCACGACCCGCCTGGAGGAGAGCGAGATGCCCGAGCCGCAGGACGCGGCGAGGCGCTGGTCACGCGTCCGCTACCTGTCGATCGACCCGACGATCCGCACCTGGATGGACGACGCGCCCGGGCTACCTGCCGCCGATCGGCGATCGACGAGGTCATCCGCAGCGGCGGCATCGGCGAGGTGCGTCGAGAGCAACAGCGACGCCTACCCGCCGGGCAGACTGCTGTTCGGCATGACCGGCTGGCAGGACTACGTGATCGCCGACGAGCGGCGAGCGGGCGCATGCAGGCCGCTGCCCGCGGGCGTCCCGCCGACGGCCGCGCTCGGCGTGTTCGGGATCACCGGCATGACCGCCTACTTCGGCCTGCTCGACGTCGGCAGGCGTCAAGGAGGGCGACGTGGTCGTCGTCTCCGGCGCCGCCGGCGCGACCGGCTCGACGGCCGGCCAGATCGCCAAGATCAAGGGCGCGAAGAAGGTCGTCGGGATCGCCGGCGGCCCGGAGAAGTGCGCCTGGATCGTCGACGAGCTCGGCTTCGACGAGGCGATCGACTACAAGAACGAGAACGTCGCCGCGCGCCTGCGCGAGGCCTGCCCCGACGGCATCGACCTGTACTTCGACAACGTCGGCGGCGAGATCCTCAACGCCTGCCTCGGCGCAGCTCGCCCTGCGCGGCCGGGTCGTGCTGTGCGGCGCGATCTCCGGCTACAACGACCGCGAGCGCCGCGCAGGGCCCGGCCAACTACGTCAACCTGATCATCAGGCGCGGGCGCATGGAGGGCTTCATCATCCTCGACTACCTCGACCGCTTCCCCGCAGGCCCAGGCCGAGATGGCCGGCTGGCTCGCCGAAGGCAAGATCAAGTCCGCCGAGCACCGTCGTCGAGGGCCTCGAGCAGGCGCCCGACGCGCTCAACCTGCTGTTCACCGGCGGCAACACCGGCAAGGTGATCGTGAAGGTCTGAGAGGCCCGGCAGGGGCGCGCCGGCGAGCAAGAAGAACCACACCAGGAAGCCGATCACCGCCAGGTAGACGCTGACCATGATGACCCGCTCGAGCGCGGTGATCCCGGCGCCGTAGCCGGGCTCCTGGACCCCCTCGCCGCTGATGCTGCGCAGCCAGGGGAGCCGTCGTTCGCCCGTCGGCCTGCGCCACGCAGCCGGTCATATCTGGCTCCCAGCCAGGCGAGCGCGATCGACATCGCGAAGACCAGGACCGCGAGCACGATCACGACGACGAAGACCGCCTTCATGCTGAGGACCGTCGTGCCGACGACCTGCGAGCCAACCCAGAGCGCCAGCAGCGGCGCTCCTGTCCAGATGTTGATCGCGAGGAACGCCGTCGCGGCAGCCATGGCAGCACGCTTGAGCATGAGGGAGGACTGCGAGGTTACACCGCCGGCTCGCCGGTGAGCTAGCCTGCCCCGATGGCCGAGGTCTTCCTCACCGGCGGCTCCGGGTTCATCGGCGGGCGGCTGATCGAGCGCCTGCGCAGGGAGGGCCACGCGGTCAGGGCGTTGGCCCGCTCCCCGGCCGCGTCGGAGCGGGTCAGCTCGCTCGGTGCGGAGCCGGTGTCGGGCGAGCTGGCCGACACCGATGCGATGAGGGCCGGGGCGCAGGGATGCGACTGGGCCTTCCACGCCGCCGCCACGCTGGGCGACTGGGGCAGGCGCGAGGACTTCGAGAGGGGAAACGTGATCGGCACGGCAAACGTCCTGCGGGCATGCGAGCAGGCAGGCGTGTCGAGATTCGTCCATGTCGGCACGGAGGCGGCCCTGCTGGCGGGACAGCCGCTTGTGGAGGTGGACGAGACGGCTCCCCTCAGACCCGACTCCCCGGCGCTCTACAGCTCCACGAAGGCCCGCGCAGAGCAGGCCGTCCTGGCGGCGAACCGGGCCGGATTCGAGATCGTGGTCGTACGCCCGCGGTTCGTGTGGGGGGCGGGCGACACAACGCTGCTGCCGAGAATGGTGGAGATGGTCTGCAGCGGGCGCTTCGCCTGGATCGGGGGCGGGCGCCACCGCACCTCCACGACCCACGTCGACAACACCGTCGAGGGCCTGATCCTGGGCGCCACCAGGGGCCATCCCGGCAACGCCTACTTCGTCACCGACGGCGAGCCCGTCGAGTTCCGCGACTTCGTGACCCGGCTGCTGGCGACGCAGGGGGTGCAGGCGCCGACGAGGAGCATCCCGAGCGGGGTCGCCTCCGTGCTCGCCGCCGCTGCCGAGGGGGCATGGCGCCTGCTGCCCCTCCCGGGTCAGCCGCCGATCACGCGCTTTGCCTACTGGGTATCTGCTCAGGAGTGCACGATCAGGATCGACAAGGCGCGGGCGGACCTCGGCTACGAGCCGGTGAGGACGATCGAGGACGGCCTGGCGGAGATGCGGGCGGGCTGAGCGGGCGGGAGATGGCCAGGCGGCTGCCCAACATCCTCTATCTCCATTCCCATGACACGGGCCGCTACGTCCAGCCGTACGGCTACGCGGTGCCCACTCCCAACATCCAGCGCCTGGCCGACCAGGGAGTGCTCTTCCGCAAGGCCTTCTGCGCCGCCCCCACCTGCTCGGCCTCCCGTGCCTGCCTGCTGACCGGTCAGTACGGGCACAACAACGGGATGCTCGGCCTCGCTCACCGCGGATGGTCGCTGAACGACTACCGCCAGCACCTCGTCCACCCCCTGCGGGCGGCCGGCTACCACTCCATGCTGATCGGAGAGCAGCACATCGCCAAGCGGCCGGACATCATCGGCTTCGAGGAGGTCGTCAAGATCGAGACGACCCGTGTCGAGAGCGTGGCGCCGGTGGCGATCGACATCATCAGCCGGCCGATCCCCGAGCCCTTCTTCCTCTCGGTCGGCTTCTTCGAGACGCACCGGGACTGGCTGGGGCCGTCATCGGTCGGTGACGCCCTCTACTCGACCCCCCCGGCAAACCTCCCCGACACCCCTGTGACCCGCAGGGACATGGCGGCATACAAGGCCAGCGCCCGCTCGCTGGACCACGGGGTCGGCGCGGTGCTCGAGGCCCTCGACGAGCAGGGGTTGGCCGATAACACCCTGATCATCTTCACTACCGATCACGGCCTGGCCTTCCCCGGCGCCAAGGCGACCCTGTACGACCGCGGCACCGGCGTGATGCTGATCCTGCGGGGGCCGGGAGGGTTCGACGGCGGGCGCGTCCACGACGCCCTGGTGTCCCACCTCGACGTCTATCCGACGGTATGCGCGCTCACCGAGATCGCGCCGCCCGACTTCCTGCAGGGCCATTCGCTGCTGCCGCTCGTGCGGGGGGAGGCGACGCAGCTGCGCGACACCCTCTTCTCCGAGATGACCTGGCACGCCGCCTACGAGCCCCAGCGGGCCGTGCGCACCGAGCGATGGAAGTACATCCGCCGCTTCGGCGAGCGGATGACCCCGGTTCTGGCGAACTGCGACGACTCCCCCAGCAAGACCCTCCTGCTCGAACACGGCTGGGGGGAGCGCCCGGTCGGCCCCGAGCAGCTCTACGACCTGATCTTCGATCCCAACGAGGCGGCCAACCTCGCCGAGAGCCCCGCCCACACCGAGACGCTGCAACAGCTGCGCGGCAGCCTCGACGGGTGGATGCGCGACACTCGGGACCCGCTGCTCGATGGCGATCCGAGCCCTCCGCCGGGTGCGGAATTCAACACCCCCGACCAGGTCTCCGCCACCGAGCCGCTGACCCGGGTGCCGGGAGAGCCGGTGTGAGCACGGAGGAGGCCCGGCCGAGCCGCTGCTACCTGGTCTGCGCCACCCCGCGCAGCGGCAGCACCCTCCTCTGCGAGGCCCTCGAGGCCACCGGGGCGGCGGGACGTCCCCGGGAGTACTTCGAGGAGCTCAAGGAGACCGGCGTGCCGCGCCGGCCGCGCGAGTACTTCTGGGGCCACCGCAGCCCGGAGGTGATCCGGCTGCTGCCACACGACTCGCAGCTCGACCGCGAGGCCGAAAGGCGGCCGACCTGGAGTCGGGACGACTACGAGGCCCACTACCTCGCGGCCCTGAGCTCGGGGACCACGCCCAACGGGGTCTTCGGCGCGAAGCTCATGTGGAGCTACTTCCAGGACTTCCTGGAGCTGATGCGGGGCATCCCCCGCTTCGCCGGGATGGAAGACGGCTCGCTGCTCAGCACCGCCTTCCCCGGGCTGCGCTACGTCTTCATCTCCCGCAGCGACAAGGTCAGGCAGGCGGTCTCCCTGTGGCGGGCCCTGCAGACGTGGGTGTGGCGCCGACAGGAGGGAGCCCCCGCCGGTGAGCCCCTGCCCGATCGCAGGGCCGTCTACTCCTTCGACGCCATCGATCACCTGCTCTACCAGCTGCGCCGCCACGAGGATGCCTGGCGCGGGTTCTTCTTCCGCATCGGCCAGCGTCCGCTGTCCCTCTTCTACGAGGACGTCGCCGGGGATCTCCAGGGCTCTGTCTCGCGGGTCCTTCAGAGCATCGGCATCGAGCCGGCGACGGTCCCCGCGGGGTCCCGCCAGTCGCTCAGGCGCCAGTCGGACGAGCTGTCGCAGAGCTGGGTCCAGAGCTACCTGGAGGACGTCTCGCGGCGCTGACGGGGGACGGGCCCCAACCGCTGATGAAAGGATCCTTCACAACATTTTCTCCCGGCCTTATCGCATTGCGCGATCATCCAGGTGAGCCCCTCCGCCCCCAAGCCCCTCCGCCGCGAGGAAAGGAAACGACCATGGCCCGCATACTGGTCCAGACCGACAACCGTCGCACCGTCCTCGAGGAACGCTCCGTGGACCTTGCCGAGATCGGAGACGACGCGGCAGCCGCCGACCTGATGTCGCGGCTCAAGCGTGCGGTCGCCGACGCCGAGCGCCCCCCGGCCACCCGTCCCAGGCCACGCGTCCAGCATCTCGCCGCGATCGTCCCGGCCATGCACTACCGGGACGTCTGCGGCTGAGCCGTCGCCCTACCGCGTGAACGGGCGGGAAGCCCCGATCACCCGGCCGTGGGCATCGAGCGCCTGGACCATGAAGCTCGCGCCGCTCGCTGTGCACCGGGATCGCCGTCTCGAACCCCGACTTGGCGGCGGTCGCCACGACGGTCCGCCGGCCGGCGCTGGGTCCGGCCAGGACCCTCCAGGACGCGACCTCGGTGGCGCCGTTCCAGCTCGCATAGACGGTGGTCTTGCCGCCCGCCTGGCGTGACGGCGCCCACGGGCGGGGAGAGCGGCTGGCCGACCCACTGCTCCAGCGTCGCCCGGTAGGTGAGGTTCGGGCCCGGGCAGTTCCCCTTCGAACAGCAGCCGGCCGGATCGGCTGTACTCGGAGAAGTAGGGTTCCGATCCCCAGCCGACGAACACGTTGCCGTTCGGCAGCGGCTGCGCGTCGCCCATGTAGGCCGCGTCGAAGTCGCCGCCACGGGTGTACTGGGAGACGAGCGTCGCCGTGTGCGCCTGCTGGTCGAGCTTGAGCACGAGTGCTCGAGATGGTCCTGTCGGGTCGACGTAGGTGCCTCCGCCGGTCAGCTGGCAGCAGTGGTCGTCGTACAGGCTGACCGTCGAGCCCGGCTGCAGCGCCACGTCGTGCTGCCACTCGAAGGCGGCGCCCGGGCCGAACTTGAAGCTCGAGCTTCTTGCCGCCGAGGGTCCACTCGATCCTGCCGGTTTCGATGTCGACCATGTAGGCGCCCCACGTGTTGCGCATGGAGACCAGGAAGGTGCCGTTGCCCGTCAGGTCGATCGAGTTGACGTGATAGGCGTCCCAGGGAAACCCGTTGGTGGGCAGCGAGGCTTGCGACTGCGCTCAGGGGGATGTGATCGAGCGCGTCCCAGTTGCGAAGGAGCTTGCCGGTCCTGAGGTCGTACTCCTGGACCGCCGAGTCGATCAGCGCGCCGTTGTAGGCGCCGCCGTACTTGGAGAGGTTCATCGGGATGTTCTTGTTCGCGGTCACCCAGGCGTCGTCTCCGCTGATCGCGAACTCGTGCAGGGTGAGCACCCAGCCGCCCGTCGCCCTCAGCCTCGCGACCGGCTGGTAGTGCTGGTTGACCACCACGTCCTCGCCGCTTTCGGTCGCGCCGGTGTTCGTGACGGCGCCCTGCCACCAGGCGAGGGCCGGCTTGCCGTGATAGGTCTGCGGGCTGAGGTTGGCGGCGACGAGCTTTTCTGGCACAGGCTGGAACCACACCGGCTGCAGGCGTCGGTCGAGGATCAGCGGGCCGCTCTGGCCGACGATCGGCGGTTCGTTGAGGTCGTAGAAGTTCGCGGTGAAGATGTAGCCGGGCGCCAGCTCGGCTGCGGGCGCTCGCACGGTGCTGCGGAGTCTCGGGCGGGTGAAGCGAGGGCGCGGTGACGAAGCTGTAGGCGCCGCGGGTGGTGTACGCCCCGATCGGAGCGCCGTGGGAGCCCGCGAAGGCGACGGTGAGCGCGACGAAACCCGCGAGGACGACCCCGATCGCGATCGCAAACCGCCGGACGGCTCCTCCCAGCGCGGTGCCGGGACTGGGCAGCGAGGTGAACGTGATCACGGCCGCCGCCGCGGCCAGGCCGGCGCCGATCAGGTAGGCGAGCCGAAAGCCATCGGTCAGCGCCTGCGACACCTGCTGGCCTGTGCCGATCAGATGGCTGGTGCGCTGGGTCGCCAGCGTGATCAGGATCGCGAGGCCGAGTCCACCCCCCACCTGACGCGACGTGTTGACGAGGCCCGATGCGAGCCCGGTCTGCCCCTCCTTGGCGCCTTGGGTGGCGGCGATCGTCGATGGAACGATCGACATCGCGATACCCGCCGCTGCGAGCACCCCGGGGATGATCACGTACACGATCGGCGCTGCCGCTCGATCCGATCCTCGTGAACAGCAGCATCCCGGCGGTCAGCATGATCAGTCCGCCGCCGAGCACCGAGCGCACGCCGAACTGGCTCACGAGCCTGCCGGCGCGCGAGGCGACGAGCATGATCGTCAACGTCATCGGCAGGAAGGTCAAGCCCGCGTGTAGCGGCGACAGCCCCAGCACCTGCTGCATGTAGAGAGAGCTCACGAACCACATCGGGAACAGCGCCCCGCTGAACAGCAGCACGATCGTGTTGGCGGTCTTCAGCGGCTTGGGCAACTCCTTGAAGGGGACGAGCGGCGCGGACGCCAGGCGCGTCTCGATCACGGTGAACGCCGCGAGCAGGGCGACCCCGATCGCGATCGGGCCGAGTGCGGCAGAGGAGCCCCAGCCGGCAAGCCCGGCTTCGCACGACCCCGTACACGAGCACCATCTGGCCGATCGTCAACGTCAGCGCGCCGGCGAGGTCGAAGCTGGCGCCATCCCGCGCCCGGCGGCGCTCGCTCACGACCGCGTATGCGACCAGCGCCGCCGCGATCCCGATCGGAGGGTTGATCAGCAGGACCCAGCGCCAGCTGAGCACTTCGGTGATGATCCCTCCGAGCAGCACTCCGGCTGCGCCGCCGAGCCCGTTCATCGCCGCCCATATGCCGATCGCCCGGTGGAGCTTCGGGCCCGGCGGAAACGAGGCGGTGATGATCGCCAGCGAGCACGCCGCCATCAGGGCGCCGGCGAGGCCCTGCACCGCGCGGGCGGCGACGAGCACCTCCTGGTCGGGTGCGGCGCCCCCGGCCAGCGAGGCGAGCGCGAACAGGACGAGCGCCGCGACGAAGGTCCGGCGCTGCCCGAAGTGATCGGCCGCGCGGCCGCCGAGCATCAGGAAGCCCGCGAACGTGATCACGTACGCGTCGACGACCCATTGCAGGTCGGGCGAGGAGAAGCCGAGGCTCGATTGGATCGAGGGCAGCGCGACGTTGACGATGCTCAGGTCGAGGATGACCATGAACTGGGCCACGCAGCACACGGCCAGCAGCCAGGCCGAACGCGGGTCCCTGCCTGCCCTCGGCCGGAGGCGCCTCCGCTACCGCCGGGCTCGGCGTGGTCTCGACGCTCATGACGGCCCACCCAACCGCGATCGGGGCTGCGAACGCCTGGTAGGGTGAGCGCCCGAGCCCTCGAGCGACCATTGGAGCCCGGCCCATGAAAAGAACGCCACTGACCGCCATCCTAACGCTACTGGCCATCCTGGCGACGACCATCGCGGTGGCGGGATGCGGCGGCAAATCGGGGAGTTCGTCGTCCAAGCCGACGACGACACACCACGACCACGCAGAAGCACAAATCCAAACCGGCCTACTGAGCCGCCGGTCCGCACGCCTGCCGGACCGCGCCTGCGCCCGCTCGCGGTGAATCGTCCTCATCCCGACCCTCCGGAGCTCGGCAGCGAGGCGGCGTAGCTGATCACGTGAACCGTCGGCGAGGTGCCGAGCACCTGCCCGGCTGAGTCGACCGCCTGCACCGCCACGTAGGCGTACTTCTGAGGGAGGGTCGTCGAGGTCTCGAAGCCGGTGGCCCGGATCGTGGTCCGGGCGGCCAGCGATCCGGGGCTCCTGCCCGCGAGCACCCGCCAGGAGGCCACCTCGGTCGCGCCGTTCCAGCTCGCGTGCACGATCGTCTCTTCGGCCGTGTCGTTGAGGCTGGCGAGTCACGGCCGGCGGGCTCTGCGGGCGCCCGCTCCAGGGGAAGCGGAAGGCCCGGTAGAAGGACATGTCGTAGGGCAGGTGGGCGTCGAAGAGCAGGGAGCCCCCTCTCGCGTACTCGCTGATCGCGGGCACCCCGCCGTAGCCCACGACTGTGTTCCCGTCCGCGAGCGTCTGCATGTTGCCCTGGCTCGCGGCGAGCAGCGGCGGGTCGCGGTGCGTATAGGCGGAAACGAGGCGAGCCCGGCGGGCCTTGAGGTCGAGCGCGATCCGCACGGCACGCGACTGGCGGTGGATCGGGGGGTTCGAGCCATCGTCGAAGAACGTCAGCTCGCCGTTGGGGAGGACGCGGCCGTCGTGTTGCCAGGCCATCTCCGTGCCCGGCCCCATCTTGAAGGAGCTCTTGTTGCCGCCGAGGCGCCAGAGCACCTTGCCGGTGCCGACCCTCGAGCTGGTAGCCGGCCCAGGTGCTGCGCGCCGTGACGAGCAGGTGGCCGTCCGGCTCGGGGATCGATCGCGTTGATGTGGAAATAGTCCCAGGGCGTCGCATCCGCGGGCACTTCGACTTCGGACTCCGAAGCGCCGACGTGATCCAGGCTGTGCCATTCCCAGCGCACGAGACCCGTCTTCATGTCGATCTCCTGAATCGCCGTGTCGACGATCGCCCCGTCCTTCGCTCCCTTCAGCGACGTGAGGTCGCAGCGGATCGGGTTGTAGGCCGTGATGTAGGCGATGTCGTGGGGGGCGATCTGGAAGTCGTGCAGGTCCGCCTTCAGGCCGTTGCCGCCGGGGATCCTGGCGACCGTCTGGTAGTGGGAGTTCATGACGATGTCTTCGCCCTGGCCGAAGCCCAGCAAGAGCACACGCCCCTTCCACCACGTCAGCGCCCGCTCACCTTCATATGTCTGCTCACTCAGGTTCTCCGCCGTCTGGCCCCCCGACAGCCTGTTGAACCACACGAGTCGGCCCTGTGCCGTATAGATCAGCGGCCCGTACTGACCGGGACCGGGTCCGTTGGTAGTGAGGATGTCGCCGGCCGCGGGATCGCGATCGGCCACGGTGACGTTCAGGATCGGGGCCTGGACGCCGGGCAGGGTGTAGAAGCTCTGATAGTCGGCGGGCGCCGGGGCCGGGTTGGGGAACTCCGCGACGTCCGCCGTCGGATACGGGGTATCGACGCGGAACTGAAAGGAGATCCGCCTCGCCCCGATCACGGCGCTCACGGCGACGCCCTCGCCGGCGTCGAACGGGGCGTCGGGCGCGAAGCTCGCGCCGTCACCCTGCGAGTAGCCCTGAAGGCGGCCGGAATGACGGCCGCTGCGCCGGCCCACAACGGAGACCTCGCGGATCTGCGCTGCCGGCACGCCCAGGAAGCTGATCCGGGTGTGGGGGTTGGCCGTACCCGCTTCCGGCGCGGGCGAGACGGCCACGTCGGTGCCCGGCAGCGCGGCTGTGTGCCCCAGCGTGGCCGGCAGGCACGGGGGCGAGACGCCGGCGCGGGCGCTCGAGCCCGACAGCAGTTTCAGGCTGGGGGAGTCCAGCACGATCGCCAGCACGAGCCATGCAAGTGCGGCGAGGACCAGGATGACGAGTGCGTTGCGGCGCATGTGCGAGTGCAGGACGACCCGTGCCGGCGCCGGTCACGCCCGCGGGTATCGAGGCGGGAAGGGTGCCACATCCGCTGCCCAAGCGGCGTAAGAGTTGCTTGAGAACACGCGCGGCGCTTCGCCGGCCGCCGTCGACCCCCGCTCAGACGCGGGCCACAGACGTCGTGAGCGTCGGCGAGCCGGCGATCGTCTGGTAGACGACGCAGTAGCGCTCGGTGAGTCGCTCGAGTGTCGCCCGCTGCTCCTCGTCGGCGTCTGTCTGCAGATCGAAGGAGAGGCGGATCGCCGAGAACCCCACCGGAGCGTCTCGATCCACCCCGAGAGTCCCACGAAAGTCGAGGTCGCCCTCGGCGCGCACCCGGCCCGAAGCGACCACGATCCCGAGCGACGTGGCCACAGCGCGCAGTGTCACGCCAGCACACGCGACGAGTGCCTCGAGCAGCATGTCGCCGGAGCAGAGCAAACTGCCGTCGCCGCCGGAGGCGGGATGCAGCCCGGCCTCGGCGATCGCCCTGCCTGTCTTGACCGAGCAGGAGACGCCGTCTCCAAGCGAGCCGGTCGCCGACAGCGTGATTTGCGCGGCGTCGGGCTCCGAGCGGTAGCGCTCCTTCAGCGGCGTTTGGAGGGCTCGTAGTTGCTCTCGCTCCACGGGCGACAGCCTATCGACCGCCGGTCGTACGGAGAGGTCGGGACAAAGTGCGAACCCCGATTTCCTCCTGGATCGCCTCCTTGAGGTGCTGCTGGAGCCGATCGGGCGCGAGATGCGAAAAAGGGCCGCCGACGTGGTTCGCCAGAAGCCGTAGGCGGTTCGCCTCCGAGTTGGTCCATTTCGAGCCTTCTCTGCACAATGGCCGAGTGTCCGGCGGCGGGACCTCAGGGTGCATCGCCGGTGATCGGAGGGCATCTCACGCACTAGCGCCCGAGACCGCTCGGATGGCTGTCGACCGGGTGCTATGGGTCGATGTGCTGTTGCGCCGTGCAGCTCTGACCCGAGAGGGTCACATGCGGATGGCGTCTCGGCCGTTGCTTGGTCGGCGGAGTCTCGCTGGCCGTCGTTATCTGCTCGTCCGACGCCGCGCTACCGGCGACTCGTGTGATGGTCGTGTTCTTTAGCGTGGGCGGCGCTTCTTCGGCGCGATCGTCATACAGTCGCGCGAGCATCGCCTCGGCCATCCGCGGGAAACTCGGCCCGACCGGCTCGTACTGCCCCTCGCTTACAAGTTCGACGTTGCTAGTCGGAACCCAGAAGATCAGGCTGGGCCTCGTAGCCCGCTCGCCGCGGCCTTCGAGCGGGAGCCGCCCGATATACACGCGATCGCTCGTCTGCGTGATGTACACGCCGCAGATGCCGATTTCGTCGCCCTTGCGGACTAGCGCGATTGGCTGCACCTTCGGCTTGTGCAGCGTTCGCGCGATCGTCAGCGCGGCGCCGAACATCAGCACCGAAAAGAACACGGCGATGCCGTACAGAGGGAACCTATCCGTCGCGCGCGCTACGAGGACGTTCATCACCGTGAGCATCGCGACGACGACGAAAAGGATCGCCGTCCATGAAAGTTCCTCGGCGAGGACGCCGAAACCAACGCAGATCAGTATGGCTGCGGCGAGTGCAGCCAAGCCAACAACCCACTTACGACCGGAGCCGGTGGGCTGGTTGTCATGGATCTGTCTTGGAGTTGCTTCGACCGCTTGACCGTACGCCGCCCAATAAGCGTGTCCCAGCGCACGTTCGGCGTCGTCCAGAGCCGCCTCGGTCTCGACGATAGTGGGCGTCTCTGTCGCGAGATCCCGGACCTTCTTGAGCTCCCGGTCGATCACGTTGAGGGTGTATTTGCGCGACACACCTCGTTGAAGGTCGACGACCCTTTCGGCTGCGAATCTCCATTCCTCGATCGCTCGCTCGAACTCGCTGCGCGCTCTCTGGGTCGCGCCCCTTGCTTGTGCGAGTGTTTCTGTGCTCTTTGCGCTGTCGTCGTGCTGAGCCGTGAGGTCTGCGGCGACTTGAGCATCGGCTGCGGCCGCAACTGCCGCCTGCGCGCGAAGCACGCGCCCTCGCGCGTGCTTGACCTTCGTGCGGCGCCGGAAGTCCCGCATCACGAGCCCCACGAAATAGCCGGCGACGAACAGGATCAGGATCAACCAGACACCGAGCCAGAGGTATTTGCCGAAAGCATGGCGTCCGATGAAGAGCAGCGTCACGCTCATCTCGATCACGCCGAGTGCGATCAATCCACGCGCAGTCTGCGGGGTCGCGTTCCCCTCGCTGTCGATCAGATAGACCGCGAGGACGGCGAGGACCGCACCAAAGACGAACACGCTCAGCGCGAGCGCACCGACGACGACGAGTTCCTGCTTCGGCACGGCTAGGACAGCCTGCGTCGCCGGCAGCTGTGCCGCGTCGAAGCGAATCCACTCAATGGCCCCCCCAACGATCGCCACAAAGCCGACGAAGCCGATCGCGCTGCCTATTGCCGGCAGGGCTCGCCAAGCCAACTCGCTGAGCCGGCTGAGGAAGCCGCCTGTGCTCGACGCTCCGTCCGATGTTGCCGTCGGTGCGGTCGCTTTACCGTCAGCGCCGTCCGGCATCACGTCTTCCCATGTGAATCCGTGGCCTCACTCAATCTCCAGCAGACGGAGTCGGCTGCCCAACTCCAAAGAACGGGATTTTCCTGACCACCCTATCCAAGCGCACCGTCTCCGAACATCGGGCCCGAGGGAGCCCACCGGGTGGGCCCGGCGCTGCTGGCCGCGTTGTCGCGCTCCTTGCTGCGCGAGCGTCACTCTGCGGACGCTGCTGGGCTGGCGCGGACAGCTTGTCCGTCGCCGCCGAAGGTATCCTCGCCGTTAGCCCGGATCATTCGTTAACGACCGCGCCCCCGGCTGGCGGGGGCGCGGAAATGTCCGGCTGAGCTTGGAGAATCGGGGTTGCTGAAGTCCTGTTCCCGAGCTCAGGAGGATCACCTTGAGGGTGCAGCACGATGGCCGCGATTTCACGGTAGACGTCACGGCGGACGGAGAGGGTTTGGTCTCGCATGCCGGCAGCGCGCTGATCTCCCGGCTGGCGGACAAGGCCGGGCTGACCGAGGAGCTGTCGAGGGGCCTGGCGGACATGCGTGAGCGCCGTGGCGGGCATGATCCGGGCCGGGTGGTTCGCGATCTCGCGGTGATGCTCGCCGACGGCGGTGAGTGCGTCTCGGACCTGGCTGGGCTGCGCGATCAGCCGGCGCTGTTCGGAGATGTGGCCTCGGACTCGACGGCGTATCGGGTGATCGAGGCGATCGCCGCCGAGCCGGTGCTGATCGAGGGGTTGCGAGAGGCGCATGCGAAGGCACGGGCCCACGCCTGGGAGCTGGGCGTGAAGCCCGAGCGGGTGACGATCGAGCTGGACGCGACGCTCGTGAACTCGCACTCTGAGAAGGACGGGGCGGCCGGGAACTTCAAGGGCGGGTTCGGCTTCCATCCACTGATGGCCTATTGCGATGAGTCCAGTGAGGCGCTCGCCGGGCTGCTCAGGCCAGGCAACGCGGGCGCGAACACAGCCGTCGATCAGATCACGGTCGCCGAAGAGGCTCTCCAGCCTCGGATCGGATCTGCTCCTCCTCCGCGGGCGCCACACACGAACTGACCGACTGGTGCCGAGCGGCGCGGATCGCCTTCTCGGTCGGCTATGACCTGACCGAGCCCGTGCGCTGCGCGATCCTCAAAGTGCCCGCCGATGCTTGGCTCCCGGCGCTCCACCAAGACGGAGGCGAGCGCGCCAATGGCCAGGTCACCGAGCTGACCGGCCTGGTCGATCTCGCAAGCTGGCCCGAGGGGACGCGCCTGATCTGTCGCCGCGAGCGCCCGCACCCCGGCGCGCAGCTCTCCTTCACGGACCACGACGGCTACCGCTTCCAGTGCGTGCTCACCGACCAAGACGATCCGGACATCGCCGTGCTCGAGCGCCGCCAGCGCCAGCGCGCCCACGTGGAGAACCAGATCCGCGACGACAAGGACACGGGCCTGGCGAAGCTCCCGTTCAAAGACTTCGCCATGAACCAGGTGTGGCTGGAGCTCGTGCTGATCGCGCACAACCTGCTCTCCTGGAGCAGGACGCTGCTGCTCGAAGGAGCGCTCGCGAAAGCCGCCCCCAAGCGGCTGCGCCACCGCCTCTTACACGTCGCTGCCCGACTCGCCTCCCACGGCCGCCGCGCCCGCCTTCGCCTGCAACGCGACTGGCCCTGGGCAGGAGAGCTCGCCAACGCGTTCGCCAAGCTCAAAGCGCTCCCCGCCCCCGCCGGCTGACGCCCCCGCCGCCGGCCGCTCACCACCAATCACGACACTCGCCCCGCTGCCCCAACGCACCGCGCCCGCAAACCGCGACGGTCACGCCCGGCAGCGCACGGTCGACCCCGTCAGGCGCTCAACAGCGCCGGCCCGAAAACACCCACCACCCCCGCGAGCGCTCGACGCGACACCCCGCCAACCCCAATCACACCGTTACTGAATGATCCGGGCTAGGATACCTGTGGTGGCGTCGATGGGGCCCACGCTAAGCGCTAGGTGCCGGACGTGAGCATCAAGCACCGGCGTGCGCTGCCTTCAGCGCTCAGGGAGGCTGGAAACGCGGATAGTGTCGCGATCCTGCGGGCGAACTTACGCTGCTCGGACCCACGGAGTCGTGTGAGAGCCGTATTCGCGCTCGAACGGATCGGAAACGACGCTGCGATAGAGGCGCTCATCGACTGCCTTGCAGACGAAGTAGGCCCCCACTTGACGTTTGCGGTTAGGGCGCTGGGGCGGATCGGCACTCCACAGGCGATCACAGCGCTGGCTGCGACATTGGAGAACCGGCGCACCGAACTTTGCGCTGGCGACAAGCGGTTGATCATCCACGCGCTGGCGAAAGTCCCGCACCGGACCGAGGTGCCCGCGCTTGAGCCGATGCTGTCTGAACGAAGCGGACGTGTGCGGCGGGCAGCCGCGCACGCGCTCTCGCAGATCAGGGCTCAGGAGAGCCAAGCCGCTCTTGAGCAGGCTGTGGAGTCGCTATCGTTCATCCGGGGTTTTCCGGCGCGACGCGCGCTTTGGACAAGGCGAAGGCATGGCGTTGAGGAATAGGAACCAGCGACAGGCAGCCGATCGATTGACTCTCCGGAGTCGGATCTATGACACGCTGGACCGCATTCTGGTTGTCATTCTCCGCGTGCTCCTTCCATAATGGTTGGTCGGGAGCGGGCGGTGGCGGTATGGGCGACGGCCTCCACCGTTCGTGCCCAGGAGCAGTGGCGAACTTGGATTAGGACGGACGGCGGTGCGGGTTACTACGACCCCGAGTCAGACGGAGCAACGATTCATCTGACCCAGGCGGTCCCGTTTGGAGGGGTTGCGAGGTCGATCATGTGCGATACGGATCTAACAGATGCGTCGATCATTCTGGACCTGGACGCCGACGAGCGCCTTATCGCGATTGAGGTGCTTGGCGCTTCCAAAGTCCTGCCACGTGAGGTACTCGGCGAACACGGTGCCTAAGAGATCGGTGCTCGGAGGGCTCGCACATGAGGACGAGGATCACCGTGACGCGAGCCGACTCCAAGATATATCGGAACCGAGGTAGCGATGCGGCCGTATGGGTCATCGTTGCCTTTGCGGCGCTTTACTTCCTGACGCGTGTCATCAACGACATCGACCAGCATGAACAGGTGGGACTGGTCGTTTTCGACGGTCTGCTGACGATCGCGTTCGCGATTCCCGCTGTTCGGTATCCGTGGCACCGTGTGATCGCTCGTCCGGAGAGGCTGGTGATTCGAAATATTACGAGGACGCACTCAGTGGCCTGGGACGATGTGGTGGAGTTCCAGCTTACTCGGCATGACCCGTGGCCCCGAGTCGGCGTTGCCGTCCTTCGGACTGGCCAGCGCATTCCGATGACTGCGTTGCAAGCTGCGCGCGTTACGCGGGTTGCAGAGCGGGCGATCAGTGATCTCCGTCAAGAGCTTCAAAAGCGGGCGGTGGCCGGCGCGGCGGCCTCGCCGGCAAGGGTCCCCCGCCCGGCACGGAGCGAGACCCTGGAGTAGAAGGGCGCCTCCGCGCGTTGGGCCTCGGTCGCACTTGCCGCAGCGTCACTGCTCACCTTGGCGCGGCGTCAAATGGCACTTGTGCGACACGGCGCGATGCGCTAGCGGGTGCCGCAGACGCACGACCCGCACTCGTGGAGTCACGTGGCGTGACGCCGATGAGGGCTCAAAGCTCGACCCCGCGTCGACGCTGGCCGTTAGCCCCATCCCGCATCAAGGACGTGGCAGACCAGCCACGTCCTCTTGCGCAGACCGCGCCCGCCCCGAGCCGTGCCGTGCCCACTCAAGCCGCGACGACCGACCCGGCGATCTCCGGCTCGCTCAGATAGCACGCTGGGTCTGGGGCAAGGGGGTCGCCGGTGGCACTTTCGGCCCGTACCCTGAGACCGCCGTTGCACATGCCAAAGAAGGTACAGCTCGCGCAGCGGCCGCCGATGGGACGGGGACGGAGCCGGTAAGGGGCAAGCGCGGGATTCTCGTCATGCCAGATCTCGGCAAACGGCTGGCGCCGCACGTCGCCCACCGTCGTGGACCACGAGAACTGGTCGGGGTGGACCAGGCCCTGTGGGTCGATGCAGGCGATCGCGATACCGGACTGATTGCCGCCGTTCCATCGCAGCATCCGCTCGACATCGGCGGCACGGGCTGGCTGGGTACTCCGGATGCGCATGAGCAGCAGCGCGCTGTCCACGGGGTTATCGACGGTCAACACCTCAAGCGGCGAGCCGCTCTCACCAAGCGCTTCGACGCGGTCAAAGACCTCCTCGACCGCCTCGCGCGTCTGGTCCGGGCGGAGGTCGTGACGGCGAATCCGGCCGCCACGGCCAGCGTACGCGAGGTGGTAGATGCACAGCCGCTCCACGCCGAGCTCCTGCGCCAGATCGAAGATTGGCCCGAGGTGCTCGCGGTTCAGC